>NZ_MVHJ01000010.1 GCF_002086115.1 Mycolicibacterium bacteremicum
ACACGCAGACCAAACCAAAAGCGGAACCAGCCAAGAAACCCACACGCAGGCCGCTGCTTGACATAGGAGCAATGGTCGCTCGCGCTCAGACGAGGCCGGACTGCTCCACCAGATTGACCATCGTGCGCACCCCGACCGCGAGCGCGCGCTCGTCCAGGTCGAATGTCGGCTGGTGCAGATCGAGCTGCGGCCCGCGTCCCGACCACACCCCCAGGCGGGCCATCGCGCCGGGCACTTCCTCCAGATACCAGGAGAAGTCCTCGCCGCCGCCGGACTGATGGGTGTCGGCCAGCGCATCCGGCCCGAGTGCCTCGATGGCGTGGGTGAAGATGCGGGTGGACAGTTCCTCGTTGACCACCGGGGGCACGCCGCGGCGGTAATTCACGCTGTGTTCCACCGCCAGCGGCGCCAGCAGGGACGAAACCACCTCGCGGACAAGCGCTTCGAGGGTGAGCCAGGTCTCCCGGCTGGCGGTGCGGATGGTGCCTGCCAGAGTCCCGGTCTGCGGGATGGCGTTGGCCGCGACGCCGGCGTTGACCGCGCCCCACACCATGATGGTGCTCTTGCGCGGGTCGATGCGCCGCGACAGCACCCCGGGCACCCCGGTGATCAGTGAGCCCAACGCGTAGACCAGATCGCCGGTCAGGTGCGGCCGCGAGGTGTGCCCACCGGGTGAGTGCAGGGTGATCTCGATGGAGTCCGCTGCCGAGGTGATGGGACCCAGCCGGACCGCCACCTTGCCGACCTCCAGGCGCGGATCACAGTGCAGCGCGAAGATCCGCGCCACCCCGTTGACCGCCCCGGCGGCCACCGCGTCGATGGCCCCACCGGGCATCAGTTCCTCGGCGGGCTGGAAGAGCAGCCGCACCCCCACGGGCAGTTCCGGGGCCGACGCCATCGCCAGACCCGCACCCAGCAGGACGCTCGTGTGGGCGTCATGACCACAGGCGTGCGCGACACCCGGGACGGCCGAACTGAACGGCAGGCCGGTGCGCTCGGCCATCGGCAGTGCGTCCATATCGGCGCGCAGCGCGATCCGCGGCCGATCCTCGGGGCCGAAGTCACAGGTCAGCCCGGTACCACCGGGCAGCACCTTCGGGTTCAGCCCGGCATCAGCCAGCCGGGTGGCGACGAACTCGGTGGTGGCGAACTCCTGGCGGCCCAGCTCGGGATGGGTGTGGATGTGGCGACGCCAGGACACCAGATCGTCGTGGTGGGCGGCCAGCCAGGCCTCGGTGTGCGCGCGCAGGGTCATGAGGCCCTCCGCGCTGCGTGTGCGGCCAGCACCCGGTCGCGCTGACCGGCATCTTCGGCCAGCGCAACGACGGTGCGCGCCAACATGATCGCCCCCTCGACGACGGCCCGGTCCGCACTCGGTCCGGCCGCCGCGGCGGTGAACTCCGGCTGGTGCAGCGACGCGCCGCCGGCATCGATCCCGACGACGGGATGGATACCGGGCAGCAGCGCGGTGACGTTGCCCATATCGGTACTGCCCAGCGGCAGCGCGGCCTCCAGCTCGACCGGCAGCGGGTGCCGTCCGGCGCGCAGCAGCTCGGACCGGAACACCTCGGACAGGAAGGGGTCGGGCACCAGCGCGTCATACGGCGGGGCCGTCTCGCGGATCTCGTGGGTGGCGCCGGTGGCGACCGCGCCGGCCGCGAAGCACCCGGCCATCCGTTCCTCCAGGGATTTCAGCGAGCTCATGTCGGTGGCGCGCATGGTGTAGCGCAGCTCGGCGTGCCCGGGGATGACGTTGGTGGCCTGACCGCCGTCGGTGACGATGCCGTGCATCATCTGCCCGGGTGCCAGCTGCTGGCGCAGCAGGCCGATCGCCACCTGCGCGACGGTCACCGCGTCGGCGGCGTTGACGCCCAGATACGGCGCGACGGCCGCGTGCGACTCCCGACCGGTGTAGCCGACCGCGACCTCGGACAGGGCCAGCGAGCGGGCCGCCGCGATATCGGCGGGCCCGGGATGCAGCATCACCGCGGCGGCGATGTCATCGAACGTCCCGGCGTTGAGCAACAACACCTTCCCGCCGCCGGCTTCCTCGGCCGGGGTGCCGATCAGCACCACCTTCAGGCCCAGGGTGTCGGCCACCTCGGCCAGCGCCAGCGCGGTGCCCACGGCGGAGGCGGCGATGATGTTGTGTCCGCAGGCATGCCCGATCTCGGGCAGTGCGTCGTACTCGGCGCAGATCCCGATCACCAGGTCCCCGCTGCCGTACTCGGCGCGGAACGCGGTGTCCAGCCCGCCGGGGGCGTCGAGCATCTCGAAGCCGCGCTCGGCGACCAGCGCCCGGGTCTTGGCGCAACTGCGGTGCTCGGCGAACGCCAGTTCGGGCTCGGCGTGGATATCGTGCGACAGCGCGATCAGATCGCCACTGCGGCGGTTGACGGCGTCCTCGACGCTCGACGACGCGGTGACCGTGGACATCCTGGCAGTATCTCACTCGTGTCAGATCCTCAGTCCGCCGCCGATGCCGCCGCCCGCGCGATCGGTGAACAGACCGGTGTGCCCGCCCACGATGTCGCCGTCGTGCTCGGGTCCGGGTGGGCCCCCGCGCTGGCCTCGCTGGGTGAGCCGTCGGTGTCGCTGCCGATGGCCGATCTGCCCGGCTTCACCCCGCCCACCGCGGCCGGTCACAGCGGGCAGGTGCATTCGCTGCGCATCGGTGCACACCGGGTGTTGGTGCTGGTCGGACGGATTCACGCGTATGAGGGGCATGACCTGCGCCATGTCGTGCACCCGGTGCGTGCGGCGTGCGCCACGGGCGTGCGCACGGTGGTCCTGACCAACGCGGCCGGCGGTCTGCGCGCCGACATGTCGGTCGGTCAGCCGGTGCTGATCTCCGACCACCTCAATCTGACCGGGCGCTCCCCCCTGGTCGGTGCGCAGTTCGTCGACCTGGTCGACGCCTACTCCCCCGCGTTGCGGGCGGTGGCCCGCGATATCGATCCCGGCCTGGCCGAGGGCGTGTACGCCGGGCTGCCCGGCCCGCACTACGAGACGCCGGCGGAGATCAGGATGCTGCGCACGATCGGCGCCGACCTGGTGGGCATGTCTACGGTGCACGAGACCATCGCGGCCCGGGCGGCCGGCGCCACGGTGCTCGGCATCTCGCTGGTGACGAATCTGGCCGCGGGGATGACCGGACAACCGCTGAACCACGAAGAGGTGCTGGAGGCGGGCCGGCAGTCGGCAACCCGGATGGGTGCGCTGTTGGCGGCGGTCATCGCGCGGATCTAGCCGACCAGGTAGCGCTGCAACGTCGGTCCGATCCACCCGACCACCTCGTCGTTCGTCATCTGCTGCAACGGCGCGAAGGCGAGGACGTACCTGCACAGCACCATCCCGAGCACCTGGGTGGCCGCCAGGCCGGCGCGGATCGGTGCCTGCGCCGGGTCCGCGATGACCGTGCCGATCACCGGGGCCAGCTGCGCGGCGAAGATCGTGCGCATCCGTTCGGCCACCGCCTCGTTGGTGACGCCGGCACGCAGCAGGATGAGCAGTGCCTCATCACGTTCCCACCGCGCGACGAAGTGGGCCGCCAGCGCCGTCCCGACCTCGTCGATCGGAACGTCGGCCAGCTCCGGCAGTTCGAGGTCGAACTCGGCGGCCGCGGCGAACAGGCCTTCCTTGCTGCCGTAATAGCGCATGACCATCGACGGGTCGATCCCGGCGTCGGCGGCGATGGCACGGATGGTGGCCCGCTCGTAGCCATCGGCGGCGAATCGTTCCCGGGCTGCGGCCAGGATCACGGCCTTGGTCTCGGATGCCGAGCGTCTCATGCCAACGATCGTAGGCCAACAACTGTTGACTTGGTGCAATAGCGGGCATATCGTTGCCAACAGTTGTTGGCCAACGCTCGTTGACTAAGGAGTTGCCATGTTCGACGTCCTCATCGTCGGAGCCGGCCCGGTCGGCCTGACCGCCGCGGTGGTGCTCACCCAGCGGGGCCGCCGCGTCCTGGTGGTCGACGACCAGGCCGCCGGAGCGAACACCTCCCGCGCCGCCGTCGTGCACTCACGCACCCTGGAACTGCTCGCTCCCTACGGCGTCACACCCGATCTGGTGAGCCGCGGCGTGCACACGCCGGTGTTCACCATCCGGGACCGTGATTCGGTCCTGCTCACCGTGCCGTTCGGCAACCTCCCGACGCCATATCCGTACACGCTGATGATCTCGCAGGCCGACACCGAAGCGCTGCTGCTCAAGCGGCTGCAGAACCTCGGCGGGCAGGTCCGGCGCCCGGCGGAGGTCACCGCCGTCACGCACCACACCGACGGTGTGATCGCCACCTGTGCCGACGGCGGGCAGATCCACGCGCACTACCTGCTGGGCGCCGACGGTCTGCGCAGCACCGTGCGGCAGGGCGCAGGCATCGGTTTCAGCGGCAGCACCTATGCCGAGTCGTTCGTGCTCGCCGATGTCCGCCTGTCCGGCGGCATGCCTGCTGACGAGGTGGTCCTGTACTTCTCGCCGGCGGGCCTGGTGGTGGTCGCGCCGCTGCCCGACAATCGTCACCGGATCGTCGCGACGGTCGACGTGGCGCCGGCCGAACCCGACGTCCCGTTCGTCCAACGGCTGCTCGACGAGCGTGGCCCGCAGGCACGGCCGGCGATCGTCGAGCAGGTCGTGTGGGGTTCACGCTTTCGTGTGCACCACCGGATCGCCGATGCGTTCCGCGCAGATCGGGTGCTGCTGGCCGGCGATGCGGCGCATGTGCACTCGCCCGCGGGCGGGCAGGGCATGAACCTCGGCATCGAGGACGCCGTCGCCGCCGGCGAGGTGCTCGACCGGGTGCTGGGCGGCGAGCCGACAGCGCTGCTCGACGACTACGCCGCAGCGCGCCACCGCACCGCCGAACGCGTCATCACCATGGCGGGCAGACTCACCGACGTTGCGACCCTGCCCCGCCACCGACGGCCGTTCCGCAACGCCGCCCTGCGGTTGGCCGGCACCGTGCCTGCCGTCCGACGTGCCGCGGCACTCCGGCTGTCCGGCCTGGACCGGCGCTGAAGCAGATCATCTGACAGCGTGCGCAGTGACCGCGGCGTCGCCCCGACGCGCCGCGCGGCGCCGGCTCAGTGCCGCCATCCCCTTGGCCAGGAACGGCGCCGCGAACAGCATCAGCAGGATGCGCACCACCTGGGCGGCGATGATGAAGGTGACGTTGGAGCCGGTCTCGACGGCGGTGGCCAGGACTGCGTACACCCCACCCGGGCTGGTGGCCAGATACCCCTCGAGCAGGGTGAGGCCGGTGAGATGGGCCAGCAGCACGCCGAGACCGGCGGTGGCGACGGTGAGCACGACGATCAGTGCCAACGCCGCCGGCAGCGCCCGGCCGACCGAGCGCAGGGATTCGCGGGTGAACGTCAATCCGGCCTGCCACCCGATCAGCAGATAGCCGAGCTGGACCAGCACGACGGGCACGCTCAGGCCGAACGAGTAGCCGCTCAGCTCGAGGGCGACGGTCAGCGCCAGCGGTCCGAGCAGGCCCGCCCCGGGCAGCCGGATCAGCTTGCCGACCACGGTCCCGACCAGCACCAGCACGACCATGATCGCGACGCTCAGATACCACGGTGCGGCGGCGGTGTCGGTCAGCGGTGAGGCCGCCGGGTGCGATTTGTCGGCGTGGAAGATCAAGGTCACCACCAGTGGCATGGATGCCGTCACGACTCCCACCCGCAGGTACTGCACCACCGAGACCACACGTTCGTCGCCGCCCAGATCGCGGGCAATGGCAACCAGCCCCGAGGCGCCGCCCGCCGTCAGCGCCAGCGACCCGGTCAGCGGGGTGATGTCACGGCGCAGTCCGAGCAGCGCTCCGGCCAGCACGCTGAGCAGCAGGGTGGCCACCGCGACGGCCACCACGACCGGCCAGTCCGGACCGAGGGCGGCCGCCGCGTCCTGGGACACCATCGTGCCGATGTACACCCCGAGCACACCCTGGGCTGCCGTTGCGAGCCGACGTGGCACCCCGGCCGGAGCGAAGGACGTCAGGGCGAGCGCGATGCCGACGACGAGCGCGGCGAACAGCCCCGCCGACGGCACGCCCACCGCGGTGAACCCCACCGTCACGGCCACGCTGGTCGCCGCCAGAACCAACCACTTCGCCGTCGTGCGCGCCTTGCCTGTCAACGATCACTCCCTTCGATGACAAGTATCTCCTTGCCATCGAGGTCATGCAAACTGCACTTTCTTGTAGTAATAGCAAGGTATAACTTGGTATATGACGCACTCGGATCCACCCGCTGCCACCGCGCTGCGGGAATCGGTGATGGCGGTGGCCCGTCAGTTGCGCCGTCATCGCCCCGACCACGGTCTGACGCTGAGCCAGATGCAGGTGCTGGCAGAGGTCACCCGGACCGGCGCCGCCACCCCGGCCGAGCTCGCCACCCGGATGCACGTGCGGGTGCAGTCGCTGACCGACAGCATCAACGGCCTGGTCGCGGCGGGTCTGGCGTCGCGGCGCACCGATGCCGAGGACCGCAGGCGCCAGCTGGTCGAACTGACCGATGCCGGCGCCGACCTGCTCGCCGCCGACCGCGCCGAGCGAGACGCCTGGCTGCACCGGTCGATGCGCGAGAACCTGACCGATCTGGAGTTCGACCTGCTGATGCTCGTCGCCCCGGTACTACGCAAGCTCGCCGACGCCGAGGCAGGCACAATCGGGGCATGACGCAGCCGCGAGACTGGATCGCCCACGACCCGGATCCGGCCACCGCCGCCGAGCTGGCCGGCTGCGACGACGACGAACTCGCCCGCCGGTTCGCCCATCCGTTGACCTTCGGGACAGCGGGCCTGCGCGGTCCGTTGCGCGGCGGGCCGGGCGGGATGAATCTGGCCGTCGTCCTGCGCACCACCTGGGCGCTGGCCCAGGTGCTCAAGCAGCGTTGCCTGGGCGGATCGCCGGTCGTGGTGGGTCGCGACGCCCGACACGGGTCCGAGCAGTTCGCCACCGCCGCCGCCGAAGTCCTTGCCGCCGAGGGCTTCGCGGTGACCTTCCTGTATGCCCCGGCCCCCACCCCGGTGGTCGCCTTCGCGGTCCGCCGACTCGGCGCAGCCGCCGGGGTGCAGATCACCGCATCGCACAATCCGGCCACCGACAACGGCTACAAGGTCTACGGCGACGGCGGCATGCAGATCATCTCGCCCACCGACCGCGATATCGAGGCCGCCATCGCGCGCGCCCCGCATGCCGATCAGATCGCCCGTACTCCGGTCGAATTCGCCGGTGCCGATATCGTCGCCGACTATCTCGAGAAAGCGGCCGCGGTGCGCCGCTCGGCGGGGTCGGTGCGGGTGGCGTTGACCCCGCTGCACGGTGTCGGCGGCGAATTCGCACTCGATGCACTGGCTTTGGCGGGTATCGACGACGTGCACATCGTCGCCGAACAGTTCGCGCCCGACCCCGACTTCCCCACCGTGGCCTTCCCCAATCCAGAGGAGCCCGGGGCCGCCGACCTGGTGCTGGCGGCCGCGGCCGACGAGGACGCCGATATCGCGATCGCGCTGGATCCCGACGCCGACCGGTGCGCCATCGGTGTTCCGACCGCGGGCAGCGAGGGGGCAACGCCCGGCTGGCGCATGCTCACCGGCGACGAAACCGGTTGGCTGCTGGGCGATTACCTGCTCTCCTCGCACCCGGATCCGCAGCACGCCCTGGTGGCCAGCACGGTGGTGTCCTCCCGGATGCTGGCTGCGATCGCCGCCCACCACGGCGCGCGGCACGTCGAGACGCTGACCGGATTCAAATGGCTGGCCCGCGCCGGCGACGGGCTGATCTACGCCTACGAGGAGGCCATCGGGCACTGCGTGGACCCGGATGCGGTGCGGGACAAGGACGGCATCAGCGCCGCCGTACTGGGCTGCGATCTGGTGGCGGCCCTGCGCGCACAGGGCCGCACCCTGCTCGACGCGCTCGACGACCTCGCGCGCCGCCACGGTGTGCACCACACGTTGGCCGTGTCACGTCGCGTCGACGACGCGACCGCGGCGATGACCCGGCTGCGGGCCGACCCGCCGCAGGAGTTCGCCGGGATCGCGGTCGGGGTCGAGGATCTGAACCTGCGCCGCGGGCAGCAGCGCACCGACGGTCTGGTCTTCACCGGCGACGGACTGCGGGTGGTGGTGCGACCGTCGGGCACCGAACCGAAACTGAAGTCCTACATCGAGATCCGCCGCCCGCGCACCGATGACCTGCCCGCCGCGCGCGCCGAGGCCGCGACCCTGGGCGCAGCGGTGCGCACGGTCGTCGAGCGGTTCTAGTCAGCGCGGCCCGAACTGCCGGTCACCGGCGTCACCCAATCCCGGCACGATGTAGGCGATCTCGTTGAGCCCGTCGTCGATCGTCGCGGTGACGAGCCGGATTCCGGGCGCAACCTGTTCCAGCGCGGCGATCCCCTCCGGTGCGCAGACCACGCAGATCGCGGTGATGTCATCGGCATTGCGCTCCTGCAGCAACCCGAGGGTGTGCGCCATCGATCCCCCGGTGGCCAGCATCGGGTCGAGCACGAACACCGCACGGCCGCGCAGATCATCGGGCAACGAGGCGAGATACGGCGTGGGCTGGTGGGTCTGCTCGTCGCGGGCGATCCCGACGAATCCGACCTGGGCCTCGGGGATGAGCGCGTGCGCCTGGTCGACCATGCCCAGCCCGGCCCGCAGTACGGGCACCAGCAGCGGCGGGTTGGCCAGCCTGGTGCCGTCGGTCTCGGTCAGCGGGGTGCGCACCCGGATCGACTCGGTGGCGGCATCCCGGGTCGCCTCGTAGACCAGCATCAGGGTCAGGTCGCGCAATGCCGCACGGAAGGCGGCATTGTCGGTGCGTTCGTCGCGCAGGGCGGTCAGACGGGCTGCGGCCAGCGGGTGATCGACGACATGGACATCGATGGGATCCATGGGCTGAGAGACTAGTCGGCCCGGCGGTCGAAAACTCGATGGAACCGAAGCGGCGGCGGCTGCGTCATAACGGCATGTTCGCTGATACCGCGGCCATCGCAACCCTGGGCACCGAGCTGCGGCGGCTGTCCGCCGACCTGGACGCCGTCGCCGCCGCCCTGCCGGGGGTCGCACCGGCCTGCGCCGCCGCCCTCGGACCGGTGGGCGCCGAGTTCATGACCGCGTTGACCACCGCGCTCGATGCGACGGCGCAGTGGGCCGCGCGGCTGAGCGCGGCCCTGGACGCAGCGGCCGGTGCCGCGGCCGGTGGCGCGGCCGCCTACATCGGCGCCGAACAGCATGCCGTCGCCGTCCTCGCCATCTGACATGCCCACCGCCCTCAGCGCCCCGCTGCACCAGCTGCTGGCACAGCTCGGGCCCGGCGATGCCGCCCGGCCCGCCGTCGACCTGCAGCGGCTGCGCGCGCACCTGTCCGACCTCGGCGCCGCCGTCGCCCGGCTCAGCGAGCGGCTGCAGCACGCGTGGGCCGGGCCGGCTGCCGCCGCGGCGACCGACCGGCTGGACCAATTGGCCGCGGCGCTGCACACGCTGGCCGGAGAACTCGAGGCGATGGGTGGCGAGGTCGACGCCGCGGCGCAGCAGGTCAGCGTCGCCCGGGCCGAGCTGGAACGGCTGATCGCCGACTTCGAGGCCCGGGCCACCGCGCTGGAGGCGCAGCCCGGCGGCAGCGCGGCACTGCCCGGGGAGGCCCAGCACGCGCAGGCGACCGCCGGACAACTTGTCGACGGCCTGCGTGGCGCACTGGCCGGCGGGGCGCAGGCGATGCCGGCCGCGGGTGGGTTCGGTGCGGTGCCCGGCGTCGGCGGCTTCGGCCCGGGCCCGACGGCCTGGGGTGGTTCGGGTCCCGGTGAGGCGGTCCTGGCCGCGCACCGCGACACCCCGCGGCCCGATGCCGCCGAATTCGGCGCGGGGGTGGCGGTGCGCCTGCCCGACGGCACCTCGGTGCAGGCGCCGAATGCGGTGGCCGCCGGGGCGGTGCGGCATGCGCTCACCCAGCTCGGCGTGCCCTATCAATGGGGCGGCACCACCGCGGGCGTCGGGCTGGACTGCAGTGGGTTGACGCAGTGGGCCTACCGCGAGGCCGGCCTGACCCTGCCGCGGCTGGCCCAGGAGCAGGACATCGGCGCGGCCGTCGATGCCGGTTCGCTGCGACCCGGCGACCTGGCGGTCTGGGACGGTCACGTCGCGATGATCGTCGGCAACGGGACGATGATCGAGGCCGGTGACCCGGTGCAGTTGTCGCCCATCCGCACGACCAACGCCGGCCAGGGATTCCAGGGCTTCTGGCGGCCGACCGCGTGAGGTGCGGTCGCTGTCCCAGGGTGTGGCCCGAAACCGCTCAGCATGCATCGTTACGCTATGCCGCATGGCGGCTGACATCGTGCCGGTCCGGCTCGGACTGACCAATGGCGACCTGTACACCCTGTGGGCTCCGCGCTGGCGTGATGCCGGCGACGAGTGGGAGGCGTTCCTCGGCAAGGACGAGGACATCTTCGCGTTCGAGTCGGCCGCCGACCTGGCCGCATTCGTGCGGACCAACGATGACAACGACCTGACCGATCACCCGGCCTGGGACAGGCTCACCAAAGCTAACGCGCACCGGTTCGATCCGGCCGAGGATCAGCAGCACGACCTGATCGGCGTGCCCGAGGTCGTCGCCGAGAAGCCCACCGCCGATTCGGTCGCTGCGCTACGCGGCGCGCTGGCGCTGGTGTCGGCCATCGGCAACGTGTGCGAGCTACCCACCATCACCAAGTTCTTCAACGGCAACCCGGTGCTGGGCACCCTGGGCGGCGGTATCGAGGCCTTCGAGGGCCGCGCCGGCCGCAAGCGGTGGTCGGAGATCGAGACCGTCATCGGCCGCGCCTGGGACGGTGTCATCGACACCCTCGACGCGCTGGTGAGCACGCCGGACGTGGACGAGGCCGAATCGGCCAAGGCCGCCGCCGAACTCGACGAGCCCGCACCCGAAGAGGACGACATCCTGGTCGACGACGATGACGACGTGGTCATCGAGGGCGTGGTCGACACCGAGGAAGAGGAAGATGCTCTCGAGGCCGAGGCCGAGCGTCAGGTGCTCGGCGGCGACGAAGACTTCTGGACGCAGGTCGGCATCGACCCGATCCGCATCATGACCAGCGGCGGCACCCTCTACACGCTGCGCTGCTACATCGGCGACGAGCCGCGCTTCCTCGGCCGCAACGGCCGCATCAGCGTCTTCAGCTCCGAACGCGCGCTGGCCCGCTACCTGGCCGACGAGCACGAGAGCGACCTGTCCGGCTTCAGCTCCTACGAGATCATCCGGACCGCCGCCACCGACGGCTCGCTGCGCGTCGAGGTCACCGACGAGAACATCTACGTGCTGTCCGGCCTGGCCGATGACATCGCCGACGGTCCCGAGGCCGTGGACCGTGACCAACTCGACCTGGCGCTGGAATTCCTCAGGGACGTCGGCGATTACGCCGAGGACCCGAGCGTGTCCAAGGCGCTGGCCGCCGACCAACCGCTGGGCGCCTTCGTCGACCACGTGCTCGACCCCGGCAAGCCCAAGCCCAAGGGCTCCACGGCCGCCGCGGTGGAGCAGTGGGAGGAACTGGAGCGCTTCACCGAGTCACGGCTGCGCGCCGAGTGAACTGCGGAGTTTCAGCCCTAAAGAGTCCGGCCGAAACCCCACAAGTCAGCCGATCAGCACCGCGTACCGCGGCTTGATCACCCCGTCGATGAGCGCCAGTCGCTCGTCGAAGTGCAGGAACGACGACTTCATCGCGTTGATGGTGAATCGCAGCAGGTCGCTCCAGCCGTAGCCGAACGCCTCGACCAGGCGCAGCATCTCCTGGCTCATGGTGGTGTCGCTCATCAGCCGGTTGTCGGTGTTCACGGTGACCCGGAACCGGGCGCGCGCCAACAGATCGAACGGGTGCTCGGCGATGCTGCCGACCGCGCCGGTCTGCACGTTGGAGCTCGGGCACAGTTCGAGCGGAATTCGCTTGTCCCGCAGCAATGCTGCCAGCCGGCCCAGCTGTAGGGTGCCGTCCTTGGCCACCGTGATGTCGTCGGCGATGCGCACCCCATGCCCCAACCGGTCGGCTCCGCAGAACGCGATCGCCTCGTGGATGGAGGGCAGCCCGAACGCCTCGCCGGCATGAATGGTGAAGCGCGCGTTGTTGCTTCGCATGTACTCGAAGGCGTCCAGATGCCGGCTGGGCGGATACCCGGCCTCGGCGCCGGCGATGTCGAATCCGACCACCCCGCGGTCGCGGAACCGTACGGCCAGTTCCGCGATCTCACGGGACCGGGCTGCATGACGCATGGCGGTCACCAGACAGCGCACCACGATCGCGCGCCCGGCCCCGGCCGCCGCCTTCTCGCCCTCGGCGAATCCGTCGAGCACCGCGTCGACGACGGCGTCCAGCGACAGGCCACCGTCGATGTGCAGTTCCGGAGCGAACCGCACCTCGGCATAGACGACGTTGTCGGCGGCGAGGTCCTCGACGCACTCGTAGGCCACCCGGTGCAACGCCTCCGGGGTCTGCATCACCCCGACGGTGTGGGCGAACGGCTCCAGGTAGCGCTCCAACGACCCGCTGTGGGCGGCCGTACGGAAGAAGGTCGCCAGCTCGTCGGCGTCGGTGGTGGGCAGGCCCTCATATCCGTTCTGCTGCGCCAGATCGAGCACGGTGGCCGGCCGTAACCCCCCGTCGAGGTGGTCGTGCAGGAGGGCCTTGGGGGCCTGTTCGATGAGGTCGAGCGTCAAAGGCGTACTCATCTGTCCATCTTCCTCGCGCAGGCAAGAACCGGCAGCCCTGTTCACCGAACCGTCGCCGGTCGGTCACCCTTCGATGCGGTCGATGATCAGCGGACCGATCTCCGGTGCCGCGGCGCCGACGCTCCAGCCGCTCTCGAGTTCGGCCAGCGCGGGCGCGAGCCGGTCGGCGGTGTCGGTGTAGAGCGTGAACAGCTGTTCCCCGGCGGCGACGGGTTCGCCCGGCCGGCGGTGGATGCGTACCCCGGCACCGAATTGCACGGGTTGGCCGGGCGCCGCGCGGCCGGCGCCGAGACGCCAGGCCGCCATCGCGACCGCCATGGCGTCGATATCGCCCATCACCCCGCCGGTGCCGGCCGTCACCGTCTCCGAGTGCGCGCCGACGGGCAGCGGCCGGTCCAGGTCACCACCCTGGGCGGTGACCAGTTCACGGAACCGGTCCATGGCGGTGCCATTTCGCAGCGTCTCGGCCGGGTCCGTGTGGTCCACCCCGGCGGCGTCGAGCATCTCGGCGGCCAGCGCGACCGTCAGCGTCACGACATCCTCAGGCCCGCCCCCGGCGAGCACCTCCAGGGCCTCGGCGACCTCCACCGCGTTGCCGACGGTGCGGCCGAGCGGACGGTTCATATCGGTCAGCAGCGCGCGCGTCGGCACCCCGCTGGCGTTGCCGAGGGCGACCATCGTCGCGGCGAGCTCCCGTGATTCGGCCTCGGTCTTCAGAAAGGCCCCCTTGCCGACCTTCACGTCGAGCACCAGCGACCGGGCCCCCTCGGCGAGCTTCTTGCTCATCACCGAGCTGGCGATCAGCGGCAGCGATTCGGTGGTCGCGGTGACATCGCGCAGCGCATAGATCTTGCGGTCGGCGGGGGCCAGCCCGCCGGCTGCGAAGATCGCCGCGCCCACTCCGGCGAGCTGGGCTCGGATCTGCGCGGTGGACAGTTCGGCGGTGAATCCGGCAATGGATTCCAACTTGTCCAGCGTGCCGCCGGTGTGGCCCAGACCGCGGCCGGCGGCCTGCGGAACCGCTGCGCCACAAGCCAGTACCACCGGTACCAGGGGGATGGTGATCTTGTCACCGACCCCGCCGGTGGAGTGTTTGTCCACCATCGGCGGGCCCAGATCGCCGAAGTCGAAGCGCTCGCCGGAGTCGATCATCGCCGCGGTCCAGCGGGCGATCTCCGCGGGCGTCATGCCGCGCAGGAAAATCGCCATCAGCAGCGCCGACATCTGCTCGTCGGCCACCCGGCCGTGGGTGTACCCGTCGATCACCCAGTCGATGGCGGCGTCGGACAGCACGCCGCCGTCACGCTTGGTGCGGATCACCGACGGGGCATCGAACTCGATGTTCGCCCCTGCGCTCGCTCGTCCCTCGCTGCGATCCGCACTCCCGCTCGGCTTCGGATGGTTCATGGGTGCCTCCCCGCCCGCTCCAGGTCGTTCGGGCCGAACGCGTCGGGCAGCAGTTCGGCGAGCCGCTTGGGGCCGTCGGGGTGGTCGATGAGCAGCTCGGGCCCGCCGTGTTCGTAGAGCAGCTGCCGGCACCGGCCGCACGGCATCAGCGGGGCCCCGTCGGCGGCGACACAACTGAGCGCGACCAGCCGTCCACCACCGCTGGAATGCAGGGCGCAGACCACAGCGCACTCGGCACAGAGACCCAGGCCATATGAGACATTCTCCACATTGCATCCGAGGATGATTCGGTCATCGTCGGTGATCGCCGCCGCCCCCACCGGGAAGCCCGAATAGGGCGCGTACGCCCGTCTCGATACGTCGATTGCCTTGTCCCGCAGCACATTCCATTTGATTTCACCAGTCATTTCGCGCCCGTTCACCGTCGTCTGAATGCATTCCGAAAACTCCACTTCCCAAGCAGGGGAACAAGGTAGGTAACCCTAACTTTGTGGTAAGGGGGCCGCTTGGACCCCCACGCTAGTTCTTCAGGCACCCCAAATGGGATTAGAGTCGCCACGAGGTTTGGGGACGGATATCAGCCTTGCCCCCAGACGTCCACCGAAGGCGTTGGAGGACTCAATGAGCACAGCCACGGCCGCGGAATCCGATATCCCGGCACCGCGATCGAAACCGGCGCGCCGCCGCAGCTTGTACCGCGGCGACCCAGGTATGTGGAGCTGGGTGTTGCACCGCATCACCGGCGCCACCATTTTCTTCTTCCTGTTGGTGCACGTGCTCGACACGGCACTCGTCCGGGTCAGCCCGGAGGCCTACAACCAGATCATCGAGACGTACAAGACGCCGATCATCGGGCTGATGGAACTCGGCCTGGTGGCCGCGGTGCTGTACCACGCGCTCAACGGCATCCGGGTGATCCTGATCGACTTCTGGCAGAAGGGTCCCAAGTATCAGCGCAAGATGTTGTGGGTCATCGCCGGCGTCTGGCTGGCCGTGATGATCCCGTCCGTGGGAGTGATCGGTATGCACATGGCGGAGCGATTCCTGTGACCGAAGCATGGACCCCGCACCACAAGGAGGGGCGTATCGCCCCGGTGCAGGAGAAGGAACACGACCGGCCGGCGAGCCTGGACCACCCGCGCGCACCGCGTAAGCCCCGCGGCATCCCGTACTTCGAGAAGTACGCCTGGCTGTTCATGCGGTTCTCCGGCGTGGCGCTGGTCTTCCTGGCGCTCGGCCACCTCTTCATCATGCTGCTGTGGGAAGACGGTGTGTACCGGATCGACTTCAACTACGTCGCCGAACGCTGGGCGTCGCCGTTCTGGCAGATCTGGGACATGGCCCTGCTGTGGTTGGCGATGCTGCACGGCGCCAACGGCATGCGCACCA
Source organism: Mycolicibacterium bacteremicum (assembly GCF_002086115.1). Taxonomy (GTDB): domain Bacteria; phylum Actinomycetota; class Actinomycetes; order Mycobacteriales; family Mycobacteriaceae; genus Mycobacterium; species Mycobacterium bacteremicum. The sequence continues at coordinate 15,530 of NZ_MVHJ01000010.1, forward strand.
TCATCGGCGACTACGCCCGCAAGAACACCACGAAGTTCTGGCTGAACTCGCTGCTGCTGCTGGCGACCGGCTTCACGCTGGTGCTGGGCAGCTACGTGCTCGTCACGTTCGACGCCAATATCTAGCTAGGGACGCAGGATGATTCAAGAACATCGTTACGACGTCGTCATCGTCGGCGCCGGCGGCGCGGGCATGCGCGCTGCCGTCGAGGCCGGACCCCGCGCCCGCACCGCGGTGCTGACCAAGCTGTACCCCACGCGGAGTCACACCGGCGCGGCCCAGGGCGGCATGTGCGCCGCGCTGGCCAACGTCGAGGACGACAACTGGGAATGGCACACCTTCGACACCGTCAAGGGTGGGGACTACCTCGCCGACCAGGACGCCGTCGAGATCATGTGCAAGGAAGCCATCGACGCGGTCTACGACCTGGAGAAGATGGGGATGCCGTTCAACCGCACCCCCGAGGGCCGGATCGACCAGCGCCGCTTCGGCGGTCACACCCGTGACCACGGCAAGGCCCCGGTGCGCCGGGCCTGCTACGCCGCCGACCGCACCGGCCACATGATCCTGCAGACGCTCTACCAAAACTGCGTCAAGCATGATGTGCAGTTCTTCAACGAGTTCTACGCCCTCGACGTCGTGCTCACCGACACCCCCGGCGGCCCGGTGGCCACCGGCGTGGTCGCCTACGAGCTGGCCACCGGCGACATCCACGTCTTCCACGCCAAGGCGATCGTCTTCGCCACCGGCGGGTCGGGCCGGATGTACAAGACCACCTCCAACGCCCACACCCTCACCGGTGACGGCCTGGGCATCATCTTCCGCAAGGGACTTCCGCTGGAGGACATGGAGTTCCACCAGTTCCACCCGACCGGTCTGGCCGGTCTGGGCATCCTGATCTCGGAGGCCGTGCGCGGCGAGGGCGGCCGCCTGCTCAACGCCGACGGCGAGCGCTTCATGGAGCGTTACGCACCGACCATCGTCGACCTGGCCCCGCGTGACATCGTCGCCCGTTCGATGGTGCTCGAGGTGCTCGAGGGCCGCGGCGCCGGACCGAACAAGGACTACGTCTACATCGACGTGCGGCACCTCGGCGAGGACGTGCTGGAGGCCAAGCTGCCCGATATCACCGAATTCGCCCGCACCTACCTGGGCGTGGATCCGGTGACCGAGCTGGTGCCGGTGTACCCCACCTGCCACTACGTGATGGGCGGCATCCCGACCAACGTCAACGGCCAGGTGCTGCGCGACAACACCAACATCATCCCCGGCCTGTACGCCGCCGGCGAGTGTGCGTGTGTGTCGGTGCACGGCGCCAACCGGCTGGGCACCAACTCGCTGCTGGACATCAACGTGTTCGGCCGTCGCGCCGGTATCGCCGCCGCCGAGTACGCGCTCAACCACAACCACGTCGATCTGCCGGACGACCCGGCGAACATGGTCGTGGATTGGGTCGGCGACATCCTGTCCGAGCACGGCAACGAGCGCGTCGCCGACATCCGCACCCAGCTGCAGCAGTCGATGGACAACAACGCCGCGGTGTTCCGCACCGAGGAGACGCTGAAGCAGGCGCTCACCGACATCCACGCACTCAAGGAGCGTTACTCGCGGATCTCGGTGCAGGACAAGGGCAAGCGCTACAACAGCGATCTGCTGGAGGCGATCGAGCTCGGCTTCCTGCTGGAGCTGGCCGAGGTGACCGTCGTCGGTGCACTCAACCGCAAGGAATCCCGCGGCGGCCATGCCCGCGAGGACTACCCCAACCGCGACGACACCAACTACATGCGTCACACGATGGCCTACAAAGAGGGCACCGATCTGCTGAGCGATATCCGGTTGGACTACAAGCCCGTGGTCCAGACCCGGTATGAGCCGATGGAACGGAAGTACTGACCATGGCGGCTGACGAGCGCTTGCGCGAGGAGACAAAATGACTTCAGTGTTGGAGAAGCCTGCCACCGACGGGCCGGAGCTGCCGCCCGTGCCCGACGGCGCGGTCATGGTCACGCTCAAGATCGCCCGGTTCAACCCGGACGCTCCCGACGAGGCCGGCTACCAGAGCTTCCGGGTGCCGTGCCTGCCCAGCGACCGGCTGCTGAACCTGCTGCACTACGTGAAGTGGTACCTCGACGGCACGCTGACGTTCCGCCGGTCCTGCGCGCACGGGGTGTGCGGTTCGGATGCCATGCGCATCAACGGGGTGAACCGGCTGGCGTGCAAGGTGCTCATGCGCGACATGCTGCCCAAGAAGGCTTCCAAGCAGCTGACCATCACGATCGAGCCGATCCGCGGGTTGCCCGTGGAGAAGGACCTGATCGTGAACATGGAGCCGTTCTTCGACGCCTACCGTGCGGTCAAGCCGTTCCTGATCACCAGCGGCAACCCGCCGACCAAGGAACGCGTGCAGAGTGCGACCGACCGGGCCCGGTTCGATGACACCACCAAGTGCATCCTGTGCGCCTGCTGCACCACCTCGTGCCCGGTGTACTGGAGCGAAGGGTCCTACTTCGGCCCGGCCGCGATCGTCAATGCGCACCGGTTCATCTTCGATTCGCGTGACGAGGGTGCGGCCGAGCGCCTGGACATCCTCAACGAGGTCGACGGTGTGTGGCGCTGCCGCACCACGTTCAACTGCACCGAGGCCTGCCCGCGTGGCATCCAGGTGACCCAGGCGATCCAGGAGGTCAAGCGCGCGCTGATGTTCGCGCGTTAGGTCCTTCTGCTTGCTTCGAGTCTGAACTAGATGGCGAGATTTCCTAGAAGTCTCGCCATCTTCTTCATGTTGGGCAGCTCCTGGGGAGCACCGGCGGCGTCCAGATCGCCCCGGACCCGGCGGACGATCAGCAGCTGCCTGCGGCGCAGTAGGTCTGCGTCCACCCGGACGATGCGCCAGCCCAGTTCGCGGTAACGGGCATCCTGATCGATGTCGAGCGCCCGCTGGCGAGGATCGGTCCAGTGTTGCGCCCCGTCATACTGCACCCCGACCTTCCACTCCGGATAGCCCATATCCAGGCGGCCGACCAGAATCTCATGGTCGAACACCTCGATCTGGGTTCGCGACGGCCGCAACTCGGCCTGTGTCAGCACCAGGCGCAGCCGCGTCTCCTGCGGTGACTCGGCGCCAACATCGGCCAGGTCGATTACTCGGCGCAGCTGCACGACGCCACGCGCTCCCCCGTGATCGTCCATCAGAGCCTGCAGCCCATCAAGTGTGAGATCCGTTGCCTGTAGCAACGCGTCGACCCGGCTCACAGCACGCACCAATCCCCGGCGGCGGCCGAGATCGAAGGCGGTCCGGGCCGGTGTCGTCGCCCGGATGCCGTCGAGGACGCAGATGTCGTCTGCGGGCAGATGCTCACAATGCAGCAGGATGCCGGCCACCTTGTGCTGGCTGCGCTGAATCAGCTCGGCGGGTAATGCCGGGTCGATCCATCTGCAGCCGTGCAGAGCGGCCGCCGACAGCCCCGCGGCAACACCACGACGTCGCGACCAGAGCCACGCAGCCCGCGCTTTATCGACCGGCGTCAGCACGGAACCCCGCGCCACATACACATCACGGTGCAACATCTCGTGGTGGTGGGTGAGCTGATGGCGCGTGACGGTACCGGCGGCCAGCGCTTCGGAGCCGAGAAAGACCATGCGAATTCAGACGCAGCGGTGGGCCCGCCGGTTCCACCGCCGCCGGGTCTGAACTAGATGGCGGAAATACTGGCCAATCACGCCATCTACTTCAGATTGGCGGTCACTCCTCAGCGGCCGCATCCTCCGGGGGCGGCTCGGGCCCGATGTTCTCCCCCGCCCGCTCGGCGACCTGCTCGTCGTAATACCGGATGATCACCGCGACCGCCGCGGCCACCGGCACCGCCAGGAACGCGCCGATGACGCCGAACGTCGATGCGCCCAGCGTCACCGCCAGCAGCACGATCACCGCGTGCAGCTTCATCGACTTGGACTGCAACCACGGCTGCAGCACATTGCCCTCCAGTTGCTGCACCGCGATGATGATCGCCAACACGATCAGGGCGTTCACCGGGCCGTTGGCCACCAACGCGATCAGCACCGCCAGGCCGCCGGCCACGAAGGCACCGACGATCGGCACGAAACCACCGATGAAGGTGATGATCGCCAGCGCGTAGGCCAGCGGCACGCCCAGGACCACCAGGCCGATCCCGATCAGCACGGCGTCGACGAAACTGACCAGCGCCTGGGTGCGGATGAACCCGCCCAGGGTGGCCCAGATGCGCTGCAACACCTCGGCCAGGTGCGGAGCGCCGGGATGCCCGACAGAACGCCGCAGCCACGGGATGAACCGCGGGCCGTCCTTGAGCAGGAAGAAGATCACCACGATGGTGGTGAACAGCGTGACCAGTGCCGAGGTGGCCGCCCCGACCCCGGTGAACACGCCGCTCGCGATCTGGCTGCTGCTCGAGTTGAGCTGGTCGTTGATCGCCGTCACGGCCGAATCGAGTTGCGCCTGACTGATGTTCAGCGGCGGACCGCCCAGCCAGTCGCGCACCTGCACCACGCCGGCGGTCGCCTGCTCGGCGAGTTCGGTCGACTGCTCGACGATCGCCGGGGCCACCGCCGCGATCAACCCCGCGATCACCGCCAGCGCCACCACGAGCATCAGCAGAGCCGCGGCGGCGGGCGGGACTCCCCTGGATCGCATCCAGCGCACCGGCGGCCACAACACGGTGCAGACCACCACCGCCAGCGCCACCGGCAGGATGATCACCCAGGCCTCACCGACGACCCACGCCAGAATCCACAGGAACGCCGACACCGCGACGACCTGGACCGAGACCGTGGCGGCCGACCGGAGATGGGCACCGAATACCGAGCCGCGGCTCGGCAGTTTGTCAGTCACGCTTCCTCTCTACCCGCACCCGAGGGGTTCGAACTGGAACACCGGTCACAAATTGTCGGCCTGTCCCGTCTTATCTGTATGACAACGAGAATCGCTCCCCTGGCCCCCGCCGACGCCGGCATCCTCACCCGGCTGATGTACCGGTTCGCCAAGCGCAGGTTCGGCGAAGTCCCCGAACCGTTCACCGTCGCCGCACACCACCCGCGGCTGCTTGCGGCCAACGCCGTGCACGAGATGCTGCTGCAGTCCGGATCGAAGACCCTGCCGGCCAGCGTCCGCGAGCTGTCCGTGTTCTGGGCCGCGCGCACCATCGGGTGTTCCTGGTGCGTGGATTTCGGCTCCATGCTGCAACGCCTGGACGGTCTGGACGTCGACAGGCTCAAGACCATCGACGAGTACGCGAGTTCACCACTGTTCGACGACGACGAGCGCGCCGCAATCGCCTACGCCGATGCGATGACCACGGATCCGCACACCGTGACCGACGAGCAGGTGGCCGACCTGAGGCGGCGCTTCGGCGACGACGGCGTCATCGAGTTGACCTATCAGATCGGGGTGGAGAACATGCGGGCCCGGATGTACTCGGCGCTGGGCATCACCGAGCAGGGCTTCAGTTCCGGGGATGCGTGCCGGGTTCCGTGGGCCGATGCAGCGGAGACGCCGTGAACTTGTCCGGGTTCGCGATATCCCAGACGGCGTAGACCAACCCGTCTCTGATGGTCATCGCGCTGATGCGCGGCATGAGTTCGGGATAGCCGTCGACGGCGGGCGCGCCGGGTGTGTAGCTGCCGAGTTCGCCGTTGATCAGCACCAGTTCGCTGCCGGCCATCCAGTTCGGTCCGTACCGGCGGGCCAACCCGGACAGGAACCGCGCCACCTTCTCGGCGCCGTGGATGACACGCGGGGCGGTCGGTGCCCGCCGGTTCGAGTCACCGGTGAAGGTGGCCTCGGGATGCAGCAGCGCGACGACGGCGTCGAGATCACCCTCGGCCAGCGCCGCCATCAGCCGGCCCACCACCTCGTTGTGGGTGTCCGGTGACACGGCGTCCGGTGCGGCTGCGGCGCGGCGGGCCCGCGAGGCGTGCTGACGCGCTGCGGCGGCACTGATGCCCAGGATCGCGGCGATCTCATCGAACGGGACCCCGAAACCGTCGTGCAGCACGAAGGCCACCCGCTGCTCGGGCGTCAACCGCTCCAGCACCACCATGGCCGCGAAGCGGGCGTCCTCACCGGCCACCACCGCGGCCAGCGGATCATCACCGGCCAGTCCGGTCACCACCGGCTCCGGCAACCACTGCCCCACATAGGTTTCCCGGCGGTGCGCCGCCGAGCGCAGCCTGTCCAGACCGAGTCGGCTCACCACCGTCGTCAGCCACGCCCGCAGGTCGACGATCTGCTCACCGGTCCCGTGTCGGCGCAGCCAGGCGTCCTGGACGATGTCCTCGGCGTCGGCGTAGGTTCCGGTGAGTCGGTACCCGACGGCCAGCAGGTGCGGACGCAACTCCTCGAACTCGTCGGTCCACGTGCTCGCCGTCATGCGCCGAGTCTAGAACTCGCCGCCGCAAGCCTCCGCATGTGTTGAATCCGTTGCCGTGTTACCCGAATGAAAACCTTTTCGTCGTATCAGCCCCCAGAGACAACTGAAACCGTATATTCACGCGCATGGCAATCGCGGAGCAGCCGACACCGGCGACCACCGACAAGGGCCTGCAGGCCGGCGCGCTGGGCCTGGTCGGCAACGTGGTCATCGGACTGGCCGCGGTGGCACCGGCCTACAGCCTGGCAGCGACGCTGGGCTACGTGGTGCTCAATGTCGGCGACAAGGCGCCGGCGATGTTCGTGCTGGCCTTCATCCCGATGCTGCTGGTCGCCTTCGCCTACAAGGAACTCTCGGCCGACACCCCGGATTGCGGCACCACCTTCACCTGGGGCACCAAGGCCTTCGGCCCGTGGATCGGCTGGATCGGCGGCTGGGGATTGGCCGTGTCGGCGATCATCGTGCTCGCCAACGTCGCCGAGATCGCCGCGATCTACCTGTTCAAATTTCTCGGCCAGGATGCGCTGGCGGACAACTTGTTCGCCAAGGTTGCCCTGGGCTCGTTCTTCATCATCGCCATGACGTTGGTGAGCGCGCGCGGCGTGGTCGTCTCGGAGAAGATGCAGAACGTCCTGATCACCATCCAGTTCGGCGTGCTGATCGTCGCGAGCATCTGGGCGTTGATCCGGGTGTTCGGCAACACCGCGGGCGCCCAGGCCGTCAGCCCGTCGCTGTCCTGGTTGTGGCCGGCCGGCCTGGACATCTCCTCGATCGCGGCGGCGATCATCCTGTGCGTCTTCATCTACTGGGGTTGGGACGCCTGCCTGGCCGTCGGCGAGGAGACCAAGAACCCGGGCCGCACACCGGGTATCGCCGCGGTCATCACCACCCTGATCCTGGTCTGCACCTATGTACTGGTGGCCTACGCGGTTCAATCCTTCGCCGGGTTCGGCGTGGTCGGCATCGGGCTGAACAATCCGAACAACACCGACGACGTGTTGACCGTCCTCGGCGAGCCCGTCGGTGGCCCCATCCTGGCTTCGCTTCTGCTGCTGACGGTGTCGGTGTCGGCGTTGTCCTCCACCCAGACCACCATCCTGCCCACCGCGCGCGGCACCCTGTCGATGGCCGTCTACGAGGCGCTGCCCAGACGCTTCGCCAGCGTCCATCCCAAGTACATGACGCCGGCCTTCGGCACCATCGTGATGGGTGCCATGGCGCTGTTCTTCTACCTCGTGCTCACCTTCCTGTCGGAGAACGCGCTGGCCGACTCGGTGGCTTCACTGGGCCTGGCCGTCGCCTTCTACTACGGCATCACCGCGTTCGCCTGCGTCTGGTACTTCCGCCGGACGTTGTTCTCCTCGGTACGAAACCTGTTCTTCCGCGGCATCTTCCCACTGCTGGGTGGACTGGCCATGGCCGTGGCGTTCGGCATCAGCGCCAAGGACATGATCGCCCCCGACTACGGCTTCACCGCATTCGGACCGATCGGCGGAGTGTTCGTACTCGGCGTCGGCATGCTGGTCCTGGGTATCCCGTTGATGCTGGCGTGCTTTGCCTTCGGCACCAAGCGCTTCTTCCGCGGTCAGACGTTGCGCGCCGATACCGAGGTCAAGGTCCCCGATGTGTACTGACACGAAAGCGCAGGCGACACCATGCATCTGACGGTCGGCTATCTGGCCACCCCCACCGGCGACGACGGCGTCGCGCTGGCCGCCGCGCTGGCCCGCACCTTCGACGCCGACGTCGACGTGGTGCTCGTGGTCCGCGAGGAACTGCCCGACGGACATCCCGGCCGCGCCCAGTATCAGGAACTGCTGATCGAGAAGGGCAAGCAGTGGGTCGCCAAGGCGGTCGGCACGCTGACCGGCGCGGCCAAGTCCGTCGACGCCACCGTGCTGGTCGGGGAATCGTTCGCCGAGGAACTGGAGAAATTCGCCGAGGCGCACGAATCGGATCTGATCGTGGTCGGCGGGGCCCGCGACGGCTTCTTCGGTGGCCATGTGATCGGTCCGGTTTCCAGTGCGCTGCTGCACAGTTCGACGATTCCGGTGGCACTGGCCCCGCGCGGTTATGCCGAGGACCCGCCGGAGACCATCGCCGCGGTGACGGCCGCGGTGCCCAGCCGGCCCGGTGACGACAACCCGCTGCCGTTCGCGATCACCCTTGCCAGCGCGGCGAATCTGTCGATCCGGATGGTGTCGCTGGTGTCCGCGGAGAATCTGGCCGAGGCCGAAGACCTGAAGGATCTGCGCGCCATGCAGGTGTCGGCCGCGCAGGAGAATCTGGGTGTGGCGGCACGCGCCCTGCCCGATTCACCCGACATCGAATCACTCGTCGCCGACGGGATGACTTTGGAATCCGCCCTGAAGAAGCTCAGCTGGGACCCCGACGACATCCTGGTCGTCGGCTCCAGCCGGTTCGCCGCGCCGAAGCGGATCTTCCTGGGCTCGACGGCATCGCGCATCCTGGCCGGCACCGATGCCCCGGTGATCGTGATCCCCCGCGACGAGTAGCGACGTGCGGAGTCCGAGCCGTGATGATCACGGCTCAGACTCCGCACATCGCGCACTCAGCGAGACGCGAAGATCGTCCGGTGCCACTCCTTGTCGGCAACACCGGTGATATCGCTCATCACGTGCTTGATGGTCAGATACTCCTCGAAGCTGTACTGACTCATATCTTTTCCGAACCCGGAGGCCCCGACACCCCCGTGTGGCATCTCGGAGATGATCGGGATGTGGTCGTTGATCCACACACACCCGGAGTTGATCTCGCGGGACGCCCGCTGGGCCCGGTACACGTCGCGGGTCCACGCCGAGGCGGCCAGACCGTAGGCGGTGTCATTGGCCTGGCGCAGCGCATCGTCGTCATCGGTGAACGCGCGCACCGTCAGCACCGGGCCGAAGATCTCGTCGCGGTAGACCTCCGAGGACTCCGACACATCGGCGATCAGGGTCGGCCGGTAGAACGCTCCGGGCAGGTCCGGGATGACGCCCCCGGTGACGATGCGCCCACCCTGATCCGGCGCCCGCGACACCATCGCGGCGACCTTCTCCCGGTGCGCGTAGGTGATCAGCGGACCCAGATCGGTGTCCTTGTCGTGCGGGTCGCCGACGACGATCTTGCTCATCACCTCACCGACACCGGCAACGAAGTCGTCGTAGAGGTCGCGCGCGACGATGGCCCGGGTCGCCGCGGTGCAGTCCTGGCCGCTGTTGATCAGCGACCCGGCGACCGCGCCCTGGATGGCGGCGTCGAGGTCCGCGTCGTCGAACACCACGAACGGCGCCTTGCCACCGAGCTCGAGCTGGGTGCGGTGGCCGTGCACCGCCGCGGCGGCCATCACCTTGCGTCCCACCGGCGTCGACCCGGTGAAGGTCACCACGTCCACATCGGGGTGCCCGGCCAGCGCGGTCCCCACGTCGGCGCCCGACCCGGTCACGACGTTCAGGACGCCGGCCGGCAGCCCCGCGTCGGCGGCGATGCGGGCCAGCGTCAGTGTCGTCAGCGGGGTGATCTCGGCGGGTTTGATGACCACCGCGCACCCTGCGGCCAGCGCCGGGATGACCTTCCAGACCGCCATCTGCAGCGGGTAGTTCCACGGCGTGATGGTCGCGACGACGCCGACGGCCTCGCGCCGGATGCTGGAGGTGTGGTCGGCCGAGTACTCGGCGCTGGCCTTACCCTCCAGATGCCGTGCGGCACCGGCGAAGAACGCGATGTTGTCGATGCTGCCCGGCACGTCGAACTCGGTGGCCAACCGCACCGGCTTGCCGCACTGGGCGACCTCCTCGGCGATGAACGTGTCGGCGGCCGCCTCCATCAGTTCGGCCAGTTTGGCCAGCACGCCGGCCCGCTCGACCGGCGGCGCGGCCGCCCAGGCCGGTTGCGCCGCGCGCGCTGCCGCCACCGCGGCGTCGACATCGGCCGGGGTGGCCAGCGCATATGTCGCCGCCACCGCACCGGTCGCGGGGTTGATGACCTCGAAGGCCGGCCCCGTCGTGGTTGTTGCTGCACCATTGATCCAACTGCCGGCGATCGCCGGGGTTTGAGCACTCACGGGCACCAAGGCTACGCATTCCGGCAATTCACAGCATCACGAACGCCTGATTTCATACAAATGGTTGCTTGCAACGACGGATTCCGTGCACAATCGTGAGCATGTCGCACCCGGACTCCCCGCCCGGCCCCTCCGCCGTGTCCCTGCGGATCAACCATTCGCGTCCGGGGGCCGCGTTCCAGCTCGATGAGCTGTCCAAGGCCATCATCGAGAAGCTGCAGCAGGACGGTAGACGGTCCTATGCCGGAATCGGCAAGGCGGTCGGCCTGTCCGAGGCGGCCGTGCGCCAGCGGGTGCAGCGCATGGTCGATGCCGGCGTCATGCAGATCGTCGCCGTCACCGATCCCATGCAGCTGGGGTTCGCCCGCCAGGCGATGATCGGCATCCGCTGCACCGGGGACACCACCAAGGTCGCCGAGAAGCTGGCCCAACTGGAGTCCGTCGACTACGTCGTCCTGACCGCCGGCACCTTCGACGCCATCGCCGAGGTGGTCTGCGAGGACGACGGCGACCTGCTCGACCTGCTCAACACCAAGATCCGCGCCGTCCCAGGGGTGATATCCACCGAAACGCTCGTCTATCTCAAACTCGTCAAACAGCAATACAACTGGGGAACCCGATGACCATCATCTCCGACACGGAGAACGCCACCACCACCGATCTGGCCGCCAAGGCCAAGCGCCACCTGTGGGGACACTTCGCCCGCCACGGCGCCGACATCACCCCGCCGATCATCACCCGCGGCGAAGGCACCCGCATCTTCGACGACAAGGGCAACAGCTACATCGACGGCCTGTCCGGGCTGTTCGTCGTCCAGGTCGGCCACGGCCGTGAGGAGCTCGCCGCCGCCGCGGCCAAGCAGGCCGAGCAGCTCGCCTTCTTCCCGCTGTGGTCCTACGCGACGCCCACGGCCATCGAACTGGCCGAGCGGGTGGCCAACTACGCACCCGGCGATCTGAACCGGGTGTTCTTCACCACCGGCGGCGGCGAGGCCGTCGAATCGGCATGGAAGCTGGCCAAGCAGTTTTTCAAGCTGACCGGCAAACCCGGTAAGCACAAGGTGGTTTCGCGTTCCATCGCCTACCACGGCACCCCGCAGGGGGCGCTGGCGATCACCGGCATCCCGGCGTTCAAGGCGCCCTTCGAGCCGCTGACGCCGGGTGGCTTCCGTGCCCCGAACACCAACTTCTACCGCGCACCGGAGCCCTTCGCGCATGACGAGAAGGCCTTCGGACAGTACTGCGCCGACCGCATCGCCGAGGCCATCGAGTTCGAAGGCCCCGACACCGTCGCCGCGGTGTTCCTGGAGCCGGTGCAGAACGCCGGTGGCTGCTTCCCGCCGCCGCCGGGATATTTCGAGCGCGTCCGCGAGATCTGCGACGAGTACGACGTGCTGCTGGTCTCCGACGAGGTCATCTGCGCCTACGGCCGGATCGGCTCGATGTTCGCTTGTGACGACTTCGGCTACGTGCCCGACATCATCACCAGCGCAAAGGGTTTGACGTCGGGCTATTCACCGCTGGGCGCCATGATCGCCAGCGACCGGCTGTTCGAGCCGTTCGACGACGGCTCGACGGTCTTCGGCCACGGCTACACCTTCGGCGGGCACCCGGTCTCGGCCGCCGTCGCACTGGCCAACCTCGACATCTTCGAGCGCGAGGGCATCAACGACCACGTCAAGCAGAACGCCCCGGCGTTCAAGGCCACCCTGGAAAAGCTCTACGACCTCCCGATCGTCGGTGACGTCCGCGGTGAGGGTTTCTTCTACGGCATCGAGTTGGTCAAGGACAAAGCCACCAAGGAGACGTTCAACGACGAGGAGTCCGAGCGGCTGCTGCGCGGTTTCCTGACCCCCGCGCTGTGGGAGGCCGGCCTGTACTGCCGCGCCGACGACCGGGGCGACCCAGTGGTGCAGCTGGCTCCCCCGCTGATCAGCGGGCAGGCCGAGTTCGACGCGATCTACGACATCCTGCACAACGTGTTGTCGGAGGCCGGCCGCCGGATGTGACGGCGGCACACCCGGACGAGCACCGACGGTGCGCGCAGATCGAGACGAGCGGCATGTTCTCGATCTGGGCGCACCGTCGTCGTCGTTGAATCACATCATTCACATAAGTCACACCAGCCACAGCGTGGCGAGGCGGAAATCGCGCCGCGGTCTCCTAATCTGCACTCATCATGGCTTCTCTCGCGACGTTGCGCCGACTGACCTGCACGGTCACCGCGGCTTTGATGCTGACCGCTCCGGCGCTGGTCAGCGCACCCTTCGCGGGCGCCGAACCGGCGCCGGACCCCTGCCCCTACCGCACCACGACGCCGCCGGCGGTCGACGCCTCCGAAGTCCCCAAACCGGGCGATCCGACGCCCGGACCGATCCCGGTGCCGGCCACCCCGCTGGGCGGCGAGGCACTCGGCGGCTGCGGGATCGTGACCGCGGCGGGCACCGGACCGGTGCCCGGTGACGTGTCCGCCGAGGCGTGGCTGGTGGCCGATCTGGACACCGGCGAGGTGATCGCGGCCAAGGACCCGCACGGGCGGCACCGCCCGGCCAGCGTGATCAAGGTGCTGGTGGCCATGCAGTCCATCCAGGAACTGCCGATCAACCGCATCGTCACCGGCACCGAGGGCGACGAGCACGCCGAGGGCAGCAGCGTCGGGGTCAAGACCGGCGAGCGCTACACCATCAACGATCTGCTGCACGGCCTGCTCATGGTGTCCGGCAACGACGCCGCCCACGCCCTGGCCATGCAACTGGGCGGGATGGACACCGCGCTGCAGAAGATCAACGCGCTGGCCCGCAAGCTCGGCGCACGCGACACCCGTGCGGCGACGCCCTCGGGCCTGGACGGCCCCGGCATGAGCACCTCGGCGTATGACATCGGGTTGTTCTACCGCTACGCCTGGCAGAACGACACCTTCACCAAGATCGTTGGCAGCCAGAAGTATCCGTGGCCGACCTACGAGCTGGAGAACGACAACAAGCTGCTCTACAACTACCCGGGCGCACTCGGCGGCAAGACCGGCTACACCGACGACGCCGGGCAGACATTCGTCGGCGCCGCCGAGCGCGACGGACGCCGCCTGGTGGCCGTGATGCTCAAGGGCACCCGGGTGCCGATCGCACCGTGGGAGCAGGCCGCACGGCTGCTCGACTACGGCTTCTCGACACCGCCGGGCACCAAGGTCGGCACCCTCATCGAGGCGGATCCGTCGCTGGCGGTCACCAAAACCGAAGACGCACCGGATCCCACGGCCGTTGCCGCGACCGCACTGCCGCCGGCGGATACCCTGCCGGTGCGCATCGGGGTCGGCCTGGTGGGCGCCATCATCGTGTTCTCGCTGATGATGGTGGCCCGGTCGATGAACCGTCAGCGCGCCTGAGCCCCGCGGCTCACCGCACCGGCCGGCGCAACAAGTCCTCGGCGTCCGCGCACAGCGTCGCCACCAGCTCCCCCGCGTCAACCGACTCCCGCACCGACGCGACACCCTGCCCCGCGTTGACCGGCGATCCGCGCAGCACCCGCTCCGGAATACCGGCAGGCCAACGGTATCCGGCCGCGATGTCATGCTCGGAGGTCAGCTCGGTATCCTGACCGGCAAGCAGTTCGGCGCGGGCGTCATCGGCGGTCAGCGCCTGCGGGCAGGCCGCGAACACCGTGCCCATCCAGGCCGCCGACGCGCCCGCGGCCAACACCGCGGCGAGCCCGCGCGCGGAGCTGACCCCACCGGCCGCCAGCACCGGAACATCCACCGCGTCAAGCACTCCCGCCAGCAGCGGCAACGTTCCCCACAGCGGTTCACCGTGGCCCCCGCCCTCGGCACCGCGTGCCACCAGCACGTCGACGCCGGCATCCGCGGCGCGCCGGGCCGCCTCGATGGAGGCGACCTGCGTCGTGACCGCGACTCCGGCGTCGTGGGCCTGGTGCACCCAGGCCCAGTCGGTACCGAAACTCACCGACAGCAACGCGGGCCGGGCGGCCAGTGCGGTATCGAGCAGGGCCGGGCGCTCGGCCATCACCCAGTGCACCAGTCCGATACCGACGCGACCGTCCACCAGCGCCAGCTCGGCGCGCAGCGCCTCGGGCGTTGCGGCACTGCCCATTCCGATCATCCCGAGCCCGCCCGCGGCGGTGACCGCGGAGGCCAGCCGGCCGCCGGCGGCACCGCCCATCGGGGCGTTCACAATCGGGGCGCGCAGGCCCATCGACTCCGACCAGCTGGTGACCAACGACACCGGCCCGACGCTACCGCAGTTTGCTACCGTCGAAGATGTCACCGTGTGACACCGGACGAGAGGCACCGTACCCGGCCAGCGACAAGACGGCAGCCAACGGAGGTGTGTCATGGCCTGGGTGATCTTGGTGGTGTCGGGGGTGCTGGAAGCCGTCTGGGCGACCGCACTCGGAAAATCAGCGGGCTTCAGCCGGCTCTGGCCGTCGGTGACTTTCGCGGTGGCGCTGGTGTTCTCGATGGCCGGTCTGGGTTATGCGATGCGCACCCTGCCCATCAGCACCAGTTATGCGATCTGGGTGGGCATCGGCGCCGCGCTCACCGTCGGGTACGCGATGCTCACCGGATCGGAGGGCGCCTCGCTGATCAAGGTGGGGCTGATCCTGGGCATCATCGGCTGTGTCGTGGGGCTCAAACTCATCGGTCATTGACGCCGACGGCGGAGCAGCCGGGCAAGCCCCAGCCCACCGAGCGTGCCCGCGGCGAATCCGGCTGCCGCACCCGGCAATCCCGCGCCCTCCCGGACCTGAACCCGCGGCCGGATCAGCACCGGGCCGGGCGGTTCCACCGGTGCGGCGGCCAGATTCTCCGGGGCGGTGGCCGCCCACGCCGTCGAGAACAGGATCAGTCGCGCTGTGATGTAGGCGAACACCATCAAGCCGAGCACCGGCCCGAAGGTGGCGCCCGCCGGCCCGGTCAGCACCGACTGCAGGTAGATCGAGGCCACCTGTTTGAAGATCTCGAAGGCAATCGCCGCGAGCAGCCCGGCCCGCAGCGAGCTCCGAAAGCTGACCGACTCACGCGGCAGCCGGGCGATGATCCAGGTGAAGAACATCCACGAGATCAGAATCGAGACGAACCAGGATGCGACCTGAAGTGCCACACCGAGTCCCGGCACGTCGTGCAGGCCGAACCAGCCCAGCACGGTGCTCATCGCCGACTTCTTGCTCAGGGCGGTCAGCCCGATCGTGAGCGTGAGCGCCAGGAACGCCGAGACCAGGGCGGCCAGATCCGACAGCTTGGTGGCCACGAATCCGGAAGGCTCGTGCCGCTGTTCCCACATCTGACTGAGCGCCTCGCGCAGATTGTTCATCCAGCCCAGACCCGCCCACGCCGCGGTGGCCAGGCCGATGATCCCGACCGTGCCGCGCGACTCGATGGCCGAGTCCATCAGCTCGACCAGCTGCGCGCCGAAATCACCCGACACCGTCGAGCGGATCTTGTCCTCGACCTGGATCATCAGGTCGGGCTGATTGGCCAGGATGAACCCGCCGATGGAGAAGCCGACCATCAACAGCGGGAACAGCGCGAAGATGGTGAAGTACGTGATGCCCGCCGCGTAGAAATCGCCCTTGCAATCGTTGTAGCGCCCCTGCGCCAGCATCACGCGGTCGAACCATCCGAAGCGGTTGCGCAACCGGTCGATGAGACCAGGCTGGTCCGGATCGGCGTCGGCCATGGGTACCCCTTCCGCGGGCGGTCAGTGCGTCGGCGCGAGAAAACCCATCCGGTCGTATACCCGCTGGAGGGTGGCTGAAGCCACGCCGTTGGCCCGGTCGGCGCCCTTGGCCAGCACCGCCTGCAGTTCGGCCGGGTCCGCGAGCAGCTCGTCGACGCGCGCCTTGATGGGCGTCACGAACTCCACCACGGCATCGGCGGTCTCGGTCTTCAGGTCGCCGTAGCCGCGGCCCTGGTATCCGGCGACGAGGGTGTCGACATCGGTGCCGGTGACCGCGGACTGGATGGTCAGCAGGTTGGACACCCCGGGCTTGGCATCGCGGTCGAAACGGATGTCGCGTTCGCTGTCGGTGACGGCGGACCGAATCTTCTTGGCGGTCTTCTTCGGATCGTCGAGCAGGCTGATCAGGCCGGCGTCGGTGGTGGCCGATTTGCTCATCTTCGCCGTCGGGTCCTGCAGGTCGAAGATCTTCGCGGTGGCCTTGGGGATGGTGGCCTCGGGGACGACGAAGGTTTTCGGGAAGCGGGCGTTGATGCGCTCGGCGAGGTCGCGGGCGAGTTCGAGATGCTGGCGCTGATCCTCACCGACGGGCACCAGATCGGTGTCGTAGAGCAGGATGTCGGCGGCCATCAGCACGGGGTAGGTGAACAGTCCGACGGTGGTGGCCTCGGCGCCCTGCTTCTGCGACTTGTCCTTGAACTGCGTCATCCGCGACGCCTGCCCGAAACCGGCGAAGCATCCCAGCACCCAGGCCAGCTGGGTGTGGGCGGGCACATGGCTCTGCACGAAGACCGTCGCCTGCTCGGGGTCCACACCGAGGGCCAGGTACTGCGCGGCGGTGACCAGGGTGCGTTTGCGCAGCACCTCGGGATCCTGCGGGATGGTGATCGCGTGCAGATCGACGACGCAGAAATAGGCGTCGTAGTCGCGCTGCATGCTCACCCACTGGTTCACCGCGCCGAGGGCGTTGCCGAGGTGCAGGGAGTCCGACGTGGGCTGCGCGCCGGAGAATACGACGCTCTTGGAGGGGACGCTCATGATGAGTCGATTTTCGCCTATCCGGTTTCCGCGCGGCTCAGCAGGTCGAGCACCCGCAGAAAGGTGCGCCGGTCCGCGGCACTGAGCACCCCCAGCCGGCGTTCCTCGCCGCGCTGGATCTCGGCCTGGGCGGAGTCCTTGACCCGTCTGCCCGCTGCGGTGATGGCCAGCAGCCGGACGCGCCGGTCCTCGGGGTCGGGCCCGCGCTCGATGAAGCCGCGATCCTGCAGTTCGTCGAGCGTGCGGATGATGCGCGTCTTGTCCGCACCGATCGATGCCGCGAGCGCCGCCTGGCTGCGCACCGCGCCTTCGTCGAGAGCGCACAAGACCGCGTACCCCCACATGGTGAGGTCGTGCGCGGCGAGCACGGGCACCTCGGCGGGCGCCAGCTCGCGCAGCAACGGCGCGAGCATGGCGGCCAGATCAGGGCGACGTGGCACCGCAATATGTTAAGCGTTGCCCAATTATATGCGATCGCTTATCGTATGCACATGCTTACCATTTATCCCGCCTTTCACCGGGCCGCCGTCCTGCAGTCCATCGCGATCGTCGACACCGTCGAGGGCACCGACCTCGGCAACGCCACCCCGTGCGCCGGCTGGGACCTGGCCGACCTGCTCGCCCATATGACCGTGCAGCACCGCGGTTTTGCCGCATCCGCGCGCGGCGCCGGCGCCGACCAGGGGGTCTGGGATCCGGCCACCGTCGCCGACGCGGTGCGCGCCGACCCGGCCGGCAGCTACCGGAGCGCTGCCGGCGACGCCCTGGACGCGTTCGGCGCACCGGGGATCGCCGATGTCGTGTTCGCGCTACCCGAGTTCGGGGCGCAGGCAACGGTTCCGGGTTCGGTGGCGATGAGCATGCACTTCGTCGACTACCTGGTGCACGGCTGGGATGTCGCGGTCAGCGTCGGGGTTCCGTTCGCGCCGTCGGCCGACCTGGTCGCCGCCGCCCTGCCGATCGTGCGGAGCATCCCCGATGACGCGAGCCGCAATGACGCCGGCGCGCCGTTCGGGCCGGCCCGCCCTGGGGGCGGGTGGGGCGATCTGGACGAGGTACTGCGCCTGCTGGGCCGCGACCCGCAGTGGCGCGCGCCAGCCTGAACCTCAGGCCGAGAATTGCACGGTCACCGGGGCATGGTCGGACCACCGCAGTGCGTACAGCTCAGCGCGCTCGACCCGGGCCGACAGCGCGCGGGCTGCCAGCGCCGGACTCGCCAGGTGATAATCGATGCGCCAGCCGGCGTCGTTGTCGAAGGCCTTACCTCGCCAGGACCACCAGCTGTACGGTCCGGCCACATCGGGATGCAGCGCACGCACCACGTCGACCCACCCGGTGGCCAGCAGATCGGTCAGCCACTGCCGCTCGCTCGGCAGGAATCCGGCCTTCTTGACGTTGTTCTTCCAGGCCTTGATGTCGTTCTCGGTGTGCGCGATGTTCCAGTCACCGCACAGCACGGCATCGCGGCCACCGGCGAGCAGTTCGGCCATCCGGGCCTCGATGGCGGCCATGAACCGCTCCTTCTCCAGCTGCCGGTCGGTCCCGGCCTCGCCGGTGGGCAGGTAGACGCTGGCCACCGTCGTCCCGGCGGTGTCGACCTCCAGGTAGCGGCCGTGTGTGGCGAACTCCTCGGCGCCGGTGCCGATCCGGATCGCGTCGAAGGGGGTGCGCGACAGCACCGCAACGCCATTGCGACCCTTCACGTGCGGCTCGGCCGAGGCCAGGTGCCAGCCATCGGCCAGCGCCGGCGACAGCGCGTCGGCCAGCTGCTCGTCATCGGCACGGGTCTCCTGCAGACAGATGACGTCGGCAGCGGTCTCCTTCAGCCAGGGCAGCAGGCCCAGGTTGGTCTCGGAACGCTGTTTGACCGCGGCCCGGATGCCGTTGGCGTTGACGGTGGTGACGATCACGGGCGTCGACCCTAGTGGAGCACCCCGACATGTTCGCGCTCCCCCGGCCGGCGGACCCTTGCGGTACCCGCGGTACCGCCATACTGTCGGGCGCTATGACCCAACGCGCACCCATCCACCATGGATCGGGTGAACCGATCCTGATGCTGCACCCGTTCCTGTGTTCGCAGAACGTCTGGCGCACGGTGGCCGACCAGCTCGCCGAGACCGGCCGCTTCGAGGTGCTGGCACCGACCATGGTCGGACATCACGGTGGGGCCCGGTCGGGCACCTGGTTCCTCGACACCGCCGCCCTGGTCGACGACATCGAGCGGCGAATGGACCAGATCGGTTGGGAGACCGCCCATGTCGTCGGGAACTCGCTCGGTGGCTGGGTGGCCTTCGAGTTGGAGCGGCGCGGCCGGGCGCGCACCCTGACCGCGATCGCCCCGGCCGGCGGCTGGCGCCAGCACTCGCCCACCAAGTACGAGACCGTGCTCAAATTCCTCGCCGGCGGGCCGGCTCTGATCGCCGCCCGGCTGCTCGGTCCACGCATCCTGGACCTGCCGTTCGGCACCCGCATCGCGACCCTGCCGGTCAGCGGGCCGGCCGACGGCCCGAGCCGCGCCGATCTGGAGGCGCTGGTCGAGGATGCGACGCACTGCACGGCCTACGTCCAGCTGCTGATCAAGACGCTGCGATTGCCCGGACTCTTGGAGCTCGCCCAGGTCGGCGTGCCCACGCACCTGGTGTTGTGCGAGAAGGACCGGGTGTTCCCCAGCCCGCGCGGCACCAAGTACTTCATCGAGAACCTGCCCACCGACGCCAAGGTGACCCGCTTGCCGGGCCTCGGGCACATCCCGATGCTGGAAGCACCCGGACAGATCACCGAGCTGATCGCCGACTTCGTCGACCAGCACACCGAACCGACGCGCGAGGCACCGCCCGCCGGGTAGGCGCGCGAGTTCGGTATTGATGCCGCCGAGACGGCAACCAGGTAGCTCTATCCGCCGAGACCCCTACACGAGTTCAGCCTCGACGGGGTGGACCCCATCGAGGCTGAACTGGTGTCGATCGCGACGAAGTTAGCTCCGTGCAGACTCCAACGCGGTGTTGAACGTCTTGGACGGACGCATCACAGCGGCGGTCTTCTCCGGGTCCGGGTAGTAGTAGCCGCCGATATCGGCGTGCCCGCCCTGCACCTCGTTGAGTTCGGCGACGATGGTGTCCTCGTTCTCGGCCAGCGTCTTGGCCAGCGGGGCGAAGTGCTCGGCCAGTTCGGAGTCCTCGGACTGCTCGGCCAGCGCCTGCGCCCAGTACAGCGACAGGTAGAACTGGCTGCCGCGGTTGTCCAGTTCACCGGCCTTGCGGGAGGGAGACTTGTTCTCCTCCAACAGCTTTCCGACGGCAGAGTCCAGCGTCTGGGCCAGCACCTTGGCCTTGGCGTTGTCGGTTTTGTTGCCGAGGTCCTCCAGCGACGCACCGATGGCCAGGAACTCACCGAGCGAGTCCCAGCGCAGGTGGTTCTCCTCGACCAGCTGACTCACGTGCTTGGGCGCCGAGCCACCGGCGCCGGTCTCGTACAACCCGCCGCCGGCCATCAGCGGCACGATCGAGAGCATCTTGGCGCTGGTGCCCAGTTCCAGGATCGGGAACAGGTCGGTCAGGTAGTCACGCAGGATGTTGCCGGTCGCGGCGATGGTGTCCTGACCGCGAATGACGCGCTCCAGGGTGTACCGCATGGCCCACACCTGCGGCAGGATCGTGATGTCCAGGCCCTCGGTGTCCTCTTCCTTGAGGTAGGCCTTGACCTTCTTACGCAGCTCGTTCTCGTGCGGACGCTCGTCGTCGAGCCAGAACACCGTGGTCATCCCGGACAGCCGGGCCCGGTTGACCGCCAGCTTCACCCAGTCCCGGATGGCCGCGTCCTTGACGATCGGCATGCGCCAGATGTCGCCCTCTTCGACGTCCTGCTCCAGGAGCACCTCACCGGAGTCGATGTCGACGATCTGGGCGGTGCCCGCCTCGGCGATCTCGAAGGTCTTGTCGTGGCTGCCGTACTCCTCGGCCTTCTGGGCCATCAGACCGACGTTGGGCACGGTGCCCATGGTGGTCGGATCGAAGTTTCCGTGGGTCTTACAGAAGTTGATCATCTCCTGGTAGATGCGGGAGAAGGTCGACTCTGGGTTGACCGCCTTGGTGTCCTTGGTGCGGCCGTCGGCGCCGTACATCTTGCCGCCGAGCCGGATCATCGCCGGCATCGAGGCGTCGACGATGACATCGGACGGCGAGTGGAAGTTGGAGATGCCCTTGGCCGAGTCGACCATGGCCAGCTCGGGACGGTGCTCGTGGCAGGCGTGCAGATCGTTGATGATCTCCTCGCGCTGGCTGGCCGGCAGGGTCTCGATCTTGTCGTAGAGATCGGAGAGCCCGTTGTTGACGTTGACGCCGAGTTCGTCGAAGAGCTTGCCGTGCTTGGCAAATGCGTCCTTGTAGAACACCTTGACCGCATGCCCGAAGACGATGGGGTGGCTGACCTTCATCATGGTCGCCTTGACGTGCAGCGAGAACATGACGCCGGTCTTGTAGGCGTCCTCGATCTGCTCCTCGTAGAACTCGATCAGCGCCTTCTTGCTCATGTACATGCTGTCGATGACGTCCCCGGCGGTGAGTTTCACCTCGGGCTTGAGCACGGTCTCCCCCGCACCGGTCTGCAGCACCATCTTGACCTTGCGGTCCTTGTCCACCGTCATCGACTTCTCGCCGTGGTAGAAGTCGCCGGTCTTCATGGTGGCCACGTGCGTGCGCGAGGCCTGCGACCAGGTGCCCATGCTGTGCGGGTGCTTGCGGGCGTAGTCCTTGACGGCGTTGGGGGCGCGACGGTCCGAGTTGCCCTCGCGCAGCACCGGGTTCACCGCGCTGCCGAGCACCTTGCCGTAGCGCTGGCGGATCTCTTTTTCCTCGTCGGTCTTCGGGTCGCCCGGGAAGTCCGGCAGGTCGTAGCCCTTGTTCTTGAGCTCCTTGATCGCGGCCAGCAGCTGCGGCACCGAGGCGCTGATGTTGGGGAGCTTGATGATGTTGGCGCTGGGGTCCTGGGTGAGCGCACCGAGGTCGGCCAGGTTGTCGGGCACCTTCTGCTCGTCGGTCAGACGGTCGCTGAATTCGGCGAGGATGCGCGCGGCGACGGAGATGTCGCTGGTCTTGACGTCGATGCCGGCGGCATCGGCGAAGGTACGGATCACCGGCAGGAAGGCGTACGTCGCCAACAGCGGCGCCTCGTCGGTCAACGTGTAGATGATGGTCGGCTGCTCGGCGCTCATGTGTACTCCCGGCGTCACTGTCGGACAGGTGTAACGAAAATCGGCCCTGCCGTATGTGATTCGACAGCGACGATCTCGCTCGGCGGACAGCCCGCAGCCGCGTGGGTGACGGTCGGGAGCTGCCCTCACGGGCAACACTACAAGGGCCACCGACGGCGCGATGGGTCAGCTTTCGCTACTGGTCAGTAAGTTTGTCCTGACAGGTCTGCGGAACCAGGTGGCACCAGGTCACAGTGGTGAGCTAGGCTTTGTTTCGGTCATGAGCGCCAGCATCAAGCCCCGGCTTGCTGGCCGGCAACCCTCCAACCGCGGTGGGGTGCTCCGGGTGAAGACCAGGTTGAGTAGCTGTGACGGCTACGCGGCAAGCGCGGGTCCGTACCGACGGACCCCCAGACACCGATGGAGGTTCGTTCTTCATGAGCACGCCAGAACAAGAGTGGTCGTTCGAGACCAAGCAGATCCACGCCGGCCAGACCCCCGACGCCGCGACCAACGCCCGGGCGCTGCCGATCTACCAGACCACCTCCTATACGTTCCGCGACACCGCGCACGCCGCGGCACTGTTCGGTCTGGCCGAGCCCGGCAACATCTACACCCGGATCATGAACCCGACGCAGGATGTCGTCGAGCAGCGCATCGCCGCGCTTGAGGGTGGTGTGGCCGCGCTGTTCCTGTCCTCCGGCCAGGCCGCCGAGACGTTCGCGATCCTCAACCTGGCCCAGGCCGGCGATCACATCGTGTCCTCCCCCCGGCTCTACGGCGGCACCTACAACCTGCTGCACTACACGCTGCCCAAGCTGGGTATCGAGACGACGTTCGTGGACAATCCCGACGATCCCGAGTCCTGGCGTGCGGCGATCCGGCCGAACACCAAGGCATTCTTCGCCGAGACGATCTCCAATCCGCAGATCGACGTGCTCGACATCCCGTCCGTCGCCGAGGTCGCCCACGCCGACGGCATCCCGCTGATCGTCGACAACACGATTGCCACGCCGTACCTGATCCAGCCCATCGCGCACGGCGCCGACATCGTCGTGCACTCGGCGACCAAGTACCTCGGTGGGCACGGCACCGCGATCGCCGGCGTCATCATCGACAGTGGCCGGTTCGACTGGACCCAGGGCCGCCACCCCGGCTTCACCACGCCCGACCCGAGCTACCACGGTGTGGTGTTCGCCGAGCTCGGCCCGCCGGCCTATGCGCTGAAGGCCCGGGTGCAGCTGCTGCGCGACCTGGGCTCGGCGGGTGCGCCGTTCAACGCGTTCCTGATCGCCCAGGGCCTGGAAACGCTGAGCCTGCGCCTCGAGCGGCACGTGGCCAACGCACAGCAGGTCGCCGAGTACCTGGAGGGCCGCGACGAGGTGATCTCGGTGAACTACGCCGGGCTGCCCAGTTCACCGTGGTACGAGGTGGGTCGCCGACTGGCCCCCAAGGGCACCGGTGCGGTGCTGGCCTTCGAGCTGGCCGGCGGTATCGCGGCCGGGCAGGCGTTCGTCAACGCGCTCACGTTGCACAGTCATGTCGCCAACATCGGCGACGTGCGCTCGCTGGTCATCCACCCGGCCTCGACCACCCACCAGCAGCTGACCCCCGAGGAGCAGCTGACCACCGGTGTCACGCCCGGCCTGGTCCGGTTGGCCGTCGGTATCGAGGGCATCGAGGACATCCTGGCCGACCTGGACCGGGGTTTCGCCGCCGCCCGCGTGTTCGCGGGCACCGGCCAGAGCGTCGCATCGGTGTGAGGCGACATGACCACCTTCGACATACAGAGCGACGCGGTGTCGACGCTGCCCGCGCACGGTGAGCTCGGGGTCGTCGAGATCGGCGACCTGACCCTGGAAAGCGGTGTCGTTCTCCCGGATGTCTCGATCGCGGTGCAGCGCTGGGGTGAGCTGTCCCCCGCCCGCGACAACGTCGTCATGGTGCTGCACGCCCTCACCGGCGACTCACACATCACCGGCCCGGCGGGCCCGGAGCACCCGACACCGGGCTGGTGGGACGGGGTGGCCGGCCCCGGCGCCACCATCGACACCGACCGGTGGTGCGCCATCGCCACCAACGCACTGGGCGGCTGCCGCGGTTCGACCGGACCCAGCTCGCCGGCTCCCGACGGAAAGCCCTGGGGCTCAAGGTTTCCCGCGATCACCATCCGCGACCAGGTGAACGCCGACCTGGCCGCGCTGGCCGCGCTGGGGATCACCCGGGTGGCCGCGGTGATCGGCGGCTCGATGGGCGGCGCCCGCGCCCTGGAGTGGATCGTCGGGCACCCCGAGACGGTGCGGGCCGGCCTGGTCCTGGCGGTCGGCGCCCGCGCCACTGCCGACCAGATCGGTACCCAGAGCACGCAGGTGGCCGCCATCAAGGCCGACCCGGACTGGCAGGGCGGTGATTATTACGGCACCGGCCGTACCCCGGCGGCGGGCCTGGAGATCGCGCGCCGGATCGCGCATCTGACCTATCGCGGTGAGGCGGAACTGGATTCGCGGTTCGCCAACGAGGCACAGGGCGACGAAGATCCCACCACCGGCGGCCGTTATGCCGTGCAGAGCTATCTGGAACATCAGGGCGGCAAGCTGGTATCCCGCTTCGACGCCGGCACGTATGTCGCGCTCACCGACGCGCTGAGCAGTCACGACGTCGGCCGCGGCCGGGGCGGGGTGCCCGCGGCGCTGGCCGGGTGTGCGGTGCCGGTGCTGGTCGGCGGCATCACGTCGGACCGGTTGTATCCGCTGCGTCAGCAGCAGGAACTCGCCGATTTGCTGCCCGGCTGCCCGGGGCTCTCGGTCGTCGAATCCATCTACGGTCACGACGGCTTCCTCGTCGAAACCGATGCGGTCGCACCGCTGATCCGCCGGACGCTGGAGATCGCGGCGCAGTGAGCAGGCCCGATCCCCGATCCCTGTCCTTCGGCGAGGAGGCCGCCGCCTACGAGCGTGGCCGCCCGTCCTATCCACCGGAGGCCATCGACTGGCTGCTGCCGACCGGTGCCCGCACGGTGCTCGACCTGGGTGCGGGCACCGGCAAGCTGACCGTGCGACTGGTCGAGCGTGGCCTCGACGTGATTGCCGTCGATCCGATCGCGGAGATGCTGGAGGTGCTGTCCTCCTCGCTGCCGAAGACACCCGCCCTGCTCGGGACGGCCGAGGAGATCCCGCTGCCCGATGACAGCGTCGACTGTGTGCTCGTTGCCCAGGCGTGGCACTGGTTCGACCCGCAACGCGCCGCCAAGGAGATCGCCCGGGTGCTGCGGCCGGGCGGCCGGCTCGGGCTGGTGTGGAACACCCGCGACGAACGGATGGGCTGGGTCAAGGATCTGGGCGCCATCATCGGCCACGAACACGACCCGCTCAACGACGAGGTGACACTCGCCGCACCGTTCGGGTCGATCGAACGCACCCACGTCGAGTGGACGAGTTACCTGACGCCGCGGGCCCTCATCGACCTGGTGGCCTCGCGCAGTTACTGCATCACCTCACCCACCGAGGTGCGCGAGCGGACCCTGGACCGGGTGCGCGAGCTCCTGAAAACCCATCCGGCCCTGGCCAACAGCACCGGACTGGCACTGCCCTACATCACCGTCGGGATCCGGGCCGACCTGACGAGCTAGCTGGTCCCCAGCGGGTCGATGGTCCATGCGATATAGAGCATGGCCGCGCTCACCGATGCCGTCGTCGCGAAATCTATTGCGCGCGAGCGCACCACGAGAAGTCCGGCGCGGTCATCGGAGAGCGCCAGGCGCAACGCCGCGGCCACCCCGACCGCGATGCCCATCACCAGGGCGCCCCGGCGCCAGTAGCCGGCGATCACCAGGCCGAAGGAGGCCACGAAGATCAACGCGACCAGCAGGATCGGCCACTGGCCGGCCAGCACCTTGCGGGCGAACTCCTGCGGTGTCATGTGCTGTGCGCGCGAGCGCTGATCGCCGTCACCCGCGCTCCGCGCGCTCCACGACATTGGTCAGCAGGAAGGCCCGGGTCAGCGGGCCCACCCCACCCGGGTTCGGCGACACGTGCCCGGCGACATCCCAGACATCGGGCGCCACGTCACCGGTCAGCTTGCCCTCCACCCGACTGACGCCGACGTCGACGACCGCCGCACCGGGTTTGACCATGTCCGCGGTCACCATGTACGGCACCCCGACGGCCGCCACGATGATGTCGGCCTGCCGGGTGAGCTCGGCGAGGTCGCGAGTCCCGGTGTGGCACAACGTGACCGTTGCATTCTCCGAACGGCGGGTGAGCAGCAGCCCCAGCGGGCGGCCGACCGTCACCCCGCGCCCGATCACCACCACGTGCGCACCGGCGATCGGGACGTCGAAGCGGCGCAGCAGATGCACGATGCCGCGCGGCGTGCAGGGCAGCGGGGCCTCTTTACCGAGCACCAGCCGGCCCAGGTTGGTCGGGTGCAGACCGTCGGCGTCCTTGTCCGGGTCGATGCGCTCCAGGGCGGCGTTCTCATCCAGGTGCTTGGGCAGCGGAAGCTGAACGATGTAGCCGGTGCACTCGGGGTTGGCATTGAGCTCGTCGATGGTCTCGTCGAGGGTGGCCTGGCTGATGTCGGCGGGCAGATCGCGACGGATCGAGTTGATGCCGACCTTGGCGCAGTCGGCGTGCTTACCGCGCACGTAGGCCTGCGATCCCGGGTCGTCGCCGACCAGGATGGTGCCCAGCCCGGGGGTGCGTCCCGCCGCCGTCAGAGTCGCCACCCGGCCCTTGAGATCGTCGAGGATCTCGTCGCGGGTTGCCTTACCGTCCAGAATCGTCGCTGCCACGGAACACATTGTGGCAGGCTCGCCCGGTATGAACACCCAGCCTGAAGTGTTCACCGACGTGTTTGGCGCGGCCAAGCTCGGGCCGGTGACGTTGCGCAACCGCATCATCAAGGCCGCAACCTTCGAAGCGGCCAGCCCGAACGCGCTGGTCACCGACGATCTGATCCGGTATCACCAGCTGCCGGCCGCCGGCGGTGTCGGCATGACGACCGTCGCCTACTGCGCGGTGGCACCCGGCGGACGCACCGACGGCTGGCAGATCTGGATGCGCCCGGAGGCCATCCCCGGCCTGCGCAGGCTCACCGACGCCGTGCACGGCGAGGGCGCGGCGATCAGCGCCCAGATCGGCCACGCCGGACCGGTGGCCAACGCCCGCACCAACAAGGCGCCGGCGCTGGCGCCCATCCGGTTCTTCAACCCGCTGTCGATGCGGTTCGCCCGCAAGGCCACCAAGGACGACATCCGGGACGTCATCGCCGCGCATGCCGACGCGGCCCGGCTGGCCATCGACGCCGGCTTCGACGCCGTAGAGGTGCACCTCGGGCACAACTACCTGGCCAGCTCGTTTTTGTCGCCGCTGCTCAACCGTCGCACCGACGAGTTCGGCGGGTCCCTGGAGAACCGGGCGAAGGTGGCCCGCGGCGTGGTCCGCGCGGTGCGCGACGCCGTCGACAGCCACGGTGCCAAGCAGATCGCCGTCACCGCCAAACTCACCATGACCGACGGGGTGCGTGGCGGCATCCCGCTCGACGAGGCGCTGCAGACCGCCAAGTGGCTGGAGTCCGACGGCGGGCTGGACGCCATCGAGCTGACCGCGGGCAGCTCGCTGGTGAACCCGATGTACCTGTTCCACGGCGACGCCCCACTCAAGGAGTTCGCCGGTGCCTTCAAACCGCCGATCAGCTGGGGCATGCGGATGACCGGCACGAAGTTCCTACGCGAATACCCCTACCGCGAGGCCTATCTGCTGCGGCATGCCCGCGCATTCCGGGCCGAGCTCACGATGCCGCTGATCCTGCTCGGCGGCATCACCAATCGCGAGACCATGGACAAGGCCATGGCCGAGGGCTTCGACTTCGTCGCCATGGGCCGCGCCCTGCTGGCCGAGCCCGACCTGGTCAATCGGATCAAGGCCGATTCCGCGGTCCGGTCACTGTGCACGCACTGCAACAAGTGCATGCCGACCATCTACACCCACACCCACTGCGTGGTCACCGGGGCGCCGGACGCGCTGACGATCTGAGGCCGTTCACCCAGAGCGACGAAATGGTCGTGCCCGGACGGTGGCAGCGACCATTTCGTTGCGCTCGGCGTGCCGAACGGTGACCTCGACGCAGGAATTGCGTCCGCGTACCCGATACAGTTGGTCCCGATGAGCCGCCCCGGAACGCCCGCGCTGACCGTTCGATACGAAGGATCGACCCGTACCTTCTCCGCAGGCAACGACGTCGTCGTCGGCCGCGACCTACGTGCCGATGTCCGTATCGCCCACCCGCTGATCTCGCGCGCCCACCTGGTGCTGCGCTTCGATCAGGGCCGCTGGATCGCCATCGACAACGGCAGCCTCAACGGCATGTACGTCAACGGCCAGCGCGTCCCGACCCTGGACATCACCGACGGCCAGCACGTCAACATCGGTAACCCGGACGGCCCGCAGCTGGTCTTCGAGGTCGGCCGTCACCAGGGTGCGGTGGGCAGCCCGCCGCCCACGCAGGCGGTCGCCACCCCGACCGGCCCGCGGCCCAGCGCGTCCTGGCCGACCCAGGCCCCGATGCAGCCGCCCCCGACGCAGGCTCCGCCGCCGTGGCCGACCGGCGGCGCCCCGTCCCAGCAGCCGCCGCGCTACCCGTCGGGGCCGCCGTCGCGTCAACCGACCGGACAGCAGCCGTATCACCCGACCGGGCAGCAGCCGTATCAGGGCGCGCCGCAGCAGGGCTACCTGCCGCCACAGCCGCCGCCGACCGTCTCGCGCTCGCAGCCGACCTACATCCCGCCGGCCGACCCGTCGCAGACCGCGATGGGACCGACCGCGGTGGCCCGCCCGTCGGAGAACAACCTCGCCACGAGCATGCTCAAGATCCTGCGCCCCGGGAAGGCGCCGGAGGTGCCGCCGGGCGGTATCAAGATCGGTCGCGCCACCGACAACGACATCGTCATCCCCGACGTGCTGGCCTCCCGGCACCACGCCACCCTGGTCTCCGGTCCGGGCGGCACCGAGATCCTCGACAACCGCAGCATCAACGGCACCTTCGTCAACGGTCAGCGTGTCGATGACGCACTGCTGCGCGAGGGTGACGTGGTCACCATCGGCAACGTCGACCTGGTTTTCACCGGCGGCACGCTGGTCCGCGGCTCGGAGACCCAGGCCGCCACCCGGACCGGTGGCCTGGAGGTCCGCGGCCTGACGTGGACCATCGAGGGCAACAAGACCCTGCTCAACAACATCTCGATCGACGCCCGGCCGGGCACGCTGACCGCGGTGATCGGCCCGTCGGGTGCGGGTAAGTCGACCTTCGCCAAGCAGGTCGCCGGCCTCACCCATCCCACCTCGGGCACGGTGTCCTTCGAGGGTCACGACATCCATGCCGAGTACGCCTCGCTGCGCTCCCGGATCGGCATGGTCCCCCAGGACGATGTGGTGCACGGTCAGCTGACGGTCAAGCAGGCGCTGATGTACGCCGCCGAGCTGCGCCTGCCCCCGGACACCACCAAGGAGGACCGCGAGCGGGTGGTCCTGCAGGTCCTCGAAGAGCTGGAGATGACCAAGCACCTGGAAACCCGGGTGGACAAGCTCTCCGGCGGCCAGCGCAAGCGCGCGTCGGTGGCCCTGGAGCTGCTGACCGGGCCTTCGCTGTTGATCCTCGACGAGCCGACCTCGGGTCTGGACCCCGCGCTGGACCGTCAGGTCATGACAATGCTGCGTCAGCTCGCCGACGCCGGCCGTGTGGTGCTGGTGGTGACGCACTCGCTGACCTATCTGGACGTGTGTGATCAGGTGCTGCTGCTGGCACCCGGCGGCAAGACCGCCTTCTACGGCCCGCCGAGCCAGATCGGTCCGGAGCTGGGCACCACCAACTGGGCCGACATCTTCTCCTCGGTCGCCGGCGATCCGGACGCCTCGCACCAGAACTATCTGGCCCGTAGCGGTCCGTTGCCGCAGGCCGAGGCCTCCGAGCAACCCGCCGATCTGGGCAAGCCCGCGAAAACCAGTGTCCGAAGGCAGTTCTCGACCATCGGGCGCCGGCAGATGCGGCTCATCGTCTCCGACCGCGGCTACTTCGCGTTCCTGGCGGTGCTGCCCTTCATCATGGGCGTGCTGTCGCTGTCGGTGCCCGGCACCGTCGGCTTCGGGGTGCCCGATCCGTTGGGTGACGCCCCCAACGAGCCCGGCCAGATCCTGGTGCTGCTGAACGTCGGCGCCATCTTCATGGGCACCGCGCTGACCGTGCGCGATCTGATCGGTGAGCGCGCCATCTTCCGCCGCGAGCAAGCCGTCGGGTTGTCGACGACGGCGTATCTGCTGGCCAAGGTGTGCATCTACGCGGTGTTCGCGATCATCCAGTCCTCGATCGTCACCGCCATCGCCGTGCTGGGTAAGGGCGGCCCGACGCAGGGCTCGCTGTCGTTCCTGCCGCCGACGGCCGAGCTGTTCCTGGTGATGGCGGCGACCACGGTGACCGCGGCCATGGTGGGTCTGGCGCTCTCGGCACTGGCCAAGTCCAACGAGCAGATCATGCCGCTGCTGGTGGTCGCCGTGATGAGCCAGTTGGTGTTCTCCGGCGGCATGATCCCGGTGACCGATCGCCTGGTGCTCGACCAGCTGTCCTGGTTCACCCCGGCGCGCTGGGGCTTTGCCGCCTCGGCATCGACGGTGGACCTGATCCACCTGGTCCCCGGCCCGCTGACGCCCAAGGATTCACACTGGGAGCACACCGCGTCGGCCTGGTGGTTCGACATGGGCATGCTGGCGCTGTTGAGCGTGGGCTACCTGACCTTCGTGCGCTGGAAGATCCGGCTCAAGGCGGGCTGATTCGCCGCGGTTTGTGGAGTCGGAGCCGTAACCATGCCGGCTGGGACTCCACACGTCACCGAACCGGAGGCCGGTCAGCCGGTGATCTCGCGACCGATCAACCGGCGGGCCACGATCCACTGCTGGAGCTCGTTGGCCCCCTCGAAGATCTCCAGGATCTTCGCGTCGCGAAACATCTCCTCCAGTCGCACCGACTCGCCGGTCTCGCCGACCTGCCGGGCGAAGCCGAGCGCTCCGTATATCTGGATCGCCTCGCGCACGATGTCGTTGGCCAGCCGGGTGCCGTATGCCTTGGCCATCGCGGCCTCGGGCTCCGCGGTGCGATCGCCGCGGTCCACCAGGGTCGCCGCCTTCTGATAGAGCGTGCGCGCGCATTCGATCTCGGTGGCCCGCTGCGCCATGGTGAACTGCCAGTGCTGCATGGCGCCGAGCGGCGCACCGAAGACCTCGCGAGTCCGGAGCCGGTGCACCGCGAGATCCAATGCAGCCTGGGCCACCCCGACGCCGGCCGCCCCGATTCCGATGCGGCCGCGCACCAGCGCCGACAGTGCCACGGCCATGCCGCCGCCGACGGTGCCCAGCACGTGGGATCGCGGCACGAACACATCCACGAACTCGATATCCGCCGTGATCTGGCCCCGGTGGCCCATCTTCAGATCCGGAACACCGATCCGGATGCCCGGCGACGTGAGATCCACCAGCAGCATCGTCGCCCGGTCACCGTGCGCTCCGGCCCGCACCAGAACCGACACCCACCCCGCCGCCACACTGTTGGTGATCCACCGCTTGCGACCGTTCAGCACGAAACCGTCGGAAACCTCCTCGGCGACCGTGCGCAGGCGCTGGGCGGTGAGGTCCGAACTGGTCTCCGGTTCGGTCATGGCGAAGGCGAAGGCTGTCCTCCCGCTCACCAATTCGGGTATCAGGCGGGATCGCAGTTCCTCGGTGGCGAACTCCAGGGTCTGTGGCACCAGGATGCACTGCCCGTCATACACACCCGCCATGGACGACGATTCGTAGGCGATCTCCTCGGCCACCGTGCAGGTGCCGAGTAGCGGATGCGCCAGACCCCGGCCGTATTCGGGACTGAACGGGACCGCGAACATGCCCTCCTCGGCAAGTCCGCGGAACGCCGCCCAGGGAAAGCTGTCCGCGGACTCCTCGCGCTGCCCGATCTCGCGGGCATGCGGGGCCAGCCGCCGCTGCACGGCTTTCCTCGCATCGCGACGCAGCGCGACGATCTCGTCCGGTAGCCAGACATCGTGGGTCATCTGGTCCTGCGTACGGGGCGGTGAACCGATCACCTTGCCAGAGTAACAGTCACCATTGACTGTTTTTGACGACGTGTCTACCCGGCTGTCAGCAGCGTCCGGGCAATCTCCTTCCACAGCGGGACGTGTGGATCCTCGTCCGCGATACGGTCGTCGATGGCATAGGTCAGCGCAACGCCGCGCATGCTGGTGAACAGCAGCTCAGCGACGTCCGCGAACGCCTGGTGACTGCTGTGCACCGGACCGAACATCGTCGCGATGACATGGTCGATGGCCCGCCCCAATCGCCGTTCGGCCTGGGCCAGTTCGGCCCGCAGGCCGGGATCGGTCCGGGCCGCCATCCACAGCTCCATCGCAGCCCAGAAGTACGGCTGCCGAAATGTGCTCCACAGCAATGACACCGCATAATCGAGCCGTTCCGGACTGCCCGCGGCGCCATCGGGTGCGGCATCGAACCACTGCTCCATCTCGGTGATCCGCTCCACCGCGAGGTACTGCGCGGCGGCCACCAACAGTTCGTCCCTGGACGGAAAGTAGTGCAGCAACCTGCCGCGCGATACGCCGGCCAGCTGCTGGATCACCACGGTGGTGGCGCCGCGGTAGCCGTGGTCGACCAGGGCCTGCACCGCCGCTTCGAGGATCAGTGTCCGGCTGTCCGCCCGCCGCTCGACATGTGACCTACGGTCACCTTCCGATGCTGGGCTCATACGCGGAGCCTACTCACCATTTCCGGTCAGCCGTGACTACTCGCCGTGCACATCCAACCCGTGTGCCGCGGCATAGGCCAACCCCTGCTCGATGTTCACCCGCGCGCCGCGTAGCTTGGCCGTCGTCCAGAAGGTCGGGTCGACGCGCGCACCACGCAGGTCGGCCTCGTCGAACTTGGCGTTCTGCACCCGCGCACCGCTGAGGTCCGCACGCGCCAGCACGGCCTTGCGCAGGTCGGTGCCCACCAGGTTGGCCTCGCGTAGCCGACAATCCGACAGGTCGACGGTCCGCAGGTCACAGCCACCCAGCACGCTCAGCGACAGGTCGACCTCGATGAACTGCACCGGTCGCAGCCGCGTCTCGGTGAACACCGAACCCAGCAGACTGCACTGCCGGAAGGTGCTGTGCAGCAGCGCGGCCCGCCGAAAGGTGCAGTTGCGGAAGGCCGAACCCAGATGCTCGGACTCGGTGAGGTCGACGCCGCTGAAATCGCACTCGTCGAAGACCACCCGCTCGGTGCGCAGCCGGCTGAGATCTTCGTCGCGGAAGTCGTGGGCGGTGAACTCGCGGTCCACCCAGACCTGGTCGTC
Organism: Mycolicibacterium bacteremicum; assembly: GCF_002086115.1. Lineage (GTDB taxonomy): Bacteria > Actinomycetota > Actinomycetes > Mycobacteriales > Mycobacteriaceae > Mycobacterium > Mycobacterium bacteremicum. The sequence continues at coordinate 49,303 of NZ_MVHJ01000010.1, forward strand.
GGTCATACGCTGGCCAGCGCGTACTCGGCCACCGTGATCAGCGCCGCCCGTGCGGACCGCCGATCCCGGGCGTCCACGGCGACGATCGGGATGTCCGGACGCAGCGCCAGCGCCTGCCGCACCGACGCCTCGGGATAGCGTGGCGCGTCATCGAACTCGTTGACCGCGATGATGAACGGCAGCCCACGCGCCTCGAAGAAGTCCACCGCGGCGAAGCTGTCCTGCAGGCGCCGGATGTCCACCAGGATCACCGCGCCGATGGCGCCGCGGATCAGGTCGTCCCACATGAACCAGAACCGGCGTTGCCCGGGCGTGCCGAACAGGTAGAGCACCAGATCGTCGGCCAGCGTGATGCGGCCGAAGTCCATCGCGACCGTCGTGGTGTTCTTGCCGGGGGTGGCCTCCAGACCGTCGACCCCGGAGGACGCCGTGGTGACCAGGGCCTCGGTGCGCAGCGGCATGATCTCGCTGACCGCGCCGACGAATGTCGTCTTGCCGGAGCCGAAGCCGCCGGAGATGACGATCTTGGTCGATCCCGGCCTAGAGTGCCCGAAGGCCACGCAACGTCCTTCCGATCAGGTCGCGACGGTCGTCGGCGGAGGCGGTGTCGTCCAGCGTCGCGTGCACCCGAAGATACCCGTCCGCGACCAGGTCGCCGATGAGCACACGCGCCACTCCGAGCGGTAATGACAACCGGGCGGCGACCTCCGCGACCGATGGCCCGTGCCGGCCCAGCGAAAGGATCTCCGATCGGACGTCGCGCGCCGGCCAGCGGCCGGCCCGATCGGGTTCCACGGTGCGGACCGGGGCCTCCAGCGGCAGCTCGATCGGGGTGCGGGTGCGTCCCGAGGTCAGCGTGTAGGGCCGCACCATGCTGGGCACGTCGGCCGGTTCGCCGCTCTCCCAGGCGTCGGGCGGGGTGTCCATCGCGACCTCACGAGGGCTGGCGGCTGCGGCGCGCGGCCTGCACCACGTTGCCGACTCGCTCGACCAGGATCGCCATCTCGTAGCCGATCTGGCCGATATCGCAGGAGCGGGTGGCCAGCGCGGCGATGTTCGATCCGTCGCCGACGCGCATCAGCAGCAGGAATCCGTGTTCCATCTCGACGATGGACTGCATGACATGGCCGCCCTGGAACAGTTGCGCAGCACCGGTGGACAGACTGGCCAGGCCCGAGGTGACCGCCGCCAGCTGGTCGGCCCGCTCGGCCGGCATGTGTTCGCTGGCGGCCATCAACAGTCCGTCGGCGGAGACCAGCACGGCATGCGAGACCCCGTCGACCTCGCGGGCGAACTTGGCGACCAACCAGTCCAGCGACTCCCGGGTCGTCACTGCTCTCCTTCGGTGTCGCGGGCATGCGACCGACCGGCGTGCACCCCACCGAAGTGACTGCTCAGGCTGGCGCGGATGGCCGCCGGATCCGGCAGCGGCCCGGTGGGCGGGTCGGCGGAATCCGATGCTACCGAGGCATGCCTGCCGGGCGTGTCGCCCGCCCCCGGCACCAACCGGGCGCCCGGCCGGCGGACCGGCAGCCCCTCGGGTGTGTGCTCGTCGACCGGTGTGGCCTCGGCCGATTCCGCGGCCGACCAGCCGTTGTCCCACACCGACTTCCAGTCCAGATCAGTGCTCGTCCCCAGATCCGTGGGATCGACCAGCCATTCGGAGAGCATCTTCTGATAGATCGCGTCGTCGGAGTCGACGGGTTCTGCGGGTGCCTGCGGCCGCGGCGTGAAGAACGCGGTGGCCTCGGCGGGCGCCGCCGTGGGCAGCGGTTCGGTGCGGGGTGCGGCCTCGAACCCACTGGATCCGGGGGTGCGTTGCGGTAGAGCCGATCCCGCTGGGTGATCGAGGGGTGCGGCGGATTCCTGCGGGACCGGGGCGACGAACGGATCGGCGGCCGGGGCAGGCACGATCTCCGCGAACCGCGGACCGACGGGTGCGCCGGCGACGAGTTCGGCCGGCAGATAGACGCCCGCGGTGGTGCCCGAGCTGGGCTCGCCGGGCACGGTGGCGCGCAGCCGCACCACCAGGCCGTGCCGGTCGGCCAGCCGGCCCACCACGAACAGTCCCATGTGCCGGGCGGTGTACGGGTTGACCTCACCCCCGGACTGCAGTCGGGTGTTGGCGACCCGCAGGTCGGGTTCGGCCATCCCGAGCCCCTCGTCGCCGACCTCGAGGACCAGCGCGCCGTCTTCGGTGCGTACCCCGGAAACCCGGACCGCGGTGGCCGGGGGTGAGTACCGCAGCGCATTGTCCATCAGTTCGGCCAGCACGTGCACCAGGTCGGCGGCGGTGGCGCCGACTATCTCGCAGTCCGGCAGCGACGCGGTGACGATGCGCGTGTAGTCCTCGACCTCGGAGGCGGCGGCGTTGACGACGGCGGCGACGGGCACCGGCTCGGCGTGCTCCCGGGTGGTGTTGGTGCCGGCCAGCACCAGCAGGTTGGCACCGTTGCGGCGCATCCGGGCGGCCAGGTGATCGAGCCGGAAGAGACTGTCGAGCCGCTGCGGGTCCTGTTCGTCGCGCTCCAACTGGTCGATCAGGGTGAGCTGCTGGTCCACCAGCGAGCGACTGCGCCGGGACAGCGTCTCGAACATGTCGCTGACCTGAACCTGCAGCCGGGCCTGCTCACCGGCGAGCAGCACGGCCTGTTCGTGCAGTTCGTCGACGGCGTGCGCGACCTGCCCGACCTCCTCGGTGGTGTGCACCGGGATCGGGGTGACCGGGCCCGGGTCGCCGCCGGCGCGCACCTGGTCGAGCTCACGGGCCAGGTCGGTATGGGCCACCTTGAGCGCGCTGTCCCGCAGCCGGCGCAGCGGCCGGACCAGTGAGCGCGCCACCAGCGCGACGATCAGCAGCGCCAGCAGCATGGCGGCGATGACGACGACGGCGTCGCGGACGGCGGCGCTGCGCGCGGCGGCCGCCTGTTCGTCCACCGCGCCGGTGACCGAGGCGGTGGTCTGCTCGATGACACGGCCGGCGATCTCCCCGGTGGCGGCGATGGACTCGCGCAGCTGCGGGTTGTTCACCAGCACCGCGGCCGGGTCGGCCATGATCGCCATCCGCCCGACGAACTGGGACTGCAGTTCCTGAGCCTCGGCCGAGCCGACACCGAGGATCTGGCTCATGCCGGACAGCGTGGACGGTTCGGTGCCCGCCACGGTGCTCATCGAGGTGCGCAGTTCGGTTTCGGGCACCTCCGCGCCGCGGTCGACCAGCAGCTGCTGCATCGTCATCTGGCCGCGGGCACCGATGGCCCGGGACAGGCCGAGGGTCTCGGCGCGGATCGCGGCGTCGTCGACGCGGACCGAGCCGTTGACGGCGTCCTCGGCGGTCAGCAGGATCGGTGCATAGGTCGTGACGCGGTCACGCAGCGAGATCGAGTTGGACGCCACCCGGTTCACCAGGTCCTGCCCGTCCTGCAGCAGGGCGGTGACCCCGGCGTCGACATCGGGCACCACATCGGTGTCATCGAGCCGGGTCTGCAGCTCCTGCCGGCCGGTGTCGAAGTCGCCGAGGGCTTGCTGCGGGTCCTGCGCGAGCAGCGCCGCTTCCAGTGCGGCCATGTAGTTCTCGATGGCGGGCACCAGCTCGGCCCGGTCGGCGGCGCGACGCAGATCCGATGCCTCGGTGAACCCCGAGTAGATGCGCAGACCGCCGAAGGTGGCGGCCAGTACCAGCGGCACCAGCGCGATGGCCAACACCTTTGCGCCGACGGGCCAGTTGCTCAGCGACCAGCGTGCCGGACGCTTCACGGGTTGGGCTGGTGCGCCGTGGGTTTCATCGTCCGCGCGCGGCGCGGCGAAGCTCGTCATCAGAGCCGGCTGCGGGTCGGTGGTGGCGCGTTCATATGCTTCCTGCTGCTTGAGCCCACGATGGGGCCGGCGTGGGACGCCTGGCAATTTGTCGAGTATGGCAGTCGCGCACAGGGGTTTCCATACTCCGCGGCACGGTTGTGGCAGTTCGTGACCGTTACGTTGCCCAACCTTTTCCTCCCGGCGAGCGTGCGTGTCTGCACCCCGACACGCCGCCAGCAACGGAAAGTTTGCGCACGCTCGCGGAGGTCAGCCGGCGCGCAGGATGGCGACCAGGAAGTCGGCGTCCTCCCGGAAGGGCCGCACATCCCAGGTCGACAGCAGCAAATCCGGTGTCAGCCCGGCCTCGCCGGCGTCCGCGAGGAAGTCCGCATACGGGTATTCGCGGCCGGCGCCGAAGCCGATCACCGCGCGGCCGTCGCCGGCCAGGTGGGCGCGCAACCGGCCGAGCACCCGGGTGCGCGTGCTGGGCGCCAGGAACGTCATCACATTGCCCGCCGAGACGATCACATCGAACGGTTCGGCGATACCGCGGGCGGGCAGATCCAGTTCGGCGAGATCACCGACCAGCCAGCGCGGGCCCCGATGGTCGGCTTCGGCGGCGGCGATCAGCGCGGGGTCGACGTCGACGCCGACGACATCGTGTCCGGCCGCCGCCAGATACCCGCCCACCCGGCCGGGGCCACAGCCGGCATCGAGGATGCGCGCGCCACGCGGGGCCATCGCGTCGATGAAGCGGGCCTCGCCGTCGAGGTCCTTGCCCGCCTGCGCCATCGACCGGAACCGGTCGATGTACCACTGCGAATGGCCCGGGTTGGCCGCCACCTTCTGCATCCAGAGACTCTGCTCGACCATGCCGCCATTATCCGCAGGGGATGATGACCCGGTGTTTCATGTGCTCTTCTACTCCCCGCGCATCGCCCCGAACACCGGCAACGCGATCCGCATGGTGGCCGCGACCGGCGCTCACCTGCATCTGGTCGAACCGTTGGGCTTCGACCTGTCCGAACCGAAGCTGCGTCGGGCCGGACTGGACTATCACGACCTGGCGTCGGTGACCGTGCACCAGGATCTGGATGCGGCGTGGGCGGTGATCGGCCCGACCCGGGTGTTCGCCTTCACCGCGCACGCCGACAGTTCGTTCGCGCAGGTGTCCTATCAACCCGGCGACGTGCTGATGTTCGGGCCCGAACCCACCGGTCTGGACGAGCTGACGCTGGCCGACCCGCACATCACCGCTCGGGTGCGCATCCCGATGCTGGCCGGGCGGCGATCGCTGAATCTGTCCAACGCCGCCGCGGTGGCGGCCTACGAGGCGTGGCGCCAGCAGGGGTTCACCGGCGCGGTCTGATCACCAGGTGTCCCAGTGGGTCAGCTCGGCGGCGGGCAGGCGCTTGGCCTTCTTGAAGTCGGTGCCCTTGGTGTAGGCGATGGGGAACAGCCCACCCTGGGAGTACTTGTCGAACGGGATGCCCAGCAGTTCGGCGGTCTGCTTCTCGCCGTCGCCCATCAGGTGCAGCGATGTCCACGCCGAACCGAGGCCGCGGCTGCGCAGCGCCAGCATGAAGCTCCACACCGCGGGCATCAGCGAACCCCAGAACCCGGCGCTCATCCCCGCGGGCGCGCCGTCGGGGCGGCCTTCCAGGCACGGGATGAGCATGACCGGGACCTCATGCAGGTGGTCGTTGAGATACTTGGCCGAATCCACCACCTTCGGGGTCCGCTCGTCACGACTGTCGCCGTACTGCGGTTTGGGCGCATCCAGGTACGGCGTCGCCGCGACCCGGTAAATATCGGCGATCGCCTTCTTCTTCTCCGGATCCTCGACGAAAACCCATTGCCAGCCCTGGGAATTGGAGCCGGTCGGCGCCTGCAGCGCGATGTCGAGGCATTCCAGGAGCACTTCGCGCGGCACCGGTTTGTCGAAATCGAGCCGCTTGCGCACCGAACGCGTCGTGGTCAGAACTTCATCCGCGGTCAGGTTGAGTGTCATGACGCGAGACTACATTCGCGATCATGACTGCAGACCTGACACCGGAAATCGTCGAGCGGCTCACCTCCGAGGACTACGCCTGGCTGACCACCGTCGCGAAGTCCGGCCAGCCGGTACCCAAGCTGGTGTGGTTCCTCTACGACGGGACCGACATCGTCATCTACACCGAGCCGGCCGCGGCCAAGGTGCGCCATATCGGCAACCACGAGCGGGTGAGCCTGAACCTCGACTCCGACGGCAACGGTGGCGGCATCATCGTCGTCGGTGGTCCGGCGCGGGTGGATGCCGAGGGCGTCGATGCGCGCGACGACGCGCCGTACTGGGCGAAGTACGAGGCGGCCGCCGCGCAGTTCGGTCTGACCGATGCGATGGGCCACTACAGCACCCGGTTGCGGATCACCATCGACAAGGTCTGGACGACGCCGACGGCGTGACGATCACTGGAAGTCGCGTGAGCGCGAGCGCACCTTCAGGTCCACCGGGCCCATCCGGTCGGCCAGCACCGTCACCGCCCCGGTCGCGTTCTGCACGATGCCCCGGATGATCAGCGCCGGCGCGCTCTGCGCCAGCTTGCGGTAGCGCGCCCAGACCCCCGGGGCGCACAGCACGTTGACCATGCCGGTCTCGTCTTCGAGGTTGACGAAGGTGACGCCCTGAGCGGTGGCCGGGCGCTGCCGATGGGTCACCGCGCCGGCGATCAGGATCCGGGTGCCGTCGGGCACCGACAGCAGATCGGCGGCCGGAATGACACCCATCGCGGCCAGATCCTCGCGCAGGAACTGGGTGGGATAGCTGTCCGGAGAGACCCCGGTGGCCCAGACGTCGGCAGCGGCCAGTTCCAGCGCGCTCATCCCGGGTAGCGACGGGATGTGCGAGGACGAGCCGACCCCCGGCAACCGGTCCGGTCGTTCAGCGGCCGCCGCACCCGCCGCCCAGAGTCCCTCGCGCCGGGTGATCCCGAAGCAGCCGAGCGCCCCGGCGGTGGCCAGCGCCTCGGTCTGCGGTACCGAGAGTTGCACCCGCGCAGTCAGATTCAGCAGATCGATGAACAGTCCCCCGGCGGCCCGTTCGTCGACGATCCGCTGGGCAAGATCATCGCCGATGTGCCGGATGCTGCCCAGGCCCATCCGCACATCCAAGCCGTCGTTCTCGCAGTTCGCCCACGCCATGCTGACGTTGACGTCCGGGCCGTGTACGAGAACGCCGTGTCTGCGGGCATCGGCGACCAGCGACTGCGGTGAGTAGAAACCCATCGGCTGCGCCCGCAGCAGCGCCGCACAGAACACCGCCGGATGGTGCAGCTTGAACCACGAGGAGTAGAACACCAGCGACGCGAAGCTCAGCGAATGACTCTCCGGGAAACCGAAGTTGGCGAAGGCCTCCAACTTGTCGTAGATCTTCTCGGCCACCGCACCGGTGATACCGTGCTGCTCGCGCATGCCGTCGAAGAACCGGCCGCGCAGCCGGCGCATCTTCTCGGTGGACCGTTTGGAGCCCATCGCCCGGCGCAGCTGGTCGGCCTCGGCACCGGTGAAACCGGCGCAGTCCACCGCCAGTTGCATCAACTGTTCCTGGAACAGCGGCACGCCGAGGGTCTTCTCCAGCGCCGGTTTCATCGACGGGTGGTCGTAGACGACCTCTTCTTCCCCGTTGCGCCGCTTGATGTATGGGTGCACCGACCCACCCTGGATGGGACCGGGACGAATAAGGGCGACCTCAACGACCAGGTCGTAGAACGTGCGCGGTTTCAGCCGGGGCAGCGTGGCCATCTGCGCGCGGGACTCGACCTGGAACACCCCTACCGAGTCGGCCCGCTGCAGCATCTCGTAGACGGCCGCCTCGGACAGGTCCAGCTTGGACAGGTCGACATCGATGCCCTTGTGTTCGCGGGTCAGGTCGATGGCGTAGTGCAGCGCCGACAGCATACCCAGACCGAGCAGGTCGAACTTGACCAAACCGATTGCCGCGCAGTCATCCTTGTCCCACTGCAGGACGCTGCGGTTTTCCATGCGCGCCCATTCCACCGGGCAGACATCGGCGATCGGGCGGTCGCAGATCACCATGCCACCGGAGTGGATGCCCATGTGCCGCGGCAGATTGGAGATCTGGGTGGCCAGATCGACCACCTGCTCGGGGATGTCCTCCACATCAGGGGAATCGGCCAGGCCGTTCCAGCGGCTGATCTGCTTGCTCCACGCACCCTGCTGTCCTTGCGAGAATCCCAGCGCGCGCGCCATGTCGCGGATCGCGCTGCGCCCGCGGTAGGTGATGACGTTGGCCACCTGCGCGGCGAAGTTCCGGCCATACTTGTCATAGACGTACTGGATGACGTCTTCACGCAGGTCCGATTCGATATCGATGTCGATATCGGGTGGGCCGTCGCGCGCCGGTGACAGGAACCGTTCGAACAGCAGCTCGTTGGCGATCGGGTCGACGTTGGTGACCTTCAACGCGTAGCAGACCGCCGAGTTGGCCGCCGATCCCCTTCCCTGGCACAGGATGTCGCGCTCCCGGCAGAACCGCGTGATGTCGTGGACCACCAGGAAGTAACCGGGGAAGTCCAGCTTCTCGATGATGGCCAGCTCGTGCTCGATCTGCTGATAGGCCTTGGGCGCCCGGTCCGGTGGGCCGTAGCGATCCAGGGCGCCTTCCCGCACGAGTTGGCGCAGCCAGCTGGTCTCGGTGTGTCCCTCCGGCACCTGGAACGGCGGCAGCTGGGGAGCGATCAGCGCCAGGCCGAACGCACACTGCTCACCGAGATCTGCCGCGGCGGTGACGATCTCGTCACCGAAGATACGGGCCATCTCCTCCCCCGACCGCAGATGCGCCCCGCCCAGCGGGGCCAGCCACCCGGCCGCGTCATCCATCGAGTTGCGGGCCCGGATGGCCGCCATCGCCATGGCCAGCCGGCCACGCTCGGGTGCCGCGAAGTGCGCTCCGGTGGTGGCGATCAACCCCACACCGAATCGGGGCGCCAGCCCGGCCAGCACCGCGTTGCGTTCGTCATCGTGCGGGTGGCCGTGATGGGTGAGTTCGATGCTGACCCGGTCGGCGCCGAACCGGTCCACCAGATCGGCCAGCGCACGCTGCGCGGCCTCCGGCCCACCGGTGTCCAACGCCTGCCGGACATGGCCCTTGCGGCAGCCGGTGAGGATGTGCCAGTGCCCGCCGGCGGCCTCGGTCAGCGCGTCGAAGTCATACCGTGGCTTGCCCTTCTCCCCACCGGCCAGGTGCGCGGTCGCCAACTCCCGAGACAGCCGGCGGTAACCCTCCGGTCCGCGGGCCAGCACCAGCAGATGCGGGCCGGGTGGATCGGGCAGTTCGGTGCGCGGCACGTTGCCCAGCGACAGTTCGGCCCCGAACACGGTGGCCACGTCGAGCTCGCGGGCGGCCTCGGCGAAGCGCACCACCCCGTAGAGACCGTCGTGGTCGGTCAGCGCGATGGCTTTCAGGTCCAGCCGCGCCGCCTCCTCGACCATCTCCTCCGGGGTGCTGGCACCGTCGAGAAAGCTGTAGGCCGAATGGGTGTGCAGCTCGGCGTACGGGACCGATGAGCCGGACCGCCGGATGCCCTCGGACCGGTAGGCGCCGCGTTTGCGTGACCAGGCCGGACTGTCGCCGCCATCCCCCTTGACCTCCAGCGGGAGTCCGGACCGGCGCGCCTTGGGGCGGGGCCTGCCGTTGAGGACCCGCTCCATCTCCGGCCAGGTCGACGGCCCGTCATTCCAGCCCACGAGACCAGTGTATAGAACATTTGTTCGATAGGGCCAGGGCTTTGCGCGCATTGTCTACTCTTACGGACATGACGGCGCCCAGCTGGCAGGAGCCTCGCCATCCGGATCACTACTACTGGATGACCTCGCGATTGGACGCCCGCGGGGCACGCAAGACCGTGGCCCGGTTCATCTCCACCTGGTTGATCATCGGCGGCCTGACGCCGGCACTGATCATGTTCGGCGCCACCGACGCACATCAACTCCCGCTGCGCCTGGCTGCCGCCGGCATCAGTGTCTGCAGCATCCTGCTCGGTGTGCTGTTCTGGGCACGGGGCGTGTGGCCGACCAAACGACAGTCCGAGGTGTCTGTCGTGCTCGGCATCGCCCTGGCCGTCGCCACCTGCGTCGTCATTCCCGTGCCGTTGCTCGGCTTGATGGGTGCGGCGGCCTTTGCCGCGGTGTCGGCCTACACCGCGATCTTCCACACCTGGCGCCTCATCAGCGCGGTACTGGTCTGCGCGATCGCGGTCATCGCGATCACCGGGATCCGGCTGGCCGCGACCGAACCCGCCGTGGCGCTCGGTCTCAGCCTGACCAACGGGCTGATCATCATCTTCGTGACGTTCGTGGTGCGGGCCTTGATCGGCCTGATCGACGCCGACCTGTTCACCGGGGACATCGAGCCGACCACCGGGCTGCTCAGCCGGGAGGGCTTCCTGGACGCACTGGCGGTCAGCGTGGCCGCACGGGGACGCACCGACGACCGCTATCTGGTGGTCACCCAGGTCAGCCTGGACAGCTTCGGCAACGTCGCCGACGTCGTCGGGGTGGGCCGGGCCCGCGAACTCCGCGTCCTGGTGGCCCAGATGCTGCGCGACCAAGCCCGCCGCGATGTCGCGATCGCGCACCTGCCGGATTCCGAGTTCCTGTTGGTCGACATCTTCAACACACCCGACCCCGACCCGCTGTGCCAGCGGATCAGCGGCGGACTGAACGCCACCGCCCCGGAGTTGAAGGCGAGTATCGCCGCGGTGGTCACCCCGCTGACACCGCTGGCCGCGATGTCGCCCGACGAGATCAGTGACGCGTTGCTCGGGGCCGCCGACAAGGCGGTGGCCGACGCCCGCCGGCACGGTGGCAACCAGAGCCGGGTGGTGTTCCTGCCCGATCTGGAGAGTTCGGACGGACGACCGGACTAGTAGGGCGTGTCCATCCGCTGGGTGCCGATGACCGCGAGCAGGTGCATCGCCTCGGCCGAGGGTGACCTCGGATCCGGCGCGTAGATGAACAGTCGCTGGTCGCGGTCGGCGATATCGAGCACATCGCAGGTGACCGATATCGAACCGACCACCGGATGGGCGAACGTCCGGCACAACGTCGGTCGGTCCAGCACGTCACGGGAGTCCCAGATCGCCGCGAATTTCGGGCTGCCGGAACGTAGTTCGGCGATCAGCGCGACGGTCTCCGGGTCGTCGGAATAGCGCGCCGCGACGGCCCGCAGGTGCTGGGCACCGGTGCGGGCGAAATCCGGGCCGGTCACCCCGTAGAGCCGGGTGACCCCCGGTGACAGGTACGCGCGACGCAACAGGTTGCGATCACGGCGTGACAGCGCCGAGAAGTCCTCCATGAGAGCGCAGGCCAGATCGTTCCAGGCCAGCACCTCGTAGGTGGCCGAGAGCACGACGGCCGCCGCCAGCGGGAGTCCGTTGATCAGGTCGAGGATGCTCTGCCGCACCACCAACGGTGGACCCGCGGGTCCGAGCAGTTCGACGCCGGCCAGCCGGTGCAGATATCCCAGCTCGGCCTCGGACAGTCGCAACGCCCGGCCCAATCCGAGCAGCACCTCCCGGGACGGGTGCGGCGCCCGGGCCTGCTCCAGCCGGGTGTAGTACTCGGTCGAGATATACGCCAGGTGAGCCACCTCGTCGCGGCGCAGGCCGGGCGTCCGCCGCCGGGCTCCTGCGGGCAGGCCGACGTCGGCGGGCGTGATCCGCTCGCGGCGGCTGCGCAGGAATGCGCCGAACTCGACCTTGTCCATCCTCCGATTGTCCCGCGGCGCCGGCCGGTAGCCAGGTATCGGCGGTACCTGGATCCGAACTCACCGCCGACGCAGGCTCGTTTCATGACCACCACTGCAGGCCTGCTGGCCGACAAGGTTGCCTTCATCTCCGGTGCCGGACGCGGTATCGGAGCGGCCGCGGCACGGTTGTTCGCCGCCGAGGGAGCCCGGGTGCTGCTCGCAGCCCGCACCGACGGTCAGCTCAAGGCCGTCACCGAGGACATCCGTTCATCCGGCGGCACCGCCGAATACATCGTGTGCGACCTGGCCGACGCGGCGAGCATCCGCGCCGCCGTGCACCGCCCCGTCGAACTCTGGGGCCGCTTGGACGTCGCGTTCAACAATGCCGCCACGCTCACCCCACCCGGGCCGCTCGACACCGTCACCGAGGACGATCTCGACCGCACCTACACCGTCAACCTCAAGGGGCTCTGGTTGTCGGTGGCCGCCGAGGTCGACGCGATCCGGGCAACATCGCGGGCCGGGGCCATCGTCAACACCTCCAGTATCGGTGCGCTGCACAGCAACCCGGATCTGCCGGCCTACGGAGCCCTCAAGCGCAGCGTGAACAGCCTCACCGAGTCGGCGGCGGTGACCTATGGCCCCGAGGGCATCCGCGTCAACGCCATCGCGCCGGGCCCGACGCTGACCGAGATGATCCAGCAGTGGGAGGACGCCACCCCGGGCGTGATCGCCCAACTGATCGCCGACACCCCGCTGGGCCGGGCCGGGCGGCCCGACGAAATCGCCCAGGCCGCAGCATGGTTGCTCAGCAACCGGGCGTCGTTCGTCACCGGTGCGACGCTGCGGGTGGACGGCGGGACATGGGTCTGACGACGATCTGAACCAACGGTTACTTGTCGGACCCCGTCTCTAGAATCGTGGTATGCCGCCTCCCACAGACGTTTTCGCCGCCGACACGGCGGATGCGGTGTCGGACCGGCTGCTGGGCTTGTACGCCGAGGCGGCCGAGGTGATCGGCCAGCGCAACGCCCTCGACGGGCGGCTGGTGGACATCGTCGCCGAGATCGACGGCGGCGACGGCCCCTCGCTGTGGGGTGACACCGGATGCCGATCGCTCCCGGAGCTGGTGGCCTGGCGGTTCGGCATGTCACCACGCAACGCCCAAGTCATGGTCGCGATCGCCCAACGCATCGAGGCGTTCCCCCGCCTGGCCGACAGCCTGCGTGCAGGGCAGTTATCGGTCGACCAGTTCGGGGTGATCGCCGAACACGCCGCCGACGGCTCCGATGACCACTACGCCGAGCTGGCCAAAACCGCCACCGTCACCCAGCTGCGCACCGCGGTCAAACAGGAACCCCGCCCCGACCCCGAACCCGCACCGGAACCCAAACGGTCATTCAGCCGGATCGAGCAAGACGGGTACACCAGCTACCGGATCCGGCTGCCCAAGCTGGAGGCCGCGAAATTCAATGCCGCCCTCGACGGGCGCAAAGACGGGTTGATCGCCCAGTGGCGACGCGACCGCGACGCCCAAGCCGACCGTGACGCCGCGACCGTGCCGCAGGTGCGGATCGAGGATCAGGTCAGTGTGCCCACTGATCCGGCGCCGCCGTTCCCCGACAATGTGGACGCGTTCATGAGTGTCATCGAGGCCGGCTGGGACGCCGAGGCGGCCGCGCGGCCGCACGGGGCGCACACCACGGTGGTGGTGCACTACGACATCGAGAAGGCATCGGCGGCCCTGCACCTGGGACCGGTGCTCAGCGATGCTGATCGTCAGTTCCTGCTGTGTGACGCCACCTGTGAGGTGTGGCTGCAACGCCACGGTGTGCCGATGGGCTCCGGGCGTGCCACCCGCACCATCAGCCGACGGTTGCGGCGGGCGTTGGAGCACCGCGACCCGACCTGTGTGGTGCCCGGCTGCGGGGCCACCCGCGGGCTGCATGCCCATCATCTGGTGCACTGGGAGCACGGCGGGCCCACCGAGCTGTGGAATCTGGTGTTGCTGTGCCCCTTTCACCACCGCCTGCATCACAAGGGTGAGATCACCCTGACCGGGCCCGCCGAGGCGCTGACCGTCACCGACTCCCAGGGCCGCACCCTGACCTCAGCGTCGCTGGCACGCCCACCCACCGGACCGCCACCGCATGTCGCACCATGCCGCGGACCATCGGGCGAGAAAGCCCACTGGTGGTGGTACACACCCTTCGAACCCAAGGCTGCCGACAACTGAGCGCTACTCCGTGAGCGCCGGGGTGTCGCGGCGCAGTGTCCTTCCGAGGAAGAAGTCCGGGCGCCGGGCCCGCATCACCAGCATGAGCACCGCTCCGAGCGCCAGGATTCCGAAGCCGATGAAGAACACCAGCCCGATGCCGCCGATCGCTGCGCCGCTGCCGTTCTCGGGGTTCATGCTTTCCCCGATGGCGATGACGAACACGGTGGCCAGCATGATCCCGCCCAGCAGCGGGAACAGGAACTTGAAGACGATATTGTGTGCGCTGGTGAATAGTTCGCGCCGGAAGAACCAGACACAGGCGAACGCCGTGATGCCGTAGTACCAGCAGATCATGATGCCCAGCGCGGCGATGGTGTCCCAGAGCGCGTTGTCGGACAACAGCTTCACCACCGTGTAGAAGCCGCCGGTCACCACCCCGGCGACGACCGTCGAGTACACCGGGGTCAAGAAGCGCGGGCTCACCTCTGCGAAGCGGGACGGGAAAGCCTTATAGGCGCCCATCGCGAGCATGGCGCGGGCGGCCGGCAGGAAGGTGGTCTGCAGACTGGCCACCGATGAGGCGAAGACGGCCAGGTACAACAACGGCCCGAACCACGGTCCCAGCACCGGATCGGCCAGCGCGCCGAACACGTTCTCGGAGTTGTCCGGATTACCCAGACCCAGACCCTCGGCTCCGATGCCCGCGTACATCATCACCGCGACCGCGATCAGCAGGTATGTGATCAGAATCGATGTCACGCAGAGCAATCCGGCCCGCCCCGGCACCTTGGTCGGATCCTTGGACTCCTCCCCGAGGGTCAGACACGTGTCCCACCCCCAGAACGCGAAGATCGAACCGGTGAGACCGACCGCGAATACCGCCAGTGTGAGACCGGTGAACGGGTTGAACCAATCCAGGTCGAAGCTCAGACCGGCGGGCGCGTCACCCCGGGCCACATGCACGAAAGCCATGACAGCGAAGGCCACCAGCACCACCAGCTGGAAGCCGACCAGCACGTACTGCACCCGCTCGCTGGTGGTGATGCCGCGGCTGGCGATCAGCGTCGCCAGCGCGATGAACACCAGCGTGGTGGCGATGTTGACGCCCACATTGCCCGCGAGGTCGGCGACGCCGGGTTGGTTGAAAACCCGCGCGATCAGCAGGTAGAAGAACTCGACGGCGATCGCGGCCAGATTCGACAACACGATGATCGAGGCCACCACCATGCCCCATCCGCACATCCAGCCCACGTAGGGGCCGAAAGCTTTGGTGGACCAGGTGAATGATGCACCGCAATCCGGGGTGCGTGAGTTCAGCTCGCGGTAGGCGTAGGCGGTGAGGAACATCGGGATGAACCCGGCGATGAAGATCGCCGGCATCTTCAGCCCGACGGCCGCGACGATGACGCCGATGCTGGCGGTCAGCGTGTAACCGGGTGCCACACACGAAATCCCGAGCATGGCTCCGGACAGCGTACCGACCTTTCCGGCGGCCAGTCCTTTCGAGACGGTCCCGGTGTCATGCGTGGTCATCAGGCCTCCTGTTCGGTGGATCGGGGAACGACGACCATCGGCACGTCCAGCACACGCAACATCTTGGCGGCGGTGGAGCCCAGGAACAGCCGCCGCGGCGCGGCCAGCCTGCTGGACCCGACCATGATCAGATCACCGTCGTGCCAGGGCAGTTTACTCACCGCATCCTCGACCGAGCCGCCGTCGGCCACCATGGAGGTCACCGAGAAGCCTTCGGACAAATAAGCTTTTGCCTCCTCCAGCACGTGATGGGCGTGTGCCATCGCCCGCTCCAGAACCGCATCGGCGTCACCGCGCAGGGTCCCGTACATCGGATCGAGCGCCACCAGCGAGACCAATCGCAACGGGACATCGGCGGCCCTGGCTGCCCGCACGGCGGCGTCGAGGAGCGTGTCGGCTCCGGCACGCTCACCGATGGCGCAGGTCACCTCGCGAACCCGCGGCACCGTCGAGAGCCTGGTGCCCTTCGGGGCGACCGCGACCGGCACCGGTGCGGAGTAGAGCAACTCGTTGACCACCGATCCCAGCGAGAAATTGCCGACCAGGCCGCCTCCGGAGCCGCCGACGATGACGGCGGCCGCACCGAGGCGCGCCACCTCGTGGATCAGCCCCTCGGCCGCCGACTCGTTGAAGCTGACATGCCCGTGGGCCACCACGTCGTCGGGCACCGACGCCAGGCCCTCGGCCAGCCACTCGTGGGCCTGCTCGGCCAGCGTGTCCTGCGGGACCGCGGGGGGGATTCCGCGATCCAGGGGCAGCACAAGGCACAGATCCAGTTCGGCGCCGAGGCTGCGGGCCAGGCGGACGCCGAGGGCGACCGCATCCGCGCCGCCGGGGATGGCCAGGTATCCGACTGCCAGTCTCATGGCGACATCCTGTCAACGCGCGGCCCTCCGCACACGGGTTTGCCCCTACGGAATCAGTCGAATGATGCGTCGGGTTTGGCGCCGGCGGCGAGGGGGTACCACGCGCTGGTGAAATACGTAGCCTTGCTGTTGACCGGCGCCTTCGCTTTCGTGTTGGCGCTCGTCAGCTATGCCGCGGGTAGCTCCGCCGTCGCAGTGTCAGCACTGTGCACGGCAGTGGCGTTGGTCGCGGCCGGCCTGATCACGGCCAACCGGCAACCTTTCCCGGTCGCGGACGAATCGCTGGTGGTAAAGGCGCCTGCAGTCACCTAGCGGCTGATCCGCTTCGGGCGAGGGCCATCACCACGGCGTCCTCGACGGCCGCCAGGACCGCAGTGGCCGACCCCGCGCGTCTTTCTCAGCGACATCGTGCTCGCGTAGGCGGCTACAGTTTCCTGCCACCGACCGAAGGTCGCTCCGGCGATCGTGGGTTCGGACCTCCGCGCCGACCCGGCTGCCGCAATCGGGCAGCCCGCCGCGAGCTGTCCCGCGGCGGTCCCCGACAGGTGCAGGGCGCGCCCGCCGATGTCAAGGTCGCCCAACACCTCGAATGCGAACGGAGCGAACCCGTCCTGCTGATGCAGGGCGTCGCCCAGGACTCTCACGGCCGCGGCCTCGAATGGTTCTCCGGCCGGCGCCGATCACACGTCGTCTTCGACATCGACGCCTCGGTCAACCCGCAATCCGAGCCGAGCCTGGATCTGGCCCGGCCGACACCGAACGGGCAGAGCGCGCCTGTCATGCGACAAAGTGGAAGATGCGCCGCATCTCAGCCACCGCGGCGGCGTCGCCCGCGAAGGTCATCCGGCGAAGCGCCGCTCTACGACTCGCGGCGTTGGTCGCCGTCCGGATGGCGGTCAGGTCGGATGCGGTCGCCTGCACGGTGACGGTCGCCGTGCCGTGTGGAGCGGCCAGTTCGCCGCGGTCGACCGCGAAGTCGAAGGTCCGCCCGTCGATCTCGATACGATACGACGCGACGACATCCGCGGCGCTGAACGGATCGAAGCCGGCCAGCACGCCGGCCAGAAAGCCGGTCAACGGTTTCTGGGCGAGTCCACCGTCACCGATACGGTCCATTCCGAAGGCGGCCACCGCCTTGAGCACCGGGGCCACTTTCCGCCAGCCGGTATCGCTCAGTTCGTAGACGGTACGCGCGACCGGAGGCGGCAAATCGGTTCGGCGGACGAGTCCGACCTGTTCCAGCGCCCTCAACCGGTCGGCGAGCAGGTTGGTGGCGATTCCCGGTAATTCGGCGCGCAGATCACTGTAGCGCCGCGGTCCGCCGAACAACTCGCGCAGGATCAGCATGGTCCAGCGCTCTCCGAGAACGTCCATCCCCAGGGCCACCGGACAGTTTTGGCTATAGGTCTTCTGCACAGCCATCCTCCGAATCTAGTGGACATTGCGGCAGGCCGCCCTTTGCGGACGATATTATCAACTTTTAGCTTGATTTTCTTGTCTACCGAATGGATGATTGCCACAACGCGGCCGACGATCGTCACGGCTCACCCACTCCGACGGAATGGTCAAGATGTCCAAGCAGAGCAAGATCGACAGCCACCCAACCGTCGCCTTGGTGCGCCAAAGCCAAGACGAGCCGGCTGCGCCCGCCCAGGCACTCGACGCGGCCTGGCTACGCCAACTGGTGCTCGATGCCGGAGCCGATGACGTCGGCTTCGTGGCCATCGACCGCGACGAAATCGCCGAACAACGCGACGACCTGCGCTCGGCAATGCCGCGGGTGAAGACGTTGATCAGCTTCGTGTGCCGGATGAACCGGGAGAACATCCGCACCCCGGCACGTTCGGTGGCCAATCTGGAGTTTCATCACACCGGTGACCATTCCGACGAGGTCGGGCGCACCGTGGTGTCGAAGTTGGAAACGATGGGCATCCGGGCCATCAATCCGGCGATGGGCTTCCCCATGGAGATGGACAGGTTCCCGAACAAGACCTGGGTCGTCAACCACAAACCCGTTGCGGTCGCCGCGGGTCTCGGACATATCGGATTGCACCGCAACGTCATTCATCCCCAGTTCGGTAATTTCATCCTGCTGGGAACGGTCCTGATCGAAGCCGTGGTCAGCGACGAATCAGCGCCGATCGGCTTCAACCCGTGCCTGGACTGCAAGCTGTGCGTCGCCGCATGCCCCACCGGTGCCATCGCCTCGGACGGCCACTTCGACTTCTCGGCCTGCTACACCCACAACTATCGCGAGTTCATGGGCGGCTTCGGCGACTGGGTGGGCCAGGTCGCCGACAGCAAGAACGCCACGGACTACCGCTCGAAGGTGCCCGACAACGAAACCGCGTCGGTATGGCAGAGCCTGTCGTTCGGCGCCAATTACAAGGCGGCGTACTGCATGTCGGTCTGCCCGGCCGGCGAGGACGTGATCCGGCCCTGGCTCGATGACCGCAAGACTCATCTCGCCGAAGTCGTCCGCCCCCTCCAGTTGAAGGAGGAAACCATCTATGTCGTCCCCGGTTCGGACGCCGAAAGCTATGTGGCCAAACGGTTCCCGCACAAGCGGATCACCCAGGTGGGGCAGAGTTTGCGTGCGAACAGCATTGCCGGGTTCGTGCAGGGACTACCGGTCATCTTCCAGCGGGAGCAGGCGAAGGATGTCTCGGCGACCTACCACTTCACCTTCACCGGGGCCGAACCTCGCAAGGTCACCATCGTCATCCGGGACCGCACGTTGACGGTCACCGACGGCCATGACGGCACAGCCGACCTTCGGATCAGCGCCGACTCGACGACCTGGATCCGGTTCCTGAACGGACACACCTCGCTGGTGTCGGCACTGCTGCGGCTGCGCATCACCCTCCGCGGTTCGCCCAAACTCTTGCTCACCTTCAGCCGCTGCTTCCCCTCATAGACGAGCGGAACGGATCCACATGGCCCACGTCATCACCCAGAACTGCTGCAAGGACGCCAGTTGCGTCGCCGTGTGCCCGGTCGATTGCATCCGTCCAGACCCGGCCGACGCCGGCAGCGCACCGATGCTCTATATCGACCCGGAGGTCTGCATCGACTGCGGGGCCTGCATGGCGGAATGCCCCGTCGACGCCATCTACCCCGCGGACGAACTCCCGGCCGATCAGCTGAGCTTCCGCGATCTCAACGCCGACTACTTCGCCCGCCACCCGTTGGTCGTCACCTACGCCATCCCAGAACCCAGCCATCCGCCGGTCCCGGCGGGCGCGCTGCGGGTCGCCATCGTAGGAACCGGACCGGCCGCCCTGTACGCCGCCGGCGACCTGCTGCGGGTGGGTGGGGTCGAGGTGAACCTGTTCGACCGGCTACCCACCCCCTACGGTCTGATCCGCGCCGGTGTCGCGCCGGATCACCAGCACACCAAAGCCATCACCGACAGCTTCGAGACCATCCTCGCCGACGACCGAGTCGGGTGCTATCTCAACGTCGAGGTCGGTCGCGACCTCACCCCCGATGAGCTCGCCGCATCCCATCACGCCGTCATCTACGCTGTCGGCGCGTCGCGCAGTCGCGATCTCGGTATTCCCGGCGAGTCCCTGCCCGGCAGCCACGCCGCCTCCCAGTTCGTCGCCTGGTACAACGGGCACCCCGACCGCGCCGACGATCGCTACGACCTGCGCGGGCCCCGCGCTGTCATCGTCGGTAACGGCAATGTAGCCCTCGACGTCGCCCGTATCCTGCTCATGACGCAACAGCAGCTGCAGCACACCGATATCCCCGCCCGCGCCGTGGAAGCGCTCGCGCACAGCGCTATTCGTGAGGTGGTCCTGCTGGGCCGCCGGGGGGCACGGCATGCCGCCTTCTCGGCGGCCGAGTTGATCGCGCTGGGCCATCTTCCGGGAACCGACATCGTCGTCGAGGCGCGGGACCTGGCACCGACCAAGGACGACGATGTCGACACTGCCGCCAAGCTGCGCGTGCTGGCGGAGCTGTCCAGTCGGCCGACCAACCCGTCGAACAAGCGCATCGTGTTCCGATTCGACACCGTGCCCATCGAATTCATCGGAACGCGCCGGGTGGAGGCCGTGAAGGTCTCAGCGAGTGGCCTCATCGAAGCCGGCTTTGTGCTGCGGTCCATCGGCTATCGCGGTGACGCCATCGCCGGGCTGCCGTTCGACAGCACCGCCGGGGTCATCGCCAACGACGGTGGCCGCGTCACCGATGGAGGGCGCACCGTGCCCGGTGCGTACGTGACGGGGTGGATCAAGCGGGGCGCCAACGGCGTCATCGGTACCAACCGGGAGTGCGCCCGCGAAACCGTCAACAGGATTTGGGCGGACTTCGATGCGGGTGTGCTGGCACGCGGTGTCATCGACGTCGACCTCCCAGAACTGCTCGGTGCGCGCGGCGTCCGTGCCGTCGACGCCCTCGGGTGGCGGGCGATCGACGCCGAAGAGCGTGCACGTGGCGCCGAACAACGGCGGCCGCGGGTGAAGTTCGATGCCGTGGCCGACATGCTTCAGGTTGCGCGCGCATGATGGCGTCGCGGCCGCACCACCACACGCCAAATAACGGCAGGAGTACGAGATGTCCGAGGTGACCGTCCACCGAGTTGAGCACACCATGACACGGCTCAACATCAGCACCGGCATACCCTTCGACGAGTTCCGTGCCGCGTTCGAGGCTGCGGCACCCCTGTTCGATCCCGCCCCGTACCTGAAGATCGCCGAAAGGGGCGGATCCTGGGCAGATGTGAAGGCCGAGGTCGCCGCGTACGCGCCCTACGACCTCATGCTCTACGCGATCATCGAGGCCACCCCGGTGATGGCGGTGGCCGGCCATGCCGGTCAATCGGTCGAGTACTTGCTGGGTAATCACGTCATTGCCGAAACCATGTACCGGCACAACCCGAATGCGCTGCTCTATGCGCCGCTGCGCGTGCTGGTGTTCACCGACGACGCCGGTCATGCGGTCTTCGGCATCGACCAACCGTCGACGGTCTTCGCCGGACTGGACCATCCCGATGTGGCCGCCACCGGAATCCTGCTGGACCACAAGGTGTCCGGGCTGTTGCGCGGAATCGGTGTAGCAGTCGTCGAACAGCTCGTGCCGGATGACGAGTGACCGGAACCGCTGACGCGCACCAGTCGCCACCGGGTTCCGCCCGGCCGCATGCGGTCCTGGTGATCACGTCGGCCGCCGCGTTCTTGTCCACCCTCGACCTGTTCATCGTCAACATCGCGTTCCCGGCCATCAGCGCTACGTTCAGCGGGGCCGACTTCGGGCAGCTGTCGTGGATCCTGAACAGCTACACCGTCGTCTTCGCCGCAGTGCTGTCGCTGGCGGGTCGACTGGCCGACCGCTACGGCCACCGGCGCGTGTTCCTCACCGGACTGGCGGTTTTCACCATCTCGTCCGCCGCGTGTGCGCTGGCACCCAGTCTCTGGGGGCTGGTCGCCGCCCGCGCGGTCCAAGGCATCGGTGCGGCGCTCATGACGCCCACCTCGTTGTCGTTGCTGTTGGCCGCCTGGCCCGCCGACCGGCGCGAAAGAGCGGTGGGAACCTGGGCGTCGGTCGGAGCGGTCGCCGCCGCGCTCGGTCCGCCGCTGGGCGGCTTTCTGGTCGCGGTGTCCTGGCAGTGGGTGTTTATGGTGAATGTTCCCATCGGGGTCGGGCTCTTCGTTGCAGCGGCACTTTTGCTCCGGGAGTCCGACATCGAGCGGTCCGGCACACCCGATCTACTGGGTGCGACCGCCCTGATCATGGGAATAGGCGCGCTGGCCTGTGCGCTGGTGGAGATTCCCGACAATGGCTGGCGGGGCGCCACAGTGCTCGGTGGATTCATCGTCTCCGTTCTGGGTCTGCTCCTCGTGGTGCTGCGGTCGCGCCGTCACGCCGTCCCAGCGCTGGATCTCGCGGTGCTGCGGGCACCGGTCTTCTCGCTGGGAATCGTGATGCTGCTGGCATTCTCGTGTGGGTTTGCCGGCATGCTATTGATCAACGTCATATACCTGACGTCAATCTGGGGATGGTCGCCCCAAGCCGCCGGCCTCGGCCTGATGGCGGGTCCGCTCGTCGTGATCGTGGTGTCCCAGGTGGCCAGCCGGGTCTCCGGCCGGTTCGGGGCGGGACCCGCGGCGACATTCGGCGCACTCAGCTTCGCCGCCGGAGCCTGCTGGTGGCTGTGGCGACTCGGATCCGAACCGAATTATGCAACGGGGCTGCTACCGGGTCAGCTGCTGACGGGTCTGGGCGTCGGGCTGATCCTGCCGACACTGTCATCGTTGGTAGGGTCCGCGCTGTCGTCCCGCCAATGGGGTTCGGGCTCATCCTTATTGAACACGGCACGTCAGATCGGGTCGGTGCTCGGCATCGCCCTGACGGTGACGGTCATCGGTGCACATGGCATGCGGGCGGCCGTCGACCTGGCCTCGATACGGGCCGGCTGGGTGCTGCTGGCGGCAACGGGGTCGGTCGCCGCGCTGATCGGCGCGGCACTGATCGTCCTGGAGCGCCGATGCGTCATCGAGGCACAGCAAGGCCTTGCCAGACAAACCCAGGAGGGAATGGAAATTGACTACCGATAAGAACGAAGCCAGATCTCGGTCGTTTCGGGGTGTTCGGAAGAGCGGTCAGCGCAGACGAAGCCGTAGCGATCGAAGCGTTGGGTTACGGCGCAGTGTGGGTGGGCGGGTCGCCGTCAGCAGGTCTGGAATGGGCAGAGCCTATGCTGGCAGCGACCACCACCCTCCAGGTGGCGTCCGGGATCGTGAACATCTGGACCGGACCCGCCAGTACCGTCGCCGAGGCTTATCACCGCATCGAGGCAACCTACCCCGGCCGCTTCCTGTTGGGTATCGGCGTCGGACATCCAGAGGCTGACCGGCCCTATCGCACACCGATAGACGCCCTGAACGAATATCTCGATAGATTGGACGAGTACGGGGTACCGCCAGATCGGCGCGTGGTGGCCGCGGTCGGCCCCCGGTTACTCGATGTGGCCGCCCGCCGTAGCGCAGGTGCTCACCCTTATCTGACCACTCCAGAGCACACGGCCCGCGCGCGCAAAATCGTCGGCCACAACGCTTTTCTCGCACCGGAGCATATGGTGGTGTTGAGCGGCGATGCCAACCATGCCCGCTCCGTCGCTCGCGAGACGCTGGCGACGTACCTCGGCCTCAAGAACGCCGTCACCAATTTCACCCGAATGGGATTCACCGCAGCCGATCTAACTAGGCCGGGCAGTGACCGTCTCGTCGACGCCGTCGTCGCCCACGGTGCGACAGACCGCATCGCTATTGCAGTTACCCGACATCTGGACGCGGGTGCCGACCACGTACCGCTACAGGTCCTCACCACGCCCGAAAACCTCGTTCCGGCCCTCACCGAGCTCGCCCGATCACTCAATCAATAGAAGGAGCTACCCGATGAATTTCCTGATCACAGCAGGCATGTTGAAGTCCGATGGCATCGAGGCCTACCGCGCCGACGAGGACAGGGCTCTCGCCGAGTTACGTGCCGAGGGCGTCATATCCGCGGCGTACCGTCGGTGCGACGGCGGAGGCGTCATCGGCATTGCCCACGGAACCGATCTCGCCTCGGTGCAAGCGAACCTCGCGCGCCTGCCTTTCGTGACGCACGGTTTCATCGCGTTCACGTTCGCTGAGGTCGTACCGCTGTGACGCGGGTGTGTTTGGTGCACGGAGTACCCGAGACCGCAGCGGTCTGGGAGTTACTGGTCGACGAACTAGCAGCACTCGGTGTCGACGAGCCGCTGCGGTTGTCACCGCCAGGATTCGGTGCTCCTGTGCCTGACGGCTGGGGCGCCACCGTTGGTGACTACACCTCCTGGCTGATCGACGAACTCGAAGGCATTGGATCACCAGTCCATCTCGTGGGCCACGATTGGGGCGGCGGGCACGTCCTGAACGTGGTCATGAATCGGCCAGATCTTGTCTGCACCTGGGCATCTGACGTCGTCGGCGTATTTGCCGAGGACTACGTCTGGGAGGGCCTGGCCAAACAGTGGCAGACCTCGGGCCTGGGCGAAGAAATCATCGCGGCGATGACCGCGCAATCTGTCGCCGATCGGGCCGTCACTCTCGCTGCGGGCGGCATGCAACCGGCGGTCGCCAGTCGCGTAGCCGCCGGCATCGACGAAACGATGGGTGCATGCATCCTGCGTCTCTACCGTTCCGCCGTGCAGCCGGCGACAAGCGAACTCGGACAACGGCTGGAGGCGGCGGCCGCCCGTCCCGGTCTGGCGATCATGCCGTCAGAAGACCATGGCGTCGGCACCCCCGAACAGCGCTCACGCGCAGCCACCCGCGCCGGGGCGCGCAGCGCAGTACGGGAAGGCTTGGGTCACTGGTGGATGACAGAGGACCCGCGGCGCGCGGCGTCGCGGCTGACGGCGTTCTGGGCGGCGGCGACCTAGCCTTCTCAGGCCGGTGTGTCGCGGAGGTGCAGCGAACCCCGGCAGCACATCACCACCCACCACCCACCAGGACGATCCCATGCCTGTTCTCATCACACCGGGTGCGTTCACACGCGCGTCGTCGTTCCAGCGACTTGCTGACCGACTCGGCGCGCACATCGTCGAACGCCCTCGGCCGCGATTCACCCAGCTGGATACCGGCGGATTCGATGCCGTTGCAGCGGAACTTGATTCGGCCACTGTTGCGGCGCGCGACGACGGCACCCCGCTGGTGTTGATCGGCCACTCGATGGGTGGGCTTCTCTGCTACCGGGCCGGACTGGCCCGCCGGATCGACGGGCAGGTCCTGCTGATGCCCGCACCACCGGAAGGCCTCGCATCCGACATCGGCCGCCTCGCCCTACGCGACCCGATATCGGCACTGAAATTCCTCATCACCGGCATTTCGGCCGCCCCGGTGCGGGCCGGCTGGGTCGCCCCGCCCAGGGGACTGTTCAGCACGGACGCATCCCCAGACGAACTCGAAGCGGCCAAGGATCACCGGGCCGACGAGTCGATGATCGCGCTATTACAACTTTTGATCGGTTCACGCACTTCGGTACGCGAAGCGACAGTGCCCACCCTTGTCGTCGGCGGCACTCAGGATGGACTGGTGCCGCCTGGCAGGGTCCGGCTCCTCGCTGAGCGTTTGGGCGCCGAACACCGCGAATTCGATGTGGCGCACAATTTCTCCGAGGAGCGAAAGGGCATCATCGTCGAAGAGGCCGTAGAGGCCTGGCTGCGCGAGCACGCACTGCTCGGGTAGCGGGCGGGCTCGGAAGCCGGCGTTTAGGCCGGTGTGTCGTGCAAGACCACGCTCTGCTCGACCGGCAACCGGTGCATGCGCAGGTCGTTGACCTTGGCCTCGGGATCGGCTGTGCCGAAGGAGATCCCGAACAGCAGTTTCAAATCCTCGGGTACACCGAGCACATCGCGGACCACATCGGCGTACATACCCAAGACGGTCTGCGGGATGCCGTGGAATCCCCGCGCAGTCAAAGACAGTAGGAAGGTCTGGGCGTACATACCGATGTCCCCTGCGGTGCGCACCCCGTCACCCAGGACAGGCATGAACAGGAAGGCCGCATGGGGCGCGCCGTAGAAACGCAGATTGTCTCGTACGACGTCGCTGCGTCCCTCGACATCCGATCGGGCCACCCCGAGGGCCTCGTACAAGGTTGCGCCGTGGCGCTGCGCGCGTTCGGCGTAGCGGCCATCGCCGTATCCGTGCGTGAAATCGGCCGACGTGCGGTTTTCCTCGTAGGCCTGCAGCATCCCCGCGCTGATCGCGTCCCGCGCCGCGCCCGAGGCCACGTGGACCGACCACGGCTGGGTGTTGCTGTTCGACGGCGACGTCTGGGCATCTTCGAGCACACCCTGGATGTCGGTCGGCGACAGGGGCGTGGGTAGGAACTTCCGCACGGAATACCGCGACCGCAATAGCCCGACGAGCGGGGTGGTCGATGTTGTCATGTCCAGTCCTTGCTGTTGTCGATCTGCTTGTCAGTGGCAGCGCGAAGACGCCCGTGGCGGCACTGGCCGGATCACCTCTCGCGTGCTATTCTCTAGTGTACTATGGGATCGCAGGCAAGGAAAAACTTCATGGAACCGGCCTCCGAATGTCGGGACCAACTGGGGCAGGCACTGTCCTTCGCGCTCTACGGTGCGGCCAACCGCGTGGTGCGCAGGCACAAGCCTTTCCTGGAGCCGCTGGGCCTGACCTTTCCGCAGTACCTCGCCATGTTGGCGCTGCTCGACGATGCACCGCAGACGGTCGGCGCCCTCGGCGCTCGGCTGGACATGGACACCGGCACCATCACGCCGCTGGTGAAACGCCTGGAGGCCGCCGGGATGGTCACCCGCGTGCGTGACCGTGCAGACGAACGTCGCGTATTGGTCGATCTCACCGATGAGGGTCGCGCGCTGGAAGCAGATATTCGCGGCGTCAACGCCAAGATCAAGTCGGCATGCCAACTCACCTGGCAAGACATCGACGATCTTCGTCAGACGCTGGAGGGCCTCGCCCATCCCCCGGTCGACTGAGTCCGTTGACTCAGCCAGAGAAAGAAGAACAGATGACGAACAAGACCCCGGCCATTGACTTTCCCAGCCGTATCGGCGTGTGGTGGAACAGCGAACCCTGGCCGATCCGCGAGGCGCAGAGCATCGCGCGCGAGATCGAGGAACTCGGTTTCGGCTCTCTGTTCATGCCGGAAGGCAGCGGCAAGGATGTGCTCGTCGAATCCGCGGCATTCCTGGCCGCCACGGACCGCCTCGTTGTCGGCACCGGCATTGCCAACATCCACTTCCGGATTCCGACCCCCGCCGAGGGCGGCGCGCGGACCCTTGCCGCCCTGCACCCCGGACGGTTCGTCCTGGGCCTCGGCGTCAGCCACGCCCCGGCCGTCGAGCAAAACATGAAGGGCACCTACAGTAAGCCGTTGGCGACGATGCGCACCTACCTGGAACGGATGAACTCGCTGCCCGCCGAAGTCGAGGAAGGCGCCCACCCCGCCCGCCTGCTCGCTGCCCTCGGTCCGAAGATGATCGAACTGTCCGGTGAACTCGCCGACGGCGCCCACCCGTACCTGGTCACGCCCGAACAGACCGCGGCCACCCGGACCATCCTGGGGCCCGACAAGTGGGTCATCTCCGAGCAGGCCGTGGCCGACCTCGGCAGCGCCGAGGAACAACTCCGCTACGCGCACACCCATGTCGGCGTCTACAGTTCGCTGGCGAATTACCGAAATTCGTGGCTGCGGCAAGGATTCGACGAGTCCGATCTGGTGCCCGGCGGGTCCGACCGGCTGGTGCGATCCCTGGTCGGCATGGGCACCGTCGAGCAGGCCGTGGCGTCGGTCACCGCGCACCTGGACGCCGGTGCCGATCATGTCGTCATTCAGGTCGTCGGCGAGGGACCGACCACGGACCCGCGGCCGGCACTGCGCGAACTCGCCTCAGTGTTGAAGCTCTGAGGCCACCGGCGCTCAGTCCTCACCGAGATGCCGGCCCAAGAAGGCGATCTGATCGCTGACGATCTGCTCGAAGTGCGGATCCAGATAGGGCTCGAAATGTGTGCAGTCATAAGACAAGACCTCACCGGCGGGTATCCGGGCGGCCACCTTGAGCGCGGTGTCATACGGGGTGACATCGTCCTTGCGAGCGAGCTGGACCAGAGTCGGCACCGTGATACGACCTGCGGCTCGCCCGGGTGAGTAGAGCGGTACCCGCAGGGCGATCCGCGCAGCCACGTCGTTCTCCGTGACCATCCGTTCGCGGTCGGCCCCCGCCATCTCCATGATCCGCTCATAGGCGCCCACCGAGGTCATCATCGCCACCTCGCCGGGTCGACCGATGGCGGTGACCCGGTGCGGCGACCTCCCGAGCCAGGACCCCACCTGGTCGCGGAGTGCCGCTGCGGTCAAGCGCAGCAACGCTATCGGCCGCTGCGAGAACGCCGACGCCGCCCCCGTGACGTGCGGGACCTGGACGATCGCAGCGGCAAAGTCGTCGTCGCGGGCCGCGAGATGCAGCACGTGTCCACCGGCGAATGATGTTCCCCACCCCACGACACGATTCGCGTCCACGCCGTCGAGTCGCTTGGCGAAAGCGATCGCGGCCCGCCAATCCGTGTGTTGGCGGCCGATGTCCAGAATGCGCCGTGGCTCCCCACCGCTCGCGCCCCAATGGCGGTAGTCGAACAACAGCACGGCGTAGCCGGCCTGGGCGAACCGCTCCGCGTAGGCATCCAGCCGGAGCTCGCGGAATCCGCCGAAGCCATGCGCCATGACGATGACCGGCGGGTTCTGCACGCTCCTGGGCCGATAAAGCCATGCGGCGCAGGGGGTGCCCTCGGACAGGAACGTCACATCGTGGCGGGCGAAGCCGGCCTGCTCAGTCATGGGTACGCCTTCCACACGTTTCTTGAATGCCGATCAAGACGGTACCACTCTGTTGAACGTCATTCAAGAGCGGCATTGGGAGAGGGCGCGCATAGGCTCGGAACAGGCGACCGCAGGCATCGGATGAGAAACGCGAGGAGATCGTCGCGGCCGCCCGACGACTGTTCACCGTGAGGGATACGACGCCACCCCGATGAGCCGGCTCGCCAAACAAGCCGGTGTCGCGGCAAATACGGTGTACTGGTACTTCGAGGACAAGGACGATGTCCTGCTCGCGGTGCTGAACGCCGTCATGGCCGACGTCTCCATCACCGGCAACCTGTTCCGGTACGAGCTCGAACAGGCCGGTGTGGACCCGGCAGCCGTTGAGGCCGAGGTGATGATCGGCATCTTCACCATCGAGGGATTGCTGATGCACGCACAGGACGAGGACAGCGAGCTCGCGATCTGCCGCACCCTGGCATCACGCTGGTGACCGGTCAGGCCCGTACGTCGAGAGATTTGCGTAGTTGCTTGTCGAAGATCCGGCGGGGCGCGAAGCGGCGCATCGCGGTGAGCCGACGGGCTGAGCCCGCGGGATAGCGCAGCTTCGGGTTCTTGTCTGTCGCCGCGGCCACGATGACCTTCGCCACGACGTCGGGATCGTCGCCGTTGTTGACCTGGTCGGCGACGGCGAGGTTGGAGCGTTCCCGCTGACGCTGGTACGCCGGTAACGGATGGTCCGGGGCCAAGGTGTTGTCGTCGAATCCCGTTCTGGTGCCTCCGGGTTCGACGATGAGCACCCGAATATTGTGTTCGCGCACCTCGTGATCGACGGACTCGGAGTAACCCTCGACCGCGTACTTGGTCGCACTGTAGGCGGCCATGAACGGAGCCGGCATCACCCCGAAGATCGAAGAGATGTTGACGATGCGGCCGCCGCCCTGGGCGCGCATCTGAGGAAGAACGGCATTTGTCATCCGAATCACCCCGAACACGTTGATGTCGAAGAGTCGCCGCGACTGGTCGATCGAGTTCTCCTCGCTCGCTCCGGCCAATCCCATGCCGGCGTTGTTCACCAGTACGTCGATCCGGCCGAACTGTGTGAGTACGGATTCGACTGCGGCAGTTACTGACTCGTCCCGGGTGACATCGAGGTCGACGAATGTCACCCCCTGACCGTTGTCCAGGCCCGCGGTATTGCGGCTGGTGCCCACCACCTCGAATCCGGCGTTGATCAGGGCGCGGGCGGCGTGCTTGCCGAGACCCGAGTTGGCGCCGGTGACGAGGGCGACCGGTCGTGAAGCTGGCATGTGTGTTGGTTCCTTGTCTCGAGACGACCCGCCCGTGAGCTGACTATGCTTTGGTTCAGCCAGAACGTACCGGCTGACTTTACTAAAGGCAAGCCAGCATGACAGAATGCGTTGTATGAGTTCCGCGACCCTGGTCGGCGTACTGAGCGACCGTGACTCTTGGCAGGCCGACGACTGTTCGGTTGCGGCCGCCCTGGACGTCGTCGGGCGCCGCGCGAGCCTGTTGTTACTGCGGGAGGCGTTCTACGGCGCGCACCGGTTCGAGGAGTTCTCCCGCCGCGCAAAGCTCAGCGAGAAGATCACCGCCGTCCGACTCCGGGAACTCGTGGACGAGGGTCTACTGGAGAAGCGGGCCTATCACGAGCCCGGCCAACGGCGCCGGGAGGACTATCACCTCACCGAGAAGGGCGCGGAGTGCCTGCCGGCACTGCTCGCGCTGATGCGCTGGGGCGACCGATGGGTCCGAGCAGACGGCGGCCGGGTCGCGCTGTCGCACACCGGCTGCGGCGCGCCCATCAATGTCGAAGTACGCTGCAGCGAAGGTCATCCCGTGAGCGCCGGCGATATCCAGGCCGCGTTGCGGCGCTGAGCTGATCGTCTTACCGAGAACTTCGCAAACCCGTCAATGCAGCAACGCAGACCGCTACCGGTCCCTGCGGCATCACCCGATCGTCGGCTGCCAGCTACGACAAACAATGTGCGGCATGTCGCTTCATGTCGAGAGATTCGATTGGCGAACTTGCCTCATCAACCGTTGGGCGAACGTCGAGCGCGCACCTCAATTCACCTGGGGGCCATACGGATGGCGCCATCCAGGCGGATGGTTTCACCGTTGAGCATCGGGTTCTCCACGATATGCACGGCCAGCGCACCGTATTCGTCCGGGTCGCCGAGACGCGACGGGTGCGGCACCTGCGCCCCGAGGGACTTCTGCGCTTCCTCGGGCAGCGAGCCCAGCAGCGGGGTCTTGAACAGGCCCGGGGCGATGGTGTTGACCCGGATCAGGGTGCGCGACAGATCCCGCGCGATCGGGATCGTCATACCGACCACACCACCCTTGGACGCCGAGTAGGCGGCCTGACCGATCTGGCCCTCGAACGCCGCGACCGAGGCGGTGTTGATGATGACGCCGCGCTCCGCCGACCCCTTGCCGTCCTCGAGCGGTTCCTGCTTGGCGATCCGCTCGGCGGCCAGTCGCAGCACGTTGAAGGTGCCGATCAGGTTGACCTCGACGACCTTACGGAAACCGTCCAGCGGGAACGGGCCCTCCTTGCCGAGGGTCTTGATGGCATTGCCGATGCCCGCGCAATTGACGTTGATGCGCACCGGGCCCAGCGACTCGGCGACATCGAGGGCCTTGCTGACGGCGTCCTCGTCGGTGACGTTGGCGGCGACGAACGTGGCCCGCTCGCCCAGCTCGGCGACGACCTCTTCACCCTTGAGGTCGATCACGACGACGGAGGCGCCGGCATCGAGCAGCCGCTTGGTGGTGGCCAGGCCGAGGCCCGAGGCCCCGCCGGTGACCACCGCAACCGAATCCTTGATTTCCACGTGCTGATTTCCTTTCGTTCAGTCGATCGGGACGGCGTCGCAGTCCGCACCAAGCGGAGATTGCCTATACCCGGCTAACCCCGCCGCATGCCGGTTCGCTACCAAAGCTGCTTCAATCCATGTCCTGCAGCGGTTTGACAGGACAGGAAGGCTGACCGGCAGGAATTTTGTCGCGCTACTTGGCGGTCACCAGCCGCCAGGCCGCGGGCTCACGCCCGGCGATCCCGCGGGTCAATGCTCCGCTACCCGCGACAGCTTCGGGAGGATTCGAGCCGGCTGAGATGCGTACCTTATTCGCCAGCTCCCGTAGGGAGGTCTCGAGATCACTTCCGACGAAGCCATTTACCCACGACCACAAGGAGGCCGACAGTGCCGGCGGAACCGCCATGGCGCTGCGCGCAAAGCATTCCAGCAGTGTGGTGATCGTGTCGCGATACTCCCCCGCCCCGAGTCGCACGCAGATCTGATTCTTCGTGTTCTCGTCGATGAACCCGGTGGCGACATCGGCCAGGGCCCATGCGAACGCACACTCCTCAGCCCGGTTCATCAGGAGTCCTCCCGGGTCACTGCCACGGGGATGGACTGCGTGGGTGCGTCGTCCTCGTGGTGGGCGCGGGCGACGTGGCCCGGCTCGTGCGACTTGAACTTGTGCGTGCCCTCCAGGTCATCGCGGATGGCCTCCTGGGCGGCCGGGGGCAGCGTGTGCAGGATCTCGCGCACCCGCGCCTGCCGGCGCGCCACACCTTGACGCTCGGGCATACCCGGAGTGGCCATCAGCTGCGGCGGCACACCCTCGATCTCCTCCACACCACCATCGTGCTGACCCTGCTCCATCATCGCCTGCTCGGCCGCGGCGGTCGCTTCGTCCTTCTCCTCGGACATACCGATCGGCCCGATACGACGACCATTGAGGAACTGCTTGACCACCGGCTCATCAGAGGTCAACAACACCTCACGCGGACCGAACATGATCAGCTGCTTACGGAACAGCATGCCGATGTTGTCAGGCACCGTGCGGGCGATGTTGATGTTGTGCGTCACGATCAGCACCGTCGCATCGATCTGGGCGTTGATATCGATCAGCAACTGCGACAGATAGGCGGTACGGACCGGATCCAGACCCGAGTCCGGCTCGTCGCACAAGATGATCTGCGGGTCCAACACCAACGCGCGAGCCAGACCGGCACGCTTGCGCATACCACCAGAGATCTCACCGGGGAACTTGTGCCCGTCATTGGGCATACCGACCAACTCGAGCTTTTCCATCACGATGTTGCGGATCTCGGACTCGCTCTTCTTGGTGTGCTCACGCAACGGGAAGGCGGTGTTGTCGTAAATGTTCATCGACCCGAACAGCGCGCCGTCCTGGAACAACACCCCGAACAACGTGCGGATCTCGTAGAGCTCCTTGGCCGAGCACTCCAAGATGTTGGTGCCATCGATGACGATCGAACCGCGCTCGGGGCGCAGCAGACCGATCAACGACTTCAAGAACACCGACTTACCCGTACCCGAAGGGCCCAGCAACACGCTGACCTCACCCGCGGGAATCGACATCGTGACGTCTTCCCAGATCTTCGACGACCCGAACGACTTGCTCAGATTGGTCACGTCGATTTGGACACCCATATCTGTTTCCCTCGATCAGTCGGTGCGGTACAGGTCGTCGATGACGTCGGCGTACTTTGTTGAGATGACACGACGCTTCAACTTCGATGTCGGTGTCAGCTCGTTGCCGTCGGGCAACCACTCGTCGCTCAGCAGGCGATACCGCTTGATCTGCTCGACCCGTGACAACTGACGATTCGCGGTGTCCACGGCATCTGCAACGGCCCGCTGAATGCGTTCATCGGCGCTGAGTTCGGCCGCGGTCGCGTGCGACAGTCCATGCTGTCGCGCGAAAGCGCCGGCGACATCGGGATCCAGCACGATCAGCGCAACATTGTATGGACGGGCATCGCCGATACAGCAGACCTGCCCGATGAGCGGGGAAGCGCCTTTGAGGGCGCTTTCGATATTGACCGGCGACATGTTCTTTCCGGCCGCATTGATGATCAGTTCCTTCTTGCGGTCGACGATCCGCACGAAACCCTCGGCGTCGATGGTGGCCACGTCGCCGGTATGCAGCCAGCCGTGCTCGTCGATTGCTTCTCGCGTCTTCTCGGGATCCTTGCGGTAGCCGCGCATGACGTGGCGGCCTTTAAGAAGCAGCTCACCGTCGTCGGCGATCTTGGCGAGGGTGCCGGGCATCGGCTGGCCGACCGTGCCCATCCGGATGTCGCCGGGTAGGTTGGTCATTCCCAGCGCGCCGGTCTCTGACATTCCGTAGCCTTCGGCCAGCGGCACACCAAGCGCCAGGAAGAACTCGTGCACGATCGGCGCGATCGGCGCGGCACCGGTCATCAACAGATGCACGTCATCAAACCCGAGTTCTTTGCGCAGCGGGGCAAAGACATTCGCTTCGGCCTGCCGCCATTGTTCGGCCAACTCGGCGTTGAGCTCGCCACCCTCTTCCTCAATTCGCAGCTTCACCGCGGCAATGTCGATCGCGGCGTCGATCTCCTGCTGTGCAACAGCGGTCTGCGCTTTGAACCGGGCCAGCAGCGCTGCCCGCAGCTTCTCCCAGATCCGCGGCACCCCCATGAACCAGGTGGGACGGGTCTGCGCGACGGCGGCGAAGATCTGCCGCGCGTCCTGCACCGTGGTGATCGTCCAACCGGTCGCCATCTGCAGATAGTGCGAGAAGATGCGATCGGCCATGTGCGCGGTGGGAAGGTAGGAGATGCAGCGACCCTCGGGCACGAACGGGAAGCGCTCATTACAGGTTTCCAGAACGAACATCACATTCGAATGCGTGAGTTCGACGCCCTTGGGTGGCCCGGTGGTGCCCGAGGTGTAGATGAGTGTCGCGACATCGTCGGGATGCACCTCGCGCCAGCGTGCTTCGAACGAGAAGTCCTCCGGCGCGGAGAGACGAGCAAGACTTGTTGCCCCATCCGGCAGATCACCATCGGGATCAACCACGACGATGTGCTCCAAGAACCGGAGATCCTCGGCTGCCCGAATCTTCTCGACGTACCGCTGCTCGCAGAGCATGACGCGGTTCTCCGCATGATTGAGAAGGTACGAAATCTGTTGCGGTGCAGACGTGTTGTAGATCGAGAAGGGCGTCGCGCCCAGGTGCAGGACCGCGGTATCGATGAGATGGAACTCGGGGCGGTTGGACATCATCAACCCGACGGTATCGCCGCGCCGCACTCCGAGGCCGGCGAGCGCACCTGCGATGCGCTGCACCGCTTCGCCGTATTCACGGCGGGTGATGAAGCCGGTTTCACCATGCGCCCGGATCGCGACGGCCTCCGGATCGGCGGCGATGGTGCGTTGAAACAGGCCGCAGAGTGTCGTTTCCTCGGACAGGGCTGCCGTCAGCTCATCCGGCTCGGCTATCGATGTGCTCACTCCGAGATCATATACACAGTGTATGGACGTTGTGAATGCTTTTGCCGGAATCGAAGGCAGTTGCCCTACAGCGACGACACCGCACCGCTTTCGATCAGCTGATCAATGTCAGCGACGGAGTATCCCGCCTCGATCAGCACGTCCCGGCTGTCCTGCCCGGGCTTGCGCTGCGGACGGGGCGTGGTCGGCGGGGCGCCGTCGAAACGCGGTGCGGGCGCGGCCTGCTGCACGCCATCGACCTCGATGAGCGTTTTGCGGGCGGCGTTGTGCGGGTGGTCGGCCACCTCGGACAGACTGAGCACCGGCGCGTAACAGGTGTTCCGCCCGTCGAACATCTCGTCGAGCTCAGCGCGGTCATGCATCGCTATCCGGCCGGCCAGCACGGTGCGGAATTCTTCCCATCGGGTCTCGTCGAACTGATTGCGGCGCATATCATCCGGAAGGTCCAGGATATCGCAGAGTTCATGCCAGAACTGAGTTTCGATCGCACCGATGCTCACCCACTGACCATCGCGAGTCAGGTAGACGTCGTAGAAGAACGCCCCCGAGTCGAGCAGGTGGGTTCCGCGATCCGCGCTGAAGTCACCCTTACCGCGCAACGCGTGAAACATCGCCATGAGGGCCGAGGCGCCATCGATCATGGCGGCATCCACGACGCGCCCCGTGCCGGTTGCGCGGGCAGACAGGATTCCGGCGAGCATCCCGAAGGCCATCAGCATCCCGCCTCCGCCGAAGTCGCCGACCAGGTTCAGCGGCGCGGTGGGCGGACCGCCTCTGCGGCCGATCGCGTGCAGCGCCCCCGTCAGCGCGATGTAGTTGATGTCGTGCCCGGGCAGTGACGCCATCGGTCCGTCCTGGCCCCAGCCCGTGACGCGGCCGTAGACCAGTCGAGGGTTCACAACAAGACAATCCTGCGGACCGATCCCGAGTCGCTCGGCCACACCCGGGCGGTAGGTGTCGATGATGCCGTCCGCGTCGCGGCACAGTTCCTTTACCACCTCTGCACCCCCGGGGTTTTTCAGGTCGACCGCGATCGATCGTCGGCTGCGGAACATGACGTCATGCCCGCCTTCGGCCCAGGGGTTCCCGCCCGGACGGTCGACTGTGATGACGTCGGCGCCCAGGTCGGCCAACATCATCCCGGCGAACGGGCCCGGGCCGATTCCGGCAAGTTCGATGATGCGCACGCCCGCGAGTGGCGCCTCGTTATCAACCATTCGATTCAATCCCCAGCTTCGACAAACGATTTCGTGGCCCGGCGAACACGATCAGGGTGCGACAACCGAGCCCGTGTGACGCTAAGCCAATGTTGACACTATGTCCATACGGTATGTATCTTGGGTGGCGTCCGTCACATCGACGAGCCGTTGGCGACCGTCGTCGCAGGACACCGGCTCAGAATCGGGTAGGAAAGTGAGCACCTCCATGCCAGGCCATGAAGCTTCATCGGTAGTCGTCACAGGTGGCGCCAGCGGTATCGGACGGGATATCGCCCGTCGATTCGCAGCAGCAGGCGCCCGCGTCGTGGTCGCCGATATCGATGACGTCGCGGCCAAGAGCGTCGCCGCCGAGCTCGGTGGTAATGGTCGTGCGATCCGGTGCGATGTCACCGAGCGCGGCGCGGTGGACGCCGCCGTCGCACTGGCCGTGAGCGAGTTCGGTCGCCTCGATGTCATGGTCAACAATGCCGGGGTCTGCACCTTGGGACCACTGCACCTGCTCGGCGACGACGACTTCGATCGCATGATCGAGGTCAACCTCAAGGGCACATTTCGCGGCATCCGCGCCGCCGTAGGCCAGATGCCCGAGGGCGGCGCAATCATCAACATCGCGTCGACCGCGGGCCTCAACGGCGCCCCACTGCTGGGCGGCTACGGGGCCACCAAGGCCGGGATCGTCAACTTGACCAAGACCGCCGCCGCCGAACTCCGGCCGTTTGGCATCCGGGTGAACTGTGTGTGTCCCGCACTCGTTGAGACACCGTTTTCCGATGCCCTGGTGACCGGGTTCGAGGCGGCGACCGGCGCATCGGCTCAGACATACTTCTCGGAGAAGCAGGGTCGGATCGGACAGCCCGAGGATGTGGCAAAAGTCGTTCTGCATCTGGCTTCTCAGGACGCCGGTTGGGTCACCGGCATCGCCTACCCCGTCGACGGCGGATTGATGGCCGCGTCCATCTGACCGTCGCGAAACCCCTCAGCCCCCGGGCCGGCCGCCAGCCGCTCGTCACGGTCGCTCCTGGGAAACCCATCAACCGATCAGGAGTCGACAATGACAGAACTGGTTTTCAGCAAAGAGGAACTCGCCGAACTCGCGACCGCCCCAGGGGATCGGGCGCTGGCCGCGCTCGAACGAGGTGACCTGGCGACGGCACGCGCCATCGCCGAGGAATCGATCGACGCGCACTTCTCCACCCGCGATATCTACACCGCATGGAACAGCCTCACCATCAGTTACATCGCACGCGAGTTCGGCGCAGAAGCGCTTGCCGCGTCGGTGACTGCTGCCGTGCGCACCATCTCACGTCCGTGGGCGGAATGGTTTCGCAACGGTGTTTCCCGAGAAGCAATCGGTTCCATGGCAACAATCTTCCGGATGGACGGCGCGCAGCTGGATGCCGTGGAAGAAGACGAGTCCAGGATCGTCTTCGTGTCGTCCGGGTGGGCCGGCACTCGGTCCGATGCCATCCCCGGGGGCGGCGATCTGCGGCTGTTCAGCACGGCCATCGAACAGTGGTGCTGCGAATGGCTGGGTTACCCGCCGTTCGTCTTCGACGGTGGGCGGGACGGCTTGCCGCTACGGCTGACGTTCTACAAGAACCCGCTGGACGTCCCTGTCGAGGTGTTCAGCCGCCTCGGCGCCATCCGCGATATCGCGCGCATCGGGGCAGCCTTCGACGTATCGGGCGCCCTGCTGTTCGATGCCGATGAACTGGAGGACATGCGATTTCAGGCCTACGCGCTGGCTGTCAAGGCCATCGATGCCGGCGATCTGGTCCGGGCTCGTCGCCACCTCATGCTGTCGAAGACAGAGTGGTACCTGGGACATCATTTCGGCCGTGACCTCATCACCGCGCAGACCGGCTGGATCCTGCAGAACCATGGCGTGCAGCACTGCTGGGAGGCTGTCGACCAGTGCTACAACCTGCCGACCATGGGTCCGGTGCTGGGACAGGTCGATGCGATGTCCTATCGCGATCAGGTGCAATGGCTTTCGACACTCTTTCACCAGCACGGCATGAAGTACACGTGGTTCGAGGACGAAGGCCGCCTGGCATTGGATGCCGCGCCCTGCGGCAGCGGGGGGCGGCTCATCGACGAGGGCGCCTACGACGGACCGAAGAACCTTCCGGTCGTCAAGGGACCGTCGGTGGAGAGCTTCGGCCTTGAGGAGATGCCGGTGTATTGCATGCACTGCCCCGGCACGAACAAGTATGTGCTGGAGAACGGCAGTCCGCATTTCCTGCTTGTCGAGCCGGGTATCAAGGACGGAAAGATCACCGGGCACTGCCGGTTCAACATCTTCAAGTCCGAAGCGGCCATCCCGCAGGAGATCTACGATCGGGTGAGCGTCGGCCGCCCGCTGCCGTTGGTCAGCGTCGGCGCCCACTAGGAACCCCTAACAAGAGATCCCCTACCTCGACCGAGGTAGGGGATCTCTCTTTGTCAGCTGTGGCAGCTACACGTGTTGTGCGGGTTGGGTATCGGCTTCGATGCGGCGCAACGTGCGCTCTGCCTGCACGAGGCCTCCGGCCACGCTGAGGCCGCCGATCAGAAGCGCCACCACCAGGACGAGCGCTTCGAAAACTCCCCCGAGTCCCACGGTTGGCGCGAGTAGAAAGAGCGCCGATGTGCCGAGGAACGAAATATTCAGAAGATGCTTCATCGTGTCGCCTCCCGGAAGGTCCGCCGACCGAAGTACGGCCTCGCTATAACCATATACTATGTCCATTCAGTATGTATGGCCAATTGTGAGACCAGTTCGCCCGAACGCTGAGCACGACGATGGCCGTGACCGCCGGCATGGAGGGCGCCATTGACCTTCACGCCGAGCGATCACGGCCATCATCGGGTACCGAGATACGACCGGGGCCGTCAGACTCCTACCGTTTGCTTGCTGCGACGCGGCACCTTGCCCTTGTTGGCAGCGATATCGGCAGTCAGCGTCTCCGGGTTGGCCACCTCCTGCTCGCGCTGGTCATCAGGAAGCTCGATGGCCCCGCCGAGCATCTTGATGGTCTTCATGGCCTTGGCCTCGTCGTCGTGCGGCAGCAGACGCGAGATGCGATCGGCCGCCGAGATGAACGGCTTGGCAACAGGCATGGCGAACCGCCACGGGGTCTTCTCCACACCGAGCATCTCGTTGACGTACTTGGGCTGCCAGTTCTGGATCAGGCCCCACGCCAAATGCGTACGGCGTTCAGTGGTCATGAACTTCGCGACTGCGGCGGGCAGGATCTCGGCATCGCCCGGCGGCTTCTCCGAGGCGTACTCGATGATGGTCTTGACGACCTCACGGCACAGATCATCGGCAGGCAACTCGACCAGCTTGTGGAACTTGACCTTCATGCGGGCGTCGTCGACGTTCGTGTGCAGGATCGACTCGGGAATACCGATCACCCAGCCGACGTAGCGGCTCAGCGCGAAGATGTCTTCTTCCTCCTGATCGCTGAGCCGGATGCCGGCTGCCCGGATACCGTCGACCAGGGTGACGCCGAACTGACCGGCCTGGGTGTTCATCGAATCCAGGTTGCTGATCGGCAAACCCCATGCCTCCCAGTCCCAGTGCGGCGAGTGGCTCAGCGTGTTGCGCACCGCCGCGTGAATCATGCGCACCTTGGCGGTCAGCCGGAATCCATCACCCTTGCGAGTCATCTGGCCCGGACCATAGGCGGACACCACGTAGCGGAAGCTCTCGGTGAGCCGGCCGCCCACCTCCTGCTGATCCTTGAGCCGGCCGCTGAACAACACCGGACGCGTGGAGCTGTACATCGAGAACCCTGCGCCGATCGAGCAGTAGGTCAACACCATCGGCGCCGCCGGACCGACCCGCCACACGGCGATGGCGCCTCGGTAGAGCTGATCCCAGTCCACCCAATCCGGGACGTGATCGAGTTGTTCGAACAGGCCGACCAGACCGTCAGATGGATCGTCGAGGGAATCGATGCCATGATCCAGCGCCTGCTCGAACATGCGCCAGCTCGCGTTCTTGGACTTGTCCTTGAAATCGAGGAAAGCCCGGTAGGCGTGGTCATCGCCGAGCAGTGCGTGGTCGGTCAACCGCTCGGTGTAATCACGTCCGTAACGCGCCAAAGCGATCTCACGGTTGTTGATCCTGCCCAGGTCGATCCCTCGGGGCAAACCTTCGGGCACGTCGAGCGATCCCTCGCGGTACACGGCCTGATCGGTCGTCATGACACTCCTCCTCATCTGTTCACGCAACAGCTGTCGCCGCTCCCGGCTCGACCTCAATTGGCCTGCGGTTCTGTCGCAGTGTGACCGACGCTACTGTGGCCCAAGCCATAAGTCAACGTGTCTGTTGTATCTGTATGAACACTCTGTATGCTTATCCGAAACGACCCGGAGCGAGGCAAAACGTGACCCAATCAGACGCTGTCACCCCCCTGTTCGACGTCACCGGAAAGCGCGTCGTCATCACCGGCGGTACCCGTGGGATCGGCAGGATGATCGCCGCCGGATACGCAGCAGCCGGCGCAAAGGTCGTGATCTCCTCCCGCAACGGCG
This sequence comes from Mycolicibacterium bacteremicum, assembly GCF_002086115.1. GTDB lineage: Bacteria > Actinomycetota > Actinomycetes > Mycobacteriales > Mycobacteriaceae > Mycobacterium > Mycobacterium bacteremicum. The sequence goes on from NZ_MVHJ01000010.1 coordinate 89,865, forward strand.
AATCCGCCGCCCAGGCCCAGGATGAGTTGCGTGCTGTCGGGGACATCACCGCCCTGGTGGGCGATGTCTCCTCCCCTGCCAACGCACGCGCCCTGTCCGCCGCGGCAACCGACGCCCTCGGCGCCGTCGATGTACTGGTGAACAACGCCGGCGTGACCTGGGGCGCACCACTGGAAGCGTTTCCCGAATCCGGCTGGGACAAGGTGATGCACACCAACGTCGAAGGTCTGTTCCACTTCACGACGGCAGCGCTACCTGCCCTTCGTGCAGCCGTCGAGACCTCGGGCGACGCAAGCATCATCAACATCGGGTCGGCGGACGGCATCAACGTCCCCGCCATGGAGAGCTACAGCTACGGTGCCAGCAAGGCTGCGGTGCACCACCTGACCCGACATCTCGCGAAACGCCTCGCGCCCGAGGGGATCCGCGTCAACGCCATCGCACCCGGATTGTTCGAGAGCAAAATGACCAAATTCGTGGTCGAGGACCCCACTGCCAAGCAGGCAATCGACTCGACAATCCCGCTCGGGAGATTCGGCCAACCCGACGAGATCGCCGGGGTGGCGATTCTGCTCGGTTCGCGCGCGGGTCGTTACCTCACCGGCGCAGTCCTGCCGGTCGATGGCGGATTGGTCGGTTGCGGCCCGGCCGCGGGCCTTGCGGTGTCCGATGGCAAACTCGCGCCGGCGCGGGGATGAGCCGATGCAGGTGAGCGTCGACCGGGATCGTTGCACCGCCATCGGCATGTGTGAATCCCATGCTCCGGATATCTTCGTCATCAACGATGACGATGAACTCGACGTGGCCGATGAGATCCCGGCCGCGCGTGAATCCAGTGTCCGACGCGCCGTATCGTCCTGCCCCGTAAACGCCTTGAGGTTGACATGACACAAACCACCGCAGTCCTCATCCCGCAGTTCGGCACACCGGACGTTCTCCAGGCGGGGTCGGTCGACGTCCGACCACCACGGGCGGGCGAAGTCCGTATCGCCGTCCAAGCCGCGGCCGTCAATCCGACCGACATCGCCACCCGCAGCGGTCTGGTGGCGGCGGCCTACGCCGACTTCACACCGCCCTACATCGCGGGGATGGATGCAGCCGGGACCGTCGAATCGATCGGCGACGGTGTCACGCGTTTATCCCCAGGCGATCCTGTGATGGCGATCGTGATGCCACGTCGCCCCGAGGGTGGCGCGCACTCCGCACTTATCGTCGTGCCGGAGGCCGCGGTTGCCCCCATTCCCGACGGTCTGTCGGTCGAGCAGGCTGCGATGCTGCCGATGAACGGTCTCACCGCCCTGGAAGCTCTCAGTTGTCTGGATCTCGCGCCCGGATCAACGCTGGGTATCACCGGCGGCGCCGGGTATTTATCGGCCTTCGTCACGGTGCTGGCCAAGCGGGCCGGAATCACTGTCATCGCCGACGGCCGCCCCGACGACCGGGACACGCTGCTACGACGCGGTGTCGATGTCGTCGTGGAGCGGGGCTCCGGTCTCGCGCAACGGTTTTACGCTGCAACCGGGAGCGGTCTGGACGCGGTGCTGGACACCGCGCTGCTCGGCGCCGATCTGTTCGACGCCATTCGAGATAACGGCCGCTTTGCCACGGTGCGTACATTCGACGATGTTGCGCCGCGGGGCATCAGCGTGCGACCCGTTTGGGTTCGTGAGCGCCTCCTTGACACCGCCGGCCTATTGGAACTGAGCGCGCTGGCCACCGAGGGGGCTTTCGACTTCCTGGATGTGACCGGACGCTACGGACCGGACCGGGCGGCGGACGCCCACCGCGCCGTCGAGGCGGGCGGGCTGCGTGGGCGGCCGCTGATCGTGTTCTGACTGATCGCCGCACTCAGGTGATGCGCGGGGTACTTCCGTAGCACGCGGCATTGCCGATGTCGAGGGTGTTCTGACAGATCAGTGTGTTGTTGACATACACCCGCACCGACACCCACCGCGCCGGACCGCGGGTGAAACGCCAGTCGGCACGCACCTGGCTACCGTTCGGTGGTGGCCCCAGTGCGTCGTGTACCGGCACGGTGAAGCGCCACGGTAGAGCCACATTGGGGGCGAAGACCCGACCCGTTTCGGTGACGTATTCGATATTCGCCGCGCGCACCACCGGCGAGACCACCTCGTAGGTGACGACATCCGCGGGTGCGGCCGTGTCCTCGGCCAGCGCCGCGGGCGCCGAAATCGTCAGCGGCAGCGCCGCTGCCGCGCAGATCCCGAGTGTGACGAGCCTGTTCACGAAGCTCTCCTGTCTGACGGTCACGGGCCGGCCAGCACGGCGACCACCATGCTGTATCCGGTGGATTCCGAATAGATGCTGCTGGTACCGAAGTCGGTGTAGGAGCAGTCGGGCAGGGTGGTGAACCCCTGCACAATGGCGCCCTTGATCTCCATTCCGGCGGTCTGCGAAGCACCCTGCAGCAGGGTTGCGCGACCGGCCGGACTGCCGAGGTCTTTCAGGATCGGCAGCGGCTGCGGCGCGGTGTCCGCCGGAATCACCGCCGAGGTCGTGTCGAAATAGGAAACGGTCGAACGGTTCACGATATCGGCGGCTCGCTCCAGGATCGGGTCGTACCGCAGCGGCTCGCAACCGGATGCGCTGCGCGCCGCGATGACTGCGGTGGTAAATGCGGAAGCGGGGTCGGCCGCCGCGGCCGGCGCCACTCCCATACCGGCCCATGCCGCCACCGCCAGCAGGACGCCCGCTCTTCGGGCCCGCCGGGTGCCGACGAAGTGATGTGCCATGTGAATGAGACTTCCTGTGCTGATGCCGAGTTGCTCAGCCGCAAACATGCGAGCGCTCGATCTTGCTACCGAATCGTTGTGCGTGCTGGAATGACGGCCCGACGAACCAGGTTGGCTGGCGGGCCTTGATTCCGTTGCCGACATTCGACAGCTGTTCCCAGAGCCGATAGAAGCTCTCCCCTTGGTATAGCGGAAAGAAAATATCGCCGGCATGATTCTGGTCCCTGGTCAGTGCTTGGACCCGCGGTGTCAGGAAGGCGATCGACTTGTCGATATTGGCGGTCACCGCGTTGGCGAACTCGGATACGCCCGGCGCGTCGAACTTACCGTTGTTACGTATGACCAGGTTGTTCAGATTCTCGATCTGGATCTTGAGCTCGCGGTACTGCGGAAACCACTGGCACATCTCCCGTTGGGCATTGACATCGGCTTCGGTGACGTGGTTGCGCAACTTGTCGAAAGGAAAGGGGAACTGCGGCTGCCAAACGCTTTCGGTCGGCACGACGTCGGGTAGCGGTGGCGGAGGGGCATCGTTGTAGCGGGGCGGGTCCGCCGCTGCGGCGGGTGCAGTCAGCACCGCGCATGCTACGAGTGTTGCCACACAGACTGGTAGACGCATGAGTATTCCGTCACTCAGTTCTGTCCGAGCACGGCGTCGATTCCGCCGACATCGCTGATCTGCCAACCGTTGTTGCTGTCGATCGTGATCCCGTACGTGGCGGTGGACTGCATGCCTTCCGGCGACTGCGCGGTCTTGGTCAGCACGCTGACAAAGGTGTCCACGACATAGATCCCGGCCGCATCGGAGCGCACGGCAGCGGCCAGCGGACGCGCCGTGGAGTCCCACTGCAGCGGCGCGAGCACCTGCTCCATATCGGTGGAGGCCCGGCCCAGCTTTTCCTTGAGCTCCGGGGTGGTGTTGTCGACCAGCTTCACCTTCCAGGCACCGAAATCTCGAAAGTTCATCTGTGCGGCGTTGACCGCGTAGGTCAATGCAATTTCCTCGGCTCGCTGCTCGTTGGCCGCGGCCGTCTCCTGCGCGTCGATCTTGCCGGCGGCGCCCACATACAGCCACGCCAGCACCCCGATCGCGGCGGCCATGACCACGATCACCGCAAAGAACACCAGACTGCGCACTGTAATCGAAAGCCGCTTGACCGCTTTTGATTCCGCCGAGGCAGCCCCTGTACTCGTCGACAGACCGGACTCCTGACCGGCAACATCCTCGTTGCGATTGTCCGGGGCGTCGATTTCCAGGACTGATTTGCTCATCTTCCTGACCTTCCTATCTAGGGCTTGGGGGCTTCAGGGATGGTGACGTGCAACTGGATGGCACCATCAGCGGGAATGTTCCTCAGCATGTTGTCCAGGATGCGCCCGGAGTCGAAGTTCATCAGCGAACCCCCGATGCCTTTGAAGTGCGGCAGCAACGCCTCGGTGAGCACCTTGACATCGGGCGCGCGGTCATCGAGGAACTGCTGTATCCGGGCCAGGAATTTGCCGAAGTCCTCCATATTGCTGGGGTTGTTCCACGCCACCGTGGTGAGGAACGAGCGAAAGATGTTGCCGGCGTTGAGACCGGTCTGACCGACCATGGGCCCGAGATCCGCCAGCACCGGCCCGACCCAGTCGGCGTTCTGCAGCAGCGTCTGGAAGTTCGCCAAGGTCTGCCGACCTTGGCCCTGCATGCCCTCGACCGTGGTGCGCAGCAATTCGCTGGTCCTGGCCAGGTTCGGTAGCACTTCTTGCGGGTCGGGCAGGCCGGCATCCGCCTCGTTCACAATCCGTTTGAGCTGCTCGGGATCGGATTGGTTCAGGACGCGGACAACACTGGTTGCCAGTTCGGAGATCGAGGGCGGCACGGTGACGGCCTCGGCGACGATGTGCTGACCGTCCTGTAAGACCGGTCCATCGAGGGTCCGGGGCGCCAACCCGACGAAGGCCTCGCCCAGTGCGGACAGGTTTTCCAGACGGACATCGGTGTCGACCGGGATCTCATGGTCACCGTTGACGTAGAAGTCAATGGTCGCGTCATCGAGTCGCGACCGGATGCCGGTGACCTCGCCGACCCGGACACCGCGCAACAGCACGCTGGATCCGACCACGAGACCCTTGATATCGGGTACATCCATCGAGTAGGACGCGCGGTTGTCCGGCGGTTTGGCCTGGAGACCGAAGGAACTTATGTACACCAGCGACAGCACGATGATCAGACCGAATGCACCGAACGACAGCAGGATCTTCATGGCTCTCATGGCATCGCCCCCAGAATCCGGAGCACGTCGGCCACGTTGGGCAGCAGTTCCCTGCCGTCCGGTGCGGTGATGGACGTGATGTTGATCGCGGGGTACTTGTCCGCCGGCATGAAGTACTCGGTCATCAGGGTCTGCCACTTCGGATATTCGTCCTCGATGGCCCACTTGCTCTGCTGCACGGCACCCATGGCGTCGGCCAACGAGTTCAGCATCGGAGTCAGCCAATAGCCACCGCTGTAGATGCTGCCGATCGAAGGCACCAGCGTGCCGATGTAGCTGGAGGTCTCGGTGGCCCGGTCGAAGCCGAGCATGCCGGTGTCGGAGAACCAGAATCGGTAGTTGGGCCGGTTGGCGGACAGGACCGCACCCGTTTGAGAGGCACCGTGGAGCAATTGGTCGACGGTGTCGATGTTGTCACCCAGATCGGCCAGGTCTTCCGCCACCCTGGACACCATGGCGCGCAACTCATCCGAGCGCTCCGGTGTGACCCGGTTCAACCCCATGATGCTGGTCTGGATGCGCTGGATCGAACCACTGCCGACGAAGTTGGCCAGGTTCGCCAACGTGTCCTCCAGCTGCGGGGGCGAGATGGTCTGGGCGAGAGGAATCCGCCCGTCCGGCGGGATCGGCACGTCCGGTGCGGTATCGGCCGCCGGCCGTTCCAGGGCCAGGTAAGTGTCACCAAGGACGGTCGCCTGCTGCAGTGTTGCCCGCGTATTCGCCGGGACCGCCACCACCGAATCGATCCGGGCCGTCACGTCGACCCTGTCCTGCTCGACGCTCACCCCGGTCACCACGCCCACCGGGGTGCCGTCCAGGACGACCTTTGCGCGGTCGGGCAGGTTCAGCACGTTGGAGAACTCCAACGTCATATCGTACCCGTCACGGTACTGATTGCCGGGCTGCGGAAGGGAATTCACCGACAGCGAAGTGCACCCGGATAACAGGACGGCCACCGAACCGGCAGCGACAGCCGCGGCCATCGACCTGCGGATGATCATTTGCGGGCCGCCTCAGTGAGGGCGTACTGCAGTAATGCCACATCGACGGCGTACGGAACGCCGTTGATATCGGCGCAACTTCCTGGTGTCGACGCGTTCATGAAGCCGCACATGGCCAACCCGTTGTGGGTCGGCACCCGGAACATCGGAGGCCGATAGGCGATGTTGAAGGTGTGGAACTGGCGGTTGTTGAAGTGGTTGGCAAAGGTGTTGATCCACCACGGGACCGGGGTGAACAGATCCGAGATGGCATTGGCATGCGGAGTGGTCTTCCTGATGAGGGCGCTCAACGTATCGAGCGTGATCTGGGTTTCGTCGCCCATTCGGGTTTCCAAGACGGCGACCACTTCACTCAGCGGCCCGAAGTTGCTCATCTCATGGAATCCGCCCATGCGCGCACCACCGTCGAGGGCAATCGCCAGATCCGGTGTGGTCTGCTGGGCGTCGAGCATGATCTGCTTGATCGGGTCACGAAGGTCGGTCAACGTGGTCGTGAGATCGGCGAGGTTACGGGTGATCGATCCCAGATCACCGATCGCCTGATCGGGGCTGTCCAACAGCGCCGATGACGAGCGCAGCAGCGCTGCGGCGCCGGCACCGTTGTTCTGTGCCAGCCGGTCGATACCGCCGATGGTGTCGGCGATGTTCGTCGAACCGTCGGCGTTGATGGCGTCGAGGAATTCGTCGGCGGAGCCGATGACTTGCGAGATCGTCTTGGGCGAGAACGACCGGTCCAGCGGGACACAGGCGCCGGCGGTAAATTGCGGTCCGCCGGTATAGTTTCCGACGAGTTCCACTGCGCGGTCGGCCACGATCGATGGTGATCGGATTACGGCCCGGACATCCTCGGGCAGTTGCCGATCCGTGGTCAGCGTGAAGTCGACGCGGACCGCCGTGCCCTTCGGTTCGATCGACGTGATCTTGCCGATCTCGTACCCCATCTGGGTCACCGGATTGCCCACGTACAAACCGATGGCGTCGGGCATCATCGCGCAGCGGGTCGGCGCCGAGGCGGTGGCCTGTGCGCCGCAAGCGGACGCCGAGGCGATGACGGTACCGAGCGCCAATGTGGTGGCCAGTGCGCGGACCGGGCGGTTGCGGTGTGTTGTGTTCATCAGCACGGACTCCCCGGCATCGGGATGCAGAAGTTTGTAGCCAGTAGCTCTGGTGCGGCGTTCTGGGCGTCGAGCATGCGGTTGATCTTGTCCCGGACCCGGCGCAACCGGGGAATGATGCGGCTGTTGTTGTCGGCCCAGCGGCGTACTCGGTCCTGGGCGTCGCGCACCTTCTGCAAGAAGGCATCCCGGTTGTTCACCCAGAACTCTCCGAAGGGCTTGAGGAAGCGATCACCGATGTCACCCATACCACTGAGAGCAGCCGCAAACCCCTTGCTGTACACCGTCAGGGTCTGCTCCAGGATGGCGATCTTGCGAACCATCTGCCGGAACTGCTCGGTATAGCCGTTCATCGACTCCAGATACTCGTCGGTGACGTTGAGGATGTTCGTGATCTGTCCGCGCTGCCGTTCCATCGTGGCGGTCAGGGCGTTGCCCGCCTCGATGATTGCCGAGATGGTGCTGACGTTGCCGTCGTTGATGCCGGCCTGGATGCGGTCGAGGGACTCCCGGATCGGCGCGGGATCGACGTCGTCGGTGATCTTGGTGGCGTCGGCCAACGCGCTCATCAGGTTGTACGGCATCTTGACCCGCTCCATCGGGATCGGCTGTGCGCCAAGCGGTTTGTCACCCAACGAGACCAGGTTGACGTAGTACCCGCCGACCACGGTCAGCATTCTCACCTGGATCTGGGACTGGTCCCCGACAAAAGCCTCGGAATCGACCAGCGCGGTCACCTTGATCTGCTCGGGTTCCATGGAAAGTTCCTTGACCTTGCCGACCGTGATGCCGGCGATCCGGACGTCCTCCCCGGAGCGCAGCGAGGCCGCGTCATCGGTGTAGAAGACCACGGCGCGCTGCCCAGGTGGGCTGACGTAGAGCAGACCTGCCACCACGGCGAGAATCGCCAACAACGTCAGTGCGGCGGTCCCCCAGAAGGTTGGATTCAACGACATCTTCTTCACTGATTGCACAGGATCACCCTTTGTCCGTTCAAGAGCACGTCCATCGACTCCGGCAGTCGCGCTTGTCCTCGCGAACACGGCACCGGTTCGCCGGGTGACGTGGGCGGACCGATGTCATCCCAGATCACCGGGATCTTCTTGACCGACTCGGTGAAATTGTCGAGAGCAGTGAATGCGCGGTCAAGGCCGAGGTCGATATCGGCTGTCTCACCGTCGAAGCCCATGTTCAGCAGCAGCCGTGAGGCCGCAGACGTGAACCCTGGGCCGTAGAGCTCGGACTTACGGAACTCGTCGAGCACCGTGAGCGATGCATCGAGAGGACGGTTGACCCAGTCGATGATCTGGATCAGATCCTTTGACTGCCCGCCCAATTCGTCGGCGACTGCATTCAGATTCGCCATCAAGACCGAAATCACCTGCTGTCTGTCCGACGTGAATTCGGTCAGCTTGCGGATGCTGTCCAGCATCGGCGCCAGACCGCCCCCGTCGCCGGTCAACAGGTTGGCCGCGTTCTCTGTGAACTGGTCGATCTCATCGGGACTGAGGGTGGCCAGCACCGGCTGCAAGCCATTGAACAAGGTCGTGATGTCGAACGACGGCTGCGTCATGTTGACCGGGATCCTGTCCATCGTCTCCGGCGGCGCATCGGATTCGACAGGGTCGGTGATGTCGAGATAGCGCAAACCGGTGAGGGCCTGGTATTTGATCGACAGCCGACTTGTCGGTACCACCCCGTAGCGGTCGGCGAGGCTGAACCGGACGGCGGCCACGCTCTGGCCGGATCGGCGTTCCAACGCGATGTCTTGGACCTTGCCCACCCGGACACCGCGGACCCGGACATCGGCGTCCATGCGCAGCCCGGACGCGTCGCTGAATTCAGCAGTGAACACCCGGGTGTCACCGGCCACCGGTTGCCGCAACACATTCATGATCGCAATGAAGATCACGAGCACGACCGCTACGGCCAAAACGAAGCGCCACAGGGCAGACCGGGCTGTCATGACACACCACCCATCGCATTGATCGGTGCTGCGACCCCGGGAAGGTTGTCGAGCATGATGTGGACCTGTAGCGCCCGCTGTTCCGGTGAACCGGCGTACATCTTCTCGAAGCGGCTGCGAAGTTCGGTCAAACTGGCACCGATGTCCTCGGGTGCCACCAGGCCGGGCACAGTGTCCGTCAGCGTCTTGACGATGCTGACCGCCGGCGCCAGATCAGTCGAGTGCGAGGAGACCAACGTGCCCACCGCACCGAAGAACTTTCCTGCGATGACCTCGAATGTGGGTCGAGCCCGGGTGTCCCAGTACTCGGCGGAAAGCGGCTCGCCGAGCACCGGAATCTGCTCGTGGTTGAGCAGCGATTCGCGCGCCGTCACCTCGGCGGTGGCAAATCCGGCTCTTTGATTTATCGCCCAGCCGGCGTCCGAGATTCCCTTGACCAGTCCGGGCACCGCAACACTCACACCGGCGGCGTGCCGCAACAGCTGCTCGGTGGTCACCGTCTGCACGTCGGTGACCGCTTCGGCGACGACGACCATGGTTTCGACCAGCGGAGTGAGCCCGTCGGTGTAGCGCGTCGCCCGATCGATGACCTGGATCAACTGCGGGGTCACCACGCCACCGGTGATCTCACCGAGCCTGTAGAGCAACGTCTGCAGCGTGTAATTTCCCTTGGGCATGGTCGTGAAACTCGCGCCGTCACGCAGCGCGTTGCCACCGGCGCCGGGAGTGATGTTGACACCGGTCACGCCGAAGTAGTTGGCAGTACGGAAATCGATCTCGAAGGCGTCGGTGAGCCCTTGCGTCGGTGTGGTCTGCAGGTCGACATCGATCCGCACCTGCCCGCTGGACAGATTGGTGACCGAAGTGATGGTTCCGACCTCGACCCCATGCATCATCATCGGCGTGCCGTCGGTGACACCTTGCCCGAGATAGGGAACGGTCAGCGCGACGGACATGAGATCCGCGGGCCGCCCACGGAACGGATTCACCACCAGGAATGTGACCACCAGCGCGCAGCAGGACAGCAGGATCGCACCGACCAGCCGCAGCCGGCGGGCCTCGGCATCGGCCGTCATTCTCAACAACATGACGATCCCCTATCCCTTGAACACAAAGTTGGGCTGGATGCCGAACAGCAGGATTGTCATCGCCAGATCCAGCACCATGATGGTGACCAGACTCGATCGGATCGCCCTGCCCGATGCCTGACCCACACCCACCGGACCGCCGGAAGCAAAATAGCCGAAGTAGCAGTGGATGATGGTGACCGCGGTACAGAAGACGGCCGCTTTGAGCAGAGACAGACCGATGTCCTCCGGCGTCAGGAACTGGACGAAGTAGTGGTCGTAGGTGCCCTCGGGCTGGTTGTATGCCCCGCCGATGATCAGCTTGGAGATGTAGAAGCTGATCACCAACGTCAGTAGAAATCCCGGTATGACACAGAGCAAACCGCCGATGACCCGTGTGCCGACAACGAACGGAATGGACCGCAGACCCATTGCCTCGGTCGCGTCGATCTCGTCCGCGATACGCATCGAACCGATCTCCGCGGTCATCCGGCAACCGGCCTGTGAGGCGTAGGCGACGCCGGCCACCAACGGAGCCATCTCACGCACATTGCCCCAGCCGCCGATGATGCCGGTCAGCGACCCCAGTCCGATCAGGTTCAGGGTGGCGAACGCCTCGATGGCGACGATCGCACCGACGGTGATACCAAGGATGGCCAGGACGCTGATGACACCGCCGTCGACGATGAGTGATCCCTTACCCCAGGCGAGATTGTTCATCACCTGCAGCGTTTCGCGGCGGTAGCGGCGCACGGTCGTGGGCAGCAGGATGAACGTCTGGGCGATGAAGACGGCCCACTGACCGGCTTCCTGCAGCACCTTCTGCGGGCCGGCAAAGAGTTTCGGCATCCGCAGGTGGCGCGCGGGGGCACTACGTCGTCCGGTGGACGCGGCTACCATCACGCCACCGCCATCGGAAAGAACATCGACTGGAACTGGGTGACGGCCAGGTTCACGAACACGATCGCGATCACATTGATGACCACGGAGGCGTTCACCGCGTCCGCGACGCCCTTCGGCCCACCCTTGGCCTCCATACCGCGCTGGGCAGCCACCACCGCGACGATGGCGCCGAAGATCATCGCCTTGGCGATGGTGAACCACACATCGATGGGTTTGGCGAAGGCTCCGAACGAGAGCCAGAAGCTGCCCGGTGTCACATCGTTGATCGTCACCGCAATCACGAATGCGGCACCGACACCCATGGCGATGATGATGGTGCACAACAGCGGCGCAATGGCAATGAGCGCCAGGAAGCGCGGAACAACCAGTCGCCGAACGGGATCCAGACCGAGCACGCGCATGGCATCGAGTTCCTCGCGGATGGCGCGGGCGCCGAAGTCAGAGGCGATGGCGGCGGCAGCGGCCCCGCCCATCAGCAGACCCGCGGTCACCGGGGCCCCCTGGCGCAGTACGGCCACACCGGTGGCCGAACCGACCAATGAGTTCGCACCCACCTCGTTGACCAGACCCGAGAGTTGGACAGCGATCATCGCACCGAAGGGAATGGCCATCAGCATCGCCGGCAGTGCCGTGACCTTGAGTAGCTGCCAAGCCTGCACAATGAACTCGCCGAAAGGCAGTCGGAATGTGAGCGTATCGACGACGGCGTAGCGCAACACCGAGGCGGCCAGCAGGACGGCACGTCCCATGGTGGCCGCACTGTTGACCGGAATGGCTGCGAATCGGCCAACGCCCCTGCGGACGACCGCTCGGGCCGCGGGCCGGCCGGCGCCGTGTCTGCCACTGCGCGGACCGGCAGCCGCCGCGGAGGCAGAGCCATCGACGAGCGACGGCGCACCCTCGATGACGTCGTCACCCCTGGTCTGTACTGACATTCAGAGCTCATCCCTTTGCGTGTCGGTAGCGCTCGCCATGGTCTGGTACCTCACAGTTTCGGACGGACTGTGTTCCAGACCACGTTCTTCGCGGCTCACAGTACACTACGTATGTACATTGCGTATGGTCAATTGCTTCGACTCTGCAGGTCTTTGCTGCAGGCGTGGTTGAATCAGCTGTAGCAGGGGGCGCCGGGAGTGTCAGGAGGGCTGCACGACGCTGGGCCCAGTTGGACCCAACTCAGGTCGATCCAGGGAGCGGACAGCCACGTCCTGGTGGGTTCGATCAGAAAACGCATTGGCCCGCGCTCACAGTAGGTGCCGCTCAACGGCGTGATCGCGCAGGTGGTCCCCTCATGGGCGATGACACTGTATGGGCGCAGCGGCAACTGTGCCTGCGAGTTCGGGAACCGAATCCCGACCGTCCAGTCGTAGTGGACGGCGCGGTCACCATCGATCCACCCGATGTGTCGGGTGCCCTGCGGCGCACCCGGAATGAAGCCCGTGCAGCCGAAGCTGCCGCGCCGCCAGATCCCGCAGTTCTGCCCATTGGGAGTCGTGAACCACACCCCGCCGGGCACAGCAAACGGGAGCGCATCGACGCGGTCGTAGTACTTGATATCAGGCCAGGGACTGGCGGCTGCGGGCGCCGGCGGTTCGGCCGAGGCGGTGAATCCGGACGACGGCGCCACCCAAAAGCCCGCGGACACGACGAGCGCCGCAATCGCAACACCCCTACGCAGCAGCGCCTTTGACATCTCGGCACAGTGGCCCGAACAACGCATGGACCGAACATACACGATGTTCAGACAGGCTGAACAGAGGTTCTCGAAATTGGTTTGCTGCCTCGACGTGACCGTCAATTGGTCGGAAGGCGAACGGGCGTCAGCGCCCGTACACCACCGCATTCAGCAGACTCGCGAGAAACACGGCCAGGTTGTCGGTGTCGTCGAGGTGTGCCTCGCCGGCCATGGCACCGGCGAAGCTGCGTTCGAACGTCCACATCAATACCGCCGCCAGTTGTGCGGCCGGTGGCCCCTCGATTGCGATCCCGGATTCCCGATCGGCCTCGATGACGGCCTCCAAGGTGTCGGTCATCCGGGTGATCGTTGCCAGATAGAGCTCGCGAAGTTCTGGCCGGCGCGACCATTCATGAATTGCGTTGCGTGCCACCGCCAGCGTCTCGATGTCGTAGCTCAACCACTCGGTGATCACTTTTTCGATCTCGGCGGAGTCGGCGCGGTTTGCTTGTGCCAGCATCTCGAACCCCGAGGCGATTCCCTCCGAGGCGGTGCGGAACAGCGCGACGAACGCGTCATCTTTACTGCTGAAGTAGAAGTAAAACGATGCGCGGGAGGCGTTTGCGGCGGTCAGGACATCGGCGACACTGAGCTCGTCCAGCGACCGTTCGGCAAGCACCTGCGTCATGGCGGCGAGGATGCCCGCTGCCATGTCGGGTTCGACAGCAGCGGTATCGCCGCTGTCGGCCTGGCCGTCCGGTCGATCCACCGTCACCGGACTCGACACCGCCTTGGCCTTCGGCTTCACCCGCCGCCGCATCCGGGACGCCGGCCGCTTGGTGCCATACGTGGCCGCGAAGACCAGTTCCACGATCGACTCGACAGCGGATTCGGCGTCGGGAATCCGCGGGTCCAAGCCCAACGAACCGACATAGAACGACCGCTCCAGCCCGCACACCAGAACCCGTGCGATCAGGTCCGGTGGCACCTGACTGGCGGGCGCCTTGCCCTGCTCCCGTTCGTAGGTGATCTGCTCGGCGATCGCGGTGACGAAGCGCTCCAGCATCTGATTCCACGCGGCGGCCAACATCGGATTGCCGTGCATGTGCTCCACGGCGGCACACACCACCGCACCGTGCTCGGTCCACATCTCTATGGTGCGACGCAACGAGGTGTCCATCGCCCGCTCCCGCGATTTGCCCTCGCCGAACTCCCACGGACCGTGCGAATACGCCTCGTCGAGCAACCGGGCCACCATGGCCACCAACACGTCGTACTTGGACGCGAAGTAGTGGTAGAAATTCGCGCGGGACAACTTGGCGCGCTTGATGATCTGCGCGACAGTGACGTCCTGGAAGGACGACTCCGCGAGTAGCGCTTCCAACGCGGCGAAGATGGCGAGTTCGGCATTGCCGGATCCGCTGTGGCTGCGAGGACGTTGCCGAACGGGAAGCGACGGTTTCACTCGGTCAGGATAGCAGTGTCTAGATACTCTGACTGGTCATCTCGTACGGACAAATCCCACTTCGGACTGTGTCCTTTGACACGGTAACTATCCGCCGACGCTATCGCACCGACTCGGCTCACGCGTGTCAGAGCTGGGGCTGCAGATGCACCGACTCGGCTCCGTGGGTCACGGCGTAGTCCGTCAACTTGGGCTCGTGCGTGCGCCGCCAGTAATCGATGTACTTCCACGGGCTGTTGGTCACGACCCGGCCCTTGGAGTTGCGGTAATAGGTGCTCATGCCCGGATGGGTCCAGATGGAGTTCGCGAGCACCTCCCCCAGTTCCTCGTCGTACGTGTCGAAGACCTCCTGACGAACCTCGACAGTCGACAGCTCGTCATCGATCATCCGGGCGATGAGCTGGGTCACGTACTGCACCTGCATCTCGGTACCGGCGATGACGGTACCGCCGTGCCCGGTGTTGGTGTTGGGACCGTACAGACAGAAGAAGTTCGGGAACCCCGGTACCGAGATACCGAGATAGGCACGACCATCGTCGGTCCCCCACTGCTCATGCAACGACCGGCCCTCGCGGCCGTACACGTCGATCGAGCCCAACACGTTGACCGCGTCGAATCCGGTGGCGAACGCGATCACATCGGCCTCGATTTCGGTGCCATCTACCAGCCGTATCCCGGTAGGCGTGATCCGTTCGATCGCATCGGTGATCAACTCCACGTTGTCCCGGCGGATCGCGGAGTACCACCCGTGATCGATGAGCAGCCGCTTCCCGTACACCGGGTAGTCCGGCACACTCTTGGCTATCAGGTCCGGTCGGCCCTCAAGTTGCGTCTGGATGTAGCCGGTCAGCATCTTGCGTAGCGAGTCGTTGCCCTTGTTGATGGCCCGATCGGGGTGCTCGTAGTTCTTGTCCACCTGTAGCAGGCTGTGCAGCCGATCACCCATCCGCCAGAACACCCGCAGCCGGTACCAGCCCAGGTAGTGCGGAATGTGCTGGTGCAGCTTGCGCACGGAGTCCGACACCTCGCGTGACTGGTTGGGATGCGGCATGGCCCACTGCGGCGAGCGCTGGAACACCGTCACCGCGCCGGCCACCTCGGCGGCGGCCGGGACAAACTGCATGGCGCTGGCACCGGTCCCGATCACCGCAACACGTTTACCGGCGAGCTCGACGGAGCGATCCCACCGCGCGGTGTGCAGGCACGGCCCTTCGAACGAATCAATGCCCGCAATCCTCGGTAGCGCGGGCTGATTCAGCAGACCGACCGCGCTCACCACGACGTTGGTCTCGATGATTTCGACAGAGCCGTCGCGCCCCACCGCCCGGACCTCCCAGCGGCCCGACTGCTCGTCGAAGCGGGTCGACTCGACTGTGGTACCGAACCTGATGTTCGGGCGCACACCCCACCGGTCAGCCAACGCGCGCCAATACGCCGCCAATTCATCGCGGTGTACGAAGTAGCGCGTCCAGTCTGGATTCTGGTCGAACGAGAAGCAGTACAGGTGACTCGGAGTGTCTACGCCACAGCCAGGATAAAGGTTCTCCTCCCAGGACCCACCGACATCGTCGTTCTTCTCGAAAACCGTATAACCGATACCGGCCTGCTCAAGTCGAATCGCCAGGCACAGCCCGGAGAGCCCCGCTCCGATGATCGCCACGTGGTACGCGCTACGAACCTCGGCAGGCGCCTGCGGTACGCCGCTGCGCTGGTAGATGCCCAATTCCTCGCCGAGCAACCGGCCGTAGTCGGCGGGCAGGGGTTCGCCCACCGACACCGACAAGATCTGCACCAACCGCTCCGGTGTCGGTTCCGGCGCCGGGGTGCGCACGCCGTCGCGAAGTTCGGTCAGCACCGCGAATGCCCCGTTGCGGATCTCCTGCACGATTTCTTCGGGAAGACCACCGTCGTCGTGGTCGTCGATATCGCGACGGTGCGTCGGGGTATATGGCGGCTGGATCCACCGATCCTCACCGGTCAGATGTGCCAGTGTCGCCAGCAGGGTCGGGATGTTGGCCGACCGCAGAAGGTCGGACAGATCGTCATCACTCAACGACGCCAAGCGGGAGAGAGAATCGTTGCGAAATTGCATATCCGGACCATACATAGCGTTCATACGCAGTGTCAACGACACTCGGCGGCGCGCAGCTCAGACCACCGACAGTAGAGCCCTGTCGAAGTCATCAGGACACTCCAACATCGGATAGTGACCGCAGTCGAGTTCGGTCAACCGGCCGTCGACCTGCTCCTGCACCCACTTCGCGCCCTCCACCGACAACCCGGGGTCGTGGGTACCGATGATCTGCGACACCGGGACCGTGATGTCCTTCAGCAGCGCGGTTTGCTCGGTCCTGAACAGAGTGGACAGGCAGGCACCCGCCACCCAACCGGGCGTCCGCAATGACACGCCATGTAACCAGTCCAGCACATGGGGTGCGGGCACATCCTTGAATAGGTCACCGATCGCTTTGCGCCGGAAACGGATCCGGTCGGCGAACTCGAACGCCCGCAGTGCCGACTCGGCAGGCTCCCCTGCGGGCGGGCCGTACGGGTACGCATCGTGTCGGACATGGGCAGCGCCCACCGATGCGACAGTCACCACCCCGGAAACCAGGTCGGGATAGTCATACGCCATCCGCAGTGCGGTCAGACCACCGAGTGACCAACCGACCACAGTTGCCGGTACGGAGACGACAGCGCGCAGTACCGCGGCCGCGTCGGCCGCCAGTTGTTCGACGCCATACCCTGCCAACGGCGCATCCGAATCACCGTGTCCGCGCAGGTCGATCGCTATGGCCTGATGACCGGCGGCCGCCAGCACCTGCATGGGACGGTCCCAGACCTCGTGTGCGAGCGTCCAACCGTGAATCAGCAGCACTGGCCTACCGCTGCCGAGTGTCCGGATCCGCAGCCGGACACCGTCACCGACATCGATGAATGAGTTCACGCCTCCGCCCACGTGACGACGTCTTCGACCGCACGGCGCGGGGTGCGGTACGAGTTGGCCGGATGATCCGGATCGGGATATCCGAACGATATGCCCAGCAGTACCCGGCGATCGGCCGGCAGATCGAAATGTGCACGGATGAAGTGGGAATGGCTGGCCAGCGCGGCCTGCGGCACCGCGGCCACACCATAGCTCTGGGCCGCCAGCAGGAAGCTCTGGACGAATAAGCCACAGTCCACCGCCCCGTAGACCCCGAGCGAGGCGGGCGCGGTCACGATCGCGACGTGGGGCGCACCGAAGAACTCGAAATTGCGCAGCATCTCGCGGGCAGAGGCGGCCCGGTCGCCTTTTTCGACGCCGAGAGCCTCGTAGAGTTGCCACCCGCTGGCGCGTCGGCGCTCGAGATACTCGCCTTCGTAGGTCGCCGGAAACTCGAAGTCGGTGTGCAGTTGAGGATCCGCGGCCCAACTCTGTACCAGACTCGTCCGGAACGTGTCGGTCGCCGGGCCCGAGGTGATGTGCAGATGCCAGGGTTGGGTGTTGCACCAGGAGGGCGTGCGGCGTGCGATATCGACGATCTGCTCGATGACCGCGCGCGGGACATCGTCGGCCAGGAACCCCCGGCAACTCCAGCGGTGGTACATGAGGTCCGCGAGCGCACTCGACTGAGCGGTCGATTGTGTTGTCATGGAATAGATTCCCCGATCTGATCGATGCTGACGCGAACGCTGTCGGTCAGGCGACGGAGCCATACATTATGTATGGACTATAAGGTGGGCATTGCGGCCGATCACAGACCGAGGGACCGGCCGACGATCTCGCGCATGATCTCGTTGGTACCGCCGTAGATGCGCTGCACCCGGCAATCCCGCCAGCGTCTGGCGACCTCGTACTCTTCGATGTATCCGTAGCCGCCGTGCAATTGCAGGCAAGTGTCCAGTGCCTCGAACTCCAGTTCCGTGGTCCAGAACTTCGCCCCTGCAGCATCGGCCGCCGACAGCTCTCCGGCGCAATGAGATCGCACGCAGTGGTCGAGGTAGACCCGGGCGATCTGCACCTTGGTCGACAGCTCGGCCAGGGTGAACCGGTTGGCCTGAAAGCTGCCGATCGCCTGACCGAAAGCCTTGCGCTCCTTGGAGTATTCGAGAGCGATGGACAATGCATGCTCGGCGCTGGCCACGGCGGTGATCGCCATGGACAACCGTTCCTGCGAGAGGTTGGCCATCATATAGCGCAACCCCTTGCCGGGCTCGCCGAGAACATTGGCATCCGCGACCCGCACATCGTGGAAGAAGAGTTCGGCGGTGTCCTGGGCCTTCCGTCCGATCTTCTCCAGTTTGCGACCTCGCTCGAAGCCGTCCTGGCCACCTTCGACGACGAACAGGCCGAATCCCCCGCCATCGGAATCCGGGATCCGTGCGCACACGATCACCAGATCGGCTTGCAGGCCGTTGGTGATGAAAGTTTTGGCGCCGGTGAGCAACCAACTATCGCCGTCGCGGCGAGCCGTGGTGGTCATGGCGCGCAGATCCGATCCGGTGCCGGGTTCACTCATCGCAATCGCAATGGCCGAAGATCCGTCCACGATTCCAGGAATCCAGCGGTCGGCCTGCTCTTCGTCAGACAATTCGAGAAAGTAGGGCAGCACGATGTCGTTGGTCAGCGAGAAGCCGTCGCCCACCGTTCCGGTCCGCACGACCTCTTCGTCCAGAACGACGTTGAACCGGAAATCGGCCTGTCCGGCACCCCCGTGCGCCTCGGACGCGGCAAAGCCCACGAGCCCTTGGGACGCGGCTGCCTTCCAAAAGTCGCGGTCGACGATTCCTGCCGTTTCCCACGCCTCGGAATGAGGTACGGCTTCCTTGATCAGGAAGGCCCGCACCATCTCGCGGAACTGGTCGTGCTCGGCCTCGAAGATGCTGCGCCGCATGTCACAAGCCCATCGACTTGCTGATGATCTGTCGCATGATCTCGCTGGTTCCGCCGTAGATGCGCCCGATCCGGGCGTCGACGTAGGCACGGGCGATCGGATATTCGGTCATATAGCCGTAGCCACCGAACAATTGCAGGCACCGATCGACGGCGCTGCCTTGCAGCTCGCTGGCCGCGAGTTTGGCCATGGCAGCCCGGTCCGCGGTCAGTGTGCCGGCCACGAGTTCCCGTACGCAGTCGTCGACAAACGACTGCACGACCTCGGTCTCGGTCTTGACGCTGGCCAGCACGAACTTGGTGTTCTGGAAGTCAGAGATGGGCCGGCCGAAGGCGTTGCGCTCCTTGACGTACTCGACAGCCCAGTCCAGCGCCTGCTTGGCCGATGCGATACCGGCGACGGCGATCGTCATCCGCTCCTGGGCCAGGTTCGTCTTGAGCGCCGTGAGGCCGCTACCGGGTTCTCCGAGCAGATTGGCGGCGGGTACGCGCGCGTCGTGGAAGAACAGCTCGGCGGTGTCCTGTGCGTGCATGCCGATCTTGTCGAGGTTGCGGCCCCGCTCGAAGCCCGGGGTGTCGCGCTCGACGATCAGCAGCGACAGCCCGCTGCGCCCCGCCGGCGCGTCGTCGACCACGGCGGCGACGATGACGAGATCGGCATTGAGACCGTTGGAAATGAACGTCTTGCTTCCGTTGAGGATGTAGTCGTCCCCATTGCGGGTAGCCGTCGTCTTGATGCCCGCGAGGTCGGATCCGGTCCCCGGTTCGGTCATCGCGACGGCCGCGATCAGTTCCCCGGATGCAAGGCCGGGCAGCCAACGACGCTGCTGATCCTCGTTGGTGTATTCGAGGAAATAGGGCAGACACACGTCGTTGTGCAGGTTGATACCGAAAGACACCGTGCCCGTTCTGGCGACTTCTTCGGCGATGACGGTGTTGAAGCGGAAGTCCGAAACACCACCTCCGCCGAACTCTGCCGGGATCGCCATGCCGAGGAACCCCGATTTACCAGCTGAGCTGAACACTTCACGGGGAACGATGCCGTCGCGCTCCCACTGGTCGTAGTAGGGAACGACCTCTGCATCCAGGAAGCGCCGGAAGCTCTCCCGAAACAGTTCGTGGTCGTCATCGAAGAGGGCGCGGCGGGGGCTTTTGGCTGCGGTGGTCGACATGGCCGGTATCATACATAGAATCCATACGCGGTGTATAGCGGATACCCGCTCCGTGCGTACGGCTTCCACGGTCCGCGTCGGCATGAGCTCTCATATCGTACGCAATGGCTAGACATTTTGTATGTACACGGCGTAGCTTGCAGACATCGGTGCGCAGAACCGGCGCTCCGAAATTGGGCAATCGGCTACAACGACGGAGCATCGATGGCAATCACCCTTGTCCCCAACGAACTCGACACCGACCAGGCCCTCGCGCTGGTGGGCGAGCTCAGGTCGGTCTTCGCAACCGGACGCACCAAGAGCCTGGAATGGCGCCGTCGCCAGCTGCAAGGCCTGATCCGCCTGCTACAGGAGAACGAGAAGGAACTCGCGACGGCCCTGTCCACCGACTTGGGCAAGCCGGCGATGAACTGCTTCCTCGGCGAGATCTCACCGCCGCTGGCCGAGGCGCGCTATGCACTGAAGAACCTGACCAGCTGGAACAAGAAATCGCCCGCGGCGGTACCCATGTCCTTCGCACCGGCCAAAGCGTGGACCCAACCCGAACCCAAAGGGGTCGTGCTGGTGGTGGCCCCGTGGAATTTCCCGGTGCTGTTGTGCCTGGCCCCCTTGGCCAATGCGCTCGCAGCCGGCAATGCGGTGGTGATCAAACCCTCGGAAATGGCGCCCGCCGTATCCGCGGTACTGGCCCGTCTCGTTCCGCGCTACATCGACCCCGACGCAGTCAAGATCGTCGAAGGCGGAGTTCAGACCACCACAGCACTGTTGGAAGCGCGCTGGGACCACATCCTCTACACGGGAAGCGGTCGCATCGGGCGCATCGTCCTCGCCGCGGCCGCCAAACATCTCACGCCGGTGACGTTGGAACTGGGAGGAAAGAGTCCCGCGATTGTCACCACGCACGCCGATATCGCGGTCACCGCCCGCCGGCTCGCCTGGGCCAAGGTCACCGCAGCGGGGCAGGCTTGTGTCGCGCCGGACTACGTCCTGGTCGAATCCCCGGTGCGCGCCGCATTCATCGAGGCTCTGATGGACGAAGTCGGCACCGCCGACCGGTTCGCCGAGACGACCCGCATCATCGATGAGCGCAACACCGCCAGACTCACCACGTTGTTGACCGACCACGGCGGCATCGAAGCGGTCGCAGGCGGACCGCGCACGGACGGAACCTTCGCGCCCGCCGTGATCGTCGACCCCGACCCGTCATCAAAGATGATGCAGGAAGAAATCTTCGGGCCCATCCTGCCGGTCATCGAGGTCGAGAACCTGCATGCCGCCATCGACTTCATCAACCGCCGGGAAAAGCCGCTGGCGCTCTACCTGTTCTCCGCCGCGGCCGAGGACGAGGAGACGGTACTGACTCGGACGTCGTCGGGCTCGGTCGGGGTCAATCACATCTATTACCAGACGATGCTGCCCGAACTGCCCTTCGGCGGAATCGGCGAGTCCGGCATGGGCGCCTACCACGGCAAGACGGGGTTCGAGACCTTCAGTCACCGCAAATCGGTGCTGCGTAAACCGGCATCGCTGGATCCGTCATTC
Source organism: Mycolicibacterium bacteremicum (assembly GCF_002086115.1). Lineage (GTDB taxonomy): Bacteria > Actinomycetota > Actinomycetes > Mycobacteriales > Mycobacteriaceae > Mycobacterium > Mycobacterium bacteremicum. Next base: position 111,655 of record NZ_MVHJ01000010.1, read on the forward strand.
GCCTATCCCCCGTTCAGCAGCATGATGCAGCGGATCATGCGCTTCATGGCGCGCTGAGTTCCGCACAGACGCCCGTCCCACACGGGACGGCACAACCGCGGGCCGTCGGCAACATCGCCGTCCGGTTCACAGTTCACCCCTGGTAATCCCACCTGGAAGGCGCAAAGGTTGACCAACGAAGCACTCATATACGAGGCGATCCGCACACCGCGAGGTAAAGGAAAGAACGGCAGTCTGCACGGCGTCAAGGCCGTCGATCTCGTGGTCGGGCTGATCCGAGAACTCACGTCTCGGCACCCCGGATTGGACCCCGCGACCATCGACGACATCGTGCTGGGTGTCGTGGCACCGGTCGGCGACCAGGGTGCGGTCATCTCGCGCACCGCGGCCATCGCTGCCGGACTGCCCGACACCGTCGCCGGCGTTCAGATCAGCCGCTACTGCGCATCAGGCCTGGAGGCCACCAACCTTGCCGCGCAGAAGGTTCGATCGGGATTCGAGAACATGGTGCTCGCCGGCGGCGTCGAGTCGATGTCTCGTGTGCCGATGGGATCCGACGGGGGAGCCCTGTTCAACGACCCGGCGATCGGCTACGACAATTACATTGTGCCCCAAGGTGTCGGCGCCGATCTGATCGCGACGATCGAAGGGTTCAGCCGCGACGACGTCGATGCCTATGCCGTGCGCTCGCAGGAACGTGCGGAGGCAGCCTGGGCCGGTGGATACTTCGCCAAATCAGTTGTTCCGGTGCGGGATTTCAACGGCGTGACGATCCTTGATCACGACGAACACCGCCGCCCCGGCACCACAATCGAGAGCCTGTCCAGATTGAAACCGTCGTTCGCCGGTGTCGGCGCACTCGGCTTCGATGCCGTGGCTCTGCAGAAGTACACCGCCGTGGAAACCATCGACCACGTCCACCATGGTGGCAACTCGTCGGGGATCGTCGACGGCGCAGCCCTGGTGCTCATCGGCAATGAAAAGGCCGGCGCACAAGCAGGACTGGCACCACGCGCCCGGATCGTGTCCACTGCGGTGACCGGATCCGACCCGACCATCATGCTGACCGCCCCGACCCCGGCCGCCCTCAAGGCGCTCGACATCGCCGGTCTGAAGGTCTCTGATATCGATCTGTTCGAACTGAACGAGGCCTTTGCCTCGGTGGTACTCAAGTTCCAGAAGGATCTGTCGATCCCGGACGACATCCTCAACGTCAACGGTGGCGCGATCGCCATGGGCCACCCCCTCGGCGCCACCGGCGCCATGTTGGTCAGCACCGTGATCGACGAGCTTGAGCGGCGTCAGCAGCGACGGGCCCTGATCAACCTGTGTGTCGGCGGCGGCATGGGTATCGCCACCATCATCGAGCGCGTGTAAGGAAGAACTGGGAATGACCGAAACTGTAGACACATCCGCAACCATCCGCTGGGACATGGACGCTGACGGCATCGTCGTGCTCACGCTCGACGATCCACAGCAGTCCGCAAACACGATGAATACCCGCTACGTCGAGTCGATGGGCGCAGTGGTGCAGCGCCTGGAGGACGAGCGGGAAACCATCACCGGCGTCGTGATCACCTCGGCGAAGAAGACCTTCTTCGCCGGTGGCGACCTGAACGAACTGCTGGCGGCCAAGCCCGAGGACGCCGCCGACATGACCGCGCACACCAACCGGGTCAAGGGACAGCTGCGCCGACTGGAAAAGCTCGGAAAGCCCGTGGTGGCCGCGATCAACGGTGCGGCGCTCGGTGGCGGCCTGGAGATTGCGCTCGCCACCCATCACCGCATCGCGGTGGATGCTCGCGGCGTCGTGATCGGCCTACCCGAGGTCGGACTGGGCCTGTTGCCCGGCGGTGGTGGCATCGTGCGCACGGTACGGATGTTGGGAATCGACGCCGCGTTGAACGATGTTCTGCTGCAGGGCCCTCGACTGTCTGTCGGCAAAGCAGTGAAGCTGGGCCTGGTGGATCGGACGGTCGGCTCGGCCGAGGAACTGCTGCCCGCCGCCAAGGCATGGATCACGGCGAATCCCGCCGCGGCGCAGCCGTGGGACACGCCCGGGTATACGATCCCCGGCGGCATCCCGGCGACCGTCTCCGCGCTGTCGGCGGTACTACGCAAACAGCTGAAAGGTTCACCGCTGGAAGCACCCCGGGCCATCATGGCCGCCGCAGTGGAGGGCGCCCAGGTCGACTTCGACACCGCATCGTCGATCGAGACCCGTTACTTCGTCCAGCTGGCCACCGGCCAAGTCGCCAAGAACATGATCAAGGCCTACTTCTTCGACCTCCAGGCCATCAACGCCGGCAAGAGCCGTCCCGAGGGCTATGACACGTTCCGCGCCACCAAAGTCGGCATCCTTGGTGCCGGCATGATGGGCGCCGGCATCGCCTATGTCTCGGCGCTGGCCGGCATCGAGGTGGTTCTGAAGGATGTCGACATCGACGGTGCCCGGCGTGGCAAGCAGTACGCGGAGAAGCTCGAGGCCAAGGCCGTGTCGCGTGGCGCCAAGACAGCGGAACAATCGCAGGCTGTGCTGGACCGCATCACCGCGACCGACAACCCGAAGGACTTTGCCGGAGTGGACTTTGTCATCGAGGCCGTCTTCGAGAGCGTCGAGCTGAAACAGAAAGTGTTCCAAGAGATCCAGGATATCGTCAACCCCGACGCAGTGCTGGGATCCAACACCTCCACCCTGCCCATCACCACGCTCGCCGAGGGCGTGGACCGGCAGGAGGACTTCATCGGAATCCACTTCTTCTCACCGGTGGACAAGATGCCGTTGGTCGAGATCATCACCGGCAAGAATACTTCCGAGGCCACGCTGGCCAAGGTGTTCGACTACACGTTGCAGATCCGTAAGACACCGATCGTGGTCAACGACAGCCGGGGATTCTTCACCAGTCGGGTGATCGGCAGATTCATCGAAGAGGCGCTCGCAGCCGTCGGCGAGGGCGTCGATCCCAGCGTCATCGAACAAGCCGGTCTGCAGGCCGGGTATCCGGCCCCGCCGTTGCAGTTGCTCGACGAACTCACGCTGACACTGCCGCGCAAGATCCGACAGGAGAACAGGGCTGCGCTGGAAGCGGCCGGCGGCACCTGGGTGGAGCACGGCTGCGCCGTGGTCTTCGACCGGATGATCGACGAATTCGACCGCAAGGGGCGCTCCACCGGCGGCGCGTTCTACGAGTACGACGAGAACGGCAAGCGCACCCGGTTGTGGCCCGGCATTCGCGAGCATTTCACCACCGACGCCGGCGCCGCGATCCCGTTCGAGGATCTCAAGGAGCGCTTCTTGTTCTCCGAGGCGATCGACACCGTCCGGTGCTTCGATGAGGGTGTGCTGAACTCGGTGGCGGATGCCAACATCGGCTCGCTGTTCGGTATCGGCTTCCCGTCCTGGACCGGCGGCGTCGTCCAGTACATCAATGGCTACCCGGGTGGCCTGCAAGGGTTCGTCGACAGGGCCCGCCAGTTGGCGGAGCGCTACGGCAACCACTTCCTGCCGCCGGAGTCCTTGGTGGCGCGCGCCGCCGCCGGCGAGACCCTGGGCTGACGCCTGATGGGCTGCGCCGGGTCACAGCGGCGCAGCCCATCCTCAACCAGGCCGCCCCAGGCAGGGCTGCGAACCGACCAGACTGAGCTTGTCTTCTCTTGCCGGCCACTCGATCTACATCGGCGGTCCGTCTGAGCTGAGTCACCGATTACTCTCGACCCCGTCAGTTGCGCACGGCGGGCAGCACTATGGTGTCGATGACACCGCGCATGAACCTGGCGTCGACAGATTGCCCGCTGATGACGCGCATGAGGGCCATCGCGGTGAGCACGTCGGCCACCATGGACCAGTCCCGGTCGGCGATGTCGCCACGATCGATGGCGTGCTGCAGGATGGCACAGACCAACCGGCGGCCCCGGAGGAGCATCAAGTCGTCCAGAGCGGAGGCGAGTTCTGGGTCGTGAGCCGATTCGATGGCCACCCGCAGCACCAGATCATTGGAGATGAGTTCGTTGTCGTTGCGTGCGGCGCGTTCGACGATGACGTCGAGGTCGCCTTCCAGCGTGCCGGTATCAGGAATGTCGTCGATGAGAAGGTCGGGTCGCCAGTAGACCAGAGCGTCCGTGATGAGCGCCGCTTTCGACGACCAGCGACGATAGATGGCGGCTTTTCCGACGCCCGCCCGCGCGGCGATGTCGTTCATGTTGGTGGCGTTATAGCCATTCTCGGTCAGCGCGGCAAGCGCAGCATTGAGGATCGCGGGATCGCGGGATCGATCGAGCCGCCCCGGCGTGCGCTGCCGGAGTTTGGGTTCTGGGTCCGCGCGTTGCGTCGGTTCTGCTGGGTCATCCATCATGACCAGCATCCCAGACCGCAGCGGTATCCCGCGGATGCGACTCGTCGGCACCAGGATCGAGTAAGCGTGGCAGCGCCCCCGTGACCTGGCCCGGTTCGCGCCGCTGGGCGTCAGCAGACGGCGTCAAGGCGCTCAAAAGTCACGCCGCATGGCTGTGGCATGTCGTGGCGTGCAGCCCGCTATCGCGCGACCGGCCAGTCCCACACCGACAGGTCACCGCGCGGGTAGTTCATGCAGACCGCGGCCGCCTTGGCCACCACGCCCTTGTTGTTGAAGAAGACCTTCGCCCAGTTACCCCAGCGGGTGGCCACCTGCTCGTAATAGATGTTGGTGGCGGTGTCCTCGGAGTACTGGCGCCGGCCGGCGGCATCCAGTGAGTAGAACCAGTGGATGCGGTCTTCTGCAATCTGCTGCACATCGAGCGGTCGGTTGCTCTTGTCCAGCATGTACCGCTCGAAGTAGACCGGGCTGGTGTCGCGGGCCGCCGCAAGGTACTGCTCGGCGTCGCACTGTGTTTCGATCTGCTTGCTCGGGATCGGATACTCATCGGTGGCATCGGCGAACGCCTGCGGCGACGCCAACAGCGCCGCGGCAGCCGAGGCCGTGACGATCAGCAGCAGTGCCCGCACCATCCAACGCAGGCTGGGGCTCACCGGTGATCACCTGTCAGGGCGGTCAGCGCGGCGGTGTGCTCGGGGCAGTACATCGGGATGCCGGCACCCATGAACTGCCACACCTGTTCGGTGCTGGTGCCGCGGGCCAGATTCCGCGACACGAACTCCGCCGACCGGCGGGCGTCGGCGTCCACCCCGGTGCTCAGCCGCTTACACGTGATCTTGATCAGCCAGGCGTTGAAGTCGCGCTGACCGTAGATCCCGAAACCGTGCAACTGCGTGGCGAAATCGGTGTCCCGGTCAGCGTGTGCCGGCGCGGCACCCGCGAGCGCCAGCACGGCCAACGCCGCGACGATGGGCATCGTCACTCTGCGCTTCATCGGCTTTCCCCTCGACTCGTTCACGCGGTCACCTGCGGGATGGGTGCGGTGTGCGGTTCGTCGGGACCGGGTCCGGGTGCGGGCTTCGGCGGATGGGTGATCTTGAACGTGTTCAGCGGCCACCAGAACCAGCGCCCGAGTTTGGCGGCGATCGACGGGGTCATGAACGCCCGCACGATGAGCGTGTCGACGATCAGACCGATGCCGATGGTCATGCCGAGTTGGCCGACCACACGCAGGTCGCTGACGATCATGGAGGCCATCGTGAACGCGAACACCAGTCCGGCCGCAGTGACGACGCGCCCTGTCGCCCCCATGCCGCGGATCATGCCGGTGTTGAGACCGGCATGGATCTCCTCTTTCAACCGGGATACCACCAGCAGGTTGTAGTCAGAGCCCACCGCCAGCAGGATCACCATCGACAGCGGGATCACGATCCATTGCACACCGAGGCCCAGGACGTCCTGCCAGAGCAGCACCGACAGGCCGCACGCGGTACCGAGTGACGCGGCGACGGTGCCGACGATGACCAGTGCGGCCACCACGCTGCGGGTGATGATCAGCATGATCGCAAAGATCAGGATCATCGAGGCGATGACGGCGATCATCACGTCGACCGTGACACCGTCCTGCATATCGGCGTAGAGCGACGCCGTACCGGCCAGTGAGACCGCGGCATTGGCCAACGGCGTGCCCTTCACGGCATCGGCTACCACACCCTTCATATCGCGGACGTGTTCGATCCCCTCGACCGACGCGGGGTCTCCCTGGTGGGTGATGATGAACCGCACCGCTTTGCCGTCCGGTGAGACGAACATCTTCAAACCACGCTCGAAGTCCGGGTTCTGGAACACATCCGGCGGCAGATAGAAGAAATCATCGTTCTTGGCCTGGTCGAAATACAACCCGATCTCGGTGGCCCCCTTGGCGAGTTCCTGTTGTTGCGCCTGAGTACCGGCCATCACGCTGTGTGTGGCAATCATGAAGTCACGCATGGTCCGCATGGAATCGATCGTGGGCAGCAAGGTCGCCTGCATCTGGGGCATCAACGCGTCCAGCTTGTCCAGGTCAGTTGTCAATCCGCCGATTTGATCGGCCAGCGCGTCGATACCGTCCAGCGAGTCGAAGATCGAGCGCAGCGCATGACAGATCGGAATGTCGAAGCAATGCGGCTCCCAGTAGAAATAGTTGCGCAGCGGACGAAAGAAGTCATCGAAATCAGCGATGTGGTCCCGTAATTCGTTCGTGGTCTCGACCATTTCGTGCGTCTTGTCCACCATGCTGTGCGTGGTCGCCGTCAGATCGGTCATGATGGCGTACATGCGTTCCATGTTGGCGATGGTGGAGCTCAACTCGTCGGCCTGCTCCAGCATTTGAGCGGAGTTGTCGTTGTTGAATTTCGCCGCCTGCAAGGTGCCGGCGTTCTGCGCACCCATCATGAACGGAATGGAACTGTGCTCGATCGGTGCGCCGAGGGGCCTGGTGATGGTCTGGACTCGTTCGATACCGCGCATGTGGACGATGTTCTTGGCCACCCTGTCGATGACGAGCATGTCGGCGGGGTTGCGCAGATCGTGATCCGCTTCGAGCATCAACAGTTCGGGATTCATTCGTGCCTGTGAGAAGTGTCGGTCCGCGACCGCCATGGCGAGGTTGGCCGGCATGTCCTCCGGCGTGAACTTCTGGTCGTTGTATTGCGGGACATAGGTCGCCAGGCTGGCGAAACCAAGGGCGGCGATCAGGACGGTCACCACAATGATCGGAACGGGCCAGCGGACGACCGCAGTGCCGACCTTGCGCCAACCTTTTGCCGAGACTTCGCGTTTCGGGTCCAGCAGTCCGAATTTCGAGGCGACCGTCAGGATCGCGGGCGCCAGGGTGAGCGCCGCGGCAATGATCACCAGGATGGACAGTGCGCACGGCACGGCCATCGTCTGGAAATACGGCAGCGTGGTCATGGTCAGGCACAGGCAGGCACCTACGATGGTCAGACCGGACCCCAGGATGACGTGCGAGACACCGTGATACGCGACGTAGTAGGCATCCTCGGCGTCCAGGCCCTTGGATCGTTCTTCGTGGTACCGGCCCCACAGGAAGATGACGTAGTCGGTTCCGGCGGCCAGGGCCAGCATGGTCACCATACTGACGGCGTAGGGGGTCAGTCCGATGAGGTTGAGGTAGCCGGCCGTCGCGGTGACGCCCTGGGCGGCAAAAAGTTCCAATCCGATGATGACCATCGAGATCAGCATGGTGACGATCGAGCGATAGATCACCAGCAGCATCACGATGATCACGGCCACCGAAACCAATTCCATGACCGCCATGCTTTGATGCCCGGCAATGCTGGTGTCGGCGTTGAGCACGGTGTTGCCGGCGACGTGGGCTTTGATACCCGGCGGTGCGGGTACCGAGTCCACGATCTCGCGCACTGCGTGCACCGAGTCGTGGCTGGCACTCGTGCCTTGCGAACCGTTGAGGAAAATCTGCACGTAAGCGGCCTTGCCGTCGACGCTCTGCGACCCGGCCGCCGTCAGCGGATCGCTCCAGAAGTCTTGGACGTTCTGGACGTGCTCGTGATCGGCTTCCAGTTTGTCGACGATGTCGTCGTAAAACCGGTGCGCCTCCTCGCCGAGCGGGTCATCGCCTTCCAAGACGACCATGGCCGAAGAATCGGAATCGTACTGCTGGAAAACCTTGCCGATGTTCAGCATGGCCTGATACGACGGTGCGTCGGTCGGGCTCAGCGGCACCGACCGCGTGGCTGCCACGTCATCCAGGGAGGGCACGAGCATGCCCAACAGCACCGCGACAGCCGCCCAGAAAACAATGATGGGCAGGGACAGCATCCGAACCATTCGAGCCACGAACGGGCGTTTCGGTTTCACGTGCGCATTACTCATACGGATTTCACCAAGCAGTAGATGAACGGTTTGATGGTGTCGGTACTCGCCCGGTCATCGCGTACATCGCCGTCGACGGTCACTCGGCATCTGAGGTCACTGACAGCCATATCGCCCTGAGCCATGATGTTCGCCGACATGGACGGCAATGTGGTGACGATGGTGAAAGACCATGGTAGTGGTGCATTTTCGACCAAATTCGGCTGGCCATTCTCATCGAGATAGTTCACGCTGACCGCACCCCCCGAACCGGTCACCTCGTAGGTGATGTGTTTCGGGTTGAAGTTCGCGGTGATCCCGGACCCCTCGCCCGCGGCAGTCGGTGGAGGACTCGCGGAGTCCCGTATTCGCACGATGACGAACGCGCCCACGGCAACGACGACCACCAGAAGCAGCGGAATCCACGACCGCTTCAACAACCGAAACACCGATTCTCCCTCGACAAGCACCAGCAGAGGACTCCGTCGCCCTTTTCACCCCGGAGACGGAACTCAAGTTCCGTATAGGGATCGAGCAGAACTGTACTGCATCTTCGTTACTTTGCCTAACTAGATTGCGGCGTGCGTCGATGCACGAGGGCATCACCGCTCCACCATTGACCCCGACCACTCGGCCCGTGACGAAGCGTCCTCTTCGGAGCACAAGAATCCGACTGCCGCTGCAATCTTTGCTACGGTTCCTGCGCTCCCCATGGGAACCTACCTGGCCGCCCCTTCTCCTTATGCCAGTGGCCCATCGGCCCGAGATAACGGACATCAGGGGTGTCGATGCTCGGGCGTAAGCGGCGCGACAAGCTATCCATAGCCCGTCAGGCTCGGCGCGTTTGCCCCAAGCACCGACATCATGTGATGAAAGCGTCGCGGAATCATGGTTCAGTCAGAAGTTCCTGCAGCAGAGCGATGGTGCGTTGCCGGGAGGCGGCGCGGTCGGATCGGTCGACCCCGACAGCGACGGGCTGAACCCAGAGGTCGGTGGCTCCGGCGTCGAGGAGTGAGAGCAGCTGTCTACGCACTGCCGCTTCGTCGCCCACGATGGCGACGTCAGCCGGTTCGGTCCCGCCGCCGGCGTGAATGATGCGCTGATAGTTGGGCATTCCCGCGTACATTCCGGCGGTCGCGGCAATGGCAGCGCGGGCTTGCGACTCGTCGTCGTGTACAGCGACGGGCAGTCCCGCGACGATGCGAGGTCCGGGCCGGCCGGCTTCGGCGGCGGCGGCGGTGATCCTCGGCACGATGTGGGTTTCGATGGCTTGAGCTGAAGCCATCCACAGCACGGTGCCGTCGGCGAGTGCTCCGGCAATCCGCAGCATCCGCGGTGAAAGCGCCGCGAGCAATACCTGTACAGGATGAGTGGCCTGTGCAGACGGTCCGCGGGTGTGTGCGCTCCAGTCGGTCCCTGCGAAGTCGACCTGCTCGCCCCGCAGTGCGGCGGTGATGATGGTGAGGTATTCCTCGGTGTTGCGGCCGGGATGGTCGTAGGACAGTCCGTACACGTCGCGGATCACCGCGGCGTGCGACGGGCCCATGCCCAACGTGAAACCGGGGCGTCCCATCGCTTCGGCGGCAGCGATCGCGCGGTGGGCCTGGAGCAGCGGGTGGCAGGGGTACGTCTGCAAGACCGCGGTGCCCAGTTCGATCGCGGTGGTCTCTCGTCCGGCAATCGCCATGGCGGTCAACGGATCTGCCGCGACGTTACTGGCGTACCACAGGGACGTGAACCCCTGCTCCTCCGCGCGGCGCGCCTGGGCGACGATCGATTCGAGCGTGGATCCTCCGCCGGTGAGGCCGATGCGCATCAGGGCTGAACCGGGAACAGTTGTGAGTATCGCGCCATCAGCTCGGGGATGTCGTCGTCCATCGCGAGCTCGAAGGACTTGAACAGCCGGGCCAGGATGTCGTAGCCACCGGCGGTGAAGATCACGTCCAGGAGCTGTCGGGTGTCGAGTTCGCTTGTCAGCACCGCCCAGGTGTCCGAGCTGATGCCGCCGTCGGTGATCATCTCGTCGACCGAACGCAGCAGGGCAGCCTCGAACGGACTCCACAGCGGTGATTCCGGGCCGTAGGCAACCCGGCCCACCTCCTCGTCGGTGATGCCTGCGTCGCGAGCGACGAAAAGATGTTGGTACCACTCGTAACTCGACTGCCGTACGGCGGCGACACGCATGATGATGAGTTCGCGCTGGCGTTCGCTGAGCGTGGTGCCCAGCAGGAGGTGACCGTTGAAGGTGAAGTAGGCCTTGGCGAGATCCGGGTGATGCGCCAGGGCGCCCAGGGTGTTGAGGGCTTTCGGCCGGTCGGTGGTGGGCATCGGTTGATGACGGGGGTTCGGCGGACGTAACGCGGTCATCGCGTCGCGGAACTCGTCGGAGAACTCCTTGGGCGGCAGGGGCTCGATACGTGCCATGACTAGATGACCCTCCCTGCGTTGACACCGAGCACTTGGCCGGTGATGTAACTGGCGTCCTGCGAGCACAGGAACGCGCACGCGGCGGCGATGTCGTCGGGCCTGCCGATGCGGCGCACGGGGGTCCGGGTCTCGGCAGCCGCCACACCGGGGCCGAGGAAGCCGCGTTCTTCGCTGCGGCGCAGCATCGGGGTGTCGATGAATCCCGGCGGGATGGTGTTGACGGTGACACCGCGTGGACCCAGTTCCTGGGCGAGCGCCTTGGTGAAGCCGACGACGCCGGCTCTCGCCGCAGAGTAGTGGACCATCAACGGGTTTCCCATCGGCGCGCCCAGTTCGTTGTCGGTGTTCTCGACGGCAGCATCGATGGTGAAGCGATCGGTCACATCGACAACGAGACCCACCGCGCGGCCACCACCGGCGGTGATCTTGTCTGCCGCAGCGCGCGCGGCGCCGGCGTCCAAGTCGAAGATCGCTACGGCCGCACCTTCGTCACCGAGGCGCCGCGCGATGGCACGCCCGATGCCCGAGGCGCCGCCGGTCACGATCGCCGTCGGTGGGCTGTCCCAATAGGGAACGGCGCTCATGCAATCGCTTCTTCACCGACCAGGGTGGTGCGGTGCATCAGCCGCCGCGAGGTGGGCTCGTACGGGATGGCCCGATGCAGCATGCCGGTGTTGTCCCAGACCACCAGATCACCGACGCGCCACTGGTGCCGCAGCACGAACTGCGGTTGAGTGGCCCAGTCCAAGATCTCGTCGAGCAGCTCACGACTGTGCTGGGCGTCCATACCGACGATCTGTCCGGCGGTGGCCCCGATGAGCAGCGACTTGCGGCCATCGCGGCGCGGCCAGACCAGCGGATGCTCGCGTGACGGCGCTGCGTCCCACTTGGCTTGTTGCTCTGGGGTGGGAGCGGGGTTGAGCAGCAACTGCGAGGCGGCAACGCTGTGCACGACCCGGTAGCCTTCGAGTTCGGTTCGCTTGTCGGCAGGCATTGCCTCGAACGCTGCATAGGTGCTGGCGAATTCGGTGTCACCGCCTTCGTCGGCCACCTCGCGCGCGGTCAGCAGTGTGGCCTTCTGCGGGATCAGGTCGGTCAGACCGTCGGTATGCCAGAAGATGGTGCTGCGGCGCAGACCGGCCAGTGCGCTCTTAGTGGGATCCAGCGTCACCGGCGAGATCTCGGGGTGATCGGGATGTCCACCGGCGCCGGCCACGACGACCTCGCCCAGCGCACGCGAAAAGGTCACCAGATCGGCGTCGGTGATATGGGCCTCGCGGTAGACGACGACGCCGTAGCGGTCCAGCAGCGCCTGGCAATCCCGGGCAGCGTCCGGTGCCAGGAAGTCGTCGCTGGTGTAGCCGGCGACTTCCACTCCGATGGCGGTCGAGATAGGTGTGGTGATGATGGTCATGGTCACTCCTTCGGGCCAAAGCCGGCCGGGGCGGCGCCGTCCGCTGTGGCTAATTGGTGGAGGTGAATTCGAGGTGCAGATCGGTCAATCCCCGAATGATGTACGTCGGGTCATGGCGGAACCGCCGTTCACCGACAGGCCCGTGGTGCTCTTCGGACAGGGTGAGCGTGACGGTGCGGTCGAGGAACCGTTCGATGGTGACCCGCCCCTCAGCACGGGCGAGCGGGCCACCGGGGCACGAGTGCACACCGCGGCCGAACGCGATGTGCTCCCGCACGTTGTCGCGGTCGAGCCGGAATGCATCCGGGTCGGGAAACTTAACGGGGTCCCGGTTCGAGGCGCCGGGATGCAACATGATCGTCGTGCCGGCCGCGATGTCGACATCACCGATCCGCGTGCTCTTCTGCGTCATCCGGAAGTCGCTCATGGTCGGGCTTTCCAATCGCAGTACCTCCTCGATGAATTCCGGAATGCGGCGGCGATCGGCTCGCAGGGTGGCCTGTAACTGCTGGTCATCGGCCAGGAACCGCAGCGAGGCGGCCATCAGCCGGGCCGAGGTGTCCTGGCCTGCGCCGAACAGGAACGTCGCCAGCCGCACGACCGACTCGATGTCGGGCAATGACCCGTCCGGGTACGTCGAAGTGGCCAGTGACGTCAGGACATCGGCGCGGGGTTCCCGGCGGCGATTCTCGACATAGCCGCCGAACGTCTCATACATGTACTCCAACGGGTTTTCTGGCAGCGGCGAGTCCCCGCCGAGGGCGGCCACGTGCTGGCCGGTGAAGATCTTGCGGAAGTGCTCCCGATCTTCGGCGGGAATGCCGAGCAGATCGGCGATCACCATGGTGGTGAACGGCTTGCCGTAGTCCTGGACCACCTCGAAGCGCCCGGTGTCGATGAACGCGTCGATACACGCGTCCGCGATGCCGGCCATCTGGTCTTCGTTCTCCTTGAGCCGCTTCGGAGTCATCAAGCGGCGCAACATGAATCGTTCGGCTTCGTGAGCGGCACCGTCCTTGGTGACCATGAACTCGTTGAACACCCAGTGTTCGCGGTTGGCCTGCACAACGTCGGTGATGTCGTCGGTACCCGGCTCCACCGGAAACGGGGGGAACGGGCCGCCCATCGCATTGCACGACGAGAACGCAGCGCCGTTGCGGTACACCTCGACCGCCTCGTCATAGCCGGTCACCGCCAGGACCCCTGGCTGCGCGATCGGATGCACCGGACAGCGCGACCGTAGGTCGTCGAAATAGGGATACGGGTCGTTGATGACCTCTTCGCTGGTGAAGATGTCCACCTTGTCCACGCTGTTCGTCATCGCATCTCCTGCGCGGCGCCGTCGTCGTCCGACGCCAGCGCTCAAATCGTTAGGCGATCGCCTAGTAACTTGGGCTGGCATATGCTTAGCACCCGCCCTGGCGGCGGTCAAGAGCAGACTGGGCGGCGACGCGCCTCACCCACGGTCAGGACGGACGACAACATGGCCACCCAAGGTGCAGCCGGCAAAAGAGACACCGGCACTCGCGACAAGCTGCTCGACGCCTGCGCAGAGATCATGCTGGAGGAGGGGTACGCCGCGGCGACATCGCGCCGGGTCGCGGAGAAGGTCGGCGTACAGCGCGCCGTCGTCTACTACTACTTCCCCACCATGGACGATCTCTACCTGGCCGTCCTCAAGCGCGGCACACAGACCAGCCTCGACGTGCAGCGCAAGGCCTTGGGCTCCGACAAGCCCCTGCATGCGTTGTGGGACATGACCGTAGATCCCCGCGGCGTCCAGCTGATAATGGAGTTCATGGCCCTGGGCAATCATCGCAAGGCCATCCAGGCCGAGCTTGCCGCCGGCGCCCAGGCCTTCCGCGAAGCACAAGTCGCGGCGCTGACCTTCATCCTGCGCGAACACCGTGCTGACCAACCACTGCCGCCAGACGTCGCCTCGGTCCTCATCGCCGCGATCGGCCGACTGCTGGTCATCGAACAAGGACTTGGCATCACCACAGGCCACCAGGCGACCATCGATCTGGTCCAGGACTACCTGCGCCGCTACGAAGCGTCGACACCCGAACGGGCGAACGATCCAGCGACAACCAAAAAGGCAGCTTACTAGGCGTACGCCTAACTTGGGTGCCCGGGGCGCGCAGTGTCGTCGTCGTTCGATCTTCTCGAAACGACGAGACCGCGCGCCGCGCCGAGCGACACAGCCATGGGATCTCGGTCAGCCGGTTCACACGATCAAACACGCCACCACAGCGCTCGAGTAGCGCGGTGGCACGACGCGGCGATGTGGGCGGTTCACAACCCGACCGGACCGCCAGTTCCGATAGCGACATCGCATTCTCTGACGGAACTGCCCTATTCGGTTACGAGCCAGAACAGAATTTGCGGCCCACATCATGCCGTCACGAGTTCTGGGGCGGTGACGTCGAGCGCATCGGCGATGTCGAAGAACAATTGAGTCACCGCCGCAAAGACCCGACTGTCTCACGTTCGTGTCATACATGAATCCACATGACACCCATCCTGAGAATACGACGCCGGACTTGAGAATCCACTGTTGACGTTTACCGCCGCGGGGACGACCATGACCGGCATGCACTATGTCGTTACCGGCGGTACCGGGTTTATCGGCAGCCGGGTGGTCACCCGATTGTTGGCGCGGGATCCCGACGCGCGGGTGTCGGTCCTGGTGCGGCGGGGGTCGCTGCACCGCTTCGAGAAGCTCGCCGCCGGCTGGGGTCCGCGAGCGACAGCGCTGGTCGGCGACCTCACCGCACCCGGCCTCGGCGTCGATGACCACGACGACCTCGGCGAGGTCGACCATGTGGTGCACTGTGCGGCCATCTACGACATGACCGTCGCCGAAGCAGTGCAGTACGCGGCCAATGTCGAGGGCACCAGCGCAGTCATCGATGCGGCGCTGGTCTGGGATGCCACCCTGCACCACCTGTCCTCGATCGCGGTGGCCGGCGACTTCGACGGCGAGTACACCGAGGACGACTTCGACGTCGGCCAGGATCTGCCCAGCCCCTACCACCGGACCAAGTTCGAAGCAGAACAGTTGGTACGCACCGAGCCCGGGCTGCGCATGCGCATCTACCGCCCGGCGGTCGTCGTCGGTGACTCGCGCACCGGCGAGATGGACAAGGCCGACGGCCCCTACTACTTCTTCCCGATCCTGGCCAAGCTGGCGGCGCTGCCGGTGTTCACCCCGATGGTGCTGCCCGACACCGGCCGCACCAACATCGTGCCGGTGGACTATGTGGTAGAGGCGTTGACACATCTCATGCACCTCGCCGACGCCGATGGCCGCACCTTCCACCTGACCGCACCGAAAACCATTGGTCTGCGTGGCATCTACCGCGGAGTGGCCAAGGCGGCGGGCCTGCCCCCACTGGTCGGATCGCTTCCCGGGGCCACCGTGGCCCCGGTGCTCAAGGCCACCGGGCGGGCCAGGGTGCTCCGCAACATGGCCGCCACCCAGCTCGGAGTGCCCGCCGAAATCCTCGACGTGGTCGACCTGGCGCCGACGTTCGTCGCCGATCGCACCACCGAAGCACTGGCCGGAGCCGGGATTGAGGTTCCCGAATTCGCTTCGTATGCATCAAAACTGTGGCGGTACTGGGCCCAGCACCTGGACCCGGACCGGGCCCGGCGCGGCGACCCGCAGGGCCCGTTGGTCGGCAGGCATGTCGTGATCACCGGCGCCTCCAGCGGCATCGGTCGCGCCTCGGCCATCGCGGTGGCCCGGCGCGGTGCCACGGTGTTCGCCCTGGCGCGCAACGCGACAGCGCTCGACGACCTGATCGCCGAGATCCGCGCCGAGGGCGGCGATGCCCACGCATTCACCTGTGACGTCACCGATTCCGAGTCGGTGGAGCACACCGTGAAGGACATCCTCGGCCGCTTCGGGCACGTCGACTATCTGGTCAACAATGCCGGCCGGTCGATCCGGCGGTCGGTGTCGGCGTCGACCGACCGGCTGCACGATTACGAGCGCGTGATGGCGGTCAACTATTTCGGCGCCGTACGGATGGTGCTGGCGCTGCTGCCCCACTGGCGGGAGCGGCGCTTCGGGCACGTGGTCAACGTGTCCAGCGCCGGGGTCCAGGCCAACAGTCCCAAATACAGCGCATATCTGCCCACCAAGGCGGCGCTGGACGCGTTCTCCGAAGTGGTCGGCACCGAAACCCTCTCGGACCACATCACTTTCACCAACATCCACATGCCGTTGGTGAGCACACCGATGATCGCGCCGTCGCGTCGGCTCAACCCGGTACCGCCGATCACCGCCGAACACGCCGCGGCGATGGTGGTGCGCGGCCTGATCGAGAAGCCGTCGCGCATCGACACCCCGTTGGGCACGCTGGCCGATCTGGGCACGTACTTCACCCCGCGGCTGTCGCGTCGGGTGCTGCACCAGATCTACCTGGGCTATCCGGATTCCGCAGCGGCGCGTGGACAGGCCCCGGTCGATGTCGAGCCCACCCGGGAACGCCACCCCCGGCGGCCGGTCCGCGCGGTGCCCGCGGTGCGGTTACCGCGCCCGGTCAAGCGTGCGGTGCGCGCGATTCCGGGTGTGCACTGGTAACGGGAGATCCCTATCGTGGTGGGGTGACAGATCTGCCCCTGCCGGTGTTCGCCGATGTCGACACCGGCGTGGACGATGCCATGGCGCTGGCCTATCTGCTGGCCAGTGCCGACGCCGAACTGGTGGGGATCGCCTCGACGGCGGGCAATGTGCCGGTCGAGCAGGTGAGCATCAACAACCTGGCGCTGTTGGATCTGTTCGACGCCGGTGACATCCCGGTGTCGACGGGTGTCGCCGCACCGCTGAGCATCGCGTTGCGTACCTGTGAGGACACCCACGGCCCGCAGGGTCTGGGATACGCCGAGCTCGCTTCCGGTGACCGCACCGCCACGTCCTACGATGCCGCGCAGGCCTGGGTGCGGGCCGCCCGCGCGCATCCGGGCGAGCTCATCGGCCTGGCCACCGGCCCGCTGACCAACCTTGCGCTGGCCATGCGGATCGAACCCGCGCTACCCCGGCTGTTGCGCAGACTGGTGATCATGGGCGGCGCGTTCGACTACCGCGGCAACACCACGCCGGTGGCCGAATGGAACATGAGCGTCGACCCGGAGGCCGCGGCCGAGGTGTTCGCCGTGTGGGGTGCGGCCTGGGGCCTGAGCACACCCACCCATCTGCCGATCGTGCTGGGGCTCAACGTCACCGAGCACATCGCGATGACCCCGTCGATCCTGGGCAGGCTGGCCGCGGTGACGGGTTCGCCGTCGGCGCCGTTGAGCGTGCTCGATGATCGCGGCACCCGGTCGACGGCCGCCAACCCGGTGATCCGGGTCCTCGAGGACGCCATGCGGTTCTACTTCGAGTTCCACTTCGACCAGGGTGAGGGCTATCTGGCCCACCTACACGATCCGCTGGCCGCCGCGGTCGCGCTGGACCCCGACCTCGTGCGCTACCGCCAGGCCACCGTCGACGTGGAGCTGACCGGCACGCTGACCCGGGCAATGACCGTCGTCGACTGGCGCGGGCACTGGGGCCGGGAACACAACGCGCACATCGGCATCGAGGTGGATCCGGCGGTGTTCTTCGACCGGTTCATCGAACGGGTCGGGCGGTTCGCGGCGCGCTATTCGTAGATGCCCTCCACGTACCACCGGCGCTGGCGGTAGCACAGCAGCATCGCGCGCCCCGACTCGACGAGCACCTGCGCCCGCGCGGTGCGGCCGGCACGCGGACTGGCCGGGTCCCACCACCGTTCGTCGACCGGCCAGGGACCCGTCCACCAGCTGATCGATCCCCCGTCGTCGCCCGGTTTCCCGCCGGGCCCGGCCGCTCTCAGCCGCGCCGGGTCCGAGGAGAACATCCCGCGTTGGGTCACCCGCACCGGTTTGCCCGCTGCGTCGAACACTTCCACCGGATCGTCGAGCAGCACCGCTGGTGACGGCGCGGGGAGCTGCCCTGGCCAGGGCTGGTTCGGGTCGAACCGGGGCACCGGCTCGTCACCGAGCGCGGTGAAGGTGATGCGCTCGGCGGGGCCCCGGCCGCCGCTGAGTACCGGCACCTGTACCGCCTCCAGCCCCAGCAGACCCTGTACCCGCACCAGCGCCCGGCGGGCCCGCAGTCGGTCGTCGTCACCGGAGGATCCCCACAGCGGAAGCTGCAACGCCCCGGCCGACACCACCTCCACCGGATGCAGCCGCAGCACGGTGATCGGCGCCGTCGGCCCCTGCTCCCCACCACGCCGGGACAACCAGCCGTCCAGTTGCCAGCGCACCCGGTCGGCGGTGGCGTCCTCAGTGAGCGGTTCGGCGCACCGCCAGACCCGGTTCAGCTCTTCGCCGTTGGCGGTGACGGCCTGGATGGCCAACCGGGTGCAGCCGACACCGGCGCCCTCCAGGCTGCGGTGCAGCTCACCGGCCAGCGAGCGCCCGGCGAATGCCGCGGCATCCACCCGGTCGATGGGTGGATCGCAATTCATGACCGCGTCCAGATCCGGTGGCAGTTCCCGTCCGGACGGACCACGGTCGGCCTCTCCGCGGGCGAGTCGGTGGGCAGTGATGGCGTCGGCACCGAACCGGGAGGACACATCGGTGCGGGACAGTTCGGCGAACTGACCGATGGTGCGAACACCCATGCGCCACAGCAGATCTGCGAGCTCCGCGCGTCCCGGACCGGCCAGGCTGGGTTCGGTCGCCAACTGCCGGATGGACAACGGGGACAAGAACGCCGCATCCTGCCCGGGCTCGATGATGCGCCCCGCCCTGGCCGCGAACACCGCGGTGGCCAGCTGATCGGCGACCCCGGTCTGGCATTCGGCACCGGCTGCGGCCACCGCGTCGACCAACCGCTCGGCGGCGGCCTGCTCGGAGCCGAAATAGCGGGACGCACCGCGCACGGAGACCACCAGCAGTCCCGGTCGCAACACCTCGGCGCGCGGCACCACCTCGTCCACCGCGGCGGTCACCGCCTCGAAATGCCGGGCGTCCCCGGCGGGATCGGCGGTGGCGACGTGCAATTGCGGGCAGCGGGCCTGGGCTTCCCGGCGGCGCAGGCCCCGGCGCACCCCGGCCGCGCGCGCCGCCGCCGAACACGCGATGACCCGGTTGGCCAGCGTCACCGCCACCGGGTCGGTGGCGCCCAGTCCGGCCGTGGTCGCGGCCGCCACGGCGGGCCAGTCCATGCACCACAGCGCGAGCACCCTGGACACGATCAGCCGCCGACGGCGATGCGGGGCTGCCCGGGTATCCGGCCCCGCGACCGGGTGGCCAACCGGACACGGGAGATCCGGCCGCGACCGGGCACCGGATCGGACTGGCCGGCGCCGGCCATCTCGTAACCGCAGACCCGGGCATCCAACCGGGCGGATGCCCCCTGCCAGTCACCATCGGTGATCAGCAGGGTGCAGCCCTTCTGCCGCGCCCGCGCGGTCACCGCCCGGGCCCGGCTCATCGGCACCGACCGGCCGTGCAGGGCCAGCATCACCAGGTCCAGACCGTCGAGCAGGACCGCGGCCACCTCCACCGGGTCCGGGCCCGGATCCGGGATCACCGCCACCCGGCTGAGATCGGCACCCATCTCGACCGCCGCCAGCAGACCGACACCCGGTTGCCCGACGATCGCCACGTGCCCGCCCGCCGCGGTGGCCGCGGCCACCATCCGCAGCCCCAGCGACCTGGCCCCGGACAACACCGCCACCGTGCCCTTGGGCAACATCGGCAACGCGTCCGCATCGGGTGCGAGCGGCGCATCAGCGGGTTCCAGCAAAGCTTTTGGCGTCTCCACAGGTGGATTCGTCCGGACCGGGCGGGAGGCCCCGGAGCCCATTCGTCCGGAGACTTCGGCTATCCTGCGTCGGAGCTGTTCCACCTGCTCAGCGCGGTCTTTCCGGCGCTGCTCCAGGTCCATCGCCACTGTCACAGCAGCACCTCCAGCATCATCCGCAACTGACCGTTTTCGAACACGTGTTCGATCGCTCGAGTAAACACCTCGCCCCCGCCGGCGTCAAGCGGTGCCAGGGGGTTCCGGGGCGCTGAGACGATCCTCAGAACGAAAAGAGTGGCCACCCATAAGGGAATGCAGCGATACCGGTGCTGCGTTACAGTTTCTGACACCAGATCCCGACGGAATGGGACTGCTGCACACGGTTTTCGCACACCCAGCGCCGACCGCGAAGTACCTCAAGAGAAAAAGGAAAAGGACCGAAAGAAATGGCACAAACGCTCCTGCGTCGTAAGGTTTCGGCTGCGATCGGCGGTGCCGCCATCCTCGCGATGATCGGCTTCACCGCGGCGTGCAGCAGCGACAGCGACAAGCCTGCCGAAGAGACCACGACGACGACCACCACGGAACCGTCGGTGACGCCGACCGAGAAGTCGATCAACCCCGGTGGCGGCGTGTTCACGCCCCCGGTCACGGCCCCGCAGCCGACGTTCGACCCGCAGCAGAACGACTAAGCACACATCCGGTAAGGGCGGGTCCGAATAGAATTCGGGCCCGCCCTTACTCGCGTCTGGAGCCCACTAACAAAGTTGAGCGCGTTGATCAATCGCAAGATCCTGGCGGTACCGCTGGTAGGTGCCGTGATTCTCGGTGCCGTCGTGGTGCTCGACCGCGACCGCGGCGAGGACAACCGGATCGACGGTCCCTACGCGTCCCTACTGGAGGCGTCGACCGATCTCGGCCCGGCCCGCGAACCGCGTATCGAGTTCACCGCCAGCCTCACCGACGACGCCGAGCCGGACGCCTTCATCGACTGGGCCCACGACCAGTCCCTAGAGGTCCAGTGGCGCCCCGGCGACGACTGGGCCATCGTCGAGGGCGCGCCCGGCGACGTGGAGCGCGCCTTCGACGTCTCCGTGCGCGACTACCGCGGCAAGCGCGGCCAGCAGTTCTACGCCTCGCCGCAGCAGCCGCTGGTGCCCGATCACCTGCGCCATGAGGTCGCCGAGATCGGCCGCATCCTCAGCTACACCCCGCACAAGATGTCGCGCCCGGACCACATCCCGCTCGACGTCCCCGCCCAGGGCCTGACGCCTGCGGCGCTGCTGAACACCTACAACGTCGACGAACTCGCCAGGGACGGATTCACCGGCAAGGGAATCACGATTGTCATCTTCGCTTTCGACGGATTCAATCAAACCGATCTCGACAAATTCAGTTCCACATTCGGGTTGCCGCAATTCACACCGGAGATAGTCGGTGGAATGCCGGGTGAGACCCGCGGAGAATTGTCGATGGATCTGCAAGTCGCCCACGCCATTGCCCCCGATGCCCGCAAGGTCGTGGTGAATGCCCATCCGACCGTCCAGGGCGGCGGCGGTTACCGCAAGATCGGCGAGATGCTCGAAGACACCGACCGCCGATACCCCGGTGCGGTCTGGAGCTTCTCCATCGGCTGGGGCTGCGACAAGCTGATCACTGCCGCCGACCTGGCCCCGGTGCGCTCGGCGCTGCGCGCGGCACAGTCACGCGGTACCACCGCCTTCAACGCCAGCGGCGATCTCGCCGGCATGGAATGCCGCGGCGGGCAGGACTGGTCCTCCCCGCCGAGCGCGCAGGACATCGGCCTCGACTCGATCGCCTCACTGCCGGAGATGACCAGCGTCGGGGGCACGACGCTGTCCACCGATGACCGCGGCGGGTGGATCTCCGAGCAGACCTGGTTCGACGTGCCGCTCTCGCAGGGCACCGGCGGCGGCGTGTCCAACCTGTTCGACCTGCCGCCCTGGCAACGCAGCGCCGTGGGAGTGGTTGCGCCCGAACGTAATATCGGCAAGCGGATGACCCCGGACGTGGCCGCCGTGGCGGACCCGTTCACCGGCGTCAAGATCGTGCTCGACGACCAGTTCATCACCGGCGGCGGCACCTCGCAGTCCGCGCCCATCTGGGCGGCACTGACCGCGGTGATGAACCAGTGGCTGCTCGAAAACGACGGCCAACTGATCGGCGACATCAATCCGTTGCTGTACCGCATCGCCCAGGGTGCACCGCGACCAGCCTTCCGGGACATCACGCTGGGCGGCAATGCCGTCGACGTCGCGGGCCCCGGTTATGACCTGGTCACCGGACTGGGCTCACCCGATGTCGACAACCTGGTCCGCAACCTCCAACTCGCACAGAAGGTTCAGGCCTGATGACCGCTACCGCCCCCGCCCCCGGCATGGTGGAATGCCGGGTCTGCCGGGTCGACGTCCCCGCCGGTGAATACTGCGGCCTCTGCGGGGTCCCGCTGGCCGAACACCGCAGTGGCGACGGCCCGCACTGGCTGCGGGCGAGTTCGTTCAGCGCCGCTCCCGGTCAGCGCCTGCTGTCCCCCGCCCTGACGAGTTCGCTGTTCCCCCATCTGTCCCCCCGCGCGCGCAAGGTGTTCCTGATGGGACTGGCGCTGCTGGTCGTCGCCCTGACCGCGGCGACCCTGCTGCGCATGCCGGCCGCGTTGATCACCGTCGCCTCCCTCGGGCTGCCACTGCTGTTCGGGCTGTACATCCGGGAATCCGGTGTGTCCCGCGACATCCCGGCCTCGGCACTGGCGGTGACGGTCGGGGTGGGCATCACGCTCGGCGTCGGATGGGTGCTGCTGACCGGCGCCGTGGTGGCCCGCGCCTACGGTGTGCCACTGGGCGCCGGTGTCGCCGGTGCCCGGATCCTGCGTGACGGCATCGGCATCCCGCTGGGCAGTGTGCTGCTCATGCTGGTGCCCGCGGTGGCCGCCCGGTTGTCCTGGCGCGGTGACCGGGAATCGTTGGACGGCTATGCGATCGGCGCGCTCGGCGCACTGACGTTCACCGCCGCCGCCACCCTGAGCCGGCTCGCCCCACAGTTCGCCACCGGCATGGTCAACCGCACCCGGCCGCTGGACGGCCTGTTGGTGGAAGCGGGTATCCGCGGGATCGCCATGCCGCTGACCGCGGCGGCGGTGGGCGGGCTGATCGGCATCGCCCTCTGGTTCACCCGGCCACCGAGCAAGGTCAACAAGAACCGCGGGGTCGTGCGCGGGATCCTGGTCATGTTCGCCGTCGTGGTGCTGGCCATCTACCTCGCACTCGGCCTGGTAGACGTGGCCCGCTTCCCCCAGTTCCTGCAACTGGCAGGTCACCTGCTGCTGTCCGCGCTCGCCCTGTTCGCGCTGCGAGTGGGCCTGCAACTGGCGCTGCTGAACGAAGCCCAGGACGAGATCCGTCCCGATGAGCCCATGCTGTGCACCGAATGCAATCACGTCGTTCCGGACGCGCCGTTCTGCGCCCGGTGCGGCGCGGCCATGCACGCATCCTCGCGCCGCTCGCGCCGGACCCGGCGTGAGGAACGTCCGATCCGGCTGGAGGAGAAGCCGGCCGACGGTGAGATCGTGGTGGGCCTGATCCCCGGATATTCGCTCTATGCCGGCGAATTCACCGCCACCGAGCCGCCCAAGACGTCGTTCCGCAACGTGGCACTGATCCTGGGAACCGTCATCGTGGTGGTGGCCGCCGCGCTGGTCGGCCTGTCCGGACTGGTCACCAAACCCGTTCCGCGCTATGCCTGCCCGCCCGACTGCGGCACCCCGCCCATGGGCCGCGCGGTGGAGATCAATCCGCGGTTCACCGCCGCCGACGGGTCCTTCTCGGTGTCCTACCCGGTGGAGAACTCGGCGTATCAGGTCACCAAGAACCCGAACGGCATCACCGCGGTGCTGCAGGCCGGCGACGGCGGCACCATGCAGCTGTTCAGCGAGCCCGCCGCCGGGCGCGGACCCAGGGACATCGCGATGGAGCTGGTGAACAAGACCTTCCCGGACACCCAGGCGGCCTACGAGATTCCGAACACCATGGTCGGCTACCAGCTCGGCTACGGCATGGCCGCCGACTACTGGCCACAGGGCGCGATGAGCAGTTCGGCGCGCATGCGCATCATCGTCATGGTCGCGGTCAAGAACGACCTCGCGCTGGTGGCGGGCGCCATCGGCCCCTACCGTGCGTTCGGACCGGACTTCGGCTCGGGCAAGCCGTCGGCGGCCAATCTTCAGCTCGCGCTGGACATGGGCAAGTACGTCAACAGCTTCACCTGGCGCGGCGACCCCCCGCGGTAGCCCTCCTCCGGCGAGCGACCGTGTCTGTACGTCGACACGCCGCGGTCGAGGACATTTTGCGGTCGCTCGCGCCCCACTGCTCCCAAAAGGTGACATTGACAAATGTCACCAATTCCAGGTGTACTCGTCGGACGCTCGAAACGGAGGTCCCATGCCCGAGCAGTTCCGACCCACCCGCGGCTCCCTGCGATCCCGGGGCGCGGCGACGATCAGCAGCGTGACGCTGCGGCAGATCAGCGCGGTCCTACCGCCCGAGCGGGCGTGGGGACTGTGGGCCTCCCGGCAGATCATCGCCCGCATCATGGACACCTTCGGACCGTCGCTGGCCGGAACCGAGGTCGAGCACGTCGACGTCCGTCTCGCCGACGGCCGCCGTGTGGTCGGGGAATGGGTGCGCGGCGCCGGCGTGACCGACCGGCGGCAGGCGATCTACTACGTGCACGGCAGCGGGTACGCGTTGTGTTCCGCGCGGACCCACCGCAGGCTGACCGGCTGGCTGTCCCGGCTGACCGGACTGCCGGTGTTCTGCGTCGACTACCGCCTGGCCCCGAGATACCGCTTCCCCACCGCCGCCGACGACGTGCGGGCGGGCTGGGACTGGCTGCGCACCGAATGCGGGCTCGATCCGCACCACATGGTGATCGCCGGCGACTCTGCCGGCGGCCACCTGGCCGTCGACCTGCTGCTGCAGCCCGGCGTGGCCCACCCGGCGGCGATGGCCCTGCTCTCCCCGTTGTTCGACCTCACCTTCGGGCTGGCCCGGGCCCGGGAGGCACTGCGTGACGACCCGGCGATCCGCGCCTCGGATGCCGCCCGGCTCATCGGCTTGTACTGTGCCGGAACAGATCTGAACCATGGCCGGCTGACCCTCGACGTCGCCGGCGGCCGGCCGATGCCGCCGACGCTGATCCAGGCCGGCGGTGCGGAGATGCTGCAGGCCGATGCCCGCACCCTGCACAATGACATCCGCGCCGCCGGTGGCGACTGCGAACTGCAGATCTGGCCGGACCAGGTGCACGTCTTCCAGGCACTGCCACGGCTCACACCCGAGGCCGCCCCTGCTGTGCGCGAGATCACCGCCTTCATCGCAGCGGCATTGCGCGACAACACCATCCGCGTCGCCGGATGAGGCCGTCCGGAGGCTTGCGCCGCCGGAACCAGCACACTGTCGACACCGGTGCGGGCCACCGGACCGGCACCGCATACGCCCCCGAGCTCGCTGCCCGGGGCGGCCGGGTGGTCTGCAGCGGCATCGACGATGCTGCCGCGCAGGCCACCGCAACGGCCGTCGACACCCGCCCGGGACCGGCGACCCAGTATCGTCGACAGATGCGGAAAATCCGATCCGGCGACCACCCGGCAGTGGCGCGCGAGGTGCGCGTCGTTGCCCTGCGCCCGGGCTGAGCCGCAGATGTCCTCGGCCAGACCTCCCCGCCAGCCCGCCGGCGCCATCTCGACGATCCTCGCCGGGCTGCGCCGCGCTCCCCGGCAGATCCGGCGCAGCTCGCGAGATGTGGTCGAGAATGCTGTCACCCAGCTCTTCGACGCGGCCGTGCAACCGCACGGCGCCGCCGCATCCGGCGAATACCGCATCGAGGAGTTGGCGCAGCTTGCCGGAACCACGACCCGCAACATCCGGGTCTACCGCGACCGTGGCCTACTGCACCCGCCACTGCGGGTGGGCCGCATCGCCCTGTTCAACGACACCCACCTGACCCGGCTTCGGCTGATCACCTCCCTGCTGGACCGCGGCTACAACATCGCGCACGTGCACGAGATGCTCTCGGCCTGGGAACAGGGCAAGGGTGTCGGCGATCTGCTCGGACTGGAATCGGCGATCGCCGGCAGCTGGGCCACCGAGAAACCCGAACGGATGAGCGTCGCCGAGGCCAGACGCCTCGTCGGCGATGACGCCGGTTTCGAACGCATCGTGGGCCTCGGGGTGATCAAGCTGGAAGACGACGAAGCAATTGTCGTGCGGCCCAAGCTGATCGAGGCGTTCAACGAGATCCGCCAGTACGGTGTGGACCCGGACAAGCTGATCGGGTTGCACGAGCAGATCGCACCGCTGGTGGACCAGATCAGTGGGCTGTTGGTGCAGGCCGGGATCGAAGAGGTGCTGCACCGCATCAATCCGGGTGCGGCGCTGCCCCCGGACACCGAGATCGCCGAACTGCTCACCATGCTGGTGCGGTTCCGCACCCAGGCCGTCTCCGCGGTGTCGGCGACGCTCTCGTTCTCCATCGAGTCGACCATCGAGTCGGCGGTCGGTCAGATACTGGCCGACCTGATCGACAAAGAGGCCGAGAAGGACGCCGATTAGCTCAGCGAGCGATCATGGTGCCCGGGCGCGGCCGTATCAGGCGCGCAGTGCGGGCCCGATCGTGGTGTTCCAGGACTCCTGCATCTCGGATTCGAACAGACCCCAGGTGTGCGAGCCGTCGGGCCGCACCACATAGGTCACCGGAATGCCCGCCGCCGCAGCCTTGTCCGCGAACACCCGGGTGCTGTCGGCGACGATGCGCTCGATCAGACCGCCGGTGATGTTGGGGCCGAAGCCCGGTGGCAGCCGATCCACCTCGCCCACGTTCCCCGAACCGGAGGCGGCCACGTACACCGCCACGCCGGCGAGCTTGGACACGTTCAGCGACGGGTCGTGGGCGATCCACAGCGGACCACCGGCCGGCCCCCACATCGCATCGGCACTGGCCCCGCCGCCCATCAGGGTGATGCCGACCTGCTGCGGATGGGCAGCCGGGGTCAGCAGACCGCTGTAGGAGCCCACCGCCTGATAGACGCCGGGCGCCTGGATGGCGTAGTCGACGGCGGTGCCGCCGGTGCTGGACAGACCGCCGACGGCGTTACGGCCGCTGGTGTTGTACTCGGCATCGATCAGTGGTCGCAACTCGTCGATCATGTAGGTCTGGTACTGCTTGGCGGGGTCGGCGACCCAGTTGGTGAACCAGCTGAACTGGCCGCCCAACGGGGACACCACGTTGACGTTCTTGTCGGCGAAGAAGCCCTGGATATCGGCCATGCCGAACCAACTCTTGGTGCCCGGCGCCCAGAGTCCGCCCGGATCCAGGTTGTCCCCGCCGTCGATGCCGGGCAGCAGATAGAACGTCGGCGCGCCGCCGCCCGGAGCCTTGAAGACGTCGTTGACGATCACCTTGTTCATCGACGGCGAGAACACCGACACCTTGTCCCACCGGTCGTTGACGTGTTCGATCCCGGTGATGTGCGCGGCCTCGGCGCCGGCCGTCGGCGGGACGGCGAACAGGCCGAGGATGGTGGCGATGACGAAGGCAAGCGCGTATCCCCCGCGCGTCAGGCTGGTCATGCGCACAGTATTCAATCAAGATCAACAAGCGGCAGCCCGAATGCTGTCATCCGATCGGTTGATCTTGCGCCATCTGGACGGCGGACACCGACGCCGAGCCGGAGGAGCCGGCTATTCCCACTCGATGGTGCCCGGCGGCTTGCTCGTCACGTCGAGCACCACCCGGTTGACCTCGGGCACCTCGTTGGTGATCCGGGTCGAGATCCGTTCCAGGACCTCGTAGGGCACCCGGGTCCAGTCCGCGGTCATGGCGTCCTCGCTGGACACCGGACGCAGCACGATCGGATGCCCATAGGTGCGGCCGTCACCCTGCACGCCGACCGAGCGGACATCGGCCAGCAGCACGACCGGGCACTGCCAGATCTGCTGGTCCAGTCCCGCCGAGGTCAGCTCCTCGCGGGCGATGGCATCGGCGCGGCGCAACGTGTCCAGCCGTGAGGCGGTCACCTCGCCGACGATCCGGATCCCCAGACCGGGGCCCGGAAAGGGTTGGCGCCCAACGATGTCCTCGGGCAGGCCGAGCTCGCGACCGACCGCGCGCACCTCGTCCTTGAACAGCAGCCGCAGCGGCTCGACGAGCTTGAACTTCAGATCGTCGGGCAGTCCGCCGACGTTGTGGTGGCTCTTGATGTTGGCCGTACCCGCGCCCCCGCCGGATTCCACGACATCGGGGTACAGGGTGCCCTGCACCAGGAAATCCACCTCGCCGCCGGAGACGTCGACGGCGTCGCGCACCGCCCCCTCGAAGGCACGGATGAACTCACGGCCGATGATCTTGCGCTTGCCCTCGGGATTGGTCACCCCGCTCAGAGCCTCCAGGAAGCGGTCCGCGACGTCGACGGTCACCAGCTTGGCGCCGGTGGCGGCCACGAAATCGCGCTGCACCTGGGCGCGCTCACCGGAGCGCAGCAGCCCGTGATCGACGAACACACAGGTCAGCCGGTCACCGATGGCCCGTTGCACCAGCGCCGCGGCGACCGCGGAGTCCACCCCGCCGGACAGCCCGCAGATGGCCCGGCCGTCACCGATCTGTTCACGCACCGCCGAGATCAGCTGCTCGGCGATGTTGGCCGGCGTCCAGCCGGCGCCGATCCCGGCGAATTCGTGCAGGAACCGGCTGAGCACCTGCTGGCCGTGCGGGGAGTGCAGCACCTCGGGGTGGTACTGGACGCCGGCCAGCCGGCGGGCCCGGTTCTCGAACGCCGCCACCGGCGCACCGGCGCTGGCCGCGACGACGTCGAATCCGTCGGGCGCCTCGGTGACGGCATCGCCGTGGCTCATCCACACCGGCTGGATGCCCGGCAGATCCGAATGCAGCTCTCCGCCCGCAACTTTCAGCTCGGTGCGGCCATACTCGCTGGTACCGGTGTGGGCCACGGTGCCGCCGAGCGCCTGCGCCATCGCCTGGAAGCCGTAGCAGATGCCGAACACCGGCAGATCCAGGTCGAACAGGGCCGGGTCCAGCTTCGGCGCGCCGTCGGCGTAGACGCTGGCCGGTCCGCCGGAGAGCACGATGGCCTGCGGGTCGCGCGCCTTGATCTCCTCGACCGTCGTGGTGTGCGGGATGACCTCGGAGAACACCCGGGCCTCGCGGACGCGACGCGCGATCAGCTGGGCGTACTGAGCGCCGAAGTCGATGACGAGAACAGGGCGTGAGGCTGGTTCCACCTGCGACAGTCTAGTGGTCAGGTCCCGAAGAGCCGGTCCCCGGCGTCACCGAGGCCGGGGACGATATAGCCGTGTTCGTCGAGCTGGCGGTCCACCGCGGCGGCGTAGACCGGGATGTCGGGGTGCGCCCCGTGCAGCGCGGCGAGGCCTTCCGGGCAGGTGAGCAGGCAGACGAACTTGATGGAGCGCGGCTGGTGCTCCTTGAGCCGGTCGATCGCGGCGATCGCGGTGTGCCCGGTGGCCAGCATCGGATCCACCACCACCACATCACGTTCGTGCAGGTCGTTGGGGACCTTGAAGTAGTACTCCACCGCGACGTGGGTCTTGGGATCGCGGTAGAGCCCGATATGCCCGACGCGCGCACTGGGCACCAGGCTCAGCATGCCGTCGAGGATGCCGCCACCGGCCCGCAGGATCGAGATGAAGACCAGCTTCTTGCCGTCGATCACCTGCGCGGTCATGGTCTCCAGCGGCGTCTCGATCTCCTCGGCGTGCAACGGGATGTCGCGCAGCACCTCATAGGCCATCAGTGCCGACACCTCGCTGACCAGGCGCCGGAAGCTGTTGGTGGACACGTCTTTCTGGCGCAGCGTGTTCAGTTTGTGGGTGACCAGCGGATGGTCGATCACGGTGACCGCAGAGGGTGTGGTCAAGGGGCGTTCCTTTCGCAGTCGCAGTATCTAGAAGACGGTGCCGTCGCTGATCACCGTCAGCGGGGGCAACCCGCCGCGCAACCGCTGCGCCAGTACCCGACCGGCGGCCCAGGTGCCGCCCTCCAGCACGCAGGCCAACGGCAGCGCCTCGGCGTCGACCCCGAGCCGCGCCCGGACCAGGACGGCCAGTTCGTCGAGCAGCGCCACGGTCAGCGCCCGCCACTCGACGACGAGTTCGTCGGCCGGACTCCATTCGGCGGCCGACCAGCTGTCCGCACGCAGTGCCAACACTCCGGTGTCCAGCAGCAGCCCGCCGTTGCGGTATTCGGGCAGTCCGGTCAGCGCGTCGATACCGGTCACCTCGACCCCGGACCAGTCGAACGGTTCCAGCAGCGAGTAGGTCAACCACTGCGAGAGCTTGTGGAACGGCATCCAGCCGGCGGTCGCGCCGGGACCCGGTACCGCGCTGTGCCGCCAGCAGTCCCCCATCGGCTCGCCATCGACAACGTTGTCGGCCAACCAGATTCGCGACAACGAGGTCAACAGCACGGTCAGGATGTCGTGCGCGGCGACCGTCGGTGCCGCCGGATCGGTGACCAGCAGATCGTAGATGCCGCCCGGGCGACCCGGATCGCCGAACACGCCGGGCTGGTCGGCCAGCGCCGACCCGAGGCGGCGCAGCACGTCGGTGCGGCCCTCGAATCCGACCAGCGGATTACCCGGGCCCACCTGCATGGCCGCGGCGAGGCGTTCGGTGTCCAGATCGATCAGCCCCGCCGCGTCGGCCTGCAGCGGGCGGACGGGGTCCGAGGAGAAGACCCCGGCGGTGAACGCATGCCAACTGGCCACACCGAGCCCCTCGGATCGGCTGAACTCCAGGCCGGACCGCTCCTCCCGGTAGCGCCAGTCCGGACCGGCCCCCGCGTCGAGCAGCACGCTGACCACGGCCAGGTCGATCATGGCGCGGGCACGGGACGGGCCGTCGGCGCCGTCGAGGTCCAGGGTGCGATGCACCCCGCCGGCCTCGAAGTGCCGCCACCGGCTGTGGAACGGGATCGCCAGATCCGGGAAACGCTGCACCGTCAGGTCGGCGACCTCGGCGGCCGCGCCGGGCAACGCGTCGTCCCGCACGGTGAACCACGGCGAGTCACCGGCACGGGCCCGGGCCAGCAGGCCATTCGCCCGGTGCCGGATCTCGGCGGTGCTGCGCAGCGTCGCAGCGGGCTTCACGCCAATCCCCGACCGACCGTCTTCTTGAGGTCCTCGGCGTCGGGCACCGGGCCCGGGGTGAAGTAGCCGGCCGCCATCTTGGCGTCGATCTCGACACGGGCGTCCGCCGGGATCAGTTCATCGGGGATGTTGACCCGCTCCCCCACGCTGATCCCCGACCCGGTGATGGCGTCGTATTTCATATTGCTCATCGACACCAGCCGGTGGATCCGGGTGATGCCCAGCCAGTGCAACACATCGGGCATCAGTTCCTGGAATCGCATATCCTGCACGCCCGCAACACATTCGGTGCGGGCGAAATACTGGTCGGCGGTGTCCCCACCGACCTGGCGCTTGCGGGCGTTGTAGACCAGGAACTTGGTGACCTCGCCGAGGGCGCGGCCCTCCTTGCGGGAGTAGGCGACCAAGCCCACCCCGCCGCGCTGGGTACCGGCGATGCATTCCTCGATGGCGTGTGTCAGATAGGGCCGACAGGTGCAGATGTCGGATCCGAAGACGTCGGAGCCATTGCACTCGTCGTGCACCCGCGCGGTCAGTTCTACGGCGGGATCGGCCAGATCGCGCGGGTCGCCGAAGATGTAGACCGTCTGACCACCGATGGGCGGCAGGAAGACCTCGAGATCCCCGCGGGTGACCAGCTCGGGGTACATGCCGCCGGTCTCCTCGAACAACGCCCGGCGCAGCGCCGCCTCGTCACACCCGAACCGGGCGGCCACCCCCGGCAGATACCAGACCGGTTCCACGGCGACCTTGGTGACCACCGCCGCGCCCCCGGCGAGCAGGATCCGGCCGTCCGGTCGCAGGCGCCCCTTCTGCAGGGCCTCGGCGATCTCGGGCAGCATGACGTGCGCCTTGGTCACCGCGATGGTGGGCCGGATGTCGTGGTCGGCGGCCAGCTGGTCGGCGAACACGTCGGCCACCGCGGCCCCCCAGGGGTCCAGGCTGACGATGGCGTCGGGGTTCTGCCATTGCGGGTAGGGGCCGATGACATCGGTGGGTGCGGTGTTGGTCAGGTCGGCGCGGTGCTGCGGGGAGAGCGCACCGGCGGCCACCGCCAGCGCCCGGTACACCCCGTAGGACCCGCTGTGCGTGCCGATCACGTTGCGGTGCGCCCGGTTTCCCGTCGTCCCCACGATGGGCCCGCGTTCGGCGGGGGTGGGCGCGCCCCAGCGGATGGGCGGGGCCAGCGGACCCCCGCTGTGTGAGGTCAGCCGGATGTGGCGCGCGCCGGTGCGGTCGGTACCAGGTTCCACGTCGACTCCTCCTCGGCAGGCGTTGTCACCCGCATCGTATCAGCGCCGTCGCCACCCCACTGGACGAACGAATATCACAGTCCTACAACGCTATTCGACACAAACCGGGGGCAGGTGTCGTTTTCTGGACGAAAGGGTATAAGGCAGCGGCAGCCTGCAGTCACGCGCGAGAGGAGCCCCCGTGACGAACATCCAACCCAAGCCGACCACCACCGATGCCGGTATCCCGGTACCCAGTGACGAGCACTCCCTGACCATCGGGCCGGACGGCCCGATCCTGCTCCAGGACCACTACCTGATCGAGCAGATGGCGAACTTCAACCGGGAACGCATCCCGGAGCGCCAGCCGCACGCCAAGGGCGGCGGGGCATTCGGTCATTTCGAGGTGACCCATGACGTCAGCGTCTACACCAAGGCCGCGTTCCTGCAGCCGGGCGCCAAGACCGAGACCATCGCCCGGTTCTCCACCGTCGCCGGCGAGCGTGGCAGCCCGGACACCTGGCGCGACCCCCGCGGATTCGCGGTCAAGTTCTACACCCCCGACGGCAACTTCGACATGGTCGGCAACAACACCCCGGTGTTCTTCATCCGCGACCCGCTCAAGTTCCAGCACTTCATCCGCTCGCAGAAGCGTCGCGCCGCCAACAACCTGCGCGACCATGACATGCAGTGGGACTTCTGGACGCTGTCCCCAGAGTCGGCCCACCAGGTGACCTGGCTGATGGGTGACCGCGGGATCCCACGTACCTGGCGGCACATGAACGGCTACTCCAGCCACACCTACAGCTGGATCAATGCCGCCGGCAAGATCTTCTGGGTCAAGTACCACTTCAAGTCCGACCAGGGCATCGAGTTCTACACCCAGGACGAGGGCGACGAGATGGCAGGCAAGGACGGCGACGCCCACCAGCGCGACCTGTTCGACGCGATCGAGCGGGGCGACTTCCCGAGCTGGACGCTCAAGATGCAGATCATGCCGTTCGAGGACGCCAAGGACTACCGGTTCAATCCGTTCGACCTGACCAAGGTGTGGCCGCACGCCGACTATCCGCTGATCGACGTCGGCAAGCTGACCCTGAACCGCAATGTCACCGACTATCACGCCGAGATGGAGCAGGCCGCGTTCGAACCGAACAACGCGGTACCCGGCACCGGGCTGAGCCCGGACAAGATGCTGCTGGCCCGTGGCTTCTCCTACTCCGACGCACACCGCGCCCGGCTCGGGGTGAACTATCGCCAGATTCCGGTGAACACCCCCAAGACCGAGGTGCACAGCTACTCCAAGGACGGCGCGATGCGGATCACCAACGTCACCGATCCGGTGTATGCGCCCAACTCCTACGGCGGCCCGGCGGCCGACCCGGCCCGCACCGCGGAGCCGCTGTGGCACGCCGACGGGGACATGGTGCGTGCGGCCTACAGCCTGCACGCCGAGGACGACGACTGGGGTCAGGCCGGCACGCTGGTGCGCGATGTGCTCGACGACGCGGCGCGCGATCGGCTGGTGTCCAACATCGCCGGACACCTCTCCGACGGGGTGTCCGATCCGGTGCTGCAGCGCGCCTTCGAATACTGGCGCAATGTGGACAAGGACCTCGGCGACCGCATCGAGGCAGCCGTCAAGTAGCCGCTGACGGTGCGCTCAGATCGAGAAAACCGCGAGGTTCTCGATCTGAGCGCACCGTCGCTGCGTGGTTCTATGCAGAGGGCGTCAGCTTCGAGACCGGGGTGATGGGCAGCCGACGCAGCCCCGCGGGGGCCTCGACCGGCACCACCGGTTTGACCGGCTCGATCGGGTCCAGCCGACGGTAGGGCTCGCCCTGCGCCGGACGCAGATCGGCCTCACCCTTGTTCGGCCACAGCGCGGCGGCCCGCTCGGCCTGCGCGGTGATCGACAGCGACGGGTTCACGCCGAGGTTCGCCGAGATCGCGGCACCGTCGGTGACATAGAGCGTCGGGTAGTTGTAGACGCGGTGGTAGGGATCGATGACGCCGTGCTCGGGGCTGTCGCCGATCGCCGCGCCACCGAGGAAGTGCGCGGTGAGCGGGATGTTGAACAACTCGCCCCAGGTACCGCCGGCCACCCCGTCGATCTTCTCGGCGATGCGGCGGGTGACCTCGTTGCCCGCCGGGATCCAGCTCGGGTTGGGCAGGCCGTGGCCCTGCTTGCTGTCGAGCATGCGGTACCCGAACCAGGTCTTGCGGGTGAACGTCGTGATCGAGTTGTCCAGGTGCTGCATGACGAGCGCGATCATGGTGCGCTCACTCCAGCGTCGCGGATTGAGCAGTCGCAAGGTGCCCCGCCGGTCGTTGCGGGCGGTCTCCAGCAACTGTTTCCAGCGCGGCACGTCGGTGCCCTCGGGGCCGGTGCCGTCGGTCATCAGCGTCTGCAGCAGACCCATCGCGTTGGACCCCTTGCCGTACCGGCACGGCTCGACGTGGGTGTCGGCGGTCGGGTGGATCGACGAGGTGATGGCCACGCCCTGGGTCAGGTTGAGGTCGTCGCCGACGGTGAGCCGCCCGGCCCCCACGATCGACTCCGAGTTGGTGCGGGTCAGCACGCCCAGCCGGGGCGACAGCTTGTCCAGTTTTCCGTGGTCCCGCATCCGGAACAGCAGCTTCTGGGTGCCGTAGGTACCGGCCGCCAGGATCAGATGGTTGGCGGTGAACGTCTTCTTGCGGCGGCGCAGCTTGCCGCCGGTGCGCACGGTGTGCACCTCCCAGACGCCGTCGGGGCGCTGGGAGAACTCGCGCACCGAGGTCAGCGGGTGCACCTGCGCGCCGGCGCTCTCGGCCAGGCCGAGGTAGTTCTTCAGCAGCGTGTTCTTGGCGCCGTGCCGGCAGCCGGTCATGCATTCACCGCATTCGATACAACCGGTGCGCGATGGCCCGGCACCGCCGAAGTACGGGTCGGGCACGGTCTTACCCGGTGTCTTCTCGCCGTTCTCGCCGAAGAACACGCCGACCGGGGTCGGCACGAAGGTGTCCCCGACGCCCATGTCGTCGGCGACCTCCTTCATGATCCGGTCGGCGTCGGTGAACGTCGGATTGGTGACCACGCCGAGCATGCGCTTGGCCTGGTCGTAGTGCGGCAGCAACTCGGACTGCCAATCGGTGATGTCCCTCCACTGCGGGTCGTTGAAGAACGGCGCGGGCGGGACGTAGAGCGTGTTCGCGTAGTTCAGGGAGCCGCCGCCGACACCGGCGCCGGCCAGGATCATCACGTTGCGCAGCAGATGGATGCGCTGGATGCCGTACATGCCGAACTGCGGTGCCCACAGGAACTTGCGCAGGTTCCACGAGGTCTTGGCGAAGTCGGCGTCAGCAAACCGTCGACCGGCCTCAAGCACACCGACGCGGTACCCCTTCTCGGTGAGCCGCAGGGCGCTGACACTGCCGCCGAATCCTGAGCCGATGATCAGAACGTCGTAATCGGGCTGCATGACGCCATTATGGACCTACCGATGGGTAACTAGCTAGACAGGGAGCCCTAACTTGTAAAGGAAATGTCGTCGGCCCTGCCGCTCACAGCCCGTCCGCCAAATGGTGATAGACCGCGTTCCACCGCAACTCCCGCTGGAAACCGTACGGCTCGGTGCCCGCGCCGATGGTGACCAGTTCGGTTCCGAGGATCATCGACAGATCTCGCAGCGCCGACAGCGGTGCCGCGCTGGTCAGCACCGTGTGGTGCGGCCCGCCGGCCATCAGCCAGGCCTCGGTGGAGGTCGACCATGAGGGCTGCGGCTCCCACACCGCACAGGCCACCGGCAGGCTGCGCAGCGGGGCGGGCGGCTCGATGACCCGCACCTCGTTGGCGACCAGCCGGAATCGCCCGCCCAGATCGCAGATGCCCAGCACCACCGCGTCCCCGGGCGCCGCCGTGAACCGCATCCGGACCGGGTCTTCGCGGCCGCCGATGGCCAGTGGGTGCGCTTCCACGGTCGGGGTCTGTGCGGCGATGCTCGGACACACCTCGAGCATGTGGGCTCCCAGGATCGTCTCCGCGCCGCGGGTCAGGTCATAGGTGTAGTCCTCCATGAAGGACGTGCCACCGGGCAGTCCGCGCGACATCGTCTTGACGGCCCGGACCATGGCGGCGGTCTTCCAATCACCCTCGGCTCCGAAGCCGTAGCCGTCGGCCATCAGGCGTTGCACGGCGATCCCGGGCAGCTGGCGCAGCCCACCGAGATCCTCGAAGTTGGTCGTGAACGCACCGAAGCGCCCGTCTTCGAGGAATTGCCGCAGGCCGATCTCGATCCGCGCGGCCTCCCGCAGGGTGTCGTGCCGGGCGCCGCCGCGACACAGCTCGTCGGCGACCCGGTAGCGGTCCTGGTATTCCTCGACGAGCTTGTCGATGTCGGTGTCTGCCGCGGCCTCGACGGAGGCCACCAGATCGTTGATCGAGTAGGAGTTCACCGAGACGCCGAACCGCGACTCGGCCTCCACCTTGTCGCCCTCGGTGACCGCGACATCGCGCATGTTGTCCCCGAATCGGGCCAGTCGCAGACCACGCAGATCGGCTGCCGCCAGCGCCGCGCGCGCCCAGGACCCGATACGCGTCGTCGTCTCGGCGTTGTCCACGTGGCCGGCGATGGTGGCCCGGGACACCGCCAACCGGGTTTGGATGTAGCCGAACTCGCGGTCACCGTGCGCCGCCTGGTTCAAATTCATGAAGTCCATGTCAATGGTGTCCCAGGGGATCTCGACACCGAACTGGGTGTGGAAGTGTAGCAGCGGGCGGCGCAACGCGTTCAGGCCGCGGATCCACATCTTGGCCGGCGAGAACGTGTGCATCCAGGCGATGACGCCGATGCAGGTGTCGTCGGCGCTGGCGTCACTCAGTAACCGGTAGATCGAATCTGCTTCGGTGACCACGGGTTTCCACACCACTGCCGTCGGCAGGTCCGGGCTGGCGTCGAGCCGGTCGGCGATACTGCGCGACTGTTCGGCGACCTGGTCCAGGATTTCCTGGCCGTACAGCGACTGGCTGCCGGTGACGAACCAGATCTCTTGCGGTTGTGACATCAGTCTTCTTTCTGGCCGTAGACGTTCTGGTAGCGCTCGAACAGGGCGGTGACGGCCGCGCCCGGCAGCGCTTCGGGACTGCCGAGCTGACGGCTGATGAACGCGGTGCGGGCGACGTCCTCGAGCATGACGGCGGCCTTCACCGCCGCCAGGGCCGTCGGACCGATGGTGAACGGGCCGTGACTGCGCATCAGCACCGCCGCGGATCTGCTGCTGCGCAGTGTTTCCACGATGCCGCGGCCGATCGAGTCATCGCCGATCGGCGCGAACGGACCGACCGGGATGTCGCCGCCGAACTCGTCGGCGATCATGGTCAGCACACACGGGATCGGCTCCCCGGCCGCCGCCCAGGCGGTGGCGTACGTGGAGTGCGTGTGCACCACCCCGCCGACCTCGGGCATGTGCCGGTAGACATACGCGTGCGCGGCGGTATCCGAGGAGGGCGCGAGGTCCCCGTCGACGAGCTCGCCGTCCAACGTGCAGACCACCATGTGCTCGGGTTGCATTGCATCGTAGGAGATCCCGGAGGGTTTGATCACCATGAGATCCCGACCGGGCACCCGGGCCGAGACATTGCCTGCGGTCCAGATCACCAGCTGATAGCGGATCAGTTCGGTGTGCAGCTCGCACACCTGGCGTCGCAGATCGGTGATGATCTGCGAGACTTCCGATGTCACCGTCATCGGGCGACTCCCACCTTCTCGTCGTCGGCGGCCGCCGCACGCAGTGCGCGCAGCCGGCGCATCATCGGGTTGCCGCGGCCGAACCATTCGTGCAGCGCGACATATTCGGCATAGAGCGCGTCGTAGCGGGCCACGTTCTCGGCAATCGGCATGAACGCGTTGGCCGTTCGTCCACCCATCCGCGCCGAGGCGGTCGGGACGTCCGGATAGACGCCGGCGGCGGTGGCGGCATGGATGGCGGCGCCCAAGGCCGGCGCCTGCGCCGAGGTCACGCAGGACAGCGGCAGGCCGGTGACGTCGGCGTAGATCTGCATCAGTAGGTGGTTCTTCATGAGTCCACCGGCCACCACCAGTTCGTCGACCGGAACGCCTGCGCCGACGAATGTCTCGATGATCATCCGGGTCCCGAATGCGGTCGCCTCCAGCAGCGCCCGGTACTGGTCGACGCAGGTGGTCTCCAGTGTCTGCCCGACGATCACCCCGGACAGGTGATGATCGACGAGCACCGAGCGGTTACCGCTGTGCCAGTCCAGCGCGACCAGTCCGTGCCGGCCGATCTGCTGGCGGGCGGCCAGCGCGGAGAGGTGCTCGTGAACGGAGATGCCCTGTGCGGCGGCGGCGCGTACGAACTGCTCGGGCACGTTGTTCTCGATGAACCAGGCGAAGATGTCCCCCACGCCCGATTGGCCGGCCTCATAACCCCACAGCCCCATGGTGATTCCGCCGTCG
This sequence comes from Mycolicibacterium bacteremicum, assembly GCF_002086115.1. Lineage (GTDB taxonomy): Bacteria > Actinomycetota > Actinomycetes > Mycobacteriales > Mycobacteriaceae > Mycobacterium > Mycobacterium bacteremicum. The sequence continues at coordinate 150,391 of NZ_MVHJ01000010.1, forward strand.
ACCACGCCACACATCCCGGGGACATGCCGCACCTCTCGACCGTTCATCACATGACATGTCGAGGTGCCCATGATGGCGACCAGACGGCCCGGTTCGGCGGCGTCGGCAGCCGCGACGGTGACGTGCGCGTCGATGTTGCCCACCGCCACCGCGATTCCGGCGGGCAGCCCCGTCCAGGCGGCGGCCTGGGCCGTCAGCGTGCCGGCAGCGGCACCGAGGGCCGCGATGGGTTGCTCGATCTTGTCGGCGACGAAATCGGCGAAGGCCGGATCCAGAGCCGCCAGGAACTCACGCGTCGGGTAGGCGCCGTCCTGTCGGATCGCCTTGTAGCCGGCCGTGCTGACGTTGCGCACGTAACGGCCGGTGAGCTGCCAGACGATCCAGTCGGCCCCCTCCACGAAGGCGTCGATCGCCGCATAGATCTCGGGATCCTCGTCCAGGATCTGCAGCCCCTTGGCTAATTCCCATTCGCTGGAGATGAATCCGCCGTACCGGGGCAGCCAGGCCTCGGCCCGCTCGGCGGCCAGCGCATTGATGCGGTCGGCCTGTGGCTGGGCGGCGTGATGGCGCCACAGCTTCGCATAGGCGTGCGGGCGATCGGCGAATTCGGGCAATTGGCAGAGCGGTGTGCCGTCGCGGCGGGCCGCGACCATGGTGCACGCGGTGAAATCCGTACCGACGCCGATGACGTCGGCCGGGTCGATGCCCGCCGCGGCAACCGCCTCGGGCACCGCGTACCGCAGCACGTCCACATAGTCCTCGGGTACCTGCAGGGCGTAGTCGGGCGGAAGACGTACCCCGCGCTGCCCGGGCAACTCCTCGGTCAGCACCCCGTGCCGGTAGGCATGCTCGGCGGCCGCGAGTTCCCGCCCGTCGGCGACCCGGACCACCAATGCCCTGCCGGACAAGGTGCCGAAGTCGATGCCGACCACATACTTGTGCGCGCTCGATGGCGCCGCCCCGCGCGGTGTGTCCTGACTCACAAGCAAAATGTTAACGTGAACATTGGGCGGCGGTCAACACGCCCCTGCCTGCGAAACCCACTGGTAAAACCGGTCTGAGGTGTTGACCGCGGCATTTAGTGATCGTTAACATACTCGAATGATGGACTGGCCGGCGTCGTCGGCACCAACAAGGATCGACGCGCACACCGTTGCGCGTGTCCCGGCACCGGCGGACCGATGACCGGCGGCAATAATGGAGCCGTGAGCCGCAAGCCCGTCATGTCCGACGTCGCCCGACTGGCCGGGGTGTCACACCAGACGGTGTCGCGGGTCATCAACGGTGCGGGCAGCATCCGTCCGGAAACTCGGGCGCGGGTGGAACATGCGATCGCTCAGCTCGGATACCGCCCGAACAGCGCCGCACGGGCGTTGGTCACCAGCCGGTCCGGCATCATCGGCATCATCGGTTCCAGCACGGCGCAATACGGCCCGTCCAGCATTCAGCGCTCGGTCGAGGAGTCCGCCCGCCAGGCCGGCTTCTTCTCCAGCTCGGTGACGCTGGCCGCGGTGACCCGGCAGGAGATCCGCGGTGCGCTCGACCACCTCTCGCGACTTGCCGTGGAGGCCGTCGTGATGATCGCCGCACAACAGGATGCCCTCAATGTGGTCTACGGCGAGGATTTCGGTGTGCCGGTGATCGTCGTGGAGGGTGACCTCAGCGGGTCGGGAACATCGGTCGGCGTCGACCAGGTGGCGGCGGCCCGGCTGGCCACCCAGCACCTGATCGATCTCGGCCACCGCGACATCGCCCATGTCAGTGGACCGGACGGCTGGCCGGAGGCGCACGGCCGCACCCGCGGATACCTCGACGCCATGCTGGCCGCCCGGCTGTCACCCCGCCCGGAGTGGAAAGGCGACTGGAGCGCCGCACGGGGCTATGCGCTCGGCCGCGACGTCGCCGCGGACCGCACGATCACCGCCGTGTTCGCCGCGAACGACCACACCGCGATCGGGGTGCTGCACGCCTTGGCCGAGGCGGGACGCCGGGTGCCCCAGGATGTCAGCATCGTCGGGTTCGACGATATCCCCGAGGCCCCCTATCTGATTCCGGCGTTGACCACCATCCGGCAGGACTTCGCCGCGGTCGGCCACGAGGCCATCGCCATGGTGAAAGCCCAACTGTCCGGCGAACAGTGCTCCAGCGAACTGCTGCCATCGGATCTGATCGTGCGGGACAGCACCGCAGCGCCCGCGTGAGCGCACACGGGACGGAGTATGCGCTGCACTCCGGTTCGACACATGCGGTGATCACCGCCGTCGGGGCGGGCCTTCGGCAACTGTCCGTTGCCGGGGTGTCGTTGACCCCGGGGTTCCGGTCAGATGTGTTGCGGCCCTACTACTCCGGTATCGTCCTGATGCCGTGGACCAATCGGGTCCGCGACGGGGTGTGGACCTACCGGGGTCGGCAACAGCAGCTCGCGGTGACCGAACCCGAGCGGGGTAATGCCCTGCACGGGTTGTTGTGCTTCACCCCGTACCGACCACTGGAGCACACCCCCGCGGCGGTGACGCTGGCTGCCGAGGTCTATCCGCAGCACGGCTATCCGTTCCGGTTGGATACCCGGGTGCGCTATACGGTTGCCGACGACGCCCTGCACGTCACCCACACGGTGATCAATGCCGGGAACGCCGCTGCGCCGGTCGGATTCGGTGCGCACCCGTTCCTGTGCCTCGGCGACGTCCCGACCGGCGAGCTGACCCTGTCGGTGGCCGCCGACACGCACATCGACGTCGACGAGCGCCTGATCCCGGTGGGGACCAGCGATGTCCGGGACAGCCGGTGGGATCTGCGTACCGGGCGCCGGGTCGCCGATCTGGATCTCGACGATTCATTCACCGACCTGCACATCGTCGACGGTGGGAGTACCCACCGCCTGCGCGCACCGGACGGACGCACCGTATCGCTGTGGGCCGATGAGCAATTCGGGTATGTGCACGTGTTCATCACACGGTCGTACCGGACGCAGGCCGGCATGACGACGGCGGTCGCCATCGAGCCGATGACCGCGCCCGCCGATGCCTTCAACAGCGGCGCGGGCGTGCGCTGGGTGGAACCCGGTTCGGCGTGGTCGGCGTCGTGGATGATCCGCTACGGCTGAGTCAGCAGACGCGCCGCGCCGCTCCGCTCGGGATGGCGTGCAGGAAGTCGGGGGCAGGCAGGCCGCGATCCTCGGCGGCCCAGCGCACCGCTTCCATCGTGATACCGACCCGGTCGGCCCTGACCAGCGCCAGCGCCGAACCGCCGAATCCGCCGCCGATCATCCGGGCGCCGAACGCACCGGCGCCCAGCGCGGCATCCACGGCGCAGTCCAACTCCGGCGAACTGACCACCAGGTCGTCGCGCAGCGACGCGTGCGAGGCGGTGAGGTGCGCTCCGATCGCGGCGATGTCACCGGCGCGCAGGGCCGCGGCGACCGCCGCCACCCGCCGGTTCTCGGTGAGCACGTGACGCAACGCGCCCCGCATCGTCGGGTCGTCGGTGTCGACACAGTTGAGTACCGCCTCGACATCGTCGCTGCCGTACAGTGCCTTGCGCCCGATGCGTGCGCACATCCGTTCCACCCGGGAGCGTCGCAGACCGTAGCTGCCGTCCACCAGCCGGTGCGGTGCGTTGGTGTTGATCACCAACAGGGCCAATCCCACTGCGGCGCAATCCATCCGCAGATACTCGGTGGAGAAGGTACTGCAGTCCAACAGCATCACGTGGCCGGCCCGGGCCCGCAGCGCGACGGACTGGTCCATACCGCCGGTGGCCGCGCCCACGACGATGTTCTCGGCGGTGATGCAGTCCCGGGCCAGCGTCCGGCGTCCGGCGTCGTCGGTGGCCGCGCCCACCAGTTCGGCGATCGCCAGCGCGACCGCGGTCTCCAGCGCAGCCGAACTGGACAGGCCGGCCCCCGGTGGCACCGATGAGTGCACGGCGATGTCCAGACCGGGCATCGCCGCGATCGTGGCGTGGTAGGTCATGGCCCACGGCACGCCGGCGACATAGCCGGGCCAGCCGGTGGGCTGTCGTGGCCCGATGTCGGAACCGCGCCCGACCCAGGCATCGTCGTGGTCGGAGGACACCAGTCGCAGCTCGTCACGTTGGTGCACCCGGACCGCGACCGCGGTCGCGTAGGGCAATGCGAACGGCATCGTCGGCGCACCGATGTAGTCGACGTGCTCGCCGATCAGGTTGACCCGGCCCGGGGCGACCCACACTCCGTCGGGGGCACCGCCGAACCGATCCTGGAAAAGGTCGTCGGCGCGCTCGCAGAGGTGTTCGACCGCAACCGGTTTCACCATGCGCACCGGTGGTGAGGTCGTCGTCCTCACGGGGCGACCCCGGCATCGACGCTCATGCGACCTCCCGTAGCCGGTCGGCGATCCGTTCCGGGGTGGTGTCGTTGACCCACGCGCCCACCGCGGATTCCGATCCGGCCAGATACTTCATCCGTCCGGGAGAGCGCATCAGCGAGAACAGTTGCAGGTGCAGCCGCCCGAACGGGCGGTCCGCACCCAGTGGTGCCTGGTGCCAGGCCGCGATGTACGGCGTCTGGTCCACGCCCTCGAAGAAACGGTCCACCCGCTGCAGCAGCTGCAGGTAGATCGCGGCGAGTTCGCCGCGTTCGGCGCCGCTGAGCGCGCAGAAGTCGGGGATGTCGCGGTGTGGCATGAGATGGATCTCCAGCGGCCACCGGGCCGCGGCCGGCACGAAGGCCGTCCAATGCTCACCGGCGACCAGGATCCGGCGACCCGATCGTCGCTCGGCGGCCAGCACATCGGCGAACAGATTGCCCCCGGTGGCGGCGGCGTGCGTGCGCGCCTGCGCGATCAGCGCACGGGTGCGGGGCGGCTGGAAGGGGTAGGCGTAGATCTGACCGTGCGGGTGGGTCAGCGTCACCCCGATCTCGCGGCCCCGGTTCTCGAAGCAGAAGATCTGCTGCACACCGGGTGTCGCCGAGAGTTCGGCGGTCCGGTCGGCCCACGCCTCGATGACGGTGCGGACCCGCCGGGGTGACAGATCTGCAAAACAGGCGTTCGGGTCACTGGTGAAGCACACCACCTCGCAACCTCCCCGACCCGGCGCCTGTGGCCACAGCGGCTCCCCATCGATGACCGGCGCTGTCGCGACCGCCCGTGGCGACAAGGCCGGGAAACGGTTTTCGAACACCACGACGTCATATTCGGCGGCGGGGATCTCGGTCGGCGGTGATCCGGGTCTGGTCGGTGCCAACGGTGAGGCGTCACGAGCGGGCAGGAAGGTCCGGTTCATCCGTTGGGCCGCGATGGTGACCCATTCCCCGGTCAGCACGTCGTAGCGCAACTGCGCCGCAGACGTGGCGGGTTCGAGGTGCCGGGTGTCGGTGAGTCCGCCGCGTCGACGGATCCGGCCCGCGATGTCGACCTCGTCGAAGTAGATGAGGCGCCGCCCGTCGGACAGCGTCGTGACGGTCTTGGACACCGTGCCCGCGATGGCAGCCGGCACCGCGTTTACCGCCCGCCCCGGCGCTTGTTGTAGATGTCGAAGCCGACCGCCGCCAGCAGCACCAGGCCCTTGATCACCTGCTGCACATCGCTGCCGATGCCCAGGATCGACATGCCGTTGTTGAGCACACCGAGCACCAGACCACCGATGATGGCGCCGAACACGGTCCCGACCCCGCCGCTGGAGGATGCACCTCCGATGAATGCGGCGGCGATCGCCTCGAGCTCGAAGTTGATACCGGCCTGCGGGGTGGCCGAATTCAGTCGCGCGGCGAACAGCAGGCCGGCCACCGCGGCCAGCATTCCCATGTTGACGAACACCAGCAGGGTGACGCGTTTGTTGCGCACCCCGGAAAGGCTGGCGGCCGCGGCATTGCCACCCACCGCGTAGACCTGACGGCCGAACACCGTGTTGCGCATGAGGAATGCGTAGACCAACGTCAGGACGACCAGGATGATGCCGACGATCGGGACGCCGCGATAGCTCGCCAGCAGCAGCGTCACCGCGACCAGGGCGGCGACGATGCCTGCGCATTTGGCGAAAAACAGGGCCCGACCGGACACCTCTTGCCCGTACCGCAGTTGCGCGCGGCGACGCCGGATCTGCATGACGACGGCCGCGACGGCGGCGATACCGCCGAGGATCACCGTCGGCCAGTGATAGAGCGCGGCGTTGCCGAGTTCGGGCAGGAATCCACTGCTGATCTGTTCCAGACCGCGCGGCATCGGCGCGATGGACTGACCTTCGAGCACGTACTGGGTGGCGCCGCGGAAGATCAGCATGCCGCCGAGGGTCACGATGAACGACGGGATACCGACGTAGGCGATCCAGAAGCCCTGCCACGCACCGATGAGCGCACCCATGGCGATGCAGAGCACGGTGGCCAGCAGCCAGGGCATGTCACTGCGCACCATCAGAACGCCGGCCATCGCACCGGTGAAGGCGGCGACCGAGCCCACCGACAGGTCGATGTGCCCGTTGATGATGACGATGACCATCCCGATCGCGAGGACCAGGATGTATCCGTTCTGCTGGATGATGTTGGTGACGTTGAGCGGTTTGAGCACGATGCCGTCGGTCCAGATCTCGAACAGCAACAGGATCGCGATGAGCGCCACGACCATCCCGGACTGGCGCACATGCGACATCAGGAAGCGGGTCACCGCGTTGCCGGCGCCTCCGGGCGGTGGGACGTCCGGCCGCAGCGGTGCGGGTTGTTTCGCGGTGATGGTCACGCTGAGCCTTTCATCATGTGGTGCATCAAGATTTCCTGGGTTGCATCGGCGCGCGGCACCTCACCGGTCACCCGGCCCTGGCTGAGGGTGTAGATCCGATCGCACAGGCCCAGCAGTTCGGGCAGTTCCGAGGAGATGACCAGAACGGCCTTGCCGCGCGCGGCGAGTTCGTTGATCAGTAGGTAGATCTCGTGTTTGGCGCCGACATCGATGCCGCGGGTCGGCTCGTCGAGGATCAGCACGTCGGGGTCGGTGAACAGCCATTTGCTGAGCACGACCTTCTGTTGATTGCCGCCGGAGAGCTTGCCGGTGGCGGTCTGCACCGAGCCGGCCTTGATGCGCATCGACGTCCGGAACCGCTCGCCGACGCGCGTCTCCTCGTGACGGTCGATGACCGACCGGCGACTGACCTTGCCCAGCGAGGCCAGGCTGATGCTGGTGGCAATGCTGTCCATCAGGTTCAGCCCCAGGGTCTTTCGGTCCTCGGTGGCGTAGGCGATGCCGTTGTCGATGGCGCGCGGCACGGTGCTGGTATCGATCTCGCGGTCGCCCTTGAAGACCTTGCCGCTCTCGTAGCGCCCGTAGGAGCGGCCGAAGACGCTCATCGCGAGTTCGGTGCGTCCGGCACCCATCAGGCCGGCGATGCCGACGATCTCGCCCGCCCGTACGTCGAGCGTGACATCGTCGACGACCTTGCGCTGCTGATCGATCGGATGCCGAACGGTCCAATTGGCCACGGAGAAGGCGACATCGCCGATTCCGTCGGTTTCGCGCGCCGGGAACCGGTCGGTCAGGTCGCGGCCCACCATGGCCCGGACGATGGCGTCCTCGGTGAGCGTGTCATCGACGGGCACGGTGCCGATGGTGCGACCATCGCGCAGTGTCGTCACGGTGTCGGCCACCTGCAGCACCTCGTTGAGCTTGTGCGAGATGATGATCGAGGTGATGCCGTGCTCGCGCAGTCCGACGATCAGCTCGAGCAGGTGTCGGCTGTCCGAATCGTTGAGTGCCGCTGTCGGTTCGTCGAGGATGAGCAGCCGCACATCCTTGGACAGTGCCTTGGCGATCTCGACGAGCTGCTGCTTGCCGACGCCGATGTCGGATACCCGGGTCTGCGGGCTCTCCTGTAATCCGACCCGGTTCATCAGCGCCTGCGCCCGCTCCATGGTCTTGTGCCAGCTGAGCACGCCGTGGCGAGCTATCTCGTTGCCCAGGAACATGTTCTCGGCGATCGACAGATAGGGCACCAGCGCCAGTTCCTGGTGGATGATGGCGATCCCGCAGCGCTCGCTGGATCGGATGTCGCGGAACGCGCACGGCGCACCGTCGAACAGGATCTCCCCGCCGTAGCTGCCGTGCGGATAGACCCCACTGAGCACCTTCATCAGGGTGGATTTCCCGGCGCCGTTCTCCCCGCAGATCGCGTGGATGGTTCCGGTCGCGACGGTCAAATCGACCTCGGACAGTGCCTTCACACCGGGGAATTCCTTGCTGATCCCCCGCATCTCCAGCAGTGGCGTACCGGTCATCCCAACTGGTCCGGGGTGTAGAAGCCGGAGTCGAGCAGCACCTGCCGGTAGTTGGACTTGTCGACGCTGACCGGTTCCAGCAGGTAGGCGGGCACCACCTTGTCACCGTTGTCGTAGGTCTCGGTGTCGTTGACCTCCGGGGTGCCACCGGTCAGCACGGCGTCGGACATCTGGACGGCCGCCTCGGCGAGCTTGCGGGTGTCCTTGAAGACGGTCTGGGTCTGCTCGCCGGCGATGATCGACTGCACGGAGGCCACTTCGGCGTCCTGTCCGGTGACGATGGGCAGCGGCTTGGCCGCGTTGCCGTATCCCGCACTCTTGAGCGCCGAGATCACACCGCGGGAGATGCCGTCATAGGGCGACAGGACGGCGTCGAGGCGGGCCGTGGTGTAGGCCTGGCTGAGCAGATTGTCGGTGCGCGACTGCGCCAGTCCACCGTCCCAGCGCAGGGTCGCCACCTGATCGAAGGTCCGCTGGCCGCTGGGGACGACGAGCTTGCCGCTGTCCAGGTACGGCTGCAGCACGCTCATCGCGCCGTCGTAGAAGAACGTCGCGTTGTTGTCGTCGGGCGAACCGGCGAAGAGTTCGATGTTGAACGGTCCGGCCCCGCCGGCGACGCCGAGCTTGTCGACGATGTACTGCGCCTGCAGCACGCCGACCTGGAAGTTGTCGAAGGTCGCGTAGTAGTCGACATTCGGAGTTCCCTTGATCAGCCGGTCGTAGCTGATCACCGGGATGTCCGCATCCGCGGCGCGCTGCAGGATGTTGGTCAGCGAGGAACCGTCGATCGGCGCGACGACCAGGAGCTGGACACCCTTGGTGATCATGTTCTCGATCTGGGAGACCTGGTTCTGGACCACATCGTCGCCGTACTGCAGATCGGTCTGATAGCCGAGCGCCTGGAACTGGTCGACCATGTTCTGGCCGTCGCCCACCCAACGTTCGGAGGACTTGGTGGGCATGGCGATGCCGATGGTGCCCTTCTCCTGCTCACCGCCGCTCGCGGTGTCCGTGGACCGCCCACAGCCCACCAGGGCGAGGGCGGCGGCCACCATCAGCGCGATCCACCAGGACAGCTTTCGCATCGATCCTCCTTGACCATCGACGTCGGACGCGGGGCGATCCACGTCCGGAATGCGCCACATCGGGCGATCAGCTCCGCGCGAACGGAGTGCCGAATGTGAACGTTAACAATCAAGGTATGAGTATGTGAGCCACTTCACTGGTTGTCAATGGCCCTGCGACCGATCACAGGATGTCAGCAGTACAGCGCACTATTGCCACAGGCCGGCGATGCACCACGGGCCGGTGAGCGCACGGTCCGGTGTCCCGCCGATGTGAGCTTTAACATCGGCCGATGCGGCACTCTCAGCCGTCGACGGTCAGGCCGACCTTCTGGAATTCCTTGAGATCGCAGTAGCCGGCCTTGGCCATCGAGCGGCGCAGACCGCCGACCAGATTCAGCGAGCCGAACGGATCGTCGGACGGGCCGTTGAGAACCTGTTCCAGGGGCGGCCGGTCGGCGAGCCCGACCTGCAGCAGCGCGCCGCGCGGCAGCGAGGGGTGCGCGGCCGCCGAGGGCCAGAACCAGCCCGCGCCCTGCGCCTCGTGCGCGACCGCCAGCGGGGTGCCCAGGACGACGGCGTCGGCGCCGCAGGCGATGGCCTTGGCCAGATCACCCGAGGTGTGGATGTCCCCGTCGGCCAGCACGTGCACGTACCGGCCGCCGGTCTCGTCGAGGTATTCACGCCGTGCCGCGGCGGCATCGGCGATGGCGGTGGCCATCGGCACGCTGATGCCGAGCACCTCGTCGGACGTCGTCACCCCGGAGGTGGATCCGTACCCGACGATGACGCCGGCCGCGCCGGTGCGCATCAGGTGCAGCGCGGTGCGGTGGTCGAGCACACCGCCGGCGACGACCGGCACGTCGAGCTCGGAGATGAAGGTCTTGAGGTTCAGCGGCTCACCGTCGTTGGCGACACGCTCGGCCGAGATGATGGTGCCCTGGATGACCAGCAGATCCAGGCCCGCCGCGACCAGCGCCGGGGTCAGCGCCGCGGCGTTCTGCGGGCTGACCCGCACCGCGGTGGTGACACCGGATTCGCGGATGCGGGCGACGGCCGCGCCGAGCAGTTCGGGGTCCAGGGGCGCGGCGTGCAGTTCCTGGAGCAGCCGGATCGCCGCGGAATCATCGGACGCGCCGGCTGCGACATCCACGACCTGCGCGATCTTGCCCTCGACGTCGGCATGCCTGCCGATCAGGCCCTCGCCGTTGAGCACGCCGAGGCCGCCCAGGCGACCCATCTCGATGGCGAACTCGACCGATACCAGGGCGTCGGTCGGGTGCGCGACCACCGGGATCTCGAAGCGGTAGGCGTCCAATTGCCACGCGGTCGAGACATCCTTGGAGGACCGGGTGCGCCGGGACGGGACGATGTTGATGTCGTCGAGTTCATAGGTGCGGCGGGCGGTTCGGCCCATGCCGATTTCAACCATGTCACGCATGTCGGGGTGCCTTTCGGGCCGCTGTGTCTGTCGATTCCTCGCGCAAGCGCCTCGTCAGCGCGCGTAGTAGTTCGGCGCTTCGACGGTCATGGTGATGTCGTGCGGATGGCTTTCCTTCAGGCCCGCGGCCGTGATCTGCACGAACTGCGCCTGCTGCAGGTGCTCGATGGTGTCCGACCCGGTGTAACCCATGGCTGCCCGCAGTCCGCCGGTCAGCTGGTGGATGACGGTGCCCAGCGGGCCACGGAAGGGCACCCGTCCCTCGATGCCCTCGGGGACCAGCTTGTCCTCGGAGAGCACATCGTCCTGGAAGTAGCGGTCCTTGGAGAAGCTCTTGGCGGCGCCGCGTCCCTGCATGGCGCCCAGTGAGCCCATGCCGCGATAGCTCTTGAACTGCTTGCCGTTGACGAAGATCAGCTCACCCGGCGACTCGGCGGTACCGGCGAGCAGCGACCCGAGCATGGCCGTGGACGCACCGGCGGCCAGCGCCTTGGCGATGTCACCGGAGTACTGCAGACCGCCGTCGGCGATCACCGGGACGCCCTTGCGCGAGCAGGCGGTGACGGCTTCCAGGATGGCGGTGATCTGCGGTGCACCCACCCCGGCGACGACGCGGGTGGTGCAGATCGAGCCGGGGCCGACCCCGACCTTCACGGCGTCGGCGCCGGCATCGCAGAGGGCGGCGGCCGCGGCGCGGGTGGCGACATTGCCGCCCACCACGTCGACCCGCTCACCGACGGCGGCCTTGAGCCGGCTGACCATGTCGAGGACCAGGCGGTTGTGCGCGTGCGCGGTGTCCACGATCAGCACGTCGACCCCGGCGTCGACCAATGTCATGGCCCGGGTCCAGGCGTCGTCACCGATACCGACGGCCGCGCCGACCAGCAGCCGGCCGTCGCTGTCCTTGGTCGACAGCGGGAACTGCTCGGTCTTGACGAAGTCCTTCACCGTGATCAGGCCGGTGAGCTTGCCGTTGCCGTCGACGATCGGCAGCTTCTCGATCTTGTGCCTGCGCAGCAGGCCCAGCGCGGCCTCGGCCGAGACCCCGGCCTGCGCGGTGATCAGCGGCGCCTTGGTCATCACCTCGGAGACCGGCTTGGACTGGTCCACCTCGAAGCGCATGTCGCGGTTGGTGATGATGCCGACCAGCGCCCCCTGGGCGTCCACCACGGGCAGGCCCGAGATGCGGAACCGGGCGCACATGGCGTCGACCTCGGCCAGGGTGTTGTCCGGGGAGCAGGTCACCGGATCGGTCACCATGCCGGCCTCGGAGCGCTTGACGGTCTCGACCTGGCCGGCCTGTTCGGTGATCGAGAGGTTGCGGTGCAGTACGCCCATGCCGCCGGCGCGTGCCATCGCGATGGCCATCCGGGATTCGGTGACCGTGTCCATCGCCGAGCTGACCAGCGGCACCCGTAACCGGATGCGTTTGGTGAGCTGACTGGAGGTGTCGACGTTGGCCGGCACCACGTCCGAGGCCGCCGGCAACAGCAGCACATCATCGAAGGTGAGGCCCAGCATCGCGATCTTGGTCGGATCGTCGCCGCCGGTGGGCACCGGTAGGGCGAGCGGGACGCTGCTTTCAGCGATCGACATGGGTGGAGCCTCCACTAGCAAAAAGTCGTGAAACCAAGACCTCATCCTATCGGCACTGACCTGGACGCTCGTGCCCACGCCACGGGCACCCACGGCGCGTCGAACCCGGCGCGGCACGCCGCGCAACCGGTGGCGCGAAGCCAGCGCGGCTGCGTAGGCTAGATCCGTGCGTGATGACCTCCCGCCGGGCCTGCCACCTGACCCGTTCGCCGATGACCCGTCCGATCCGTCGGCGGCACTCGACGCGATCGAGCCCGGTCTGCCACTCGATCCGCAGGAGCGCAGCGCGGTCGAGGCGGATCTGGCCGATCTGGCGGTGTACGAAGCGCTGTTGGCGCACAGAGGGATTCGCGGCCTGGTGGTGTGCTGCGACGAGTGCCAGCAGGATCACTACCACGATTGGGACATGCTGCGCGCCAACCTGTTGCAGCTGCTGGTCGACGGCACCGTACGTCCGCACGAGCCCGCCTACGATCCCGAGCCCGACGCCTACGTCACCTGGGATTACTGCCGCGGCTATGCCGATGCTTCGCTGAACGAGGCGGCCACGGAGCCCGACGGCTTCCGCTGAATCGGCTTATCCGTCCTCACCCGCGGGCACTGGTGTGGTGGTGGTCACGACCGCCGGAGCCGACTGCTCGGGTTCAGCGCTGTCCGCCTGCTCCGGTTCGATGACCGGTTCGGTGGCCACCGGCGCCTGACCGGGTGCCTCCTGCTGCACCGGCTCGGATGCCGTGCTCGGTGCCGCGGTCGTCGCTGCCGGCGGCGCCACCGTCGTGGTGGTCGTGGCGACCGACGTGCGCGTCGAGGTCGACGGTGCCGCCGTGGTGGTCGTGGCCGATGGTGCCACCGTGGTCGTGGTGGTGGTCGACGGCGCCTGCGCAGTGGTGGTGGCCGGCGCCTGCGAGGAGGTGGTGGTCGACGGCGCCTGCGACGAGGTGCTCGGGGTGGTCTCGGTCGGACTCGCCGAGGTGTCCGAGGCACTCGTCGCCGACGTGCTCGTGGCGGACGCGCTCGGCTCTGACGCGCCCGGCCCGGACGTGCTGGGCTCGGTGGTGGTCGTCGACAGCACCTCAGGTCCCGGGGTCGTCGTGGTGACGGTGGGCGTCTCCTCGATGACCGGGACCGGCAACAGCGTCAGCGGGGACGGCGGGAGCACCGGCATCGGTTCACCCACCGGCGGCAGCGTGGCGGCCGGATCCTGCTCGACGACCTTGTAGGTCAACGCATTCCACTGTTCGATGAGGTCCTGCTTCTGTTCCACCGGGCCGACGCTCTGCACGGTGGACGACAGCGCGGCGAGCTTGTCCTGGGCCTGATCCCACTGCCCCTGGTCGACCAGCTGCTGCACCTGCGCGAGCTCGGTCTGGGCGGCCAACACCACGGCGTCGTCGCGGGTGGCGCGCTCCTCGCCGAAGATCATGGTGCGGATGCCGTACAGGCCGTCACCCGGGCCGGCGGCGAACACCGCGGTGCCGACGCCGCCGAGACACAGCACCGCGGCAGCCGCGGACCCGACGACCGCCAGTCCCAACCGGTTGCGTCGACCGGGACGGTTGGTGGCGTCGATCAGCGCGGCGGTGGCCTGCGAGGGCGACACCACGTGGTCCATCGGGACCTGGCGGACGTCGTCGCGCCAGCCCGACAGCAGCTGGGCGAGTTCGGCATCGGCGCGATCGGTGGAGAACACCGGCTGTTCGCCGGCCAGTGCGTCGAGGAACTTGTCGGCGCGGTTGATGTCGTTGAGCGAGGGGTCACCGCCGTTGGCGGTCCAGCGTCCGAAATCAGGCATATTGTTCCCCTCCTCCCGAGATCTCCGATTTGAGTTTGGCCAGGGCGCGGTGCTGGGCGACCCGCACTGCGCCGGGTGTCGATCCGACCGCTTCGGCGGTCTCTTCTGCGCTCATGCCGACGACGACGCGCAGGATCAGGATCTCGCGCTGTTTCTCCGGCAGGATGGCGAGCAGCTTGTCCATCCGGGCCGACGCATCGGCGTCGATGGCCAGCTGTTCCGGACCTGCCTCGCCGGAGAACCGCTCGGGCACATTGTCGGTGGGCTCGGCGCGGTTGCGTGCCGAGGCCCGGTGGGCGTCGGCGAGCTTGTGCGCAGCAATGCCGTACACAAAGGCCAGGAACGGGCGTCCCTGATCTCTGTAGCGCGGCAACGCCGTGATGGCGGCCAAGCACACCTCCTGCGCAATGTCGTCTGCGGACAGACCACTTCGTTCGGCGGACCCGATGCGCGCCCGGCAGTACCGGACGATGATCGGGCGGATGGTCTCCAAGACCACCCTGAGAGCGTCCCGGTCCCCTGCCACAGCCTCAGCGACGACAGCATCGAGACGTTCTCCCGAAATGGTCATCGTGGGTGATCTCTCCAGCGTTACGGATGGGACGCAACCGGACGGGTGCGTCAGACAAACATTAACGATCGCAACAGGGTGAAACGGTTCAGCGACGCGACCACACGCCGCCTCTGCGTCGCACTGTATCGGCGGCCTCGTCACGGATGGCGACGACAGCGGCGGCCGGGTGGGTGTCAGATCCGATGTCGGCGAGCAGGCACCCCAGGGCCCAACGCAGCGGGACCAGGCCGAATTCCTCCGTCATCGCCAGCGCCGCGTCCGCCACCGTCCGCGATCCCGGCAGGTCACCGGCGCAGCACAGCGCGGCGGACAGCACCACGGATGACTTGACGCGATGCCGGGCCGACCCGAGCGTGTCGGACAGCTCCACGGACCGCTCGGCGTGCCCGCGCGCGGTGGTCCCGTCTCCTGCGGCCATCGCCAGCTCCGCGGACACCCACTGCAACCGGACCGACTGCCGGTCGGCCCCCGCCGGGCGGGCCGCCCGCGCCAGCAGCCGGGCCGAGGTCGCCAGCCGCCCGACGCCCAGTGCATCGGCGGCCAGGCCGACCATCGCATCCGCGGCGGCCTGCTCATCGGTGCCCGCCTGCGCCAGCGCGCGGCCATCCCAGCCGCGCGCGATCCGGTGACCGCCGAGCTGGCGCAGGAATGAGGCCCGGGTGCTGTGCGCCAGCGAGGCGGCCGGGCCGCTGTGGCCGGTGCGCAGGATCTCGTCGAGTTCGGCGAGGGCCACCCCGTAGTGACCCTGGCCGCCCGCGGCGACCGCGCGCAGCCAACGGTCGTGCGGCGCCGAGGCCGTCGGCAGCGGCCAGAGCTGCGGATTTCCGCCGAACGCCGCCGCGGCCAGGGTGGCCGACACTGCGGTCGCCGGGGTCCGCACCGGGGTCTCCGTCGGGGTCGTTGTCCTGGTCGTCATTGCCTCCGGACGCTATCAATGCGCCGGCAACGACCGGAAAACGTGACCAATTCGACCTTGGTTAACTCTTTATGGTCGCCACGTTACGAACAGATCAACCGGGCCCGACACGCACATTTGGCCGAATGGATGCGAACTGGGAAAACGGTGCCGAAGGGCGTTGCGAACCCGATCGCGAAGCACTCTTCGGATTGCTCGCAGGTGAACATGATGAACGTGACGTAAATTCGCACCCTGCGGTTATGCGTTTTCCTGATGAGCCGGACTATTGACGACTTTTCGGTAGCGCTTCTACGTTGTGTGCACGAGTAGTCATCGGCGACAAGGACTCGGTTCAGTTCCGCGACTCACGCACGCACGCGTCTTCGCGAAATGGGTGCGAAGAGAGGGGTTTTCACAATGCCACAGCCGCAGCAACTGCCCGGACCCAACGCCGATATCTGGGATTGGCAAATGAAGGGCCATTGCCGGGGAGTCGATTCCTCGATGTTCTTCCACCCGGACGGTGAGCGGGGCCGCGCCCGCGCCCAGCGCGAGATGCGCGCCAAGGAACTGTGCCGGGTGTGCCCGGTGATCGCGCAGTGCCGCTCGCACGCGCTGGCCGTGGGTGAGCCCTACGGCATCTGGGGCGGCCTGTCCGAATCCGAACGCGAGCTCCTGCTCAAGCGCGGGATGCGCCGCACCGCCTAGCCTCCCTGTCCCTGTCCCCATCCCCGCGAGCAGACGCAAACTCCCCCGAAATCGGCCGGTTTCGGGGGAGTTTGCGTCTGCTCGTCGCCGGCGGGCGTCAGCCGAGCCTGATGTCGGGCACCAGTTCGCGTACCCCGTCGACGGTCGCGCCGAGCGTCGTTGACAGCTTCCAGGCGACCTCGCGCACCCGGGTGCCGATCAGATCCTCGCGCTCCGGGGACATCCGCACCTCGGGCACCGAGGCCCCGATGGCCCCCACCACCCGCTGCGTGTGGTCGAAAACCGGTGCGGCGACTGCACTTATGCCCACCGTGCGTTGCCCACGGGACTGCGCGTAGCCGCGTAGCCGGGCCGTCCGCAGCTCCCTGTCGACCTCGGCGACGTCGACGGTGGTGTTGGCGGTGATCGAATCGATAGCACCGGCCAGATGCGTCGCCCACTCCCCCTCAGGTAGCGCGCACAGGATCGCCTTACCGGGCCCGCCGTAGACCAGCCGGATCGGCACCCCGATGTCGGTGTAGGTCCGGCGCAGCTCCTGATGGCTCTCGACCTGGGCGGCGACGATGCGCTGCCCGGAGGCCAGCAGTTCGTGCAGCCCGATCGTCTCGTCGAACTCGTCACGCAGGTCGGTCATGAACGGCAGCGCGGCCTCGCGCAGGCTGCGCGGCATCGCACCGGAGTTGGCCAGCTGCAACAACAGTGGTCCCAACCCATAGCGCTTGGTGCCGGTCTGGCGGACCAGGTGGTTCTCCTGCATGGCCGCCAGCAACCGGTGCACAGTGCTCGTCGACAGGCCGGTCGACCGGGACAGCTCGCTGATCCCCAGTTCGGGCTTGCGCCCGTCGAAACAGCGCAGGATCGCGACCGCCCGGTCGATGGACTGCACACCGTTGCGGCGCTGCGACTCAGCCGCCTTCTCCACCCCATTCACGCTGCCATCTTCTCCCCTCGCGTCATCACCAGCGCAGTGGGCCGCCCATCCGGTCTACGTGACACAGCACGCAGAACGGCCTTGACGTGATGCCGCTCACTGCCTAATCTTTCCGTATCGCGTGAAGCATATCCCACAATGCGGAAACCGATACGAATCCCACCGGAAGGAACACATGCGATCCCTCACCGGCTTCCGAGTACTCGACCTCACGAGGTTTCTCTCGGGCCCGTACTGCACGATGGTGCTCGCCGAGCTCGGCGCAGATGTCATCAAGATCGAACAACCAGGCAGCGGCGACGATTCGCGACGGATGGCCCCGAAGATCAAGGGCGAGAGCTATCCGTTCGCGATGCCCAACCGCAGCAAGCGCTCCGTCGCGCTGGACCTGAAGTCCCCCCGCGGCAAGGAACTGTTCCTCGACATGGTCGCCGGGGCCGATTTGATCGTCGAGAACTTCCGCCCGGGGGTCACCAAACGACTGGGCATCGATTACGACAGCGTCCGCACGATCCGGGACGACATCCTGTACTGCTCGATCAGCGGTTTCGGCCAGACCGGCCCGTACCGCGACCGCCCCGGGTTCGACATCATGGCTCAGGGCATCGGCGGATTCCTGCAGATGACCGGCCACCCCGACGGCAGGCCCACCAAGATCGGCATCGCGATCAACGATATCGCCGCCGGCGCCACCGCGATCTACTCCGTCCTGGCCGCCGAACTGCACCGCCGCCAGACCGGCGAGGGTCAGTACATCGACATCGGCCTGGTCGATGCCGGATTGGCCTGGACAGTCTGGGAATCCGGTGCCTACTTCGGCAGCGGCGAGCAGCCGGCCCAGACCGGGACCCGGCACCGGCGCTCCACTCCGTACCAGGCCTACCGGACCGCCGACGGTTACGTCACCATCGGCGCCAACACCGAGCGGCTGTGGTTGCGACTCATCAACGATGTACTGAAACGCCCGGATTGGGCCGACGACCCGCGCTTCATCGACTTGGATGCACGTATGGCCCATATCGACGAACTCGAAGTCGAGATCGAGGCCATCACCACCACATTGCCCACCAACGACTGGGTGGACCGCCTCGACGTGGCGGGTGTGCCCGGCGGCCCGGTGCTCACTTATCAAGAGACACTTGATGATCCGCATGTGCGCGCCCGCGGGATGATCGTCGAACTGGAACACCCGATCATCGGGCCGATGAAGACGATCGCACCCCCGACGCGGTTCTCCGACCTCGAGTTCGAGGTGCGCTCACCGGCCCCCTGGCTCGGCCAGCACACCGTGTCCGTGCTCACCGAACTCGGTGTCGAACGCACCGAGATCGACCGTCTGTTCACCGAAGGAATCTTGTTCGACGCCCACGCCGAGCTCCAGGAAGGACACCAATGAGCGACCACATTCTGGTGGAACGTGACGAAGCGATAGCGACCGTCATCCTCAACAAGCCCGACACCCACAACGCCATCAGTCAGGGGATGTACCGCCGTCTCCCCGAGGTTTTCGCCGAACTCGACTCCGATCCCACCGTGAAGGTCGTCGTGCTGCGCGGGGCCGGCACCAGGAGCTTCGCCTCCGGCGCCGACATCAGCGAGTTCGAACAGGTCCGCGGCAACGCCGCCTCCGCCAAGGCCTACAACGAGGATGTCGCGGCCACCGAGCATGCGCTGGAGGGATTCACCAAGCCGCTGATCGCCATGGTGCACGGATACTGCATCGGCGGCGGGTGCGGACTGGCGCTGGCCTGCGACATCCGTTTCGCCGACGAGCATTCCCGGTTCGGGATCACCCCGGCAAAGCTGGGTCTGGTCTACAGCCTGGAATCGACCAAGCGGCTCATCGACACCGTCGGGCCGTCCCGGGCCAAGTGGATCCTGTTCTCCGGCCAGCATGTACACGCCGAGGATGCGTTGCGGCTCGGCCTGATCGACGAACTGATCTCCAGCGATGACCTGGAGAAGCACACCTACGAGTTCGCGAGGCTGATCACCACCCGCGCCCAGTTCAGCGTCCGGTCGTCCAAGCGGATCGTCAACCTGGCGCTCGGCGGCCAGACCACCGATGACCAGGTGACCATCGACATCCGCAACTCCTCGTTCGACACCGAGGACTACGCCGAGGGCGTGCGGTCGTTCCTGGAGAAGCGCCCGCCGAGGTTCACCTGGTCATGACCACCATCGATCCCGGACGCCGGCTGACCGACCCGGTCGAGGCCGCCCAGCATGCCGCCGCCATCGCCGAACCGGCCTTCGGACGCTACTTCCTGATCCCGTTCCTCGGCCTGTCCATCGACTATCTCGACGACGAGAAGTCGTGCACCGTCCGGCTGCCGTTCGCACCGCATCTGTGCAATGCCGGCGGCGGAATCCACGGCGGGGTGCTCACCACGGTGCTCGACATCTCCATGGGCCATGCCTGCAACAAGTACCTGTCCGCGGGCGCGACCATCGAGATGTCGGTGCGCTTCATGCGACCCGTGCGTACCGACAGCGTGTGCACCGGTCGCATCGTGCACGGCGGCCGGCGCGTCGTCCAACTCGAATCCACGCTCCACGACGACTCCGGGCGGCTGGCCGCGTTGGCCACCGGCTCCTGGTTCCGCCACGACCCGTCCTGACATTCCCTCCCCCACAACCTTTCTGAAAGCTCAATGAGGAGATCATCATGCGACTGAGAATCGCTCTGGCTGCGGTCGCTTCCGCCGTCGCACTCGTCGTACCGGCCTGTAGCGGCGGAGCCACCAACGCCGGATCGGCCGAGGACTATCCATCCGAGACACTGGACTGGACCATCGCGTTCGGACCGGGCGGCGGCAACGATCTGATGGCCCGCAAGCTGGTCCAGATCATCCAGGAGGACGGCCTCTACCCCGAAGACATCGCCGTGGAGAACCGCGAGGGCGGCAGCGGCGCGACCGGCTGGGGCTATCTACTGTCGCAGAAGGGCAACCCGTACAACGTCTCCACCACGTCGGGATCCTTCCTCACCACCCCGTTGCAGGCCGACCCGGGTTGGACCTACGCCAGCTTCACCCACGTCGGCCTGTTGGCCACCGATGACGCCCTGCTGCTCGTCAACGGCGGCAGCGGTATCGAGACGTTCGAGGACTGGGTGTCCTACGCCAAGAGCAAGGGCACCGTGGTGGTAGGCGGTATCGGTACCGTCAACGTCGATTTCATCCTCAGCTCACTCATCGCCGAGCACGCCGGCTATGACATCGAGTACGTGCCCTACAACGAGGAGGGCCAGGTACAGACGTCGCTGCTCTCGGGCGCCATCGACGCGATGATCTCCAACCCGGGATCCATTCTCGGACAGGTCGAATCCGGCGATATGCAGCCGGTGCTGTTCACCGGCAACGAGCGCCTGGCTGCGCTGCCGGACGTACCGACCGGCGCGGAGAAGGGAATGGCCGACCTGCCGTCCATGCCGCGTGGACTGATCCTGCCGCCCGAGGTCCCCGACTACGCCAAGGATTGGTGGATCGACACCATGAAGCAGGTCGTCGAGACCGAGCAGTGGAAGTCCTTCCTGGCCGACAACTACCTCACCGAGGAGGTCAAGTGGGGCGACGACTTCACCAGCTACCTCGAGGAGACCACCGCCGAGTTCGAGCAAACGCTGAAGGAACAGGGGGCATTGTGACCGCCGCCTCGCACGCCGCAACGCCCGAGCCGCTGCCCATCGTCAACGTGGGCGCCGACACCACCGAAGTGGATACCAAGCGGGTGGTGAACTGGCCCAAACTCGCCTTCCTCGGCGTGATTCTGCTGGCCTTCGCGTTCTACACCGAGCAGGCGATGGGCATGGAATGGCGGACCACCGCAGGCCGGATCGGCCCCGGGTTCTTTCCCCGCATCCTGGGCGTAACCGCCATGGTGGTCACCATCGCGGCCGTGGTCACCGAGTACCTGGCCAAGCCCACGGACAAGGCGCTCGACGCGGTGGAAGCCGCCGAGGAGGCGGCCGAACCGGATCTGGGCAGGCACCCGGTCACCCTGATCGCCTTCACCATCGCCGCCGCGGTCTTCGTCGGGTTGTTCGGAATCCTGGGTGCGGCACTGTCGGGCATCCTGTTCCTGGCCGCCACGCTGTGGTTCCTGGACCCCGAACACCGGATCCGCTCGGTCGTCATCGCCGTGGCGGTGCCCATCCTGCTCTATCTCGCCTTCCAGACCGGTCTGAACGTCGGCCTGCCGCATGGCATTCTGCCGAAGTTCTAGAGGACGAACATGAGTCAGTTACTCGACGGGATCTACGCGATCCTCACATTGCAGAACATGTTGCTGCTGGCCGGTGGCGTCCTGATCGGTATGGTTGTCGGCGTCATCCCCGGCGTCGGTCCCTCGGCCGGCCTGGCGATCCTGCTGCCGGTCACCTTCTCCCTCGACCCGACCGGGGCCATCGTGATGCTCGCCGCGGTGTACTACGGCTCGATGTACGGCGGCACCATCACCTCGGTGCTGATCAATACTCCGGGTGAATCAGCAACCGTGGCCAGCACATTCGACGGTTACCCGCTGGCCAAACAGGGACGGGCCGGCCCCGCGCTGGTGATGGCGGCCGTCGCCTCGTTCGTCGCGGGCACCATCGGTGCGGTCCTGCTGTCCTTCGCCGCGCCGATCACCGCCGAATTCGCCAAGACCTTCGGCCCGCCGGAGTACTTCCTGATCGTGATGGCCGGTCTGCTGACCGTCATCGTGATCCTGAAGGGCAACAAACTGCTCGGCGCGCTGTCGGCGCTGATCGGTTTCGCCATCGGCACCGTCGGTATCGACATCGGCGGCGGTGAGCAGCGCTACACCTTCGGCTCGGTGAACCTGATCAACGGTATCGACTTCATCCCCGTTGCGATCGGCCTGTTCGCCGTCGGCGAGGTGCTGCACACCCTGTGGCGGGGTGGGCATCTGGAGAAGCTGGATTTCTTCGGGGTGTCTGCGCGCAGCCGCGGATTCTGGCCCACCCGCCAGGACTTCCGGGAATCGACGGGCCCGGCCCTGCGCGGATCCTTCCTCGGGTTCGGTGTCGGCGTCACCCCCGGCGCCGGGGCCACCATCGCCTCGCTGATGGCCTACAACGTCGAGAAGTCGGTATCCCGCACCCCGGAGAAGTTCGGCAAGGGTGCGCTGCCCGGCCTGGTCGGCCCGGAGGCCGCGAACAACGCGGCGTCCTCGGGCGCCATGGTGCCGCTGCTGACCCTGGGCATCCCCGGCGGCGGAGCGACGGCGGTGCTGCTCGGCGGGTTCCTGATGTGGGGCCTGCAACCCGGCCCGCTGCTGATGACCCAGAACCCCGATTTCGCCTGGGGTCTGATCGCCAGCATGTTCCTGGGCAACATCATGCTGCTGCTGGTGAACGTGTTCTGCATCCCCGGCTTCGCGAGTATCGCCCGTGTCCCGTTCCGGGTGCTCGGCCCGATCGTGCTGATGCTCTGCGTACTGGGCACGTTCGCGGTGAATAAGAGCCTGCTCGACGTGCAGATCATGCTCGTCTGCGGGGTACTCGGCTTCTTCATGCGGATCTATGGACTGTCCCCGGCAGCCCTGGTGATCGCGCTGGTGCTGGGTCCACTGGCCGAGGAATCGCTGCGTCAGACCATGGTGATCTCCGGTGGCAGCCTCGACGTGTTCGTAGAGCGCGGCACCTCGCTGGGCATCCTGGCCTTCATCGTGTTCCTGTTCACCATCCCGCTCATCAAGGATCCACTGCGGAAGGCGAGTCAGCGTGCGCTGCTGACGTTCTCGCCGAAGAAACGGGACAAGGTCTGATGAACCTCGGTTCCCTGCTGATCACCGCGGTGGCCGCGGTGCTCGGCGCGGCGATCGCCACACTGCTCCATCTGCCGGCGGCCCCACTGCTGGGTGCGATGGTCGGTGTGGCGATCGTCAACATGACACCGATGACCGCGTTCGACTTCCCGTCCTGGACGAAGTGGATCGTCTACGTCCTGATCGGGTGGTTGCTCGGCGTCGGTGTCACCAAGGACACGCTGACCCAGTTGCGCGGCGCGGCCGTGCCGATCGTGCTCACCGTGCTGGCGTTCCTGATCTTCGGACTGGTGGCGGCGTGGGTGTTGTGGAAGTTCACCTCGTTCGACTCCCTGACCGCACTGCTGGCAACGGCGCCGGGCGGTATCGCGCAGATGGGAGCCATGTCGGCGACAGCCGGCGCCAACGTACCGATCGTGCTGACCGTGCACGTCCTCCGCATCACCTCGGTGATCGTGCTGATGACGGTCGGCCTGAAACTGATGGGAGGACGGTCATGAGGCCGCTGGAAGACCTACGGGTGGTGGATCTCAGCCGCGCGCTCGCCGGACCCTACGCCACCATGATGCTGGCCGATGCCGGCGCCGACGTGGTGAAGGTGGAGCCCCCCGGCGGCGACGACAGTCGCGGCTGGTTGCCCTACGTCGAGCGCGATGGCAGCACCGAATCGGCCTACTTCATGAGCGCCAACCGCAACAAGCGGTCGGTGGTGCTGGACCTGAAGACCGCCGAGGGCGCTGAGCGGCTACGCTGGCTGGCCGCACACGCCGATGTGCTGGTGGAGAACTACCGCCCCGGTGTGCTGGATCGCCTCGGCCTCGGCCTGGACGCCCTGCGCGAACTCAATCCCCGGCTGATCACCTTGTCCATCAACGGTTTCGGTAGCGGCGGCCCCGACGGCAATCGGCCCGGCTTCGACCAGATCGTGCAGGCCGAGGGCGGGCTGATGACGCTGACCGGCCATCCGGGCAGCCCGCCGCAACGGGTGGGGTTGCCGATCGCCGACATCCTGGCAGGCATGTTCGGTGCCTTCGGGGTGATGACGGCGCTGCGCGACCGCGAGCGGACCGGCACCGGTCAGCATGTCGACACCTCGCTGTTGGCGGCCGTCGTCGGCGTGCATGTGTTCCACGGTGTCGGCTGGCTGGCCGCCGGGGTGGAGCCGGTGATGACCGGCAACCGGCATCCGTCCATCTCGCCGTACGGTGTATTCGGTTGCGGTGACGCCGATATCGTCATCGCCGTCGGTTCGGAGTCGCTGTGGCGGCGGTTCGCCCCGATCGTCGGTCTCGATCCCGACCGGCCCGATATCGCCACCAACATCGACCGGGTCGGCCGGGCGGAGATGCTGCAGAAGGAGATCGACGATCTGCTGGCCGACCGCACCGCCGACGAGGTGCTGGCGGCACTCGACGCCGCGGGTGTGCCTGCCGGTCGGATCCGCACCATCCCCGAGGTCTATGACTGGCGGCACGTGCGCGACAACATGGTCGTGACCCTGCCGCACCCGACGCTCGGCGACCTGGACGTGCCGGCCTCCCCGATCAACCTGTCCGGCCATCGCCTGCCGCGTTGCGAGGCGCCGCCGGCACTCGGCGCGCATCAGGATGAGGTCTTCGTCGACTACGCTGCAGCACAGGGGTTCTGATGTCGGTCACGCGTATCGCAGTCATCGGCGGCGGCATCGTCGGCGTCGCCATCGCCCGTGAGCTGCTCACCCGCCATCCCGATGCCGAGGTGACCGTCTTCGAGAAGGAGAACCGGCTCGCGGCGCACCAGACCGGGCGCAACAGCGGGGTGGTGCACGCCGGGCTGTACTACGAACCAGGGTCGGTCAAGGCGGTGCTGTGCCGACGCGGTGTGGGACTGCTGGAGCAGTACTGCGCCGAACGCTCGATTCCCCGTATCGCCTGTGGCAAGGTGCTGGTCGCGCTGAACGAGGACGAGCGGGGCCGGCTGCGCGGCATCGAGGAACGTGCACTGGCCAATGGGGTGCCCGGTATCCGCACCATCGGCCCCGGTGAGCTTCGCGAACTCGAGCCCCACGTCCGCGGAATCGCGGCGCTGCATTCACCGTCCACGTCGATCGTGGACTTCGCGCAAGTCACCCAGGCGCTGGCGGTCGATGCCACCGCGGCAGGCGCAAAGGTGCTACTGGGCCATGAGGTCATCGGTCTGCACACACTCGGCTCCGAGGTGTTGGTGACCGCACGCACCTCCGGCGGCACCACCCAGGCCCCGTTCGACCGGGTCGTCGCCTGCGGCGGACTGCAGAGCGACCGGCTCGCCGAGATGGCCGGTGATGGACCGGATCCGGTGATCATGCCGTTCCGGGGTGAGTACTGGGCGATCAAGCCCGAGCGCCGCGATATCGTCAACGGTCTGGTCTATCCGGTGCCGGATCCGCGCTACCCGTTCCTCGGGGTGCACGTCACCCCGAGAGTCGACGGCGAGGTCCTGATCGGCCCGAATGCCGTTCTGGCGCTTGCCCGCGAGGGCTACACCTGGGGCAAGGTCTCGGTACCCGATCTGGTCGGCGTGGCCCGTACCCCGGCGTTCTGGCGGTTCGCGCGTCAGCACTGGCGAACCGGCCTCCGGGAGATGTACGGCTCGCTGAGCAAGCACCGGTTCGTCGAGGCGGCCCGCGCCTACGTCCCCGACCTGCAGGACGATGATGTGGTGCCCGGCCCGGCCGGTATCCGCGCCCAGGCGCTGGACGCCGACGGTGGACTGGTCGACGACTTCCGGATCGCCTTCCGTGACCGGATTGTCGTGCTGCGCAACGCGCCGTCGCCGGCGGCGACCTCCGCGCTCGCCATCGCCGAACATGTTGTCACCACCATCGACAAGGCGGAGGTGGAATTGTGACGGCGTTGCGGCGCGGGCTGTGGGGAGTTCTGGCCACCCCGTTCGACGACGAGCTCGCGGTCGACCACGATTCCCTGCGTGCCGAGGTCGGCGCATTCGCCGCCGACGGGTGTCTGGGACTGGTGGCTCTCGGAGTATTCGGGGAGGCGGCCGCGTTGCACGCCGACGAGGCCGACGCCGTCGCGGCCACCGTCTCCTCGGCCACCGAACTACCCTATGTCCTCGGCCTTTCCGAGCGGGACCCAGCGGCCGTGGTGACGCAAGCCCAGCGATTGCTCGCGGCCGTGGCGCGGCCACCGATCGCGCTGATGGCGCAGATCTCCTCCCCCGACCCGGCGGTGGCGGCGCTGTCGTTGCGGCGTCTGCACGAGGCCACCGGTATCGGGATCCTGATCCAGGACTATCCCGTGGTGTCCGGGGTGTCGGTGTCCGACGAACAGGTGGTGGCGCTGGTGCAGGCCTGCCCGTTCGCGGTCGGGGTGAAATCGGAGACCCCGCCGACCTCGGTCGCGATCGCCCACGTCGCGCCGCGGGTGGACGTCCCGGTGTTCGGCGGGTTGGGTGGGGTCGGCCTACTGGACGAACTCGCCGCCGGATCGGCGGGCGCGATGACCGGATTCAGCCATCCCGCGGTGCTGTCTGCCGTCCTGAATGCCTGGGACACCGGCGGTTTCGAGTCCGCCCGCGCGGTGTTCGCACCGTGGCTGCCGCTGGCGAACTTCGAGGGTCAGCTCAAGGTCGGCCTGGCGATCCGCAAGGAGGTGCTGCGTCGTCGTGGCGTGATCACCTCGGCCCGGGTGCGCCGACCCGCCCGCACGCTGCCCGCCGAGCTGGTTCCGATGCTCGACCACCACCTCGCGACCCTGCCGGTCACGGCAGCGCGGTAACGGAAGGACCACAATGGATCTCGGTATCACCGGCCGGACCGCCCTGGTGCTCGGCGCCAGCGGGGGGCTCGGCTCGGCCATCGCCACGCGGCTGGCCCGCGAGGGCGCCAACGTCGCCGTCGCGGGCAGGTCCGAAGACGGGCTGGCCGCCACCGCCGCGCTGGTCGAGGGGGTGGGCGCCAAGGCCTTCCCCGTGGTGTGGGACCTGGCTGACCTGGACCGGGTGGACGCCACCGTCACCGCCGTCGAACAGGCGCTCGGATCGGTGGACATCCTGGTCAACAACACCGGTGGCCCCGCGCCGACCCCGGTGGCCGGTCAGGACGCCGCCGCCTGGCGGTCCGGCTTCGAGCAGATGATCCTGTCGGTCATCAGCCTGACCGATCGTGTGTTACCCGCCATGCGCGAACGTCATTGGGGCCGGGTGCTGACGTCGACATCGTCGGGCGCCCTGACACCGATCCCCAACCTCGGTCTGTCGAACACGCTGCGGGCCAGCCTGCATTCGTGGTCGAAGACATTGGCAGACGAGGTCGGCCGCGACCGGGTCACCAGCAATGTGATCGTGCCGGGCCGGATCGCGACCGACCGCACCCGCTTCCTCGACGAGAAGCGGGCCGGGCGGGAGAACCGCAGCGTCGCCGACGTCGCCCGCGACAGCGCGGCCACCATGGCGTTGGGCCGCTACGGAAATCCCGACGAGTACGCCGACGTCGCCGCATTCCTGTGCAGCGAACGTGCCTCATACATCACCGGTTCGGTCATCCGTGTCGACGGCGGCCTGATCCGCAGCGTCATCTGACCCCTCACCCAGATTGGAACCCCATGCGCCTCCGTACCGTCCAGGTCAGTGAAGAACAACTCGCCTGTGCCGCTCTTCCCGACGGGCGCCTCGCCCGCGTCGACCAACTGCTCCCGGGTGCCCACGGCGATCTGCTGTCACTGCTGCGCACCGATCGCCTCGACGAGCTCAGGTCTGCCGTCGAGGCTGGCGTCGACGACAGCCAATGCGTCTACCCCGATGCGAAAGTGCTTGCGCCATGGCGCACTCCGCGCAAGATTCTCGGCATCGGCCTGAACTACGGCGAGCATGCCGGGGACCTCGGCGAGCAGGCGCCCAGGACCTCACCCGCGTCGTTCATCAAGGGCGATCACACAATCGTCGGCCCCGGGGAGCCCATCGTCGTGCCCCCGGGGATCGGCAAGGTCACCGCCGAGGCCGAGGTCGGATTGGTGATCGGCCGGACCTGCTATCAGGTGGGCGTCGAGGAGGCGATGTCCTATGTCGCGGGCATCGTGCCGGTGTTGGATCAGACCGCCGAGGCGGTGCTGCTGGAGAATCCGCGCTATCTCACCCGGGTGAAGAACTACCCGACGTTTTTCTCGTTCGGCCCGGACCTCATCACCATGGACGAGGTCCTCGAGCGCGGGCCGCTGGCCGATGTGCGGGTGGCCACCGTCCACAACGGTGCGGTGCACCGCAAGGACACCGTGTCCGGTATGACGTTCTCCCCCGCCGAGCTGTTGAGCTTCCACAGCCAGGTGATGCCGTTCTATCCCGGCGACATCCTGTCCACCGGAACGCCCGGCGCGGTCGGCATCGAGCCGGGGGACGTGGTGCGCTGCGAATTAGGCGACAGCTTCGCCGATCTGGAGAACCCGGTGCGCTGACGACGTTCCTGGGTGTGACGCACCCTGCCTGCGCGATGCCGGAGTGCATACGTTGCGGGTATGCCTCTGCTCACCAAAACCCTGGCCCTGCTGGTCCTCATGTTCGCCGGCACGATTCTGCCGACCGCCGCCGCGTCCGACAACGCCCAGATCATCCGGGACGGCTTCGCGCGCGGGGTCGGCGGGCCCGACAGTTTCTATGCCCTGCTCGCGCAGGACGTGCACTGGACGGTCGCCCGCGCCGAGGGGGCCTCGACGTACACATCTCGACAGGAGTTCCTCGACCGCGGCGCCAAACCCGTGCTCGATCGGCTGACCGGCCCCATCCAGGCGCAGGTACACGAACTGATCGTCGATGGCGATCAGGTCGTCGCACGGTGGCGCGGCACCGCCACCGCACGTGACGGCCGCCCGTACACCAACGAGTACGCCTGGGCGATGACGATGCGCGGCGGCGAGATCACCCAGGTGGTGGCCTACCTGGACCTGGTGGCGCTCGACGACCTGATCCAGCGGGTACCGGTGTAACTCCGTCGGCGATCCCGCCGATAGACGTTTCGTGATGCTTCGCAGCCTGCCCGTCCTTGCGGCCCTGGCGGTGGCCGGCGCCGCCCCGGCGCATGCGCTGCCGCTGCCGGAGTTCTGCGTCCCCACCTCCGACCACGTCTGCACCGTCCGACTGGCATCGGTGACCCAGGACGTCGTGGACGGCACGATCACCGGCGCCCCCGTCGGCGGCGGTCCCGCGATCACCCTCACGGGCCCGGGCGAGGCCTATCTGAAGTCGGCCGGTTTCACCGAGGCGCCCGAGGCCGTCCGCACCTGGGACAGCACCATCGACCAGGTCTCCGGCCTCGGCGTCAACTACACCGACCCCAATTGGTACGGCAATGCGAAGGCCAAGGTGTTCCTGTCCCGCACGCTCAACGGCCTGGCCGTCCAGTTCCCGCCCGACACCCTCGTGGTGTCCTTCACCTCCGGTGACGGCGACGCGCCCTATCAGCTGACGTCGATCCAGCCGAGCGCACAGATTTCTTAGGACCGAAACTGTCCTGTAGTCCTGACACCATGGGTGGCGAGACGACCTAGAGGAGAGTCCGTGACCCTGAGCAGCACCCTGCACATCAACTTCCGCGGCAACGCCCGCAAGGCGCTGGAGTACTACCACTCCGTGTTCGGCGGAGACATCATCCTGGCGCCCTACGGTGACGTCCCGGCGGGCCAGGGTCCGGGTCAAGCCGATCAGATCGCGTGGGGACAGGTCAGCGCTCCGAACGGATTTCGGGTGATGGCCTACGACGTGCAGGACTCGAAGTCCTGGAATCCCGGCGAGATCCCGTTCTATCACTCGTTGCGCGGCAGCGACGCCGAGGAGATCACGCGCTACTGGAACGCGTTGTCCGAGGGCTCGACCATCGATGAACCGCTGGGCCCCTCGCAGTTCTCGCCGCTGTACGGGAAGCTGACCGACCGCTTCGGCGTCACGTGGATCATCGACGTCGTACCGGCGTACTGACCACCCAACCGAAAACACCCCCGGCCCAACAGGACCGGGGGTGTCTCGTCGAACGGTAGATCTAGTGCGCGTGCCCGTGGTGTCCGTGGCCCGCATGCTCGTCGACCTCGACCGGCTTTTCGACGACAGCCGTCTCGGTGGTGAGCACCATGCGACCGACCGACGCGGCGTTGAGCACCGCGGAGCGGGTCACCTTGGCCGGATCGACGATGCCCTCGGCAAGCAGATCGCCGTAGGTCAGCGTGGCGGCGTTGAAGCCCTGCCCGGTGGGCAGTTCGCTGACCTTGTTGACCACAACCGAGCCGTCCAGGCCGGCGTTGGTGGCGATCCAGTACAGCGGGGCCGACAGCGCCGAGGCGAACACCTCGAGACCGAGCAGCTCGTCACCGCTGAGGGAACCGCGCAGGCCATCCAGCGCCGCGCGGGCCTGCACCAGCGCCGAACCGCCGCCGGTGACAATGCCCTCTTCGACCGCGGCCTTGGCCGCCGACACGGCGTCCTCGACGGCTTCCTTGCGCTTCTTCAGATCCGTCTCGGTGGCCGCACCGACCTTGATGACCGCGACGCCGCCGGACAGCTTGGCGAGGCGCTCTTCGAGCTTCTCGCGGTCCCAGTCCGAGTCGGTGTTCTCGATCTCGCTGCGCAGTTGCGCCTTGCGACCCTCGATGGCGTCCTGGGTACCGGCACCGTCGACGATCACGGTGCTGTCCTTGGTCACCACGACCCGGCGCGCCGAGCCCAGCACGTCGAGGCCGGCCTCCCGCAGCACCAGGCCCACATCGGGGTTGATCACCTGGGCGGCGGTGACGACCGCGAGGTCGTCCAGGAACGCCTTGCGACGGTCACCGAAGAACGGCGCCTTCACGGCGACGGCCTTGAGCGTCTTGCGGATGGAGTTGACGACCAGGGTCGACAGCGCCTCCCCCTCGACGTCCTCGGCGATGATCAGCAGCGGCTTACCGGCCTCGGCCACCTTCTCCAGCAGCGGCAGCAGGTCGGGCAGCGAGCTGATCTTGTCGCGGTGCAGCAGCACCAGCGCGTCCTCGAGCACCGCTTCCTGGGCGTCGAAGTCGTTGATGAAGTACGCCGAGATGAAGCCCTTGTCGAAGCCGACACCCTCGGTCACCTCGAGCAGCGTCTCCAGGGTGGAGGACTCCTCGACGGTGACGACGCCGTCGGCGCCGACGGTGGTCATGGCCTCGCCGACCAGCTCGCCGACCAGTTCGTCGCGGGAGGACACGGTGGCGACCTGCGCGATGGCGGTCTTGTCGCTGACGGGCTTGGCCGCGGCCAGCAGCGCCTCAGAGACGGCGTCGGCGGCCTTGCTGATACCCGCGCCGAGCGCGATCGGGTTGGCACCGGCGGCGACGTTGCGCAGGCCGGCCTTCACGATGGCCTGCGCCAGCACGGTCGCGGTGGTGGTGCCGTCACCGGCGACGTCGTTGGTCTTGGTGGCCACCGACTTGACCAGCTGGGCACCCAGGTTCTCGAACGGGTCCTCCAGGTCGATCTCGCGGGCGATGGTGACACCGTCGTTGGTCACGACCGGTCCGCCGAACGCCTTGGCCAGCACCACGTGGCGGCCGCGCGGGCCGAGGGTGACGCGGACGGCATCGGCGAGCTTGTCCACGCCGGCCTCCAGGGCGCGGCGCGCAGTTTCGTTGAATTCAATCTGCTTGCTCATAAATGTCCTTTGATGTGCCGGGGGGCAAAGCGGACCGCCCCGGACGTCACCCATCGACGGGGACGTCCGGGGCGGTACACAGCTGCTTACTTGTTGACGACAGCCAGCACGTCGCGCGCGGAGAGGATCAGGTACTCCTCGCCGCCGTACTTGATCTCGGTGCCGCCGTACTTGCTGTAGATGACGGTGTCACCCTCGGCAACGTCCAGGGGGATCCGCTTCTCGCCGTCCTCATCCCAGCGGCCGGGGCCAACTGCGACGACGGTGCCTTCCTGCGGCTTCTCCTTGGCGGTGTCCGGGATGACCAGACCGGAAGCGGTCGTGGTCTCGGCCTCGTTGGCCTGAACGAGGATCTTGTCCTCGAGTGGCTTGATGTTGACTGCCACGATTGGAGCCCTCCACTAGGTATAGGAGACCGGGAATGTTCCGGGTCCATGTTTTTTCAGGTGTTCGGCATGCGTCCGAGCCCTCGCACCGTCGTCGCGGGTGCCGGCGCCGGGTTTGGCCGCGTGCCACCTAGCACTCTATACACGCGAGTGCTAGCACTCAAGGGTGGGTTGTGCAGGAACTATCCGTATCGGTCGCGAGCACGACGAGCCCATAGGCCACCGCGAACCGGTGCCCCAGCTCGCCCGCCACATTGCCGCGCCCCACCGAGATGTCGTGACCGAGCCGCTCGGCGAGTGCCCGGACCAGTTCGTCATCACCGGCGCCGCCACCGACCAGCAGCACCGCGGCCGCATCCGCACCCACCTGCTGCACGCCGCGGGTCACGTTGCCACCGATCACCAGGCGCTTGGCCGCCAGCCGCCAACTGCGCCACTCCGCCGCGACCATCGCAGCGGTGAACGGCAGCAGGCCACTGGGGGCCGCCGTCAGCAGCCATCCCGTGGACCGTCCGTCGATCGGGGTGTCCAGGAAACGGCGCCTGCCGTGCTCATCCTCGACGAGTTGCACGGTGACCGCGGTGACGGCCTCGGCCCGTTTGGCGTACTCGGCGGCGCTGGTCGAGATGTCCAGTGCGGTGGCCGTCGCCGTGGTCAGCAGCTGCCCGGCCCCGGGCAGCACCACCCGGTCCCCGCCGGCCACCACGTCGACGGTGCCGCCGCCGACATCGACGACCACGACCTCGGCCGGCAGCCCGGGAGTGGTCAGCGCGCCGGCCCGGGCCGCGGCGGCCTCGGAGTCGATCCGGGTGACCGGCACCCCCAGTGCCTCGGCGAGGACGTCAGCATCCGCGGGTGACGCGTCGTCGCCGCCCATCGTCGCCATCACCAGGCTGTCGACGGCGACCGATCCGCGGCGCGCGTTGGCCGCCGCGGCGATATCGGACAGTGGCACGATATGCGCCGGCCCGCCGGGGAGCTCGGGCGCGGACGCCGGCTCGTCAGGGGCGGCCTCGGCGTCCAGGGTGACGACCGCGCACACGCTGTCGAACAGCTGATCGGCCACGGCGCGGGCGTCGGCGCGCTCCTCGTCGCCGAGGGCGAAGACATCGGCCAGCCAGAACGGGTCGGTGAGCCGTTGCAACGGGGACATCCCCTCGCGCACCTCGACCGCGACCAGTGTCGCCGCCAGCACCCGCTCGATGTCCACGTCGTCGACCACCGGCAGCGCGCTGGTCAGCCGGTTGGACACCAGCACGGCCTCGTCGTTGGCGGTCAACACCGCGGCGATCTCGCAGCCGGCCGCCACCGCCTCGTTCACCCGCGCCGCGACCTCGGCATAGCCGAATTCCGCTGCAGCGCAGGCAATGACAGCGCGACTCGGATCAGCCGAGGGCAGCCGTTCGACCGGGACGGGCACTCCCACACCGGCGGCGTCCCCGGCGGTGGTGGCCGCCGACCGCAGCGCGATGGCCAGCCGGCCGGTGCGCTGCGCCGGTAGCCGGACCCGCTCGACGGTCGAATGCACCGGCGGGGTCGGCGCGAAGGCGGCCCGCTCGACGGTCAGCCCGTGCTTGTCGGCCAGTCGCCGGATCAGTTGGGCGGCACCCTGGATCGCGCGCAGCGAGCCCTTGCCGCCGCGGGTCGGGGTGCGCCCGGCGGCCACCACGTCGCGATCGCAACACAGCACCACCTCGGTGGTCGCGTTGCCGATGTCCACACCGGCCCACACCGTCATCGCAGCAGGCCGCGCCGCCGATAGACCACCGCGGCCTCGCGCACCAGCGCGGCACACGTCGGAGCGTCCCGGGCGGCCAACCGCGCCGCCAGTTCCTCCAGTTCGTCGAACGACGACCGGCCGGGCCGCAGCGCCTCATAGGAGGCCAGCATGTCCTCGGCGCTCAGCGCGGTCATCTCCGCGGCCCGGCGCAGGTTGAGGCCGAGCTGCAGCGACCCGCTGCGTTCGGCGTTCTCGGCCTGCCGCAGTAACGTCTCCCGGCTGATCCGGATGTCGTCGAGGACCAGTTCGCCGTTGCACGCGGCCTCGACGGTCACCTCGTCGATGCTGCGGCCGGAGTGCGAGAGTGCGGTCATCGGGTGAACTCCATGTCGATGTTGCGGCGACGTTCGCCACCGTCGAGGGTCAGGCTCTCGGCCCGCTCGATGGCCACCATCGACACCACCTTGGTGTGGTAGCGCGCCGTGATGGCCTCGTCGGTGTAGGCGTTGCGCATCGGTGACGGTGTCGCACCCTTGGCGTGCCGGCCGGCGTTGATCCCGATGATGCGGTACATCTCCGGGGTGATCAACGGGGCCACGCTGAGCAGCTCGAGATTCGCCAGCGGCGGCAGGTCCCGGCGGTGGATCAGCGTGGTGCCCTTGGCCTGCAGCCCGACTCCGATACCCGACCCGGACAGGCCGGCCGCCGACTTGCCGATCATCCCCAGGTCGATGCTGTCGGCGATGCGCACCACCCGCGGCACGCACTTCTCCTCCTCCAGACCCGCGAGGATCTGTTCCAGCGCGTCGTAGATCGTCATCCCGGACAGGGTGCGAAACAGCTTGGTGCCGAACGCCGGTGACACACCGACCACCACCTCGCGCGGGTCGGTGCCGAAGTCGGCCGGACCGAGCACCCGCAGGCGTTCCAGCTCGGCGAAGGCGGCCTGCTCGCGGACCAGGTCGGTCACCGACCGGGCTTGACGCACCGCGTCGATCTGCGCCTGCCGCTCCGCGGTCGGCCGGTAGCCCGTGCCGGGGCCGCGGTAGTCGTTCGGATCCTCCAGTGCGGACAGCACATTCATCTGCTCGTCGAAGATCGCGGCCGTCTGCAGATAGTCACCGTTCACCCGGGCCCGCGCCATACCCAACACCCGGTCGGCCAGCTCGGTGAACCCGGTCTCGGCGAGCGCGGTGACGATATCGAGCACCGTCAGCCCCGACTGGTCGATCATCCGGGCGGCACTGAGCACCTGGACACCGTCGGTCTGCGGCAGGTTCTTCGAACCCGCGGCGGCGACAACGGCTTCGACGTGGTCGTCGTCGAAGTCGGCGAGTCCCAGATACTCGAACACCGCCCGGGTGGCCTCGGCAGCCTGCCGGCGCATGGCCTCCAGCGTGGTCGGGTCACACGAGCGCAGTCCCCCGTCGACCCCCCAGTCACGCTGCATCACCAGATAGTCGTCCAGGTCGTCGGCGTTGAAGTTCGACGGCCCGAACATGTTGTCGTAGGACACGATCGAGCCGAAGCCGGAAAAGATGAAATCCGATCCGGACAGCAGGGTCGGCAGCGTGCGACTGGTCCGCCGCATGGTGGACTCGCTCATCAGCGAGTCGTTGCCGCTGCAGGATTCCAGGCCGCGCAACATCACCATCAGGTTCTCGGCGTGTAATTCCTTGACGCCGCCGGGCACCGAGGCGGTGATCGCCGCGCCGTCCACCCCGCCGTTCTGCACGCCCTGGGCTCCGATGCCCTTGGCCAGCGCCACGCAGCGGGCCTCCAGGTAGTTCATCGACTTACCCTCGGCCGCGCCCATCAGCACCTCGGAACCCGCGCCGCTGGACAACCGCATCTTGATCCCGCGCGAGGCGTAGGACGATGTCAGGAACGCCTTGGACCACGGGGTGTCGTCACCATCGGTGAACACCTGCTCGGTGCCGTACACCGACACCGTCTCGGCGTACGAGACCAGCCCGCGCACACCGAGTTCCAGCTCGCGGGCCTCCTCCACCGAGCACTGCGTCAGCGCTCCCGGGGCGGGCACCTGCGACCCGATCAGCAGACCGACGGCCACCGCGGGCGCATCGTCGAGGACCGGGACGGTGGCCTCCAACTCGCGGAAGCCGTACACCACGGCGGTCGCGGCGTCGGCGGCGATCAGCAGTGGATCGTCGAGGCGGTTGGTGACGTGCGCCTGGTTGGCCGGCGTGCGGCGCGCCCGCATCTTCATCATCGCCATCTGGATCTCGACCGGGTGCAGGCCCGCCACCACCCGGGCCATCTTGGCCGGTGTCAGCCCGGAGCACACCGTGAGCACCTCGGCCCGCGGCACGGCGGAGTCGACGATGAGGCGGGCCAGCTCGACCTCGGACATCGCCATCGACACCGGCGCCTGGGCGTGGTCGATGGCGTAGCGCACCACGAACTCGTCGATCGCATCGAAGTCGGCGGCCGGGGTCGAGTCCATCTCCAGCACGGTGCCGTCGCCATCGACCACCCAGGACGGTTCCGGGTCGTTGGGCGACAGGTGCGAGATCATGCCCAGCGCGGGATCGGGCTCGGCGAAGCCGTCGAGGTTGACGCGTTGCTCGTCGAGGAGACGGATGCGACCGAGCCGGTGGTCCGGTTCGGGTTCGGAGCTGTTCACGGTGACCTCTCAGGCGTGGGTGGGTACGGCGGCCGCGGTGGGTACAGCATCGGCCAGCCGTCCGGGGCGGACAACGGGACCGGGCGAGCTTCCAACATTGTGTGTGAGAAGAACACACCGGCGGCCCCGCCGGTGTGACCGGATTACAACAAGATGTTGGAAAGTGACGCAGACCTCTGGCAGACGACCCGTCCGGGTCGCACACTTTCCCCGGACTCGGAGCCGACGAACGCCTGCTCCGTGCGCAGAGGAGGTTCAGCCATGTCCGAAGTTCTCAACACGGGCGACAAACCCGGCGGCGCAAAGCCACCGGAGACGCGCAGCCGCCTGCGCGGCAACCTGGGCGTGCCCGCCATCGTGCTGATGGTGGTGGCCGCCGCGGCCCCGTTGTCGACCGTCGGCGGCAACGTCCCCATCGCGATGGCGCTCGGCGACTCGACCGGTATCCCGGTGGCATTCCTGGTCGCCGGTGTGATCTTTTTGCTGTTCGCGGCGAGTTTCGTGGCGATGTCGAAGTACGTCACCGACACCGGCGCGTTCTACGCCTACATCCAGAAGGGACTCGGCAAGGCCGCCGGCACCGGCGCGGCCGTGCTGGCGCTGCCGGCCTACATGGCCACCCTGCTGGCCGTCGCCGCCTACGACGGGGTGATCCTCGCCGGACTGCTGGAGATCATCGGCGCCCCGGCCATCCCGTGGTGGGTGCTGACCGGCCTGGTGCTGCTGATCATCGCGTTCCTCGGCTACCGCGACATCGAACTGTCCGCCAAGGTGCTGGGCATCTTCCTGGTGTCCGAGGTGGCCATCCTGGTGGTCCTCGACTTCGTCATCGTGATCCAGGGTGGCGACAAGGGCATCACCGGTGACTCCTTCACGCCGTCGGGCATCTCCGGTGCCTTCGGCATCGCACTGCTCTATGCGCTGTGGGGATTCGTGGGCGTGGAGGCGACCGCCGTCTTCCGCGACGAGGCCAAGGACCCCGACCGCACCGTGCCGCGGGCCACCTACTGGGCCGTCGGCATCGTCGCCAGCTTCTACGCGTTCTCCAGCTGGGCGCTGGTCGAGGGCAACGGCGGCAACGACGCCATCCAGGTCGCCAAGGACGACCCGGACAACTTCATGGTCAACACCGCCGAGAAGTACCTCGGGATGCTCGGCAAGGACCTCACCACGCTCTTCTGGTTCGTCAGCGTGTTCGCCTGCGCGCTGGCCTTCCACAACATCTGCGCGCGTTACACATTCGTCCTCGGCCGCGACAACGTGCTGCCCCGTACGCTCGGCGCGGTGCACCCGAAGCTGGGCTCACCGGCCAACGCCTCGGTGCTGGTGAGCATCCTGTCGTTCGTCATCATGGGTGTGTTCGTCGCGATCGGCCTGGACCCGGTGCTGCAGATCTTCGGCCCCCTCGGCGGCCTGGGCATCTGGGGGCTGTCCATCCTCTGGCTGCTCACGACGATCTCGGTCGGCCTGTTCTTCAAGCGGCGCGGCGGCCCGGCCAACATCATCGCGCTGGCCGTCGTGGCGACGATCGCGCTGGCCGCCGCGGTGGCCCTGATCATCGCGAACCTGACCCTGGTCGTCGGTGGTTCCACGACGCTGGCGCTCATCTTCGGTATCGCGCCGGTGGTGTTCCTGGCCATCGGCGCCGCGCTCAGTGGCCGGGCACCGGACGACCTGTCGGTTCCGCGGTCCTGATCGCCGGGAGGCCCCTCGGCACGACGCGGGTCGCTGATACCGTCGGAATCCGGCGGTGTCGGCGACCCGCCGAGTTCGAGAGGAAACGGGCATGTCTGAGGGTGCGCCGCTGACCGTGGCGACGGCCTTGACGGTCCCGCCGCTGGATCAGGGGTCGGTGCTCGGCGGGCACCGCGGGCTGACCCGCGAGGTGCTCTGGGTCGACATCATGCACGCACCCGCCGAGGATTTCGTCCGGCCCGGCGACTTCGTCCTGACCACCGGCACCGATATCCGGCAGCCCGGCGTCCGCGAGTTCCTCACCTTCCTGATGTCATCGCCGGCGGCCGGGGTGGCGCTGGGCGGACCGCCCGACATCGACACCCGCGAATTGTTGTCCGGGCTGATACCGCTGGCCGATCAGCACGCGTTCCCGCTGGTGATGCTGCCGTGGGAGGTGCCCTTCGCCGACATCCAGCGCCAGCTGCTGCCGCTGGTGAGCCCGTCCCCCGACAACCGGCCCATCCAGATGGTGATCGGCCGCCGCGAGGACGATGACGCGCAGTGGTCCGGGCACGCCCATGCGTTCGCCGAGACGCTGGCCCGGCTGGCGCTCACCTCGGGGGTCACCACGAAGACGTCGGTCACCGATGACCTGGTGATGAGCCATTTCTCCGCGCCGCTGTCGGCCGCCGCGGGCTCCGGCCTCGTCGAATCAGCCTGGCAACTCAGCGGTCTGCCGGACAGCCTGATCAGCTGGGTGCTGTTGCCGCCCGGGCACGGTCACTCCGTCACCGTGGCGACGACGGCGGTTCCCGACGGCCCCGTCGGGCCCGCACAATTTGCCGAGGTGCTCCGTCAGCACCCGCACAGTATGGCGACGATCCTGAAAACCCTGCAGCCACTGGTGGATTACGACAAGACCCGCCGTGGGCAGCTGGTGCACACGCTGGAGATCCTGCTCAACGAGGCCACCAACATCAGCGCGGCCGCGCGGGCGCTCTACCTCAACCGGCATTCCCTGCTCTACCGGATCAAGCTCATCGAGGACCTCACCGGCCTGTCGCTGAAGAATCCGGCCGACCGCTTCCAGCTCGAGGTCAGCGTGCGCGTGCACCAGATCAACGAGGCACGCATCGGTTCCGGGTCAGCCGAATGAACGCGGATCGATCATCAGGTGATCGGAGACGTCGCCGACCATCTCGACCTCGACCCGACGCTCGGTGAAGTACCAACCCTGCTCGTCGCGGGCGAAGGTGTCGGCGTAGCGGCCCACGACGATGGGTTGCAGTGCCACGGTGTCGGTCTGCTGCACGACCACGAAGGTCGAACGCGCCCGCGCCGAGTCCGCGTCGACATCCACGACCGGGTTGAGCACCAGATGCCGGGTCCGGGGGCGGTTACCGTGCTCGGGAAACCGGCGCGTCGTGGCCGCGAACAGCCCGGCGATGGCCTCGGCGCCGGCCACTCCCATGAAGTTGCCGCGGCCCAGCAGCGCGCCAACCCCGTCGAAGTCACCGGCATCGATGAGTTCGGCGTAGCGGTAGAGCAATTCGGTGATCTGATCCCTGCTCATCGCCGCCCGATCCCGCCGACGGTGCACTCAGATCGACCCGCCGGCCGATTTCTCGATCTGTATGCACCCTCGGGGTGTTGGGACTCGCGATCGCCTCTGGTGGCGCTCACGCCACCTGCCCCTGCACCACCGGCAACCCGGGATTGCTGGCGGCATCGAGACCGGATGGCGGCGCGCCGGCGTCGATCAGGTGCGCGGCGAACGAGGCGATCATCGCACCGTTGTCGGTGCACAACCGGGGCCGGGGCACCCGCAGCGTCAGACCGGCTGCCGCACAACGCTGCTCGGCGAGCTCGCGCACCCGCGAGTTGGCCGCCACCCCGCCGGCGATCAGCAGTGTCGAGACGCCGAGGTCGGTCGCGGCACGCACCGACTTGGCGGTCAGCACATCGGCGACGGCCTCCTGGAACCCGGCGGCCACATCGGCCGGCGCGGCGTCCGGGTGCTTCTCCAAATGCCGTGCCACGGCGGTCTTGAGTCCGGAGAAGCTGAACGCGTACGGGTCGTCGCGCGGACCGGTCATACCGCGCGGGAAGACGATGGCGTCGCGGTCACCGGTACGGGCCAGGTCGTCGAGCGGCTTGCCGCCCGGGTAACCGAGGCCGAGCAGCCGGGCGACCTTGTCATAGGCCTCCCCGGCCGCGTCGTCGACGGTGCTGCCGAGTTCGATGATCGGCTCACCGAGCGAGCGCACGTGCAGCAGTTCGGTGTGCCCGCCGGAGACCAACAGGCCGACGCATTCCGGGAGCGGCCCATGGTCGTAGACGTCGGCGGCCAGATGCCCGCCGAGGTGGTTGACGGCGTAGAACGGCACCTCCCAGGCCGCGGCGTAGGCCTTGGCGGCGGCGACCCCCACCAGCAGGGCGCCGGCCAGTCCCGGGCCGATGGTCGCGGCGACCACATCGGGGCGCTGCACCCCCGCGGTGTCGAGTGCGCGCCGCATGGTGGGGCCCAACGCCTCCAGGTGCGCGCGCGACGCGATCTCGGGGACCACCCCGCCGAAGCGCGCATGCTCGTCGACGCTGGAGGCGACCTCGTCGGCCAACAGCGTGACGGTCCCGTCCTGCAGCCGTGCGATCCCGACTCCGGTTTCGTCACAGGAACTCTCGATGGCGAGGATGATCATGTCGCGTCCCGTTTCATGGTGTAGGCATCGGCGCCGCTGACCTTGTAGTACCGCTTGCGGACGCCGACCGTGGCGAAACCGACACTCTTGTACAGGTTGATGGCCGGTTCGTTGTCGGTGCGGACCTCCAGGTACACCTCGCCCTTCTTGGCGAAGTCCAGCAGGTCGGCGAGCAGGGCCCGCCCGATGCCGCGGCCCTGGCAGGTCGGGTCGACACCGATGGTGTGCACCTCGTACTCGTAGGGCGGGATACGGCCCAGCCGGGAGATCCCGGCGTAGCCGACCAGTCGGTCGCCCGCGCGTGCGGCGATGTAGTGGTTGTGCTTTCCGGCGATGCCGTGCACGAACGCCGCCGGCGGCCACGGATCGTCGCCGGCGAACAGCTGGGCC
This sequence comes from Mycolicibacterium bacteremicum, assembly GCF_002086115.1. Taxonomy (GTDB): domain Bacteria; phylum Actinomycetota; class Actinomycetes; order Mycobacteriales; family Mycobacteriaceae; genus Mycobacterium; species Mycobacterium bacteremicum. Next base: position 191,551 of record NZ_MVHJ01000010.1, read on the forward strand.
TCCAGCTCGGCGCAGCGCACCGCGTCGGCCTTGGTCAGCGCGTCGATCCGCACCTCGGCGGGGTCGGTCACGCCAGCCCTCGTTCGGCGAGCGTCTTGGCGTCCGGCCGACGCAGATACAGCGGGATCAACGGTTCGGGTTCCACGGTCCAATCAGCAACGGCGCCAGCCAGTCCCGCAGCCGAGGGGTGCTCCGGGCCGGTCACCGGCAACCCGAACAGCCCGGCATGTGATGGGGGGCCGGCCACGCTGTGCACTCCCGTGGTGTCCACCTCGGCGGCCGCGCCGACCGCCGGTCCGTCGGTCCGCACGCCGTCGCGGTAGCGCGCCCAGTACACCTCGCGGCGCCGCGCATCCGTGACGACCAGGACCTCCCCGGCGGTGGCGCCCCCGATGGCGTCCAGCGTGCACACCCCGAACACCGGGATGCCCAATGCCTGCCCGTAGGCCGCCGCGGTCGCCATCCCGACCCGCAGGCCGGTGAACGGGCCGGGCCCGCAGCCCACCACAACGGCGTCCAGGTCGGCCATCGACTTGTCGCAGTCCGCCAGTGCGGCAACCACATTGGGGGTGAGCCGCTCGGCGTGCGCGCGCGGGTCGACGATGGTGCGCTCGGCCAGGGTGGCCAGACCATCGGTGACGCTGACGATGCCCGCGGTGACGGCGGGGGTGGCGGTGTCGATCGCGAGCACCAGGGTCATGTTCTGCTCCACTGCCAGGTTGCCGTGCGGACCTCGGAATCGGTGGCCCGGTCCAGTCGGATGTCGAGGTGGTGGTCCGAGAGCCGCTCGGCCAGCCCCTCACCCCATTCGACCACCACCACGGCGTCTTCCAGATCGGTGTCGAGGTCCAGGGAGTCGAGTTCGCCGAGCAGGTCACCGCCGTGGTCGAGCAACCGGTAGATGTCGACGTGCACCAGCGCGGGCGCGCCGGCTCGGCGTGCCGAATGCACTCGGGCCAGCACATAGGTGGGTGAGGTGACCGGGCCGTCGACGTCCATGCCTTGCGCGATTCCCTTGGTGAGCATGGTTTTTCCGGCACCGAGCGGCCCGGAGAGCACCACCACGTCACCGGCCCGCAGTCCCGCCCCGAGTGTCGCACCGAGTGCGATGGTGTCCTCGGGGGTGGGCAGTTCGGCGGTCCCGCCGGTGCGCTCAGCCATGTCGGGTCCGCTCACGCAGCCGTCGGGTCAGCGCCTGCAGCTTGGAGGGGGTGGCCCGCTCGACGAGGCGGACCAGCGCCTCGTCGATCAGTTCGGGCTGTTCGAGTTGCACCAGATGCCCGGCGCCCTCGGCGATGACGAGTTCGGATTTCGGCAGCGCAGCGGCCATCTCCTGCGAATACTCCAGTGGTGTCAGCAGATCCCGGTCACCGCAGGCGACCAGCGTCGGGATCTTCGCCAGTGTCGGCAGCGCGGCGGTCTCGTCGTGCACCTCCAGGGCATGCAGGAACCCGACCAGGGTGTGCACGTTGGTGTCGTGCATCATCCGCTCGCTGAAGGCCACGACGCTGGGGCTGATGCCCTCGTCACCGTAGGAGGCGGCGCGCAGGATCGGCCCGATGACCGACCGCACCACCCCGCGTCCGCGGTGCAGCAGACCCGGCGCGTAGCGCACCGCGAACCGGGCCGCCTCCAGGGCCGGGTTCCGCAGGATCTCCCCCAGCGGTGACCGCGAGACACCCTCGGCCGCCGAAGAAATCATCGCCGCGCCGACGATCCGGTTCGGGTAGCGATGCGGGAACTGGCGGGCGTGCGACAGCACCGTCATGCCACCCATGGAATGCCCGACCAGCACCACCGGCCCCCTGGGCGCCAGCACCGCCAGCACCGATTCCAGATCCTTGCCCAACTGAGGCACAGTGAACGTCTCCGGAGATGCGTCACCGGACAGCCCGTGCCCGCGCTGGTCGTAGAACACCATCCGGACCTGGTCACCCCACTGGGCGGCGAGCCGGTCCCGCTGAAAGTGGAACGCGCCCATGCGCAGACAGAACCCGTGCGCGAACACCACCGTGAGCGGCGCATCCGGCGGGCCGCACTCGCGCACCGCCAGCGGCACCCCGTCCTCGGTGGTGACGACTACACTGCGGTCATCGTGCAGCAGCTCGAAATCCTCACCCGCATAGGGATCGTCGGAGGTGACGCGGCGGGTCAGTGAACGCGCCACCGTCACCCCGGCCACCGATCCGACCGCGGTCAGTCCGGCCAGTCCCGCCAGCCAGCGGGCCACCGCCCAGTCATCGACAGCCAACGGTGTCAGCCCGTCTCGCCGCGGTACACCCGGGTGACCCGACCGCGCGGGCTGGTGACCACCTCGTAGTTGATGGTGCCGAGCAGGTCGGCCCAGTCGCCGGTGGTCGGTTCGCCGTCGGCACCCGGGCCGAAGAGCACGGCCTCATCGCCGACGCTGACATCCACCGGCCCCGGACCCAGGTCCACCAGGAACTGGTCCATGCTCACCCGGCCCACGCTGGGGCGGCGCCGACCGTTGATGAGCACCTCGAACCGGTTGCTCAGCGAACGGAAGATCCCGTCGGCATATCCCAGCGGCAGCAGTGCCAAGGTGGTGTCACGCGGGGCCACCCAGGTGTGCCCGTAGGACACCCCGGTGCCCGCCGGGACCGGACGCACCAGCGCGACAGGGCATTTCAGCGTCATCGCCGGACGCAGCCCCATGTTGCCCAGCGCCGGGACCGGAGTCTGGCCGTACACCGCGATGCCGGGTCGGATCATGTCGTAGACCAGGTCGGGCCGCGTCATCGCCCCCGGCGAGTTGCACAGGTGCGCAATCTCGAAATGCACACCGGCGGCCTCGGATTGCGCGCGCATGGCATCGAACGCGGCGGCCTGCGCATCGGTCGGACCCGGATCCGCGGGATTGTCGGCGTTGGCCAGGTGACTCATGATGCCGCGGGTGCGTACCGTGCCCTCGGCCACCGCGTGGCCCAGCGCGGTCAGTACCTTGGCCAGGTCGGCGGCGGCCACCCCGTTGCGGGACATGCCGGTGTCGACCTTGAGCGTCAACACCGCGGTGACGCCGGTGCGCCGGGCCGCATCGACCAGATCGTCGAGTTGGGCCAGCGAGGAGATCGCGATCTGCACGTCGGCGGCCAGCGCCGGCGCGAAATCGATGCCGGGGGCGTGTAGCCAGGCCAGCACGGGTGCGGTGAGGCCGTCGGCACGCAGCGCCAGCGCCTCGGCCACGGTGGCCACCCCGAGCTCGGCGGCGCCGGCGGCCAGCGCGGCGCGGGCCACCTGGGTGGCGCCGTGCCCGTAGCCGTCGGCCTTCACCACGGCCATCACCGCGGCCGATCCGGCATGTCCGCGCAGCACCCGCACGTTGTGCGCGATGGCGTCGAGGTCCACCACTGCGGTGGGGCCGGTCGGGTCGGTGGCATGCATCGACTCGATTTTGTCATGCCCGCGCCGCGGACCTGCCCGCGACGAGGCGGTGCTCAGTGCGCGAAGGGTTGCTCCCCGTCGAAATGACCGCCCGGTTTGAGCTGGTCGAGGTGGTTGATGACGGTGATCGTGTCATCTTTGAGGGCCCTGGCCAGATCGGCCGAGAATCCCTCCCGGACCACCACCCGCAGCACGGCGACGTCCTCGGCACCCTCGGGCATGGTGTAGGCCGGCACCTGCCAGCCATAGGCGCGCAGGGCCTGCGAGACGTCGAACTCGGTGTATCCGCGATCACCCTTGAGCCGGTAGCTGACCACCGGGATCGCCGAACCGTCGGTGATGAGCTCGAAGTGCTCACTGTCCCGCAGCTGGTCGCCCAGCCACCGGGCGGTATCGGACAGGCAGTGCATGACCTGCGAGTAGCCGGCGCGGCCCAGCCGCAGGAAGTTGTAGTACTGACCGACGACCTGATTACCGGGCCGGGAGAAGTTCAGCGTGAAGGTGGGCATGTCACCGCCGAGATAGTTGACCCGGAACACCAGTTCCTCGGGCAGCTGCTCGGCGTTGCGCCACACCACGAAGCCGATGCCCGGATAGGTGAGCCCGTACTTGTGGCCGCTGACGTTGATCGACACCACCCGCGGCAGCCGGAAGTCCCAGATCAGGTCGGGGTGCAGGAAGGGCACCACGAACCCACCGCTGGCCGCGTCGACGTGCACCGGCACGTCGACCCCGCCCTCGGCGGCCAGCTGATCCAGCGCCGCACAGATCTCGGCGATCGGTTCCAGTTCACCGGTGTAGGTGGTGCCCAGGATGCCCACCACCCCGATGGTGTCCTCGTCCACGGCGTCGAGCACCTGCTCGGGGGTGATGACGTAGCGGTCCTCGGCCATCGGCAGGTAGCGCGGCTCGACGTCGAAATACCGGCAGAACTTCTCCCAGACGACCTGCACGTTGGACCCCATCACCAGGTTCGGTGCGCGGCCCTTCCATTCGCCCGTCCTGGCCCGCCACCGCCACTTCATCGCCAGGCCGGCGAGCATGACGGCCTCACTGGAACCGATGGTGGACACCCCGACGGCCGACGCGGGATCGTCGTCACGCAGATCCTCGGCGTGGAACAGATCGGCCACCATGGCCACGCAGCGGGCCTCGATGGCCGCGGTCGCGGGGTACTCGTCCTTGTCGATCATGTTCTTGTCGAACGTCTCGGCCATCAGCTTCTCGGCCTCGGGGTCCATCCATGTCGTCACGAACGTCGCCAGGTTGAGTCGCGAACTGCCGTCGAGCATCAGCTCGTCGTGGATGTAGCGGTAGGCGGCCTGCGGGTCCATCGACTCGCCGGGAAGCCGCAGCGCCGGCACCGGGTCGGTGGACAATCGGCCGGTGTAGGCCGGTGAGATGTGCGGTCCACGCGATTTGTGCTTGCGGCTCATCTGGTTATCCCTCTCGGTTCGACTGACACGGGGCTCAGCGATGCGATGGCGGCGCGCAGATGGGCCAAGATGCCGGCCGCCGAGGTCGGCGCATCGCGCGGTCCCGGGTCGGCCGCCGCCAGCGCCGCGGCCCGGGCGTGCACGAACGCTGCAGCGGCGGCCGCCTCGGCGGGCGGCCGGCCGGCGGCCAGCAGGGCTCCGATGACACCGGACAGCACATCTCCCGATCCGGCGGTGGCAGCCCAGGATTGGCCCGCCGGGTTCAGGTAGGTGACCTCCGGGCCGGCCACCACCGTGACATTGCCCTTGAGCAGCACGGTGACACCGAGCTTTTCGGCCAGACCGCGGGCCGCACCGATCCGGTCGGCTCCGACCTCGTGTCCGGCCAGCCGCGTGAACTCCCCCGCATGCGGGGTCAGCACCGTGGGTGCGCCGCGATCGGCCACCAGCTGCGGCGCGCGCGCCAGCAGTGTGAGCGCATCGGCGTCGACGATCACCGGCAGATCGGTACCGAGCGCGAATCGCAGGGTCTGTTCGGCGCTTTCGTCGGTGCCCAGCCCCGGTCCGACCACCCACGCCTGGACCCGGCCCGCCGATGCGGCGTCCTCGGTGGCGACCACCTCGGGCCAGCAGGTGACCACATCGTGTTTGGCGGTGCCGGCGTAGCGGACCATGCCCGAAGTCGCGGCCACGGCCGCGCCGGTGCTCAGGATGGCCGCGCCCGGGTAGGTGGCGGAGCCGGCCAGGACGCCGGTGACGCCCTGGGTGTACTTGTCGTCGTGGCGGCCCGGAATGGGCCAGCGCGCGGCGACGTCGGACTCCTCGAGCCCGCGCAATGGCGACGGCGCGAGGTCCAGGCCGATGTCGACCAGCTCGACCCGGCCGCAATCAGCCAGTGCGTGCACGGGTTTGAGTCCGCCGAAGGTGACGGTGAGGGCGGCCTCGACGTGCGGGCCGTCGGCGGCGCCGGTGTACGCGTCGACACCGCTGGGCAGATCGACGGCGACGACAGGTGCGGTGGCGGCCGCGAACACGGCGGCGGCGGCGTCGCGTAGCGGACCCCGGCCGGAGATCCCGACGACGCCGTCGAGCACCAGATCGGTTGTGGCGGGGATGTTTTGGGTGATGCGGCCGCCGATCTTGCGGAATGCCGCCAGCCCGGCGGGATGGGCGCGGTCGGGCGTGAGCAGCACCGCGGTCGTCCGCACACCGCGACGCTGTAAGAAGGACGCAGCCCACAGCGCGTCGCCGCCGTTGTCCCCCGAACCGACGACGGCGCACACCCTGCGACCGGCAACCCCACCGGTGCGGCGGCGCAGTTCTGCGGCGGTCAGCATGGCCAGTCCGTAGGCGGCCCGGCGCATCAGCGTTCCGTCGGGCTGTGTTGCCAGCAAGGGCGCCTCGGCGGCGCGGATGGCATCAGCGGTGTAGTAGTGCCGCATCAGCTCCCGTTCTCTCTCGTGGCCGCGCGCCAACAGGTTACGCGCTGACGCCCGGACGTCGGGCCGTTCACAGGAATCGGCTCAGTCGGTCGGCGATCTCCTGCGGATACTCGCCGTTGATGGCGTGTGAGGCGGCCGGCCAGATCTCGACCTGACCCTGCGGTAAAAGTGCCCGGGCGCGGCGGGCGGCCCGGTGCGGGTCGTGCATGACGCTGCGGCCGGCGAGCAGGGCCAGCACCGGCATCTGCAGGGATCGCAGCTGGCCCTCGGTGAACAGCCGGGGCGCCGTGGTGTGCACCGCGAAATCCTTTGCTGCGGCGTCGATCAACGCAGCCACCGGGCCGGCCTGGGCAAGGTCTGCTCCGCCGGAGATCCAGCGCAGCACGCGGTCACGCCAGCGTTGCGGCATGCCGGGGACGACGAGGATGGCCGAGGCGAGCAGCGGTGTGACCTTCACCCGCGCGAACGTCTGCACCGGGTCCAGCAGTGTGAGCGAGGCGATCCGGTCGGGCCGGTGCACCGCGCAGTTGACCGCCGTCCAGCCGCCGATAGACACCCCGAGCAGGTGCGCACGGTGCAGCCCGAGCCCGGCCAGGGTCTCGTCGAGCCACTGCGCCTGGTCTGCCGCCGTGCGGATGGGCCGAAACTGCACCGACAGGCCTGCGTCGCCCAGCAGATCGATGCAGAACACGGTGCGCAAGGCCAGCAGCGGCGCCAGGTTGCTGTCGAACATCGGGGTGCAGCCGTTGCGGCCGGGCAACAGCACGATCGGGGTATCGGCCTCGGGGCCGTCGAATCGGTAGGTCCGGACGGAGCCGAAAGCCGTTGCCACATCTCTGGGTTGGCAGGGCGGCAGTTGGGCCATCCCGGCGCGGTAGGCGGCCAGGAAGTGCACGTAGGCGGGCCGGCTGACGAACGCGCCGAGCCTGCCGCGCCCGAAGCGGTCGGCGATGTTGACAGCCGGTTCGGCGAGGTCCACCTCGTCGAGGGTAGCCGCGGCGCCGACCGGGTCATACGATCGTGCGCCATGACCTATGCGCCCGGGTACCCGCCGGCCCGACGCCCCGCCTCGGGCGTCGACATCGCGATGTCGATACTGGCGCTGCTGCTTTCTCTCGGCGGTGGTGCGGTGGCGGCCTTCTTCGGGATCTTCTTCATGGCGTTCACCGACCACTGCCCGCCCGAGACGTGCCATATCGATGCCGGCGTGACCGCGATGTTCATCGGGTTCACCGCCGCCGCGCTGCTGTGGCTGGCGGGCACGACGGTGACCATCGTGCGGTTGGTGCGCCGCACCCGGGCATGGCCGTTCGCACTGGGCACGCTGGTCCTGACCGCGGTCGCATGCGTCGCCGGGATCGGCGGCTACCTGACCGCGGTCGGCGGCTGACCGGTCAGGACGGTTCGACCGTCACCTTGATCGCCTCGCCCTTCTTCACGATCTGGAACGCGTCCAGCACGTTGTCCAGCGGAATGTGCCGGGTGATCAGGTCCTTGACGGGCACCTGCCCGCTGGAGATGTACTCCAGGGCGCGCTTGTTGTGCTCGGGGGCCGAGCCGTTGGCGCCGTGGATGTGCAGCTGCCGGTAGTGCACGACGTTGGAGTCGCACGTGATGGTCGGATCGGTCTTGGGCAGGCCGCCGAAGAACGAGATGCGGCCGTTGCGGGCGGCCATCGCGATGGCCTGTTCCTGGGCGATGTTGGCCGCCGTCGCCGTGATCACGATGTCGGCGCCGCGACCGCCGGTGAGCTCCATGACCTTCTCGACGACGTCGACCTCGGCGGCGTTGATGACGCCGTCGGGATGCACGGCATCGGCGGACATCTGGAGGCGGGCATCGTTGACATCGACGAGATAGATGGGTCCGCACTTGTGCACGCCGCGGGCGATGCGGATGTGCATGCAGCCGATGGGGCCGGCGCCGAACACGACGACGGTGTCGCCCTCCTCGATCCCGAGTAGTTCCTGGGCGTTGATGGCGCAGGCGAACGGTTCGGCCGCCGACGCCTCGTCGAAGCCGACATTGTCCGGAATCCGATTCAGGCCATCGACTTTGAGCACCTGCCTGGGGACGATCATGAACTCGGCGAAGCCGCCGTCGTACTGGTAACCCATCGAGGTCTGGTTCTGGCACACCGCCATCCAGCCCTTGCGGCATTCGTGACACTCACCGCACGGGACGGCCGCGATGACCTGGACGCGGTCACCGACCTCCCAGGAGCTGCCGTAGGTGGCGTTGACGTCGGCGCCGACCTCGACGATCTCACCCGCGATCTCGTGACCGATGGTGCGCGGCGGGGTGAGGTTCTGATGCCCGTTGTAGAAGATCTTGACGTCGGTGCCGCAGGTGGAGCAGTTGCGTACCCGCAGCTTCACCTCGTCGGAAGCGCATTCCGGCTCGGGCACGTCTTCGAGGCGGACGTCCTCGGGGGCGTAGAAACGCAGGGCTTTCATATGCGGTCCTTCCGGTTGTCGACCTCTGGCAACGGGGGTGCTGACTGAGGACTGTAGTCGCTATTCGGTCATAAAACCACAGAATCGACTGCCCATTCTTGCCCGATTCCCTTGATTTTCTGCCCGGGTATGCGTATTACTAGATGTGCATGTGACCGGCGTCACCGAAGCGGCCGGCGCGAAAACCGGAGGTCAACCGATGTCCACAGTCGAAGCGTCTGCCGCCCCGCGGACCGGCGCCCGGGTGCGCGTGCAGAAACTGGGCACCGCGCTGTCGAACATGGTCATGCCCAACATCGGCGCGTTCATCGCCTGGGGCCTGATCACCGCGCTGTTCATCGAGCAGGGCTGGTTGCAGGCCATCTTCGCCGGCCTGCGTGATCCCGACGGCTGGGTCGCCAAGATCGGCGGCTGGGGCGCCTACGACGGCGCCGGGATCGTCGGCCCGATGATCACCTACCTGCTGCCACTGCTGATCGGGTACACCGGCGGGCGGATGGTGCATGGCAACCGCGGCGCGGTGGTCGGCGCGATCGCCACCATGGGTGTCATCGCCGGCGCCGAGGTCCCGATGTTCATGGGAGCCATGATCATGGGCCCGCTCGGCGGGTGGTGCATGAAGAAGCTGGATGCCCTGTGGGAGGGCAAGATCCGGCCGGGCTTCGAGATGCTGGTCGACAATTTCTCCGCCGGCATCCTGGGCATGTTGCTGGCGATCTTCGGCTTCTTCGGCATCGGTCCCATCGTGTCCGGTTTCACCACCGCCGCAGGCAACGCCGTCGACTTCCTCGTCGAGAACAACCTGCTGCCGCTGACCTCGATCCTGATCGAGCCCGCAAAGGTGCTGTTCCTCAACAACGCCATCAACCACGGTGTGCTGACCCCGCTGGGCACCACCCAGGCGCTGGAGACCGGCAAGTCCGTGCTGTTCCTGCTGGAGGCGAACCCCGGCCCCGGTCTCGGACTTCTGCTGGCATTCATGTTCTTCGGGCGCGGCGCGGCCCGTGCGTCGGCACCGGGGGCGGCCGTCATCCAGTTCTTCGGCGGCATCCACGAGATCTACTTCCCGTACGTGCTGATGAAGCCCAAGCTGATCATCGCCACCATCCTCGGCGGCATGACCGGTGTGTTCATCAACGTGCTGTTCGGATCCGGCCTGCGCGCGCCCGCGGCACCGGGCTCGATCATCGCCGTCTACGCGCAGACCGCCAGCGGCAGTTTCCTCGGCGTCACACTGTCGGTGTTCGGTGCCGCCGCCGTGTCGTTCATCGTCGCCGCATTCCTGTTGAAGACCGACAAGGCGGCCGACGAGGGTGACCTGTCCGCGGCGACGGCCTCGATGGAATCGATGAAGGGCAAGAAGTCCAGCGTGTCCGGGCTGCTGACCGGCGGCGGGCGCATCCAGAACATCGTGTTCGCCTGCGACGCCGGCATGGGGTCCTCGGCCATGGGCGCCTCGGTGCTGCGCAAGAAGGTCAACGCCGCGGGATTCGGCGACGTCAAGGTCACCAATCAGTCCATCGCCAACCTGACCGACAGCTACGGGCTGGTCGTCACCCACCGCGACCTGACCGACCGGGCCCGGTTGAGAACAGGTTCGGCGGTGCACGTCTCGGTCGACGACTTCATGAGCACCCCGGCCTACGACGAGATCGTGGAGATGTTGCGCCGGACCAATGGTGGCGCGGGTACGGCTCCGGTCGAGGACGCTCCCGCCCCCGCGGCGGATACTTCGGGTGCTGCCGGCTCCGCCGGTGACGACGTGCTGCCGCTGTCCTCGATCGTGCTGAGCGGCACCGGCGCCACCGCAGCGGCGGCCATCGACGAGGCCGGTGCGCTCCTGGTGACCGCCGGCGCCGTCGAGCGCAGCTATGTCGACGCCATGCACGAACGCGAGAAGTCGGTGTCGACCTACATGGGCAACGGCCTGGCCATCCCGCACGGCACCAACGAGGCCAAGAGCGCGATCCGCAAGACCGGCATCTCGTTCGTGCGCTACCCCGAGCCGATCGACTGGAACGGCAAGCCCGCAGAGTTCGTGGTGGGTATCGCCGGGGCCGGCAACGACCACATGGCGCTGCTGACGAAGATCGCGCACGTGTTCCTGGACAAGGAGCAGGTGGCCAAGCTGCGAGCGGCGACCACGGCCGAGGAGATCCGGGCCGTGCTGACGGCAGGCGACTAGTCACCGGTCAGAATGTGACCGTGGATTCCGACACCCGGCAGCGTCAGATCGTCGAGTTCGCCCGCAGTCGCGGACGGGTCGAGGTGCCGGCACTGGCCGAGGAACTTCAGGTCGCGACGGAGACCATCCGTCGCGACCTGAAGGTGTTGGCGGGGCGGCGGTTGCTCAAGCGGGTGCACGGCGGTGCCGTACCGCTGGAGACGGCCGCCTTCGAATCCGGCCTGGAGTTCCGCAGTCAGGTGGATCTGGCGCAGAAGCACCGGATCGCCGGGGCCGCGGTCGAACAGCTACACGGCGCCGAGACCGTCTATCTCGACGAGGGATTCACCCCGCGTCTGATCGCCCAGCTGTTGGCCGACCAGGAGCTGACCGTGGTGACGGCGTCGTTGCTGGCCGCCGAGGCCTTGGCGCACAGCGAGACGGTGACGGTGCTGTTACTGGGTGGGCGGATGCGGGGGCGGACGCTGGCCTGCGTCGACGAGTGGGCGCTGGATCGGTTGCGCGGCCTGGTCATCGACGTGGCATACCTGGGCACCAACGGCATCTCGGTCGAGCACGGCATCACCACTCCGGACCCTGCGGTGGCTGCGGTCAAGAAGACGGCGGTCCGGGTGGCGAACCGACGGGTGCTGGTGGCCGCGCACTCCAAGTTCGGCGAGTCGCATTTCTGCCGGTTCGCCGATGTCGCCGACTTTCAGACGATCATCACCGGCACCGAGCTGCCGGCGCCCGAGGCACATCGCTACGAAACCCTGGGTCCGCACGTCATCCGGGTGTGACCGCACCTAGAAGGGCGGTGGGTCGGCGTCGATGTGGGCGCGGTTGAGTGCGCGTTCGTGGGCTATTCGGTAGGCGCGGTTCTGGGCTCGGGTGCGAGATCGTCTGGGGGCGGCCAGGTTCCGGTGTGGGTTCGGTGGTGGCATGTCGATGGTGGGAAGTTCGGCAGTGGCGATGCCGAGTTGCGGGAAGAACAGGCTGCCGCCGGGTGTGGTGGTGTAGGTGCGGCCGGTGGGGGCGGTGAGGGTGACGGTGCCGTCGGGGTGTTGGCTCTCGGTCCAGCCGCCGGGCCCGCAGTGGAAGGTTTTGATGAGGTGGTGGATGCGGC
>NZ_MVHJ01000011.1 GCF_002086115.1 Mycolicibacterium bacteremicum
CTCCGGCGCCCCTGCCGCCGGCTCCGATCGATGCCGTCGCGCTGGCCGCCCCGGCCCCGCAGGCTCCGGTCGATCCGGCCCTGCCGCTGCCCGGTGCCCCGGTCGACGCCCTGCCGCTGGACGCCCCGCTGCCGCCGGCCCCGGCCGTCAACGCCGCCAACTGGGACACCGCGGAGCCCGCGCCGAACCAGCCGCAGCTGTGGTCGCTGGAGGCCCCGCTGCCCATGGAGCCCGCCCCGCTGGTCCCGCCGGCCCCCGCGCCGGTTCCTGCGCCGGCCCCGGTTCCCGCGCCGGCCGCCGCCCCGGCACCCCTGGCCGCACCCGTTCCGGCCGGTGTTCCCGCGCCGGTTCCGGCCGAAGGTGTCCCGCACCTGATCACTCCGGAGAACCTGGCACCCGGCACCACGCTCGACCCGAACGCGCTGCCCAACGAGAGCGCGAACGTCAGCTACCTGCGCCAGATCTGGAATGCCGTTCAGCAGCAGCAGATCACCGGCAAGGACGCGCTGATCGCCATCACGACGCAGCGCTCGCTGACCGGTAATGCCCCGGCCGGCCAGCCGGTCGTCCCGGTGGCGCCGCCAAACGCACCGGCGCCGGCGGCTCCGCTACCGGTGCCCCCGGCTCCACTGCCCTGACCTGAACGCAATGTTCCTCTGACAGCGCCACCGTGGATATATCGCCACGGCTCGGCTGTCAGGGGAACATTGCGTCGGGGGCCTAGGCCGAGTTGACCCATTCGTCGGTGCCGTCGCCGAAGTGCTGGTGCTTCCACACCGGCAGTCGCTCCTTGACGGTGTCGACCATCAGCGCACAGGTCGCGAACGCCGCGCCGCGATGATCGGCGGCCACCGCGACCACCAGGGCCGCGTCCCCGATGCGCAGATCGCCGATCCGATGGCTCACCGCCACCGCGCGCACACCCTCGGCCGCGGCGGCGACCTCGTGCACCACGTCGGTCAGCGTCTGTAGCGCCGACGGATGCGCCGAATACTCCAGCCGGGTGACCGAGCGTCCGCCGTCGTGGTCGCGCACGACTCCGGAGAACCCGACCACCGCGCCGGCGGCCTCGTGGGCCACCAGCTCCTCGTGTTCGGTCAGCGAGATCGGCTCCTCGCTCAATCCCACCCGGATGACGTCAGCGCCCATGGTCACCTCCGGCCAATTGGTCCAGCGCGTGCTCCAGCACGTCGGCCAGCACGCCGAGACCGTCGCGCACCCCGCCGGAGGAGCCGGGCAGGTTCACGATCAGCGTGGCGCCGCTGACCCCGCACACGCCGCGCGAGAGCACCGACGTCGGTACCTCGGGCAGCCCGGACCGGCGGATGGCGTCGGCCAACCCAGGGATCTGGTAGTCGAGCAGTGCGGCGGTGATGTCGGCGGTTCGGTCCGTCGGCGAGATACCGGTGCCACCGGAGGTGATGATCAGCGCGACCCGGTCGGTCAGCGCCTGCCGCAGCGCGGTCTGCACATCGTTGCCGTCGGCGACCACCACCGGGTCACCGGAGGCGAAGCCCCGCTCGCCCAGCCAGGCCGTGATGATCGGGCCCGTGCGGTCGGCGTAGACGCCGGTGGCCGCCCGGGTGGAGGCGATGATGACCCGCGCCGACCTCATGGCGTCCAGGTACCCGTTTTGCCGCCCTCTTTGCGCACAACGTGCACACCGTCGATGCGCGCGGCCGGGTCGACGGCCTTGATCATGTCGTAGACGGTCAGCGCCGCCACGCTCACCGCGGTCAGGGCTTCCATCTCCACCCCGGTCCGGTCGGTGGTGCGCACGGTCGCGGTGATGGTCACTTCGGTTGTACCGATGTCGAATTCGACGTCGACGCCGGTGAGCGCCAGCTGATGGCACAGCGGGATGAGATCGCTGGTGCGCTTGGCTGCCATGATCCCGGCGACCCGCGCGGTGGGCAGGGCGTCACCCTTGGGCAACCCGCCGCCGGCGATCAGTTCGATGACATCGGCCCGGGTGTGCACGGACCCCCGCGCGACCGCGGTGCGCTTGGTGGCGGTCTTGGCCGTGACGTCGACCATGTGGGCCGCGCCCGAATCGTCGAGGTGCGAGAGCCCGCTCAACGCTATTTGTTGACGACGGTGACCGGGTGCACGTAGGGCAGATCCTCGGCCGGCAGCGGGAAGGTCACATCACCGAACGGGGACAGGGAGCCGGTCCGGTCGCTGACGAGTTCGCTCACCGCGTGATCGCCCTCGGCCACCTCGGGCCAGCCATTGTCGACGTACTGATTCTTCTTGTCTGCCACACCCGACATTGTGGCAGGTACTACGAGCGGTGGCGAGAGCGGGACGCTGCTTTACGCTGGTCAGCAATGACCCAGGGATTTAAGAGCATGCCCCTCGGCGTCTGGTTGGCCGACCTGTCCGACGAACGCCTGGTGCGGCTGCTCGAACTGCGACCCGACCTGACCCAGCCGCCGCCGAGCACCATCGCAGCACTGGCGGCCCGAGCACAGGCCCGCCAGTCGGTCAAGGCCGCCACCGACGGGCTGACCTATCTGCACCTGGCGGTGCTGGACGCGCTGCTGATGCTGCACGCCGAGGCCGCCGCGGTGCCCCGGGACGCGGTCACCGACTTCATCGGCACCCGGGCCGACGCCGCGGATGTCGAGGCCGCGCTCGATGATCTGGTCGACCGGGCCCTGGTGTGGGGCGACGAGAACCTGCGGGTGGTCGCCGAGGTGACGGCCGGCCTGCCCTGGTACCCGGGCCAGGCCGTGCACGACGGTCCCGAACTGACTGCCGCACAGATCCGTGAGCTGCTCGACGGGCTCGACGAGCCGGACACGGAGCTGCTGACCCGGCTGGTCGAGGGCTCCCCCATCGGCCGTACCCGCGACGCCATCCCCGGCGCCCCGGCCGACCGCCCGGCCCAACGGCTACTCGCCGCGGGCCTGCTGCACCGCATCCCGAGCGATACCGACGACACGGTGATCCTGCCGCGCCTGGTCGCCCAGGTGCTGCGCGGCGACCTGCCCGGCCCGACCGGGTTGCGCACGCCCGATCCGGCGGTGCACACCACCACCCAGGCCGACGTGGACTCGGTGGCCGCCGGGGCGGCGATCGACCTGCTGCGCGAGATCGACGTCATCATCGAGACGCTGTCGGAGAACCCGGTGTCCGAACTGCGCGCCGGCGGCCTCGGCGTGCGCGATGTGAAGAAGCTGACCAAGCTGACCGGTATCGACGAACAGCGGCTCGGGCTGATCCTGGAGTTGGCCGCCGCCGCCGGTCTGCTGGCGCCGGGTACACCGGACCCCGAGCCGGTGGCGGGTAATTCGCCGTACTGGGCGCCGACGGTCGGCGCGGACCGGTTCGTCGAGACCTCGACCGCCGCGCGATGGCAGCTGATCGCGTGGACCTGGCTGAACCTGCCGGCCCGCCCCAGCCTGATCGGGCACCGCGGCCCGGACGGCAAGCCCTACGGGGTGCTCTCCGATGCGCTGTATTCGACGGCGGCCCCGCTTGATCGCCGGCTGCTGCTGACGGTGCTCGACGGGCTGCCGGCCGGAGCCGGGGTGGACGCCGAGTCGGCGGCGCTGGCGATGATGTGGCAGCGCCCGCGCTGGGCGGCCCGCTTGCAGCTGGACCCGGTGACCGACCTGTTGCGCGAGGCGCACGCCGTCGGCCTGGTCGGGCGCGGTGGCATCGCGACGCCGGGGCGTGCCCTGCTGGCCCAGGACTCCGAGGATGACGCCGAGGCCACCATCACCGCGATGGACAAGGTGCTGCCCGCACCGCTGGACCACTTCCTGCTGCAGGCCGACCTGACCGTGGTGGTGCCCGGGCCGCTGCTGCGCGAACTCGCCGAGCAGCTCGATGCGGTGGCCACCGTCGAATCGGCGGGCGCGGCGATGGTGTACCGGATCAGCGAAGCCTCGATCCGGCGGGCGCTGGATGCCGGGCGGACAGCGGGCGGGCTGCACGCCTTCTTCGAGAAGCACTCCAAGACCCCGGTCCCGCAGGGGCTGACCTACCTGATCGACGATGTCGCGCGCCGGCACGGGCAGCTCCGTGTCGGGATGGCGTCGTCGTTCGTGCGGTGCGAGGACCCGGCGCTGCTGGCCCAGGCGGTGGCCACCCCGGCGGCCGAACCGTTGGAACTGCGCATCCTGGCGCCCACCGTCGCGGTGTCGCAGGCCCCGATCGGCGATGTGCTCGCCGCGCTGCGGGCCGGCGGGTTCGTGCCGGCCGCCGAGGACTCGACCGGGGCCGTGCTCGACATCCGCGCCCGCGGTGCCCGGGTGCCCACCCTGAGCCGGCGCCGGGTGTTCCGGCCGCTGGCGGCGCCGACGACCCAGACCCTCGGCGCGATCGTCGCGGTGATGCGCAGCGTGGCCGCCTCCCCGCGGTCGCACGAGCGATTGGATCCGGCGGTGCTGATCGCGCTGCTGCAGCAGGCGGCGGTCGAGCAGACCTCGGTGGTGATGGGGTACGTCGACCCCGCCGGGGTGGCCACCCAGCGGGTGATCGCGCCGATCAACATCCGCGGCGGCCAGCTGACCGCCTTCGATCCGGCGGCGGGCCGGGTCCGGGAGTTCGCCATCCACCGCGTGACATCCGTGGTGTCGGCCGACTCTGGATAATGGATGGGATGACTTTCCCTTTTAGAGGCCAGGCATGACCGAGGGCCCGCTGATCGTCCAGTCCGACAAGACTGTGCTGCTCGAAACCGATCACGAACTCGCCGGCGCCGCGCGCGCCGCGATCGCGCCGTTCGCCGAACTGGAACGCGCGCCCGAGCACATCCACACCTACCGGATCACCCCGCTGGCGCTGTGGAACGCCCGCGCGGCCGGACACGATGCCGAGCAGGTCGTCGATGCGCTGGTCAGCTTCTCCCGCTATGCCGTGCCGCAGCCGTTGCTGGTCGACATCGTCGACACCATGGCCCGCTACGGCCGCCTGCAGCTGGTCAAACATCCCGCGCATGGGCTGACGCTGGTCAGCCTGGACCGTGCGGTGCTGGAGGAGGTGCTGCGCAACAAGAAGATCGCCCCGATGCTGGGCGCGCGCATCGACGACGACACCGTGATCGTGCACGGCAGCGAGCGCGGCCGGGTCAAGCAGATGCTGCTCAAGGTCGGCTGGCCCGCCGAGGATCTGGCGGGCTACGTCGACGGCGAGGCGCACCCGATCAACCTGGCCCAGGACGGCTGGACACTGCGCGACTACCAGGAGATGGCGGCCGACTCGTTCTGGGCCGGCGGCTCCGGTGTCGTCGTGCTGCCCTGCGGGGCCGGCAAGACGCTGGTCGGTGCCGCCGCGATGGCCAAGGCCGGCGCGACCACGCTGATCCTGGTCACCAACACTGTCGCGGGCCGGCAGTGGAAGCGCGAGCTGATCGCGCGGACCTCGCTCACCGAGGAGGAGATCGGCGAATACTCCGGCGAGCGCAAGGAGATCCGCCCGGTCACCATCGCGACCTATCAGGTGATCACCCGGCGCACCAAGGGTGAGTACAAGCACCTGGAGCTGTTCGACTCCCGCGATTGGGGTCTGATCATCTACGACGAGGTGCATCTGCTGCCCGCGCCGGTGTTCCGGATGACCGCCGATCTGCAGTCGCGGCGCCGGCTCGGGCTGACGGCCACGCTGATCCGTGAGGACGGCCGCGAGGGCGACGTGTTCTCGTTGATCGGCCCGAAGCGCTACGACGCGCCGTGGAAGGACATCGAGGCTCAGGGCTGGATCGCGCCGGCAGAGTGCATCGAGGTCCGGGTCACGATGACCGATAACGAGCGGATGATCTACGCGACCGCCGAGCCCGAGGAACGCTACAAGCTGTGCTCGACGGCGCACACCAAGATCGCCGTGGTGAAGTCGATCCTGGACAAGCACAAGGACGAGCCGACGCTGGTGATCGGCGCCTACCTCGATCAGCTCGACGAGCTCGGCCAGGAACTCGGCGCTCCGGTCATCCAGGGCTCGACGAAGAACGCCGAGCGCGAGGAGCTGTTCGACCAGTTCCGGCGCGGGGAGATCCGCACCCTGGTGGTGTCCAAGGTCGCGAACTTCTCCATCGATCTCCCGGAAGCATCTGTGGCCGTGCAGGTTTCGGGCACCTTCGGATCGCGCCAGGAGGAGGCTCAGCGACTGGGCCGGCTGCTACGGCCCAAGGCCGACGGCGGTGGGGCCATCTTCTACTCGGTGGTCAGCCGCGACAGCCTGGACGCCGAATACGCCGCGCACCGCCAGCGGTTCCTGGCCGAGCAGGGCTATGGCTACATCATCAAGGACGCCGACGACCTGCTGGGTCCGGCGATATGACCGTCGGGCGGGTGGTGCCGGTCCTGACCGTCGCCGACATCGACGCCGCCCGCGCCGCCTACATCGCGACGCTCGGGCTGACCGAGGTGATGAACCACGGCTGGATCGTCACCCTCGCCGACGACGAGCACCGCCATCAGCTGAGCCTGATGACGAAAGATCAGACGGCGGCGGTGAACCCGACGGTGTCGATCGAGGTCGACGATGTCGATGCCGCCCATGCGGCCGCGGTCGACGCGGGATTGCAGATCGTGCATCCGCTGTCCGACGAGGAGTGGGGCGTGCGCAGGTTCTTCTTCGCCGACGGCGCCGGCAACGTCGTCAACGTGCTGGCACACCGCGGTTAATCCTCCAGCGCCCCGGCGGCCACCGCGGCCAGGTTGATCCGGGTCAGCACCGAGTGCAGCTGCTCCAGTTCGGCCATGTCGACACCGAGCCGGGCGACCACCGCAGGCGGGATCTGGAGTGCCTTCTTGCGCAGTGCCGCACCGGCTTTGGTGAGGGTGATCAGGGTGGTGCGCTCATCGGCGGCACTGCGGACCCGGCTGATGAAGCCCAGTGCCTCCAGCCGTTTGAGCATCGGGGAGACGGTCGCGGAGTCCATCTGCAGCAGACCGGCGACCTGCTTGACCGACAGGGCATCCAGACCGGCCTTGTCGTTGTCCCACAGCGCCAGCATCACCAGGTACTGCGGGTGGGTCAGTCCCAGCGGTTCGAGCAGCGGCCGGTACACCGCCAGCACCGCGCGGTTGGTGACCGCCAGCGCAAAGCACACCTGTCGCTCCAGGGCGAGGGGATCGATATCTGCGGTCACTTCCGGCGCTGCCGACGATGAAGCCATCATCACACTGTACTACTTGCTTAGCCTGCTAATAGTTAGCGTACTATCTAAGTCATGGCCGCCACCCCCACCTTCGGACAAAAGGTTCTCTACGCCTACGGCAAGCGACTGCCCGACTCCATGAAGCAGTGGGTGACCGCCGACCTGACCGGCAAGGGCGCGGTGCGCCGGCACATGCTGCGCTACGCCATCCCGCCGGCCCTCATCCTGGCCCCGCTGTGGCTGCTGCCCGCCTCGTTGTACGTGCATCTGGAGATGACCGTGCCCATCTACACCTGGGCGCTGGTCATGGCTTTCGTGTTGAACAAGGTGTGGCGCCGGCACCGGTTGTCTCAGCACGGCCTGGACCCCAAGCTGATCGACACCCTGAACCGGGAGCGCAACGCCCGCCTGCACGAGGACTACGCGCGTCGCTACGGCGCCCGTCCGCAGGAGGCCGAGTGGCAGTCCAACCCGAGCCCGTTCTGACGTCAGACGTGCGGCCCGACCGCCTTGACCACGGTCAGCAGGATCACCGAATCCTCCAGCGCCGACAGCCCGTGCCGCACTCGGGGCACCACCAGGTGATCACCGGCTGACCCTTCCCACCCCGCCTCGGCCGTGGTGAGCCGGACCCGGCCCTGCAATACCTGCACGGTGGCCTCGCCGGGACTCTCGTGCTCGTCCAGACCGTTGCCGGCCGTCAGCGCCAGCAGGGTCTGCCGCAGGCTGTGTTCATGTCCGCCGTACACCGTGTGTGCGCTCCGGCCGCTGGTGGCGGCGCGGGCCGTCTCCAGATGCTCACGCGCCAGCGCGGTCAGTGAGATCTTCTCCATTCCTCCACTATCGCACCTGGGACAAGGCCGCCTTGGCCCGTCGCGCCCAATCGTCGGCCAGGATCTCGGTGGCATGGTCGTAGACCCCGTCGACGGCCTGCCGCGCGATCTCCGCCGGATCTGACTTCTGTTCTGCCGGAATGTAACTGACCATATCGGTGTCCATGTAGCCGACGTGCAGCGCGATGACGTTGATGCCGCGCGGGGCCAGTTCGTCACGTACCGCATCGGTGAGCGCCCAGGCCGCCGCCTTCGCCGCCGCATACGCCCCCGGAGGTGGCCGGGTGCATCCAGGACAGCACCGACAACACGTTGAGGATGGTGCCGCCGCCGTTGCGCTCCAGCACCGGGGCGAACGCACGGGCGACGTTCAGGGTGCCGAAGTAGTGGGTGTCCATCTCGGCGCGGATGTCCTCGATGGGGCCCGACAGCAGATTGGCCCGCGTGGAGATGCCGGCGTTGTTCACCAGAACGGTCACATCGGAGGCGATTTCGGCGGCCCGGCGCACCGATTCGGGATCGGTGATGTCCAGCTGGATCGGGATGACGCCGGCATAGTCCACGGTGTCGGGACGACGAGCCCCGGCGTAGACCTTGGCGCCGCGCGCAACGAACTCCTCGGCGATCCTGCGGCCCAGCCCACGGTTGGCGCCGGTGACCAGTACGGTGATTGTCTCGGTCATGATCTGCTCCTTTGTTCTGTTCGCAGTCAACGCCTTTCGTACTCCCGCCCATCCCCGCGACTGCGAGGAATCGGCTCTCAGCTGGGAGGGCGCGCGTCGTGGCCGGTGACGGTGCTACTGGCCGCGCTGGTGAGCGCGGTGATATGGATCCTCGGCAGGCAGCCACACCCCGGCGGCGCCGATACCCAGATCACCGGCGTCCCTGGTGAAGGCGTCCACGACGGCCAGCACCGCGGCCCGATCCTCGGCGCGACGCCACACCAGTGACCACGTCCACAACGGTTCCGGGTTGCAGACCGGTCGGCGTGCCAGATCGCCGGCGCCGGTGTCGTTCTGCCCCTTGGGATTGTTGAGCACCGGCCGGCCCAGACGCCGGACATGTTCGAAGAATGTCGGCCCGGTGACCCCGCCGTCATCGGTACGCATGACCCGTGCCCCGGTGGCCGCGGCGAACTGTTCGGCGTACCGATTCCACGACGACCAGCTGGCGGTGTCGGTATCCACCAGCACCACGGTGTCTTTCGCGTCGACGGGTTCGGTGCCGGCACCGGCCGAGAGCGCGTAGAGCCGGTCGACCCCGACCAGCCGCGACGACAGGTCGAGCTCGGCCAGGTCGGTGTTCTGCACCCAGCAGATCGCCAGATCGAGGCTGCCGTCGGCCACCCGGGCGGCCTGGGTGTGCGAGGGCATCACCCAGGTGTCGACCCGCAGCGTGGCCACCCCCGCCGCGCGCTCGGACCAGTCCACCGGGCACCAGTTCACACAGCCGATGCGCACCGGCTCGTCGGACGCCAACCCCGTTACCCGCCTGCGTAACTCGTCGGCCTGACGGACCAGCGCCCGGGCGTCGGGCAGCAGTGCCACACCGGCGGCCGTCAGCGCCACCGACCGGCGGTCCCGGTCGAACAGCTGCACCTTCAGATCGCGTTCGAGCGCCTTGATCTGTTGGGACAGCGACGGCCCGGCGATGCGCAGCCGCTCGGCGGCCCGGCCGAAGTTCAATTCCTCGGCGACGGTCACGAAGTACCGCAGCTGCCGCAATTCCACCCGGTCAGCGTAGTAGGCGCGCGCTCCCACCAGCGAGCTTTCCGATCCCAGGAATCGGGACGCGGCCGCACTGCAATGAGGTTGAGCGGTGCAGAACCCACGAGAAAGGCAGAACCATGAACAATCCCACGCGCGTCGCGATCATCACCGGCGCCTCCCAGGGCATCGGCGAGGCCCTGGTCGCCGGCTACCGCAAACTCGGCTACGCGGTCGTCGCCAACTCCCGCAGCATCGAGCCGAGTGACGACCCGATCGTGTTGAGCGTGGCCGGTGATATCGGCGTTCCCGGTGTCGGACAACGCATCGTCGACGCCGCCGTCCAGCGCTTCGGTCGCGTCGACAGCGTGGTGAACAACGCCGGCATCTTCATCGCGAAGCCGTTCACCGAGTACACCGACGCCGACTACGACGCCATCACCGGGGTGAACCTGCGCGGCTTCTTCGAGGTGACCCGCGCCGCGCTGGCGGTCATGGGCGACGGCGGCCACGTCGTCAACGTCTCCACCAGCCTGGTCGACCAGGCCACCAAGGCCGCACCCTCGGTGCTGGCCGCGCTGACCAAGGGCGGCCTGAACGCGGCCACCAGATCACTGGCCGTCGAGTACGCCGAGCGCGGTATCCGGGTCAATGCCGTCGCGCTCGGCATCATCCGCACCCCGATGCACGCCGACGAGGAGTACGCCGCGCTGGCGCAGCTCAATCCGCAGCACCGCATCGGTGAACTCGACGAGGTCGTCGAGGCCGTGCTGTACCTGGAGCACGCCGGCTTCGTGACCGGGGAGATCCTGCACGTCGACGGAGGCCAGCATGCCGGGCACTGAGGACGTCCTCGCACAGGTCCTCGACGAGTGGAAGGCCGGGGTCGACGGGCATGATCCCGGCCGGGCCGCCGCCGTGTTCACCGCGGACGCGGTCTTTCAGGGGCTCAAGCCCTACAGCGTCGGCCGCGACGGGGTGTTCGCCTACTACGACGGGCAACCGGCCGGGCTGAGCGTCGACTACACCGTCCTGGAGTACCGGCGGCCGGCCGACACCGTGGTGACGGGCTTCGCCCGGGCCGATTTCAGCTTCGCCGACGGCACGGCGGTCAGCCTGAACCTCGGGGTCGTCGTCACCGAGACCGCCGAGGGGTGGCGCATCGCGCAGTACCAGGTCAGCGCGTTGGCTAGCTGAGGGCCGGGATGACCTCGCGCTCGAACAACTCGACACCCGAGCGGTCGTACGCCGCCTCGGGGAAGTAGATGATCGCGTACTCGCAGCCGAGGTCACGCAGCCGGGTGAGACGCTCGATGACCTGTTCGGGGGTGCCGGTGGCCGAGTCCGGGGAGGCGACGTTGGCCAGCATGGCGTCGACGGCGTCCTCACCGGCCTTGCCCACCTGGCGGGCGCGGATCCGTTCCAGCCGGTCCTTCACCTCGTTCTCGGAGGTGGCGATCACCGAGTTGAAGTTGGCCGACCGCACGATGGCGTCGTAGTCGGTGCCCACGGTCTGGCAGTGCCCGGCCAGCACCTGCGACTTGTGTTCGAAGTCGGCGGGCACCGAGCTGAAGTTGGTGTACTGCGCGTACTTGGCCGCGATCTTCAGCGTCACCTTCTCCCCGCCGCCGGCGATCCACAGCGGCGGGCCGCCGTCCTGCAGCGGCTTGGGCGCGACGATGGCGTCGTCCACCTGGTAGTGCTTGCCGTCGAGGGTGACGCGGCCGTCGCGCCAGGCGTCGCGCATGATCTGCACCCCCTCGTCGAGGCGGCCCAGCCGGTCACCCGCGGACGGGAAGCCGTAGCCGTAGGCACGCCACTCGTGCTCGTACCAGCCGCCGCCGATCCCCATCTGGGTGCGGCCCCCGGAGATCACGTCGACCGTTGCGGCCACCTTTGCCAGGTACGCCGGATTCCGATAGCTCATGGCCGTACACATCTGGCCCAATTTCACCCGCTCGGTGACGGCCGCGAACGCCGCCATCAGCGACCATGCCTCGTGGGTGGCCTCGTCGGTGGGCACCGGGACGGTGTGGAAGTGGTCGTACACCCACACCGAGTCCCACGTGCTGTTATCGGCGTAGCGGGCCAGCTCATTCATCACTGACCAGTGGTTTTCGGTGGGAATGTCGACGAGATCGAGTCGCCAACCCTGCGGGATGAACAGTCCGAAGCGCATAGCCTTCGACTTTAGGCGTGCACACGGCATTGTTAAATCGTCTACACTCGCAGAAGTTTGTTCGCTACACCCTTCCGTGAGGATCTCGTCATGACTGCCACCCGACGTCGCTTCGCGGCTGCCATCGCGGCGGCCGTCATGCCGCTGACCGCTGTCGCCATCGCCACCGCGGCGCCCAGCGGCGCCGAGACCACCTGCAACCCAGGTCAGGTCAACTACAACGGCGCCTGCGTGGACAACTGCAAGCGCAACGAGGTCCGCAACTCCGGCACCGGCGAGTGCCAGACCCTGCTGGCCGCCGCGCTGGACAAGGCCGAGACCCCGGCTGTGGCCAAGCTCACGCCGGATCAGCTGGGCGGCGCCTGGCAGCTCGCGAACAACCTGGGCGCCCTCCCCCGGTCCACCCAGGTGTGGAACTCGGTGGTCAACACCGTCGACACCGTGGTGGGCTGGCCGACGCTGATCACCGCCGCGGCCGCCGACACCGCCGCGACGCTGGCGTTCTTCGGCCTGCTACCGGGTGCGGGCGGTGCTTCCCTGACGAGCCTTTCGGCGCCGGTCACCACGCTGGCCAACGCCTCCCAGATCGGTGGCCAGACCTTCGCCGCCGCCTCCGACGTCGCCCGGGTCGCCACCTCGGTGCCGTCGCTGTCGCTGCCCAAGCTGCCGCAGTTCCAGCTGCCCCCGCCGCCGCCGATCGGTCTGCCCGAGCTGCCGGCCCCGCCGAAGATCGGTGCCCCGCAGATGCCCAAGATCGGCATGCCGCGCATCGGCCCGCCCAAGCTGGGCGCCTCCGGTATCTGCGGTCCCAAGCTGCTGTTCTTCCGGCCCTGCCTGTAAGCCATGCCGCTCTCCCGGGAAGATCGTGAGGCGTTCCTGGCCGAGCCGCATGTCGCGGCGCTCTCGATAGCGTCCGGCCCCAACCGTGGTCCGCTGACGGTGCCGATCTGGTACCAGTACACCCCCGGCGGCCAGCCGTGGTTCCTGACCGGTGTCGGGTCCCGCAAGCACAGGCTGATCGAGGCCGCCGGGCATCTGTCGCTGATGGTCGAGCGGGTCGAGCCGACGGTCCGCTACGTCAGCGTCGACGGCGCGGTGGCCCGGATCGAAGAGGGCACCGACGAGCAGCTGGTCGAGATGACCCGGCGCTACCTACCGCCCGAGGCGGTCGAGCCCTATCTGGAGATGGCCCGGCGCGAGCACGGGCCCAGCGTGGCCGTCCATCTGCGGCCCCAGCACTGGTTCTCCGCCGATATGGGTGGCTTCTAGCCGTACAGCGCGGTCAGCGCCGCCGCCACCGCGCGGTCACGCAGGTCATCGGCCGGCGCATCGGGGAACGATATGCAGCAGTCCTGCAGCCCGCCGAGTGCGATCACCGACCGGACCTGCTGATCGAAGGTCGGGTCGGCACCGAAGAGCACCCCGCAGAGCCGCTCCCGCCACGCCAGCATGCTGTCGATCAGACCGAGATCAGCGATGGTGCTCAGCTCCGAGATCACCGTGACCAGATCGGCGCGGAAGGCGTAGAAGTAGTCGAAGTAACCCGCCAGCACCTGGGTGGGCGTGAGGTCGGCGGCCTGCTCGCACCGCGTGACGAACTCCTCGCCACCGTCGACCAGCGGCTGGACGATGCTGCGGACCAGGTCTTCCCGTGAGCCGAAGTGGTAGTACAGCGCCGGTTTGGTGATACCGAGGCGGGCCGCGATGTCCTGCAGGCTGGTGCGCTGCACCCCCTTTTCGGCGAACAGTTCGCGGGCCACCTCCTGTATGCGTTGCCGGGTGTCCGACCGTGGCGCGCTCACGTACCTAGCCTAACTGACCGATCGTTAAGTAAGCTGGCGGAGGTCTACTTACCGACCGTTAAGTAAGGAGTTGTGATGAAGATTCTGATCTCCGGGGCGAGCATTGCCGGACCGGTGCTCGGCTATTGGCTGACCCGGTCCGGGTTCGACGTCACGGTCGTCGAGCGCGCGCCGCACCTGCGCAAGACCGGCGGCCACGCGATCGACCTGTTCGGCCCCGCCATGGACATCGCCGAACAGATGGGCGTGCTGGATCAGGTGATGGCGCACGCCACCGGCACCCACCGGATCACCTTCCGTCGCGTGGGCGGTGGCCGTCCGACCCACATCGACTACGGCAGACTGTCCTCGGCGATCTCGGCGCGCCACGTCGAGATCATGCGCGACGACCTGAGCCAGATCTTCTACGACGCCGGGCGCGCGGACATCGAGTATGTGTTCGGCGATCATCTCACCGCCATCGATCCCAACGGCCGGGTCACCTTCGCCGGTGGTGCGTCCCGGACATTCGACATGGTGCTCGGTGCCGACGGATTGCATTCGGGCGTACGGCAATTGGTCTTCGGTCCCGACTCGGGGCACACCGAATTCCTCGGTGCCCACCTCTGCGTGGTGTCGCTGCCGAAGTCCTTCGTCGCCGCCGGTGAGATGACCGGTTATGTCGATGTCGACCGGACCGCGATGATCTACACCGCCGATCACCTCGACGATGCACGCGCGGTGTTCCTGTTCCGGCCCACCTCCGGTTTCGTCTACGACCACCGCGACACCGCGGGCCAGCAGCGCCAGCTCACCGAGCGGTTCACCGGTCTGAGCGCCGAGGTCGACGGCTGGCTCGACCAGGTGGCCGGCGCACCGGCCTTCTACTTCGACGCCATCACGCAACTGCAACTGACCAGCTGGTCACGCGGGCGGGTCACACTGGTCGGTGACGCCGGCTACTGCCCGGGACCCGCAGTCGGCGGCAGCACCAGCCTCGCGGTGATCGGGGCGCGGGTGCTGGCCGGCGAGCTGGCGGCCGCCAAAGGTGATCACACCGTGGCGTTTCCGGCCTACGAGGGCATCATGCGGGCCCCGGTGCTGGGTGCCCGCGAACTGGCCAAGAGCGTCGCGCGCAGCATCCTGCCGTCCTCCCCGCTGGGGGCGTGGGCGTTCATCGCCGGGATGCGGCTGGTGACGACGCTGCCGCGGCCGATGACCGACGCGCTGGTGCGGTTGAACCGCAAGGGCATCCGGCTCTACGACTCGATCGAGATACCGGCGTACAGCGCCACGACGCCGGGCACACTGACCTTGAGCGACGGTGTGCGCGGTAACTCGTCGACCACCAGGACGGACACCGGCACATGATGGGCGGGTAGCGCCCCGCGGATCAGGTCGAGGAGTTCCGCCCCGGTGACCGAGCTGCCGGGTGCGCGTTCGACGGCGGCGAACGGGACCTCGCCGAGCCGCCGGTCGGGCACCCCGACCACCCCGGCGTCACGCACGCCCGGATGGGAGATGAGCACGGCCCGAACGGTTTCCGGCAAGATCTTGAAGCCGCCCCGGTTGATCGCGCCGTCGGCCCGGCCGTGCAGGGTGATGAATCCGTCCTCGTCGACCGACGCCAGGTCGGTGGTGCGCACCCAGCCCGGTCCCAGCAGCGGCACCTTCGCGGTCAGGATGCCGCGCTGCCCAGTGGCCACCTCGGCCCCGGTGTCCGGGTCGAGGATGCGCACCTCGACACCGGGCAGCGCCCGGCCCGAACTCGCGCGTTTGCGGGCGCCGAACTTGCGGTAGAGATCCGGGGTCCAGGTGCACACCGAGCCGGCGAATTCCGTTGCGCCGTAGGCGGTCAGCACCGGGATGCCGTAGCGCTGCTCGAACGCGTCGCGGGTGGGGACATCCAGCGGGCCGGAGGCGCTCATCACGTACTGCAGGGAGGCCAGGTCCGCGGGGTCCAGGTCGGCGTCCAGCAGCATCCGCACCACCGCGGGCTGCACACCGACCCGTTGCAGCCCATGGGTTTTGACGGCACGCACCCAGGCGTCGACGGCGAAGCGCTCCAGCAGCACCATGCGCTTGCCGACGTAGACGCCGGTGACCAGCTGGCACACCCCGCCGATACCGCCGAGCGGCCAGTACACCAGCTCCGGCGGCTCGTCGGGCCTGGCCCGGCCGCCGGTGACGCTGAACACGGTGTGCTCCAACACCTGCGCGCCGACCACGAACCGCTTTGGCGGGCCGGTGGTTCCACTGGTCAGGATGGCCAGCGCCCCGTCGAGGGCCGGATGCGGGCGATCGCGCGCCGGCGCCACCACGGCGGGTGCGTCATCGCCGAGCATGATCCGGGCGGCGCCCACCCGCTGCGCCGCGGCGGTCACGGGGGCGGTCCAGTCCTGCGGGTCGGCGAGCACGGCGGCGGCGTCGGTGCGCTCGACATCGGCGGCGATCGTCTCCGGCGACTGGAATGAGTAGATCATCACGACCGGGCGCGCATGCGCCAGCGCGCCGATGACGGCGGCGGCGTGCGGATAACGGTTGCGCACCACCAGCGCGACGGGCTCCCCCGGCTGCAGACCGCGCAGGCAGTCGGCCAGTGCGCGACCGTAGCGCTGCACGTCGTTTCCGTCGTGCCAGCGTCCCTCGAATTCGATACAGGGTCGGTCGCCGTAGCTCGCCAGGCCTGCCGCGAACCTTTCGGTAAAGCTTTCGGTCACCGCTTCATTGTGCCCGGCGCGCTCAGGCCGCAAAGCAGCTTCGGTACTCACTGGGGGTGGTGTGCATCTGCCGGACGAAGTGGTGCCGGAACGTCACCGGGGACTCGAAGCCCACCCGCGCCGCGATCTGCTCGATACCGAGGTCCGAGGATTCCAGCAGCGCCAGGCTGGCCTGGATGCGCTGCTCGATCAGCCATTTGATCGGTGTGGTGCCGGTGGCCTTGGCGAACTGACGCAGATAGCTGCGCCGCGACAGCGCCGACCGCTCGGCGAGCTCGTCCAGCGTGATGGGACGGTCCAGATGCTCCAGTGCCCATGCCATTCCGGCCGCGATCCGGCCGTCCACGGTGGGTTCGGGGACCGGGGTGTCGATGTACTGCGCCTGCCCGCCGGCCCGGTGCGGGGAGACGACCAGCCGACGGGCGACGTCATTGGCCACCTGCACGCCGTGATCGGAGCGCACGATGTGCAGGCACAGGTCCAGGCCGGCGGCGCAGCCCGCGCTGGTGAGCACCCGACCGCTGTCGACGTAGAGCGGCGTCGGGTCGACCTCGATCGCGGGATACCGCCGGGCCAGCAGGTCGGCGTAGATCCAGTGGGTGGTGGCCGGGCGGCCGTCGAGCACGCCCGCCGCGGCGAGCGCGAAGGCGCCCGAGCAGATGGACACCAGCCGAGCTCCACGGTCATCGGCGGCGCGGATGGCCTCCAGCAGACCATCGGAGGGCGCCTGCTCGACATCGCGCACGCTCGGGATCAACACGGTGTCGGCGGCCGCGAGGTCGTCGAGGCCGTAGGAGGTGTGCACCATCGCACCGCCGAGCATCCGGATCTCGGGCTGTTCGGAGCACAGTTGCACCGTGTATCCGGTCGGCGCGACGCCGGCGGAGAAGCGGCCGGGCAGGTCGGCCATCCCGAAGATCTCGGCAGCCAGACCGGATTCGAAGCCGGTCATGCCGTCATACGCCAGGATCGCCACGGTATGCATGTCACTATCTTATCGAAGAGCGGCACCAGTGACACTGTGCGTGCGCAGCGGGGTTCGGCATCGTCGAAGCCATGACGAACATTCGCAAGCGTTTCGATGCCCTGGCCGCCTTTTTCGCCGGTGTCCACGCGGCCAACGGGATTGCCCACGGGGTCCGACCGGCCGAGCAGTCACCGGCCCGCCGCCGTCGCAGCGACTCACTCTGCGCCGAGGGCGCCCAGTCGGAAGAGAACGGGCATGAGAAAACCCCCGGGCTCGCCGTTTCGAGGTCGGCGGGCCCGGGGGCTTCTGGTCATGCACGCGCCGTGCGGCGCGGTGAGGCTAGGCCTCCAGCGAGGCGGGCGGGTTGAACCGCTCGCCGTACTTGGCGGCCAGTTCCTTGGCGCGGGCCACGAACGCGGCCTTGCCGACGCCACCGGGGCCCTCGTAACCGACGATGTACTGCGCCGAACCACCGGTGTACGGCGGGAAGCCGATACCCATGATGGAGCCGATGTTGGCATCGGCGGTCGAGGTCAGCACGCCCTCGTCGAGGCACTTCTGGGTCTCCAGCGCCTCGGCGAACAACATCCGGTCGATGGCGTCCTGCAGCGGGATGGTCGCGCTGCCGGAGTTGAAGGTCTCCTTCAGTCCCGGCCACAGCCCGACGCGCTTGCCCTCGGCGTACTCGTAGAAGCCGGCGCCCGAGAGCCGCGACGGGCGGCCGATCTCGATCATCTTCTCCACGACGGCCTCGGCCGGATGCGGCTCGTAGGTGCCACCGGCGTCCTCGATGCCCTTGCGGGTCGCGACGGCGATCTTGTGCATCAGCTCCAGGTTGAGCTCATCGGAGAGCTGCAGCGGCGCCGCCGGGTACCCGGCCTGCGCACCGGCCTGCTCGATGGTGGCGGGCTCGATGCCCTCACCCAGCATGGCCAGCGCCTCGTTGACGAAGGTGCCGATGACGCGGCTGGTGAAGAAGCCGCGGCTGTCGTTGACGACGATCGGGGTCTTCTTGATGGCCAGCGTGTAGTCGAACACCCGGGCCAGCGCCTCGTCGGAGGTCTTCTCGCCCTTGATGATCTCCACCAGCGGCATCTTGTCGACGGGGCTGAAGAAGTGGATGCCGATGAAGTCCTCCTGACGCTTCACCCCACTGGCCAGGCCGGTGATGGGCAGCGTGGAGGTGTTCGACCCCAGGATCGCGTTGGGCTCGACGATGTCCTCGATCTCCTGGAACACCTTGTGCTTGAGTTCCTGGCTCTCGAAGACGGCCTCGATCACGAAGTCGACACCGGCGAGGTCCGCGGGATCCGCCGTCGGGGTGATCTTGGCCAACAGCGCGTCGGATTTCTCCTGGGTGGTCTTGCCGCGCTTGAGCGCCTTGGCCTCCAGACCCTCCGAGTAGGCCTTGCCCTTCTGCGCCGCCTCGATCGAAACATCCTTGAGCACAACGTCATAGCCGGCCTTGGCCGATACATAGGCGATACCCGCGCCCATCATGCCCGCGCCCAGCACACCGATCTTGGTGATCGGCACCGGGGCGATGCCCTCGGGCCGGGAGGCACCGCCGTTGATCGCCTGCAGGTCCAGGAAGAACGCCTGGATCATGTTCTTGGCGACCTGGCCGGTGACCAGCTGGGTGAAGTAGCGGCTCTCGATGCGGGTGGCGGTGTCGAAGTCGACCTGGGCGCCCTCGACGGCCGCGTTCAGGATCGCCCGTGGCGCCGGCATCGGCGCGCCCTTGAGCTGCTTCTTCAGCAGCGCCGGGAAGGACGGCAGGATGGCGGCCAGGCCGGGGCTGGACGGGGTACCGCCGGGCATCTTGTAGCCCTTGACATCCCACGGCTGCACAGTGCCTTCAGGGCGCTCCTCTCGTTCGCGCTTGATCCATGCCTTCGCGGCCGGGATCAGCTCCTCGACCGAGCCGACCAGCTCGTCGACCAGGCCGATCTCCTTGGCCTTGGCCGGGTTGAATCGGGTGCCCTGGCTCAGTACCTCCATGAAGGCCTTCTGGATGCCGAACATCCGCACGGTGCGGGCCACGCCGCCGCCACCGGGCAGCAGGCCCAGGGTGACCTCGGGCAGGCCGATCTGCACGCCGCGCACATCGGCGGCGATGCGGTGGTGGGTGGCCAGCGCGATCTCCAGGCCGCCACCGAGGGCCGCGCCGTTGATGGCCGTAACGACCGGCTTGCCCAGGGTCTCCAGCTTGCGCAGGTCGGCCTTGATGAACTCGACCTCGTCGAACGCCTGCTGGGCGTCATCGGGACCGATGTTGATCATGCCCTTGAGATCGCCACCGGCGAAGAAGGTCTTCTTCGCGCTGGCGATGACGACGCCGGTGATTGAATCCTTCTCGGCCACAAGGCGTTCCACCGCATTGTGCATGGATTCCTTGTAGTGCTCGTTCATCACGTTGGCCGAACCGGTCGGGTCGTCCAGCGTCAGGGTGACGATGCCGTCGGCATCCTGTTCCCACTGAATCGTGTTCTCTGCCATTTTCAGTCTCCCTAGACGCGCTCGATGATGGTGGCCACGCCCATGCCGCCGCCGACGCACAGCGTGATCAGCGCACGCTTGGCGCCACGACGCTCGAGCTCGTCGACCATGGTTCCGGTGATCATGGCGCCGGTGGCGCCGAGCGGGTGGCCGAATGCGATGGCGCCACCGTTGACGTTGAGTTTCTCGTCCGGGATCTTCAGATCCTTCTGGAACTTCAGCACCACCGAGGCGAAGGCCTCGTTCAGCTCGAACAGGTCGATATCGTCCACGGTCAGCCCGGCGCGGTCGAGCACCTTCTGGGTGGCCGGGGTGGGGCCGGTGAGCATGATGACCGGGTCGGCACCGCTGGTGGCGGTGGCCACGATGCGGGCGCGCGGGGTCAGACCCTGGCTCTGACCGGCCTTTTCCGAGCCGATGAGCAGCAGCGCGGCTCCGTCGACGATGCCCGAGCTGTTGCCGCCGGTGTGCACGTGGTTGATCTTCTCGACCGAGTGGTACTTCTGCAGCGCCACGTCGTCGAAGCCGCCCATCGCGCCGATACCGTCGAACGCGGTCTTGAGCTTGCCGAGGCTCTCCACGGTGGAGCCGGGCCGCATGTGCTCGTCGTTGTCCAGCACGACCAGGCCGTTCTGATCCTTGACCGGCACGATCGACTTGGCGAAGTAACCGCCGGACCAGGCCGCCGCCGCGCGCTCCTGCGAGCGGGCCGCGTAGGCGTCGACGTCCTCGCGGGAGAAGCCCTCGATGGTGGCGATCAGGTCGGCGCCGATGCCCTGCGGGACGAAGCCGATGCGGTAGTTGGTGTCCGGATCCGAGGCCCAGGCGCCGCCGTCGGCACCCATCGGGACGCGGCTCATGGACTCCACGCCGCCGGCCAGCACCAGGTCGTCCCAGCCGGACGCGACCTTCTGGGCGCCCAGGTTGACGGCCTCCAGGCCGGAGGCGCAGAAGCGGTTGAGCTGGAAGCCGCCGGTGGTCTCCGGCAGGCCGGCCACCAGGCCGGCGGTGCGGGCGATGTCGCCGCCCTGGTCACCGACCGGGGACACGACGCCGAGGATGAGATCGCTGATCAGGTTCTCGTCCAGGTCGGGGAAGCGGGTACGGATCTCGTCGATCAGACCGACGACCAGGTTTACCGGCTTGATCTCGTTGAGCGATCCGCCGCGCTGCTTACCGCGCGGGGTGCGGATCGCCTCGTAGATGAAGGCACCTTCGGACATGTGATGTTCCCTTTCGGGTGGGTGACAGGGGTCGTCCATCGGGACGGTAGTCCACTGAGACCGCAGCCTAACAGGGCCGCCCAACCTGTTGGTTGGGCGGCCCTGTACCGGCGTCCGAGGGGTCAGGCCGACTGTGGTTCGGCCTCCGCGAGCGTCGGATAGTCGATGTACCCGCCGGGGCCCGATGCGTAGAAGGTACGCACATCGGGTTCGTTGAGCTCGGCGCCCAGCAGCAGCCGGTCGATCAGGTCCGGGTTGGCCAGCCAGGTGCGGCCGACGGCGATGGCGCTCGCCGCACCCCAGTCGGCCAGCGATTCCAGCTGGCAGAAGTCGGTGCCGGTGTCGCGCCCGGTGTTGAGCACCAGGGTGTCGGGCCACAGCGCCCGCAACGCGCCGAAGGTCTGGGTCGTCGGATCGATCAGCACGTGCAGGTAGGCCAGGCCCAGTGGAGCGATGCGGGTCAGCAGCGCCTCGTAGGCACCGATGACATCGTTCTCGCGCATATCGCCGGCGCCGTTGCCCGGCGAGATCCGCAGACCGACCCGGTCGGCGCCGATCTCGTCGGCCACCGCCTCGACCACCTCGGCGGTCAGCCGGGCCCGGTTCGCGCTGCTACCGCCATAGCCGTCGGTGCGCAGGTTGACGACATCGGAGAGGAATTCGTGCAGCAGGTACCCGTTGGCGGAGTGGATCTCCACACCGTCCATCCCGGCGTCGACGGCGCGCCGCGCGGCACTGCGGAACTGGCCGATGATGGTCGTGATCTCCTCGACGGTCAGCTCACGCGGTACCGGCAGCGGCTGCTTGCCCGACGGGGTGTGGGTGGTGACCGCGGCCGCCACGGGCGACGGGCCGACGACGTCGAAGCCGCTGATCTCCGGGTGCGCCATCCGTCCGACGTGCCAGAGCTGGACGAACATCTTGCTGCCCGCGGCATGTACCGCTGCGGCGATGTCGGCCCACGCCGCCTGGTGCCGGTCGGTGTAGAGGCCCGGGGTGTTCATGTAGGCGCCGTTGGCCTGCTCGCAGATCGCCGTGGCCTCGCTGATGATCAGCCCGGCCCCGGCACGCTGGGAGTAGTACAGCGCCGCCAGATCGGACGGGGTGGCATCGGACTGGGCGCGCGAACGGGTCAGCGGCGCCATGAAAAGACGGTTGGCGACCTCGGTGGCACCGACCCGCAGCGGCTTGAGCAGTGTGGCGTCGGGGGCGAGGCGGAAGGTCTGATCGGTCACGTGGGTCTAAGCGCTGTCGGCCGCCCAAACATTCCCGCCTAGCAGCCGGCCCGACAGCAGACCCCAGGTGACCGCGTGGGACACGCAGGCCGCCCGGTTGCTCGCGCCGAGTTTGGCCATCGCGCTTTCCATGTGGTGACCGGCGGTGCGCACGCTGATGAACAGACGCGCGGCGATCTGATTGTTGGTCAACCCCTGGGCGGCCAGGGTGAGTGCGTCCAGCTCGCGCGCAGTGATGCCGAACGGCAACGGATCCCGGGTCACCAGGATCACCCCGGTCAGGCTGTCCTGCGAGAACCGCCGGGCGGTACCGATGTGCCGGGCGTGCAACCAGCCGGCACCGTCGAACCACCGCGTCACCTCGGGCCGGAAGCCCAGCTCGGGTGCGCGGGCGGCCAGCGTCATCTCCGCGACCAGTGCGCGGTCCAGCGGGGCGTCGAAGGTGTCACCGTGAATCAGCAGGTGCGCCTGACCATCTGCGTCGACCGCCCAGGCCTGGGCCTCGGGCGCCATCAGTTCGGCGACCATGCGTGGGCGCACCGAGAAGTCCAGCTGCTCGGCCATCTGGGCGCGTAGCGAATTAATCTCGGCCACATCGTCATCACTGGGATGGCGGGCGTCGTCACAGTTGACGTGGATGGTGCCCGCGTAGCTGCCGTCGGCGGTGACCAGCCGCGCCGACAGACCCTCGTCGAAGCCGGCGGGCACGAAAACGCCTTGGACCGAATAGGTGTCGCGGTACTCCGGGAAGTCACGCCAGCGCAGCGCCCCGAGCCCGCGTACCCGCATCTTCTCGAACAGCGGGTCGTGATCGATGAACCAGGTGTTCAGGTGCTCCATCACCGCATCGGGGTAGCCGTGATTGGCGACCGCGACATGGCGGCGCCGGATCGGATCCCACAGGCTGATCGCCGAGGCCGACGACGCGGCGCGGGCACCGAGCGCGTCGAGCATCTCGTGCGCGCGCGTCTCGATGCTCGCCGAGCTGCCGAGCACCTCGGCGTATGTGCCTGCCATCGGATCCTTCGTTTCTGCGCCCCGAAAGCATGATGTGCAGAACATGTTTCGTGGATGTTTCGGCTGCGCGGCGGGCAGGCAACAGTGCCGCCGAAAATGGGAGATTCCTCCCATAGCCCGTCGCACCGGGCGTTTCTACGCTGATCGCCAACGATCCACGAACATCGAAGGCGGCTCTCATGAACAGACTCAGTGCGGGTGTGGCACTGCTGGCGGCGACCACCCTGCTCGCGGCCGGCTGCGGCAGCCGGGCCGGTGACGACACCGCGGCCACCGAGGGGTGTGCCGACACCTCGGGCCCGCAGGTGTCCATCGGCGCCATCAACTCCCTGTCCGGCGGTCTGGCCGTCAGCGAGTCGGTCATCCACGACGCCATCGCGATGGCCGTGGACGAGATCAACGCCGATGGTGGTGTGCTGGGCAAGCAGCTCGATCTGCTGTCCGAGGACGGCGCATCGGATCCGACGGTGTTCGCCGAAAAGGCCAACAAACTGGTCAACAGTGACTGTGTGGCAGCGGTTTTCGGTGGCTACACCTCGGCCAGCCGCAAGGCGATGCTGCCGGTGTTCGAGGATTCCAACGCACTGCTGTACTACGGCCAGCAGTATGAGGGGCTGGAGTCCTCGAAGAACATCTTCTACTCCGGGGCCACCACCAATCAGCAGATCATCCCGGCCCTGGACTATCTGAAGGAGCAGGGCGTCACCTCGCTGTACCTGGTCGGCAGTGACTACGTGTTCCCGCGGACCTCCAACGCCATCGTGAAGGCCTACGCGGCGGCCAACGGTATCGAGATCAAGGGCGAAGACTATGTGCCGCTGGACAGTACGAACTTCGCCACGATCGTCAACAAGATCCGCAGCGCCGGCGCCGACGCGATCTTCAACGTCGTGGTCGGTGGCTCGTTGACCGCATTCTTCCGCGAATACAACAGCGCGGGCCTGAACCCGCAGACCATGCCGGTGATGTCGATGTGCGTCGGCGAGGAGGAGGTCAAGAGCATCGGCGCCGACACCCTGGTCGGGCAGCTGTCGTCGTGGAACTACTACGAGACCCTCGACACCCCGGCCAACAAGACCTTCGTCGCCGACTTCAAGGCCAAGTACGGGGCCGACCGCGTCACCTCGGACCCGATGGAATCCGCCTACACCGCCGTCCATCTGTGGAAAGCCACGGTGGAGAAGGCGGATTCGTTCGCCGTCGCCGACATCCAGGCCGCGGCCGGCGGCGTCACGGTCGACGCACCCGAGGGGTCGGTGTCCATCGACGGCGAGAACCACCACGTCACCAAGACCGCGCGCATCGGCAAGGTGGCCCCGAGCGGGTTGATCGACCAGGTATGGCAGTCCCCGGCGCCCATCACCCCCGACCCATATCTCAAGGACTATCCCTGGGCCGAGGGGATCACGGGCTGATCATGCATCTGACTCCGAAGGACGAGGACCGGTTGCTGTTGTTCCTGGCGGCCGAACTGGCCCGCAAGCACCGCGACGCGGGACTGAGACTCAGCTATGCCGAGGCGCGGGCGTTGATCGCCGACGAGGTGATCGAGGCGGCCCGTTCCGGTGCGAACGTCGCCGAGGCGGCAGCGCTGGGAGCAGACGTCCTGACCGATGACGACGTGCTCCCCGGCGTCCGCACCCTGCTGGGTTCGGTGCAGGTCGAGGCGTTCTTCTCCGACGGGCAGAAGCTCGTCACGGTGCACGACGCGATCTCCCCCGGTACCCGGTCGGCCGACGAGATCGCCTTCACTCCGGGCGAGGTACTGGCCGCCGACGGCGAGCTCGAACTGAATGCGGGCCGGGCCACGGTCTCGGTGAGCGTGCAGAACACCGGTGACCGGCCCATCCAGGTCGGTTCGCACTTCCACTTCTTCGAGGCCAACCGGGCGCTGCGCTTCGACCGCCGGGCCGCCTTCGGTATGCGGTTGGACATCCCGTCGGGGCTCGCGGTGCGCTTCGAACCCGGTGAGACGCAGGAGGTCTCGCTGACCAACTACGGGGGTGAGCGCGTGGTGATCGGCCAGAACGACGTCACCAACGGGCCCACCGACGCCGATCCCGGCGAGGAGCTGATGAGCACCATGCACACCCGCGGCTTCCTGGATGCCCTACCGGATGCGGGGAGCTGAGATGGTCTACCGCATCAGCCGGGCCCGCTACGCCGAGCTCTACGGGCCGACAACCGGGGACCGGGTGCGCCTGGCCGACACCGAACTGCTGGCCCGCGTCGAGGCCGACGCAACGGTCTACGGCGACGAGGCCGTGTTCGGCGGCGGTAAGACCATGCGCGAGGGCATGGCGGTGCACGGCGATGTGACCCACGCCGACGGTGCGCTCGACTTCGTCATCACCAACGCGCTGATCATTGACGCGGTGCTGGGAATACGTAAGGCCGACATCGGGATCCGCGACGGCCGGATCGTCGGTATCGGCAAGGCCGGCAACCCGCGCACCATGGACGGGGTGGACCCGGAGCTGATCATCGGGGCGGGCACCGACATCCGCTCCGGGGAGGGCATGATCGCCACCGCGGGCGCCATCGACGTGCATGTGCACTTCGACAGCGCCGGCCTGGTCGAGGAGGCCATCTCCAGCGGTATCACCACGATGATCGGCGGTGGGCTGGGCCCGGTCACGGTCGGTATCACCTCATCGGGGCCGACCAACCTGGCCCGCATGCTGCGGGCCGCCGAGGCCTTCCCGATGAACTTCGGCTTCATCGGCAACGGCAGCGCCTCGAGCACCGCACCGCTGATCGAGCAGGGGCTGGCCGGCGCGATCGGCTACAAGATCCACGAGGACTGGGGTGCCACCCCGGCCGCGATCCGGGCCTCCCTGGACGCCGGTGATGAACTGGACCTCCAGGTGCAGATCCACACCGACACCCTCAACGAGTCCGGGTTCTATGAGGACACCATGGCCGCGATCGGCGGCCGGGCCATCCACACCTACCACGCCGAGGGTGCCGGCGGTGGTCACGCGCCCGACATCATGCAGGTGGTGGGTGAACCGTACTGCCTGCCGTCCTCGACGAACCCGACGAACCCGTACACGCTGAACACCTTCGACGAGCACCTCGACATGGTGATGGTGTGCCACCACCTGAACCCGCGCATCCCCGAGGATGTGGCGTTCGCCGAATCCCGGATCCGGCGCGAGACCATCGCCGCCGAGGATGTGCTGCACGACCTCGGGGCCATCTCGGCGATGGGGTCCGATTCCCAGGGCATGGGCCGGATCGGCGAGACCATTGCGCGCACCTGGCAATTGGCCTCCCATATGCGGGCCACCCGCGGCGCGCTGCCCGCCGACGAGGGCACCGGCGCCGACAACGCCCGGATCCTGCGGTACATCGCCAAGTTGACCATCAACCCCGCCCGGCTGTTCGGGATCGATCACGAGGTCGGCTCACTGGAACCGGGCAAGCTCGCCGATATCGTGCTGTGGGAACCGAAGTTCTTCGGCATCCGGCCCGAGGTGGTGTTCAAGGGCGGCTTCCCGGCCTGGTCGGTGATGGGTGAGGCCAACGCCTCGCTGATGACGTGCGAACCGCTGAAGTATCGGCCGCAGTGGGCGGCATTCGGACAGACCCCCAGCGATGTGTCGGTGAACTTCGTGGCCGCCGCGGCGGTCGACGCCGGTCTCGGTGCGCGGCTCGGGTTGCAGACCCCGCTGGTCGCCTGCCGCGGCTCCCGGGCGCTCACCAAGGCCGACCTGCTGCACAACGACTACCTGCCCGATATCCGGATCGAGCCCGACACCTACCGGGTGATCGTGGACGGGCAACTGTGCCAGAGCGTGCCGATGACGTCGGTGCCGCTGGGCCGCCGCTACACGCTGAAATAGGGAGGAAGACGATGAGTGAGGTGCTCCGCATCGGCATCGGCGGTCCGGTCGGTTCGGGGAAGACCCGCCTGGTGGAAACGCTGGTGCCGCAACTGATCCGACGCGGCCTCGGGGTCGCGGTGATCACCAACGACCTGGTCACCGACGAGGACGCCCAGCGGGTGCGGCGCAGCGGGGTCATCGACCCGGCCCGGGTGCTGGCCGTGGAGACCGGTGCCTGCCCGCACACCGCGATCCGCGAGGATCCGTCGGCCAACCTGGCCGCCGCGCGCCGGCTGGCCGCCGAGTTCGACGATCTGGACCTGATCCTGATCGAATCCGGTGGGGACAACCTGGCCGCGACATTCACCTCCGATCTGGTCGACTACTGGATCTTCGTCATCGACACCGCCGGCGGTGACGACATCCCCCGCAAGAAGGGCATCGGTCTGCTGCAGGCGGATCTGCTGGTGGTCAACAAGATCGACCTGGCCGATCTGGTGGGCGCGGACCTGGAACGGATGCGTCGCGACTGCGCGGTGGCCCGGCCGGTCAAACCGACGCTGTTCACCGATCTGCGGTCGGGCGCCGGCCTGGACGCCCTGACCGAGGAGCTGCTGCGCGGTGTCATGCTCACGGCCCGCACGTGATCGCACCCGGTGAGCTGAGCCTGCGCACCGTGGCCGACGCCACGGGCACGACCCGGGTCGCCGGGTTGCGGCAGCGGTACCCGCAGCGGGTGACGATGGCGTTGCACGCCGATGCCGCCTATCCGCGCGCGGCGACATTGTGTGTGCAGAGCCCCAGCGGCGGCACCTTCTCCGATGACGATCTGCACACCAGCGTGCAGTGCGCGGACGGCACCCACCTGCAGCTGACCAGTCAGGCCGCCACCCAGGTGTTCGCCGGCGGCGGGCCGGGGGCCCGGCACCGGCTGCGGTTCGGCGTGCAGTCCGCGGCGGTGCTGGAATACCGACCCAAAACGATCATCCCGCAGGCTGATTCGGCCTTCACCCAGGACCTCGCGGTGGACGTCGCGCCGGGCGGGATGTATTTCGGCTGGGATGCCATCGCGGCGGGCCGGATCGCGCACGGCGAACGGTTCCGCTACGCCGCGGTCGACAGTTCGTTCACCGTGCGGGTGGCGGGCCGGACGGTGGCGCGCGACCGTCAGCTCATCACCGCGGGCGCCGGCGTCGCCGCCGACTACCTGGCCACCGCGCTGATCGTCGCCCCCGGCCAGGATGTCGCCGCCGTGCTGACCGCTGTCCGCGTGGCGCTGACCGGGCACCGAGACATCGACGGCGGGGCCGGCGAACTCCCGTTCGGCGCCGGGGTTTTCGTGCGGTTGCTGGCCGGTGACGCACCGGCGCTGGACGCCGTCCAGCGGGCCGTCCACACCGCGGCGCGCACCGCGCTGCCGATCCCACCGAAGCAAAGGAGCGCCTCGTGATAGCCGATACCGTCCTCGGATCCGTCGATGACCCGGTGTTCGCCGACCGGCGGCGCCATCACGTGGACATCGGGTGGGGCGATGCGGGTAAGCACCGCCAGCTGGTGACCGCCGATACCGGAATCGAGGTGCGAATCATGTTGCCCCGCGGTGCCTTTCTGCGCCATGGGGCGGTGATCGCCGACGACGGTGGTGATGTCGTGGTGGTCCGCCGGCCCGCCGAACCGGCCATCCGGGTCCGCTTCGCCGACAATTCCGCGCGCGCCATGCTGCTGCTCGGACACCTGCTGGGCAATCAGCACGCACCGGTCGATGTCGATGAGGACGCCGTGACCGTCCCGCTGTTCACCAGTGCCGACGCCGCCCGCGAGATGCTCGCCGGGATCGGGGTGGTGGGCGAGGTGATCGAGATGGCCCTGGCCGGGCACGGCTGGGCACGGACCTCCGCGGATGACCATGCCGGCCATCACCACTGAATCCGCCACCGCGCTTGCGCTGTGGCTGCAGCTGCACGACAGCGCCTTCCCGGCCGGCCGGATGGTGCACAGTCACGGACTGGAGGAATGGTTGTCGAATAGGCCGGATGCCGACTCCGCGGAAATCGAGGCGGCGGTGTGCGGCCATCTGCGGCACGGTTTCGCGACATTGGACGCCACCATCACCGCACATGCCTGGGCCGCCACCGA
The DNA here is from genome assembly GCF_002086115.1 of Mycolicibacterium bacteremicum. Lineage (GTDB taxonomy): Bacteria > Actinomycetota > Actinomycetes > Mycobacteriales > Mycobacteriaceae > Mycobacterium > Mycobacterium bacteremicum. Next base: position 29,238 of record NZ_MVHJ01000011.1, read on the forward strand.
TCTGGCCGCGCTGACCGCCCTGGATGAGCTGACCGCCACCTACAAGCTTTTCGGCAACGCGCGGACGGCGTCGGTGTCGGCGGGCAGGCAGTTGGCCGCCACGGCCTGCGATATCGGGATCGGCGGGCAGCACCGCTATCTGCATGCCGTGCTGGACTCCGCGACCCCGGGGCATGCCGCCGTGGTGGACGGCGTGGTGCAGGCGGTACTGGCCGTGCCGCGGCAGGTGGCGGTGCTGGGTGTGCTGCGGTCGATGATGGCCTCGATGCTCAGCGCGGCGGTCCGCCTCGGCAGGCTCGGGCCGCTGCAGAGTCAGCGCATCCAGCTGCGCAATGCCGATGCGGTGACCGAATGGGCCGACGCGGCCTGCCGCCGTCCGCTGTCGGAGTTGAGCAGCCTGTCCCCCGCGCTGGAGATCAGCGGTATGCGGCACGAGGAACGGACGGCGCGATTGTTCGCGACCTGAGGATCAGTCGATGACCGAGAACATCACGATGGTCTGGTCCCGGTGCGGATCCATCAGCGCGTCACACGACAGCGTGAGATGACCCCGCTGCGGGTGGTCGAGCCGCTTGATCATGTGCGTGGTGTTGACCACGGTGGCATCGGACCACAACGCGGCGAAATCCGGGCTGCGACTCCGTAGCACGTCGATGAGTTGCCGGGTCAGGTGGTCCCGCGGATACCGGGCGGCGGTGGCGCGCAGTTGGCCCGCCACCATCCGGGAGAACTCCTCGGCCTCGCTCATCCCGTAATGGCCCTTCTCCGAGAGGAAGTGGCGGCGGGCGATATTGCGATCGGTGGGCGGGAGGGCGCCGAAATCCTCCATCAGATCCGCGGCCGCGGCGTTCCAGGCGAGGATGTCGAAGCGCGCGCTGAGCACCATGGCGGCGGTGGCGCCCAGTCCGGTGATGAGTTCGGCGACGCTGGGACTCAGTTCGGTGCTCGGCGACTCACCCCAGGGCACGTTGCGCCCGACGAGCTGGAACAGATGCCTGCGTTCGTCGGCGTCCAGGCGCAGGGCACCGGCCACCGCGTCGAGCACCTGTTCGGAGGGGCCGCTGCCGCGGGCACGTTCCAGGTTGGTGTAGTGCTCGACGGAGATGTGCGCCAGCGTGGCGACCTCCGAGCGTCGCAGTCCACTGGTGCGCCGACCCGTCACGGTGAACCCGAACGCCGCCGGGTCGCGGTTCTCCCGGATCGCGCGCAGGAAGTCGCCGGCCGCCTGTCCGTCCATTCGTCGATGGTGACACGGCGGCCGGGTCGCCATCACCACGGCACGAGCTCCCCCTGGTCGCTGAGGAACTGACCCGTCCGGGATCGTTCGGCCAGCGCGATCGCGACGATGCCGGCCGCGCCCTCGGCCGGATCGCCGGCACCCTCCATCGGTTGGCCGTTGTTCAGACCGGTGGAGCGGTATCCCGGACTCACCGAGAGCACCGAGATGTCCTCCCGGGCGAGCTCTTTGGCGTAGAGCACCGTCAGCATGTCCAGGGCGCTCTTGGACGCCTGGTACGCGGCCGCCGCCACATCACTGTGCGGCCAGTCCGGATCGCTGACCAGCCGGGCCGATCCGAGCTCACTGGAGACATTCAGGATGCGGGCCCGCCCGGATGCTCGTAGCACCGGCAGGAAGGCGTTGATGACGGCAGACACGCCGGCGACGTTGGTGTCGATGGTCTGCAGGATCGCCGCGCGGCTCACCTGGGAGGCGGGCAGGCCGTCGCCGACGATTGCGGCATTGTTGATCAGGATGTCGAGTCGGCCATGGGTCCGGGTGACATGCTCGGCCGCGGCGGTGATGGTGCGGTCGTCGGTGACGTCGAGGGCCAGCACCTCGACATCGAGTCCGTCGGCTGCCAGCTTCTCGGCCGCCGCGTGCCCGCGCTCCGGGTTGCGGGCCGCCAGCAGCACCCGGGCACCCGCTCCGGACAGCTGTTGTGCGAGATGGAAACCGATGCCGGCGTTCGCGCCGGTCACCAGGACGATCGGGTTCTCAGTTGTGGTCATGTACCCATCACAGCGCGCGGCGCCGGGGACAGGGAGTCAGAACATGTACCCCTCCGCCGGGGAATAAAGGGCCGCTGCTCAGCCGACCGTCAGCGCCGCCTTGCCCGCCACCCGCCTGCCGAGCAGGGCGTCGATCGCGGCGTCGAGATTGTCCCAGGAATCGCGGTAACCCACCTGGGCATCCAACTCCGAACGGCCGGCCAGATCGAGGACGTATTGCAAGTCCGCACCCACCGGCCAGGTCGTCATGAAGGACTCGATGCCGTTGTTCTTCCTGGCCATCCGCGCCGCCTCGAAGTCGATGACCGACGGCTCGCCGGAGGCCGCGCCGACCGAGATCACCGTGCCGCCATCCTCGAGAAGCGCGTATGCATCGGAAAGCATTGTGCCGCCGACGTGTTCGAGCACACCGTGCACCGGCGCGACGCCATCGAGACCGACGACGACCTCCTCGGCGCCGAGCTCGCGCAATCCGGCGCCGCGCTGCGGGCTGCCGACCACGGCGACCACGTGCGCACCGGCGCGGGCCGCCAGCTGCACCGCCACCCGGCCCACGCCGCCGGACGCCCCGGTGATCAGCACCCGCTTGCCGAGCACCGGGCCCAGCCTGCGGATGATCTGCACGGCGGTGACCCCCACGACCGGTAGGGCGGCCGCTGTCTCGAAATCGAGCGAATCCGGTATCACCGCAACGTTGTCCGCTGCGAGTACCCGGCGCTGCGCCCAGCCCTGCGACCAGGCCGCACCGGCCACCCGGGTGCCCACCGGCGGGCCGGACCCGTCGGCCGCCGCAGTCACGACGATCCCGGCACTGTCCCAGCCGGGGATGTCGCCGGGGTGCTCGGCGTTGTCGCCGTACTTGACCTCGCCGAAGTTCAGCGAGATCGCCTTGACCTCGATCAGCAGCTCGTCGGGCGCCGACGATACCGGGTCAGCCACCTCGGCGTGCGCGAAGTTGTTTCGTGCGTCCGGGTCGAAGACGATGGCGCGCATCAGTTCTCGACCACCGCGGTGACCCGGATCTCGAAGCGCATCTGCGGCGCCCCGAGTGCCGTGACGCCGGTTTCGGTCCAGATGGGGGCGCGGTCGGGCATCCGCCTGCGCATCTGGTCGATCACGATGGCGTTGTGGGCGTCGAAGTCCTCGGTGGGTGGCGCCAGCACGTGATAGGTGTTCACGTGCACCACATCACCCCACGCGGCGCCGGCCGCCGCGAGGACCGCCCCGACGTTGTCGAAGGCCCGGTCGATCTCGGCCTCGAGTGTCTCGGGGAAGTTCAGGTCGTCATCCCAACCACCCTGACCGGAGATCTCGACGCGGTCGCCGATACGGACCGCCTGGTGATAGTGCCGTTCCGCCAGGGCCGTTTCGCCCCAGCCCGGGGTGGCAAAGAACTGGACTTTCGAGTTTTTGACTTCACGCATGAAGTCAAACGTACACGCGATGACTTCACGCGTAAAGTCATCGGGATGGCGCGCACCGATGACACCCCGTGGCTGAACCAGGATGAGAAGGATGCCTGGACCGGTCTGGTCTCGCTGATGCTGCTGCTGCCGGGGAAGCTGGAGGCCCCGCTGCGCCAGGTGGACCTCACGCTGTTCGAGTACCTCACGCTCAGCCACATCTCCGACGCCCCGGACCGCCGGATCCGGATGAGCGAGTTGGCCTTCCTGGCTAACGGCTCGCTGTCACGACTGTCCAACGTGGTCAAGCGATTCGAGCAGCGCGGCTGGGTGACCCGCTCCCCCGATCCCGAGGACGGCCGGTACACGCTGGCGACCCTCACCGAACCCGGCTACCGACTGGTGGTCGAGGCGGCGCCGATCCACGTGCGCGCGGTGCGCGAGTTGGTCCTCGATCCACTGACCGCCGGCGATCTCGCGGCGCTCACCCGGATCGCCGCCAAGCTGCGGGTGGTGTCACCGGGTTTCAAGGGCCAGCACGGCTGAGTAGGCTCACCGAATATGACCGTCTCCCGGCTACAGCCCTACGCGGTGACGATCTTCGCGGAGATGTCGGCGCTGGCCGCCAAGATCGGCGCCGTGAACCTCGGGCAGGGTTTCCCCGACGAGGACGGGCCGGCCGGCATGCTGAAGGTCGCCCAGGACGCCATCGCCGACGGGATCAACCAGTACCCGCCCGGGCTCGGTATCCCGGCCCTGCGGACGGCGATCGCCGCGCAGCGCCGGCGCCGGTATGGCATCGAGTACGACCCGGACACCGAGGTGCTGGTGACCGTCGGCGCCACCGAGGCGATCGCGGCCGCCCTGCTCGGTCTGGTGGAGCCCGGCTCCGAGGTCCTCGTCATCGAGCCGTTCTACGACTCCTATTCCCCTGTCATCGCGATGGCCGGCTGCCACCGGGTCACCGTCCCGCTGGTACCCGCCGGGCGGGGCTTCGCCCTCGACGTCGAGGCGCTGCGCGCCGCGGTCACCCCGCGCACCCGCGCGCTGCTGCTGAACTCCCCGCACAATCCGACGGGCATGGTGCTCAGCAACGCCGAATTGGCCGCGGTCGCCGCACTGGCGGCCGAACACGATCTGCTGGTCATCACCGATGAGGTCTACGAGACGCTGGTCTTCGGCGTCGAACACCGTCCGCTGGCGGGCTATCCGGGCATGGCCGGCCGGACGGTGACGATCTCGAGCGCGGCCAAGATGTTCAATGCCACCGGCTGGAAGATCGGCTGGGCGTGCGCGGCACCGGACCTGATCGCCGGGGTGCGGGCCGCCAAGCAGTATCTGACGTACGTCGGCGGGGCGCCGTTCCAGCCGGCCATCGCCTACGCGCTGGACCACGAGGACGACTGGGTGGCCGGTCTGCGGGCCGACCTGGAGGGCAAGCGGAACCGCCTCGGTGCCGCGCTGACCGACCTCGGCTTCGAGGTGCACGACAGTGCGGGCACCTACTTCCTGTGTGCCGATCCGCGTCCGCTCGGATACACCGACAGCACCGCGTTCTGCGCCGAGCTGCCGCACAAGGCCGGGGTGGCGGCCATCCCGATGTCCGCGTTCACGAGCGGTGACAACGGTTGGAATCACCTGGTGCGGTTCGCGTTCTGCAAGCGCGACGACACCTTGGATGAGGCGATCCGACGCCTCGGGGTGCTCAGGGCATCCTGACACCCGCCGGATGCCGCGAATGAGACGTTGTTGCGTGAAATCCTTGCCGGACAGCGCAACAACGTCTCACTCGGGGAGGTTCAGGTGAGCGAGTTCGCGACCAGCTTGTCCCGGGTGCCCAGCAGGTAGTACACCGCGAAGCCGACGCCGCAGCCGATGAACCAGCTGTACTGGGCCGCGGTGGCCATCCCGGCGACGCTGCCGCCCAGCAGGACCGGGATGACCGCCAGTACCGCACCCAGCACCGTGGCCAGCACCGCGACCCGGTTGTAACCCTTGGTGTACCAGTACTTTCCGGTGGACTCCATGGTGAACAGATCGTCGACGACCACCTTCTGCCTGCGCACCAGGTAGTAGTCGGCGATCAGCACCCCGAACAGCGGGCCGATGAACGCGCCGAGTGTTTCCAGGGTGTAGTGGATGACCTCGGGGTTGGCGTACAGATTCCACGGCGTGATCAACACCGAGCCGACCGCGGCGATCATGCCGCCGGCCCGCCAACTGATGCGCTGCGGGCTCACATTGGAGAAGTCGAATGCCGGCGAGATGAAGTTGGCGACGATGTTGATACCGATGGTGGCGATGGTGAACGTCAACGCGCCCAGCACGATCGCGAAGGTGCTGTCGATACGGGCCACCGTTTCCACCGGGTCGGTCAGCAGTTCGCCGAACACCGGCAGCGTCAGCGACGCGGTGACGACCACCAGCACCGAGAACACCAGGAAGTTCACCGGCAGGCCCAGGAAGTTGCCCTTCTTCACCGCCGCGAAGGACTTGCCGTAGCGGGAGAAGTCGCCGAAGTTCAGCATCGGCCCGGAGAAGTAGGACACCACCAGGGCGATGGCCCCCAGCATGACCGGCACGGCCGACCAACCGGTGTGCGTCACCGCGCCGAGGTTCAGGTCGATCGCCCCCCAGCCGGCCTTGTAGATCAGGTATCCGCACAGGATGAACATCACGACATACACTGCCGGGCCGCAGAAGTCGATGAACTTGCGGATCGATTCCATGCCGCGCCAGAACACGCAGGCCTGCAGTACCCACAGCAGCAGGAAGCTGCACCACCCCAGCAGCGAGAGGCCGGCGAACCCGTAATCCTCGACCACCGCGTACGGCATCAACGCCGGGAACAGTTTGAGCAGGACGACATCCAGGGCCGCAGACGCCAGATATGTCTGGATGCCGTACCAGGCCACCGCGATCAGACCGCGGATGATGGCCGGGATGTTGGCGCCCAGCACACCGAACACGGTGCGACAGATCACCGGGTAGGGCACCCCGGTGGCCTGGCTCGGCTTGGCGACCAGATTGCAGAAGAAGTAGACGATGGTGATGCCGACCAGCAGCGCCACCAACACCTGCCAGCTGGCCAGGCCGAGCGCGAACAGACTGCCTGCGGTGACATAGCCACCGACGCTGTGCACATCGGACATCCAGAAGGCGAAGATGTTGTAGGACGACCAGGTCTGCTTGCCCAGCGGGGCCAGGTCCTCATTGGTCAGCCGCGGGTCGTAGCCGGGCTTGATGACGCCGCCGCCGACCGGGTGACCGGCGGCTTCGACCATGTCACCGGCGGCTCCCGGCGGGGCGCTGTGTGCGGGTACAACGGTTTCGGTCATAAGTGCCGACTATGCGACCGGTTTGTTTCGCCGCCGTTTCCGCCGACGCATCTTCTCGGTTGCGCCGCAAATATATTCCGCGGTCAGGCCAGCAGGCCGGTATCGCGCGGCAGCGTCGCGATGACCGAGTTCAGCCGTGCGGCGTGCTGCTCGGACACCGCGAGCAGCCGGTCGACGTCGCCGGCCAGGAAGGCCTCCAGCATGGCGCGGTGATCGGCGTGCAACTCGGCCCGGTCGACCGGGCTGACATGCACCATCGACTGCACCGGTTCGGTGACGTTCCACGCACTTTCGAGCATGTGCAACAGCCGGTGCATCCGCGACGGCGCCGTCAACGCGGTGTGGAACTGTCGGCTGCCCCGGTGGTATGCGGTGCCGTCGCCGTCACGCAGCGCCTGTTCGAGACGCTGGTTGGCCAGCACGGCGGCCGCCCGGTCGGTGTCGGTCGCGTTGTGCACCGCGGCGGTCAGCGAGGCCGTCTCCAACGTCTCACGCACGATGTACATCTCGCGTAATTCCTGCGCGGTGAGCAGCGCGACCGTGTAACCGCCGTTGCGCCGGTGCGCGACCAGCCCCTCGCCCACCAGCGTCTTGAGCGCCTCCCTGATCGGGATCTGACTGACCCCGAACACCTCGGCCACCTCGGCCAGCGGAATCGGGGAGCCCGGCGGCACGCCACCGTCGAGCACGGCGCGCCGCAGTTCGGTGAGGATGCCCTGTTGCGAGGTGCCGGCGCGGTCGGCGACCAGGCACTCCAGCAGTGCCGAACGGCGCACCGGCGTCATCGGTTCACGGTAGGCCGCCGATGTTGCCGCCGTGTTGCCTACAACGACGCGGTCACCTCCCACAGCGGGGCGAGCGCCGGCAGCGAATGATCCAGCGGGCTGAGCGCGACGTCGGTGGCTCCGGCATCGAGATAGCGGCGCAGGTGTGCGCGGACCGTCTCGGCGTCACCGACCGCGGCCAGATCGGCGATGGAGTCGAGTTTCTCGCGCGCGATCACCTTCTGATACGACGGGATGGTGCCGTAGAAGGCCAGGGTTTCGGCAGCCAGCGCGCGGCCCGCCTCGACGTCGTCGGTGACCAGTGCGGGCACCATCGCGATGATCCGCGGCGCGGGCCGGCCCGCGTCGGCGGCGGCCTTGCTGATGGTCGGCACGATGAACTCCCCGATGGTGCGCGGACCGGCCAGATACGGCAGGGTGCCGTCGGCCAGTTCGCCGGTGACCTGCAACGCCTTCGGGCCCATGGCGGCCACGTAGACCGGGACCGGGGTGCCACCGGCGACCGATACCGGCCACTCGGGAGCGGCGGTGAACTCGTCGCCGTGGAAGCCGACCACACCATCGTCGAAGATCGACCGCAGCACCTGCAGATGCTCGCGGAGCCGGCGCACCGGATTCGGCCACGACCTACCGAACGCGTCCTCCTCGGGTTTGTGTGCGCCGAGGCCGATGCCGAGGCTGAAGTTGCCGTGCGTGGCGGCCTGCGCCGTCTGCGCCTGGGCCGCGACGATCAGCGGGTGTCGCGGGTTGAGCGGGACGACCGAGGTACCGACACCGAGTCCGCGTACCGCGGCGCCGATCAGGCCGGCGAGGCCGATCGCGTCGTGGTCGAACTGCTGGGCGAGCCAGATCTGGCGGACCCCGGCGTCATGGGCCTGACGGGCCTGGCTGATGGCGTCGTCGACGTGGTTGGCGGATTGTCGGTTGGGAACGAGCACGATTCCGGTGGGCATACACCGGTCAGCGACCAGCCGTAGCCCAGAATTCCGTTTGCCTCGCGTTGATTCCTAGCCGTAGAACCGGCTGACCCGGGCGCGCAGCCGGTCGAGGGCCGCGTCGAGCACCAGCTTCTTGGCGCGCCGGATCAGGAACTCCGGGATGGGCGCGGCCAGATCGATGATCAGGTCGAAGCGGACCCGCGTGCGATCGCCCTCGCGGATCAGCTTGTACTCACCGTGCTGACCGCGCTGCTGGAAGGTGTCCTGGGCGTCCCAGACCATCCAGTCGTCACCCCAGTGGTATTCCAGCATCTCCTTGTCGGTGATGCCCATGATCTTCACGGTGGCCTTGACGTGATGGGGTCTGCCGTCGGGGTGACGGTCCACCACCTCGGTGGCCCTGTGCAGGGTCGACCAGGTCGGCACCTCGTCGATGTCGGCGAGCGCATCCAGGATCGCCTCCGGCGAGGCGTCGAAGAGGAGTTCTCTCGACGCTCTGACAGCCATCAGGCAAATATAAGACGGGTCTTATTTTCTCGCAAGGATTTGACCGAACTGGTTTTTGATAATTGACGATTCTGCAGGCAGCAAAGGCGCTACCAATCCAGGTCGACGATCGGGGTGGTGTGCTGCGGCGGCGTGCCCACCGGACCGGCCGGGGTGCGCGAGAATCGCGGTGCCGGAGCGGCCTGCCGCACCCCGTCGACATCGACCAGCGTGTGACGGGTCAGCAGGTGAGCGCTGTCGGCGGCCTCCGCCCAGGTCAGCACCGGGGTGACGCAGGCGTCGGTGCCGTCGAACACGGCGACCCACTCGTCGCGCGTGCGCTCGGCGAACCTGGCCTCGAACACTTCCCGCAGCTGCGGCCAGCGATCGCGGTCGAATTGGCCGGGCAGCCCATCGGCGCTGAGCCCGAGCCCGGTCAGCAGGGCGGCGAAGAACTGCGGCTCGATCGAGCCGACCGCGAGGTACCCACCGTCGGCGGCCGCATAGGTCCGGTAGAACGGGGCGCCGCCGTCGAGCAGAAACGATTCCCGTTGGTCGGCAAGCGATCCCGTCGCCTTCATGGTCCACATCATCTGGGCCAGCATGCTGACCCCGTCGACCATGGCGGCATCGATCACCTGTCCGGTACCGGATCGCTCGCGTTCGTAGAGTGCGGCCAAGATGCCGGCCAGCACCAGCATGGAGCCCCCTCCGAAATCGGCCACCAGATTCAGCGGCGCGACCGGCGGCCGGTCGCGGTATCCGATGGCACTCAGCACACCGGTCTGGGACAGATAGTTGATGTCGTGGCCCGCGGTCTGCGCCAGCGGCCCGTCCTGCCCCCACCCGGTGATCCGGGCGTAGATGAGTCGCGGATTCACCGCGGTGCACTCGTCGGGCCCGATGCCCAGCCGTTCACAGGTGCCGGGCCGGAAGCAGTCCAGCAGCACATCGGCCTTCGCGATGAGGTCGAGTAGCACCTGCGGTTCGCGCTTGACGTCCAGGTCGACGACGCGCTTGCCGCGGTGCAGCAGATCGACGTTCTCGGCGGGCATCTGCAGCGAACCCGGCCGTCGGACGCGAACCACATCGGCCCCCAGATCGGCGAGCATCATCGCCGCATGCGGACCGGGTCCGATACCGCCGAGTTCGACCACCCGGACACCGGCGAGCGGACCGCCGCCGGTCACCCCTTCTTGACCTTGAGCACCTGCTTGCGCAGTCCCTCGGTGGCCACGTCGATTGCACCGGACATGACCTTCTTGAGGATGAAGCCGGGCATCGGGATCGCCAGGTCGATGGTCATGTCGAAGCGGACGCGGGTCTTGTCGCCCTCGGGGGTCAGCGTGTAGCTGCACTCCTGGGATTTCAGCTGGCTGGCCTTGACCAGCACCCAGCTGACCTTGTTCTCCTCCCAGGTGTAGTCGATGGTCAGGGCATCGCTGATGCCGACGGTCTTGATGGTCTGGATGACGCGGTGCGGGCGGCCCTGCGCGTCGCGGTCGACCACCTCGGCCTTCTGATACTGGGGTGACCACGACGGGGTGGACTCGACGTCGGCGACGACGGCGAGGATCTCCTCCGGGGTCGCCTCGATGAGCACATCACGGGAAACGGTGGTTGCCATGGCCCGACACTAACCACCGCGCCGGACCTCGACCGGCGAAACCCGCCAGGCCGTGCGGGCAATCCTGCGGGCATAGACTCAGCTCCGTGGACGTCGATCCTTCCGCACCCCCGTCCGGCAGCGGCTGCGTGGAGTGCGATGCAGACGGGGGCTGGTGGGTACATCTGCGTCGCTGCGCCGCGTGCGGGCACGTCGGATGTTGTGATGACTCGCTGGCCAGGCACGCCTCGGCACACTGGCGCGAGACCGGGCATCCGATCATCCGCAGTTTCGAACCGGGCGAGGACTGGTTCTGGGATTACGCCACCAACCAGTACTACGACGGACCGGAACTGGCCGCGCCACAGGCCCATCCCGCGGACCAACCGGTGCCGGGACCACGCGCACGGGTACCGGCCGACTGGATGGCGCAACTGCAGAGCCGGGATCGCTGACCCGTCGTGGTCAAATCGGGAGGCGGCGACAGCACACTCACCGTGATGGTGGCGTTCGCCGCGAATCTGGCCGTCGCCGTGGCCAAGAGCTTCGCGGCGGTGGTCTCCGGGTCGGCATCGATGGTCGCCGAGGCCGCACATTCCTGGGCCGATGCCGGCAATGAGGTGTTCCTGCTCATCGCGACCCGGCGCAGCACCCGCAAGGCCGACCGGCGCCGGCCCCTCGGGTACGGCCGGGAGGCCTATGTCTGGTCGCTGCTCGCCGCCGTCGGGCTGTTCGTCGTCGGGGCGGCGGTGTCGATCTGGCACGGGGTCACCGAATTGCTGCACGGAGAGCAGGGCGCCGAGGATTACCGCATCGCCTATGTCGTCCTCGCGATCGCCTTCGTCCTGGAGGGGGTGTCCTGGTTGCAGGCCATCCGTCAATTGCGCAGCGACGCGCGGGCTTTCGACAGCGACGTGCTGCGGTACGCGTTCGAGACATCGGACCCGACGGTCCGCGCGGTGTTCGCCGAGGACAGCGCCGCGCTGATCGGTATCGTCATCGCCTTCGGCGGGATCCTGCTGCACCAGCTCACCGGCGATGTGGTGTGGGATGCGGTCGGCTCCATCCTGGTCGGTCTGTTGCTCGCCGTCGTCGCCGTGGTGCTGATCAACCGCAACCGGATCTTTCTGACCGGTGAGGGCGGACCGCCGCGGTTGCAGCAGGCGCTCTCGGAGCGGTTGGCGAGTTTTCCCGAGGTCGCCGGGGTCCGGTTCCTGCGGCCCGAGTTCATCGGCCCCAAACAGATCTTCGTGATCGCGAGCGTGGACCTGGTCGGCGATGCGGTCGAGTCGTCGGTGGCCCGCACGCTGCGCATGCTGGAGCACCGGTTCGAGGACTCCGCGCCGGAGATCATCGAGGTGGTGCTGACCGTTTCCGAGCCCGACGAAGCGGGTACCGAACCGTGGTGAGCGCAGATCCCAAGACCACCGAGTCAGATGCGGGTAAAGAGGGCGCCGAGGACGATGTCCTGAGCGACCCGGCCAAGGGGGCCGAGGATCGGTCGGACTGGACCGATGAGGGCGGCGCGCCGGCCGGCGAAGAGCACGCCTAACGCAGGTCCGCCAGCGCGGCCTGCGCCGCGTTGTATCCGGGGATGAAGGTGATGCCCGGGCCGCCGTGACACCCGGCGCTACCCAGGTACAGGCCGTCGATCGGGATGGGCTGGTCGAGATGGCCTTTCGGACCGGGTCGGTTCGGTCCCATCTGCTCGGGGTGGATCAGCCCGTGGCAGTAATCGCCCCCGGGGGCGCCGAACATGGTGCCCATGTGCTTCGGTGTGAACGTGGTGTGCCGGATGATGCGCCGCTCGAAATCCGGTGCCAGCCGGGTGATCTTGTCGATGACGCGCTGCCCCATCTGCGCCTTCAGATCGCCGTAGGACGCGTCGGACCCCTCGACCGGGAACCACAGCGAGAACGCCGACACCGCATGCTTACCGGGCGGGGCGAGGTCGGGATCCTGCACCGAGGGTAGTTGCATGGCGATCGCCGGGTCGGCCGGGACGATGCCGCGGCGGCAGTCCTCCCATTGCTGCTGCAGTTCCTCGGGGGTGTTGAACAGGCCGATCGCCGACTGCAGCGCAGGGTCGTTGAGCATGTCGTAGGGGTCGGCGAAGGTCGGTAGGCCATCGAGGGCGAAGTGCATCTGCAGATAGCTTCCGCGGTGGTCGACGCGGGCGAAGCGCTCACGCACCTCGCCCGGGAGCACACCGGGATCGAGCATCCCGGTGATGGTGGCATCGGGCGCGACGCCCGAAACGACGATCGGCGCGCTCAGCTGCGAGCCGTCCTCCAGTCGTACCCCGGTGACGCGACCGCCTGCGGTCAGGATCTCCTGCACCGTCGCCCGCAGCCGCAGCTCTCCTCCGCCGTCGACCAGCAGATCACGCAGATGTGTTGTCAGAGCACCTATCCCACCGCGCAGCTTCTTCATCAGCACGGCGTTCTCGTCGGGCACCGCCAGCCCGAAGGCCAGCGCGGCCGCGCTGCCCGGGGTGGCTGGAGCGCGGTAGGTGGTGTTGACCGCCAGGAAGGACAGCATGCCGCGCAGGGCGCCGTGCTTCTCGGCATCGGGCAGGTAGCGGTCGAGCACATCGGTGACCGAGCCGAACAGCATGTCGGTGATGGCGCCGCGTTCGAATTCGTTACCGGCGCAGGCATACATCTCGTCGAGGGTCTTGGGCGGCCGGCCGGCGTCGAACCGGCCCAGCGCGCGCGTCGGCGCCTGGCTCCAGGCCATCAGCCCGGCCATCCCGTTGACCGCTTCGGCACCGTGCACCTCGTTGAGGTGGGTGAGCAGTTTCATCGGGTCGGTGTAATAGATCACCGGATCGTCGCCGATACCGCGCAGCGATACCGACATCACCTCGACGTCGATGGTCGGCAGCGCGTCCAGCCCGAGCTCGCGGCTCACCACCGCCGATGTGGGGAACTGCAGCGACCCGGCGATCTCGAACCGGTAGCCATCGAAAAGCTCGACGGTGGAGGCCGTTCCGCCGGCATAGAGCTTGGCGTCCAGGCACAGGGTGCGCAGTCCCGCGCGTTGCAGCAGTGCGGCGGCGGCCAGACCGTTGTGGCCCGCACCGATGACGATGGCATCGAAGCTGTCCGACATTCACCGAGGCTGACACCCGGCACCACGTTTTGTCAATATTGACAAAACTTCTAGCGGGTCGGGATGACACCCGATTCCAGTGAGTCCAGCGCTGTGCGGCACAGCCGGGCCAACTCCGGTAGCGAGCGGTCCTCGGCGAGCATCCAGACCTCCATGGCGCCGAAGACCGCCGCCGCGATGCAGCGGGCGGCGACGGTGATCTGCAGGCGGTCATCGGCACTTTGCGCCGCCGGCAGATCGTGGCGCAGGTGCTCCTCGACGACCTCGGCGAACGACGCCTCGACCTGGCGGATGTGGCGGACGATGCGGCCGGGGTCCAGCTCATCAGAGCGCAGTTCGGCGATACGCGCGACGGCGTCCACGTCGTACGGCGATTCCAGGATGGCCGCGTGGACGGCTTCGACGATCGACTCGTCGGCGGAGCGGTGTGCCAGCGCGGTGCGGAACCACTCCAGACCGGCGTCGTAATCGACGAACAGCAGGTCATGCTTGGACGAGAAGTGCCGGTAGAAGGTGCGCAGCGACACCCCGGCGTCAGCGGCGATCTGCTCGGCGGAGGTGTCGTCGACGCCCTGGGCCAAGAAGCGCACCATCGCAGCCTGGCGCAGCGCGTCGCGGGTGCGCTCACTGCGTGCCGTCTGGGCGGGCCGAACCATCGGCTCAACGTACCCCAGACCGCTGGGTGCGCCGCCGGACCCGCGGCGGGCATTTCGTAGGCTCGCGGCAACGTTCCGAGGGGGGTCTCCACGTAGTGCGCGTGCATCATCTCAACTGCGGCAGCATGCCCGTTCCGACGGCACCGCTGGTCTGTCACGTCCTGTTGGTCGAGGCCGCCGACGGCCTGGTGCTGGTCGACAGCGGGTACGGGCTGCTCGACTGCGCCGAGCCCGCCCGTCGGCTCGGGCCCTTCCGGCACGCATCGCGCCCGGTGCTCGACCCGGCCGAAACCGCGGCACGGCAGGTGGAAGCGCTCGGCTACGCCCGCGGCGACGTCCGCCACATCGTGCTCACCCATTTCGACTTCGACCACATCGGCGGTCTCGCCGACTTTCCCGGCGCCCAGGTGCACGTCACCTCATCGGAGGCGGCCGCCGCCGTGCACTCCCCCTCGGCGCAGGAGCGGATGCGCTATCGCAGCATCCAGTGGGCGCACGGCCCCAAGCTCGTCGAGCACGATGCCGACGGCGAGCCCTGGCGCGGATTCGGCGCGGCCAAGCAGGTGCTCGACGGCATCGCACTGATTCCGCTGCCCGGGCACACCCGTGGGCATGCGTGCGTGGCGGTCGATGCCGGGCATCGCTGGGTGCTGCACTGCGGTGATGCGTTCTACCACCGCGGCAAGCTCGACGGCCAACCCATCCCGAAGATCCTGTCGATGGAGATGGTGCTGGCTTTCGACCGAAAGCAGGTGCGCGACAACCACGCCCGGCTCGCCGAGCTGGCCGCGCGCAACGAACCCGACCTGCTGATCGTCAATGCCCACGACCCGGTGCTGCTGGAGCAGGCGCGCGCAAGCGCCTAGTGCGGGGCCACCAGCGCGATCGTCGCGTCGACGGCTTCCTCGGTGATATCGCTCATGGTGCCGCCGTTCTCGACAGTGACGGCCGTCAGCTCGCGCAGTCCGCCCAGCAGCATGATGACCCGCTGGCGCGACACCGCTCCGATGCCGGCCTCGCGGAAACGTGGGCTGTCGACCAGGGCGTTCACCATCTCGATGAACTGCTCCATGAAATCGCGGGTGAGCGCGCGCCCGGCGGCGCCCAGCGATGGGCCGTCGCGGATCCAGCTCAGCGTCAGGTCGGGGCGGGACTCGCCGGAGGCGATCCAGGCCTCGATGGCCTGGCGGGCCTGCTCGCGCCACGGGGCGTCGGGATCGACGGCGGCCGATATCTGGCGCACCTGATCGGCGTTGGCCTCGGCCAGCAGCGCCATGAAGCACTCCTCCTTACTGGAGAAATGCTCGTAGAAGGTGCGTCGCGAGGTCCGGGCCCGCCGCACGATGTCGGCGATCGTCGTCTTGGCGTACCCGTCCTCGGCGATCGACGCCTCGCACGCGGCCAGCAGCCGGGTGCGGAAATCTGCACCGGCCGCGTCCGTCGTCACCCGGTCACCATAGAACGGCGATGGCGGCGGCGGTCACCGACAGCGCCCCGGCCGCATAGAACAGCGGACGTGGCACGGCCTGCCCGGTGCGACGCTGGCGGGCGCTGCCCATGCCCAGCACGCCACCGAGGATGATCAGCAGCACCAGCTTCGTGCCGATCTTCGGGTAGTTGAGCACCACACCCGCCGGCCACGGTGCGGCCAGCGCGAGGCCGGTGAGCAGCGACAGCAGCAGGCCGTAGTCCATCAGCCTGCTGACCCGGAATTCCCGGGCCACCGCCGCGGCCACCCAGGCGCCGAACGTGACGGCGAAGCCGACGATGTGCAGCAAGATAACTACATTGCGTAGTAGCTCCATGGCGGGAGCGTATCGCGCTCATCGGATCGGCGTGAGTGGGCTGAGGACATCCTTGATGAACTGCCCGATGTTGGTCTGCGGGTTGCCGTCCGGGAAGCTCACGGTGGCCAGGACGTTGGCTCCGGCGTCGACGAAGTTGGTGTCGGCGCGATCCTGATGCGTCGACGAGGTGACCAGGATGATGCCGGAGGTGTCCGCCTTCTCGGCCAGCGGGACGGAGAACCGGGCATTCTGCACGGTGCTGTTGGCCTTGTCCTCGACGATGATGCGGTTGCGCGGGAAGCCGAGCAGCTGCAGCAGGTTGCGCATCTCCCCGGCCTCGGTGCGGCCCTGGCGCGGGTTACCCCCGGTGACGATGATCGGCGACTGCGGGAACGCCTGCGCGATGGCCAGTCCGGTGAGCACCCGGGTGTAGAGGATGGGGCGCATCCAGCCGTCGGGCGTCAGGCCGTAACCGAGGATCACGATGGCCGGCTTGGAGAAATCCTTGCCCGCGGGTTGGGCCTGGGCCGGCGCGGCGAGGGCGAGTCCGAGCGCCAGCAGCACGGCGACAACGACGGCGGTCAGGCGATTGCGCTTTTCATCCCCGAATGAGTGCGGCACGACTGTTGATCGTGATCCGTGGGGAAGATGTTACGGAAATGACAATTTTGATCTGAGTGGCCAGGGCCGGGATCGAACCGGCGACCTTCCGCTTTTCAGGCGGACGCTCGTACCAACTGAGCTACCTGGCCGGAAGGCTCCGGCCTTTCGACCGGGATACCTCGCCGAGATGGCGACCCTGACGGGACTCGAACCCGCGACCTCCGCCGTGACAGGGCGGCGCGCTAACCAACTGCGCCACAGGGCCTTGCTCGTACTGCTGCACTCCGGTGTGTCACCACCGTCGTGCCGTACCCCCAACGGGATTCGAACCCGTGCTACCGCCGTGAAAGGGCGGCGTCCTAGGCCGCTAAACGATGGGGGCCTATCCGGATTTCTCCGGGCCGCTCTCAACGCCGGTGACGTTGGAAGCTTCGATAGCTTAGGACACAGCTGCGCGAAATCCCAAACCGGATACCCCCACTCGTCTGATCAGGGCGGCAAGTATCCTTTTTCACCACGCCCCTATAGCTCAGTCGGTAGAGCTACGGACTTTTAATCCGCAGGTCCCAGGTTCGAGCCCTGGTGGGGGCACCACACCTACTCCGGCCCGCGAGAGTGACGTTTCTGCGCTCGGACGGCCGCCGGGACCGCAAGAACGTCACTCTCGTGCCGCCGGGCCCGCTTTCAGCGGTCCTGCTTGGGCTTCGGCCCCTTCTCACCCTTGCGGTTCTCCCCATTGCCACGCCCAGGGGGCGGGCCTGGCGCGGGCGCCGGGGCGGGCGCGACGGTCGTGGTCGGAAGGACCGGCGGCGACGACACCGGCGCGACCGGAGACGGACTCGTCGTGCTCGACGGCGCCGGCGTGGGCGTCCCGGTGCGTGAGGCGGTGTCGACCAGGAACGCGGCGATGAGGATGAGCACGGCCACGATCGCACCGACCACCGCGAGCACCGTGCGGCGGCGACTGCGCGACCGCGGGGCCGCCACCATGACCGTGGCCGGGTCCGGCAGCGGCTGATCCAGCACCATCGTCGGCGGTCGCACCGACAGCGCCGCCAGCATCTGCCTGGCGTCGGCGAAGCGGTGGCGAGGATCGGGTGCGGTCGCCCGCTGGATCGCCGAGACCAGCGTCGCGTCGACATCCGGACGCAGGACGGCCAGGTTCTCGTGCGGCAGCGGGATGCGGCCGATGAGGGCCTCGGCGGCCAACACGCCCGCGGCGTACAGATCGTCGGCGGCGGTGGCCGGATGGCCGGCCAGCCGCTCGGGGCTTAGATAGCCCAGCGTGCCGAACAGCTGCCCCGTCATCGTCTGCCCGGATTCGGGGCTCTTCGCGATGCCGAAGTCGGCGATCTTGGCGCTGCCGGTGTCGGTGATCAGGATGTTGGCCGGCTTGACATCCCGGTGCAGGATGCCCGCGGCGTGCGCGGCGGCCAACGCGGACAGGATCTCCGACAGCAGCGCCCGTACCTGCGGCGGAGGCATCGGGCCCGCCGCGATCAGGTCGGCCAACGTCCGCCCCGAGAGGCGTTCCATCACGATGTAGGGCGTGCCGTCCTGCTCACCGCTGTCGTGCACGGCGACGATGTGCGGGTGGCTCAGGGCAGCCGCCGCGCGCGCCTCGGATTCGAACCGCTGCCGACTTCCGACCCGGGGGTCCATCAGCTTGATCGCCACCGGCCGGCCCAGGCGCGCATCCCAGCCGTCGTGGACCTCGGCCATGCCGCCGCGGCCGAGGAGTCCGCGAAGTTCGTAGCGACCGCCGAGGGGCTGCTGCATGCGGTCAACCGTAGACCGCGGCTGAACCTCAGACCTGCGGGCAGTAGAAGTTCGGGCTGCCGCGGTACTCCAGCGGCGGCAGGTTGCGGGCCGGGGTCTGTACCAACGGCGCATCGGCGGGCAGCCGGCCGGCGGCGCGATCCACCGCCGAGCGCTTACGCGGATGCATCAGCGAGCGCTTGGGCAGCACCTTGCCCGCGACGGTGATGACCTCGCACAGCCGGTCGTGCAGGAACTGCTGGCGCGGCGTCCAGGTGTACCCCATCAGTTCGCGGACCGGCTCGTCGTAGAGGGCGACGGTCATGAACGTCAGGAAGCGCTGCATCACCTTCAGGTTCAGCTTCCACAACGGATCCGGAATCCATTGCAGCGAAGGGTGTTTGGGCATAGTCGACAGGTCCATCACGGTGACCGCCGCCCAGTTGCGCTCCAGCACATGGGTGCACATGTGGTCCCAGTAGGCCTCGAACTCCTCCCAGGACTTCGGTACCGGCCGCATACTCATGCCGTACATCCGGTACCACTGCACGTGCTCGTCGAACAGCTGCCGCTTGTCGGCGAGTGAGATGCCACCGCCGAACTTCTCGGCGGCCAACAGGGTCGACTTGAAGAAGGTCGCGTGCGCCCAGTAGAAGACGTCCGGATTGAGCGCGCTGTAGCGGCGGCCCTGCTTGTCCGTGCCCTTGATGCCGATGTGGTAATCGCGGACCTCCGCGCCGGTCTGTGGGGCACGGTCACCGTCGAAGACCACCCCGCCGATCGGGTAGA
This sequence comes from Mycolicibacterium bacteremicum, assembly GCF_002086115.1. Taxonomy (GTDB): domain Bacteria; phylum Actinomycetota; class Actinomycetes; order Mycobacteriales; family Mycobacteriaceae; genus Mycobacterium; species Mycobacterium bacteremicum. Next base: position 48,511 of record NZ_MVHJ01000011.1, read on the forward strand.
TCGAGCGCAGCAGCCGCGGGATGCGCTCGATGAAGAAGATCGAGTGTTCCTCGACCGCGGCCCCGAGTTGTGGGTGCATGTTCTGCATCGAGCCGGCCCAGGTGCCTTGGAACAGACCCGTCCACTGGCCGAAGTACTTCCAGGTCAGCGAATCGGGGCCGAGCGGGACGGCGTCGTAACCCGTACTGACGGGACAGCCGGCGGCCGCAGCGGAATCGCTGGTCACCGGGCATGTCTCGGACGTATCTTGAGTCACTGGCGACCTTCCGTTCGAGTCGGGAATCAATTCTGACTACACCCGTTGTCATTACGCAGCTTAGGAGTGATGTGCCGTCCGGTCAACGACGTGGTCGATGGTCCGGCGTTCCCCTGCAGGACCGCCAGGCATTGCGCCGCAACGAACTGATCACCGCGGGCATCGCACTGCTCGGTGGCGCCGCCGGGCCGGCGCTGACGGTGCGCGCGGTCTGCCGCGCGGCGGGCCTGACCGAGCGCTACTTCTACGAAAGCTTCACCGACCGCGATGTTTTCGTCCGCGCGGTCTATGACGAGGTGTGCGGCGCGGCGATGACGACGTTGCTGTCGGCCCAGACTCCGCGGGCCGCCGTCGAGCAGTTCGTCGAGTTGATGGTCGACGACCCGACTCGCGGCCGGGTGCTGCTGCTGGCCCCCGAACGCGAACAGGTGCTGGTCAAATCCGGCGCCGAGTGGATGCCCGACTTCATCGCGCTCATCCAGCGCAAGCTGACCCAGATCGCCGATCCGTCGGTGCAGGCCATGGTGGCCACCGGCCTGGTCGGCGCGCTGACCGCCCTGTTCACCGCCTACCTGGACGGCCGCCTGAGCGCGACCCGCGACCAGTTCGTGGATTACTGCAGCAAGTTGTTGCTCGCCCGCGCCGCCGCGCACTGATCACGGTGGACTTACCCAAAAGACGGGTAACCGTTATGCGACTCACGTTGACGGAACTTGAATGTCACCGAAAGACACAGATATATTGAGTGCAACCACCAGGTACAGATAAATCGGAGGGTCCATGATCAAGGAACTGACCGATCTGCAGCTTCTGCACGAGCTGGAGCCCGTCGTCGAGAAGCAGATCAACCGGCACCTGACCATGCGCAAGGACTGGAACCCCCACGACTACATCCCGTGGTCGGACGGCAAGAACTTCTACGCCCTCGGCGGCGAGGAGTGGCATCCCGAGCAGTCCAAGCTGTCCGAGGTCGCCCGGGTCGCGATGATCACCAACCTGCTGACCGAGGACAACCTGCCCTCGTACCACCGCGAGATCGCGATGAACTTCAGCATGGACGGCCCGTGGGGCTACTGGGTCAACCGCTGGACCGCCGAGGAGAACCGGCACGGCATCGCGCTGCGCGACTACCTGCTGGTCACCCGCGCCATCGACCCGATCGAGCTCGAGGAGCTGCGCGTCGAGCAGGTCACCCGGGGCTTCTCACCCGGCCAGAACCAGCAGGGCGGCGATGAGCTGTTCGCCCAGAGCCTGTTCGACTCGGTGATCTACGTGACCTTCCAGGAGCTGGCCACCCGCGTCTCGCACCGCAACACCGGCAAGGCGTGCAACGAGCCGATCGCCGACCAGCTGCTGGGCCGGATCTCGGCCGACGAGAACCTGCACATGATCTTCTACCGCGACGTCTCCGCCGCCGGGCTGGACATCGCGCCGAACCAGGCGATGAAGGCACTGCACAAGGTGCTGACCAACTTCAAGATGCCCGGGTACACGATCCCCGACTTCCGCCGCAAGGCCGTCGTGATCGCCACCGGTGGTGTGTATGACCCGCGCATCCACCTCGACGACATCGTGATGCCGGTGCTCAAGAAGTGGCGCATCCTGGAGCGCGACGACTTCACCGGCGAGGGCGCCAAGCTGCGCGACGAGATCGGTGAGCACGTCCGTGAGCTCGAGGAGACCTGCGAGAAGTTCGAGATCGCCAAGGAACGCCGGCTGGAGCGGGAGCGCAAGGTCGCCGAGAAGAAGGCGATGAAGAACCTGCTGGTGAGCTCCTCCGCCGCCGGATGACGCTGCTCGACAACCCGACGACGGCCCGGTCTGCCCTGCAGATCGGGCCGATCGCGTTGCGTTCTCCGGTGGTGCTGGCCCCGATGGCCGGTGTCACCAATGTCGCCTTCCGCACGCTGTGCCGCGAACTGGAGGTGGCCCGCGCCGGCACCATCAGCGGTCTGTACGTGTGCGAGATGGTGACCGCCCGGGCGCTGGTGGAGCGCCATCCGGTCACCATGCACATGACCACGTTCGCCCCCGACGAGTCGCCGCGGTCGCTGCAGCTCTACACCGTCGACCCGGAGACCACCTACCGCGCGGCGAAGATGATCGCCGACGAGGGCCTGGCCGATCACCTCGACATGAACTTCGGCTGCCCGGTACCCAAGGTCACCAAGCGCGGCGGCGGCGCCGCCATCCCGTTCAAGCGCCGGCTGTTCGGCCAGATCGTCGCCGCCGCCGTGCGCGGTGTGTCCGGCACCTCGATCCCGGTCACCGCGAAGTTCCGGGTCGGCATCGACGATGAGCACACCACCCATCTCGACGCCGGCCGGATCGCCGAGCAGGAGGGTGCGGCCGCCGTCGCCCTGCACGCCCGCACCGCGGCCCAGCGGTACTCGGGGGCTGCGGACTGGTCACGCATCGCCGAACTCAAGGCGCACGTGACCGGCATTCCGGTGCTCGGCAACGGTGACATCTTCGACGCCCGCGATGCGCTGACCATGATGTCGCAGACCGGGTGTGACGGAGTCGTCATCGGGCGCGGTTGCCTGGGCCGGCCGTGGCTGTTCGCCGAACTGTCCGCCGCGTTCAACGGCCATCCCATCCCCACCCCGCCGACGCTCGGCGAGGTCGCCGACATCGTCCGCCGCCATGGTGAACTGTTGGCCGCCCACTTCGGCGAGGACAAGGGCATGCGCGACATCCGCAAGCATGTCGCCTGGTACCTGCACGGCTTTCCGGCCGGTGCCGACCTGCGACGGGCATTGGCGCTGGTGAAGACCCTCGATGAGCTGGACACGCTGCTGGACGAACTCGACCGGGAGGTGCCCTTCCCGGAGGTCGCCGGCGGCCCGCGCGGCCGTCAGGGCTCCCCGGCGTCGGTGTCGCTGCCCGAGGGCTGGCTCGACGATCCCGATGACGACACCGTGCCCGAGGCGGCCGATGTCATGCACTCCGGCGGCTGAGCCGAGATGGTTACGAGACTGCTCCGTCACATCGCTGCGCTGGCCGACGCTCAGGTTGCCTCAGTACGATGAGGGCCCACGTGCCCGGTCTCCGCTGGCGGATCCGGGCATGGGCCTGCTACAAGAAGTAGTGCTGTTTGATCGCACAGCAGCTGGGCAGCCCACACGACACCGTGCGCAACGGCGCGCACGCACCCCTCGAGTCGAAGGCCGGTAGGACATGAGTGACGGCGACAACGCCACTCCTGGCCGGCCCGACCGTGCGCGGGGCGACAATGACCGGCTTACCCGATCCGAGCGGTCCAAACCAGGCGCCGCGCCGTGGGAGCGGGCGGCCGCCTCCGTGCCGCCCGCCGATTCCGGTAACCACACCGACGGTGTCACCGTCGCCGACCTGATCGCCAAGCTGGCCGCCGACAAGCCGGACACCCCCGGACGGTCCCGGCACCGCGCCGAGGACGATGGCACCGACGAGACCCCCGACATCGCGCCCGAGACGGCGGCCGAGATCACCGACCCCGTCGAGCCGATCGACGCCGTCATCTTCGAACCCGACGCCCCGGACCGCCCCGGCACCACCGAGCCGCCGACCGAGGTCATGTACGTCCCGTCGGCCTACGCCCCGGAACTGCCGGACCTGACCGCCGAGCGGCCCCCGCTGCACGCCGTGCGGCCCCGCAGCCACTCCCATCGCACCGCGCGCACCGCCGGCCGGGTGGCCGCCGCGTTGGCCGCGGTGTGCGCGCTGGTGCTGACCGGCGGCGCCTGGCAGTGGCAGTCGATGAAGAACAACAGCCTCAACCAGGTGTCGGCACTGGACCCCAACTCGCGCGATATCGTCGACCCGAACAAGCAGTTCGGTGACGAGAACTTCCTGATCGTGGGCACGGACACCCGCATCGGGGCCAACGCCGAGATCGGCGCGGGGACCACCGACGATGCGGCGGGCGCGCGGTCGGACACGATCATGCTGGTGAACATCCCGGCGGACCGTAAACGCGTCGTCGCCGTCTCCTTCCCACGTGATCTGTCCATCACCCCGATGAAATGCGAGCCGTGGGATCCCGAGACCGGCGTGTACGGACCCATCACCGACGAGAACTCGCCGATGTACGGCCTCGAGGAGGCCTACACCGAGACGAAGCTGAACTCCGCCTACGCCGTCGGCGGGCCCAAGTGCCTGGTCAAGGTCATCCAGAAGCTGTCCGGCCTGTCGGTCAACCGGTTCATGGCCATCGACTTCAACGGCTTCGCCAAGATGGTCGACGCCCTGGGCGGGGTCGAGGTGTGCAGCACCACCCCGCTGGAGGACTACGAGCTGGGCACCGTGCTGGCCAACCCGGGCCGGCAGATGGTCGACGGGCACACCGCCCTGAACTACGTGCGCGCCCGCCAGGTGACCACCGAGTTCAACGGCGACTACGGCCGGATCAAGCGCCAGCAACTGTTCCTGTCCTCGCTACTGCGCTCGATGATCTCCAAAGAGGTCTTCTTCAGTCTTTCCAAGCTCAACAACGTGGTCAACATGTTCATCGAGGACAGCTACGTCGACAACATCAAGACCAAGGACCTCGTCGACCTCGGCCAGTCGGTCCAGGGCGTCAACGCCGGCCGCATCACCTTCGTCACCGTGCCCACCACCGGCTACGCCGATGAGTACGGCAACGAGCAGCCCCGCGTCGATGACATGGCCGCCCTGTTCGACGCGATCATCAACGACGACCCGCTGCCCGAAGAACGCAATGTCGACAACACCCCGGCACCGGCCGCCCCCGAAACCCACGGCGGCACAACCGCGCCCACTCAGACCGACGGGCCGGAGACGCTCGACGCGGTGACCACCGACCCGAGCGCGGTGACCGTGCGGGTGTCCAACTCCACCGGCGAGTCCGGTCTGGCCGCCAATGCCGCCTCGGTGCTCCAGCAGCACGGCTTCAACGTCGACACCCCGGACGACTACCCGGGGCCGCTGGACTCCACGACGGTGTTCTTCTCCCCCGGCAACGAGCAGGCCGCAGCAACCGTCGCCTCGTCCTTCCACAACGCCACCATCGAGCGGACCACCGGCATGGGCGACGTCGTGCGGGTGGTGCTGGGCTCCGATTTCAGCTCCGTCACACCGCCGTCGCCCAGCGGCTCCACCGTCCAGGTGCGACTGCTGCGCGGCACGTCCAGCAGCACCACCACCGAGCTTCCCGAGGACCTCACCGTCACCAACGCGGCCGACACGACCTGCGAATAAAGCAGGACCGTGGGCGCGAAGGGCATTCACCTTTCGTTCACCTGTGGAATCGTGACCTGGAAGCTCAGCAACCGTAAGGTATTCCCATGCGTACTGCGTACCAAGAACAACTGTCTTCCTTGACCGTTCAGCTCGGCGAGATGGCCGGTCTGGCCGGCGTGGCGATGGAACGCGCGACCCAGTCCCTGCTGCAGGCCGACCTGGCGCTGGCCGAGCAGGTCATCTCCGAACAGGACCGGCTCGGCGAGATCCGGGTGCGTGCCGAGGAAGCCGCCTTCATGCTGCTGGCCCTGCAGGGCCCGGTCGCCGGAGACCTGCGCGCCATCGTCAGCGGCATCCAGATCATCGCCGATATCGACCGGATGGGTGCGCTGGCCCTGCACGTGGCCAAGATCGCCCGCCGCCGCCACCCGCAGCATGCGCTGCCCGAGGAGGTGAACGGCTACTTCGCCGAGATGGGCCGTGTCGCAGTGGAATTGGCCCACAGTGCCCGCGAGGTGCTGGACACCCTCGACCCGGAGAAGGCCGCCCAGATCCGCGATGAGGACGATGCGATGGACGATCTGCACCGTCACCTGTTCTCGGTGCTGATGGACAAGGACTGGAAGCACGGCGTCACCGCCGCAGTCGATGTCACGCTGCTGAGCCGCTTCTACGAGCGCTTCGCCGACCACGCGGTCGAGATCTCGCGCCGGGTGATCTTCACCGCCACCGGTGAGCTGCCCGACGACAATCTGGCCGAACCGCAGTAGCGCTATACCTGCGACAAGGGCCGATCCCGTCCGGGATCGGCCCTTGTCGTTTCGGGGCACCGGCTCGCGAGCGACCCCGGACTGCCCGCCGGGCGCGGCGTGTCACGAACCTACACGGTCGCTCGCCGTGCGGTCCGTGCGCCGGAAAAGCACTGCGCGGCACCGGCCGTAGCCGATGCCGCGCAGGTGAAGCGTCGAGCTAGCCGAACCGGCCCGAGATGTAGTCCTCGGTCGCCTTCTTGGTCGGGTTGGAGAAGATCTTCTCGGTGTCGTCGATCTCGATGAGCTGTCCGGGCTTACCGGTGGCCTCGAGGTTGAAGAACGCCGTCTGATCGGAAACCCGGGCGGCCTGCTGCATGTTGTGCGTGACGATCACGATGGTGAAGTCCTGCTTGAGCTCCGAGATCAGATCCTCGATCGCCAGCGTCGAGATGGGATCCAGGGCCGAACACGGCTCGTCCATCAGCAGCACATCGGGCTGCACGGCGATGGCACGGGCGATGCAGAGCCGCTGCTGCTGACCACCGGACAGGCCGCCACCGGGCTTGTCGAGGCGGTCCTTGACCTCGTTCCACAGGTTGGCGCCCTTGAGCGAGCGCTCGGTGACCTCGTCGAGGGTCTTCTTGCTGCGCACCCCCTGCAGCTTCAGCCCGGCCACCACGTTGTCACGAATCGACATGGTGGGGAACGGGTTCGGGCGCTGGAACACCATGCCGATGGTCTTACGCACACCCACCGGGTCGACACCCGAGCCGTAGATGTCGTCGCCGTCGAGCAGCACCGAGCCCTTGACGTAGGCACCCGGGATGACCTCGTGCATGCGGTTGAGCGTGCGCAGCACGGTCGACTTACCGCAGCCCGAGGGGCCGATGAACGCGGTCACGCTGCGCGGTTCCACCGACAGCGAGACGTTCTGCACGGCGTGGAAGGCGCCGTAGTAGATGTTGACGTCTTTCAGATCGAGGCGCTTGGCCATCTCAGATACTCCTAAACCTTTTTCGGGGCAAAGAACTTGGCGATGAATCGCGCGCCGACATTGAGCAGTGCGATCAGGACGACGAGCGTGAGCGCCGCGCCCCAGAGCCGGTCGGTCGGGACCGGGTTGGCACCGGCGCCGGCCGATGTCTGGTCGAACATCATGCCGGGCAGCGAGCCCATGAAACCGCTGAACATGTCGAAGTTGATGGCCTGTGCGTAGCCCACCAGGATCAGCAGCGGCGCGGTCTCACCCATGACACGGGCCAACGACAGCAGGATGCCGGTGACGATGCCCGACAGCGCGGTCGGCACCACGATCGCCGAGATGGTCTTCCACTTCGGCACGCCCAGTGCATAACTGGCCTCGCGCAGGTCCATCGGCACGATGCGCAGCATCTCCTCGGTGGAACGCACGATCACCGGGATCATCAGCAGCACCAGCGCCAACGAGACCGCGAAGCCCGAACGCTGGAAGCCGAAGGTGGCCACCCACAGCGCGTAGATGAACAGCGCCGCCACGATCGAGGGCACACCGGTGAGGATGTCGACCATGAAGGTGGTGATCTTGCCCAGGCGCGTCCCGCCGCCGTACTCCACCAGATAGATGGCGACGAAGATGCCGATCGGGATGGAGATGATCGCGCAGATCAGCGCCTGCAGCAGCGAGCCGACGATCGCGTGGTAGGCGCCACCACCGGCGGCGAAGGCCGTCATACCGGCCTGCGAATTCATCCACCAGGTGCTCGAGGTGACCACCCCGATGCCCTTGGACACCACGGTCCACAGCACCCAGATCAGCGGGATGATCGCGATGACGACCGAGGCGGTGACCAGCACCGTGGCCAGGTTGTCGGTGAACTTGCGTCGGCCGCTGACCCCCTGGAAGGTGGGTGCCTTGACCGGCTTCTCCAGCGCTGCGGTCATGATGCGGACCTGTCCTTTCCGGAGACCGCGGCACGCGCCAGCGAGTTCACCACGAACGTGAGGATGAACAGCACCAGGCCGGCCGCGATATAGGCGCCCGCCTTGTACTGGTCGTTGAATTCCGATGCCGCCGAGGCGATCTTGCTGGCGAAGGTGAAGCCACCGTCGAACAGCGACCAGCCGAAGGCGGTCTGGGTGCCGCGCAGGATGATCAGCAGCGCAATCGTCTCGCCGAGTGCGCGACCCAGGCCCAGCATGGCGCCGGAGATGTAGCCGGACATGCCGAACGGCAGCACCGTGGTCCGCACGACCTCCCAGCGGGTGGCGCCGAGCGCCAACGCGGCCTCGATCTGACCGCGCGGCGTCTGGACGAACACCTCGCGGGTGACCGCGGTGATGATCGGCAGGATCATCACCGCCAGCACGATGCCGGCGGTGAAGATGGTGCCGCCACCGGCGACCGAGGCGTTACCGGTGGAGAACAGGAACAGCCAGCTCATGTTCTCGTTGAGCCACACCGCGACCGGCTTGATGGCCGGCGCCAGCACGTAGAGGCCCCACACGCCGTAGATGATCGAGGGCACCGCGGCCAGCAGGTCGACCATGTAGGCCAGCGGGCCCTTGACCCGCTTGTGCGCGTAGTTGGTCAGGTAGATCGCGATGCCCAGGGCGATGGGCATCGCGATCACCAGGGCGAACACCGACACGAACACGGTGACCTGGAGCAGGTCCAGGATGCCGAAGCTCATCGCCGAGGTGTCGGTGGTGACCCAGTTGCCACCGAAGAGGAAGAAGTTCTCCTCGTTGCGCTGCAGCGCCGGGATCGCGCGCCACAGCAGGAAGAAGCCGATCGCGGCGATGATCGCGATGATCAGGACGCCGGAGCCGGTGGCCAGGCCGCTGAAGATGCGGTCGCCCGGGCGCACCTTGGCGTTCTTCGACGGATTCGTCGAGATCGGGGTGGGCTCGGGGAAGGGTGCGGCCAGTGCCTCACCCGACCCCGAGTCGGCTGGATTCGGAATAGTCACTGAGTTCCCGTCTGAACCCTTGTCGATACCTTTGAAAGTCATGCGTCAGGCACCCATCCTCGCCTCGAATTCGCCGATGTGCCAGTGAACTAGGCAGCCGGCCCGATGGCCTCGATGGAGGTCAGCAGACGCTCCTTGAACTTCTCGGGCAGCGGCACGTAGCCGGCGTCGGACAGGCCGGCCTGGCCGTCGTTGGCGGCCACCGTCAGGAAGGACTTGACGGCCGCGGCGGTCTCGGCGTCGTAGCCGTTGGAGCAGACGACCTCGTAGGTGGCCAGCACCAGCGGGTAGGCACCGGACTCCTGGGTGCCGTACAGCGAGGCCAGATCCAGGGTCAGATCGTTGCCCTCGGCGGCGAACTTGGCGGCGTCGATCGCCTTGCCCGCGGACTCGTCGGTCAGTTCCACCGCGCCGCTGCCGTTGTCGATCTGGGCGTAGGGAATGCCGGCCTGGTCGGCGAAGCCCTTCTCGACGTAACCGATGGCGCCCGGGGTGGCCTGCACGGCCTGCGCGACGCCCGCGGACTTCTGCGCGCCCTCGCCGGCGCCGCCCTGGAACTCGCTGCCGTCACCCTTGGTCCAGGCGCCGCCCGAAGCCGCCTCCAGGTACTTCTGGAAGTTGTCGGTGGTGCCCGAGGAGTCGGAGCGGAAGATGGGGGTGATGTTGGTGTCGGGCAGGGTCTTGCCCTCGTTCAGCGCGGTGATGGCGGGATCGTTCCACTTGGTGATCTGGCCCTGGAAGATCTTGGCCAGCAGGTCACCGTTGAGCACCAGCCCGTCGACGCCCTCGATGTTGTAGGCCATCGCGATGGGCCCGAAGACCAGCGGCAGGTTCCACGCCTCGTTGCCACCGCAGCGCTGGGCGGCCTGCTGGGCCTGCTCTTCCTTGATCGCCGAGTCCGAGCCGGCGAAATCGACGTTGCCCGCGACGAACTGCTCGCGGCCGGCACCGGAGCCGGTCGGGTTGTAGGACAGGTTCTTGCCCTGGCACTTCTGGCTCCACACCTGGTTGAACAGCGCGATGGCGTTCTGCTGGGCGGTCGAGCCCTCGGCGGTGATCGAGTTCTTGCCGCCGCAGTCGGCGGCCGACGCGGAGCCGGTCTCCGAACCGCTGCCCGCCGTGGTGCCGGCGTTGTTGTCGCTACCGCACGCGGTCAGCGTGAGGGCGGCGATTGCGGTCGCCGACAGTGCCATGCCGATGTTGAGCTTCACGAATCCCACTTTCCTATTGACGGCTTCAGACTCCGTGGCAACGTATTCGGCCGCGATGGACGGTCTGGGGACGGAAAGTGAACGAGGGGTGAACAGGTACAGCTAGTTCACAGCTGCGCGGGCGTACGCTATATCCGCGCTGAATACGTCAAACCCGAGGCGGCGGTACGTTTTCACGGCCGCTGTGTTGTTGCCCTCGACGTACAGTGTGACATCGGCCTCAGGACCCAGGCGGCGGGCCAGATGATGCAGCCCCAGCAAAGTCAATTCCGCGCCGAGACCACGGCCCTGGGCGGCCGGGTCGACACCGACGACGTACACCTCGCCCAGCGCGGGGTTGTGCACCTTGGTCCAGTGAAAGCCCAACAACCTGGCACCTTCGAAGGCCAGGAACAGGCCCTGCGGGTCGAACCAGGATTCGGCCCGCCGTTCGGCGATCTCGGCCTCGGTCCAGCCGCCCTGCTCCGGGTGCCAGGAGAATGCCGCGTTGTTGACGCGTAGCAACTCCGCATCGTCACTGCTCCCGGCGTACGTGCGAACCTCGTGTTGCGGTGTCAGCGGAGGCAGGCCGGCCAGCGGGCGACGCATCTGCAACAACTCGCGGACCGGGTGCAGGCCGAGCGCGGCCGCGGTGGCCCGGGCCGCAGGCAGATCGCCGTGCGCCCAGATCCGGGTCCCGGCGTCACCGGCGGCTAGTCCGGTGCCGATGAGCTGCGCCCCGATCCCGCGGCGACGGTGATCCGGGTGCACCACGGCCTCGGCCATGTCCGGAGTCAGATTCAGATAGCCCACCACCGCGTCGCCCTCGACGGCCAGCAGGTGGCGGGTGTCATCGCGATCGAGTTCGCGCAGCACCTGGTCTCCCACCGGCGCCACCCCGTCACGATCGGTGGCGATGCCGATCAACTCGGTGATCCGCGCCCGGTCCTGCGCGGAGAGCCCGCGACGCCAATCGATCACTGGCCGCGCATCGGGCCGAGTGAGTTTGTCGCCGAACCGAATTCGGATTCCCCGAGATCACCGTCGAGCTCGCCGTCGAACTCCTCGTCGAGTTCGTCGGCGCTCGGTGCGGGAGCACCACGGCCGCGGGCCGGCCGGACCGCCTTGTAGCCGACGTTGCGCACGGTGCCGATCAGCGCCTCGTATTCGGGTCCGAGCTTGGCGCGCAGCCGTCGCACGTGGACGTCCACGGTGCGGGTGCCGCCGAAGAAGTCGTAACCCCACACCTCCTGCAGCAGCTGCGCCCGGGTGAACACCCGGCCGGCGTGCTGGGCCAGGTACTTGAGCAGCTCGAACTCCTTGTAGGTGAGGTCGAGCGGGCGGCCGCGCAGCCGGGCGGTGTAGGTGCCCTCGTCGATGACCAGCTCACCCAGGGTGACCTTGCCGACGCTCTCCTGGTCGGCCACGCCGCCGCGGCGCCCGATCAGCAGGCGCAGCCGCGCGTCGATCTCGGCCGGGCCGGTGCCGGGCAGCAGGATCTCGTCCAGACCCCATTCCACGTTGACCGCGACCAGACCGCCCTCGTTGACCACGGCGACCACCGGGATCGAGGTGCCGGTGGTGCCGAGCAACCGGCACAGGCCGCGGGCGGCCGCCAGATCGGTGCGGGCGTCCACGATCGCCACATCGGCGCTACCGGCCTCCAACAGGGAGGACACCTCGGTGGGCGCGGTCCGGACGTTGTGCGCCAGCAGGGACAATGACGGCAGCACGGTGTCGGGATGCGGATCGACTGTCAGAAGTAACAGTTCCAAAAGTTCCTCCTGCGTCCTGGATCGTCCCCGGGACATCGGTGTCGGAGGCAACTTCGGAGATTCATGCCGGACATGTAACCGTTACGACCGACGATCGCCCAACAATACCGTGCCACCTGGCACTTAGCAGACCCGAACGCACGGGCGCCCGGAGCCGGCGGCGCGGGTGGGCCAGAATGATCGGGTGCGCAAGCTCCTGATCGGTGTCATCTCGACCGTCGTCGCGGTCATCGTCGGCGCCGTCGGCACCGACTTCGGGGCGGCCATCTACGCGGAGTACCGACTGGCCCGCAGCGTGCGCACGGCCAACCACCTGTCCTTCGACCCGTGGGTGAGCATCCTGGGATTCCCATTCAGCACCCAGGCCCGCGCGCACCGCTACGACGAGCTGGAGATCCGCGCCGCCGGCGTCGAGCACCCGGTGACGGGCAAGGTGTCCCTGGAGGCGACGCTGCACCAGATCGACCTGACCGAATCGGGCTGGCTGATCGGCCCGCAGGCCGTGCTGCCGGTCGGCAAGGTGGAAAGCCGCATCATCCTGGACTCCACCCACATCGGCCGCTACATCGGTATGAAGGATCTGCTGGTCGAGGCGCCGACCCGGGAGACCGAGGACGGCTTCACCGGGGTGACCGAGTCGGGCATCTCCAGCGGCCGGGATCTGGTTTTCACCGGCACCCCCGACGGTTTCGACGAGCGCGTCAGCGTGGCCGTGGACCTGACGCTGGCCGATCCCGGTGACACCACGCTGGTGATGACGCCCACCGGCGTGCTGACCGGGCCCGGCACCGCCGATGTGCCGGTGGCCGAGGACGACACCGCCGCCGTGCTCAAGGCGTTCGCCGGGCGTATCCCGGGCCAGCGGCTACCGTTCGGACTGCGGCCCACCACCGCGGGCGCCCGCGGCTCCGACCTCATCATCGAGGGCATCGCCGACGGACAGACCATCAGCCTGGACGGGTTCAGACAGTCATGAACACTTCGATGACGATCGTGATCGTGGTGGTGATCGCCGTGCTCGGCCTCGGCTACATCGTCGGCAAGCTGATCTCGTTGCGCTCGGGGATGCTGCGCGCGGCCGACGAGGCCGCCAACGTCGACACCAGCGATCTCGGCCTGTCCACCGACGGACCGACCATCCTGCATTTCACCGCCACCTGGTGCGGTCCCTGCGCGGCGGTCCGCCGGGTCGTCGATCAGGTCGTCGCCGATCTTCCCGCGGTCGCGCACGTGGAGATCGACATGGACCAGAATCCCGAGGCGGCGCGGCGACTTTCGGTGCTGAGCCTGCCGACGACGCTGATCTTCGACGCCGACGGGCATCCGCGCTACCGCACCACCGGCGTCCCCAAGGCCGCTGACCTGCGCTCGGCCTTGGAACCTCTATTGGCCTGACGGCGGTGGGTGCGGGTATTGTGTCCGACGTGACCGCCCGTCTTGAGCTGCTGCTCACGAAACGCCGCACAGTCGATCTGTGCCGCACCGCGGGTTGTTGCTGTTGTTGTCGTAGCTGCTGAGTAGCCGCACCCGTTTTCTGGTGCGCATGCTCTCGGAGGCGCCCTCGTGGCCTGCCCCAATCCGGTCCAGCCAAGCAACAGGAGCACGCACATGCCAATCGATCAGGTCGACCAGGTGGACGTCCGCGGTCCGCGGTTCGTCGCCTGGGTCACCACCGCGGTACTGATCGTCACGCTCGTCGTCTCGGCCGTGAGCGTTCCTGCCGCCGCGGCCATCCTCGGGTTGCAGACCCTGGTGTTCGCCGTCGGCGCCACGCTGGGGCCGCGCCGCCACCCCTGCGGCAGGGTCTACGGTGCGCTGATCGCCCCGCGTCGGGGCCCGGCCACCGAGACCGAACCGGTCCCGCCACTGAAGTTCGCCCAGCTCGTCGGATTCGTCTTCGCACTCGTCGGGACGCTGGGCTTCGCGCTCGGCGCACCGGCGGTCGGCCTGGTGGCCACCGCCTTCGCGCTGTTCGCAGCGTTTCTCAACGCGGCCTTCGGCATCTGCCTGGGCTGCCAGATCTACCCGCTCGTCGCGCGGTTCCGCCGCGTTCCCGCTTGACCCCCGTAGTTCAACCGAAAGGAATACTTCATGGCACGCTCCGACGTCCTGGTCTCCACCGACTGGGCCGAGAGCAATCTCGACGCACCGAACACGGTGTTCGTCGAGGTCGACGAGGACACCTCCGCCTATGAGGGCGGGCACATCGCCGGCGCCGTCCGCATCGACTGGAAGACCGAGCTCCAGGATCAGGTCAAGCGCGATTTCGTCGACCAGGAGCAGTTCTCGAAGCTGCTGTCGGACAAAGGCATCGCCAACGACGACACCGTCATCCTCTACGGCGGCAACAACAACTGGTTCGCCGCCTACGCCTACTGGTACTTCAAGCTGTACGGCCACGAGAACGTCAAGCTGCTCGACGGCGGCCGCAAGAAGTGGGAGCTCGACGGCCGCCCCCTGGTGACCGAGGTCAAAGACCGCGCCGCCACCACCTACTCGGCCAAGGCGCCCAACAACGACATCCGCGCCTTCCGTGACGAGGTCATCGCCGCCATCGGTGAGAAGAACCTGGTCGACGTGCGCTCCCCCGACGAGTTCTCCGGCAAGATCCTCGCCCCGGCGCACCTGCCGCAGGAGCAGAGCCAGCGCGCCGGTCACATCCCGACCGCCATCAACGTGCCGTGGAGCAAGGCGGCCAACGAGGACGGCACCTTCAAGTCGGATGAGGACCTGGCCAAGCTCTACGCCGAGGCGGGCCTGGACGGCGACAAGCTGACCATCGCCTACTGCCGCATCGGCGAGCGTTCCTCGCACACCTGGTTCGTGCTGCAGGAGCTGCTCGGCCACAAGAACGTCAAGAACTACGACGGTAGTTGGACGGAATACGGCTCCCTGGTGGGTGCCCCGATCGAGTTGGGAAGTTGATATGTGCTCTGCCCCGAAACAAGGACTGACGTTGCCCGCCGGCGTCGACCTGGAGAAGGAAACCGTCATCACCGGTCGTGTGGTCGACGGTTCCGGCCAGGCCGTGGGCGGCGCCTTCGTCCGGCTGCTGGACGGCTCGGACGAGTTCACCGCCGAGGTCGTCGCGTCGGCCACCGGTGACTTCCGGTTCTTCGCGGCGCCGGGCAGCTGGACGTTGCGCGCGCTGTCGCCCGCCGGCAACGGTGACGCCAGCATCAGCCCGACCGGTGCCGGCATCCACGAGGTCGACGTCAAGGTCGCCTGAGCAGCACGGTGGTCACCGCGCCCGGGCCTCGACTCGAGCGCGGTGACCGTCGGCGGTTAGGATCATTCTCGTGGTGCTGTTCTTCGAATTCCTGCTCGTGGTGGCCGTCGTCGTCATCACGTGGTTCGCGCTGTACGCCGTCTACCGGCTCGTCACCGACGAGGGGTGAGCGGCCCGACGCCTTCGGACGGCGAGTCGGTCGCGCCCGGCTCGGGCGACCGGGCGGTAGCGGCTGCGGCCGAACGGGCCAAGGTGACCGCGGCCCGCAACATCCCTGCCTTCGACGACCTTCCGATTCCCGCGGACACCGCCAATCTGCGCGAGGGCGCCGATCTCGATGGTCGACTGCTGGCGCTGTTACCGCTGGTCGGTGTGTGGCGCGGCGAGGGCGAGGGCCGCGACGCCGAGGGTGACTACCGCTTCGGCCAGCAGATCATCGTCTCTCATGACGGCAATGACTATCTGACCTGGGATTCCCGGTCGTGGCGGCTGTCGGAGACCGGCGATTATCTGGGTTCCAGCCTGCGCGAGACCGGTTTCTGGCGCTTCGTCAGCGACCCGGCCGATCCCGACGAGACTCAGGCCATCGAACTGCTGTTGGCCCACTCGTCCGGTTTCATCGAACTCTTCTACGGCAGCCCGCTCAACCAGGCGTCCTGGGAGCTGGCCACCGACGCCCTGGCGCGCAGCAAGTCCGGTGAACTGGTCGGTGGCGCCAAGCGGCTGTACGGCATCGTCGAGGGCGGCGATCTGGCCTATGTCGAGGAGCGCGTGGACGCCGACGGTGGGCTGGTCCCGCATCTGTCGGCGCGCCTCACCCGCTTCATCGGCTGAACACCGACCCCGGAAACGGAGCAGCCCCCGAGCCGTTTGATCTTGGTTGGACCAACCAAGGGCTCGGGGGCCGGGTGGCTGCTTGGGATTCGCCAGCGCTCGCAGGTTGCGCGAAACGCGTGTGCGAAGAGCCAAGAAGCTCGTCACACTCCTGGTGCTGCTAGCTAGCAGCCACCTCACTTGTCCGTATGTCTATCAATTTCTCGGACCACCTCCCTTCTTGTGTACGGCCGACCGTACTCCCGAAACCGGGGTCCGACAACCGATTTAGCGGGTGATGGCGGTATCGATGAGC
This sequence comes from Mycolicibacterium bacteremicum, assembly GCF_002086115.1. Lineage (GTDB taxonomy): Bacteria > Actinomycetota > Actinomycetes > Mycobacteriales > Mycobacteriaceae > Mycobacterium > Mycobacterium bacteremicum. The sequence goes on from NZ_MVHJ01000011.1 coordinate 64,974, forward strand.
CGGGTCATCTCGGTTGCGCGCGGCGCGTCGGCCAGCGCGACGCCGTCGAGCGTGTGCACCCGGGCAGCCAGCGTCACCGCGGAAACCAACCAAACACCCTGGGCAGCAATAAGATCCGTGACGTGCAGCGGCCGGTAGGCGCAGTCGGCGGCCGCGCCGAACAAGGCAGCGACGGTGGTCCCCGGCAGGATCGGTAGCGCCGCCGGGGGCGGACTCACCAGGGTTTCGCCCATAGCGATCACGACCGATGAGCGGGGCCCCTCCAGCACCGCACCCGCCGCGTCGACGTAGATGACATCGTCCGCGCCACGACGGTGTGCCTCCCGCAACGCCGCCGAGTTCGCGGCATAGGACAGTGATTTCGCCCGCGTGAGCGGGCCGCGGGGACCGGGATCGAGGGTTATCGCCGCCACCCCGTCGCGCCGCGCGCGCAGGACACGCTCCGGCAGATCAGAGACCGTCACGAACGATATCCGCGGCCCGTGCACCAGCCGCAGCACGCCGTCGCCGGCCCAGCGCGCCATCGCTGCGGCCACGGCCGCCCGCCAGCGGGCGGGGTCCGGCACGGGCAGCCCGACCACCGCCGACGATGCGACCAGCCGATCCAGGTGATCGTCGAGCAGGCAGGGCCCGCCGGTCCGCACCAGCATGGTCTCGAACACCCCGGCACCGCGGGTCAGCATGGGATCGACCGGGCACACCAGCGGGTCGTCGGGCGCCCGCACGGTGCCGTCCAGCGTCACCACCACATCGGCGGATCGGGGGCCCATCCGGGGAAGCGTAGCGGCCGTAGCATGGCTGCATGTCTGCTGTTCCCGCTCCCGAGTCAGGTCCGGACGCCGGCGCGATCTGGCACTACGGGGATCCGCTCGGCGAGCAACGCACCGCAGCCACCGCGGCGGTGGTGGTGGACCGCTCGCACCGGGCCACCCTGACGCTGACCGGAGGCGACCGCAAGAGCTGGCTGCACACCATCTCCAGCCAGCACGTCAGCGAGCTACCCGACGGCGCGGTGGCCGAGAATCTGAGCCTGGACGGTCAGGGGCGTGTGGAAGATCACTGGCTGCAGACCCAGCTCGACGGGGTCACCGTGCTGGACACCGAGCCCTGGCGCGGCGAACCGCTGACGGCGTTCCTGCGCAAGATGGTGTTCTGGGCCGACGTGGCGGTCGAGCCCGCCGACCTGGCGGTGCTGTCGCTGCTCGGGCCGGCCGCGCCGAAAGCGCTGGCTGATCTGGGCCTGGTGGTGCCGACCGCGCCGTGGACCGCCGTGGCCCTGCCCGACGGCGGCTTCCTGCGGACGGTGTTCGCCGACGAGTACGACCTGGTGGTCCCACGGGCGAGCGCGGCGGACTGGCGGGCCCGCCTGCACGGGGTGGGCGTGCAGTCGGCCGGGGTCTGGACCTACGAGGCGCACCGGGTGAGCGCGCTGCGACCGCGGTTGGGCGTGGACACCGACGAGCGCACCATCCCGCACGAGGTCGGCTGGATCGGCGGGCCCGGCCTGGGTGCGGTGCACCTGGACAAGGGCTGCTACCGCGGGCAGGAGACCGTCGCCCGGGTGCACAACCTGGGTAAACCGCCCCGCATGCTGGTGCTGGTGCAGTTGGACGGCTCCACCGAGCGGCCGATCACCGGGGATCCGCTGCTGGCCGGCGGTCGCGCCGTGGGCCGACTCGGCACGGTGGTCGACCACGTCGACGACGGCCCCATCGCCCTGGCCCTGGTCAAGCGGGCCATCCCGACCGACACACCGCTGGTCACCGGCGGCCAGATCGCGGTGGCCGCGGCCATCGAGGCCGACTCCGTGCCCGACACCGAGCATGTCGGCGCGGGCAGACTGGCGGTCGAAAGGCTGCGCAGCGGGCGCTGAAACCGCGCCAGGTAGGGCCTACCAGCGGTCCGCCCCGCGGCACGGTAAAGTATCGGCAGGACAATAAACACACTCAGATCGGAGCCGCCTGCAGGTTGGGCCGCTCCGTTATTGCGCGAGGGGGTCCCCTATGGGCCGCGGCCGGGCTAAGGCAAAGCAGACCAAGGTTGCTCGAGACCTGAAATACAACACGCCAGAGACTGATTTCGAGCGGCTTCAGCGCGAACTGTCCAACAGCGGTCACAGCAACGGCAGCTCCGACGACTTCAGCGGCGGCGCCGATGATTTCGGTGGACCCGCCGATCGCTATGCCGACGAGGACGACTGGCGCCGCTGACGCGCGCCGGCCCCGCGGCCGATCAGAACCGCGGGTGTCGTCCGACGAGCTGAGCTCGTACCCCATCCTTGGCGCCCTTGGTTACGGTTCCGACCGTCCAGCACGCCAGGTGACGAGCGGTCAGAATCGCCAACGCGCGGTCGGTGTCCTCCGGCGCGACGATGGCGACCATGCCGACGCCCATGTTGAACGTCTTCTCCATCTCGGCGCGCTCGATGCGACCGCGCTGGGCGATCATGCCGAAGACGGGCGCCGGGGTCCACGTGCCGCGGTCCAGTTCTGCGACCAGGCCGGGCGGGATGATGCGTTCCAGGTTGCCCGCGAAGCCGCCGCCGGTGATGTGGCAGAACGTGCGCACCTGGGTCTCGGCGGCCAGCGCCAGGCAGTCCTTGGCGTAGATGTAGGTGGGCTCCAGCAGCTCCTCGCCGAGGGTGCGGCCGAACTCCTCGACATGGCCAGACAGGTCCATCCGGTCGATCTCGAGGAGCACCTTGCGGGCCAGTGAGTAGCCGTTGGAATGCAGGCCGGTGGACGCCATCGCGATGATGACGTCGCCGGGCCGGACCCGTTCCGGGCCGAGCACGTTGTCGGCCTCCACGACGCCGACGCCGGTGGCCGAGATGTCGTAGTGATCGGGCTCCATCAGGCCGGGGTGCTCGGCGGTTTCCCCGCCCAGCAGCGCGCAGCCGGCCAGCACGCAGCCGTCGGCGATACCCGAGACGATCGCGGCGACCCGCTCGGGCACGGTGCGGCCCACGGCGATGTAGTCCTGCAGGAACAGCGGCTCGGCACCGCACACCACCAGGTCGTCGACGACCATGGCGACCAGGTCGAGGCCGACGGTGTCGTGCTTGTCCATCGCCTGGGCGATGGCCAGCTTGGTGCCCACGCCGTCGGTCGAGGACGCCAGCAGCGGCTCACGGTAGCCGTCGCGCAGCGCGAACAGCCCGGCGAATCCGCCGAGACCGCCGCGGACCTCGGGCCGGGTCGCCCGCTTCGCCAGTGGCTTGAACAGTTCGACGGCGCGATCGCCCGCCTCGATGTCCACTCCGGCCGTTGCATACGAGATGCCCTGTTGTTCGTCGTGCCCCTGACCCATGTCAGCGACCCGCCCGTTGAAGCTCGCTCATCGCGCCCAAGGCTACCCGGTCAGCGTCGGCGCACCGCATCGTGCAGACCGGTCCCGCCCGCCCCGTCATTGTGAGAGCGTGACCGGTCATGACCAGATTGTGTGCGGCCCTGCTCGTCGGCGTATGTGCGGTGTCGGTGGCGCCGACCGCGGGGGCCACCCCGGGGGTCGGGGTGCAGGCGCGGATCTTGGTGCAGTCCAACGGCGACGGCTCCGACTACGTCACCAAGGAGCTGACCATCGCCCCGGGCGGCAGCACCGGCTGGCACTGGCATCCCGGTCAGGTGTACGGCGTGGTGCGGTCCGGCACGCTGACGCACTACTCGGCGAACTGCGCGGTCGACGGTGTCTATCCGGCCGGCAGTCCCATCACCGAACAGACCGGGCCCGGCTATGTCCACATGGGCCGCAATCTGGGCCCCGACCCGCTGGTGATGTGGGTGGGCTACATCGTGCCCACCGGTTCCGCGCTGGCGGTCGACGCCCCGGACCCGGGGTGCCCCGGCTAGGGCCGGCGCAGCGCGTCGGCGTTGTCCCCACCGGCCTTCGCCGACTCCAGCGGGATGCCGTTGCGGGCCGCATTGGCCAGCATGTGCTCGATGACGTTCTTGCCGAGCGCCGATTCGCCGGGCAGCTCGATCGGGTACTGACCGTCGAAACATGCCGAGCACAACCGTGAGGCGGGCTGTTCGGTGGCCGCGACCATGCCGTGGTGGCTGATGTAGCCCAGGGTGTCGGCACCGATGGCACGGCGCACCCCCTCGAGCATCTCCGACTCATCGGCGGAGTTGCTCGCCGAGTTGGCGATCAGCTCGGCCGGGGTCGCGAAGTCGATGCCGTAGAAGCACGGCCATTTGACCGGCGGCGAGGCGATCCGCACGTGCACCTCGACCGCGCCGGCCTCGCGCAGCATCCGGATCAGCGCCCGCTGGGTGTTGCCGCGCACGATCGAGTCGTCCACGACGATCAGCCGCTTACCGCGGATGACCTCCTTGAGCGGGTTCAGCTTGAGCCGAATGCCCAGCTGGCGGATGGTCTGCGAGGGCTGGATGAAGGTGCGCCCGACATAGGCGTTCTTCATCAGGCCCTGGCCGTACGCGATGCCCGAACCCTGGGCGTAGCCGACGGCAGCGGGAATGCCGGACTCGGGAACACCGATGACGAGATCGGCGTCGACGGGGTTCTCGGCGGCCAACCGCCGCCCGATGTCGACGCGGGTGGCGTGCACGGACCGGCCGCCGATGACGCTGTCCGGGCGGGCCAGGTAGACGTACTCGAAGACACAACCCTTGGGGGTCGGGTTCGCGAAGCGGGTGGAACGCACCCCGTCGGCGTCGATGGCCAGCAGCTCACCGGGTTCGATGTCCCGGACGAAGGAGGCGCCGACGATGTCGAGGGCGGCGGTCTCGGAGGCGACCACCCAGCCGCGGTCCAGCCGCCCCAGCGACAGCGGGCGCACCCCGTGCGGGTCACGCGCGGCGTAGAGGGTGTTCTCATCCATGAAGGTCAGGCAGAACGCGCCGCGCACGGTCGGCAGCAGTTCCAGGGCGGCCTGCTCCAGTGAGGAGTCGGCGGCGCCGTGGGCCAGCAGCGCGCCCAGGATGTCGGAATCGGTGGTGGCCGCGGGGGCCCCGCGGGTCTCGATCAGGCCGGCCTCGCGGGCCCGGGTCGCCAGTTCGGCGGTGTTCACCAGGTTTCCGTTGTGGCCCAGCGCCACCCCGGTGCCGGCCGCGGTGTTACGGAAGACCGGCTGGGCGTTCTCCCAGGTGGTCGATCCGGTGGTCGAGTAACGGCAGTGTCCGACGGCGACGTGGCCGTGCATGGCGGCCAGCGTCTGCTCGTCGAAGACCTGACTGACCAGCCCGAGATCCTTGAACACCAACACCTGGGAGCCGTCCGCGACAGCGATACCCGCGGCTTCCTGGCCACGGTGCTGCAGCGCATACAGCCCGTAGTAGGTGAGCTTGGCCACATCCTCGCCAGGTGCCCAGACGCCGAAGACGCCGCATTCTTCTTTCGGTTCGTTCTCTTCCGGCTGTTCAGGCTCGAAGGTCACGATGGCTGCTCCCTGGGGGCTGGGGGTGACGAGGCCAGTCTACGGTCATCCGAGGCCAAACACTCAACTCCGGCGATGGTTTTCGTCACTGCCGGTACGGGGGGCAGCCCCATGTACGTGCCCGGGCCAGGCAACTACCGTCGGCACCCGTGTGGCATCCAGTGACGAAGGTCGCATTCCGGTTCTGCTTCCTGTACTTCGGTGTGTTCTGCCTGTGGTTCGCCCAGATCACGTTCGCGTTCGCCGGCGTGCTGGCGCTCTGGCTGCCACCGCAGGCCGTGATCTGGCAGATGACGCTGACCGCACCGGTCGTCGAGTGGCTCGGCCGCACGGCGTTCGGCGTCGACGCGCCGCTGCGCCTCGATTCCGGCAGCGGGGACCAGGCCGTGATCTGGGTGTCGCTGGCCGGCCTGCTACTGATTGCCCTCGTCGGCACCCTGGTCTGGTCGGTCCTGGACCGTCGACGCACGGACTACGCCCGGCTGGCCGTGTGGTTCACGGTGTTCCTGCGGCTGTGCCTGGGCGGGCAGATGCTGCTCTACGGCTTCGCCAAACTGATCCCCACCCAGATGCCCGCCCCGCCCCTGGCGGCGCTGCTACAGCCGTTCGGGCAGCTCAGCCCGATGTCGGTGCTGTGGTTGCAGGTCGGCACCTCCCACCCCTACGAGATGGCCCTCGGTGCGGTGGAGGTCGCCGCCGGCGCGCTGCTGTTCTGGCCGCGGACCGCGCTGCTGGGTTCGTTGTTGAGTGCGCTCAGCATGGGGCAGGTGTTCCTGCTGAACATGTCCTTCGACGTGCCGGTGAAGATCCTGTCCTCGCACCTGCTGCTGATCAGCCTGGTGCTGCTCGCACCGCACCTGCCGCACCTGATGAATGTGCTTGTGCGCAACCGGCGTAGCGATCCGGCGCCGCCGGCGCGGCTGTTCGGGTCGGAACGCTCGAACCGGATCGCCGTCGCCGTCCAGGTGGCACTGGGCGTCTGGGTCGCGATCGGCTTCGCGGCGGTGGGGTGGCAGTCCTGGCACGATTACGGCGACGGCCGGACCAAGCCCGAGCTCTACGGCATCTGGACCGTCACCGAATTCCGTGTCGACGGCCGCCCGTCCCCGCCGCTAATCACCGATGAGTTCCGTTGGCAGAAAGTGGTTTTCGACAATCAGGAGCTGGTCACCATCCAGCGGATGGACGGCAGCCTGCGCGACGCGCCGGTGCAGGTGGACATTCCGGGCGGCCGCATCGTGATGACGACACCACTGCCGCTGCCGGACGGCAGGAGCGCCCCGACGCCGGACCCGGCACCGTTTGCCGAGTTCACCGTCGACCGGCCGGCTCCGAAGCGCCTGGAGCTGACCGGCACGGTGCAGGGTCGCCCGGTCAGCATGACGCTGGACGCGGTGGATCTGTCGAGCTTCCCGTTGCGCAGCCGCGGGTTCCACTGGGTGCAGGAGTATCCGTATCTGCGCTGACCTCAGAGCGTGACCAGGGGCAGCGCCTCGCCGATCTCGGCGGCGCGCGAACCCGACAGATGCAACGCCGAATCGTCCATCCCGGTCAGCCCGGTGACGAGCCGCAGCCAGGTCCGCGGATCGGTCTCCACCACATTGGGCGGGGTGCCGCGGGTGTGCCGGGGGCCCGCGATGCACTGCACGGCGACGAACGGCGGCACCCGCACCTCGACGCTGGCGCCCGGCGCAGCCGCGGCCAGGGTGCGTGCGGTCAGCCGCACGGCCGCCGCGATCTCGGCCCGCGCCGGATCCGGCTGCGCGTCGTCGCGCAGCCAGGTCGCCACGGCCAGTACCGCGGCGCGTGTCTCTGCCGGATCGGCAGTGCGACGGGCCACCATCGGATTAGTGTCGCAAAGTGGCTTTCGTCGACCGGTCGGCACCGCCGTACCGGACGGCGGGCGCGATCGCGCTGGTGCTACTGACCGTGGCCGGTGTGCTTCTCCACCAGCAATTCCGCGGTGAATTCCGGTCCCGTGTCGACCTGACGCTGCTCTCGCCACGGGCGGGTCTGGTGGTGGACCCCGGCTCGAAGGTCACCCTCAACGGTGTCGAGATCGGCCGGGTCAGTCGGATCGCGGGCACCCCGGCCGGGCAGGCCCGGCTGACCCTGCGGGTCGACCCCCGGTACCTGGCTCTGCTGCCGGTCAACGTCGACGCCGAGATCAAGGCCACCACCGTCTTCGGCAACAAGTACGTGGCCCTGACATCGCCGAGAAACCCTGTGGCACAGCGGGTCGACGGACAGCGGGAGATCACCGCGACGTGGGTCAGCACCGAGTTCAACTCGCTGTTCGAGACGGTGCTCGCGATCGCCGAGCAGGTGGACCCGGTGCTGCTGAACCAGACGCTGACCGCGGCGGCACAGGCGCTCGACGGGATGGGCGCGGGCTTCGGCCGGTCACTGGAGGACGCCGACGCCGTCCTGGCCGCCGCCAACGAACAGTTCCCACAGTTCCGGCGGGACGTGCGCGGACTGACGGCGCTGGCGGACATCTACGCCGACGCCGGACCGGATCTCTTCGACGGGCTGGCCGCGGCGGCCGACACCGCGGCCACCCTGGACGACGCCCGCGGTGCCGTCGACCGGGCACTGATGGCGGCGATCGGTGTCGGCGACACCGGTGCCGACATCTTTGAACGCGGAGGCCCGTACCTGGTGCGCGGTGCGCAGGATCTGCTCCCCACCGCCACGCTGTTCGACTACTACAGCCCGCAGTTGTTCTGCACGCTGCGCAACTATCACGACGCCGCGCCGTTGATGGCTCAGGTGTTCGGCGGCGACAACGGGTTCTCGCTGGCGTCGGCGGGCACCATCTTCGGCCTCGGCGGAGTGGGCAATCCCTATGTCTACCCGGACAACCTGCCGCGGGTGAACGCCCGCGGCGGTCCGGGCGGGCGGCCGGGCTGCTGGCAGAAGATCACACGGGAGCTCTGGCCCGCACCGTATCTGGTGATGGACACCGGGTTGTCGATCGCGCCGTACAACCATGTCGAACTGGGCTCGCCGATCTTCACGGAGTACGTCTGGGGCCGCCAGATCGGTGCGCCGACCATCAACCCGTGATCAGTTGACCTCAACATACATTGAGGTTCTACCGTGGCGACATGACCTTCAAACCACACGAAATCGCCTATCTGCAGCAGGCCGATCTGGGCAGGCTGGCCACCGTTCGACCCGACGGCACACCGCAGAACAGCCCGGTCGGGTTCAGTTTCAACGAGGAATTGGGCACCATCGACATCGCCGGATTCCACATGTCCGCCAGTCAGAAGTACCGCAATATCGGACGGAATCCGAAGGTGGCGTTCGTCGTCGACGATATCTTCTCCCGCGACCCGTGGCGGGTGCGGTGCCTGGAGATCCGCGGGACCGCCGAGCAGGCACAGGTGCCGGCGGCCATCGGCGGCTCGGGCGATCCGCTCGACGAGGCCATCATCCGGATCACCCCGACGCGCATCATCAGCTTCGGCATCGACGACACCGAGACGCCACCACACGATCTGGTGGCCGATAGCCGGGACGCCTAGCCTGCGTCGTCACGGTCGGAGGTGCGCTCCAGTTCGGCCCGGACCCGCTCGGTGTCGGCCGGCGTCCACCCGGGCGGTGGCGCCACCGCCGCCCAGCCGTCGAGCACGGTGTCGCCGTAGTTGTGTCCGTGCCCGTCCGGTACCCCGGACGCATTCGTCATGTCCGCGCTCACCTGCCAGAACGTGACGATCGGATACCAGCGCATCGAGGCGGTGCGGTCCGCCCCGCGCGGCTCGGTCAGCCAATCCGGCCGGGCGAAAAGCAGATTCGGCGACCACCACACCACCGGGTCGGAGGCGTGCTGCAGGAACAGCACCCGCGTGCCCTCCCAGGGCGGCGCGGCGGTGGCGGCCACGTCGGCCGGATCGGAGGCCGGGGAGAACCGCACGGTGCGGCCGTTGTCATAGCGCGGTTGAACTTCGGGCGTGCCGGGGTCGCGGCGTTGTACCAGCCCACTCCAGAGCGAACTCTCATGCGGCGGACCGACCCAGAGCACACCGGAGAAATCCATCTCGGCGATATCGGGTAGCCAGTCGAAGGCACCCTGGCCGCCGAAGGATCCCAGGCTCTCGCCGTACAGCAGCAACCTCGGGCGGTCGCCTTCGGGCAGTGCGTCCCAGCGCGTGTGGATCCCGTCGATCATGGCGCGCGCCGAGTCGACGGACTTCTCCCGGTCACCCAGGAACGAGATCCAGCTCGGCAGATACGAATACTGCATGGCGACCAGGGCGGTGTCGCCGTTGTACATCGACTCGATGGCCTGCGCGGCAATCGGGTTGACCCACCCGGTGCCGGTGGTCGGGATGATGACCAGCACCTCGCGCTCGAACGCACCGGTCCGCTCCAGGTCGCTGAGCAACACCGCCACCCGCGCCTCATCGGTGTCGGCGGTCGCCAGGCCGGCGTAGACCCGGATGGGCTCGGGCGCGGGACGGCCGTTGAGTCGGGTGAGGTCCGCCGCGTCGGGACCACCCGAAACGAAGCTGCGACCCTGATAGCCCAGCGAGTCCCAGGACGCGAATGACGCCGGGCTGCCCGAACGCTCCGGCGCCGACGGCTGGGTGACCCCGGCCGCGCTGGTGGCGTTCTGCGGCTGGAAGATCTGGCTGGCCCCGGCCAGGAATCCGCGGTAGAGCACCCCGTTGACCAGCATGACGAACAGCACCACCACGATCGCGGTGCCGATGAAGAACGCCACCTCGCTGTGCAGGTGCCAGCGCCGGATCAGCTTGCGGGCGATCAGTTTCACCAGATCCTTGAGCACCCGCCACAGCGAGATGCAGGCGGCGCCGACGAGCACGGCCACCACGGCGGTGCGCAGGTATCCCGGTGTCGCGGGCCCCTCGATCCCCATCAGGGTCGACACCTGGCGCTGCCAGCGGGCGGCGGGGACCAGCATCAGGATCGGCGCCGTCAGCGCACCCGCCACCACCGCCACCTTGGCGGTGCGCAGCACCCGCGCGCTCGGCGGCCACCAGGATCGTCCGCGTAACACGAAGCGGCGCAACAGCTGTGCCAGCAAAACACCGAGGCCGTAGCCGATGGCGGCATTGATGCCGCCGATCAGCCCGGCGAAGAGCCAGTCCCTGGGCAGCAGCGACGGCGTCAGGGACAGGCAGAAGAACACCGCGCCGACGGCGACGCCGACGAAGTCGAGTCGGACCAGGCTCCAGGCCCAGACCAGGAAGGGATGCCGGATGGAGGTCCGGTCAGTCACCCGAACAGCCCGGGCAGCACGCCCTCGGAGGTGGCCCGCAATTCGTCGAGGGTGATGGTGAACTGCCCCTGAACCTCCAGCGATGTGCTGCCCTCGTCGGACACGCCCACCCGGTCCACCGGAAGTCCGCGTGCCTCGCACATGGACCGGAACCGGCTCTCCTCGGTGCGCGGCACCGCCACCAGGACGCGTCCGGCCGATTCGGAGAACAGGAAGACGAACGGGTCGACACCCTCGGGCAGCACCACCCGCGCCCCGGTCTCGCCGGCCAGCGCGGCCTCCACGATGGCCTGGATCAGGCCGCCCTCGCTCAGATCGTGTGCGGCCGACACCAATCCGTCCCGGGACGCCGCGGTCAGTACCTCGGCCAGCAGCTTCTCGCGGGCCAGGTCCACCTTCGGGGGCACCCCGCCGAGGTGGTCACCGGTGACCTGCGCCCAGATCGAGCCGTCGAACTCGTCGCGGGTGTCCCCGAGCAGCAGCAGGGTCTCACCGGGCTCGTTGCCCAACCCGGTCGGGATGCGCCGGGCGACATCGTCGATCACCCCGAGCACGCCCACCACCGGGGTCGGCAGGATCGGGGTGCTGCCGGTCTGGTTGTAGAAGCTGACGTTGCCGCCGGTGACCGGGATCCCCAGCGCCGCACAGCCGTCGGCGAGTCCGCGGACCGCCTGGGAGAACTGCCACATGACGCCGGGATCCTCGGGCGAGCCGAAGTTCAGGCAGTTGGTCACGGCCACGGGGGTGGCGCCGGTGACCGCGACGTTGCGGTAGGCCTCGGCGAGCGCCAACTGCGCACCGGTGTACGGGTCGAGCTGGGTGTAGCGGCCCGAGGCATCGGTGGACACCGCGACACCGCGTCCGGTGGCCTCGTCGATGCGGAGCACACCGCCGTCGGCGTGTTCGGCCAGCACGGTGTTGCCGCGCACGTAGCGGTCGTACTGCTCGGTGATGAAGGCACGGCTGCACAGATGCGGGCTGCCCAGCAGCGCAACCAGAGTCGCCTTGAGCTCGTCGCCGGTGGCCGGGCGGGCCAGCTTGGCGGAGGTGTCGGCGATCAGCGCGTCCTGGCTGTCCGGGCGGGCGACGGGTCGCTGGTAGACCGGGCCCTCGTGGGCGACCGTGCGCGGCGGCACATCGACGACGGTCTCGCCGCGCCAGGTGATCTCGAGCCGATCGCCGTCGGTGACCTCACCGATGACGCTGGCCAGCACCTCCCACTTGCGGCAGACGGCCAGGAACTTGTCCACGTTCTCCGGCGTCACGACCGCGCACATGCGCTCCTGCGATTCGCTGGACAGGATCTCGGCCGGGGTCATGTCGGCGGCGCGCTGTGGCACGGCATCCAGTTCGACGCGCATGCCGCCGTCGCCCGCGGAGGCCAATTCGGAAGTGGCACAGGACAGTCCGGCACCGCCGAGGTCCTGGATGCCGACCACCAGGTCGGCTGCGTAGAGCTCCAGGCAGCACTCGATGAGCACCTTCTCCATGAACGGGTCGCCGACCTGCACGGCGGGCAGCTTCTTGCGGCCCGGGCCGGAGCCCTCGTCACCGCCGAAGGTCTCACTGGCCAGCACCGACACCCCGCCGATACCGTCCAGGCCGGTGCGGGCACCGAACAGGATGATCTTGTTGCCGGTGCCGGAGGCGAAGGCCAGGTGCAGGTCCTCCTTGCGCAGCACGCCCACGCACAACGCGTTCACCAGCGGGTTGCCGGCGTAGGAGGCGTCGAACACCGTCTCGCCGCCGATGTTGGGCAGGCCCAGGGAGTTGCCGTAGCCGCCGATGCCGCGGACCACGCCGTCGAGCACCCGGCGGGTGTCGGGGGCGTCGGCCGCGCCGAAGCGCAACTGATCCATCACCGCGACCGGGCGGGCGCCCATGGCCATGATGTCGCGCACGATGCCGCCGACACCGGTGGCCGCCCCCTGGTAGGGCTCCACATAGGACGGGTGGTTGTGCGATTCGACCTTGAAGGTGACGGCCCAGCCGTCGCCGATGTCGACCACGCCGGCGTTCTCGCCGATACCGGCCAGCATCCCGGCGCGCATCTCGTCGGTGGTGGTCTCACCGAAATAGCGCAGGTGCACCTTGGAGGACTTGTAGGAGCAGTGCTCGCTCCACATCACCGAGTACATCGCCAACTCGGCGTCGGTGGGGCGGCGGCCCAGGATCTCGCGGATCCGCTGGTACTCGTCCTCCTTGAGGCCGAGCTCACGGAACGGCTGCGGTTGATCGGGCGACGCCGCGGCGCGCTCAACGGTGTCGATTTCCTGCGGGTGCGCGGATGTCACCGGGACAGTTTATTCGCTCCGCGTCCGGGCGAACGCCCGCGCCGCCACCGGGGCCCCGAACCCGTGCAGCAGGACGCTGCCCAGCACCATCACCACCATGGTGAGCAGGACGATGTGCTCGTCCGGATCGTCGAGCACGTTGAACGCCAGCAACCCCAGCACGATGGCCGCGGCACCGCGCGGCCCCAGCCAGCCGAGCAGCAGGCGCTCGGGCCAGCTGAACTGCGAACCGATCATCGCCACCGCGACCGGCAGCATCCGGACCAGCGTCAGGGCCAGCACGCAGAACACCACGACGCCCGCGGTCAGACCCGACCGCCAATAGGCGATCAGCAGGACGCCGCCGAAGACGAACCACATCAGCGCGGTCAGTAGGAAACTGACGTCCTCGATGAGTTCGAGATCACGTTCGGCGTCCTCGGTCCTGCGGAAGTAGTGATAGCCGATACCGCACAGGAAGGCCGCCACGAAGCCGTTGGCGTGCACACCCAGGCTCAGGGTGTACGCCAGGGCCGGTGTGGCGACGGTCAGGATGCGGGCCGACTGCCCGGTCATCAGGCCGCGGCGCTGGGCCGCGTTGGCGGCCAACGCCAGTCCCCCGCCCACGCACAATCCGACCACGATGGCCTTGGCGGTGTGCGGGAACGCGTCGCCCACCGCCTCCCACGCCGTGCCCGCGTCGGCTTCCACGTCGGCGACGATGAGCGCGAAGACGAAGATCGGCGAGATGATGCCGTCGCTGTAGCCGGCCTCGACGTTCAGCAGGTCCCGGACCCGGCTGGGGATCAGCCGGTCCCGCACGATCGAGGGTGCCGGCGCGAAGTCGATCGGCACCACGATGCAGGCGACGACGACCAGGGTGGCCAGCGAGAGCCCGGGCAGCAACCAGGCACCGAGCAGCACGGCCAGCCCCATGCTCAGCGGCAGCGCCACGAACAGCAGCCGGGTGGCCGCCCGCGGGTGCGCGCCGAACATGCCGTCGCGGATGGCGTTGGCGTCGACGAACAGCAGCACGGCCAGGATGATCTCGGCCGCGTGCTGGGCGGTCTCGGAGTTGAGGGTGTCGGCCAGCGAGCCGTGGGTGAAGTACTCGACCAGCGCACCGGCGACGACAAGGAACAGCGGCGCGGTGATCCGCCACTGACGCAGCCGTCGGGCCGACAGCGCCCATGCGGCCAGCACGCCCGAGACGATGACGAACGACAGCAGCACGCGTGCGATCTTGCCAGCGCGCGCCGCCGTTCACCGCGGAAGTGGTGTCAGCCTCCGGACACGCAGAAGGCGTTGCCCTCCGGGTCGGTCAGCGTCACCCACTGGAACTCCTCGCCGAAGCTGTTGCGACCGGTCTCCGTGGCGCCCAGGGCGACCAGTCGTGCGACCTCGGCCTCCTTGTCGGCGGCGTGCAGGTCCAGGTGCACCTTGTTCTTGCCGGGCGTCGGGTCGGGCACCCGCTGGAAGCCCAGCGCCGGGCGACCCTCCTGGGCCACCATGACGAATTCGCCTGGGGCGACGGCATTCACGTCACCGCCGGCGGCCTTGGACCACCAGTCGGCCAGGCCATCGGGGTCGACGCAATCGAACGTGATCATCTCCACACTCAGGGTCATGGCATGACCCTAGGACACCCCGGTGACAACCTCAGCTGGATTGGGCGGTGCCGCCGGTGGGCACTAACCGAGCATGCAACGGCTGGTCTTCGACGGACACATCGCGGGTTTCGGTACCGAGGCCGGGGTGCGGTTCGTGGTCGGGGTGTGGCGGTCCTCGCCGTTCGGCGGCTTCGCCGACGTGATGGTGCAGACCACCGACGATGTACGCGTCCTGCTGGCCCCCAGCGACGAGGTGGCCGAGTTCGTCTCGGCCACCTACTCCTTCGACTCCGTGCAGGTCGGCCCCGTCACGGCCGATCTACAGGCCGGCCGGCTCACGGTGCGCACCGCCGAACTCGATGTCGCGGTGGGCCTGGGTGGCCCGGCCCGGTTCGACGGGCTGCTGCGGCTGGTGCCCGCGCCGTTGGCACGCGCACCGTGGTGGCTGCGGGTGATCAACCCGATCGCCGGGGTGCTGGTGCCCGGCGTGCACACCGCGGGCACCGCGGGAAACGGCCGCCGGGAGTACTACGGGGTGCACCGCACCCGGCGCATCGAGTCGGTGTCGGGGACGTTCGAGGGCACCGCGCTGGGCGGGTATGCCGACCTGCACCCGCCGGTGGCGTTCGGGTTCTCCTCGGCGCCGACGGATCCGCAGCTGGTGTCCGTGACCACGACGATCGACCTGCCCTGATCGTCGTGATCGCCGACGTGCGCGGCGCGGGCGGCAGTCCGAGAAAGATGCTTGCCGAGTCCCTTGAGCGAGATCGACGTGAGGGTCGCCGGTCCACAGGATCCGGGCCGATCGACAACCATGGGGCCGGTCTCGCGGCGAGTTCCGTCTCACGGTCGTCCGATCCGGCGGGTGGAGCGCAGTCCACGACCCTGGTGTCGATCTCGCGCAAGCGTCCAGCGCGATACCTGCCGCCGGGTACGCCGCGCGCTTACGGCGTGAGGAAGGCCTGCAGCGCCGCGGAGTAGGCAGCGACATCGTGGGCGCCCATCACCTCACGCGCCGAGTGCATGGCCAGCTGCGCCGCGCCGACGTCGACGGTCGGAATGCCGGTGCCCGCGGCGGTCATCGGCCCGATCGTCGAACCGCAAGGCAGGTCGGCGCGGTGCTCGTAGCGTTGCAGTGGCACCCCGGCCTGTGCGCACGCCAGCGCGAACGCTGCCGCGGTGCGGCCGTCGGTGGCGTAGCGCAGGTTGGGCTGCACCTTGAGCACCGGCCCGCCGTTGACCTCGATGAGGTGGCCGGGTTCGTGACGCTCCGGGTAGTTGGGATGGGTGGCATGGGCCATGTCGCCGGAGGCCACCATCGACTGCGACAGCCGGCGCAGGAAGTCCTCCCGGTTGCCCCCGGCCACCAGGGTGATCCGTTCCAGCACCGTCAGCAGCAGGTCGGACTGGGCGCCGTGGTCGGACTGCGAGCCGACCTCCTCGTGGTCGAACAGCGCCAGCACCGGCACCTGGTCGGTCGGCTCGGCGGCCAGCAGCGCTTCCAGCCCGGCATGGCAGGTGGCCTGGTTGTCCAACCGGGGGGCGCTGACGAAGTCGCCGGCCACGCCGGTGACCGCCGACGGGGTCAGGTCGTGGATCATCAGGTCGAAACCCAGCACATCGTGCTCGGCCACCCCGGCCTGCGCGGCGACGTAGCCGAGGAAGGAACGCCGATCCCCGGTGCCCCAGACGGCGTTGACGTGGCGCTGCGGATCCAGGCTGACACCCTTGCGGTCCTCGGAGAGGTGGATCGCCAGCTGTGGCACGCGCAGGATCGGCTCGTCGATGCGGACCAGGCGGTGCTCGATCGTCGCGCCTGTGCCGATCCCCCGGTCGCTTCGCTCCTGCCCGCCGACCCGCACCGACAACCGGCCGCTGATGCCGAGATCGCGGTCCAGCCAGGAGTTCAGCCAGGCTCCGCCGTAGGGCTGCAACGCGACCACCTGCCAGCCCGCGACGACCCGGTCGGGGTGCTGCTTGACCCGCAGGTTGGGACTGTCGGTGTGGCCGCCGACGATGCGGAAGGGCGTGTCCCCGACACTGGAGTCCCAGGCGACCAGCGATCCCGCACGGATGACGAAGAACCTGCCGGCGGCCGGCCAGGCGTCGGCCTCGGACAGTTCGGTGTACCCGGCCGCGGTGAGTTGCTGCGCCGCGGTGGCGCAGACGTGGAACGGCGAGGGCGACGCGTCGATGAATGCACACAGACTCTGGGGGCTAGCTGCCATCTTTGTATCTTGACCCGCGCACCGGCCGTGGGTGGCGCTAGGGTCGCCATGTGTCTGAGCCGCTGCCCCAGGAAGTCGTCAATCCGTTGACGTCGGCGGCCATCTTTCTGGTCGCCACCATCGACGACGGCGGCGAACAGACCGCCCGCGATCTGCTGCCCGAGATCTCGGGGATGGTCAGCGCCATCGGATTCCGCGATCCGTCCAAGAAACTCTCCGTGGTGACCGGTATCGGGTCACACGCCTGGGACCGGCTGTTCGACGGGCCGCGCCCGGCCGATCTGCACCCGTTCATCCCGCTGACCGGCGAGCGCCACCACGCGCCGGCGACACCCGGTGATCTGCTGTTCCACATCCGCGCCGAGACCATGGACGTGGCCTTCGAACTGGCCGGTCGGCTGGTCGAGGCGCTCGACGGCGCGGCGACCGTGGTCGACGAGGTGCACGGGTTCAACTACTTCGACAATCGTGATCTGCTCGGTTTCGTCGACGGTACCGAGAATCCCACCGGGGCCACCGCGGAGAACGCCACCCGGATCGGCGCCGAAGACCCCGAGTTCGCGGGCGGGTGCTACGTGCACATCCAGCGCTATGTACACGATATGGCGGCGTGGCGGGCGTTGCCGGTCGACGAGCAGCAACGGGTGATCGGGCGCACGAAGTTCGACGATATCGAGATGGATGACGATGTGAAGCCGTCGAATTCGCATATCGCGCTGAACGTCATCACCGATGCCGAGGGCAACGAGCTGAAGATCGTGCGTCGCAACATGCCCTACGGCACCGTCGGCAACGGCGAATTCGGCACGTATTTCATCGGGTACTCGCGCACGCCCGCGGTGACCGAGCAGATGCTGACCAACATGTTCATCGGCGACCCGCCCGGCAACACCGACCGGATCCTGGATTTCTCGACCGCGGTCACCGGCGTCATGTTCTTCGTGCCCACCATCGATTTCCTCGATAATCCTCCGCCGCTTCCGATTCCGGAGCCGGCGGCCGCCGTACTCGATCAGCCGGCCGGCCCGGCACGTACCGACTTCTCGCTTGCGATCGGCAGCCTGAAAGGAATCCGTCCATGAACAACCTGTACCGCGATCTGGCCCCCATCACCGAATCAGCCTGGACCGAGATCGAATTGGAGGCCACCCGGACCTTCAAGCGGCATATCGCCGGTCGGCGGGTGGTCGACGTGAGCGCACCCGGCGGTCCGGTCACCGCGGCGGTGAGCACCGGCCATCTGCTGGACGTGGCCTCCCCCGGCGACGGGGTGATCGCCCATTTACGCGAGGCCCGGCCGCTGGTGCGGCTGCGGGTGCCGTTCACCATCAACCGCCGCGAGATCGACGATGTCGAACGGGGATCGCAGGATTCGGATTGGGATCCGGTCAAGGACGCGGCCAAGAAGCTGGCCTTCGCCGAGGACCGCGCCATCTTCGAGGGTTACGCCGCAGCGTCTATCGAGGGCATCCGCAAGGCCAGCTCGTGCCCGAACCTGGCGCTGCCCGAGGATCCGCGCGAAATCCCCGACGTCATCAGCCAGGCGCTCTCGGAGCTGCGCCTGGCCGGTGTGGACGGCCCGTACAGCGTGCTGCTGTCGGCCGATGTCTACACCAAGGTCAGCGAGACCACCGCGCACGGCTATCCGATCCGCGAGCACCTCAACCGACTGGTCGACGGTGAGATCATCTGGGCACCCGCCATCGACGGGGCGTTCGTGTTGTCTACCCGCGGAGGCGATTTCGACCTGCAGCTGGGCACCGATGTGGCGATCGGCTACCTGTCCCACGACGCCGACACCGTGCAGCTGTACCTGCAGGAGACGTTCACGTTCCTGGCGTACACCGCCGAGGCCGTCGTCGCCCTGAGCAGCTAGCCCCCCTTCCCGCCGAGCGTGCGTGTCTGCACCCCGACACGCGGGTACAGGTCAGAGAATGCGCACGCTCGCCGGGATGAGTCAGGCCGGAGCCAACAGAGAGAACAGCTGGTCGCCGTCACATACGTTGCCGGGTTGGCCGGCTCGTCCGAGGTCGAACTGACTCCCCTGCCCGGCCGAGTCGGTGGAGATGAAGAATCGCGGGGTCTATTGCGCCAATCGGCGACGTGCCACCGCGGCGTGGCGGTCAGACCAGACCGCCGATCCACGTACACAGATTCAGCATCACTGCCCCGGATGGCGACCAGGCTGCAACCAGGTAGCCGATCACGGTCGAAAACCTACCGGTCTTCAGCCCTCGCCACCGGTGACAAGGTCAGACTGAAATCTGGTAGGTCGGCCCTGGTGGACATATTGCGAGCGTGCGCGAACTGCCGACCATCGCGGCGCGCCGGGCTGCAGACACGCACGCTCGCCGGGATGGGGTCAGGCCGTGAGCACCGCGTCGAGTGCCGAGTAGAACAGCCCCAGCCCGTCGTCGGACGGACCCGTCAACGGCTCGGTGGCGTGCTCGGGATGCGGCATCAACCCGACCACGCGACCGTTGGCCGAGCTGATCCCGGCGATACCGCGCATCGAGCCGTTGAGGTTCTCGCGGTAGCGGAACACCACGCGCCCCTCGCCCTCGAGCTCGTCGAGCACTTCCTCGGATGCGACGTAGCGGCCCTCACCGGATTTCAACGGCACCAACAGATCGGCGTCCTGCTCGTAGCGGGTGGTCCACGCCGACGAGTTCGACGCCACCTGCAGCCAGACGTCGCGACAGATGAAATGCAGGCCCTCGTTGCGGGTCAGCGCGCCCGGCAGCAGACCGGACTCGCAGAGCACCTGAAAACCGTTGCAGATGCCCAGCACCGGCAACCCGTTGCCGGCCGCCTCGACCACCGACCGCATCACCGGCGCGAAGCTGGCGATGGCCCCGGCGCGCAAATAGTCCCCGTAGGAGAAGCCGCCGGGCACCACGACCGCGTCCACACTCTTGAGGTCGGCGTCGGCGTGCCACAGGCTGACGGCCTCCCCGCCTGCCAGCCGGACCGCCCGCGCGGCGTCGATGTCGTCGAGCGTCCCCGGGAAGGTGATGACACCGATCTTGCCGGTCACGAATTTTCCCGGCTCACCGAGAACTCCTCGATGACGGTGTTCGCCAGCAGCGACTCGGCGATCTCGTGCAGCGCCTCGTCCGACACCGAATCGTCGACCTCGAGCTCGAACCGCTTGCCTTGGCGCACATCGGCCACGCCGCCGTGGCCGAGCCGGCCCAGCGCGCCGACGATGGCCTGTCCCTGCGGGTCGAGGATCTCGGCTTTGGGCATCACGTGCACAACGACGCGGGCCACGGGCGCTCCTTCTTGGGGTGATACGGGATCTGGAACGGACATAACTCTACCGGCGCGCACTCGGGCCACAATGGAGCCATGCAACTGACGCACTTCGGCCACTCGTGCCTGCTCGCGAGCTTCCCGGACGGGACCGGAACCGAGACAACGGTGCTGTTCGACCCCGGCACCTTCTCACACGGTTTCGAGGGCATCGACAAGCTCGACGCGATCATGATCACCCACCAGCATCCCGACCACGCCGACACCGCCCGGCTGCCTGCCCTCCTGGAGGCGAACCCGCAGGCCAAGCTGTACGCCGACCCCCAAACCGCCGTGCAGCTCGGTGGTGGCTGGCAGGCCGTGCACGCCGGTGACAGCTTCACCCTCGGCCACCTCACGGTGCGCGGGGTGGGCGGTACGCACGCGGTGATCCACCCCGAGCTGCCGGTGATCGACAACACGTCCTATGTCATCGGCGATGCCGATCACCCCGCGCGGCTGATGCACCCCGGCGACGCCCTGTTCGTCCCCGGCGAACCGGTGGACGTGCTGGCCACCCCGGCCGCCGCACCGTGGATGAAGGTGTCCGAGGCCGTCGACTACCTGCGCGCCGTCGCGCCGAACCGGGCCGTGCCGATCCACCAAGGCATCATCGACCCGTCCGCCCGCGGCATCTACTACGGCCGACTGTCGGAGATGACCGACACCGACTTCCAGGTCCTCGACCCCGAGAACGGAACGCAATTCTGAGCCGGCACCAGTTCCTGCTGTGGTGGCCGCCGATCGGGATCGCGGCCATGGTGGCGCTCGGCCTGATCGTCGGCGACGGACCGACCCCGTTCGACGACTTCGCGCTGACCGTCATGCAGTGGATCCTCGGCCCCGACCCCCACTGGATGCTGTGGTTCAGCTGGGGCCTGGCGATGATGGTGACGCTGGCAGTCGCCGTGCTGATCGCCCTGTTCCGCCGACGCTGGCGGCTCGCCCTGGTGGTCGCCCTGTGCCCGCCGGTCTCGTTGATCCTGACGCGTGTGCTCAAGCCGCTGTTCGGCCGGTACAAGGGTGATGCGCTGGCGTACCCGAGCGGGCACACCACCGTCGTCATCACGGTGATGTCGATGTTGGTGCTCGCCGCCGGCTACCGCGTCTGGCTGATGGTGGCGGCCGGGGTCGTCATGGTGATCGGCGGCCTCAGCATGGCGGCCACCGATCTGCACTATCTGACCGACAACATCGGCTCGATGTTCCTGACGTCGGCCACGGTCTGTCTGGCGATCCTGGCCGCGGGGCCTCAGGCCGTCGCGCCGGCCGCGGCCCGGCCCGCCGCCCGCCCGGAGAACACACAGCCACCCAGGAACGTGCCCTCCAACGACCGGTAGCCGTGCACACCGCCGCCACCGAACCCGGCGGCCTCACCGGCGGCGTACAGCCCGTCGAACACCGCGCCGCCGGCGGTGATCACCCGGGCGTCCAGATCGGTCTCCAACCCGCCCAACGACTTCCGGGTCAGGATGTGCAGCTTCACCGCGATCAGCGGACCGGCCTTGGGGTCGGTGAGCCGGTGCGGCGCCACCACCCGGGCGACCCGGTCCGGCAGGTATTCGCGGGCCCCGCGGATGGCGGTGATCTGGCTGTCCTTGGTGAACTTGTTGACCACCTCGCGATCGCGTGCCGTCACCTCCGCCTCCACGGTGGCGTAATCCAGCGGTTGCACATCGGGGACGGCGTTCATCTTGGACACCAACTCACGCAACGAGTTTGCGCTGACGAAGTCCACGCCGCGGTCGACGAAGGCGCGCACCGGCGCCGGGCCGCCGCCACGTCCGCGCGACAGCACATCGCGCACGCTACGGCCCGTCAGATCCGGATTCTGTTCCTGACCGGACAGCCCGAACTCCTTGGCGATGATCCGCGCGTTGAGCACGAACCAGGTGTAGTCCTGGCCGGTGGTGGTGATGTGCTCCAGCGTGCCCAGGGTGTCGAAGCCGGGGTACAGCGGCACCGGGAGCCGCTTGCCGGTGGCGTCGAGCCACAGCGACGACGGTCCGGGCAAGATGCGGATACCGTGGCTGGGCCACACCGGGTCGTAGTTGGTGATGCCCTCGGTGTAGTGCCACATCCGGTCGCTGTTGATGATGCTGGCGCCGGCGGCCTGGCTGATCTGCATCATCCGGCCGTCGACGTGGGCGGGCACCCCGGACAGCAGCTGCTCGGGCACCCGCCCCATCCGGGCCGGCCAGTTCTTGCGAACCAGCTCGTGGTTGCCGCCGATACCGCCGCTGGCGACGATGACGGCCTGCGCCCGCAATTCGAATTCGCCCACCGTGGTGCGTGACGACGGTGCACCGCGGGGCACATCCGAGGGCTCCAGCACCGCCCCGCGCACCCCGGTGACCGACCCGTTCTCGACGATCAACTCGTCGACGCGATGCCGGTGGACGAAGGTGACCCGCGGCTGGCCGTGCAACCGGCGGGCGAACAGGTCGACCAGCGCCGGACCGGTTCCCCAGGTGATGTGGAATCGCGGCACCGAATTGCCGTGCCCCAGCGCGCCGTAGCCACCACGCTCGGCCCAGCCGACCATCGCGAAGGTCTGCAGGCCGCGATCACGCAGCCAACTACGCTTCTCGCCGGCGGCGAAGTCCACATAGGCGTGCGCCCACTGCCGCGGCCAGTGGTCCTCCTCGCGGTCGAAACCGGCGCTGCCCATCCAGTCCTGCAGCGCCAGCTCGTGGCTGTCGCGGATCCCGAGGCGGCGCTGTTCGGGGCTGTCGACCAGGAACAGCCCGCCGAACGACCAGAACGCCTGCCCGCCGATGTTGGCGGCGTTCTCCTGATCGACGATCAGCACGCGGCGCCCGCGTTCGATCAGTTCCGCGGCGGCGACCAGCCCGGCCAGTCCCGCACCCACCACGATCACGTCGGCGTCTGCCATGCCGACCAAACTAGCCGTCAGGCCGCGTCGGTGAGGGCGGGATCGGCCTCCCAGCGGTAGGTGTCGGGCGTGCACCCGTGCAGCAGCGCCAGGTCGATGGCGTCGACGACGGCCTGGCGCGGACCGATCTGGGCCAGTTGACGCGCCGCGACGACCAGCCGCACGGTGCCACCCCGGCGGGCGGTGCGTTCGGTTGACAGCACCAGCGTGCGGCACCACCAGGGTTCGCTCAGGAAGCCGGCACCGATGCCGAGCACCCGGGTGCGTTCGGTGCGGTCACGGACCAGGTCGGTGACGCTGGTGAGGCCGGCCAGCAGCCGGAAACCATTGCGCGGCAATGCCGCGACGGTGCCCTCGGATATCGTCCAGCCGGGGGCGGCGAACAGCCGGGTACGCAGGCCCAGGTGCTCCATCGTCCGGTCGGCGCCCATCAGCCGCAGGTTGGCCTCGTGGGCGGGCAGCGTGGCGAACTCGCTGCGGCGTTTCTTGGTGGCGGCCTCGTCGAACCCGTGCAGGACTATCGCGTCCCCGGCGGCCCGGCGCTCGGCTAGCCAGCCCACTGTGCGCGGGTCGCGCTCCAGCCGGTAGTCGCCCTTGAGCCGCGGCGCGACCAGCAGCGACACCGGGATGCCGCGGTTGTCGAGATCCTCGCAGAACGCATCGGCGGCGGCCAAGGTGCGGTCCCTGATCCCGGAGATCGAGACGATCAGTTCGGCAGTCACACCCCCAGTCTGGCAACGTCAGATGTCGCGACGGTTGCGAACACCCGGACGGCACGTGGCCATCTCGGTCGGTTATCGGGGCAACACGGCCTCGATGGCGCTGACCACCTCGGGGGCGTCGGGCTCGGTGCGCGGCCGGAACCGGTTGACCACGGTGCCGTCGGGCGTCAGCAGGAACTTCTCGAAGTTCCACTGGATGTCACCGGCCGCTCCGTCGGCGTCGGCCGCCTTGGTCAGCTCCTCGTACAGCGGGTGCCGACCCGCCCCGTTGACATCGCTCTTGGCCAGCAGCGGGAAGGTCACCCCGTAGGTCGAGGAGCAGAAGGTCTGGATCTCCTCGGCGGTGCCGGGCTCCTGGCCCATGAACTGGTTACACGGCACGCCCACCACGGTGAGACCGCGGGCGGCATAGTCGCGCGCCAGCTTCTCCAGTGCGGCGTACTGCGGGGTCAGACCGCATTTGGATGCGACGTTGACCACCAGCGTTGCGCCGTCGGACAATTCACCGAGCGTGGTGGTGCTGCCATCGAGCGTGGTCAGCGGGATGTTGTGCAAGCTCACCATCTCGACGCTAGCCGCCGATCTTGCCCGACGCTAGAGTTTGGGCCCGCCGAACAGGCTGTGCACCTGACCTTCGGCGTGGTTCTCCGGGTCGGCGGTCGCCAGGATCCAGGCGTACTGGAAGGCGGCCTCCTTCCACCGCTCGTAGCGGCCGCTGATGCCGCCGTGCCCGGCCACCATCTCGGTCTTGAGCAGCACCCGCGCGGTATCGGGCGTCAACTGTGCGTGCCGCAGCGCGGCAACCCATTTGGCCGGCTCCACGTAATACACCCGGGTGTCGTTGAGCGAGGTCATCGCCAGCACCGCCGGATAGTCCAGGGATGCGACGTTCTCGTAGGGCGAGTACGACTTCATGTACTCGTAGACGTCCTTGTCCGCCAGCGGATTTCCCCACTCGTCCCACTCGGTGACGGTCAGTGGCAGGGACGGGTCCAGGATCGTGGTGAGCGGGTCGACGAACGGCACCTGGGCCAGCACCCCGGCGAACAGGTGCGGGGCAATGTTGAGCACCGCGCCGACCAGCAGACCGCCGGCACTGCCGCCGAGCGCGACCAGGTTGGCCGGCCGGGTCAGATCGGTCAGCACCAGGTGTTCGGCGACGGCGACGAAGTCGGTGAAGGAGTTGGCCTTCTTGAGCAGCTTGCCGTCCTCGTACCAGGGCCGGCCCAGCTCGCCCCCGCCCCGGACGTGCGCGACGGCGAACACCATGCCGCGGTCCAGCAGCGACAGCCGCGCGATGGAGAACCGCGGATCCTCGCAGGATTCGTAGGCGCCGTACCCGTACAGCAGGGTCGGCGCGGGAAACGCCAGCCCGGCCCGGTGCACGATCGAGATCGGGATCCGCGCACCGTCGGCGGCGGTCGCCCAGTCGCGGCGCTCCACGTAGTCCTCGGGCCGGTAGTCACCCAGCACGGGTTGTTCGCGCAGCAGTGTCCGCTCACCGGTGACCAGGTCCAGGTCGTAGATGCGCACCGGGATCACCCACGACACCGCACCGACGCGCAGCTTGGGCGACGACCAGTTCGGATTGCCACTCAAGCCCGCCGACATCAGTTCGGATTCGAATTCGATCTCCGCCGGCGCACCGTAACCGCCATCGGAATCGATGGGCCACAGCTGAATTCGGGGCAACGCCTCGCGGCGGTAGCTGACCACCAGGTGCGTGGCGAATGCGTCGACCCCATCGAGGCGGACATCGTCGCGGTGCTCGATCAGGGTGCGGAATGCCGTCGGGTCGCCGACCGGCGCGTCGACCAGAGTGAAGTTGACCGCACCGTCGTTGTGCAGGATCAGGAAGCGGTCCTCCCCTGCGACGACCGCGTGCTCGACGGAGTATTCGACACCGTCGCGCCGCGGCAGCACCACGGTGAACTCCGCCTCCGGATCGACGGCGTCGGCGTAGCGGATCTCGGTGGTGATCGCACTGCCGGCGGCGATGATGACGTACTTGTCGCTACGGGTGCGCCCGACGCCGAGCCAATAGCGTTCGTCGGCTTCGTGATACACCTTCTGCGCGGGCAGCCCGGCGCCCAGCCGGTGCCGCCACACGGTGTCGGGTCGCCAGGCGTCGTCGACGGTGACGTAGTACACCGAGTGGTTGTCGGCGCCCCAGGTCACCCCGGAGCCGATGCCGACGATGGTGTCCTCGTAGAGCTCGTTGGTGCGTAAGTCCTTGAAGCGCAGCGTGTACCGCTCGTCACCCTTGACGTCCACCGAGTAGGCCAGGATGTTGCCGTCGACGCTGACGCTGACCGCACCCAGGGAGAAGAACTCGTGCCCCTCGGCCTCGACATTCTCATCCAGCAGGATCTGTTCGCCCGCGACGGCGGTGTTCTCGTCGAGTTCCGGCGGTGTCCAGTCATCCGGATCGCTGATCGGGCACCGGCAGTGCACCCCGTACTGCTTGCCCTCGAAGCTGCGCGCGTAGTACCACCAGTTGTCGCGCCGGGTGGGGATGGAAAGATCGGTCTCCTTGGTGCGCGCCTTGATCTCGTCGAAGATGCGCTGCCGCAACGGGGCCAGTGCCGCGGTCGCCGCCTCGGTATGGGCGTTCTCGGCCTCCAGGTGCGCGATGACCTCCGGATTGTCCTTCTCGCGCAACCATTCGTAGGGATCGATGAAGACATCGCCGTGGTGTTCGCGGCGGTGATCGACCCGCTTGGCCACCGGGGCCGGTGCGTCACTCAGTGGCTGTTGATTCGCTCCGCGAGCGTCACTCACCGGCTGTTGATTCGCTCCGCGAGCGTCGCTCATGCGCCGATCCAATCCGAGAAACTCAAACCCGAAATCCTCTCGTAGGCCTCGATATACCGGGCCCGGGTGGCCGCGGCGATCTCGGCGGGCAGCGGCGGGGGCGGGGTGTCGCCGTGCCGGTCCCAGCCCGAGTCCGGACCGGTCAGCCAGTTGCGGACGAACTGCTTGTCATAGCTGGGCTGCACCACGCCCTCCTGGTAGGAGTCCGCCGGCCAGTACCGCGACGAGTCCGGGGTCAGCACCTCGTCGGCCAGCACCAGCTCACCGTCGGCGTCCACACCGAACTCGAACTTCGTATCGGCGACGATGATGCCCTTGCCCAACGCGTGCTCAGCGGCGCGCGAGTAGATGTTCAGCGTCGCCTCGCGCAGCCGGGCGGCCCGCTCGGCGCCCACCAGCTCGACGACCGCGTCGAACGAGACGTTCTCGTCGTGCGCGCCGATCTCGGCCTTGGTGGCCGGGGTGAACAGCGGCTCGGCGAACTTGCTGGCCTCGACCAGACCGCTCGGCAGCTCGATCCCGCACACCGAACCCGTGCGCTGATAGTCCAGCAGGCCGGAGCCCGTCAGGTAGCCGCGCGCCACACATTCCACCGGCACCATCTCCAGCGACCGGACCACCAGGGCACGGCCCAGCACCTCGTCGGGGATGCGCTCGTCGTCGGGGGGTCCGGCCAGGTGGTTGGGCACCGAGAGGTGGTCGAAGAAGAACACGCTCATCGCGGTGAGGATCCGGCCCTTGTCCGGGATCTCGGTGTCCAGGATGTGGTCGAACGCCGAGATGCGGTCGGAGGCGACGAACAGCAGATGATCGGCGTCGATGCGGTACAACTCGCGTACCTTGCCGCTGGCCAGATGCTGGTAGTCGGTCAGAGCTGGGCGCATTGACCCACCCTATGTGCTGGGATCGATCCCATGAGACTGCGGTACCTGCCCTATGCCACCAGGCCCGGTCGGCTGCTGGCCCAGATCGTCAGCGACCTCGTCGTCATCGGATGGACCACGATCTGGGTGATGGTGGGCAGCGCGGTGTACGCCGCCGTCGCCACCATCGCCGAGGTGGGCCGCCAGGTGCGGGATGGCGCCGACGGCGTGTCGGGCAGCCTGAACTCGGCCGGCGACAGCGTCGACGATGTACCCCTGATCGGCAACGGGCTCAGCGGGCCGCTGCGTGCCGCCAGCGACGCCGCGGCCGAGATTGCCGGGGCCGGTCAGAATCTGGACTCCACCGCCACCTGGCTGTCCTGGGTGTTGGCTCTCGCCGTGGCGGCCACCCCGATCCTGGCGGTCGCGATGCCGTGGCTCTATCTGCGGATCCGGTTCTTCCGCCGCAAGCTGACGGTGCTGACGCTGGCGTCCACGCACGCCGGGCAGGAACTGCTGGCCATGCGGGCGCTGGCCAACCGCCCGCTGGCCAAGCTGACCGCGGTCGATCCCGATCCGATCGGCGCGTGGCGCCGCGACGACCGGCCGGCGATCCGCGGGCTGGCGCTGCTGGAGCTGCACGCCGCCGGGGTGCGGCTGTAGGCACGTGACCCCGCGGGCTCACAGGGTGGTGAGTTAGCGTGCCCTCATGTCGGTGGCGGTCGCGGTCAGCACGCGAGATCGACGCCCCGCCGGCCTGATCCTCACCGTCGCAGCGTTGGGCGTGATGTGCGTGCTCAGCCTGGCCATCGGCACCGAGACCGTAGGCCTGGCCACGGTATGGCAGGCGGTGACCGACTACACCGACACCGGGAACCAGTGGATCGTGCACGATCTGCGTATCCCGCGGACGGTGCTGGGCATCGTCGTCGGCGTGGCGCTCGGCCTGTCCGGGGCCCTGATCCAGGGCCTGACGCGGAACCCGCTGGCCGACAGTCAGATCCTGGGTATCGAGTCGGTGGCCGGCCTCTTCGTGGTGTCCGCGATCGCCTTCCTGCACCTGAGTTCGTTGCTGACCTACGTCTGGTTCGCCTTCCTGGGCGCCGCGGTGGCCATGGTGCTGGTCTATCTGGTCGGCGCCACCGGTCGCGCGGTGGTCACCCCGGTGCGGATGCTGCTGGCCGGGGTGGCGGTGGGCGCGGTTGCCGACGGTATCTCGTTCACCGTCCGGCTGCAGAACCCGCGGGCCTTCGACTCGATGCGATTCTGGGACGCCGGCGCCCTCGATGGCCGCGGGCTCGACGCGGTGTGGGTGGTGACCCCGTTCATCGTGGCGGGCGCGGTGCTGTGTCTGTCCGTCAGCCGTGGGCTCAACGCCATCGCGCTGGGCGATGACCTCGCGGTGGCCATGGGCGGCAACGTCATGCGCACCCGGGTGCTGGGGCTGATCGCGGTGACCCTGCTGGCCGGTGCCGCCACCGCGGCGGCCGGTCCGATCGGCTTCGTCGGGTTGATGGTCCCTCATGCGGTGCGCTGGTTCACCGGCCCGGACTGGCGCTGGATCTGCGCCTATTGCGTGGTGGCCGGGCCGGCGTTGCTGCTGGCCGCCGATATCGTCGGGCGGGTCGTGGTGGCGCCGGCCGAGCTACCCGCCGGCATCGTCACCGCATTCATCGGCGCACCCGTTCTGATCTGGTTGGTCCGTCGCAGCCGGGCGAGCGCCCTGTGAGCGTCGATTTCGGCCGCCCACAGTTGGTGGTCCGGCGCGGATCGCGGGTCGCCCTGCGGGCCTCCTGGCGCAGCATCGGGGTGCTCGGCGCGCTCGGCGCCGGCGCACTGGTCCTGGCGGTGCTGGCGCTGGGAGTGGGTGAGTATCCGGTCTCGCCGGCCGAGGTCATCGCCGTGCTCACCGGCGCCGACCACGGTTTCACCAGCGTCGTGGTGTTGGAATGGCGGTTGCCGCGCATCGTCGCGGCACTGGTGATCGGTGCGGCCCTTGGTGTTTCGGGGGCGATCTTCCAGGCGTTGACGCGCAACCCGCTGGGCAGCCCGGATGTCATCGGGTTCGGATTCGGCTCCTACACCGGCGCACTGGTGGCCATCGCCCTGTTCGGCGGCGGGTACTACCTCACCGCGGCCGGCGCCATCGCCGGTGGCCTGCTGACCGCGGCTGCGGTGTATCTGCTGGCCTACCGCAACGGCCTGGCCGGTTTCCGGTTGATCATCGTCGGCATCGCGGTCAGCGCCATGCTGAGTTCGTTGAACCAGTGGATCATCCTGAAGATCAAGTTGCAGCAG
Organism: Mycolicibacterium bacteremicum; assembly: GCF_002086115.1. Lineage (GTDB taxonomy): Bacteria > Actinomycetota > Actinomycetes > Mycobacteriales > Mycobacteriaceae > Mycobacterium > Mycobacterium bacteremicum. The sequence continues at coordinate 94,618 of NZ_MVHJ01000011.1, forward strand.
GCGGTGACGGCCGCCATCTGGCAGCAGGGCACGCTGAGCGGGCTGCGCTGGGAGCAGGTGGCCCCGGTGCTGGTCTGCGTCGCGGCGGCGCTGCTCTGGGTGGTGGCGATCGGACCGCAGCTGCCGGTGCTGCAGATGGGTGATGACGTCGCCGGCGCGCTCGGCGTCAACCCGGAACGGGCGAGGCTGGCCTATTTCGGGGCCGGTGTGCTGCTGATCGCGGTCGCCACGGCCGCGGCCGGCCCGATCTCGTTCGTGGCGCTGGCCGCCCCGCAGCTGGCGCGGCGGTTGACCGCGACACCCGGCGTCGGACTGGTCTCCTCAGCGGTGATGGGCGCAGTCCTGTTGCTGGCCAGCGATCTGATCGCCCTGCGCATCTTCGCACCGGCCGAGCTTCCGGTGGGTGCGGTGACCGTGGTGGCCGGTGGGCTGTATCTGGTCTGGTTGCTGATCGTCCAGGCACGGCGGCAGTAGGGAGGACATCATGGCAACACTGCGCGCGAGCGACCTGTCGCTGGGTTACGGCGACACGCCGATCGTGGCCGGGTTGGACGCCGAGATCACCGAGGGCGCCATCACCGCGATCGTCGGGCCGAATGCCTGCGGCAAGTCGACCCTGCTGCGCGGACTGGCCCGGCTGCTGCGACCGGTCGGTGGGCAGGTGATCCTCGACGGCGCCGACATCACGTCGCTGCGCACCAAGGAGGTCGCCCGCAAGCTGGGCCTGCTCCCGCAGTCCTCGATCGCACCGGAGGGCATCACCGTGGCGGATCTGGTTGCCCGCGGCCGTTTTCCGCACCAACGGGTGCTGCGCCAGTTCTCCCGCGACGACGAACAGGCGGTGGCCGATGCGATGGCGGCCACCGGAGTCACCGCGATCTCGGGGCGCGCCGTCGACGAACTGTCCGGCGGTCAGCGCCAACGGGTATGGGTGGCGATGGTGCTGGCCCAACAGACCCCGCTGGTCCTGCTCGACGAGCCCACCACGTTCCTGGACATCGCCCATCAGATCGAACTGCTGGATCTGTTCGCCGAGCTGAATGCCACCCAGGGCCGCACCATCGTCGCGGTGCTGCACGACCTGAATCACGCCTGCCGCTTCGCCGATCAGATCATCGCGATGAAGGCCGGCCGGATCGTGGCCCAGGGCGACCCGGCGCAGGTGATCACCGCCGACCTGGTCGAGGATGTGTACGGCATGAGGTGCCAGATCATCGACGACCCGGAAACCGGTACCCCGCTGGTGATCCCGCGGGCCTCGCCCCGGGACCGGGCCCGCCGCCGGTAGTCATCCGCAGCGGGTGATCACCGAGATCGAGTCCGTTATCGGCCACCGTGCAGGCGGCGCAGCCAGCTGCCGAACGGGTGGCGCACGGTGACCGATCCCAGCCGGACCTTCCCGCGCACGATGACGTGCAACTGATCCGACCGCGGGGTGCCGCGCACCTTGAGCGTCGCGCTGCCGGCCATCGCATCGATGGCGCTCACGTCCGCTGTGCTTCCCGGCGGCACGATCAGCTCCGTGGAACTGCAGTAGTCGTCGATGACGATCTCCACGACCGGCCCGGGTAGCACCGCCGAGGTGAAGTCGAGCGTCGTGCTGCACATCCGGGTGTGCAGGTTGAGCACCGGCGCCGGAGTCCACGTCCCGCGCCGGTCGATCGCGGTCATCCAGCCGCGCAGCTGCTCGGGCGGCAGGTGCGGACGGGCCGGCACACCCAGCTGCTGGGCGGGCAGATCGGAGAGCACCGCCCGCAGCTCGCCACGGGTACGCGCGGCCAGCACGGAGTCGGTCCGGTCGGCGAACTCGTCGAGGGTCAGCATGCCCTCGGAGACGGCGCGCTCCAGCAGCCCGTTCACCCGGGACCGGTCGGCGTCGGAGACTCGCAGGTGGTCGTCGGAGCCAGAAACCATACCTGCGAGGGTAACGATCAACCGAGTTCGACGAGCATGTGCCGCATCCCGGTGTGCCGGTTGCTGCGGGTCCATTCCACGGGCGCGGCCAGCCGGGCGGCGCCGAACCGGGCGAACAGTTCCTCGAACAGCACCCGCAGCTCCAGGCGGGCCAGGTTGGCACCCAGGCAGTAGTGCACGCCCTGACCGAATCCCAAGTGCGGGTTCGGTTTACGGGTGATGTCGAAGGAGTCCGGGTCGGCGAACGCCGCCGGGTCGCGGTTGGCCGACCCCTCCCAGACCTGCACCTTCTGACCGGCCCCGATGGCGCATCCGCCCAGCGTGACGGGCACCGTGGCGGTCCGGCGCTTCGATGGCGACGGTGTCGTCCAGCGCACCATCTCCTCGATCGCCACGGGCAACAGGCCGGGATCGGCGTGCAGCCGGTTCAGCTGGTCGGGGTGCTCGATGAGGGCGAGCAGTCCCCCGGCCACGGCATTGCGGGTCGTCTCGGCACCGGCGCTGAACAGCAGGCTGAAGAACAGGTAGAGCTCAAGATCAGAGAGCTCCGCGGCCTCGTCGTCCCGGAAGGCGTTGGCGACCACCGAGAGCATGTCATCGGTCGGCTCGGCGCGCTTGGCCGCGATCAACTCCATCCCGTAGGCGTACATCCGGGACCCGGCCTCCTCGGCCGTCAGCTGTCCCACCGATGCCTTGCGTGACCCGCCGAAGTCGAACTGTGGCTCGATCGCCTCGAACAACCAGTGCCGTTCGGAGTCGGGCACTCCCAGCAGGATGCAGATCATCTGCATGGGTAGTTCGGCCGCCACCTCGACCAGGAAGTCCAGTGGCACACCGGGTTCGACCGTGTCGAGCAGCGTCCGCGCCCGCCCGCGCAGGTCCTCCTCGACGCGAGTGATCATCCGCGGCGTCAGCCCGGAGCTGACCAGCCGACGGACCTGCGCGTGCCGCGGATCGTCCATCATGTTCAGCACCTGGCCGGCGACGGCCAGGTCCTGCAGCAACGTGCCCCCGTAGGGCCGCTCACCTCCGGTCACCGACGAATAGGTCTGCGGATCACGCAGCACGGCAAGGGTTTCGGCGTAGGTCGCCACCGACCAGAAGCCCTCCCCGTCGGGGGTGTGCTCGGTGGGTTCGTGCCAGTAGACCGGCGCCTCACGACGGTGCACCGCGAACAATTCGTGCGGGAAGCCCTGCGCGAAGTTGTCCAGGTCCGTGAGGTCGGCCAGGGTCACAGAATGGCGCCCGAGGTGTACTTGGCCGCCTCCGGGTGGCGTCCGACCAGTTCGTCGACGGCCGCGACCACCGCGTCCACCTGATCACCGGCGGCACCGGTGAACGCCGCCTTGTCGGCCAGCGCGGCATCCAGCGCGATGCGGTCCAGTGGCAGCCGCGGGTCGGCGGCCAACCGGTCCAGCAGGTCGGGCTCGGAGCCCTTTTCCCGCATGGCCAGCGCGACGGCCACCGCGTGCTCCTTGATGACCTCGTGGGCCGATTCCCGGCCCACCCCGGCGCGCACCGCGGCGATCAGGATCCGGGTGGTGGCCAGGAACGGCAGGTAGCGGTCCAGCTCACGTTGAATGACCGCCGGGTAGGCACCGAACTCGTCGAGCACGGTCAGGAACGTCTCGGTCTGGCCGTCGATGGCGAAGAACGCATCGGGCAGGGCCACCCGGCGCACCACCGAGCAGAACACGTCCCCCTCGTTCCACTGTGCACCGGCCAGTTCGGCGGCCATCGAGGCGTAACCCCGCAGGACCACCTGCAGTCCGTTGACCCGTTCGCACGAGCGGGTGTTCATCTTGTGCGGCATGGCCGAGGAGCCCACCTGGCCCGGCGCGAAGCCTTCGGTCACCAGTTCGTGGCCGGCCATCAGCCGGATGGTGTGGGCGAAGGAGGACGGGCCGGCACCCAGCTGTACCAGCGCGGAGACCACGTCGTGATCCAGCGAGCGCGGGTACACCTGGCCGACGCTGGTGAAAACGTCGGTGAAGCCCAGGAATTCGGCGATCCGACGCTCCAGGTCGGCCAGCTTGCCCGCGTCACCGTCGAACAGGTCCAGCATGTCCTGGGCGGTACCCATCGGGCCCTTGACCCCGCGCAGCGGGTAACGGTCGATGAGCTCGCGCAGCCGGGTCAGCGCCAGCAGGGTCTCCTCGGCGGCCGAGGCGAACCGCTTGCCCAGCGTGGTCGCCTGGGCGGCGACGTTGTGGCTGCGGCCCGCCATCACGACATCGCGGTAGAGCACCGCTCGCTCGGCCAGCCGCGCGACGACGGCCACCCCATGGCTGAAGACCAGTTCCAGCGACTGGCGGATCTGCAGCTGCTCGACGTTCTCGGTGAGGTCGCGACTGGTCATGCCCTTGTGCACGTGTTCGTGCCCGGCCAGCGCGTTGAACTCCTCGATCCGTGCCTTCACGTCGTGGCGGGTCACCCGCTCGCGGGCCGCGATCGAGGCCAGATCGACGTTGTCCAGGACCCGCTCGTAGTCGGCCACCACGCCGTCGGGTACCGCGATACCCAGTTCGGCCTGGCCACGCAGCACCGCCAGCCACAACCGGCGCTCGGCGATGATCTTGTTCTCCGGTGACCAGATCGCGGCCATCTCGTCGCTCGCGTAGCGGTTGGCCAGAACATTCGGGATCGTCACGGACACACAGCTTAGGGTGCGTCCCCGAGATGGGTCGGATCGGTGATGCCCTGGCCGCGGATGCCCAGCTGTCTGTTGATCAGTGTGGTGATGAAGAACAGCACGATGCCGGTCAGGATGAGCGCCCCGGCCAGGATGTACTGCTGACCGGGCCGGCCCGAGAACGGCAGCACGAGGTAGGCCGAGGCGAAGAAGCCGATCACCGGCAGTGCCGTCGGCGTCCGGAAGTGGCCGCCGGTGGCCCGCACGTCGCGACGCAGGACGAGCACGGCGACGTTCACCATCGCGAACACCGCGAGCAGCAGCAGTGAGGTGGTGCCGCCGAGGATCGAGATGGCGTCGTCGTCCGCCACGGCCGAGACGTAGAAGATCAGGCCGAAGGCGATCAGGGTGGTGAACACGATGGCCACCCACGGGGTGTGCCGCTCGCGGTGCACGGTGCCCAGCACCGGGGGCAGCACGTGTTGGCGCGCCATCCCATAGATCAGCCGGCTGGCCATCAGCATGTTGATCAGCGCGGTGTTGGCGACCGCGAACATCGAGATGAACGGGAAGATGTCGTCGATCGGTAGATTCGGCGCGCCGGCCTTCACGACGTCGATCAACGGGGTCTTGCTGGCCGCCAGGTCGCCGACCGGCACCAGGGCCACCGCGATGATCGCCACCACGACATAGACCACGCCCGCGATCCCCAGCCCGGTCAGCAGCACCTTGGGGAAGGTGCGCACCGGATCCTTGGTCTCCTCGGCCATGTTCACCGAGTCCTCGAAGCCGACCATGGCGAAGAACGCCAACGAGGTGGCGGCGGTGATCGCCAGGAAGGTGTTCTTGTCCTCCGGGGTGTCGAAGGCCACGACCCGGGAGAAGTCGACGTCGCCGCCCCCGGTGAAGGCCCACATACCCACCAAAATCACGATCAGCAGACCGGTGATCTCGATGACGGTCAGGACGACGTTGAGCTTGACGCTCTCGCTGACACCGCGGAAGTTCACCGCCGCGATCAGGCCCATGAACAACAGCGCCACCACGACCACGCCGGCCTTGCCCCAGTCCAGACCGAAGGCGACATCGAAATTCGCCGCGAAGAATCGCGAAGCCGTTGAGGCCGAGGTGATTCCGGAACACATGACGACGAACGCGACCAGGAAGGTGACGAACTGGATACCGAATGCCTTGTGCGCGTAAAGCGCGGCGCCCGCGGCCTGCGGATACTTGGTGACCAGTTCCAGATAGCTGAACGCGGTGATCGTGGCGATCACGAAGGCCACCAGGAACGGCAGCCAGGCGGCTCCGCCGACCTCCTTGGCCACCTGCCCGGTCAGCGCGTACACGCCGGTGCCCAGGATGTCGCCCACGACGAACAGCAGGAGCAGGCCCGGGCCCATCACCCGCCGAAGCTGGGGTTCCTCCTTGGTTTCCGGCTGCGTCATGCCCGCCCCCTCACTGGTCTCAGACGTGCACGGCCCGGTCGTCGACTGGTGCGAGCACGTCGATCACGTCGATCAACGTCGCCCGGGCGCTGGCGCGGGGGCCCTCCCCTTCGTCCACCAGAGAGGCAACCACAGCTCCGTCCACGGCGCACACCAGGGCGGTGACGAGTTCGGACCGTACCGCCCGGCCGGACCGTTCGACGACCTCGACCACGGCATCGGTGCGCTGCCGCAGGATGCGGCGCTGGATGTCGCGCAGCTCGGGTTGCCGGGCGCAGGCGATGAATCGCTCGTAGCGCGAGATCAACTGCTCGGACACCTGGGAGCCGGGATCCTCGCCCACCAACAGGTCGACCAGCAGGTCGGCGGTCGACTCGGCGCCGCGCCGTCGCCGGGACAGGGTGGCCACAGCCAGCCGCAGTTGTTCGGTCTCGCGCAACCCCACATACTCGACGGCCTTGGCGATCAGATCGTCCAGTGACGAGAAGTAGTAGGTGGTCGATGCCAGCGGCAGACCGGCCCGCGCCGCGACGGCACGATGGCGTACCGCGTCGATGCCGCCCTCACACAGCAGGTCGGCGGCAGCACTCACCAGAGCGCACCGCCGCCGCTCACCCTTGGGAGTCACCGCCGCCGTCACGCATTGCATCGTGCCAGCAAAGGCCCAGTTGTTTGGGGGTTTTCGGCAATCATTAAGGCATTACACATGTATCGCGATGCGACCAAGATCAACTGCGGTGGCAGGATGGCGCGCATGGCTGCCCCGAATCGCCGCGCCGTATTACGGATGGGTCTTGGTCTGGCCGCCGGCGCCGCGCTGGCTCCCGCGATCGCGCGCGCCGACCCGGCACCCACCTATGAGACCGGTTCATTCGCCTCGGCCGCGCGCGGTGGAATTCAGACCAGTTGGGCGATCGCCCGCCCGCCCGGGCAGACCGGCCCGCTGCGGCCCGTGATCGCGTTGCACGGCAAGGGTAGTGACGCCGCGACGGTGATGGCGGGCGGTGTCGAACAGGGTCTTGCCGAGGCCGTGGCGGCGGGTCTGCCGCCGTTCGCGGTGGTGGCTGTCGACGGTGGTGGCGGCTATTGGCACCGGCGGGCCTCCGGGGACGATGCGGGTGCGATGGTGCTCGACGAACTGCTGCCGATGCTGGCCGGGCGGGGGTTGGACACCTCGCGGGTGGGGTTCATCGGTTGGTCGATGGGCGGGTACGGCGCATTGCTGCTGGGCGCGCGACTGGGCGTTGCGCGTACCGCGGCCATCTGCGCGGTCAGCCCGGCGCTGTGGACGTCGGCCGGGGCGGCCGCACCGGGCGCCTTCGACGACGCGGCGGATTACGCCGCCAACAGTGTGTGGGGCTTGCCCGCCCTGGGGTCGATCCCGGTGCGCATCGATTGCGGCAACAGCGACCCGTTCGCCGCGGCGACACGCGAGTTCATCGACCAGTTGCCGACTCCGCCGGCGGGCGGGTTCTCTCCCGGCGGCCACGACGGCGCGTTCTGGAGTTCCCAGTTGCCCGCCGAGATCACCTGGCTGGCACCGCTACTGGTCAGAGGTTGATTCGGCCCTCGGCCGCGGCCAGTCCGATGTCCCTGCGAAAGTGACTGCCGGGCAACTTGATAGCCCCGATCCGGGCATAGACCGCGGCACGGGCGGAGTCCAGGTCGGTGCCGGTGCCGACCACCGACAGCACCCGGCCACCGGTCGAGACCACCGCACCGTCCTCGCGCCGAGCCGTGCCGGCGTGCAACACCCCGTCGGCCTCGGCGCCGAGGATGACGTCGCCGGTGCGGGGCCGGCCCGGGTAGTTCTCGGCCGCGATCACCACGGTCACGGCGGCGCCGTCCTTCCAGCGCAACTCCTCGAAGGAGGCCAGGGTGCCGGTCGCGGCCGCGTTGAGCAGTCCGCCCAGCGGTGACTCCAGCAGGGCCAGCACGGCCTGGGTCTCCGGATCGCCGAAGCGGCAGTTGAACTCCACCACCGAGGGGCCGGCCGAGGTGATGGCCAGACCGGCATACAGCAGGCCGGAGAATGAACTGCCCCGCGAGACCAGTTCGGCGGCAACGGGTTTGACGATCTCATCGACGATCTGGGTGACGGTTTCGGCGGGCAGCCAGGGCAGCGGGGTGTAGGCGCCCATGCCACCAGTGTTGGGTCCGGTGTCGTTGTCGCCCACCCGTTTGAAGTCCTGGGCGGGCAGCAGGGCGACAACAGTCTCACCGTCGACGACACAGAACAGCGAGACCTCGGGGCCGTCGAGGAAGGATTCGAGCAGCACCGGATGGCCGGAATCCAGCAGTGCCGCGGCGTGCGCACGGGCGGCGGCGCGGTCGGTGGTGACGACCACTCCCTTGCCGGCGGCCAAACCGTCGTCCTTGACCACCCAGGCCGCCTGGCCGGCCGGCGGGCCGAACCGGTCGAGCGCGGCGTCGAGGTGGCCGGGGTTGTCGACGATCTCGCTGCCTGCGGTGCGCACCCCCGCGGCGGCCATCACGTCCTTGGCGAAGGCCTTGGATCCCTCGATGCGCGCGGCGTCCTTGGACGGGCCGAAACAGGCGATGCCCGCGGCCCGCAAGGCGTCGGCGACGCCGAGGACCAGTGGCACCTCAGGCCCCACCACCACCAGGTCGGCCTCGACCTTCTGCGCGAGCGCGACAACTGCGGCACCGGAGGTGATGTCGAGGTCATGTTGCTCGGCGATGGCCGCGGTGCCGGCGTTACCGGGGGCCACCCCCAGCCAGTCGACCTGCGGGTCGCGGCGCAGGGCCAGCAGCAGGGCGTGTTCACGGGCTCCGGATCCGATGACGAGGACGCGCACGAGTGCCAAGACTATCCGGCCGCAGGGCGGATCGTGTCCGGGTCCACGGCCATACACGTTGCGATTGGGTGTATGGTCGACGGAACGAGTGCAATAGGTCACATCAAAAGGGGCTGTCGATGACGACGACGAATGCCTGTCCGTTCGGGGCGGGCTACGACTTCACTGATCCCGAGGTGCTGCTGGCGGGCATCCCGGTCACCGAGTTCGCCCACCTGCGCAAGACGGCGCCGATCTGGTGGAACGAGCAGCGTGAGTCGATCTTCGACGACGGCGGCTACTGGGTGATCAGCCGGCACGAGGACGTGAAGGCGATCTCGCGTAATACCGGCGACGTGTGGTCCACCAACGCCAAGGGCGCGGTCATGCGGCTGCCCGACGGCATCACCGCCGATCAGCTGGACCTGACCAAGGCGCTGTTGATCAATCACGACGCACCCGAGCACACCCGGCTGCGCAAGTTGGTCTCGCGACTGTTCACGCCGCGGTCGGTGGCCGCCCTGGAGGCGAAGCTGGCCGTGGCCGCCCGGGACATCGTCGCCAGGGCCGCCGAGCGCGGATCAGGAAACTTCGTCGACGACGTGGCGATGCCGCTGCCGCTGCAAGCCATAGCCGACCTGATCGGCGTGCCCGAGCAGGACCGCGAGAAGATCTTCCACTGGTCCAACTGCATCATGAACACCGACGACCCGGACTTCGACAGCGATCCCACGACGGCCAACGCCGAGTTGATGGGCTACGCGTACACCATGGCCGAGCAGCGCCGCGCATGCCCGGCCGATGACATCGTCACCCGGCTGGTGCAGGCCGATATCGACGGCGAATCGATCTCCGAGGTGGAATTCGCCTTCTTCGTGATCCTGTTGGCCGTGGCAGGCAACGAGACCACCCGCAATGCAATGACGCACGGCATGAACGCCTTCCTCGAAAACCCGGATCAGTGGGAGCTTTTCAAGCGCGACCGGCCGGACACCGCGGTCGAGGAGATCATCCGGTGGGCCAGCCCGGTGCACTGCTTCCAGCGCACCGCCCTGGTCGACACCGAGGTCGGGGGTGTCGCGATCCGGCAGGGGCAGCGGGTGGGGCTGTTCTACAGCTCGGCCAATTACGACGAAGAGGTCTTCACCGATCCATTCCGCTTCGATATCCTGCGCAACCCGAACCCCCATCTGGCCTTCGGCGGCAACGGCGCGCATTTCTGCATCGGGGCCAACCTGGCGCGGATGGAGATCAAGCTGATGTTCAACGAGATCGCCGATCAGATTCCCGACATCTCCAAACTGGCTGAGCCGCAGCGGCTTCGGTCCGGCTGGATCAACGGTGTCAAGGAACTGCAGGTTTCCTACAGCTGATCGCTACAATTCCGGCGTGCGAACCCACGGGTGGTCGGGTGCGGCGCCGGCCAGTGACGAAGAGGCCGTCGCCCGCATCCTGGCTGCCGCGGGCAAGGCGATCGACGAGCGCGGGGCCGACTTCTCCATCGCCGACGTCGCCCGCACGCTCGGGGTCACCCGCCAGACCGTGTACCGCTATTTCCCCAGCACCGATGCGCTGCTGATGCAGGCGGGCGTGGTGGCCGCCACCGCCTTCCTGGAACGGCTGGCCGCGCACATCGACGGGATCACCGATCCGGCGGACGCCGCGACCGAGGCCATCGCGACCGCACTGGAGTGGCTGCCCAAGGACAAACACATCGGGCTGCTGCTGGCCCCGGATCGCACCCCGTCGCTGACGGAGTCGGTGACCTCGGATATCGGCCTGCAGTTCGCGCAGTCGGTGGTGCGCCGTTTCGACGTCGACTGGGAGGCGGCGGGTTTCGGCGATGATGATCTCGATGAACTGGCCGAACACCTGTTGCGCATCATCCAGTCGTTCGTGATCGACCCCGGCCGGCCGCCGCGCACGGGTGCACAGTTACGCGCCTACTTACGGCGGTGGGTGGCTCCGGCGCTGCGGCCCTGATCCATTGCGACGTGTGGAGTCTCAGCCGTACTCATTACGGGTGCGGCTCCACGAATCGTGCTAGACGACGGTGAGCGGCAGCGACTTGCGCTCCTCGAACACCCACGACGCGCCACCGCTGAACTCGCACACCTCGACCTCGGGCAGTTTCTTGGCGGCCGTGTCGGTCTCGACGACCCGCACGGTCCAATCCGATTCGGTGCCCGACACCTCGGCCCGCAGGTGCGGGTCGACGGCCTGGACGATGGCCTGCAATGGCGCATCGCCGACGGGTGACACCAGCGCGATCCAGGACCCGTCCTCATACGCCGCCGAGCGGCGTACGTGTACGAAGCCCGGGTCGACATCGGCCGATACGTAGGCGGCGGGGTTGAGCAACGGATGCAGTTCCAGCACCCGCAACGCGGCGCCGGCGTCGGCCGGCAACTTCAGGGCCTTATGGATGCGCTCGGCAGCCACCCCTGCGATGCCGATGAGCTGTTTGGTGCGGATCGACCGGGCCAGCTCGGTATCGCCGCCGGCCCGCTTCTCCACGGCGATCTGAAACGACTTGACCAGCAGGTGCATCTGGATGCACACCTCATCGGCTATCCGCACCAGCGCCGAATGCGAGAATGCGGCGAAGTCGACGTCGGCGAGCAGCTCGCCCGAGTAATCGGCCTGGCCTTCGTCATCCGGGTCGATCGGGTCCAGCTCAACCGCGTGCGCGTGGGTGGCCGCGACGAGGTCCATCTCGGGGATGAAGGGCACCTCGGGATAGGACTCGTCGATGATGACCGTCCACCGGCAGTGCGGGTGCTGATCGGCCGGGGTGCGCGGCGGCCGGTGGATCGGCCGGACCTGCGCCTTGCGGTTGGTGGCCAGTGCGGTGGCGTCGAAGGTGGGGTCCTCGATGTCGTGGCACATGCCCTTGACGTAATCCGGGCCCATCGGCTCGACGTCGAGCAACGCCCCGCAGTGGTCGAGGTAGAACTCACCGTGCCAGCGGTCGTGCACGATGTAGCGGAAATCCATGAACTGCGGTGGCGCCCCGATATCCAGCTGCAAACCCTTGAACAGCGTGAAGATGTCGACGCCCTCGTACTTCAGCGCCTTCTGCATCCGCCGGGTGTAGAGCGGGCTGGCGGCCGCCCACTCCTCGATGGCGATCTGCAGCATTTCCTCACGACCGAAATTGCTGATACACCAGGCCATTCCGGACCGGTCGATCAACTGGCCGATCAGCAGCAGCTCGGGAACCAGGGTCGCCAGCTCCTCGCGCGACAGCGCGGCGTATCTACTCATCATCGAGGGACTTCCCGGAGTGCATCTTCACCGCGGCATCGACGTTGGCCCGCTTGTCCTCTCCGGCCCCCTTCTCGGCGGCCTTCTTGCGCTGCCGGACCACCTTGCTCACCGCGCCGTCGAGCTTGGAGCCCAGCGGGAACCCGAGGTAATGCGTGATGAACACCGCCACCTCCTTGAGCTCCTCGGCGGTCAGCTCCCCGTTGTGCAGGGCCGCGTTGATCTGGATCTCGGCGAGGTCAGAGTTGCCCACCGCGGTCACCGCCGCCAGGGTCAGCAGTCGCTTGTCGCGCATCGACAGGCCGGGCCGGGTCCAGATGGTGCCGAACAGGTGCTCGACGGTGAGATCGAAATACGGGTCGCCCTGGATGTCGGGCATCTCCCAGCCGTAGACCTCGTTCATCTTCTGCAGGCCGTGCGTGCGACGGTCGGTCATCCTCACTGCTCCTTCGTGTGCGGTACTCCGAGACCATCGGCCAGGCCGCGCAACGCCACCTGCGCCAACGGAAGATCCACTCCCACAGCCTCACCCAATCCCAGGGCCAGCGTCAGATCCTTCTCGCCGAGGCCGCGGGTGTGGGTGAACATGTCGAACAGCCAGTGGTCGGGGTCCAGCGGCGTGGTGTCATCGCGCAGGATGATCGCTCCGGGCCCGCCGCTCTGGGCGTCGCTGTGGCGCACCACCCGGCCCAGCTTCTGCAGGTCGATGCCGGCCGCCTCGGCCAATGCCATCGCCTCGCAGGAGGCGGCAAACCCGATGAAGGTCAACATGTTGCGCGCCAGCTTCATCCGGGTGCCCGCACCCGGTTCACCGGCCCGCACCACCAGCGACGCCCACTTCTTGAACACCGGTTTGACCGATGCGTAGGCCTCTTCCGAGGCGCCGACCATGACGGCCAGTTCGCCCTTGTCTGCGGCGCTCGCTCCCCCACTGACCGGGGCATCCACGATGTGAATACCTTTGGGCGCCAGCTGCTCGGCCAGTTCAGGCGCAGTATCCGGGTCGATGGTGGAGTGGATGGCGATGACGGTGCCGGGCGCGGCATGCTCACCGAGCTGTCCCACCACCTCGCGCACCTGCGCGTCGTTGAGCACCGTCACGCTGATGACATCGGCCTTGGCGACGTCGGCGACGCTGTCGGCCACTTCGGCACCCAGCTCCACCAACGGCGTCATCGCCTCGGTGCGCACGTCGAAGACGATCAGCCCGTCCGGCCAGTCGGCGAGCCGCTTGGCCATCGGCGCACCCTGGTTGCCCAGCCCGATATACCCGATCTTCATGAGCGGATGATCTGTCCGCCGTCGACGTTGAAGATCTGCCCGGTGATCCACTTGGCCTGATCGCTGAGCAGGAACAGGCACATGCCGACCAGATCCTCCGGCTGTCCCATGCGTGACAGCGGAATCCCCTTGACGATGTCGGCGACCATCTCCTGCGGCGTGGTGGTGCGATTGGCCTCGGTGTCGATCGGGCCCGGGGCGATCGCGTTGATCCGGATGTTCTGCCCGCCGAGTTCGCGGGAGAGCTGCTGGGTCAGGCCGTTGACGCCGACCTTGGCCAGACCGTAGAAGTTCGCGTACAGCCATGCGGCCGTGGAGGACTGGTTGACGATGGCGCCGCCGCCGCGCTTGGCCATCTTCTTGTACACCGCGCGGGTACACCACAGCGCACCGTCGAGATTCACGCTCATGAACTTCTTGTAGTACTCGGGATCGACGGTGACCAGAAAGTCCAGTTTCATGCCACCGAAGATGGCGGCATTGTTGACCAGGTAGTCGATCCCGCCGAACTCCGAGAGCGTCTGGGCTGCCATCTCGCGCGCGGACTCCGGGTCGGAGACGTCCACCCGGACGGCCAGCGCGTTGCCGCCCTCGCCCTTGATGGCGTCGGCGACCTTCTGGGCGCCTTCGAGATTGATGTCGGCGACCACGACGGCCGCACCCTCGCGGGCCAGCGCCTCGGCATAGGCCTGGCCGATACCGCCGCCGGCGCCGGTGACGATGCCGACCTTGTCCTTGAATTCCGCATACTGCGCCATGGTGTTCTCCTTAGCTCGCTAGCGTGGCGATGAGTTTGGTCTCCAGGTACTCCTCGAAGCCGGCCACACCCATCTCGCGGCCGACACCGGATTGCTTGTAGCCGCCGAAGGGCGCATCCGCCGAGTACCAGATGCCGCCGTTGACGTTGACGGTGCCGACCCGCAGTCGTGCGGCCACCGCCTGGGCGCGGGCGTCGTCACCGGAGAACACGGTGCCCGACAGCCCATAGGGCGAGTCGTTGGCGATGCGCACCGCGTCGTCGTCACCGTCATGGGCGATCACCGTCAGCACCGGGCCGAAGATCTCCTCGCGCGACACCTTGGCCGAATTATCCAGTCCGGCAATGACGGTCGGCTCGATGAAGAAGCCGGTGTCCAGATCGGCCGGACGGCCGCCACCACAGGCGAACCGGCCCCCCTCGGCGATCGCTGAGTCAAGATATGCCTGGATGCGGTCACGCTGGCGGGCCGAGATGACCGGACCGCAGACGGTGCGCTTGCTGTTCGGGTCACCGGGCTTGATGCCGCCCAGCGTCGCCGCGGCGGCCTCGACCGCCTCGTCATACTTCGCGCGCGGCACGACCAGGCGGGTGGTGATCGCGCAGCCCTGGCCCGCGTGCATCGCCACGGTGAATGCGGCCATGGCGCAGGCGCCGCCCAGGTCGGCGTCGTCGAGCACCACGAACGCCGACTTGCCGCCGAGTTCCAGGAACACCTTCTTGATGGTCACGGCGGCGTCGGTCATCACGGCGCGGCCGGTGTTGGTCGACCCGGTGAACGACACCATGTCGACCCGCGGGTCCTTGGACAGCAGCGCGCCGACACCGTGGTCGTTCGAGGTGACGATGTTGAAGACGCCGGGCGGGAAGTCGGTGTGCTCGGTCACGATCTCACCCAGGACGGCGGCCGCCCAGGGGGTGTCGGGCGCAGGCTTGAGAATCAGGGTGTTGCCGGCGGCCAGCGCCGGACCGACCTTGGCCAGATTGATCTGGTGCGGGAAGTTCCACGGGGTGATGGCCCCGACCACGCCGACCGCCTCACGGGCAACGACCCGATTGGTCGGGATGCCCTGCGGGGTGGCGTATCCGAGATCGGTGCGCCACTGATAGCTCTCCGCGGTATCGGCCGAGAACGCCAGATCGTCGACCGGACCTTCGAGTTGGGCACCTGAGGTCAGCATCCGCGGAGCGCCCACCTCGGAGATCGTCAGCTCACGAAGGTCCTCGATGTTGGCCTGCAGAGCTTCGCGGAGCTGGCGCAGGCAGCGCACCCGCAGTTCGGTGTTGGTCGACCAGTCGGTGTCGTCGAACGCGGCCCGCGCCGCACCGATCGCCGCACCCATATCGGCCTCGTCGGCATCGGCGGCGACACCGAGCACCTCCTCGGTGGCCGGGTTGACCGTCTCGAAGGTCCCCCCGCTGCCGGTGACGAGCTTGCCGTCGATGAGCAATCGGCTTTCGCGATCCGCCAGAATCGACATCCCACTCCTCGTGAGTTCCTGGACAAGTGTCCGACTAGATTTCTTCCGAACCATAGCCGCACCATCACGACGGTGGCAAGGGCGTGCACCTCCGCGTGGCTGGATATCGGATACACGCTGTTGTGGTGCGTATTCGGTCACCACGCTTGCCTGCGGGCGGTGTCGTCGGATAACTTGGACATGTGTCCAGCGATTCGGTGGCGACTGTCACAGGCGGCTCGGGCGGCGGGACTGCGGAGACGACGCGCAACCGCCGCCAGGAGGAGACCTTCCGCAAGGTCATGACCGCAGGCATGGAGATGTTGCGCGAGACCTCCTATGCCGACCTGACGGTCCGCGCCGTCGCCGCCCGCGCCAAGGTCGCCCCGGCCACCGCCTACACCTATTTCTCGTCCAAGAATCACCTGATCGCCGAGGTGTATCTCGACCTGGTCAAGCAGGTGCCCTACTTCACCGATGTCAATGACTCCATGACCACCCGTGTCGACAAGGCCGTGCGCGCGTTGACCATGGTCGTGGCCGACGAACCCGACCTGGCCGCGGCCTGCACCACCGCGCTGCTCAGCGGCAGCAGCGATCCGGCGGTCCGGACCGTACGTGACCGCATCGGCACCGAGATCCACAAGCGCATCCGTTCGGCGGTCGGCCCCGACGCCGACCCGCGAGTCGTCTCAGCCCTGGAGATGACGTTCTTCGGTGCGCTTGTCAACGCCGGCAGCGGCGCCTTCACCTACCACCAGATCGCCGACCGACTCACCTATGTCGTCGGGCTCATCCTCGGAGAGGACCAACAGACATGAGACTGGGCAAGGAGTCCACATGAGCTCTCCCACCGTCGATCTGATACTCGACCCCTACAGCTACGACTTCCACGAGGATCCGTACCCGTACTACAAGCGGTTGCGCGACGAGGCCCCGATCTACCACAACGCGGACCTCGAATTCTGGGCGCTGTCACGCCATCAGGATGTCGTCGCCGGATTCCGCAACAGCGTCACGCTGTCCAACAAGCACGGCGTGTCGCTGGACCCCATCTCGCGCAACGACGAGGCCCACCGGGTCATGTCCTTCCTGGCCCTCGACGATCCCGGGCACCTGCGGCTGCGCACCCTGGTGTCGAAGGGGTTCACCCCGCGTCGTATCCGCGAACTGGAGGGCCGGGTCACCGAGATCGCCCACCAGCATCTCGATACCGCGCTGCAGGCCGACTATTTCGACTATGTGGACGAATTCGCCGGCAAGCTACCGATGGACGTCATCTCCGAGCTGATGGGTGTTCCGCAAGAGGACCGGGTCCGCATCCGCGCCCAGGCCGACGCGGTGATGCACCGCGAGGACGGTGTGGCCGATGTACCGGATTCGGCCATCGCGGCCTCCGGCGAACTGCTGATGTACTACGCCGACATGGTCAAACAACGCCGCAAGCGTCCCACCGACGACCTGACCTCGGCGCTGGTCGAGGCCGAGATCGACGGTGACCGGCTCACCGACGACGAGATCATGGCCTTCCTGTTCCTGATGGTCGTCGCCGGCAACGAGACGACCACCAAACTGCTGGCCAATGCCGCGTACTGGGGCCACAAGAACCCGAGCCAGTTGGCGCCGGTATTCGACAACTTCGACCTGGTCACCCCGTGGGTGGAGGAGACGCTGCGCTATGACGCGTCCAGCCAGATCCTGGCCCGCGCGGTCGTCGACGATCTCACGTTCTACGACACCACCGTGCCGGCCGGTGATGTGCTGGTGCTGCTGATCGGTTCGGCCAACCGTGACGAGCGGGTGTTCGAGAATCCCGACGAATACCGTATCGACCGCGAAATCGGATCGAAGACAGTGAGTTTCGGCAGCGGCGCCCACTTCTGCCTCGGCGCCCACCTGGCGCGCATGGAGGCCCGGGTGGCGCTGACCGAGTTGTTCAAGCGAATCCGCGGATACGAGGTCGACGAGGACAATGCCGTCCGCGTCCATTCCAGCAGCGTCCGCGGATTCGCTCACCTCCCGATCACCGTCAAGCATCGCTGAAAGGCACTTGCATGCCACGTTTTTCACCCCTACCCGACCGCCGGCCGGCGCTGGTAGCCGGCGCCTCCTCCGGGATCGGCGAGGCCACCGCGATCCGGCTGGCCCGCAACGGGTTCCCCGTCGCGCTCGGCGCCCGCCGGGTGGAGAAGCTCGACGAGATCGTCGGCAAGATCCGCGCCGACGGTGGCGAGGCCATCGCCGTGCACCTCGACGTCACCGACCCGGACTCGGTGAAGGCCGCCGTCGAACAGACCACCGGCGAACTCGGCGATATCGAGGTGCTGGTGGCCGGGGCCGGTGACACCTATTTCGGCAAGCTCGACTCGATCAGCACCGAGCAGTTCGAATCCCAGGTGCAGATCCACCTGATCGGCGCGAACCGGGTCGCCACCGCGGTGCTGCCCGGCATGATCCAACGCCAGCGCGGGGACCTGATCTTCGTCGGCTCCGACGTCTCGCTGCGCCAACGTCCGCACATGGGTGCGTACGGCGCAGCCAAGGCAGCCCTGGTGGCGATGGTGAACAACTACCAGATGGAACTCGAGGGCACCGGGGTGCGCGCCTCGATCGTGCATCCGGGACCGACGAAGACCTCCATGGGCTGGAGCCTGCCCGCCGAGCTGATCGGCCCGGCCCTGGAGGACTGGGCCAAGTGGGGCCAGGCCCGCCACGACTACTTCCTGCGTGCCGACGACCTGGCGCGGGCCATCACGTTCGTCGCGGAGACACCGCGCGGCGGCTTCATCGCCAACATGGAGCTCCAGCCCGAGGCGCCGCTGGCCGACACCAAGGACCGCCAGAAGCTCGCACTGGGCGAGGAAGGGATGCCGAGCCATTCGGAGGGTAGGAGCGAAGCGACTCGGGAAGGCAGCAAATGACCACGCTCAAGGAAGTAGAACGCGTTTCAGGTGGCGAGGAAGAGCACGGCCATCTCGAAGAGTTCCGCACCGATCCGATCGGTCTGATGCAGCGCGTCCGCTCGGAGTGCGGCGACGTGGGGTGGTTCCAGCTCGTCGACAAGCAGGTCGTCATGCTGTCCGGCGCGGAGGCCAACGAGTTCTTCTTCCGGTCCAGTGACAACGAGCTGAACCAGGCCGAGGCCTACCCGTTCATGACGCCGATCTTCGGCGAGGGAGTGGTGTTCGACGCCGACCCCGAGCGGCGCGCGGAGATGCTGCACAACACCGCGCTGCGCGGCGAGCAGATGAAGGGCCACGCGGCCACCATCGAGAACGAGGTCAAGAAGATCATCGCCGACTGGGGCGACGAGGGGGAGATCGAGTTGCTCGACTTCTTCTCCGAGTTGACCATCTACACCTCGACGGCGTGCCTGATCGGTCTGAAGTTCCGCGAGCAGCTCGACAGTCGCTTCGCGCACTACTACCACCAACTCGAGCGCGGCACCGATCCGCTCTGCTATGTCGATCCCTACCTCGACATCGAGAGCTTCCGTATCCGCGACGAGTCGCGGGTCAAACTTGTTGCCCTGGTGCAGGAAATCATGGACGGCCGGATCGCCGACCCGCCCAAGGGCAAGGAGGACCGCGACCTGCTCGACGTGCTGGTCTCGATCAAGGATGACCAGGGCAACCCCCGGTTCACCGCCAACGAGGTCACCGGCATGTTCATCTCGCTGATGTTCGCCGGGCACCACACCAGCTCGGGCACCTCGTCGTGGACGCTGATCGAACTGCTGCGCAATCCGCAGGTGTACGCCCAGGTGCAGGCCGAACTCGACGAGCTCTACGCCGATGGCCAGGAGGTGAGTTTCCATGCGCTGCGCCAGATCCCGAAGCTGGACAACTCGCTGAAGGAGACGCTGCGCCTGCATCCGCCACTGATCATCCTGATGCGGGTCGCGCAGGACGAGTTCGAGGTCGCCGGATACCCGATCCACAAGGGACAGATGGTGGCTGCCTCGCCGGCCATCTCCAACCGGATTCCCGAGGACTTCCCGGACCCGGACACCTTCGATCCCGACCGCTACCAGAAACCCCGCCAGGAAGATCTCATCAACCGGTGGACCTGGATTCCCTTCGGCGCGGGCAAACACCGTTGTGTGGGTGCCGCGTTCGCACAGATGCAGATAAAGGCCATCTTCTCGGTCCTGCTGCGCGAATACGAGTTCGAGATGTCACAGCCCGCCGAGACCTACCAGAACGACCACTCGAAGATGGTGGTGCAGCTGGCGCAGCCGGCGAAGGTCCGCTACCGCCGACGAGTAAAGCACTGAGATGGGCTGCTACCGCATCGAACTGGACGAGGACCTGTGCCAGGGCCATGCCATGTGCGAACTGGAGGCGCCGGATGTGTTCAAGGTGCCCAAGCGCGGTGTCGTCGAGATCCTCGATTCCGAGCCACCCGATGAGATCCGCGATGCCGTGGAGCTGGCCGTAGACATGTGCCCCACCCGAGCACTCTCAATAGTTGAGAACGACTGAAAGGTACTGACTGACATGGCGTCACGCGAAGCACTCGAAGACTGGGTCCAGCGCTGGTTGAAGGCCAACGCCGATGCCGAGGCGGCCGGTGACTGGAAACCGTTGGCGGAGTTCTACACCGAGGACGCCACCTACGGCTGGAACATCGGCCCGAAGGAAGACGTCATGTGCGTCAACAAGGCCGAGATCCGGGACGTCGCACTCGGATTGGAGATGGAGGGTCTGGAGAACTGGGTGTACGAGTACCAGAAGACCCTCATCGACGAGAAGCAGAACGAGATCGTCGGCTTCTGGAAGCAGATCGCGAACAAGAGCGACGGCACCAAGGACGAGATCTACGGTATCGGCGGCAGCTGGTTCCGCCTGAATGACGATCTGCTGATCGAGTGGCAGCGGGATTTCTTCGACTTCGGACACGTCCAGAAGGCCTTCCTGAAGCTCATCGAATCCGGTGACCTGACCCCCACCATGCAGAAGCGCATCGAGCGTTCCCTCGCCGGGGAGAAGCTGCCCGGCTACTACCCGCTGGGTGAGGCACCCGTCCCGATCTGGTGACCCGCCCGGCCAAGCAGTTGCTTGGGGGTGGGTGTGACGCACGTAACTAATGCCTCTAGTCTGTGGGCACCGGTTCTAGTGGAAGGCACACGCGCATGAAGACAAAAGGCGCTCTCATCTACGAGTTCAACCAGCCGTGGTCGATCGAGGAGATCGAGATCGGCGACCCCGTCAAGGACGAGGTCAAGATCCAGATGGAAGCCTCGGGCATGTGCCACTCCGATCACCACCTGGTGACCGGGGACATCCCGATGGCCGGCTTCCCGGTGCTCGGTGGGCACGAGGGCGCCGGCGTCGTCACCGAGGTCGGCCCCGGCGTGGAGGGCCTGGAGCCCGGTGACCACGTCGTGCTGTCCTTCATCCCGTCCTGTGGCGTGTGTCCGTCCTGTCAGGCGGGCCTGCGCAACCTGTGCGACCTGGGCGCCATGCTGCTGCAGGGCACCGCGGTCTCGGACAACACCAACCGCATCCACACCGCCGACGGTGTGCCCGTCATCCCGATGACGCTGCTGGGCACCTTCAGCCCGTACATGGTGGTGCACAAGAGCTCGGTGGTGAAGATCGATCCGTCCATCCCGTTCGAGGTGGCCTGCCTGGTCGGCTGTGGTGTCACCACCGGCTACGGCTCCGCGGTGCGCAGCGCCGAGGTCCGCCCCGGTGACGACGTGGTGATCGCCGGTATCGGCGGTGTCGGCATGGGCGCCCTGCAGGGTGCGCTGAACGCCGGTGCGCGCAACATCTTCGCCGTCGATCCGGTGGAGTGGAAGCGTGATCAGGCGCTCAAGTTCGGCGCCACCCACGCCTACCCGGACATCTTCACCGCCATGGGTGGGGTCGCGGAGGTCACCCAGGGCCGGATGGCCGCCAAGACCATCATCACCACCGGTGAGCTGGACGGCGCGGATATCGACAACTACCTCAACATCACCGCCAAGGGCGGCACCTGCGTGGTGACCGCGGTGGCCAACATGGCCAAGTCGGATGTGACGCTGAACCTGTCGATGCTGACGCTGCTGCAGAAGAACCTGCAGGGCACCATCTTCGGCGGCGGCAACCCGCACCACGACATCCCGCAGCTGCTGTCGATGTACAAGGCGGGCCGGCTCAACCTCGACGACATGGTCACCCGGCAGTACAAGCTGGAACAGATCAACGACGGCTACAAGGACATGCTGGAGGGCCGCAACATCCGCGGCGTGATCCGTTACACCGACGCCGACCGCTGATCATGACCGATACCGCAGAGGCCCTGTCGCCGGTCGTCGCCGCCTCACGTAACTCCTGGCGTTGCGTGCAGGCCGGCGACCGGGCCGGCTGGCTGGCGCTGATGTCCGAGGACATCCTCGTCGAGGACCCCATCGGCCAGGCCGTCACCAATCCCGATGGCACCGGCGTGCGCGGCAAGGAGGCCCTTGCCGCGTTCTACGACACCAACATCGGGCCCAACCAGCTGCGCGTCACCTGCGAGGCGACCTTCCCGTCGAGCAGCCCGCACGAGATCGCCTACATCCTGGTGTTGGAGACCACGTTCCCCAACGGGTTCGTCGCCAGCGTGCGCGGTGTGTTCACCTACAAGGTCGGTGAGGACGGGCTGATCACCAATCTGCGGGGCTACTGGAACATGGACGCGATGACGTTCACCGAGGCTTCCGATCGCTAGGACTCCGGGGCGGCCGCTGGCAGAGAGCTGTGCCGTCGTGGTCGGCGGCACCCGCGGCGTCGGCCTGGCCGTGGCCGAATTGTTGGCCGCGCTCGGCGCCCACGTGGTGGTCAACGGCCGGGAGCCGCACGCCGTCTCCGCGGCCGCCGAACGGGTTTCCGGTATCGGTTTTTCCGGATCGCCGGCCGACCCCGAGGTGGCCGACGCGCTGATCGGGCGCTGCGTCGACGAGTTCGGCCGCATCGACATCCTGATCAACTGCGCGGGCACCGCGGAGCCGACCGGGTCTTCGATCCTCAACGTGACATCGGCCCAGTTCCGGGCCCTGCTCGACGCGCATCTGCTGACGGTGTTCGAGACCTGCCGCGCCGCCGCGCCGCATATGGTGCGGCAGGGATCGGGTGCGATCGTCAACACGAGTTCCTTTGCCTACCTCGGTGATTACGGCGGCACCGGATATCCCGCAGGCAAGGGCGCAGTGAACAGCCTGACGTCGGCCATCGCCGCCGAGCTCGCCGAGCACGGGGTGCGGGCCAACGTGGTGTGCCCCGGCGCCAAGACCCGGCTGTCGACCGGGGACGACTACGAACAGCACATCCGGGAGCTGAACCGGCGTGGACTGCTCGACGATGTGAGCGCCCAGGGGGCGCTGGACGCCGGGCCGCCGGAGTATGTCGCTCCGACGTACGCGTATCTGGCCGGCGACCTCGCCCGACACATCACCGGTCAGATCTTCATCGCCGCAGGCGGTTTCGTCGGCCGGTTCGACCGGCAGCAGCCGGCGTTGGTGGCCTATCGGGACCACCACGACGCGCCACCGTGGACGGTCGAGGAGATCGCCGCCGCCGTCAGCTGACCGTGTCGGGCAGCTGGTGGTCGCGGTACTCGTTGCGCAGCTGCAGTTTGAGCAGTTTGCCGGTCGCGGTGTGCGGCAGTTCCTCGACGAAGACCACGTCGTTGGGAAGCCACCACTTGGCCACCCGTTCGGCGAGGTAGGCCAGGATCTCCTCGCGCGTTGCGTCCTGCCCCGGTCTGCGCACCACCAGCAGCAGCGGCCGTTCCTGCCACTTGGGATGTGGCACACCGATCACCGCTGCCTCGGCCACCGCCGGATGTCCGGTGGCGGCGTTCTCCAGGTCGATCGAACTGATCCACTCGCCGCCGGACTTGATGACGTCCTTGGCGCGGTCGACCAGATGCAGGTAGCCGTCGGGGTCGATGGTGGCCACGTCACCGGTCGGGAAGAAGCCTTCGGCGTCCAGCTTGTCCCCGCCCTCGCCCTTGAAGTAGCCGCTGGCGATCCACGGCCCGCGGACGAACACCTCACCGAAGGCCTTCCCGTCCCAGGGCAGCCGATTGCCGTCGTCATCGACGATCTTGATGTCGACACCCCAGATGGCGTGGCCCTGCTTGAGTTTGAGATGCATCTTCTCCTCGGCCGACAACCCGGCATGCCGGGGTTGCAGCTTGCCGATGACGCACAGCGGGCTGGTCTCGGTCATCCCCCAGCCCTGCACCACCTCCGAACCGAAGTCTCGTTCGAAGCGTTCGATCATCGACTGCGGCAGTGCCGCACCGCCGGTGCCGGCGAACTCGAGATTCAGTTCGTGCGGGTCGATCTCGGGGTGATCGTCGAGATAGGAGAACAGCATCATCCACACCGTGGGGACGCCCTGGGTGAAGTTCACCCGCTCGTCGCGCATCAGTTCGTAGAGGCTCTCGCCATCCAGGTGTGGGCCGGGAAGCACCAGCTTGGCGCCCACCAACGGCGCGGTATAGGGCGTGCCCCAGGCGTTGGCGTGGAACATCGGCACCACCACCAGGACGGTGGACGCGCTGTGCAGGTCGAAGCTGTCCCGCGGCACCGCGCCCAGCGCATGCAACACCGTCGAGCGGTGGGAGTACAGCACGCCCTTGGGATTTCCGGTGGTGCCCGAGGTGTAGCACAGCGAGGATGCGGTGCGTTCGTCGAATTCCGGCCAGTCGTAGGACGTGGACTGGGCGTCGATGAGCTCGTCGAAGCACAGCACGTTGTCCACGGCGATGGCGGGCAGGTGCGCGCGATCGGTCATCGCGATATAGGTGCGCACCGTGTCCAGTTGCGGCGCAATCTGTTCGATCAGGGCGGCGAAGGTGATGTCGAAGAACAGCACCCGGTCCTCGGCGTGGTTGATGATGTAGATGATCTGCTCGGCGAACAGCCGTGGATTGACGGTGTGCAGGATGGCCCCGGATCCGGAGACGCCGTAGTACAGCGACAGGTGGCGGTCGCTGTTCCAGGCCAGGGTGCCGACCCGGTCGCCCGGTTCGATGCCCAGTTCGGCGAGCGCGTTGGCGACCTGTTGGGAGCGGTCCCGCACCGCCGCCCAGGTAGTGCGCCGGATGTCGCCCTCGGGCAGCCGGGACACGATCTCGGTGTCCCCGTGGAAGGTCGCCGCGTGGTCGATCAGCGAGGAGATCATCAACGGTCGGTCCTGCATGAGACCCAGCATCCGACCAGGCTAGCCAGTGCCACCCCCGCACTGCAGGGCTTCGAAAGGACTAACCTCGTGGCCATGGCGACTGTGTTCACGATGATCATCAACGGAGATATCCCGGGCCGATTCGTCTACGAGGACGACGAGATCGTGGCGTTCCTGACCATCGAACCGATGACCCAGGGCCATACCCTGGTGGTGCCGCGGGCCGAGGTCGACAACTGGCAGGACCTCGACCCCGCACTGTTCGGCCGGGTGATGGCCGTATCGCAGAAGATCGGCAAGGCCGTCTGCGCGGCGTTCGACACCGAGCGGGCCGGCGTCATCATCGCCGGGCTGGAGGTACCGCATCTGCACGTCCACGTGTTCCCGGCGCGCAATCTCACCGACTTCGGTTTCGCCTCGGTCGATCGCAATCCGTCACCGGAATCGTTGGACGAGGCCCAGACCAAGATCAAGGCTGCGCTGGCTCAGCTGGGCTGAACAGCCACCTCGACGATCCGCGGCAGCGCAACGCGGAATCGGCAGCCCTGTCCGGGCGCGGTGTCCACCGAGACGGTGCCGCCATGCGCCAGGACCAGGGAGTCGACGATCGACAGGCCCAGCCCGGACCCGCCGCTGGCCCGGGTTCGGGACGAGTCGGCGCGATAGAAACGTTCGAAGACCCGTTGTGCGTCTTCGGGATTCATGCCGGGACCCTCGTCACAGACCTCGATCACCGCATCGTCACCGTCGGTGCCGACGCGCACCGTGACGCGCGCCGCCTCCGGGGTGTGTTGCAACGCGTTGGCCATCAGATTGCTCAGCACCTGCCGTAGCCGGGCCTCGTCGCCGAGGACCTCCGGGGTGCCGGGGCCGTCGAACACCTGCATGCCGATGGGGCGTGCAGGCGCCACGGTCTGTGCATCGTGCACCGCATCGCTGGCCAGCGCCAGCAGGTCGACCCGGCGCTGGTCCAGCGGGCGTTGTTCGTCGAGGCGGGCCAGCAGCAGCAGATCCTCGACCAGCAGGCCCATCCGGCCTGCCTCACTCTCGATGCGGCCCATCAGCATCTCGGTGTCCCGGGCCGCGCCCTGGCGGTACAACTCGGCATAACCGCGGATGGTGGTCAGCGGGGTGCGCAGGTCGTGGCTGGCGTCGGCGATGAAGCGGCGCATGCGTTCCTCGGACTGCTGGGCCAGTTCTGCCGATTGCGCCGAGGATGCCATGGCCCGCTGGATCTGGGCGAGCATGCCGTTGAGCGCCAGCGAGAGCCTGCCCACCTCGGTACGCGGGTCCCGTTGCGGAACACGGCGATCCAGCTCGCCGTCGGCGATCGCGGCGGCCGTCTCCTCCACCTCGGCCAGCGGACGCAGGCTACGGTGCACCACCGCGTAGCCGACGACGCCGAGCACCAGCAGTACCGCGGCGCCGATCCCGACCTGCGACCAGATCAGGGCGCGCACGCTGGAGTCGACATCGGTGAGGTCGATCGCGACGGTGGTCAGTTCCCCGTCGGGGCCGGCGACCGTCACCGCCCGCCACTGCACATCGGATCCGTCGACCGAACCGACCGTCACCGGGTCGGGGCCGACATCGTTGTTCGCCGGCAGCACCGGCTCGGCCGAACTGTCGTTGACGGCCAGTTGAATCCGGCCGTCGGCGTCGGTGCCGCGGACGTAGAAGTTCGTCGGCGGGTGCGCCGGGTTGGGATCCTGCAGCGGCGCGGCGAAGGCCATCGGGGCGCGCGCCCATCCGCCGGAGGCCTCCAGCAGGGTGTCGTCGACCCGCTCGATCTCGGTGTGCCGCATGATCGAGGTGACCGCAATGCCGGAGGCGAGCAACCCGATCGCCACCAGCACCAGGGTGGCCGCCACCAGCCCGACGCGCAGCGGGACGCCCCGCCGGTATCTGTCGATCATCGATGCCCGGTGGTCTACCGCGGTTCGCGCAACACGTAGCCGACTCCGCGCAGCGTGTGCAGCAGGCGCTTGTCACCGGTGTCGATCTTGCGGCGCAGATAGGACACGTACGACTCGACGACGTTGACATCACCGCCGAAGTCGTAACGCCACACGTGGTCGAGGATCTTCGGCTTGGACAGCACCGTGCCCGCGTTGATGATGAAGTAGCGCAGCAGGGTGAACTCGGTCGGCGACAGCGAGACGGGCTCGCCGGCCTTCCACACCTCGTGGGTCTCCTCGTCGAGTTCGATGTCGGCGAAGCTGAGCCGGGCGTTCTTGGGCTCCTCCACGCCGCGGCCGACGCGGCGCAGGATGACGCGCAGGCGGGCGACCACCTCTTCGAGGCTGAACGGCTTGGTGACATAGTCGTCGCCGCCGAGGGTCAGCCCGGTGATCTTGTCCTGCAGGTTGTCACGCGCGGTGAGGAACAGCGCGGGGGCGTCGATCCCGTCGGCGCGCAGCCGGCGCAGCACGCCGAAGCCGTCCATGCCGGGCATCATCACGTCCAGGATGACCGCGTCCGGGCGGATCTCGCGGGCCTTGGCCAGCGCGTCCGGGCCGCTGGAGGCGGTGTGCACCTCGAAGCCCTGGAACTTCAGGCTCACCGAGAGGAGCTCGACGATGTTGGTCTCATCGTCGACGACGAGCACCCGGGCCTCGGGGATCGTGTCGCGGGATTCGGAGATCGCTGCCATTGCCATGAAGTTCACAGTGCTCTCCCTGGTTGAAGCGAAGCTGCAAGCCGGCTGTGAAGTCTCTGAGAATGCATTCGGGGCAGGGCCCGCCGACGGCCGCCCTAGACTGGCGACATGAACCTCGGCAACACCATCGTGCAGGTTGCCACGGCCCCGGTGCGGGTCGGGCTCGCCGTTGCCGACCTGGGCCTCAACATCGCAGGTGGCACGCTCAAGGCGGTGCAGCGCTCGCTGAATGAGGTCAGCCCGTCCGCCGGCACCACCGGCTTTGCCGCAATGCTCGGCATCGATGACGCGGTCGACCGCGCCAACCGGCTGGCCCGGCTGATGGACGACGACGCGCCGCTGGGTCGCGCGCTGGCCCCGGAGGGTCCGCTCAACCAACTACTGCGCCCGGGCGGGCTGGTCGACCAATTGACCGCGCCCGGCGGTCTGCTGGACCGGCTCAACAACCAGAACGGGCCGGTGGCCCGCGCGCTGGCCGAGAACGGGCTGATCGACCAGGTCACCGCCGAGGGCGGACTGGTCGATCGGCTGACGGCCGAGGGTGGTGTGGTGTCGCGGGTGATCGCCCCCGGCGGCCTGGCCGACCGGTTGCTCGCCGAGGAGGGTTTGGTCGAGCGGGCGCTGCGCGAGGACGGGGTCGCCGAACAACTGCTCTCCCAGAACGGCCCGGTCGGACGGGCACTGGCCAAGGGCGGCCTGGTCGACCAGATCACCGCCGAGGGCGGCCTCATCGACCGCCTCACCACCGACAGCGGCGCGCTGTCGCGGGTCATCGCCCCCGGCGGACTCGCCGACCAGTTGCTCGCCGACGACGGCCTGATCGAACGCATCCTGCGCGAGGACGGCGTCGCGGACACCCTGCTGTCCGAGGGCGGGCTGCTCGACACCCTGACCGACCCGGACGGTCCGCTGCTCAAGCTCGCCGACGTCGCCGACACCCTCAACCGGTTGGCCCCCGGCCTGGAGGCACTGGCTCCGACCATCGATGCGCTGCACGAGGCCGTCATCACGCTCTCGCAGGTGGTCAACCCGCTGTCGAACATCGCCGGACGTATCCCGCTGGGCCGTCAGCGCAGCCGGCGCACCAGCAACATGCCGCGCGCCGTGGTCTCCGAACGAGTCATCGACGAGGAAGGCTAAGCTGTCCGGCGTAGTACCCGCCTCCGTAGCTCAGTGGTAGAGCTTCCGCCTTGTAAGCGGACGGCCGTCGGTTCAATCCCGACCGGGGGCTCAAATTTGCCCGGGACGGCTTGTCGGACCCGGAACGTAGCGTGCGGCCATGAGACGGTGTCAGGGCTGCGGAGCTGAACTCACGCGACGCAGCCAGAAGGTGTTCTGTAGCAATTCGTGTCAGATTGCGTTCCGACGCACGACGCGGACGAAGGTGTGGCTGGAATCGGGCCAGGGCCGAGCGGGCTCTCTGCAGGGTCACTACATCCGCTCGTACATCGCCGCCGAGCAATCCGGTTGCTGCGCCCTCTGCGGCGGCGCCGGCAGCTGGCAGGGCCTTCCGCTGACCCTCGTCCTCGACCACATCGACGGCAATTCCGACAACAACCGCCGCGAGAACCTCCGCCTGGTCTGCCCGAACTGCGACTCGCAGCTGCCGACCTACAAGAGCCGCAACCGCGGCAACGGCCGCAGCTTCCGACGACAGCGCTACGCCGACGGCAAGTCCTACTAGCTACGTCTCGTCGGCGATCTGGTGGCGGCTCTCGTGCAGACCGGGTCCGTCCGGATCTTCGTGTCGGCGGTCGAGCTGGTCCTGGACCGCGCGCTGCTCCTCGGTCGCCTTGGTGGCGTCCGCGGGGTGTGCGGGCGGGTCGTTGCGCTGTTCCATGCCTGCGGGTTCTCCGCACGGGCCGGAAACTAAACGCTGTCCTCCATGACGATGGTGAACGTCATGCGGTCGCCGCGGTAGAGCGAGCGCCGTTGTTCGATGGGCACGCCGCGCTGGTCGTAGGACACCCGGTTGAGCAGGAACATCGGGGTGCGGGCGTCCACCGTCAGTAGCGCCGACTCCCGCGCATCGGGAAGCGCGGCGTCGATGGTGTCCACGGTCTTGGCGAATACCACTCCCCTGCTGCGGATCTCGGCGTACAGGGAGGTCCGGTAGTCGAAGTGCTGGACCAATCCGGGGAAGCGGTACGCCGGTAGCCGGCTGGTCTCCAGCCCGACCCGCACGCCGTCGGTGGTGAAGACACGCTCCAGCTGCAGCACCTCGGCGCCGACATCGATGCGCAGCACCTCGGCCAGCGTCTCGTCGGCCGCCAGGGTGGTCCAGCCCACCAGGAACCGGTCGACGGCATGCCCCTCCTCGCGGGCCGCCTCGGTATAGGAGCCCATCCCCAGGGGCTGCAGCAGCTTGGGCGCAGCCACCACGGTGGTGCGGCCGCGGCGTTCGACCCGGCCGGCGAGCAGCAGTTCACGGACCGCCTGACGCACGGTCTCGCGGGCCACGTCGAACAACTCGGCGATCTCGCGCTCGGCCGGGAATGGGTCACCGACCTGCATGTCGTCGAGCATCCGATCCAGCTTCTCGCGGATGACCTGGTGTTTGAGAACCCGCGGACGGGCATTGCCAATCACCTGCCTGACCATAGCAAACGCTGGCATAGACCATGGTCTAGACCAATTACTCGATACCTGTTCACCGACCGTTCGCCTTCGATACACGCCTTGGTATAGACCAAGTGTCAGGGTGTCCGCATGCCACCGATCGAACTGACTGTCCTGGACATGGCGGGCACCACCGTTGCCGACGACGGCCTGGTGCTGCACGCCTTCGACGCCGCGGCCACCGCCGTCGGTGTTCCGGCATCTGGTGCGGAGCGCGAGGCCGCCCGCACCTACGTCCGCGACACCATGGGCCAGTCCAAGATCGAGGTGTTCCGGCACCTGTTCGGCGCCGAGGACCGCGCCCAGCAGGCGAACGCCACCTTCGAACAGACCTACAACGCCCACATCGACCGCGGCGTCACCGCCATCCCCGGTGCCGAGGAAGCCATTGCCAAGCTCCGCGCCGCCGGCGTGCGGGTCGCGCTCACGACCGGCTTCAGCCCGGCCACCCAGCAGGCCATCATCGACGCGCTCGGCTGGCACGACCTGGCCGACGTGGTGCTGGCACCCGGCGCCGGCGGCCGCGGCCGCCCCTACCCCGACCTGGTGCTGAACAGCCTGTTGCGCACCGGAATCGACGATGTCGCCAAGGTCGCCGTGCTCGGCGACACCTCCAGCGACATCACCTCCGGCCTGCGGGCCGGAGCCTCGCTGGTCGCAGGCACCCTGACCGGCGCGCACGATGCCGCCACCCTGAACGCCGCCGGAGCCACCCACGTAGTGGCCACCGTCGCCGACTTCGCCCACCTCGTCCTCTCCCACCGCTGAAAGGCCCACCCGCATGATCATTCGCACTCTCACCGTGGCCGCCGTCGCCACGCTCGCCCTGGCCGGTTGTTCCAGCAGCGACCCCGGTTCCACAGCTCCCAACGCCCAGGGCTTCCCCGAAACGCTGACACTGGCCGCCATTCCGGCCGAGAACTCCTCGGACCTCAAGGCCAGCTACGACCCGTTGATCAAGATGCTGGAGCGCGAGACCGGCTCCAAGGTCGAATTCGTCCAGGCCTCCGACTATGCCGGTGTCGTCGAGGGCATGATCGCCGACAACGTCGACCTCGCCTTCTTCGGCCCGTTCGCGTACGTGGTGGCAAAGGTCAACGGCGCCAAGATCACTCCGCTGGGCGCCGTGATCGGCGACGAGGGTGAGAAGCCGGGCTATCAGTCCTACGGCCTGGCCCGCTCCGACGCCGACGCCATCAACGGCCTCCCCGACTTCGCCGGCAAGAAGGTCTGCTTCGTCGATCCGGGTTCGACATCGGGTTACCTGTACCCGACCGCCGGCCTGATCGAAGAGGGCGTCATCAAGTCCGGTTCCGAGGCCGACGTGTCGGCCGCCATGTCACCGGTCTTCGCCGGCGGTCACGATTCCTCGGCACTGTCCATCGCCAACGGCGACTGCGACGCCGGCTTCGCCTTCGACACCATGGTCGACACGACCATGATCGAGAAGGGCGACCTGCAGCCCGGCCAACTCAAGACCGTCTGGAAGTCCGAGATGATCGCCGGCTCGGTATTCGCCGCCAACGACGCGCTGGGCACCGAGGCCATCGACAAGCTCACGGCCATCTTCACCGACAAGGTCAACGTACCGAGTCTGCAGGCGGCCGGCTTCTGCGAGGGCGACGCCTGCCGGGTCACCGACGAACGCGCCTGGGGCGTCGTCCCGGCCGCCGATTCCGACTACGACGGCGTCCGACACGTTTGCGATGTCACCGGCTCCGAGAAGTGCAAGGGCTGACATGACCGAGACGGCCGTCGCGGGCGACGATCTGGTGATCGTCGCCCGCGATGTCACCAAACGCTTCGGCGACACCCTGGCACTGGACGCCGTATCCCTGGACGTGCGGCGCAGCGAACTGCTGGTGCTGCTCGGCCTGTCCGGTTCCGGAAAGTCCACGCTGCTACGGTGTTTCAACGGACTGCACCCGGTCACCTCCGGCCGCGTTGACGTCGGCGGGACCCGGGTCGACCAGGCCTCGAACAAGCAGCTGCGCGCCCTGCGCACCCGGGTCGGCTTCGTCTTCCAGCACTTCAACCTGGTCGGCCGCCTCACCTGCCTGGAGAACGTCCTGATCGGCGGGCTCGGTCACCTCACCCTGCCCCGCTATGGCGCACTGACCTACCCGAAGTACATGCGCGCCGCGGCGCTGGAACACCTCGACCGGGTGGGGTTGGCCGATTTCGCCGAACGCCGCGCCGACACCCTGTCCGGCGGCCAGCAGCAGCGCGTCGCCATCGCCCGCACCCTCATGCAGCGCCCCGCGCTGCTGCTGGCCGACGAGCCGGTCGCCTCGCTGGACCCCGAAAATGCAGGCATCGTCATGGATCTGCTGTTCCGGGTCTGCATCGAGGAGAAGCTCACCGTGGTGTGCACCCTGCACCAGGTGGATCTGGCACTGGGGTGGGCGCACCGACTGGTCGGGCTGCGCAACGGACAGAAGGTGCTCGACCGGCCCGCGGTCGGAATGACCCGCGACGACGTCATGGGCATCTACCAGCGCGTGGATCCGGCGCTGGATCAGACCAGACAACGGTCATGACGACAACCCTCACCCGACCGAACCGCACCCGGCCACCACTGCCCGGCCTGCTGCACCTGGTGATGGTCGCCGCACTGGTGGCCACCCTGGTGGCGGCCTGGTCCATCGAATTCGTTCCCGCCGCACTGATCTCGGACTTCGACAAGATCGTCGCGCTCGTCGAGCGGATGCTGCCGCCGCGCCTGGACGACCCGGCACGCATTACCGGACTGGCGTTCGAAACGCTGCTGATGGCGGTGCTGGGCACCGTACTGGCGGCGGCCGCCTCTGTTCCGCTGGCGTTCCTGGCAGCGCGCAACACCACCCCGCATCCCGCGGTGTACGCCGTCGCCCGTGGCTTCATCACGTTCTGCCGCGCCATGCCCGATCTGCTGTTCGCGGTGCTGTTCGTCCGCGCCCTCGGCATCGGTGTGCTGCCCGGCATCCTGGCGCTGGCGCTGCATTCGATCGGGATGCTCGGCAAGCTGTTCGCCGACGCCATCGAACAGACCGATCCCGGCCCGCGCGAAGCCGTCCGCAGCACCGGCGCAGGCTACCTGCGCGAGATGCTCAACGCGGTTGTCCCGCAGGTCATCCCCTCGTGGATCGGAACCTTCGTCTACCGGGTCGACATCAATCTGCGGATGTCGGTGGTGCTCGGATTCGTCGGGGCCGGTGGCATCGGCTTCGCACTACAGGATGCGCTGCGCGGGTTGATCTATCCCCGCGCGCTGGGCATCGTCGCGGTGATCCTGGTGATCATCGTCGCGATGGAACTGCTGGCCATCTTCATCCGCCGGATGCTGCTCACCTCCGACGGCCTGCGCCCCCGTCGCGACCGCGCCGTCCGAATCTCGTTCTCCGGGCTCCTGATCGGCACCACCGCGGCCGCCTTCATCGTGTTGGAGATCAGTCCGCTCTCGCTGCTCACCTGGGTCGGCCCGTCGGTCGGGATATTCACCCGGATGATCCCGCCGAACTTCGACGCCTTGGGCGCCGACCTGTTCTTCGCCGCCGTCCAGACCGTCGCGATCGGCGTGGTGGCCACCGCCATCGGTGTGTTGCTCTCGATTCCGGTCGGCATCCTGGCTGCCCGCAACATCGCACCGAACGCCGCGCTGTACTGGCTGGCCCGCGGTTGGATCCTGGTGGTGCGCGCGGTCCCCGAACTCATCCTGGCCGTCGTGTTCGTCGCCGCGCTCGGCCTGGGCCCCATCGCCGGCACCTGCGCGCTGGCCATCGGATCGGTCGGGTTCCTGGCCAAACTTGTCGCCGACGCCGTCGAGGAGATCGATCCCGGGCCGATGGAGGCGGTCCGGTCGGTCGGCGGCGGATGGTGGAAGACGTTGTTCTCGGCCGTGTTTCCCCAGTCGATGCCCGCCATGGTCGGCTCCAGCCTGTACCTGTTCGACGTCAACGTGCGCACCTCGACGGTGCTGGGCATCGTCGGGGCGGGCGGCATCGGCTTCCTGCTCTTCGAGTCGATCCGCACGCTGAACTTCGACGTGGCCGGCGCGATCGTGCTCGTCATCTTCGCCATCGTCTATTCCATCGAAAGGCTGTCGGGTTGGATACGCTCACGCCTGGTGTGACCCGGGCCGCCGTCTGGACCGGCGGATCGGACATCTCGCTGCGACGGGTCGACATCCCCGCGCTGGGCGCCGCCGACGTACTGGCCCGCGTGCGGCTCGCCACGGTGTGCGGCAGCGACCTGCACACGGTGTCGGGCCGTCGGCCCGGGCCGTACCCGTCGATCCTGGGCCACGAGGCGGTCGGGGAGGTGGTGTCCGGACCCGGTCTGGCTGTGGGACAACGCATCGTCTGGTCGGTCACGGTCAGCTGTGGCGCCTGCACGCGCTGCCGCGCCGGGCGCAGCGCCAAGTGCACCTCGGTGCGCAAGACCGGGCATGAGCCGTTCGACGGCGACTGGCCGCTGTCGGGTTCCTATGCCGAGCACATCGTCTTGCCGGCCGGTACCACGATCGCCGCGGTTCCCGACCGGATGCCCGATGCGGTCGCCGCGCCCGCGGCGTGCGCGACGGCCACCGTGATGGCGACGCTGGATGCCGCGGGTCCGTTGTCCGGCCGGCGGATACTCGTCCTCGGCGCCGGGATGCTCGGGCTCACCGCCGTCGCGGCGGGCCGGGAGGCCGGTGCCGACGTGCAGGTGCTCGACCGCAACCCCGCCCGCGTGGCACAGGCCGA
This sequence comes from Mycolicibacterium bacteremicum, assembly GCF_002086115.1. GTDB lineage: Bacteria > Actinomycetota > Actinomycetes > Mycobacteriales > Mycobacteriaceae > Mycobacterium > Mycobacterium bacteremicum. The sequence continues at coordinate 129,338 of NZ_MVHJ01000011.1, forward strand.
GGCGTTCGGCGCCCGGCGCAGTGACGACAGCCCGGTCGATGTGGCGATCGACTACACCGGGTCCACCCCGGCCATCGGGGCCGCGCTGGCCCGGCTCGACATCGGTGGCCGGTTGGTGCTCGCCGGGTCGGTGCTGCCCGCCGATGCACTGCCCGTCGACACCGAGACCGTGGTCCGGCGTTGGCTGACCATCACCGGGGTGCACAACTACGAACCGCGGCACCTCCAGCAGGCGGTCGGGTTCCTGGACCGCACCCACGACAGGTACCCGTGGGCCGCACTGGTCACCGCGCCGCTACCGCTGTCCCGGTTGGCCGACGCGTTGCGGCCGCCGCCGGCGCCGGCGCTGCGTACCGCGATCCGGCCCTGACGCTCTAGTACCTTCGGGACACCGACTAGGAGGTGCACGATGGCTGACGCCGGATTCTGGGTCGCGTGGGGTCTGCCCACGCAGGGCCGCGAACCGCAGGCGCTGGAGACGCTGAAGGCATCCCGGGCGTTCCTCGCCGAACTCGCCGAGGCCGGCCGCATCGAACGCTACGACGTGACGATCCTGCGCCCGCAGACCACCGAACTCGGCGGCTTCTTCCTGATCCAGGGCAGCCAGACCCAGATCGACCGGCTGCGCCGCGATCCGGACTTCGAGCGCTGGGCCAATCGGGTGCAGCTGGTGGCCGACCGGGTGGCCGTCGTAGACGCGTGGGTCGGTAACGGAATCGACGAGGCCAGCGATCTCTACACGGAGGCGCTGCGCGAGGCCGGCCTGATCGACTGAATCCCCTGGTCAGTTGCGGCGGCTGTGACCGATGGGGCGATTGCCTCCTCCTCTGGGGCTTTGCTGAGTTCTAATGGAGGCACTTGTCGGGCCGGGGGGCGGACTTCACGGAGGCGCGTCATGGGCTCAGCGGCATATATCGGTCGGGTGGGGGGCTTGGCCCTCGCCCTCGGCGTCGGAACGGCGATCGCCACCGGGCACGGCATCGCCGCTGCCGAGGGCAGCGAATCATCGGGTTCCTCGAGCCAGTCGAGTTCGTCGAGCGGCTCCGGCGGCGCTACGGGATCGTCGGGCTCCGCCGGGTCCACCGGCACGACCGCAACTTCGGACGCCGGCACCTCGACGGCCGGTCCCGCATCCGACGACGCCGACAGCAAGGACGCCGAGGACGCCGACGACACCGACGCCGACACCGAGTCCGATGATTCAGCGGACTCAGAGGACAGCACCGCGACCGACCCGGACCCCGAGACCGACACCGGAATCGACGCCGAGCCCGTCGCCGAACACCCGGCCCAGCAGCTGCCCAAGAAGCCCCGGTCGGTGCGCCAGGCCGGCCGACCGGCCGTCACGAAGTCGGCCGATCAGAAGACGACGGTCACCGAATCGCCGGCTACCACACCCGCAAGCACCGGCACAGTGACAACACCACCTGCCACGGCCGTGCCGGCGGCCGCCGATCCGGCCGACTCGCTCGCACAGGCCGACACCGTCGCGGTGTTCGCTTCGGCGCGTACCCTGGCCGCCGCCACCGTCACCGCGAACCCGGCGCGCCCCGCCACCCAGGCCGCACACCCGCTCACCGGCGTGGTCAAGGTCGTCGCCAACGTGCTCGACTGGGCGGCAGGTGTGGTCCCCGGCTCGCCGAGCAGCCCGACGCTGGCCTGGGCCCTGCTGGCGTTCGCCCGCCGTGAGGTCGACAATCTGCTGACCCGGCTGGACCCGGCACACGAGGCGGCGAGCGATATCGACGACACCTCGGCGCGGGCACTGGTCGCGGCCGCGCTCAATCCGCGCCCCAACTTCCCGCCCCGCGGCTACCAGTTCAGTGGGTCCACCAGCTTCGTGGACTGGGTCACCGGGAACTTCGCCCCCAACGACACCTTCAACCGGTACGGCATCTGGGGCACCGACGTCGGGACCATGTGGGACAACGGCATTCCCGATGACCCGAGCACCCCGATCAACGAGAACCAGGTGCTGATCGCCTTCGGTGACACCTTCGGCGGTCCTAACATGACCGGCACCTGGCGGCTGAACACGCTGTTCCGCAGCCCGGACCGCAACCTGGCCGACGGGATGGCGGTGCCCGGCGGACAGTGGTTGAACGGCAACATGTTCGGCGGCTCACCGCTGTGGGAGGAGCACTACGCGCGGCAGATCATCCTGCCCGAGCGCCTGCCCCGCGGTCTGCCCACCGGCGTCACGCTGATCCCCACCGCGGGGATCTCGGTGCCCACCCCCGGTACCCAGTTCGGCGCCACCCAGTACGTCAGCTTCATCTCGGTCAAGCAGTGGGGCGCGGCCGGGCAGTGGTCGACCAACTATTCGGCGATCGCCTATTCCGAGGACAACGGCGAGAACTGGTACATCTCCCCGAAGAGTGTGCGCAACAACTTCGGCGGTAACGCGAACTTCCAGCAGGCCGCCCTCGTCCGGCCCGGTGACGGTTTCGTGTACTCCTACGGCACCCCCAACGGCAGGCAGGGCCAGGCCTACATCTCCCGGGTCGCCGAGGCCGACATCCTCGATGTCACCAAGTACGAGTACTACAGCAAGGGCAGTAAGGGCGGCATCTTCGGCATCGGCGCCTACAAGGCCGGCTGGTACCGCAACGATCCGGGCAAGGCCTCGCCGGTCTTCGGCCGGGAGACCGGCGCCTGCGGGGTCGGCAAGGCCGGTAACCAGGTCAGCGAGATGTCGGTGCAATACAACAAGCAGCTCGGCAAATACGTTGCGCTGCACGGTGATCAGTTCAACAACGTCATCCTGCGCACCTCGGATCGCCCGGAGGGCGGCTGGTCGGCGCCGACGGTGCTGATGGGTCAGCAGGGCGGCGGGATCTACGCTCCGATGATGCACCCGTGGTCACCGTCGACACTGGGCACCGGCACCGAGTTGTACTTCAACCTCTCGGTGTGGAACGACTACAACGTGTGGCTGGTCAAGACCGACCTCGCGAAGCTGTGACATGCGTGCCCGGGTGAGTGTGGCGTTGACGGTCGCGGTGCTGGCGACCGCCGCCCCGGCACAGGCCGAACCGCCGCAACCGGGTACGGCGTGCACACCTGAGTTGGCCGGGGCCGCCACCATGCCCACCGGGCAGTCGCTGCCCCTGGTCTGCGCGGCCGGGCGCTGGAGCGCGGTGACGGTTCCCGGCGACCCGAGTGACCGCTGGGTCAGCTACGGTCCGGCGATGGCGCTGCACGGCGAGGGGCTGCGCAACCCCAATCTGGCGGCGGGCACCTGGACGGCCACCCCGCTGGATCCCGGAACCCGCTGCACGGCAACACAACAGGCCGTGGTGAGTGCCGGCGTCGTCGGCGAACCGCTGACCGCCGAAGGTGCGCCCGGTCGGCCACTGACGGTGCAGGTGGCGCCGCGGCTGTTCGACATCGTGATGACCGGACACTGTCTGTGGACGCGTAACGGCTAGTCCGCGAACGTGATCCGCTCCGTCGAGCACCCGGTGACCGGACGGCCAGCAGGGAACATGCCCGGCGCAGCACCGCGGATCACGTCGCGCCGATGATAGGCGCGGGTGGCGTCGGCCGAGCATTCCAGCGCCGCGCTGAGCACCCGGAAGGTGACCGGGTCGGCACCGTCGATCGGCCGGCCCATCCAGTAGGCAGCACGCCCGTCGGCGGCGTAGGCGCCCTCCAGATGCCGCAGCGACGCCGCGTCGGCTCCGGCGACGGCGCCGTCGAAGTAGAAGGCCCGCACACCATCGACGGCGTAGGCCCCGCCGATGACCCGGAAGGCGCGCGGATCGGCGCCGAGCACCCGGTTGCCGTTGACGTGCACACTGTCGCTGTCCCGGGTGAACAGGTAGTGATTCGCGTTCGAGATGACCGCGAAATGCTCGGGATCATCGGAGAGCACACTGCCGTCCGGCCAATACACCGCGACACCATCGCGGGACAGGTCACCGTCGAGCAGCTCGAAGTGCTCGGGATCGGTGCTGATCACCTGATCGCGAAGGAAGACCCGGTGTGCATCCGCGGCGTAGCCGGCCCGGTCCAGCAGGCGAAAGGTTGCCGGGTCGGCATCGGCCAACGGCCGCCCGTCGAGGTATACGGCGTGGCGGTCGCGGGCGAAGCTGCGGTCCAGCACCTCGAAGGTTCCGGCATCGGCGCCGTCGACGGCAAACGCCTTGCCGGGAAACGCATTCAGGTAGTAGACGGCACCGTCACGCACGTGGTAGCCGGCGGCGTCGAACAGGGAGTTCGGCTCCCCGGTTCCGCAACCGGACAGCACCACCGACATCAGCAGCGCGGCGAAGGCCACGATTGTGCGCATGGCTCATCATGCCGGTAGTTGCCGTCGCGCACCTAGACTTCAACTCGTGCGAGAAGTGCTCGACGATCTGATGGCCACGTGGCGCTCGGGCGGTACCGCCGGGCTGGCCACCGTCGTGCGCACCATCCGCTCCGCGCCACGACCGGCCGGGGCCGCGCTGGCGGTGGCACCCGACGGCAGCGTCGCCGGCTCGGTGTCCGGCGGCTGCGTGGAGGGTGCGGTGTACGAACTGGCCACCGAGGTGGTCGCCGGCGGGGTGCCCGAGTTGCAGCGCTACGGGATCACCGATGACGACGCGTTCGCCGTCGGTCTGACCTGCGGGGGCATCCTCGACGTATTCGTCGAACCGGTGTCGCAGCAGACCTTTCCGCAATTGTCCGCCGTGGCCGAGGCGATCGAGAATCACCGGCCGATCGCGGTGGCCACCGTGATCGCCCACCCCGACCGCACCCGGGTCGGGCGCCGGATCGTCATCGAACCCGACGGGTCCGACGGCTCGCTGGGATCGGCCCGCGCCGATGCCGCGGTGGCCGATGATGCGCGCGGCCTCCTGCTGGCCGGACAGACCGCGGTGCTGTCCTACGGTCCGGACGGCGAACGCGTCGACGAGACCGACGACCGCGGCATGGAGGTGTTCGTCGCCAGCTACGCGCCCAGGCCGCGGATGCTGATCGTCGGGGCCATCGACTTCGCCGCCGCGCTGGCCCGCCAGGCCGACTTCCTGGGCTATCGCGTGACGGTGTGTGACGCGCGTCCGGTGTTCGCCACGGCGGCCCGGTTCCCGGCGGCCGACGAGGTGGTGGTCGACTGGCCCGACCGCTATCTGCGGGCCCAGTCCGAGGCCGACGCCATCGACGGGCGGACCGCCATCTGCGTGCTGACCCACGATCCCAAGTTCGACGTGCCGGCCCTGGAGGTGGCGCTGCGGTTACCCCGGGTCGGCTACGTCGGCGCGATGGGTTCGCGGCGCACCCATGTCGACAGGATGGCCAGGCTGGCCGAGGCGGGTCTGGGCGAGATGGAGCTGGGCCGGCTGTCCAGCCCGATCGGGCTCGACCTGGGCGCACGCACGCCGGAGGAGACCGCGGTCTCGATCGTCGCCGAGATCATCGCCCGCCGGTGGGGCGGCGGCGGACGTCCGCTGGCGGCCGTGGACGGTCGCATCCACCACGAACAGGCCGCCGAGCAGCGGTAACGCGACTCTTCCTTTCTGGAACGCGAACTCTCTGTGTACGATAACCACACTCACAGTCGCGTGTGATCCAGCCCACTTCCGCGCGAAAGTGACGGATGACAGGAGCCTCCAGTGACGGGAACCGTCGACACCCGATACGCCGGCGCTCGCGTCCCCCGTGTCGAGGACACCCGGTTGCTGACCGGCCGGGGCACGTACGTCGACGACATCCAACGCCCCGGCATGCTGCACGCCTGCTTCGTGCGCAGTCCGTTCGCCCGGGCCACCGTCAACGGCATCGACACCGCCGCCGCGCTGGCGCTGCCGGGGGTACAGGCGGTGTTCACCGCGGCCGATATCAACCCCGAGGTGCGCGAGGCGTGGCATGCCGTGGCCGGAAAGGATGTCGCCGACACCCCCCGGCCGCCGCTGGCGCACGGGGAGGTGAAATTCGTCGGCGACCCGGTCGCCCTGGTCATCGCCGAGAGTCGCCGCGTCGCCGAGGACGCCGTCGACCTCGTCGATGTGGACTACACCCCGCTGCCCGCCGTCGCCGACTTCCGCAAGGCCGTCGGTTCCGAGGTGATGGTGCACGACGCCTATCCGGACAACGTGGCCGGTGGGATGGCGGGCATGCCGCCGGACGAAGAGCTCTTCGCCAACGCAGCGCATGTCGTGCAGGAGCGGATCTACCAACAGATGTACGTCCCCGTCCCGATGGAGACCCGGGGCATCGTCGTCGAATGGACAGCCGCCACCGCAGAGCTCACGGTGTGGGGATCCACCCAGACGCCCCACGAACTGCGGGCCTTCGCCGCCCGGCTGCTCGGCATCCCGGCCCAGGGTGTGCGCGTCATCGTGCGCGACACCGGCGGCGGGTTCGGCCAGAAGGTCGTACCCATGCGCGAGGACATGTGCATCCTGCTGGCCGCCCGCAAGGTGCCCGGACCGCTCAAGTGGATCGAGGACCGCCGCGAGAACCTGATGTCGGCCGGTCAGTCCCGCCACGTCGACGGCACCGTCCGGATGGCCTTCGACGCCGACGGCAAGATCCTGGCCGCCGACATCGACTTCGTCCAGGACATCGGGGCGTACCCGACGCCTTACCCGGTGCTCACCACCGCGGCGATCGGGATGTTCTTCCCCGGCCCCTACCGCGTTCCGAAGGCCAGCTTCAACTACAAGACGGTGTTCTCCAACACCCCCGGCCTGCACGCCTACCGCGGGCCCTGGCAGTACGAAACCCTCACCAGGGAAATGCTTCTCGACATCGCCGCCCGCAAGATCGGGATGGACCCGGTGGAGCTGCGCCGGATCAACATCCTGCGCGGGGACGAGATGCCGTTCTTCAACCCCAACGGCATGCCGTATGACAACTGCGCACCCGCGGACACCTTCGAGCAGGCGGTGAAGATCCTCGACCACGAGGGCTTCCGCAAGGCGCAGGCCGAGGCGCTGGCGCAGGGCCGCTACATCGGGATGGGCTTCTCGGCCTACATCGAACCGACGGGCGCGGCGACCGGACACCTGGCCACCGAGGGCGCCACCATCCGGATGGAGTCGACCGGCAAGATCAACGTCTACGTCAACGGCGGCTCGGCGGGCAACAGCATCGAGACCACCGTCGTGCAGCTCACCGCGGATGCGTTGGGCGCCGACATCGCCGACGTGTCCACCATTCAGGGCGACACGGCAGTCACCCCGTACGGCGCCGGTACCCAGGGCAGCCGCAGTGGTCCCATGACCGCCGGTGCCGTGCACGAGGCGGGCGCCATCCTGCGCGGACAGATCGTCGCGATCGCCGCGCAGATGCTCGGCGCCGACGCCGAGGGCATCGCCCTCGGCGACTCCAGGGCCACGGTGCGCTCCGATCCGGACAAATCGGTCAGCTTCGCCGACATCGCCTACCGCTCCTACTACGACCCGGCCCAACTCGGCGGCGTCTCCCCCACCCTGGAGGCCACCGCCCGGTTCAGCTCGCAGGCAATGATCCACTGGGCCAACGCCACCCACGTCTGCACCTGCGAGGTCGACACCGTCACCGGACAGGTCTCGCTTACCCGCTACATCGTCAGCGAGGATGTCGGCCCGATGATCAATCCGAACGTGGTCGAGGGGCAGGTCGCCGGCGGCACCGTCCAGGGCATCGGTGGTGCGCTGCTGGAGCATCTGGCCTACGACGAGGCCGGCAACCCCGTCGCGTCCACCTTCGTCGACTACCTGCTGCCGACGGCCACCGAGGTCCCGCCGATCGAGTTCGGCCACGTGGAGATCCCCGGACCGGGTGTCGGCGGCTACAAGGGCGCCGGCGAGGGCGGGGCCATCGGGTCACCGCCCGCGGTCATCAACGCCATCAACGACGCACTGGCCCCACTCGGTGTCACCGTCACCTCGATGCCGGCCACCCCGGCGACCATCGTCGACCTCATCGACGCCGCGCAACGGAAGGACCGCTGAAACATGGAACTCAACAACGAATTCCGGGTGGCGGTGCCGGCCGCGACGGTCTGGGAGGTCTTCACCGACGTCGAACGGGTCGCCCCGTGCCTGCCCGGCGCCACCCTGCTGTCCGTCGACGGTGACGACTTCACCGGTGCGGTGAAGGTCAAGGTCGGCCCGATCACGGTGTCCTACCAGGGCGTCGCGCGCTACCAGGAGAAGGATCCCGCCGCCCAGCGACTCGTGCTCAGGGCCGAGGGCAAGGAGACCCGCGGCAACGGCACCGCCGCGGCCACCGTCACCGCACAACTCAAGGACGAGGGGGACGCCACCACCGTGGTGATCTCCACCGACCTCGCCATCTCCGGCAAGGCCGCCCAGTTCGGCCGCGGGGTGCTCGCCGATGTGTCGGGCAACCTGATCGCCCAGTTCGCCCGCAACCTGGAAGCCGAACTGCGCGGGGCCACCTCGCCGGTCACCGCGGCACCCACCGCCGAGACGGCCGCGGCGGCGGCCCAGCCGGCGGCCGACTCGGTCGACCTACTCAAGGTTGTCGCAGTGCCGGTCGCCAAGCGCTATGGTCCGGTGCTGGCCGCCGCGGCGGCGGCCGGCGCCCTGGGATTCGTGGCCGGCCGCAGGCGCACCGCGGTACGCCCGGTGGCCACCGGCACCGACGAACTGATCGCCGCGCTGTCGAAGCTGCTCTCGTGAAGGCCGCCCCGTTCACCTACCACCGCCCCGGGTCGGTCGCCGAAGCGGTACAGACACTCGCCGAATACGGCGAGGAGGCAAAGGTTCTCGCCGGCGGCCAGAGCCTGATCCCGTTGCTGGCCATGCGGCTCACCCATTTCGAGAACCTGGTGGACATCTCGCGGGTGCCCGAGCTGTGCGGAATCGACCTGTGCGACGACGAACTCGTCGTCGGCGCGGGCACCTCGCACACGCTGGTGGGCATGGACGACGAGGTCGCCGATTCGGTGCCGCTGCTGTCGCTGGCCACGCCACACATCGGTCATTTCCAGATCCGCAATCGCGGTACCCTCGGCGGCGCGATCGCCCACGCCGATCCGGCGGCCGAATTCGCCGCGGTGGCACTGACACTGGACGCCACCATCGAGGCCGCCTCGACCCGCGGCAACCGGCACATCCCGGCCGCGGACTTCTTCACCGGCCTGTGGGAGAACGCGCTGGCCGGCGACGAACTGCTGCGCGCAGTGCGCTTCCCCGTCTGGTCGGGACGCACCGGTTTCGCGGTACACGAATTCGCGCGCCGGCACGGCGATTTCGCCATCGCGGGCGCCACGGTGGCCGTCGAACTGGACGCCGAGGACCGGGTGCGCCGCTGCGCGGTGGGCCTGCTGGGACTGGGGTCGACCCCGCTGCGCGGAACCCCGGCCGAACAGGCCGTCACGGGTCGGCCCGTCACCGACGTCACCGCCGACGAGTTCGGCAGGCTGGCCCTGTCCGAGTTGTCCGACGTCCCCGCCGACCTGCAGGGCTCGGCGGCCTATCGCACCAGGGTGGGCGCGGCGATGGTCGCCCGCGCCTGGACCGACGCCACCAGGGAGGCCCTCGATGCATGAACTGCCGGTCGGGATCACCGTCAACGGTCGCCCCTACCAGGACACCGTCGAACCCCGCGTCACCCTGGCCGACCACCTGCGCGAGAACTGCGGCCTGACCGGAACGCACCTGGGCTGCGAGCACGGCGCATGCGGCGCCTGCACCGTGCTGCTGGAGGGTCAGGCGGTGCGCTCCTGTCTGGTGCTGGCCGTGCAGGCCGACGGCCAGGAGGTCACCACCGTCGAGGGCATCGCCGCCGAGGACGGCACCCTGTCCGCGGTGCAGGCGGCCATGCGGGAATGCCACGGGCTGCAATGCGGCTTCTGCACGCCCGGATTCGTCACCTCCATCACCGCGCTGCTGCGCGACAATCCCGACCCCACCGACCACGAGATCCGCGAAGGCCTGTCCGGGAACTTCTGCCGGTGCACCGGCTATCAGGGCATCGTCAACGCGGTGAAGCGCGCCGCGCAGTCGCTGGCCGAGGGCGCCGTTCGGTAACGTCGACTCCGACCCCGTCGATAGTCATGACAGCGTTTGCTGACGTTCTCCGGCGTCGGTGACGGGACAGGAGAAGACATGACCTTCACGCGCATGCTGACCGCGGCGATCATCGCCGCCGGCGCCGCGACCGCGCTGGCCGCCCCGGCCGCCGCCGAGGAGCTCACCCAGGAACAGTTCCTGGCCGCGATCGCCGAGCACGGCGTGCAGGTCGGCACCGACGAGGAGGCGATCAAGCTCGCCGAGCGGATGTGCAAGATCCTCGGCAACGGCAGCGACGAGAAGATCGAGAAGGCCGTCTACTACATCAAGGACCACTCGAAACTGAGCAACGAGGGCATCACGACGTTCGCGGGCATCGCCGCGCGGGTGTACTGCCCGGACGCACTGCCCAGCTGATCCCCCGGTCGCTGCGCTCCAGCCCACCGAAGCTGATCCCCCGGGCGCTGCCCTCCGAACCGCCGGAACTAGTTCGTCACCACGCCACGCAAACCGTCCGCCCCGAACAGCGGCTCCAACATGCCGGACAGATCCGGTCCGCGCCGCAGGCCATGGCCGCCGTCGACGTTGATCACCTGGCCGGTGATGAAGCTCGCGGCATCGCTGAGCAGGAACACCGCCAGATTGGCGACATCCTCGACCTCCCCGACCCGGGGCAGCGGCGTGCAGGACGCGTAGTCCTCGCTCAGCGCGGGGGTGTCGATGATCGGGGCGACCATGTCGGTACGGGTCAGCCCGGGCCGGATCCCGTTGACCCGCACCGAGGACGGCCCCAGCTCGTCGGCGGCCACCATCATCAGGTGGTCCAGGGCCGCCTTGCTGGGCCCGTAGGCGCCGAACCAGCGGTGGGTGTTGCTCGAGGCGATCGACGAGATCCCGACGAAGGATCCGCCGCCGCCGCGGACCATCTCCCGGGCCGCGTGCTTGAGCACGTACATCGTGCCGTTGATGTTCAGGTCGACGGTGTTGCGCCAGGCCGCCGAGTCGATCTGGGTGAGCGGTCCGATGGTCTCCGAACCACCGGCGCTGTGCACGACGCCGTCCAGCCGGCCGTGCCAGGCGGTGGCCGCCTCGACCAGCCGGGCCACCTCGTCCTCGTCGGTGATGTCGGCCGGTTCGTAGTTGACCTGACCGCCCTCGATCTCGCCGAGTTCGGCGGCCGCGGCCGCCAGTTTGTCGGCGTTGCGCCCGGCCAGCACCACATCGCCACCGGAGGCCACGATGGCCGCCGCCGCACCCTTTCCGATACCGCTGCCACCTCCGGTCACCAGGTAGGTGCGCTCCGCCAGCGACAGCAGCATGGACATACCTCCACAAAAGAAGCCCGACTAACTAGAACAGGTTTCAGTTATACGGCACCGCTGACCTCGGCGCGGGCGTTTCGGCCCGGCACGGAGCACTCCCTGGCAGTTCGGCGGCCGGGCCGGTCGCCTAGCATGGGAGGATGCCTGCCAAAACAGAAGCCGCCGACATCGGCGAGGTCGAACCCGTCGCCGACGACACCGCCAGCCAGGCGCGCCGCGTCGTCGCCGCCTACGCCGTCGACGCCGACGAGTGCCGCACCTTCCTGGCCATGCTGGGCATCGGACCCGCAAAGCCCGAGGCCTAGGTGGCCACCGGAGTCGACACCGACGACTCCACCCCGGACACCGGGCATGCCGACTTCGTCGTCGTGGCCAATCGGCTGCCGATCGACCAGGTGCGCCTCCCCGACGGCACGACCACCTGGAAGCGCAGCCCCGGCGGCCTGGTGACCGCGCTGGAGCCGATCCTGCGCAAGCAGAGTGGTGCCTGGATCGGGTGGCCGGGAGTCCCGGACAGCGATGAGGAACCGATCGTCCAGGACGATCTGAAGCTCTACCCCGTGCGGTTGTCCGCCGAGGATGTCGCGCTCTACTACGAGGGCTTCTCGAATGCCACGCTGTGGCCGCTGTACCACGACGTCATCGTCAAACCGCAGTACCACCGGCACTGGTGGGACCGCTACGTCGAGGTGAACCGGCGGTTCGCCGAGGCCACCTCGAGGGCCGCCGCCCCCGGCGCCACCGTCTGGATCCAGGACTACCAGCTCCAACTGGTGCCCAAGATGCTGCGGATGCTGCGGCCCGACCTCACCATCGGTTTCTTCCTGCACATCCCGTTCCCGCCGGTCGAGCTGTTCATGCAGATGCCCTGGCGAACCGAGATCATCGAGGGGCTGCTGGGTGCCGACCTGGTCGGTTTCCACCTGGCCGGCGGCGCCCAGAACTTCCTGATCCTGGCCCGCCGGCTGCTCGGCGCCAACACCTCGCGCGCCACCATCGGGGTGCGTGCCCGCTTCGGCGAGGTCCAGGTGGGCTTCCGCACGGTCAAGGTCGGCGCGTTCCCGATCTCCATCGACTCGGCCGAACTGGACCGCAAGGCCAGGGACAAGAGCATCCGGCAGCGGGCCCGGCAGATCCGCGCCGAGCTGGGCAACCCGCGCAAGCTGCTGCTCGGCGTCGACCGGCTGGACTACACCAAGGGCATCGACGTCCGGCTCAAGGCATTCTCCGAACTGCTCGCCGCGGACCGCGCCGACCGCAGCGACACCGTGCTCGTGCAGCTGGCCACCCCCAGCCGGGAGCGGGTGGAGAGCTACATCGAGATGCGGGAGGGCATCGAACGGCAGGTCGGGCACATCAACGGTGAGTACGGCGAGGTCGGTCACCCGGTGGTGCACTACCTGCACCGGCCGGTCCCGCGCGACGACCTGATCGCGTTCTTCGTCGCCGCCGACGTCATGCTGGTGACCCCGCTGCGAGACGGGATGAACCTGGTGGCCAAGGAGTACGTGGCCTGCCGCAGCGATCTCGGCGGTGCGCTGGTGCTGTCCGAATTCACCGGCGCGGCAGCCGAACTGCGTACCGCCTACCTGTGCAACCCGCACCACACCGACGGTGTGCGGGATGCCATCGAGCAGGCCCTCAACCAGTCCGTCGAGGAGGGCAGGCGCCGGATGCGGGCGCTGCGGCGCCAGGTGCTGGCCCACGATGTGGACCGGTGGGCCCGCGCCTTCCTGGACGCCCTGGCCGGGGTGAAGACCGACTAGATCGGCGTGATGTAGCTGATCAGCCAGCGACCGTCGATCTTCTGATAGTCGACCTTCAGCCGGCTGCCGTCATAGACCGACTCCTTGGACTTGTCGGTCACGGTGCGGTTCATGAACACCAGCACCGACGCGGAATCCCGTTCAGCGCTGAGCATTCCGGCGCCGACGGCGTGCGCCTGGCTGACGACCTGACGCTCCCGGGCCTGCGGGATGATGTCCGTGGTCGCGCGGTCCTCGAACTCGCGCCGATAATCCGGGGTGAGCAGGGTGGCGGCCTCGGACAGGCTGCGTTCCACCGTCTGGAAGTCGTAGCCGAACACCATCGGGATCTGCTGGATCGCCAGTCCGGGTAGCTCGGCCTCGGCGGCCGCTGCCGCGCGGGCCTGCACCCGGTCCCAGTACAGTCCGCCGGCGACCGCCGCCAACGCGACCAGGCCGAGCGCGAAGAGCACGGCGGCCGCCTGAATGAGTCTGGTGCGCATCAGTTGCCGCCCTCGGGATACTTCAGGTCGTAACCGGTCATGTGGCCGTTGCCGTCCTCGTGCACGATCACCCGCATCCGGTACGGCTGGGACGGCTTGTTCACGCCGTCGAGATCGGTGACGGTGACCCGCACCGACACCAGCACCGAGGCGTTGCCACCGATCTCGTCGATCTTCTCCAGTGCGGCACCGCTGATCACGGCCTCCGAGGTGGCGTTCGTGTCGCGGAAGATCGCCTTCAGGTTGTCGACGTTGTTGTCCTGGCTCAGCATGTCGCGCAACGGCCCGCTGGTCCCGTCGACGAACCGGTTCACGCTCTCGTCGATGCTGTTCTGGTCGTAGCTGAACATGTTCATCACCGTCTGCGACGCGGTGTCGACGAAACGTTGTTCGCGGGCCTGGGTGTCCGCGGCATCGCGCCGCTGCACCGTCAGCACCACGACGACGGTCACCAGCACGGCGGCGGCCACGAACGCCGCCAGCGCGGACACCAGTCCCACCATGGCCCGGTGCGGCCGGCGCGGCGGCAGCGGAGCGGCCCGTACCGATGTGGGCACGGTGACCGTCGGGCCCGACATCTGCAGCACCGGGCCCGCCTCGCCGACCGGGGCACCGGCGGGGCCGGCCGCCCGGGAGGCGCGCCGGCGCGTCACCTTGCTGGTTGTCTGGCTTTCGGGGTTGTCAGTCGTATCTCCGTCAACCATCTACATCTGCCTTGGCGCCATCATCAGATCCACCCAATTCTCCGCGGGTGTGAACACGTCGCTCCCGGGTGCGAACACCCCGGTGCCGCCGTTCGTCGGATCGGCGAACACACCCGTCTTCGGATCGTAGGTGGTCGTCAGCGAGGCGCTGGCCAGGGGCTGTTCGGCGGGCAGCGGACCCGGCGCGGGCGCAGGCGGCGCGACCGGCGGGGGCGGTGCCGGAACACCGGGGGGCAGCGGGGCACCCGGCGGTACCAGGACGCCCGGGAACTGCGAACCCGGCGGCCGATAGATCGGTTCGCCCGGCGCGGGCGGCACCTGCCGACCGTAGGGCGGCGCGATGTGATCCGGCGGTGCGTAGAACGGCCACGGCGGCGCCGGGGCATTGTTGTTGGGCGGCACCGGATTCGGGAAGGGTGCATTCGGCGCCGGACCCGGGCCCGGTTGCACACCCGGGGGCAGCTGCACCGCGGGCGCACCCGGGTCGTAGTCCGCCTCCGGCGGGATGTTCGGGAACTTGTTCGGCGGGGTGATGTTCCGCGGATCCGTGATCGGGGTGTCATAGGGCACCGGCGGGCCGCGCCACGGGTTGCTGCCGATCGGGACGTAGCCGACCGGATCGCGGCAGAGCTGCACGGTGGGTGCACGCTTGCCGGGGAATTCCTGGCACGGGTAGTTGCGCGCACCGCGTACGACGGCCGGATCGTTCTGGGCCGTCTTGCAGTACAGGTCGGTGGGCAGCTCGCGCAGCGTGGTGTCGGCCGGCGAGCGGATCTCCGTCGATGGAATGAATCCGGTGAGACACGGCGGTGAGTCGCCGAGGTCGACCTTGAAGTCCAACTTGCCGCCCTCGTCGGCGGGAACGCCACCAGCGACTGTGTTGAGGGCCGCGATCAGAGCTGGGAAGATGACCAGCGCCTGCTCGATCGACTTGTTGTAGATGACGCCGATCCGGCCGAAGTTGGCCAGGTTGGCGGCCAGCACCGGGAACGTCGGCCGGATGCCCTCAAAAGTGGTGTTGGCCTCGGCAGCGGCACCGGGCACCGTCTGCAGCACCGAGCGCAGCTGCGGATCGGCATCGGCCACCTCGGCGGTCAGCCGGGCCAGACCGTCCGCGGTCGAACGGATGTCGTCACCGGCCTCGATCTGGGCGTCCAGGAACGGCCCGGCCTGATCGATGAGCTGCGCGGTCTCCGGGTAGGCGGCGTTGGCCTCGTCGACCAGATCGCGGCCGGACTGGATCAGCCGGGCCAGCTCGGGGCCGGATCCGTTGAACGCCTTGAAGGTCTCGGACAGCAGATCCTGGATCCGCGCGTCGCCGACACTGCTGACCAGATCGTCGGCCTGCTTGAGCAGGCCCGCGATGTCCTGTCCGATGGCGGTGCGGTCGACGCCGATGTGCGATCCGTTGCGCAGCAACTGCGCATCGGCCGAACCCTCGGGCGGAACCAGGTCGATGTACTGCTCGCCGACCGCCGACACGCTCTTGACGGTGGCCGTGACGTTGGCCGGCACATCGGTGTCGGTGTTCAGCCGCATCTTGGCGATCACACCGTCATCGGTCAGCCCGACCTCTTCGACCCGCCCGATGGTGACACCGCGGTAGGTGACGTTGGCGTTCTGGTACAGCCCACCGCCGGCCACGAAATTCGCGGTGACGTTGTAGGTTCCGATGCCCAGCGCCGCGGGCACGTGCAGATAGAACGCGGAGATCGCGGTGACGGTCAACACCGTGACGACGGCGAAGATCGACAACTGCAGGCGTGTCAGACGAGTCAGCATTACGGTGCCTCCCCGTGCTGCGTGGCGGTGCCCGGCGGGATCTTGAACGGGTCGGCGGCCTGCCCGGACAGGTTCGCCAGCGCCCCGGTCAGGAAGTCCGGCGGGTTGACCACCTCGTTGAGGCGCTTCATGTTCGGGTCGAAGAACGAGGTGGTGAACACCGACTCACCCAACCGGCGCACGGTCAGGTCGAACGTCACGAACACGTTCAAATAGTCGCCGCGGACCGCGTTGCGCAGGTACTTGTAGTGGAACGGGAAGGTCGGAAGAAACGTCAGATCCTCGATGAAGTCGTCGGCATTGTCGTTGAGCGCCTTGATGACCGGGAACAGATCCTTGATGTCCGCGGCGAAATCGTCCTTGGTCTCCGAGAGCACCCGCGAACCCACCTCGGCGAACCCACGCAACGCGGTGAAGGCGTCCACGATGTTCTGCCGGTTGGTGTTGAGCACCAGCAGCGCATTGGGCAGGGTGTCCAGCGTGCGGCCCAGGTTGTCCTTGCTGCGCGCCAGGATCGAGGCGAACCGGTTGAGGCCGTCGGCCGCGGCGATGATGTCGTCGGTCTGGCGATCCAGGGATGAGGTCAGCTCGGCCAGCCGCGGCAGCAGTTCGGCGAAGCTGCCGGAGCGGCCGGCCACGGCGGCATAGGCCTCGTCGGTGATGTCCTGCAGTGCACCGAGATTGCCCTTGTTGACCACCACGCCGAGCGCGGAGAGCACCTCTTCGGTGGTCGGGTACCGGCCGACGGCGCCCAGCGGGATGTTGGAGCCCTGCTTGAGCCTGCCGACCGGATCGTCGGGCGGCGGCGCCAACTGGACGTGCTGGGAACCCAGCAGCGAGGTCTGCGCGACGGTGGCCGTTGAGTTCTCCGGCAGGTCGACGTCACTGTCGAGGGACAGCTGCACCGCGGCGTAGAAGGTGCCGTCGGGGCGTTGCACCGCCTCGATCCCGGACACGCTGCCCACGGTGACGTCGTCGAGCATCACCGGCGAGTTCTGCGGCAGCGTTGCGACATCGGGCAGTTCGGCGGTGATCCAGAACGATCCCGACCCGTGCCCGGCGGTGCCGGGCATGTTCAGCGAGTTCAACCCGCCGAACTGACATCCGGCCAGCAGCAGCGCCGCGGCGCCGAGCGCGCTGCCGCGCAACAGGATCGGGGTCATCCGCCCGCTCCTTCTGTCGGCGCCGGCCCGGGTAGCGGACCCGTACCCATCGGCGGTGCCGGTGGGACCGGACCGGCCGGCGAGATCTGACCGGGCACGGCCGGCGGCGGCAGGATGAGCTGGCTGAGATTGCCGCCGGGCGGCACGGTCGGCGGGGTCACGCCCGGGGCCGGTTGCCACTGCAGGTACGGCACCGGGGTCTCGGCCTTGGCCTGTGTCGCCGGGGTGTCGTAGATGATCTGTCCCTTGTACGCGGTGATGCTGTCGATCGGGTGGAACAGGATCGGCGGGTAGTTCATCGTGATGCGCTTGAGCACCGGCCCCATCCGCTGGCGGCAGATCTCGGCGCGTTTGAAGTTATCCGGCGAGGCGCCGACGTCGAAGGTGCCGCCGCAGATAAATTGCACAGGATTGGCGAAGTTCGGCAGCGAGAGCAGACCACCGACGGTGCCCTGTGCCGGGTTGTAGATGTTGTAGAAGTTGGCCAGCCCGTTGGGGGTGACGTGCAAGATCTGTTCAATGTCATCGCTGTGGTCGGTGAGGATCTGGGTGAACTCACTCAGACTGCTCACCGACTCGATCAACGACGAGTTCGACTCGCTGAGCAGGCCCCGGACATCACCGAGCGCGGTGTTGAGCACGCCGAGGGTGTTGTCCAGATCGGCCGAACTGTCGGCCAGCACCTGGGACACCGAGGCGACGTGGTTGGTGAACTGGACGATCTGTTCGTTGCTGTTGGACAGCGCGTTGACGAGCACCTGCAGATTGCGGATGGTGCCGAACAGGTCCGACCGCGAGTCCCCCAGCCGGCCTGCGGTCTGCGAGAGTTCGCGCAGCGCCTGGCGGAACGAGTCGCCGTTGCCGTCGAAGGTGTCCGCGGCCTGGTTGACGAAGGTGGTCAGCGGGCCCTGCAGGCCGCCGTCCTGGGGGCCCAGTTGGGTGCTCAGCGCCGTCAGCTGTTCCTTGACCTCGTCCCATTCGACGGGCACGCCGGTGCGGTCCATACCGATCTCGGCGCCGTCCGCCATCGTGGTGCCTCCGGTGAACGCGGGCGTCAACTGGATGAACCTGGCCGACACCAGGTTCGGCGCGATGATGATGGCCCGGGCGTCGGCGGGCACCCGCACGTCGTCGGAGACCGTCATGGTGATCTTGACGTCGTTGGCGCGCGGCTGGATCGAGTCGATGCGCCCGACCGGCACCCCGACCACCCGGACGTCGTCGCCCGGGTACAGGCCGACGGCGGTCGGGAAGTAGGCGACGATCTTGTGGCCGCCGCGGTTGGGCCACACCAGGTAGACGCCGACGGCGAGCAGCGCGACGAGTGCGACCGCGATACCGGCGCGCACCCACCTGCCTCTGTTGGACTTCGGTTGTGTCATGGGGATTTCGGCCTCACCAGTAGGCGCTCGGAGATGATGCCGCGCAGATAGTCGGCGAGGCTGTCGGGCAGCTTGCCCGGCTGGAAGTAGGTATCCAGCAGCACCTCGGAAATGGACGCCGGCGGCAGACCGTAGAGGTTGATGTGGAATCCAGACCCAGACCCGACCACCTCGCCGAGAGTAGTTGCGTACGGTGGCAGCCTGCGCAACGCCGCACCGATGTGTTCCTTGCGCTCCAGCAGGTTGTCCATGACCGCGTCCAGCCGCTGCAGCACGGGCAGGAACTCGCGCTTGTTGTCGGCGACGAATCCGGACAACTGGTGGGAGACATCGTCGATGCCGGCGATCAGCCTGCTCAGCGCCTGCCTGCGCTCGTCGAGTGCGGCGAAGAGCTGATTACCGTCGGTGATCAGCTGGTTCACCTGACCGGACCGCTGTGCCAGCGTGTCCGAGACGTTCTTGGCGTGCAGCAGCAGCTGTTCGAGCGCAGCATCACGCTTGTTGAGGCTGCGGCTCAGGTCGGCTACCCCGTCGAGCGCGCCGCGCAATTGCGGGGTGGCATCGCGCAGGGTGTCGGTCAGGGTCTGCAGCGCCTGCTCGAACCGCGGCTTGTCGAGCTCGCTGACATTACCGCCGAGATCCTGCAGCGCCGAGTTCAGCGTATAGGGCGTGGTGGTGCGGTTGACCGGGATGACGGTGGAATCACCACTGCCACCGGGGGTCACCGACAACGACTTCTGACCCAGCACGGTGTCGGTCTTGATGGCCACCAGGGTCTGGTTGCCCACCTTGATGTTCCGGTCCACGGTGAAACCGACCTTGGCCTGGTCACCGGCCAGCGACACAGAGTTCACCTTGCCGACCGTGATACCGGAGACGTTCACGTCGTTGCCGGGGGTGATACCGCCGGCGTCGGTGAAGTAGGCCTCGTAGTTGCGGCCCTGCGGCCACCACGGCAACCCGGTGTAGCCGAAGGACACCAGCACCAGGCACGCCACAACGAAGATGCCGAGAATTCCGGTGCGCAGCGGATTGCTGCGATCTAGGCTAGCCATTCTCCGAGCACCTCCCCTTCGTCGGATCCGGTGGGCCACCGAACGGGATCAGGATGTCGCTGCCCGCCGGTCCGTTGATCTTCATGCGAATAGAGCAGTAGTAGATGTTGAAGAACGCGCCGTAGGCACCGAGTGCATTCAGCCGCAGATAGTTTTCGGCCAGCGGCTCGATCACCTTGTTCACGTCGCCCTTGCGCTCATCGAGGCGCTGCATCAGCGGTCGGGCATTCTCGATCACGCCCTGCAGCGGTCGCCGCGATGCCTCCAGCATGTCGGTCAGATCGTTCTCGGCCGAGGCGAGCGGTCCGATCGCGCCGGCGATGGGGTCGCGATTCTCGGCGAGTCCGGTGATGAGCTTCTGCAACTCGTCGACGCTGGCGTTGAACTGATCGCCCTTCTCGTCGATGGTGCCCAGCACGGTGTTCAGGTTGGTGATCACCTCGCCGATCAATTCGTCACGGGCCGCGAGGTTCTGGCTGAACGCACTGGTGCTCGACAGCAGGTTCTGCACCGCCCCGCCCTGGCCCTGCAGCAGCTCGATGACGGCATTGCTGACCTCGTTGACCTTCGCACCGTCGAGGCCCTTGAGCACCGGGCGCAGCCCGCCGAGCAGGGCGTCGAGATCCAGCGCAGGCTGGGTGTTGTCGCGGGAGATGGTGGACCCGGCGGGCAGCTTCTTGAGTTCGCCAGGGCCCGAGGTGATCTCCATGTAGCGATCGCCCACCAGGTTCTCGTAGCGCACCACCGCGCGGGTGGAGGTGTAGAGCTGGTAGCGCTTGTCGACGTCGAAGGCAACGTCGACGGTGTTGTCCGGGTTCAGGGTGACGGCGCTGACCGATCCGACCGGCACACCGGCGATCCGGACGTCCTGGCCGGTCTTGAGCCGCGACGCCTCGGCGAACGTCGCGTGATACTGGTTGCTGGACGCGAACCGGAACTGACCGAACACGACGATCAGGCCCGCGGCCACCAGCACCATCGCCATGGTGAACACGGCGACGTTGATCAGGGTCCTGCGTTCTCTGTTCACTAGCTACGGCCCTCGTTCTTCTCGACCCGTGGCTTTTCGCGCAGGCGCTCATCGCGGCGCAACCTGATCATCAGAAATCATCCCGTTCGGCGAAGGCACCGTTGAACAGGAACTGCAGCGTGGAAGGCGCGTTGAACTGCAATTCGGTGTTGGGCTGATACGGCACGTAGGCGTTGTCGGTGACCAGGAACGGCGTATGAAACCAACTCCCTCCAAATTGCTTCGATGGGACATTCGGCAGGCCACGGCAGTTCGGCCCGCCGGAGGCGTTCACGATGGGCAGGCTCTCCGGATAGGTGTAGGCCGGAGCGCCGGGTAGGAAGCTAGATGAAACAAACAGGCCCGGTCGGATACCGCCAATAATTGGCGCGAATCTGTTGACCGCCTGCCGCACACCCTGTAGCAGGCAGCCGATCACCGGTGAGTAGTCCCCGGCGACCTTGAGCGGGGCCCGCAGCCGCTGGATCGCGGCGATGTAGTCATCGGCGGCCGGTTCCAGTGTGGCGGTGCCGTTCTGCGCCAGTCCGGTCGCAGCCAGCAGGGTGGCGTTCAAGTTGTCCTGCTCGTCGACGATGGTCTGGGCCAGCCGCGGCGCGTTGTCCAGGACAGTCGCCAGATCGGGCCCGGCATCACCGTAGATGTCGGCGACGACGGCCGTTTTGCGCAGGTCCTCCTGAACCGTCGGGAGCTTCGGGTTGAGTTGGGCCAGATAGCTGTTCAGCCCCGACATGGCCACGCCGAGGTCCTCGCCGTTGCCGCGCAGACCCTCACCCAGCGCGGTGACGGTGGCGTTCAGGTTGACCGGGTCCACCTTGTGCAGCACATCGGTCAGCGTCTGGAACAGCGTGTTGACCTCGAGCTGGACGTCGGAGGCCTGGATGTTGGTACCGGCCTGCAGCGTGGTGTCGCGCGGCTGCTCGGGCGGCAGGAACTCGACCGACTTCGCACCGAAGACAGTGGTACCGCCGATCTTCACCACCGCGTTGGACGGGATGAAGCGCATCTGGTTGCGCTCGATCGACAGCGTCAGCTTGGCCTGGTCCCCGGCGTACTCGATGTTGGCGACCTTGCCGATCTGGATGCCGCGGTATTTCACCTTGGCATCGCGTTCCATCACCAGACCGGCCCGTTGCGAGGTCACCGTGACGGTGTCGGTCGCGGTGAACGCGGCGGTGAAGAACAGATAGGTGAGCACCACGGCGATGACGACGATGGTCGCCAGGATCGCGGCGGCGATCCGGACGTGGCTGCGTTTGGCGGTTCCGTCGGACATCTCTGACCTACCCGGAGAGGTTGAAGTTGCCGGACGCGCCGTACACGGCGAGTGAGATGAACAGGGTGATGGTGACGACGACGATCAACGAGGTGCGCACCGCCTGGCCGACCGCGATGCCCACCCCGACCGGACCACCGGAAGCGTTGTAGCCGTAGTAGGTGTGCACCAGCATGACCGCGACCGACATCACGATCGCCTGCAGGAACGACCACAGCAGATCGCTGGGTATCAGGAAGGTGTTGAAGTAGTGGTCGTACAGGCCGGCGCTCTGGCCGTTGATGAAGACCGTGGTGAACCGCGCGGCGAAGAACGCTGCCAGCACCGACAGCGAGTACAGCGGCACGATGGCGATCAGTCCGGCGATGATGCGGGTGGACACCAGGTACGAAACCGCGTGCACCGCCATCGCTTCCACGGCGTCGATCTCCTCGGCGACCCGCATAGCACCCAACTGTGCCGTGGTGCCGGCCCCGATGGTGGCGGCCAGCGCGATCCCGGCGATGACCGGCGCGACGATGCGCACGTTGAGGAATGCCGACAGGAAGCCGGTCAGCGCCTCGATACCGATGTTGCCCAGCGAGGAGTAGCCCTGCACGGCGATGACGCCGCCGGAGGCCAGCGTGAGGAATGCCGCGACGCCGACGGTGCCACCGATCATGACCAGTGCGCCCGCGCCCATGGTCATTTCGGCGACCAGCCGGATGGTCTCCTTGCGGTAGCGGGTGAGGGCGTTGGGGATGTAGCGCATCGACTCGCCGTAGAACAGCGCCTGTTCGCCGATGTTGTCCACCGTGCGGGGCACGCCCCGGAAGAACCGGCGCAGTCGAAGTGTCGCGTCGTAACTCATCTCCAGGTCCCCTACCGTTCCAGGACCCGGACGCCGACGGCGGTCAGGATGACGTTGACGACGAACAGACAGATGAAGGCGTAGACCACGGTCTCGTTCACCGCGATACCCACACCCTTGGGGCCGCCCTGGACCGTCAGGCCGCGGTAGCAGCCGACCAAGCCGGCCAGCAGACCGAACAGCAGGGCCTTGAACATGGCCAGCACCAGCTCGCCCAGGCCGGTCAGGATGGTCAGCCCGTTGATGAACGCACCCGGGTTCACGCCCTGCAGGAAGACCGAGAAGACGTAGCCACCGGACAGGCCGATGGCGCAGACCAGCCCGTTGAGCAGCACCGCCACGAAAGTGGAGGCGAGCACCCGGGGCACCACGAGGCGTTGGATCGGGTCGATGCCCAGCACCCGCATCGCGTCGATCTCCTCGCGGATGGTGCGGGCGCCGAGGTCGGCACAGATGGCGGTGGCGCCCGCGCCGGCGACCACGAGCACCGTCACCACCGGCCCGAGCTGGGTGATGGTACCGAAAGCCGTACCGGCACCGGACAGGTCGGCCGCGCCGATCTCGCGGAGCAGGATGTTGAGCGTGAAGGCGACCAGCACGGTGAACGGGATGGAGACCAGTAGCGTCGGCACCAGCGACACCCGCGCGATCATCCAGGTCTGATCCAGGAACTCGCGGAACTGGAAGGGCCTGCGCCACATCTTGACGAAGGTGTCGATGGTCATTTCGACGAACCCGCCCACGGCCCGCGCCGGAGCCGAAAGCTGTTCGATCAACCTCGACTCCATTCTCGAATGGGGCTGTCGTCCCGTCGTGGCGAAGTACCCGACAATAGCGGGAATCTGTTCGCTCCGGCGGGCTTTCCACCCCTGATTTGCACGTTGCCCTTAGTGAGCGAGCTCATAGTAACTAGAACACGTTCACAGTGTCAAAAAACGGCAAAGTTCTTGGAAAACTCCTATTTATGCAGGTCAACGCCAGTGTGATTGAGGTCATTCTAGAACGTGTTCTAGCCGCCTCCGGGCGGCTGGAAACGGCATTCTCCGAAATCAAGAACCCATGAGCTCAGTTGCGGAGAATCCGATATTCGGGTCCCTCTCAGCAAAGAAGTCCCCGAGGGTCGCACTCAGCGCGGCCGGGTCCCATGCTGCGCCGGCAGCCTCGAAGCGCTCGGCGGCCACCGGCGCGGCGACCAGCGTCACCGTCGGGCCGTATACGATGAACAACTGCCCGTTGACATCCTTGGCCGCCGGGGAGGACAGATAGGTCACCAGCGTGACCACGTGTTCCGGGGACAGCGCGTCCACCTCGCCGTCGCCGAGTTCCGGCGCCTCGCCGAACACACCGGCGGTCATCGCGGTGCGGGCCCGCGGGGCGATGGCGTTGGCGCGTACCCCGTACCGGCTGAGCCCGCGGGCCGCCGACAGCGTCAACGCGGTGATACCGGCCTTGGCGGCACCGTAATTGGCCTGCCCGACCGGGCCGGCGATCCCCGCCTCGGACGAGGTGTTGACGATCCGTCCGTACACCTGACCATCGGCGGATTCCTTGGCCTTGGCCTTCCAGTACGTCGCCGCATTGCGGGTCAGCAGGAAATGCCCGCGCAGATGAACGGCGATCACCGCGTCCCAGTCCTCGTCGGACATGTTGAACAGCATCTTGTCCCGGGTGATGCCGGCGTTGTTGACGACGATGCCCAGCCCGCCCAGGCGGTCCGCGGTCTCGACGAGTTCGTCGGCGGTGCTGCGGGCACTGATGTCACCGGGCACGGCGACGCCCTTGGACCCGGCGGCCTCGATCTCGGCCAGCACATCGGAGTTGTCCAACGCGCCGGCCATGTCGTTGACCACCACCGTCGCGCCGGCGCGGGCCAGGCCTATCGCTTCGGCCCGGCCCAGGCCGGCCGCCGCGCCGGTGACGACGGCGACCTTGCCGGACAGGTCGATCGGGTTGGAGTTCGTCGCTGCTTCTGGGGCCACGGTTATGAATACCTCTAGTCTTTTCGGATCAGGGCTGCCCGGGGGCATTCGGCTATCGACTGCTCGGCCAGGTCCTCCTGGTCGGCGGGTACCGGGTCGGCTTTCACGACGGCATAGTCGTCATCATCGAGATCAAACAGGTCGGGGGCAATCCCGAGACACACCGCATTACCTTCGCAGCGGTCACGGTCGACTTCTACGTGCATGTGAACCTCCTCGCGCTCCGGGCACGGGCTGTGTGCCCATGTGCAGGCTAACGGTACCGCCCTGGACCGCAAGACTAGAACGTGTTACAACGAGCATATCGGCGGGCAACCGATCACCGTTCGGTGGCCCCGCAACCTCAGACAGACAGGATGTCGCCATGCGGATCGGTTACACCGCCGAGCAGGAGGAGCTGCGCCGCGAACTGCGGTCGTATTTCACCAAACTCATGACCCCGGAGCGCGCCGAGGCACTTGCCGCCAGCGACGGTGAGATGGGGCGGGGCAACGTGTACCGCGAAACCGTCGAGCAGATGGGCAAGGACGGCTGGCTGACGCTGTCCTGGCCGACCGAGTACGGCGGCCAGGCCCGCCCCCCGATGGACGGCCTGATCTTCAACGACGAAGCCTCGATCGCCAATGTGCCGGTGCCGTTCCTGACCATCAACTCGGTGGCGCCGACGATCATGCACTTCGGCACCGAGGAGCAGAAGAAGTTCTTCCTGCCCAAGATCGCTGCGGGCCAACTGCATTTCTCCATCGGCTATTCCGAGCCGGGCGCAGGTACCGACCTGGCCTCGCTGCGCACCACCGCGGTGCACGACGGGGACGACTACGTCATCAACGGCCAGAAGATGTGGACCTCGCTGATCGCCTATGCCGACTATGTCTGGCTGGCGGTGCGCACCAATCCCGAGGCCAAGAAGCACCGCGGCATCTCGATGCTGATCGTGCCGACCACCGCCGAGGGGTTCTCCTGGACCCCGGTGCACACCATGTCCGGTGTCGACACCAGCGCCACCTACTACCAGGACGTCCGGGTTCCGAAGTCCGCGTTGGTCGGTGAGGAGAATGCAGGCTGGAAGCTGGTCACCAACCAGCTCAACCACGAACGCGTCGCCCTGGTCTCGGCACAGCCGATCTTCGTCGCACTCAGCGGTGTTCGCGAATGGGCACAGAACACCAAGGATGTCCACGGAAAGCGTCTCATCGACTCCGAGTGGGTGCAGCTGAACCTGGCCCGGGTGCACGCCAAGGCCGAGGTGCTCAAATTGATCAACTGGGAGCTGGCATCGTCCACCGACGCGGCGCCCTCGCCCGCGGATGCGTCCGCGGCCAAGGTGTTCGGCACCGAACTGGCCACCGAGGCCTACCGCCTGCTGATGGAGGTGCTCGGCACGTCGGCGACCCTGCGGTCCGGATCCCCGGGCGCGCTGCTGCGCGGCCGGATCGAGCGGATGCACCGGTCCTGCCTGATCCTGACCTTCGGCGGCGGCACCAACGAGATCCAGCGTGACATCATCGGCATGGTCGCGCTCGGCCTGCCCCGAGTGAATCGATAGGAACGACAATGGATTTCACCCCCACCGAGGCCTCCGTCGATCTGGGCGGCCTGGTCCGGACCATCACCGAATCCGTGGTCACCAATGAGCACCAGCGCGTGCTCGACGGCCTGGACCAGCGTTTCGACCGCGATCTGTGGGCGAAGTTGATCGAAGCCGACATCCTGTCCACGGCCGCGCCGGAAACCGTTGGCGGCGGCGGGTTCGGCGTGCTGGAGCAGGCCGCGGTGCTGACCGCCCTGGGCCGGCAGCTGGCCGCCGTACCGTATCTGGAGTCCGCGGTGCTGGCCGCCGGCGCCCTGGCGAAGTTCGGATCCGAGTCGCTGCAACAGCAGTGGGCGACGCCTGCGATCAACGGCGCGAAGATCGTCACCGTCGCACTCGATGCAGAGATGGGCCAGGGTCCGGTGCAGGCCCGCGCCGCCGACGGCGGCCACCGCCTGACCGGGTCGCGCACCCAGGTCGGCTACGGCCCGGTGGCCGACGCCTTCCTGCTACCCGCCGAGACCGAGAGCGGCACCCGGGTCTTCCTGGTGACCGCGCAAGATCCGGGCGTCACGGTGTCCGCCCTGGACACCACCGGACACGGCACCGTCGGCCACCTGGAACTGAGCGACACCGCAGTCGATGCCGACCGCCTGGTCGGCGGCGCCGAGGTGCTCGAATGGCTGACCGTGCGTCACGCGCTGGGCCGCAGTGCCTTTCAGTTGGGCGTCCTGGAGCGGGCGCTGGAACTCACCGCGCTGTATGCGCGCGAGCGCGAGCAGTTCGACCGCCCGATCGGCAGCTTCCAAGCCGTGTCGGCACGGCTGGCCGACGGTTATATCGACGTCAAGGCGCTGCGGTCGACGCTGACCCAGGCCGCCTGGCGGCTGTCCGAGGATCTGCCCGCCGATATCGACGTGGCCAGCGCGGCGTTCTGGGCCGCCGACGCCGGGCACCGCGTGGTGCACACCGCGGTGCACGTGCACGGCGGTGTCGGGATCGATGTGGACCACCCGATCCACCGCTACTTCCTGGCCGCCAAGCAGACCGAGTTCGCCGTCGGCAGTGCGACCGGGCAGTTGCTGCGCATCGGTCGCGAACTGGCCGACACCCCCGTCTGACGGTGGCAGGCCCGACGGTCGCGCAGCTGCTGGCACCCCTGGTCGACGTCACCGATCGTGGCGTGTACGACGAGGACTCGTTCACGACGTGGCAGGACCACATCGCCGCGGGTGCCGCACTGGCCGCCGCGCTGCGATCACGCCTGGATCCGGACCGGCCGCCGCATATCGGGGTGCTGCTCGGCAACACCCCGTTCTTCTCCACGGTGTTGGTTGCGGCCGCCCTGTCCGGGGTGGTGCCGGTGGGGCTCAACCCGACCCGGCGCGGCGCGGCGCTGGCGGCCGATATCGAGCGCGCCGACTGCCAGTACGTGCTGGCCGACTCCGGTGCCGAGGTGCCTGCCGGGGTAGCCGCCGTCGATGTCGAATCCGGATCCTGGGCAGCCGAACTCGCCTGCCACGCCGGCACGCCGGTGACGTTCGCGCCGCTGTCCGGGGACGATCTGTTCATGCTGATCTTCACCTCCGGCACCAGCGGTGACCCGAAGGCCGTGCGGGTGACCAATGACAAGGTCGCCTTCCCCGGCAAGATGCTGGCCGACCGGTTCGGGCTGGGACCGGCCGACACCTGCTATCTGTCGATGCCGCTGTTCCATTCGAACGCCGTCATGGCCGGCTGGGCGGTCGGCGTCGCCGCCGGGGCGTCGATCGCGCTGCGCCGTAAGTTCTCCGCGTCCCGCTTCATCGGAGATGCCCGTCGATTCGGCGCCACCTACGCCAATTACGTCGGCAAGCCGCTGTCCTACATCCTGGCCACCCCCGAACAGCCCGACGATGCCGACAATCCACTGAAGTTCCTGTACGGCAACGAGGGTGCGCCGCGCGACCTGCCGCGCTTCGCCGAACGGTTCGGTGTGCACGTCGTCGACGGCTTCGGGTCGACCGAGGGCGGGGTGGCGATCGCACGCACCCCCGACACCCCGGACGGATCGCTGGGGCCGCTGACCGATGAGGTCGCCATCATCGATGTCGAGACCGGGCAGGCATGCCCGCCCGGGGTGGTGGGTGAGATCGTCAACCCGACCGGCCCCGGCTGGTTCCGCGGCTACTACAACTCCCCCGGCGCCGAGTCCGAACGGATGGCCGGCGGTGTGTATCACTCCGGCGACCTCGGATATCGCGACGAGGCGGGTTACATCTATTTCGCCGGCCGGCTCGGCGACTGGATGCGGGTCGACGGCGAGAACCTGGGCACCGCCCCGATCGAACGGATTCTGCTGCGCCATCTCGACATCGTGGAGGTCGCGGTCTACCCGATTCCCGACCCCGCCGTCGGCGACCGGGTGATGGCAGCCGTCGTGCTGCGCGATGGCGCGACCTTCGACGCCGAGGCGTTCCACGCCTTCCTGTCCGATCAGCCCGACCTCGGTCCCAAGCAGTGGCCGTCGTTCGTGCGGGTCGCGACCGCGCTGCCGCGCACCGAGACCTTCAAGGTGCTCAAGCGCGAACTCTCGGCTCAAGGGATGGACTGTGCCGATCCGGTGCATCCCATCACCCGCTGAGGTGCCCTAGAGTCCGGATATGCCGATCACCCCGTCCGCGGTCTCTTTGCAGGGCCGGGTCGCGGTGGTCACCGGTGGCGGCGCCGGTATCGGTCGCGGTATCGCGGCCGGACTGGCGGCCTTCGGCGCCCAGGTGGCCATCTGGGAGCGCGACGAGGAGGCGGGTGCCGCGGCGGCCGCCGAGATCGGCTGCCTGGCACTGCTCGCCGATGTCCGCGATGCCGACGCCGTCGACGACGCGCTGTCTCGCACCGTGCAGCAGTTCGGTTCGGTGCACATCCTGGTCAACAACGCCGGCGGTACCTTTCCCTCGCCACTGCTGGATACCTCCGAGAACGCCTGGGACGCGTTGTACCGGGCCAACCTGCGGCATGTGTTGCTGTGCACGCAGCGGGTCGCCCGGGTGATGGTCGCCGCCCGACACCCGGGCAGCATCATCAACGTCACCTCGATCGAGGGTGTCCGGGCCGCCCCCGGGTACGCCGCATATGCCGCCGCCAAGGCCGGCGTCGTCAACTACACCAGGACCGCCGCCCTCGAACTCGCCGAGCACGGTATCCGGGTCAACGGGCTGGCCCCGGATTTCACCCTCACTGAGGGCCTCGCCGCGATGGGTAGCCCGCAGCGGTTGGACGATGCGGCCCGCATGGTGCCGCTGGGCCGCGCCGGTCACGTCGACGAGATGGCCGGTGCCGCAGTGTTCCTGGCCTCGGACCTCTCCTCCTACCTGACCGGGCAGACGTTGCACGTCGACGGCGGCACGCAGGCGGCCGGCGGTTGGTACCGCCATCCCGACACCGGCGAGTACACCCTCGGGCCCGGCCGATCATCGTAAGAGACTTTGCTGGCGGCCTCGCGAGTTGTCCGTCCGATATTTTCGAGTAGTTCTACCTACCATGTCGTGGCGATAACTGGGCTACGCTTCCGGACGGAATGAGCATGGCAGATGTTTGCCATGAAAAGGACCTCAAGACGGAGGGTTTTTGATGAGAACATCTGCGCTCACCGGTGTCGCGGCGCTGGCCACCACACTGGGACTGATCCTGTCCGGCTGCGGATCGGACACCAAGACCACCGAGGGCACCCCGACGGCGTCGGCGTCCTCCTCGGAGTCCGCCACGGAGGAATCCGAGCCGGAAACCACCAAACCCAAGGTCGCCCCGCGCGACGAGGATGCGCCCGGCCCGAACGAGACGATCGCCAGCTACATCCAGGCCAACGGCATCCAGGAGACACCGGTCAAGCGCGGCGACCCGGGTTCGCCCACCATCGATCTGCCGTTCCCCGAGGGCTGGGAGGACGCCGGCCCGGACACCCCCGAGTGGGCCTACGGCGCCATCGTCTACACCGGGCCCGAGGCAGCGGAGTACACCCCCAGCATCGTGGCGTTGGTCTCGAAGCTGACCGGCAATGTCGATCCGCAGAAGATCATCGAGCTGGCGCCCGGCGAGCTGGAGAACCTGCCGGGCTACGAGGGGTGGAACGAGGGGGCACAGAGCGAGCTGGGCGGCTTCGACGCCTTCCAGTTGGGCGGCACCTGGGAGCAGGACGGCCTGACCAAGATCGTCGCGCAGAAGACGGTGGTCATTCCCGGCGGCGACGGGCTGTACGTGTTGCAGCTCAACGCCGACGGCCTTGAGGACCAGGCCGATATCGTCAGCGCGGCAACCGATGTGATCGACTCGGAGACCGTGATCACGCCCTAGTCGTGTGCGAACGGCCCCAGCCACAGATGTGGTCGATGCCGGCGCACCGCAGCTTCGATGCGGGCGCCGGCATCGCCGTACGGGGACACGGTGAAGCGGAAGCAGCCGGCCGACAGGCCCGGGGCCGGTGACCCGACCCGTTGCCAGTCGTTGTCCAGCCGCGGATGGTTCGCCGCCTGCGCCGTATCGGTCAGATAGATCTCCAGACCGGCCATGGTCCTGGTCTGCAGGCCGCGGTAACTTCCGATATACGAACCGAATCCGACACCGGCGATCTCGTGCCAACCGATGGTGTCCACGGTGCGTCCGTCGAACGGATGGATTCCGGCGGAGTCGATCGTCAGCCCCATACCGCGCACCGTCTTCGGGACCCGCCAGGCCACCCATCCGAAGGGCACGGCGAGCACGGCCACCCCCAGCCACCGCAGCATCAGATCAGCGCCGACGTAGGAGCCCGCCAGCAGGTGACCCAGCGGTACCAGCCAGAGCGTCGCGGTCGCCGCGAGCACACCGACCGCCAGTGCCGGACTCCACCTGACCAGGATGATCCGCTCGGCATCGCTCACCCGGGCATTATGGCTCCCGCGCGCACCACACACCGGGTACCGGTGTAGACGGTCGGCATGCATTTCATGCAGTGCACGCACAGACCTGTTGCGCGGGTGCCGCGCTCGAACCGGTTCACCAGGTCGGGTTCGCGCAGCAGGGCCCGCGCCATCGCGACGAACTCGAACCCGTCCTGCAGGGCCGTGTCGACCGTTGCCAGCCGGTTGATGCCGCCGAGCAGGATCAACGGCATGCGCAGCGTCTCGCGGAACTGCCGTGCCGCGGTGGCGAAGTAGCCTTCCTCGAAGGGATACTCCCGAAACAGCCTGCGCCCCATCACGCGCAGGCCCAGGCCGACCGGTGCGGGCTGCGATGCGATGAACTCGGCCATCGGCACCGGCCCGCGGAAGTAGTACATCGGATTGCTCAACGAGCTCCCGCCGGTGAGTTGCAGGGCATCGAGATGCCCGTCGGCCTCCAACAGTTTCGCGGTGGCCAGGCTGTCGGTGAGCCAGAAGCCGCCGGGCACACCATCGTCCATGTTGAACTTCGCGGTGACCGCGACCGCATCGCCGACGACCCGACGGACCCGCTCGGCGACGCGGCGGGCCAGTTCGGCTCGGCGTACCACGTCGCCACCGAAGGCGTCGCGGCGCTTGTTGAGGTTCGGGCTGAAGAATGAACTCAGCAGATATCCGTGGCCCATGTGGATTTCGATCGCATCGAATCCGGCTGACACCGCATGGCCCGCGGCAGCACCGAACTCGTCGACCACGGTGGCCAGCTGGTCGGCTGTGGCCGCCCTGACCCGGCCCATGGCCGGTGCGCTGAACCGCGTGCTCGGCGCCAGCGTGGACTGCCGGTTCGACAGCGTATTGGCGACCAGACCGGCGTGCCCGATCTGGGCGCACACCGTGGCCCCCTCGGCATGCACGGCGTCGGTGAGCCTGCGCAGCGCGGCGGCACGGGCCGCGTCCAGCACGATGGTGTCGCGGTGCACCCGCCCGCCGGGTGAGATCGCCAGGTAGGCAACGGTCGTCATCGCCGCCCCGCCGCGGGCCACCTCGGTGTGGAACGCGATGAGCTCGTCGGTCACCTGACCGCGCGGCATCACCCCCTCGAAGGTGGCGGCCTTGATGAACCGGTTCTTGAGGGTCAGCGGACCCAGCGGGTGCGGCGTGAACGCTTTCGATACCATTGGCATCGAAATATAGCAGGAGGTCGCATGCGCATCGCCATCACCGGTGGCACCGGATATCTCGGCGCCCACATCACGCGCGCCCTGCTCGCCGCCGGACATCAGATCCGACTGCTCGTGGCGCCGGGAACGGCCGCCGACCCGGTCATCGAATACCTCGCCACCCGGGGTGTGCTGGTACCGGTCGAAGGGGATGTGCGCGATATCGCCACCGTCGACGCGTTGCTGCGCGGCTGTGACGCGGTACTGCACGCGGCAGGAGTGGTCGGTACCGATCACCGGCGCTCAGCGCTGATGTGGGAGATCAACGCCCACGCCACCGAGATGCTGTTGCTGCGGGCCGTCGACGCGGGCCTGGATCCCGTTGTCTGCGTGAGTAGTTACAGCGCACTGTTCCCGCCGCCGGACGGCGTCATCACCGAGAACACTCCACCGGCGCCCGGCCGCAGCCCGTACGCGCAGACCAAGGCGTACGCGGACCGGGTCGCCCGAGGGCTCCAGGAGCGTGGCGCGCCCGTGGTGGTGAGCTACCCGTCCAGCGTCGTCGGCCCCGCCTGCCACACCGCACCCGGGGTGACCGAACGCGGCTGGGCACCGATCCTGGCGCATGGTCTGGCCCCCCGGATGCCGGGCGGTATGCAGATGATCGACGTCGCCGACGTCGCCGAGGTCCATGTGCGATCGATGACGCCCGGGCGTGGCCCGCAACGCTATGTCTGCGGCGGTGAGATGGTGGCCTTCGACGAGATGATCGATTTGCTGGAACACGGTTCGGCACGCAAGATCCGCCGGATACCGTTGTCGCCGAGAATTTTTCGCGGTATCGGACGGGTCGCGGACCTGGCCGGCCGGGTGCTGCCGCTCGGCGACGGGATCAGCCATGAGGCGGCCCTGCTGCTCACGTCGGCGACACCGACCGACGATTCGCACACCCGCACGGCGCTGGGCATCAAGGCCTGGCGCTCACCGCGGTCGGCGATGCTGGCCTGCCTGCAGCGCTGAGGTCAACAGCTCGACCATCCGGTCCTGCAGTTGCGGGGTGTCGTCCTCGTCGGCCACCGTGGTCACGAACAACGCCGCGCCGGCCGCCATCGCCAGTGCCGCCCTGGCGTCCAGTTCGGCACCGTGGCCGTCCTGGGCGAACAGTTCCACGGCCGGGCCGCTGAAGCCCGACCACAACTGTTTGCGCAGCTCATGGTTCTCCCGCAACGCCAGCAGCAGCCCCGGCACCGCCGCCCGGACGTCGGGACGGCTGAACAGCTGATGACTGCCGCGGACCACCCAGTCGATCCAGCCAGCCCGGTCGGTGCCGGAAAACGGTGCCATGTCCGGGTTTTCCCCGAGGATCGCGTGCAGCACCAATTCCGCCTTGGATGACCAGCGCCGGTTCAGGCTGGACCGCCCGACCCCGGCCCGGACGGCGACCAACCGCACGCTGAGGTCATCCCAGCCCACCTCGACCAGCAGTTCGCGGGTCACCGACAACACCCGTTCGTCGATCGAGGCGTCGCGTGGTCGACCGGTCATGCACCGATTCAACCGCACCGGCCGAACGCGGTGCGCCGGCCGGGCGGGCTCAGCTCTGCGCGATGCCGTCGAGGCGCTTGGTCGCGTCCTCGAAACCGCTGACCAGCTCGGCGATGATGTCGGCGACGGGTCGGATCTCGTTCATCCGGCCTACGATCTGACCGACCGGCATGGCCACCGCGGTCGGGTCCGAGGATTCGTTCATCCGCTGGTGCGCCTCGCTGACAAGGATGTTCTGCAGCGGCATCGGCAGCGGGTCCGGGGCACCGTCGGCGTCCCACGCATCGGTCCAGCGGCTCTTGAGCAGGCGGGCGGGCTTACCGGTGTAGATCTTGCGGCGCACCGTGTCCGCCGAGGTGGCCTCCAGCATGGCCTGCTGGATGGTCGACACGCCGGAGGCCTGCCGGATGCCGAGGTCGTATTCGGCCGAGGTCAGGAACGCCGAGCCCATCCACACACCCTGAGCGCCCAGCGCGAGCGCGGCGGCGACCTGACGGCCGGTGCCGATACCGCCGGCGGCCAGCACCGGCGCCTTCCCGTCGAGTGCGTCGACGATCTCGGGCCAGAGCACCACCGAGCCGATCTCACCGGTGTGTCCGCCGGCTTCGTGTCCCTGCGCGACCACGATGTCGACACCGTTCTCGGCATGGCGCAGAGCATGTTTGGCGCTACCGGCCAGGGCGGCCACCGGGACACCGGCCGCGTGCGCCTGATCGATGACGTCCTTGGGCGGTGAGCCCAGTGCGTTGGCGATCAGCTTGATGGGGTGCTTGAGCGCGACCTCGACGTGGCTGCGCGCCACCGAGTGCAGCCAGCCCAGCACGCCCTCGGATTTCGCCTCGTCCTCGGGCAGCGGCGGCACTCCGAGATCGGCGAGGGTCTTGGCGACGAAATCGCGGTGGTCCTGCGGGATGAGTTTGTTGATGTCGACGCTGGTGCCCTCGGTTGGCACCTTGGCCGGCATCACGATGTCGACGCCGTACGGCTTGCCGTCGGTGTTGGCGTCCATCCACTGCAGGACGTTCTCCAGATCATCGGCGTCGTTGAACCGCACGCAGCCCAGCACACCGAGACCGCCGGCCTTACTGACCGCGGCGGCCACCTTCTCCGACGGGGTGAAGACGAAGATCGGGTACTCGATACCGAACTTCTCGCAGAGTTCAGTCCTCATGATGCCGCTCCTGCATGCTTGGCGTGCACATCATCGGCGGCACGCTCCTCGGTGGTGTCCTTGGCCCAGCGGTAATCCGGTTTGCCGGCGGGTGACCGCTTCACCTCGTCGACCAGCCAGAGGCTGCGCGGCACCTTGTATCCCGCGATCTCGGTCCGGACATGGGCGTCGAGCGAGGCCAGCGTCGGCCGGGTGCCCTCGCGGGGCTGCACGACCGCGGCGACATGCTGGCCGAACCGTTCGTCGGGAACCCCCACGACCAGCGCGTCGAACACATCGGGGTGGCCCTTGAGCGCAGCCTCGACCTCCTCGGGGTAGATCTTCTCCCCGCCGGAGTTGATCGACACCGAACCACGGCCCAGCATCGTCACGCTGCCGTCGGCCTCGACCTCCGCGTAGTCACCCGGGATCGCGTACCGCACACCGTTGTACGTGCGGAACGTCTCGGCCGTCTTCTTCTCGTCCTTGAAGTAGCCGACGGGGATGTGCCCGCACTTGGCGATGATGCCGCGCACGCCCGAGCCGGGCACGACCTCGTTGCCGTCCTCGTCGAGCACCTTGGTGTTCTTGTCGATGGTCACCCGCGGACCACCGGTGTGGCTCTGGCCCTTGGCCACGATGCTGGTGCCACCGAATCCGGTCTCCGAGGAGCCGATCGAGTCGGTGATGACGCGGTTGGGCAGGAGCTCCAGGAACTTCTCCTTGAGGCTGGTGGAGAACAGCGCCGCGGTGCTGGCCAACAGGAACAACGATGACAGGTCGTAGGTGTTGCCCTCGTCCTGATGCGCGAGCAGCGCGTCGAGCAGCGGCCGGGCCATCGCATCGCCGGTGAAGAAGAGCAGGTTGACCTTGTGGTCGTGGATCAGGCGCCACACCTGATCGGCGTCGAATTCCGGTGTGAGCACCACGGTCTGGCCGGAGAAGAGCGCCATCCAGGTCGCCGACTGCGTCGCGCCGTGGATCATCGGCGGGATCGGCAGCCGCACCATCGGCGCGTTCTCCTTGGCCTGCTTGGACAGGTCGTACTCGTCGGCGATCGGCTCGCCGGTGGCGAAATCGGTGCCGCCGAACAGCACCCGGTAGATGTCCTCGTGGCGCCACATCACGCCCTTGGGGAATCCGGTGGTCCCGCCGGTGTAGAGCAGGTAGATGTCGTCCTCGCTGCGCGGGCCGAAGTCCCGCTCGGGTGAGCCGAGCGCCAGCGCGTCCTCGAACGGCACGCCACCGTAGCGCGCGAAATCGTCGTCGCTGCCGTCCTCGACCACCAGGACGGTCTTGACGTTCGGCGTCTCGGGCAGCACGTTGGCCACCCGGTCGGCGTAGCGGCGCTCATGGATCAGCGCGACCATGTCGGAGTTGTCGAACAGGTACTTCAGCTCACCCTCGACATAGCGGAAGTTGACGTTGACCAGGATGGCGCCGGCCTTCACGATGCCGAGCATGCCGATCACGATCTCGATGCGATTGCGGCAGTACAGCCCGACCTTGTCGTCCTTGCCGACACCCTGGTCGGTGAGATAGTGCGCCAGCCGGTTGGCCCGCTCCTCGAGCTGGGCGTAGGTCAGCTGCTCGTCACCACAGATGAGGGCAACACGGTCCGGCACGGCGTCGATGGCATGCTCGGCGAGATCGGCGATGTTCAGGGCCATGGCACCTAAACTAGAACGTGTTACATTTCGTGACAAGTCCGGGTCACAAACGCAGAGAGGCGACACCCGATGAGCGAGACCACCAAGGGCCCCGACGCCCTCATCGAGCAGCGCGGACACACCCTCATCGTGACGCTGAACCGGCCCGAGGCGCGCAACGCGCTCTCCGGCGAGATGCTCGCGATAATGGTCGAGGCCTGGGACCGTGTCGACAGCGATCCCGAGATCCGCAGTTGCATCCTCACCGGCGCGGGCGGCTACTTCTGCGCCGGCATGGACCTCAAGGGCGCCACCAAGAAGCCGCCGGGCGACTCGTTCAAGGACGGTAGCTACGACCCGTCACGCATCGACGGTCTGCTGAAGGGTCGTCGTCTCACCAAGCCGCTGATCGCCGCGGTCGAGGGCCCGGCCATCGCCGGCGGCACCGAGATCCTGCAGGGCACCGACATCCGGGTGGCCGGGGAGAGCGCGAAGTTCGGCATCTCCGAGGCCAAGTGGAGCCTGTACCCGATGGGCGGTTCCGCAGTGCGACTGGTTCGCCAGATCCCCTACACCATCGCCTGCGACATGCTGCTGACCGGCCGCCACATCACCGCGGCCCAGGCGCTGGAGTACGGGCTGATCGGGCATGTGGTCCCGGACGGCACCGCGCTGGAGAAGGCCCTGGAGATCGCCGAGGTGATCAACAACAACGGACCGCTGGCCGTGCAGGCCATCCTCAAGACCATCCGGGACACCGAGGGTATGCACGAACTCGAGGCGTTCAAACCCGATACGGCCAACGGCATCCCGGTGTTCCTGTCCGCCGACGCCAAGGAGGGCCCGCTGGCCTTCAAGGAGAAGCGGGCACCCAACTTCCAGATGAAGTAGCTGCGATTCGTGGCGTCCTGGTCGGAATGAATCCGACAGCGACTCCACACATCACCGTGTATCAGCCGTGCCTGCGCCGGTATTCGGCCGCGGCGCCGGGGTGCAGGACGACCGGACCGGTCTGGATCAGCGATTGCGCATCCAGGAACTGGCTGCCGATGGCCTGGTCGGGCACCAGCGCGGACGGGTCGTCGAGGAGCAGATCGACCAGCGCGGCGACGATCTGATCGTTCACTTCGGCGCGGGCCAGCAGCAGGTTGGCGACGCCGACCGTGGTCACCGCGGGGTGGCGCCCGTAGGCGTCGGCCGGTACCGACACCGGCTCGTAGGAGGTTCCGTACCGCTGCCGCAACGCGGCCACCGCGGCCGTCAGGTCCAGCAGCCGAATATCGCCGGCGTCGGAGAAGGCGGGGGTGGGCACGCCGCCGGCCCACATCACCGCATCCACCGAGCCGTCGGCCAGGGCGGCGGCGGCAGCACGCATCGGCTGTTGTACCCGGCGCACGGCGTCGGGACCGGACAGACCCGCGGTGGCGAGCACCCGCTCGGACAGCGTCGTCGCACCCGAGCCCGCCGCGCCGATGCTGACGGTACGGCCGGCCAACCCTGGCAGTGACGTGATATCGGTGTCGTGGCGCACGGCGACCTGGAAGTAGTTCTCGTACACCCGGCCGACCGCCCGCAGGTCCTGCGCCCCGGCGCTGTCCTGGGCGGTGTCACTGAGGCTGATCGCCAGATCGGCCCGGCCCGAACGCAACAGGTCGAGGTTCTCGGCCGAGCCGCCACTGCGCAACGGCTCCACCCGTGCGGTACCCGCCCGGGCCGCCGCGGCGGCCAGCAGACCGGAGAACTCCCAGAAGAAGCCGCCGGGCTCGCCCGCCGCCAGCAGCACCGGCGCCCGGTCGGCGGAACCGCAGCCGACGACGGTCAGCACGGCCGTCAACGCCGCGAGGCCCCGCAGTGCGGACCGACGGTCCAGCACCGGGGGCCCCGACGGATCGGTCGTCACGGTGGGTCAGCGTAGACGTCAGACGAACGCGCGGCCCTGTTCCCGGTCCAACGGTGTCTCCGACTTGTTCTTCAGCAGGAACACATATACCGCGAGCGACACGGCGACGACCACCGTCACGTAACCGATGAACCACGGGACATGGCCGCCGTCCTTGGCCGCCTGGTAGATCAGCGGGGCGGTGCCGCCGAACGCCGAGTTGGCCAGGGCGTAGCCCAACCCCACGCCCAGCGCCCGGATATGCGACGGGAACAGCTCGGCCTTGACGATCGCGTTGATGGAGGTGTACCCGGTCAGGATGACGTAGCCGACACACACCAGCGTGAGAGATGCTGCCACCGAAGTGGTTTGGGGCAGATAGGTGATCAGCACGTAGGTGTAGAACAGCGCGCCGACCCCGAAGAAGATCAGCACCGGCTTGCGGCCCACCTTGTCGCTGATCAGGCCGCCGATCGGCTGGATGGCCATCAGGAACGTCAGCCCGATGAGGTTGATCCAGGTGGCCGTCATGCCGTGGTCCTCGTAGGTGGACTTGACGATCGCCGGGGCGTTGACGCTGTAGGTGTAGAACGCGATGGTGCCGCCGATGGTGACCAGGAAGCAGGTCAGCAGCGCCCGCCAGTGCCCGGTCACGAGCTCGCGCATCGATCCCGAACCGTGGTCCTCGCCGCGACGCACGGCGTCGAGTTGTTCTGTGGTGAGCGACTCGTCCATGCTGCGGCGCAGCCAGAAGACCACCACCGCCGCGACGCCGCCGATGAGAAACGCGATGCGCCAGCCGTATTCCGAGATCTGCTCCTTGTCCAGGAACACCTGCATGATCAGCAGGGTCAGCTGCGCGAGCACGTGCCCGCCGACCAGCGTCACGTATTGAAAAGAGGAGAAGAATCCGCGCCGCTCCCGGGTGGCGGCCTCGGACATGTAGGTGGCCGAGGTCCCGTACTCACCGCCGGTGGCGAACCCCTGGACCAGTCGGCAGAGCACCAGGATCACCGCTGCCCACACGCCGATGCTCTCCCGGCCGGGGGTCAGCGCGATCACCAACGAGCACGCCGCCATCAGCGAGACGCTGAACGTGAGCGCCGCACGTCGCCCGCGGCGGTCGGCGAAGCGGCCGAAGAACCACGATCCGACGGGGCGCATCACGAACGTGACCGCGAAGATCGCGTAGACGTAGAGCGTCGAGTTCTTGTCCGCCGAGTCGAAGAACTGACTTTCGAAGTACGACGCGAACACGGTGTAGACGTAGACGTCGTACCACTCGACGAGGTTGCCCGACGAGCCGCGCAGCGTGTTGAAGATCGCGCGGCGGGTGGCGGCCGGTGACGACACCGCGGCCGGCGAACCGGGTCCCTCACCGCGCGGGTCCCGGGTGGTCGATCCGGTCATCTCTCTCCTCCTAGTCCGCGACGCGCCGGACGGATACCGCCGTCACCGACGTCGTTGTCGCCTCCCCACTGTGAAGGCTGTCACAGCCGGTCGGGAAGCGGCACGCACAACTCCTAACACTCCCTTAGGACGAATGCGGCTCGCCGTCGGCGGCGGGCAGCCGCATCTGCACGCGCAGACCGCCCGCGGGCGCGGCCGTCACCTCGAATGCTCCCCCGGCCCGCTCGGTGAGGGCGCGAGCGATGGCCAGGCCCAGGCCGGTGCCGTGGCCGACCGTGTTGGCGGCCCGGAAGAATCGCGTCGACACCCGGGGCAGCTCGTGGGCGGGTACACCGCGGCCGTCATCGGACACCGTCAGCCTCACGTCGTGGCCGGCACGGGCGACGACGACCTCGGCGTGCGCCCCCGTTCCGGCGTACTTGGCGGTGTTGCTCAGCACGATGTCGAGGATCTGGGTGAGGTGCCGTTCGGACATGGCGACCCGGACACCACGCGGGGTGTCCGCGCGGACGGTCACCCCGGCATCGGCGCAGGCCGTCGCCCAGAAGTCGATCCGCTCGGCGGTCACCGCACCGACATCACAACCGATTGTCCCGTCGTCGGTGTCGGGGCGGCTCTCGGCGGTGGCGAGCGCGAGCAGGTCGTTGACGATGCCGGTCAGGCGGTCGACCTCCACGGTGGCCTTCTGATGGGCAGCGGCCGCGGACTCCGGCAGCGCCATACCCAGGGTGTCCAGGCGCATGCTCAACGCCGCCAGCGGGTTGCGCAGCGCATGCGCCGAATCGGCGACCAGCCGGCGCTGCGCGTCGGCCGCGGCGTCGACGTCACGGGCCATCGCGTCGAATGCGGCCGCGAGCCGACGCACCTCGTGCGGACCGCCATGGCGATCGGGGAGTCCCTCGTCGTCGACGTCGGGCGGGTCCGCCGGTACCCGGTCGCGCACCCGGCGGCGCAGCGACGCCGCCCGGGTCGCCAGCTCCGTCAGCGGCCGCACCGTCCAGCGCGACAGGGCGACCGCGATGGCCGACGCGAGAGCCAGCAGCGCGACGGCCCCGGCGCCGATCAGCGCCCAT
Source organism: Mycolicibacterium bacteremicum (assembly GCF_002086115.1). GTDB lineage: Bacteria > Actinomycetota > Actinomycetes > Mycobacteriales > Mycobacteriaceae > Mycobacterium > Mycobacterium bacteremicum. Next base: position 170,371 of record NZ_MVHJ01000011.1, read on the forward strand.
GCCCGGGTGATGTCGGCGCGGGCAGCCGCAGTGGACGCGGTGAGCACCACCGCGCCGTCGACCTGGGTGCCGGTGCCGACCGGGACCGCGACCAACACCTGCTGCGGAGACCACGGCGTGACGATGTCGGGGATGCGGCTGCGCTGGTTGCGCAGCGCCTCGGAGACGGCGTCGGCGGTGTCACCGGCGATGGCGTCGACGCCCGCGCCGGCGCGCGGCGACCCGTCGCGCCCGACGACGACCACCGGCTCACCGTAGAGGTCGTGGTAGCGGCCCAGCGCCTGCTGCAGTTCCGGGTTGAGCGAATCATTCTCGCGCGCAGCCAGATCGGCGAAGTAGGAGGCTGCGGCAAGGCGGTTCTCACCGAAGCGCTGCATCCGCTCGCGGCCCAGCGTGATCGCCAACGGCAGTGCCAGCCCGATGACCACGATCGCCGAATAGGCGACCAGTACCAGCAGGACACGCCGCCACATCTCACGAACTCCAGCGGTAGCCGTACCCGCGGATGGTCGCGATGGCCTCGGGCCGGCCGAGCTTGGCGCGCAGCGAGGTCATGTGCACATCGAGGCTGCGCGAGATCGCCACATAGGCGTCACCCCAGATGGCGTCCATCAACTCCTGCCGGCTGACGGCCTCCCCGCGACGGGCCACCAGATGCGCCAGCACCTCGAATTCCTTCGGCGCCAGCGGGATTTCCGCACCGGCGACCTCGACCCGGCGGGCACCCAGGTCCACCACGATGTCCCCGGACTCGACGATGTCGGGGTCGGGCTTCGATGCGGGCCCGCCCCGGCGCCGGGCGGCCACCTCGATGCGGGCCCGCAGTTCGCCCAGGCGCGCCGGTTTGACCACATAGTCGTCGGCGCCGGCACGCAGGGCGCGCACCACCGAACGTTCGTCGTCGCGGGCGGTCAGCACCACCACCGGGATCTGGCTGACGCCGCGCAACCGGCGCAGGATCGTCATACCGTCGTCATCGGGCAGGCCGAGATCGAGCAGGGCCAGGTCGACATCGCGGTGGCCGAGCAACAGATCTGCGCCCCGACGCATCCGCACCGGCGCGTGCCCGACCTGCGCCAGCGCATCGACCAGCGCCTCGCCGACGCCGTCGTCATCCTCCACCACCGCGATGCGCATCGGGACAAACCTACGACAGCCACGCAAGACCTCGTGCCGCCCGCCGCGGCGGCCACGTGACTAGACCGCGATCTGCCGGGACTCCCAGAGGCGGTCGATCTGAGCCTGTCCGTGCGCCAGGTTCTGCGCCGCGAGCTCGCGCAGGTCGGCCATCGCCGGATTCGTCTCGGCCATGGTGAGTTCGACGACCACGAAGCGCGGCACCAATCCCGTCAGGGACACACCGTGGGTCAGCCAGGTCTGGGCATGGTCCCAGCCTTCGCGGGGCGTACCTGGTCCATAACCGCCACCGCGGGTTTCGATCGCCACCAGATCGGTGTCCCCGAGCAGTCCGGCACCGGTGTCGGCATCGATCGACTGTCCCACGGCCACCAGGTGATCCACCCACGCCTTGACGGTGCTGGGCGGTCCGAAGTTGTACAGCGGCAGCCCGAGGATGACGGTGTCGGCCGCCTTGACCTCGTCGATCAATATCGTGCTGAGCGGTGCCGACGTGCTCGGGTCCAGGTGCGGCAACGGGTCGGCGAACAGGTCGCGGTAGGTCACCGTCCCGTCGGGGTGCGCGGCGCGCCAGCCCTCGACCGCGCGCGCGGTGAGTCGACGACTGACCGACTGCTCACCCTGAACCGACGAGTCGATGTGGAGAAGATGCGACATGACTAACCTTTCATAGATAGTTTGTGTATCACTAACTATCTATACGACACAGCGGTCCGTCAAATTCCCGTACGCTTACGCCGTGACCGACCAGCCACGCCACGAGTTGCTGCTGGGCCCCCTGCTGGATCTGGTGCTGCGACGATTACGCGGGGCTGCCGACGTCGAGGTCGCCAAGGTCGGCCTGCGGACGCGGCACCTCATCGCGCTGACCCTGCTGCGCGACTTCGGCGAGCAGAACCAATCGGATCTGGCCGATTCGCTGGGCATCGACCCGACCAACGTCGTGGCACTGCTCAACGACCTCGAATCCGCCGACCTGGTGCAACGCCGACGCTCACCGGCGGACCGGCGACGGCACACCGTGCTGCTGACCGAAGCGGGCGCCCAGCGACTCGCCGAGGCCGAGGCGGTGCTGGTGACCCTGGAACACCGGATGTTCGCCGGGTTGACGCAGACCGAACTGGCCGATCTACACGGCCTGCTGCAGCGGGCGGCGACGGTCACCGGTGGCCATCCCGACGCCGTCTGCCGAGTGGATGATGAAAGCTGCTAGGCCAGAACAGGTTTCGTCGGAGTGAACACCACCGGCATCGATTCCAGCCCACTGACGAAGTTGGCCGGACGCAACGGCAGCATGTCGGCATCGGCCAGCCGCAGATCGGGCAGCCGCGACAGCACCTTCTCGATCATGATCTTCAGCTCGAGGCGGGCCAGCTGATTGCCCATGCAGAAATGCGTGCCGAACCCGAAGGCGACGTGATTGTTCGGCGTGCGGTCGATCCGGAAGTTCTGCGGGTCACCGAACACCTCCTCGTCGAAGTTCGCGGACTCGAACATCAACATGATCTTCTCGTCCTTGCGCAGCGCCGTGCCGTAGAACTCGGTGTCCGCGGTCAGCGTGCGGCACATGTTCTTCACCGGCGAGGTCCAGCGCAGCATCTCTTCGATGGCGCCGGGCAGCTTGGTCGGATCGGCCGTCACGGCAGCCCACTGATCGGGGTGGCGCAGCAGTTGTTCGGTACCACCGGACAAGGTGTGCCGGGTGGTCTCGTCACCGCCGATGAGGATCAGCAGTGTCTCCATGACGATCTCGGCATCCTCCATCCGCTGGCCCTCGACCTCGGAGTTGACCAGAACCGAGAACAGGTCGTCGGTGGGGTCGGCGCGCCGCTTGGCGATCACGTCCATGGTGAAGGCGGTGTAGGCGGCAAAGGTGTCCATCAACAACTGGACGGTCTGCTCGTCGACGTGTGAGCTCAGCCCGCAGACCAGGTCGTCGGACCACTTGAGCAACAGCTCCCGCTCCTGGGGCAGCACGCCGAGCATGTCACCGATCACCGCCATCGGCAGCGGGGCGGCAATATCGCGGACGAAGTCGCACTCACCCTTCTCGCACACCGCGTCGATGAGGGTGTCGCACAGCGTGCCGATGGCGGGCAGCTTGTCCATCACCCGCTTGCGGGTGAAGCCGGCGTTGACGAGCTTGCGGCGCAACAGATGTGCCGGATCGTCCATATCGATCATGTACGGCATACCGGGTTGGTCCGGCCGGATCCCACCCGCGTTGGAGAACAACTCCGGGTTGCGCTCGGCGTCGAGCACCGCGGCGTGGCTGGCCGCGGCGGCCTGCCCGTTGCGATCCCGGAACACCGGCTCGTGCGCCCGCATCCAGCGGTACGCCTCGCGGGCGTGACCGTCGGCGTAGAACCGGCCATCGGCCAGGTCCACATCGGGACGCGCTTCGGTGACCGAACCCGTCAAAACCCCTGTCATGCAATCTCCTCGGCGTCGGCGAACATCATTTCCACATTTCTGGCGGAGCCGGAGAACATGGCGCGCTTGGGGAAGCCCAGGGCGGCCAGTTCCCGGCCGTAGGGGTGCTCACCGAGCCGTACCGTCGCCCCGCCGGGGCGATACCGCACACCGGACATCGTCATCTCCCCCGATGTCAGCCGGGTGACCCCGTCCAGATGCGAATAGGTCGGGTGGACCTGGGGTTTGCCGGTGAACGCCGGCGGGACCGGTAGGCCGGGCTTGAAATCCATCCCGACCGCGAACTGCCCGTCGATGTGGGTATCGAAGGAGTAGCTGTGACCGTCACGGATGGTGAAGTCGGCCAGCAGTTTCGGATATCCCCAGATCTGACGACCGGCTGCCATGGTGAACTCGCCGTCGACCGGCAGATGGTGGATGAAGGCGCCGGCCTCGCCGAGGGCCTTGAGTCCGGACGCAGTCGACCCTGGCGGGTTGACCATCACGTTGGTGCCGTACTCCAGGTACGGGCCGAGGTCGCCGTCGATGTAGCGCATCAGCATCAGCACCACCACGGCCTTGCCGGGCCGGTACCGGCACACGGTCAGGCCGCTGTAGTCGATCATGCGCTGGGCCGCGTCGGCGTCCACCGAGAACATGGCCATGTGTTGTTGCGCCGTGCGGATCCGCACCGGCATGGTCACGGTCTCGCCCGCGATCGTGTACTGCGATGTGGCGTGGGTCACGCGCCCAATCTAGGGCTCGGAGTAGACACCTGGCAAGGAAGTGTCTACTCGTCGCGTCGCGTCTTTCCGGCGAGCAGACCCGTATACCCCTGAAAGCCAGGCATTCCGGGGGTATACGAGTCTGCTCGGCGGCTAGACCAGAGCCGCGAGATCCTTGATCTGCTCGACCGACCGCGCGCCGACGACCATCATCGTCACGCCCGAGGCCTCCCAGGCCTTGATCTGCTCCTTGACGTAGTCGAGGTTGCCCACGATCGCCGAGTCGTCGACGAGCTCGTCCGGGATGATCTTGGCCGCTTCGTCTTTGCGATCGGAGCGGAACAGTTTGGTGACGTCGTCGACCACCTCGGCGTAGCCCATCCGGCGGTACACATCGGCGTGGAAGTTGGTGTCCTCGGCGCCCATGCCGCCCATGTAGAGCGCCAGGTGTGGCTTCATCAGCTCCATGATCGCCGGACGGTCATCGGTCACCACGACCTGGGCCGTCGCGCAGATCTCGAAGGTTTCCCGGGTGCGCCGGGCGCCGGGCCGGGCGAAGCCCTCGTCGAGCCACTCGTTGTACATGCCCGCGATGCGCGGCGAGTAGAAGATGGGCAGCCAGCCGTCGGCGATCTCGGCGGCCAGCGCGACGTTCTTGGGGCCCTCGGCGCCCAGCATCACCGGGATGTCGGCACGCAGCGGATGGGTGATCGGCTTGAGGTTTTTGCCCAGGCCGGTGGTGCCCTCCCCGGTCAGCGGCAACGGGTAGTGCGGGCCGTCGCTGCGCACCGGGGCCTCGCGCGCCCACACCTGGCGCAGGATGTCGATGTACTCCCGGGTGCGGGCCAGCGGCTTGGGGAACTTCGCGCCGTACCAGCCCTCGACGACCTGCGGACCCGACACGCCCAGGCCGACGATGTGCCGGCCGCCGGAGAGGTGGTCCAGGGTGAGCGCGGCCATCGCCAGTGCGGTGGGCGTGCGGGCGGACAGTTGCAGCACCGAGGTCCCCAGCCGCATCCGCGTGGTCTCCCGACCCCACCAGGCCAGCGGGGTGTAGGCATCCGAGCCCCAGGCCTCCGCGGTGAAGACGGTGTCGAAGTTCGCCTCCTCGGCGGCGGCGACGAGTTCCGCATGATTCTCCGGCGGCTGCGCGCCCCAGTAACCCAACTGCAGACCCAACTTCATAGCTTCTCCAGACCTGTCCTTGAAACCATTCTTAGAACCTGTTCTACTCGATGCCGTGACCACAGGCCAAAGCAGCCCGGTGCAGATCGACAAGCATGAGCGGCCCCTCTCGGCGCCGCTGAGGCTTTCATTCGACTACACCCGTTCAGTCGGACCGCTCCTGTCTCAGTTCTTCACCGCGCTCCGCGAGCGACGCATCGTCGGCGTACGCGGATCCGATGGTCGGGTCCTTGTCCCACCCGCTGAGTATGACCCCGTCACCTACGCGGCATTGACCGAGGTCGTACCCGTCAGCGCGGTGGGCACGGTGCAGTCCTGGACGTGGCAGTCCACCCCGCTGGAGGGCCAACCCCTGGACAAGCCGTTCGCCTGGGCGCTGATCCTGCTGGACGGCGCCGACACCCCGTTGCTGCACGCGGTCAGAGCGGATGAGGGCGGCATCAAGACCGGTGACCGGGTGCGTGTGCACTGGGTCGACGAGCCCGTCGGTGCCATCACCGATATCGCCTATTTCGTCCCGGGCGAGGACTCCGAGCCGGAGGGACAGCCCGACGATCGCGAGCCCGTCACCGTGCAGGTGACGCCGAGCTTCATCGAGATCCAGCACACCGCCTCGCTGCCGGAGACGACGTTCCTCAAGGCGCTGCAGGAGGGCAAGCTGCTGGGCGGGCGCACCAAGAACGGTCGCGACGGCCGGCCGGGCAAGGTGTACTTCCCGCCCAAGGAGGCCGACCCGGCCACCGGGCTGGAACTCGACGAGTTCATCGAGCTCGTCGACAAGGGCACCGTCACGACCTTCGCGGTGATCAACATCCCGTTCCCCGGTCAGCGGATCAAGCCGCCCTATGTCGCGGCCTATGTACTGCTCGACGGTGCCGACATCCCGTTCCTGCATCTGGTCACCGAGATCGACCCCGCCGACGTGCGGATGGGGATGCGCGTGCAGGCCGTGTGGAAGCCACGCGAGGAGTGGGGCCTGGGGATCGACAACATCGACTACTTCAAACCCACCGGTGAACCCGACGCCGAATACGACTCCTACAAGCACCATCTGTAAAGGGCCCGCCTGACATGACAGACATCGCAGTGGTGGGCTTCGCACACGCGCCCCACGTCCGCCGCACCGACGGCACCACCAACGGCGTCGAGATGCTGATGCCGTGCTTCCACCAGCTCTACTCCGAGCTCGGTCTCAAGCAGACCGATATCGGCTTCTGGTGCTCGGGTTCCTCGGATTATCTTGCCGGCCGGGCATTCTCGTTCATCTCCGCGATCGACTCGATCGGCGCCATCCCGCCGATCAACGAATCGCACGTCGAGATGGATGCGGCGTGGGCGCTGTACGAGGCCTACATCAAACTGCTCACCGGACAGGTCGAGACGGCACTGGTGTACGGCTTCGGCAAGTCCTCGGCGGGCACCCTGCGCCGGGTGCTGGCGCTGCAGACCGACCCGTACACCGTGGCTCCGCTGTGGCCGGACTCGGTGTCGATGGCCGGCCTGCAGGCCCGCGCCGGCCTGGACGCCGGGAAGTGGTCCGAGGAGCAGATGGCCCAGGTGGCGTTGGATTCCTTTGCCGCGGGCGGCCGCACCGACCGGCACGAGGTCACCGGCAGCGTGGCCGACCTGCTGGCACAGCCTTACTTCGCCGATCCGCTGCGCCGCCACGACATCGCCCCGATCACCGACGGTGCATCGGCGATCGTGCTCGCCGCCGGCGACAAGGCCCGCGAACTACGCGAGAACCCGGCCTGGATCACCGGTATCGAGCACCGCATCGAGACCCCGGTGCTGGGCGCCCGCGATCTGACCACGTCACCGTCCACGGCGGCCTCGGCGAAGGCGGCCACCGGAGGCGACACCGCGTCCATCGACATCGCCGAGATCTACGCGCCGTTCACCCATCAGCAGCTGATCCTGACCGAGGCGATCGGTCTCGGCTCGAACACGAGGGTCAACCCGTCCGGCGGCACGCTGGCGGCCAACCCGATGTTCTCGGCGGGTCTGGAGCGCATCGGCTTTGCCGCCCAACACATCTTCGACGGTTCTGCTCAGCGCGTGCTGGCGCACGCCACCAGCGGCCCTGCGCTGCAACAGAATCTGGTCGCCGTCCTGGAAGGGAAATAGTCATGGCGGGAAAGCTCGCAGCGGTTCTGGGAACCGGGCAGACGAAGTACGTCGCCAAGCGCCACGACGTGTCGATGAACGGCCTGGTGCGTGAGGCCATCGATCGCGCGCTGGCCGACGCCGGGTCGACCTTCGACGACATCGACGCCGTCGTGGTCGGCAAGGCGCCCGACTTCTTCGAGGGCGTGATGATGCCCGAGCTGTTCATGGCCGACGCAACCGGCGCGACGAACAAGCCGCTGATCCGGGTGCACACCGCAGGTTCGGTGGGTGGGTCGACCGCGATCGTGGCCGCCAGCCTGGTGCAGTCGGGCAAGTACAAGCGCGTGCTGACCATGGCCTGGGAGAAGCAGTCGGAATCGAATGCCATGTGGGCGTTGAGCATTCCGGTGCCGTTCACCAAGCCGGTCGGTGCCGGCGCAGGCGGTTACTTCGCCCCGCACATCCGCGCCTACATCCGCCGCTCCGGGGCCCCCAACCACATCGGTGCCATCGTGGCCGTCAAGGACCGCCTCAACGGGGCCAAGAACCCGTTGGCGCACCTGCACCAGCCCGATATCACCGTCGAGAAGGTGATGCAGTCCCCGATGCTGTGGGACCCGATCCGCTACGACGAGACCTGCCCGTCCTCCGACGGTGCCGCGGCGCTGGTGATCGGTGACGAAGAGGCGGCCGAAGCCCACCTGGCCGACGGCAATCCGGTCGCCTGGATCCACGCCACCGCCCTACGCACCGAACCGCTGGCCTACGCCGGCCGTGATCAGGTCAACCCGCAGGCCAGCCGGGACGCCGCGGCCGCGCTGTGGCGCGATGCCGGTATCACCAGCCCCATCGACGAGATCGACGCCGCCGAGGTGTACGTCCCGTTCTCCTGGTACGAGCCGATGTGGCTGGAGAGCCTGGGCTTCGCCCCCGAGGGTGAGGGTTGGAAGCTCACCGAGGCCGGTGAGACCGCCATCGGCGGACGGATCCCGTTCAACGCCTCCGGCGGGGTGCTCTCATCGAATCCGATCGGTGCCTCCGGCATGATCCGGTTCGCGGAGTCGGCCATCCAGGTGATGAACAAAGCCGGCGACCACCAGGTTCCGGGTGCCCGCAAGGCGCTCGGGCACGCCTACGGCGGCGGGGCGCAGTACTACTCCATGTGGGTGGTCGGAGCGGACAAGCCGGGCCGGTGACGGCACCTGTCTCCGAGGCGGGTCGACGGTCGCGGGAGGCGGCCGTCGCCCGCGACAAGGACGCCTGGCTGGCGCTGTTCGCCGACGACGCCATCGTCGAGGATCCGATCGGCCCGTCGCATTTCGACCCGGACGGCACCGGCCACCGCGGCAAAGAAGCGATTGCGGCGTTCTTCGACAAGGCGATCGCGCCGAGCCAACTGGAGTTCCACTTCGAGAAGACCTATGTGTGCGGTGACGAGGAGGCCAATGTCGGCCACATCGTGATCGTCGCCGGCGGCTACCGGGTGGTGGCCGAGGGCGTGTTCACCTACCGGGTGGACGCCGAGGGCAAGATTGCTGCGCTGCGCGCGTACTGGGAACTGGACAAGGCCGCGGCGAGCGCACAACCGGCGTGAGGCGGCCTATCGCGTAGGCTGGGAAGCGATTTCGTCGTCTACCGTCTTGAATTGATGTTGTCCCGATCACATTGTGCCACTGTTGCCGCCCTGCTCGCCGTCGGCCTCTCGGCCTGCGCACCCAGCCAGCCGGGTGCCCCGAGCAGTGCCGCGCCGACGCTGCCCGCCTTCACCACGACCAGCGCGACGCCCACCACCGGCGCGGCCGCCCAGCCGACCGACTACACACGGCTGCTGCTGACCGCCGCCGATCTCAGTGACACCGAGGACACCTTCACCGAACGGCACAAGGAAGCCTCACCCGGCGGCCTGCCGGGGGCGAGCGCCTTTTTCGTCAACGCCGAGGACACCCGCGCCATCAGCTCGACGATCCTGGTCTATGACAACCCGGATACCGCTGCGACCGCACTGAAGGAAGCGCAGGGCACGCTGGGCACCCGGGTGACCGGCACTCCCGTGCCGGCCGGCGTCGGCCCGGACAGCGTCATGGTCCGCGGCGCCGACCCGGACGAGGCCAAGGACATCACCGTGCTGATGTTCACCCAGGGTCGCGCGCTGGTGCGCCTGGAATTCCAGAGCGCCGGCGGCGACGCGACGACCGACGGATTCGTCACCACCATCGGCAAGATGCAGCAGATCGCGCTGCGGGCCGGTCTGGACGAGCAGACCTGAGTCAGAGCTCGGTCAGACCGGCCCGGTACCGCCGGGCCAGCTCCCGATAGGCCCCCGCACTCTTCTTCACCCAGTTCTCCGCCCCGGTCCCGGCCACCGGACCACGGATCTCCGCGGGCACCCCGGCGACCAGCACGTCGTCGGGGATGCGGGTGCCCGCGACCACCAGCGCGTGGGCGGCGACCAGGCATCCGCGCCCGATGACGACGGCGTCGAGCACCGTGGCGTGGTTGGCGACCACCGAGTCGGCACCGATGTGCGCCCCGTGCACGACGCACCCGTGGGCGATGGTGGCGCCGGGTCCGATATCCACCGGTATGCCGGGCGGGGCGTGCAGAACCGATCCGTCCTGCACGTTGGCACCGCTGCGGATGACGATCGGCGCATAGTCGCCGCGCAGCACCGCGTTGAACCACACCGAGGCACCGGCCTCGACCGTGACATCGCCGATCAGACTCGCGGTCGGCGCCACGAATGAATCCGGGTCGATCCGGGGTACCCGGCCGTCGAAGGAGTAATGCGGCATCGTCCACATATACCGTGCGGTACCCGCAGGTGACACGGTTTGCGTTGCGCAGGGGCGGGTCAAAACTGTAACGTGTTCTAGTTAGAGAGACCAGATACGGGAGGCCCACCGTGACGACCGAGACTGCCGGCATTCGCGAGATCGACACCGGCGACCTGCCTGACCGCTATGCGCGCGGTTGGCATTGCCTGGGACCGGTGAAGGACTACCTCGACGGCAAGCCGCACGGGGTGGAGATCTTCGGGACCATGCTGGTCGTCTTCGCCGACTCCGAGGGCAACCTGAGAGTCCTCGACGGCTACTGCCGGCACATGGGCGGCAACCTCGCCCAAGGCTCGATCAAGGGCGACACCGTGGCGTGCCCGTTCCATGACTGGCGCTGGGGTGGCGACGGCAAGTGCAAGCTGGTGCCCTACGCCAAGCGCACCCCCCGACTGGCCCGCACCCGCGCTTGGGAGACCGACGTGCGCGGGGGGTTGCTGTTCGTCTGGAACGACCCTGAGGGCAACCCGCCGCCACCGGAGGTCCGCATCCCGGAGATCCCCGAGGCCGCCGACGACGGGTGGACCGACTGGCGGTGGAACACGATGCTCATCGAGGGCTCCAACTGCCGCGAGATCATCGACAACGTCACCGACATGGCGCACTTCTTCTACATCCACTACGGGCTCCCGACGTACTTCAAGAACGTCTTCGAAGGACACATCGCCAGCCAGTACCTGCACAATGTCGGCCGTCCCGACGTCAACGACCTGGGCACGACCTACGGTGAGGCGCACCTGGACTCCGAGGCCTCCTACTTCGGCCCGTCGTTCATGATCAACTGGCTGCACAACAACTACGGCGGGTTCAAGGCCGAGTCGATCCTGATCAACTGCCACTACCCGGTCAGCCAGAACAGCTTCGTGCTGCAGTGGGGTGTCATCGTCGAGAAGCCCAAGGGACTCGACGAGAAGACCACCGACAAGCTGGCCAGGGTGTTCACCGAAGGGGTGTCCAAGGGCTTCCTGCAGGACGTCGAGATCTGGAAGCACAAGACCCGCATCGACAATCCGCTGCTGGTCGAAGAGGACGGCGCGGTTTACCAGATGCGTCGCTGGTACCAGCAGTTCTACGTCGACGTCGCCGATGTGACCCCCGACATGACCGACCGCTTCGAGATGGAGGTCGACACCACCATCGCCAACGAGAAGTGGCATGTCGAGGTGGAGGAAAACCTCAAGCTGCAGCAGGATGCCGCCGAACGCGACGCCGCCGAACAGGGTGAGCCGCACAAAGAGCCGGCGCAGCCGAGCTGATGACCGCCAGCGACGAGCGGACCGGGACGCCGGAGGGCGGTCGAGCTGTCGACCCCGCCGACGTCGACGGTCTGGCCCGCTCGATGCTGCTCCTGCACGGCGGACACGACGACGAGGATGACCACGATCACCCGGCTCCGCGATCGGGTGCCGGAAACTGGTCCAAGGCACCGGATTTCAGATCTGACCCCGCCCGGGCCGCAGCCGTGCACGAGGCCACCGAGCGGGACAAGCAGCGCTACCTGACCTCCGGGCTGGCCTCGGTGGACTGCCGGTTCTGCCATGCCACGGTGCAGGTGAAGAAGTTGGGCGCCGAGCACACCTCGGTGCAGTGGAACTCGACGGCGGCCAAGCGTTGCGCGGTGTTCGAGGAGATCCGGGCCGCCGGAGGTGATCCGGCCCGGGCACGATCCTGTCACCGGCTCACCGACAGCATCAAGCATGCCATCGCCGAGGGCTGTCTGGAGGAGTTCTCCAGCGCGCCCTCCCCCGGCGACGGCTGACTTCCTTTGCGATTTCGGTGAGGATACGTGCGCTGTGCGCACGTATCCTCACCGAAATCACAGGCCCGCGAACCGCTCCCGCACCTGCTCGTCGGTCAGCCCGTAGTCGCTCAGTGAATACGTGTGCTTGGGTGCGCGGGGGCCCTTCTTGCTTTCCTCGTGGCTCTCGGTGATGGCGTGACGCGCGTCATCGGTGAACTCGATGCCGAACGTGCGGTAGATCCCCTCGACCGCACCCACCGGATCCTTGATGAACTCGAAGTAGTCGACATCGCAGAACTGCGCCGGGTCGTGCCTGACCCGTTCGGCATTGAACAGTTCCAGCCCACGGGACCAGGTCTCCAGGGAGTCCTCACCGATCACCTTGCCGGAGAAGCTGTTCGACCATCCCTCGGTGGTGTGCTGGGCCAGCGAGCACATCGACGCCATGATGGTCTCGGCCGGCCGGTGACACTGCACCACCAGCGCGTCCGGATAGGTGGCGAACAGCGCGTCCAAGGCGAACAGGTGGCTGGGGTTCTTGAGCACCCACCGCTTCTCCGGCTCGTTCAGCCCGATCAACTGCAGGTTCTTGCGATGCCGCTGGTAGGACTTCGTCCAGTCCTGCTGGGCCAGCCACCGTGAATAGGTGGGGATGTGCGCCAACGTCTCATACGACACCGAGTGCAGTGACTGTCGCAGCAGCTGCCAGCATTCCTCGACCTCATCGGCGGTCATGTAGTGCAGGCCGGTGTAGTCCGGGTTCTCCTCGTGCGCCTTGGTGAACTGCGCGTCGAGTTGGGCGAAGATGGGGTTCTCCGACCAGGTTTCACGTGGCGGACGCGGCTGCGGGAACTCGGCCAGCCACAGTTCCAGGCCCTGGTGCCGCGGGTCGGCGGTCAGCAGCCGGTGGATGACGGTGGTCCCGGTGCGCGGCAGGCCGGTGACGAAGATCGGCCGCTCGATGGGCACGTCGGCGTGTTGCGGGTACTGCTTGAACGCCGCCTCGGATACCAGGCGGGCCACCAGCGCATTCCTGACGAAGAAGCGTTGCATCTTGCTGCCGAACTCGGTTAAGTCGGCATCGCGCTGGTAGGCGTCCAGCAATACTGCCAGCGCCTCTTTGTAGTTGTCGCTGTCATCGCCGAAATCGTCCAGTCCGCAGGCCTTCACGGCCGACGCGTGCAGGTCGTCGACGGTGCCGACGTTCGTGCGCGGTCTCATGGCTCGACTCCCACTCGCTCCGGTCCTCGCTCGTACCTCACTGCGATCCTCACTCGCGCTCGTCCTCGCGCCATCAGAACTTGTACTCTCCGCAGTTGACATCCAGCGTCTGCCCGGTGATACCGCTGGACAGATCGCTGGCCATGAACAGGATCGCCGAAGCCACCTCATCCTCGGTCGGCAGCTTCTTCAGGTCGCTGTTGGCGGCGGCCGCCTTGTAGATCTCCTCGACCGTGGTGCCGTACTTGCTGGCCTGGTGCTCGAAGTACCCCTGCAGCGTGCCACCCCAGATATAGCCCGGCAGCACCGAATTCACCCGGATGCCGGACTCTCCGAGTTCGCTGGCCAGTGACTGCGACATCGCCAGCAGCGCCGACTTGGCCAGCTTGTAGGCACCCTGCTTGGGATCGGAGTGCCGCACCACCATGGAGTTGACGTTGACCACCGATCCATTGGCCTCGGCCAGCGCCGGGGTGAAGCCCTGGATCAGGCGCAGCGCGCCCAGTACGGTGAGTTCCACCGTCTCCCGGATGTGTTCGAAGCTCGTCTTCGCGAACGGCTTCATCGACGGCACCCGGAAAGCGTTGTTGATCAACACATCGACCTTGCCGAACTCAGCCAGTGAGGTCGACACCAGATTGGCCACCTGCGCCTCGTCGGTGATGTCGGTACCCACCGCGAGTGCCTTGCGTCCCAGCGCGGTCACCTGGCCGGCGACGTCATGCAACCGTTCCACGGTGCGGGCCGCCAGGACCAGGTCGGCCCCCTCCTCGGCACATCGGCGCGCCAGCGTGGTGCCCAGCGCCGGGCCCACACCGCTGATGACCACAGTCTTACCCTGCAACAGACTCGCCATAATCAGCCCACCATCCTTTCGCCGATCAGTCTCTGGCGCAGCGCGATCCGCGCCCGCCAGTCGTCATCCGAGATCTTGTTCGATTCGTGGTAGGGCAACGCCGCCGGCACCGCGTCCAGGTCGACGATCTCCATCGTCGGGCCGTCGGCCTCGGTGAGTTCCCGCGAGACCCGCTGCCAGCGGAACTGCAGGTACCCCTTGCCGTGGCCGAGCGTCTCGCACCAGTTCGTCACACCCGGATTGCCCTCGGAGACCACGATGCGGATCTTGCCGTCCGGATCGGCCTGTGCCTGAGTGCCGTTCAGCGAGGTCTGGTGATTGATGTAATCCAGCGAGATGTACCACAGGCTGCCCAGCTGGAACCCGAGGTACGGCGCGTCGGTCACCGGAAGGGTGATGACGATTGCCTGCTCTGGGGTGATGTCGTAATGACCGACCGAGGAGTACTGGGTGGCCAGGCCGCCCGGAGTGAGCCGCGGCGCGGTCAGTGTGTTCACCGGCAGGTTGTCGTAGAACCACTTCGGGAACTGCAGCCACGTCTTAACCCGTTGCACGAGTTGCTTTCCGGCGACCGAGTAGCGCTTCTCGATGAGCCCCTTGGTCAGCGGCTCCGGCGCGGTGCCCGCGGTGTCGGTGCGGGCGATGGCGAATGTGCCGCGCTGGGCGGACCAGTCATTGTAGACCTCGCGGATGACCAGCTGCGCGGGCTTGTCCGGGGTGAAGCGCCATTCGAAGGTGCCGTCGGGCGCGATATCCAGCTTGCGGTCGTCGAATGCGGTCTCACTGTCGGGCACCACCTCATCGGTGTACTCGCCGCCGATGAGTTGGAAGCTGACGTCGGTGGTGGTGCCGCGACGGCCGGTCACGACGTATTCATGGCCCGGTTGCACGCGGGTGCCGAAATACATGGTGTCCGGGTTGTCCAGCCCCATCTTGGTGAACGGGCCGGTGCCGCTGTGCAGGAACGGGTGGTCGCGGTCGTAGTCGAAGGCCACGTGCGTGCACGCCGCGATGCACCCGGCCAGGTACTGCAGGCCTTCGAGCAGGTCGGCTTCGGACTCGATGAACGGGGCTTCGGCGACGAGGCGCTCGGCCTCGGCGATGGCATCGGCCAACGGCTGGGCATACATCCGGCGGATCACCTTTCGTTCCAATATTGGACCGTCGTGGTAGAGTTTCCGACCTGAGACTAGAACGCGTTCTAGTGGGGCGTCAACGGGTGGTCGTAGGTCATATGGGAGGTGCCGTGCCGGACGAGACCACCGGGCGGGCATCCCCGCCCACCGAACGGGTCATCGCGCTGCTGAACTTCCTTTCCGCGCACCCGCACGACCGGTTCGGACTGTCCGAGCTGGCCCGCCGGGTCGACCTGAGCAAGCCGACCTGCCTGGGTATCCTCACCAGCCTCACCGAAGCCGGTTACCTGGTGCGCGACTCCGGCGCGGGAGTCCGGGACAAGACCTACCGGCTGGGGCCGACGTTGATCACGCTGGGACACACCGCCCAGGAGTCGCTGCGGGTCAGTCCAGCCGCTCGTGACGAACTGCGAAAGCTCTGTGAGACATACGGGGTCACCGCCGCCTTGTCCGGCGTGGTCGACGATCGCATCACGCTGCTGGAGCTCGTCGCACCACCGAACACGCCGGCGGCCGTGCGGGTCGGACAGAGCTACCCCTTCGCACCGCCGGTCGGCCTGATGTTCGTGCTCTGGGATGAGCGCGCCGTGCGGGACTGGCTGGCCAAGGAGCCGACCATCCCGCTGCGCACCGACACCGACCGGTTCGAGCGGGTGATCACGGCCTGCCGCGCCGCGGGATACCTGGTCGAGCGACTCACCCCCGGCGGCCGACGGCTCTACGCCCTGATGGCCGGCATGTCGAACACGCTGCCCGATGAATTGCGGGCACTGCTGGGCGAACTGGTCTCCGATATCGGTGAGCGGGTCTATCTGCCGGGCACCGATGGACCCGACACCCGCCACGACATCAGCGTCATCGCCGCGCCGGTGTTCGACCACCATCGACGCCAGGTCATGGTGGTCACACTACAGATCGGTGGTGCGCTCACCGATGACGAGATCGGTACGCGCGCAGCCGGACTGATCAGTACCGCCGACGCGCTGACCGCACAGCTGGGCGGTTCGAAACCGATGTGATCACTCGTCGTCGGCGAGTGCGTTCGCAGGACCGTGCCCGCGGACGTGCTCAGCTGACCGCCGCCAACGCGAACGGCAGCACGTCGACCGCTCCGGACCCCCGGACGGCCAGCCCCGCCATCGTCATGGTCCATCCGGTGTCGGTCATATCGTCGACCAGCAGCACGGTCTCCCCTGCCACGCCGGTCGGTTGCTCCCAGGCATCGCGCAGCGCGGCGACCCGATAGGCCGAGTTGGCCGCGGTCACCGGGCGGTGCTGCGGCGAATATTGCAACACACCAAGGTCTTTCAACCGGCCCACCTCGGCCAGCCGGGCCGCCACACTGCGGATCAACTTCGGATGCCGGTGCGAGTCCATGGCCAGCACCGCGGTCGGACGCTGCGCCCAGTCCCACGCCTTGAGCACTTCGACGGCCGCGGCGATCACCGCGTCGGGCGCCTCGGCATCGGGTTCGTCGAGCAGCGTGCGCAGCCGGGCGCCCCAGCCCAGGTCGGTCAGCCGGCCGATCACCCGACCGGCCGCCGGCCCGTCGGTGATCCGACCCGACAGCTCCACCCCGATCCGGCCCATGCCGGTGGGCCACTGCTTACGCGGCGCGATCTCGACACCAGGGCGCATCAGCGCAGCCCTGGTCGCCTCCGCTGCCTCGGTATCGACCTCGGACCGGTAGCGCGGACCGGCGCAGTTGTCGCACCGCCCGCACGGCTGCGGCCCGAGTTCCGGATCGTCGAGTTGCTTGCGCAGGAACACCATCCGGCATTCGGTGGTGCGCTGATAGTCGAGCATGGCCTGCTGTTCACGCTTGCGCGCCTCGTCCAGGCGCGCATAGCGCGGCTCGTCGTAGGACCACGGCTGCCCGGTACCGATCCAGCCGCCCTTGACCCGGCGTACCGCACCGTCGACGTCGAGGACCTTCAGCACCATCTCCAACCGCGACCGGTTCAGATCCACCAGCGGTTCCAACGCCGCGGTGGACAGCGGACGGTCGGGCTCGAGTGCGTCGATCACGTTGCGCACCATGGGTTCCGAGGGGAATGCCACCGATGCGAAGTAGCGCCACACATCGGCATCCTCACGGCCGGGAAGCAGGATCACCTCGGCGCTGGCGGTGGCGCGGCCGGCGCGGCCGACCTGTTGGTAGTAGGCGATCGGCGAGGACGGCGCACCCAGATGCACGACGAACCCCAGGTCGGGCTTGTCGAAGCCCATGCCCAGCGCCGAGGTGGCGATCAACGCCTTGACCCGGTTGTCCAGCAGATCGGCTTCCAGCTGTTCGCGCTCGGACGCCTCGGTGCCACCGGTGTAGGCGGCCACGGTGTGGCCCTGCTCGCGCAGCAGCGTGGCGATATCGTGCGCCTGGGCCACCGTCAACGTGTACACGATTCCCGATCCCGGCAGCGATCCCAGATGTGTTCCCAACCATGCCGCACGCTGGGCGGGTCCACCGGCCTGCACCACCGACAGCCGCAGGGATTCGCGGTCCAGGCCGCCGCGCAGTACCAGTGCGTCATCGGAACCACCGACACCCAACTGCGTCGCGACGTCGGCGACCACCCGGTCATTGGCGGTGGCCGTGGTGGCCAGCACCGGGATGTCGGCGCCCAGCTCGGCGATCAGGGTGCGGATGCGCCGGTAGTCGGGCCGGAAGTCATGCCCCCAGTCCGATACGCAATGCGCCTCATCGACCACCACCAGCCCGGCGTCGGCGGCCAGCGCCGGCAGTACGGCGTCGCGGAAGTCGGGATTGTTCAGCCGTTCCGGACTGACCAGCAGCACGTCGAGTTCCCCGGCGCGGACGCGACGGTGCACGTCCTCCCACTCGGTGACATTGCTGGAGTTGATGGTGGCGGCCTGCACACCGGCGCGGCGGGCGGCCTCGACCTGGTTGCGCATCAGCGCCAGCAGCGGCGAGACGATCACGGTGGGTCCGCGGCCGGCCGCCCGCAACAGCTTGGCGGCGATGAAGTACACCGCCGACTTCCCCCAGCCCGTGCGCTGCACCACCAGGGCGCGCCTGCGGTGCACCACCAGTGCCTCGATGGCGGTCCACTGGTCATCGCGCAGCACGGCGTGCGGCCCGGCCAGTTGTTCCAGGATCGCCTGTGCGTCGGTGCGGGTGGTCATCGGTCCATCGTGCCAACCGGGTACGACGTCCCGGTTCAGCGGACCCGGGCGATGACGTCCAGTTCGACACCGCGGGCCACCGCGAGGTGCACCGGGTGCCGCGCGGCCCCGCGGTGCAGATCGACCGGGCCGTGCGGCGAATCCCACCCCCAGTCCTCGAAGGCCCGCCGGGCATCGGCGACCGTCGGCACCGAGGTCGTGGCGATACCGGCGAGCAGGTGCACACCGGAGTAGGTCGTCTCGGCCATCGTGCCGGGCTGTGGCGCCGCCGACTCCCCGATAGGCCCGGCCCCGTTCACCAGGTCGAAGGCCCGGGCGAACCCCGCACTGAACTCCGCGGCAGCGGCCGAGGCCAGGCCCGCGAACCAGCCGGCTGAGATGAACAGATTGCCGGTCGCCGCGCTCCCGCTGGCCAGCACCACCGTCTCGTCGGTGAAGGGACTGAACCGCGTGACGGTGGCATCCAGACCCGCCGTGGCGAAGGCACGGTTGAAGCGCACCGCGTCGGATCCCACCAGCAGCGTGATCACCCCGTCCGGGTCGGCGGCGGTGATATCGGCCAGCACGCGATCCCAGGCCCGTTCGTCGTCGACGCCCAGCGGCAAGAACCGCTCGCCCAGGATCGCGATGTCGGAACCCTCCAGCCCGGCGCGGGTGGCCTTGGCCGAACCCCGTGGCCAGACGTAGTCGTTGCCGACGATGAACCACCGGCGCAACCGCAGTTCGGTGCGCAGCCACCGCAGTGAGGCGATGATCTGGTCGCCGGGAACCTCCCCGCTGCACAACACGCCGTCACTGCGTTCGCCGCCCTCATAGGCGGCCGCGTACACGTATGGAACGCGCCCACCGACCTCGCGGGCGATCGCCTGCCGGGCATTGGACAGATGCCATCCGGTCACCGCGTCGACGGCGCCGCTGTCCACCAGATCCCGGACGGTCGCAGCCACCGCGGCAGGGTCTCCGCCGGCGTCGACATGCACGAACTGCACCGAGCGGCCCGCCACCCCGCCCGCCGCATCGATCTCGGCGGCGGCCAGCTCCGCCGCCGCGTGGCATTCCAGCCCGAAGATCCCCGCCGGCCCACGGCGCGGCAGCACCAGGGCGACGCGGAAGTCCGAGCGGGAGCGCCGCCGTGGTTCCGTCCGACCGGCCGGATCTGTCATGCTGTGCATTCCCGATCGAGAAGGCATGCCATGGACGACCTCGTCGAGGCCCTCGCGTTGCTCCGACGCGCCGCCGTCGTCGCCGACGGAATCGACGCCGCGCTCGCGGGGACCGACCTGACCGTGGATCGCTGGCGCGGCCTGCACGTCATCCACCACAATCCCGGATACTCGATGTCCGACATCGTCGAGGCACTGGCAGTGCCGTCCACCTCGGCCACCCGTATCGTCGACGGGCTGGTCGAACTCGGCGCCGTCTATCGCACCGCGTCGACGCAGGATCGTCGCCGAACCGTGCTGCGCTCGTCCTCGCATGGTGCCGAACTCCTCCGAACCGCGGAGTCAGCAATCAGCGCAATGGATTTCCTTCTGCGAAAGTGACTCCACGCCAATCTAGGACGTGCGTGTTGCGTCATTGTAAATCCGTTTTGCGCAGCAGAGGGGACGATCGGCCACACGCGTGACAACGGTGTGAATTTTCGCCGCACCGACGCCGCGATCGGGCGATTGCCCTTGACGCCCGGCGCCCGCGGTGTAGGTTCGACTTTATTCCCAAATGGGAACAAATCGGACGACAGGCGGAGGGTTCCGTGCCACGCTATCGCTATCGCTGCCCGGTCGACGGTGTATTCGACCTACATTTCACCATGGGCAGTGCGCCCGCCTCCGCGAGTTGCGAAAGCTGTTGCGCGACAAGCTCACGCGTGTACTCACTGGGGGCAATGCTGACCTCGGACCCCGTCGGGGCGCGCGTCCTGGACCTGCACGAGCAGTCGCGGTCCGCCCCGGCCGTGGTGCGCCGGAGCAGCGGCATGCCCGATCCAGCGGCTCGCCGCTACGCCGACCCCCGCCACCGCCTGCTGCCCAGACCATAGGAATCGTTGCCCCAGAACGTATCCGATACACGAGGAGCTCGCATGCCCGATCTGATCTTTCCCGTTGACCAGAGCAAGCCGTTCCGTGAGCAGCAGCTCGTCGGCCACAACCGCTGGCACCCCGACATCCCTGCCGTCGCCACGGTGAAGTCGGGAGACAGTTTCCGGGTCGAGTCCAAGGAGTGGTTCGACGGCACCATCGTCAACTCCGACGACGCGAACGACATCCGCGACTGCGACCTGTCGATGGTGCATCAGCTCTCCGGCCCGTTCGCCGTCGAAGGTGCCCAGCCCGGTGACCTGCTGATCGTCGACATCCTCGACGTCGGACCGGTACCCCAGCAGGCCGGGCCGGTCGCCGGCCAGGGGTGGGGTTACACCGGGATCTTCGCCAAGGAGAACGGCGGCGGTTTCCTCACCGAGTGGTTCCCGCAGGCGTACAAGGCGATCTGGGACTTCACCGGCCAGAAGGCAACCAGCAGGCACGTCCCCGGTGTCGAGTTCACCGGACTCATCCACCCCGGTCTGATGGGTACCGCCCCGAGCGCCGATCTGCTGGCCGACTGGAACCGGCGGGAAGCCCAGCTGATCGCCACCGACCCGGACCGGGTACCTCCGCTGGCGCTGCCGCCGCAACCGTCCAACGCGGTGCTGGGCAGCCTCACCGGGGCTGACTACGAGCGGGTCGCCGCCGAGGCCGCGCGGACCGCACCGCCCCGGGAGAACGGCGGCAACCAGGACATCAAGAACCTGTCCAAGGGCAGCCGGATCTTCTACCCGGTGTTCGTCGACGGCGCGAACCTGTCCCTGGGTGACCTGCATTTCTCTCAGGGCGACGGTGAGATCACCTTCTGCGGCGCCATCGAGATGGGCGGCTACATCGATTTGCGCGTCGAGGTCATCAAGGGCGGTATGCAGACATACGGCGTGACCACCAACCCGATCTTCATGCCCGGCATCGTCGAACCGCGCTACTCGGAGTTCCTCACCTTCGTCGGATTCTCGGTCGACCAGAACGGCACCCAGCATTTCCTGGACAGCACGCTGGCCTACCAGAATGCCTGCCTCAACGCCATCGAGTACCTGTCCAAGTTCGGCTGGACGCGTGAGCAGGCCTACCTGATCCTCGGGGCGGCTCCGGTCGAGGGCCGACTATCCGGTGTGGTCGATGTGCCGAATTCCTGTGCCACGCTGTATGTTCCGACAGCCATCTTCGACATCGACGTCCGACCGTCCAGTACCCCACCGCAGCCCGTCGACCGCGGACAGTGCGCGGTGAGCAGCTGATGCCGGCGCCGACCGACGCCGAGTACTTCGACCTCGGGGACTTCACCCTGCAGAGCGGACACACCCTGCGCAACGCCACGCTGGCCTACAAGACATTCGGCACGCTGGCCGCCGACAAGTCCAACGTGATCGTCTACCCCACCTGGTATTCGGGCTGGCACACCGACAACGAATGGCTGATCGGCCCCGGCCGCGCGCTGGACCCGGCCGACAAGTTCATCATCATTCCCAACATGCTCGGCAACGGACTGTCCTCGTCGCCGTCGAACACCCCCGCCCCGTATGACGGCCCGCGCTTTCCGGCGGTCACGTTCTACGACCAGGTGGAGGCGCAGTACCGCCTGGTCACCGAGAAGTTCGGCATCACCTCGATCGCCCTTGTCACCGGATGGTCGATGGGCGCCGGGCAGACCTACCAGTGGGCCGTGAGCCACCCCGAGATGGTGCAGCGGGCGGCACCGTTCTGCGGATCCAGCATCACCGCGCCACACAACAAGGTGTTCCTGGAGTCCTTGGTCGCCGCGCTGACCGCCGATGCCGCTTTCGCCGGGGGCGACTACCGCCCGGACACACCGCCGATCAAGGGATTACGGGCCTTCGCCCGGGTCTACTCGGGCTGGGGATACTCGCAGGCGTTCTACTGGGAGGAGACCTGGCGCGAACTCGGCTACACCTCGTTCGACGACTTCCTCTACGGATTCTGGGAGGGCTTCTTCCGCGACGGACGCGATCCGAACAACCTGATCGCGATGATCGGCACCTGGCACAGCGGGAATGTCGGCAACACACCGGGTTTCGGCGGTGATGTGAAGAAGGCGCTGGCCTCGATCAAATGTCCGCTGCTGGCCATGCCGGCCGAGAAGGATCTGTACTTCCCGCCCGAGGACGAGCTGTGGGCCACCGAGTTCATCCCGGGCGGTCAGGTCAGGGTCATCCCGGGAATCTGGGGACACTTCGCCGGGGGCGGAGCGAACGCCGTCGACACCGACTTCATCGACGCCGGATTACAGGAACTGCTGGCCGCACCCGGTTACACGCCGGGCTGAGTCCGACCTGCCCTGCGGGCGGCCGCGCGCGTTACGCTAATGCGCGCGGCCGGCCCCGGTTCAGGCGTTCTGCGTCTCTTGTTCGCGTTTGATTTCCAGTGCGATGTCGATGAGTTGG
>NZ_MVHJ01000012.1 GCF_002086115.1 Mycolicibacterium bacteremicum
CGGCCGCCCCGGAGGCCCCGGCAGCGTCGACCCCGGCGCCCGCGGCACAGCGTCCGGGTCCCCGGCCCGGTCCGGCTCCGGCGGCGCCCGCAGCTCCGGCTGCCCCGGCCGCCCCCGCGGCGCCGGCCGCCTCGGCCGCACCGTCCGACGCGCGTCCCGGTCCGCGTCCGGGCCCCAAGCCCGCTCCGCGCGCGCCGCGGGTCGGTAACAACCCGTTCTCATCGCAGGCACCGGTCGAACGGCCGGCTCCGCGGCCGGCCGCCGGTCCCGGCGGACCCCGTCCGGGTCCCGGCCCCGGTGGTCCGCGTCCGGGTGCGCCGCGCCCCGGTGCTGCCTCACCCGGCAACATGCCGCCCCGCCCGCCCGGTGCCCGTCCCGGTGCGACCGGCCGTCCCGGCGGTCCGCGTCCCGGACCCGGCGGTCGTCCTGCGCCCGGTGGTCGTCCCGGCGGTGGCGGCGGCGGTAACTACCGCGGTGGCGGCGCCGGAGCAGGCGCCGGTGGCGGCGGCGGTGCGGCCGGCGGTTTCCGTGGTCGTCCCGGTGGTGGCGGCGGCGGTGGCCGTCCCGGCCAGCGCGGCGGTGCCGCAGGTGCCTTCGGTCGTCCCGGTGGCGCTCCGCGTCGTGGCCGTAAGAGCAAGCGCGCGAAAAGGGCCGAATACGAGAACATGCAGGCCCCGGTCGTCGGTGGTGTGCGGTTGCCGCACGGCAACGGCGAGACCATCCGGCTGGCCCGCGGTGCCTCGCTGAGCGATTTCGCCGACAAGATCAACGCCAACCCGGCCGCGCTGGTGCAGGCGCTGTTCAACCTCGGCGAGATGGTGACCGCCACCCAGTCGGTGGGGGATGAGACCCTCGAGCTGCTGGGCAGCGAGATGAACTACGTCGTGCAGGTCGTGTCCCCGGAGGACGAGGACCGCGAGCTGCTCGAATCCTTCGACCTCACCTACGGCGAGGACGAGGGCACCGAGGAGGACCTTGAGTCCCGCCCGCCGGTGGTCACCGTCATGGGTCACGTCGACCACGGCAAGACCCGCCTGCTGGACACCATCCGCAAGGCCAATGTCCGCGAGGGCGAGGCCGGCGGTATCACCCAGCACATCGGTGCCTACCAGGTCGCCGTCGAGCACGACGGTGCCGAGCGACTCATCACCTTCATCGACACCCCCGGTCACGAGGCGTTCACCGCCATGCGTGCCCGCGGCGCGAAGGCCACCGATATCGCGATCCTGGTGGTCGCCGCCGACGACGGCGTGATGCCGCAGACGGTCGAGGCGATCAACCACGCCCAGGCCGCCGATGTGCCGATCGTGGTGGCGGTCAACAAGATCGACAAGGAGGGTGCGGATCCGCAGAAGATCCGGGCTCAGCTCACCGAGTACAACCTGGTGGCCGAGGACTACGGCGGCGACACCATGTTCGTCGACATCTCGGCCAAGAACGGGATCGGCATCCAGTCGCTGGAAGAAGCGGTCCTGCTGACCGCGGATGCGGCGCTGGACCTGCGGGCCAACCCGGACATGGAGGCCCAGGGTGTGGCCATCGAGGCGCACCTGGACCGCGGTCGCGGCCCGGTGGCGACCGTGCTGATCCAGCGCGGCACCCTGCGGGTGGGCGACTCGATCGTGGCCGGCGACGCCTACGGGCGCGTCCGTCGCATGGTCGACGAGCACGGCGAGGACGTCGAGGAGGCACTGCCCTCGCGTCCGGTGCAGGTCATCGGCTTCACGTCGGTGCCCGGTGCCGGTGACAACCTGCTGGTCGTCGACGAGGACCGCATCGCCCGCCAGATCGCCGACCGGCGCAGCGCGCGCAAGCGCAACGCCCTGGCCGCGCGCAGCCGCAAGCGGATCAGCCTGGAGGACCTGGATTCGGCGCTGAAGGAAACCAGCCAGCTGAACCTGATCCTGAAGGGCGACAACGCCGGTACCGTCGAGGCGCTGGAAGAGGCCTTGATGAACATCGAGATCGACGACGAGGTGCAGCTGCGCGTCATCGACCGCGGTGTCGGTGGCGTCACCGAGACCAACGTCAACCTGGCCTCGGCCTCGGACGCCATCATCATCGGCTTCAACGTGCGCGCCGAGGGCAAGGCCACCGAGTTGGCCAACCGCGACGGGGTGGAGATCCGGTACTACTCGATCATCTACCAGGCCATCGATGAGATCGAGAGCGCCCTCAAGGGCATGCTCAAGCCGGTCTACGAGGAGAAGGAGCTCGGCCGCGCCGAGATCCGCGCCATCTTCCGCAGCTCGAAGGTCGGCAACATCGCGGGTTGCCTCGTGCAGTCGGGCATCATGCGGCGTAACGCCAAGGCCCGCCTGCTGCGTGACAACGTCGTGGTCGCCGAGAACCTCACCATCTCCTCGCTCAAGCGGGAGAAGGATGACGCCACCGAGGTGCGCGAGGGTTACGAATGCGGTCTGACGCTGACGTACTCCGACATCAAGGAAGGCGACGTCATCGAGACCTACGAGCTGGTCGAGAAGGCGCGGACCTAGCGATGGCTGATCCAGCACGCGCACGCCGGCTGGCCAAGCGCATCGGCACGGTCGTGGCGTCAGCCATCGAGTTCGAGATCAAGGATCCCCCGCTGGCCTTCGTGACCGTCACGGACACGAAGGTCACCGGGGACCTGCATGACGCCACCGTGTACTACACGGTTCGCGGGGCGACGTTGCAGGACGAACCCGATTTCGACGCGGCCGCTGCGGCGCTGGACCGGGCGCGGGGCATTCTGCGCAGCAAGGTCGGTGCCGCCACCGGTGTGCGCTTCACCCCGACGCTGTCCTTCGTGCTCGACAAGGTGCCCGAGGTCTCGGCGCACATGGAGGCGCTGCTGGCCAAGGCGCGCGAGGCCGACGCCGATCTGGCCCGTATCCGCGAGGGTGCGGTGCCGGCAGGCGACGCCGACCCGTACCGGGTCCCGCGCGACGATGACGACGAGGACGACGACCCTCGTTCGGACTGAAAACGCACCACATCTGACGACAACGCTTCCCGCTTCGACACCGTTCGAGGCGGGAAGCGTTGTCTTGTCGTGCCGGTGATGCTCGGCGTCGCTTCGCCGGATGGGTGCAGGCAACGTCGCCGCCCTGACGTTACAGCAAATAAGTGGCAAAATCGGTCATCAGTTTTCCGGAAATGTCGATTTTGCCGAATCGGCCGTTATCTGGTGTATAGAGTCCTTCGCTAGTTCGGCACGCTGCCGGACATAAGTGCAAGTTCAAGCACTTTCTAGCGATCTGGGGGATTGCTGATGAGTCCGTTCGGCCTGCCGGAAATCGATCTCGAAGAGGCGGCCGCACGCCGCCCCGACGGACGAAATGCACGACCACGCCGCTCCGGGGCAAAACATGCGCAGGTCAGGGCGACGCCGAGCCCGGCGAACTACATCGGACGGGTGGGCGCGCTGGCGGTCGCGCTGGGAATCGGCGCGGCGATCACCGGCTGGGCGCCCACAGCGCTGGCTGATCCCACCGGAGGTGGCGCGACCTCGGGCGGCGCGGGTTCCTCCTCGGCGGACCCTGCGCCCGGCGGCGCCGAAGCTCCGGGTGACGGGAACGCTGCCGGTGACGCGTCGGAGAGGCCGACGGCGTCGGCAGGCGCGCCGAGCAGCGGCACCCCGGCGGGCGGCCGCCTGCCCGACGCCGGCCCGAAGGATGACGAACTGGCCGACGACCAGGACGGTGACGAACCCGACGCCGCGGACATCGCACTGGCGCAGGCCGAAAAGCGAGCCGGCGCGCGGCAGGCTCGCGCGGTACCGACGCCGTCGGTGCCGGGAAACACCAGCCCAACGATCGAACTCGAGCAGGCGGCCGGGGAGGTCACCGACCCCGTGGTGGTGGCCGCGGTGCCGAACCCGGCCCGCCGTGCCGCGACCACCGACACCGCCGACGAGGCGCCACTGGGATTGGTCGATGCCGCCGCGGTGCCGGTGCTGGCAGGTTCGTCGCCGGCACCGTTCCAGGTCTGGATCGGGCAGGTGCTGCTCATCGGCAACGGTACGGCTGCACATCCCAACGGCGGACTGCTGATCGGTAACGGTTACACGTGGACGGCGGCCACCTGTGTCGCGGTGATCTGTACCGGTGGCAACAGCGGTGTGCTGGGCAACGGCGGGGGCGGTTTCAACGGCGGCAACGGCGGGTCGGCCGGATGGTTCGGTAACGGCGGTGCCGGCGGAGCCGGTGTCGTCCTGTTCAACAGCGGCCGCGGTGGCGACGGGGGCTCCGGCGGACTGTTCTTCGGAACCGGCGGCACCGGTGGCGCGGGGGTGGACGTCGCGACCGGCACCGGCGGTGCGGGTGGCAACGGTGGCAACGCCGGTCTGCTGGCGGTCTTCGGGTCCGGTGGCCGCGGCGGCGCAGGTGGTGCGGGTGAGGACGGCGGAGTCGGCGGAACCGGTGGTGCCGGCGGACTGATCGGGCTGTTCGCCGCACCCGGGACCGGCGGTGTCGGCGGGACGGGCGCTCTCGACGGTGTCGGCGGTGCCGGCGGCGCGGGCGGCGACGCCGGTGTGCTCGGTCTGATCAGTGTGGGCGGGACCGGTGGTGTCGGCGGTGTCGGTGGCACCGGTGGAGTGGGCGGCGCGGGCGGCACCGGGGGACTCCTCGCCGGCGGTGGTGGCGCCGGTGGTGCCGGTGGCGAGGCCCTCGACGTGGCCGGCATCGGTGGTGCCGGCGGTCGCGGCGGCAATGTCGGTGCGCTGTCGTTGTTCGGTAACGGTGGCGCCGGTGGCGCCGGTGGTGCGGGAGCCGAAGGTGTTGCCGGAACCGCTGTTTCGGCGGCCGGTCCGGGTGGCATGGGTGGTGTCGGCGGCAACGGTGGCACTGCAAGCCTGATCATCGGACTCGGCGGACTGGCCGGTGTCGGCGGTCGCGGCGGTCGAGGCGGTACCGGCTTCGCCGGCTCCGAGACGGTGGCCGCCGGCGCCGGCGGTGCGGGCGGCCGCGGTGGCGCCGGTGGTACCGGTGGCAGCGGCCGGTTGTTGTTCGTGGTCAACACCGACGCCGGATTCGGCGCCGGTGGTGCCGGCGGAACGGGCGGCACCGGTGGCAGTTTCGGGCCCGGCGCCCTCGGCGGAGCGGGGGGCGCCGGGGGTGCCGGGGGCGCCGCGACGGCAACCGCAGCCGGTCTTGGTGGTGGCGGCGGTGGCGGTGGCGGCGGTGCGACGGTGCGCGCCACCAACACCGGTGTCGTCGCCGCGAGCACCGCGCTCGGTGGTGCCGGTGGTGCCGGCGCCGACGCGGCCGCCGGTGTCGGCGGGACCGGCGGTGATGCCGCCGTCCGGGCCGACGGGGCGGGCAGCAATGTGAGCTCCGCGGTCGCCACCGGCGGCACGGGCGGGTCGGCCACCGGGACGGGCACGGGCGGTGCCGGTGGCGCGGCCGTCGTTGCCGCCGGCCCGGGTGGCGTGGTGACCGGCACCGCCACCGGCGGTGCCGGCGGCGCCGGTATCGACGGTGGCACCGGCGGTAAGGGTGGCTACTCCGAGGTCACCGCCGGTCTGCAGGGCGGAACCGGCGGCTTTGCGTCCGGCACGGGTTCCGGCGGTGCCGGCGGTGACGCGACCGGGGCCGGCAGCGTCGGCGGAAACGGTGGCAGCGGCAATGTACAGGCCGGTTTCGTCCGGCCCGACATCGGCGGCAACGACGGCACCGCCACCGGTGCCGGAACCGGCGGTGCGGGCGGCGACGCCACCGGTGGGGGAACCGGCGGCAACGGCGGCACCGGCAGCGTGGTGGCCGGCGGGATCGGTGCCGTGGCCGGCGGTCAGGGGATCGGCGGTAGCGGCGGCAG
Source organism: Mycolicibacterium bacteremicum (assembly GCF_002086115.1). Classification (GTDB taxonomy): domain Bacteria; phylum Actinomycetota; class Actinomycetes; order Mycobacteriales; family Mycobacteriaceae; genus Mycobacterium; species Mycobacterium bacteremicum. The sequence goes on from NZ_MVHJ01000012.1 coordinate 5,803, forward strand.
CGGTCTGGCCGGCGGCATCGGCGGCAACGGCAGCGCCGGGCAGGTGGGCGCCTTCGCCGCCGGAGCGACCGCCACCGGCACCGGCCGCAGCGGCGACGGTGGTGACGCGACCGGGGCCGGCAGCGTCGGCGGCAACGGCACCATCGGCAACATCCAGGCCTTCGGGATCAACAGTGCGGCCGGCGGCACCGCCACCGGTGGCGACGGCGGTGCGGCCGCGGCCGGTGGTCGTGGCGGCACCGGTGGGCAGGGCCGGATCGTCGCGAACGCGACCGGCAGCATCGCCACCGACAACACCGCCACCGGCGGGGCAGGCGGCGACGCCACCGACGGAGCCAACCATGCGACGGCCCTCGGCGGGCAGGCCTACGTCTTCGCCGGCACGTTCGGCGTGCCCGGCAGCGCGGGCGTCATCACCGGCAGCAGCGCCGTCGGTGGCGATGCGACCGTCCTCAACGGCGGGATCGCCCAGATCACCGCGGTCAACGGCACGGTCGTCGACAGCAGTGCGACGGGCGCCGACGGTGGAGCCGGTGGGCTGGGCGGCAATGCCACGGTCAACGCGGCCGATGGTGGCACCATCGCCGACAGCGACGCGGTCGGTGGCGCCAACAGTGCCACCGCCGCCGGGGGCAGCGCCACCGTCAGCGCCGTGGGCAGCGGCAGTTCGGTCACCGACGCGGCGGCGACCGGTGGTGACGCCGGCAGCGGAGATGCGGCCGGCGGGACCGGCGGGGCCGGGGGAACGGCCACCGTGTCGGCCACCGCCGGCGGCGCCGTCCTCGGTGCGGTGGCGGCCGGTGGCGACGGCGGTGCCGGCAGCAACGGCGGTACTGGCGGGGCCGGCGGCAACGGTGCGGTCATCGCGCAGCGTGCGGGCAGCACGGCGGCGGGCACGGCGACAGGCGGTGCCGGTGGCACCGCAGACGGTGCCGGCAGCGTCGGTGGTGCCGGGGCCAACGGCACCGTGCAGACCGGCCTCACCGCGGGTATCGGGGCCGACACCGAGGCGACCGGTACCGCGATCGGTGGTGCCGGCGGTGCTGCGACGACCGGGGGCCGGGGCGGTGCCGGTGGATTCGCCACTGTGATCGCCTCCGGCACCGGGTCCACTGCGACCGGCAGCGCCTTCGGTGGCGCCGGGGGTGCGGGCTCCGCGGGTGGCACCGGCGGGGCAGGTGCGCGGGCGCAGATCACCGCGCAGGGCAACGGGTCCACGGCCGGTGGCATCGTCACCGCCGGTGCGGGCGGCAGCGGTGTCGGCGCCACGGGCGGGGCGGGCGGCCAAGCCGTCATCGGTTCGGGGCAGAGCTCGGGGGCCGGCCTGAACAGCATCGCCCAGGGCGTCGCCACCGGTGGGGCGGGCGGGGACGGCGCGAACGGCGTTACCGGCGGCAGCGGCGGTGGCTCCAGCATCACCGCACGGCAGACCAACGATGCCATTACCGGCGGCGTCGCCAGCGGTTCCGCGGGGGTCGGTGCGGTCGCCGGCGCGGCGGCGAGCCTGAACACCGCCACGGGGTCGATCACCGACAGCTCGGCGATCGCCGGTGCATCCGGTGTCACCGGGGCCGCCGGCGGCCTCGGTGGTGTGGGCGGTGCCGCATCGGTGGAGGCCACCGGGGGCGGCGCGATCATCGACGCCGATGCCATCGGCGGTGCCGGCGGCGCGGGTGACAGTGGCGCCGGTGGTGCCGGCGGACAGGGTCAGGTCCGCGCGGCGGGCAGCGGGTTCGTGACCCGTGCCGGGGCCGCGACCGGCGGTGACGGCGGCGCCGGTGGTGCCGCGGGAACGGGCGGGGCCGTCGGCGGCAGCGGTGGCGCCGGTGGTGTGGCGAGCATCCGGCACAGCAACGGCGTCAGCGGCACGGGCGGCGACGGCGGCGACGGTGGAGCCGGCAGCACCTACGTCAGCGCCGTCCTCACCGGTGCCGGCGGTGCCGGCGGGGTGGGTGGCGCATCGATCAACACCGGCGGCACCGGCGGGCCGGGCGGCGCCGGCGGTGCTGGTCAGGCCGACGGCACCCCCGGAATCAACGGTCAACCCGGGGCGCCCACCACGTAATCCGGGGCCACAGCGCCCTCGGACCAACCAGAGGTCCCGCACACGCCGAGTGTGCGGGACCTTTGCGGTCCGGGTGGGTACCGGTGCCGGCATCGGGCACGGACCCGTACCGTGGTCACGGAGGTGGGGGTGACGGGGGAACAGAGGCGTACTGACACCGAGGACAACGATGACGGCGATCGATCCGATGACTGACACGGCCACCGTGGGCTCCCGCGTCGACGCGGACGGGGCCGCTGCCGTGCTGAGCCGCGCCGACACCATCGTCATCATCGCGCACGTCTATCCCGACGCCGACACCGTCGGTGCCGGACTGGCGCTGGCGCAGGTGGCTGCGGCGGCGGGCAAGGATGTCCAGGTCAGCTTCGCCGCCCCGGACGACCTGCCCGAATCGCTGGCCACCCTGCCCGGTGTGCACCTGCTCGTCGCGCCGGGCGAGGTGCGTCGCGACCCGGACCTGGTCGTCACCGTCGACATCCCGTCGGTGCACCGGCTCGGCAGTCTCAGCGAGCTCGCTCTCGGTGCGCGGGCGGTCCTGGTGATCGACCACCACGCATCCAACACGCTCTTCGGGACCGCGAACTTCGTGGATCCCAAAGCGGATTCGACCACCATGCTGGTCGCCGACCTAATGGACGCGTGGGACAAGCCGATCGACGAACCGGTGGCGCACTGCCTGTACGCCGGGTTGACCACCGACACCGGGTCGTTCCGGTGGGCCAGCGCCCGGGCACACCGACTGGCCTCCCGGCTGCTCGAGATCGGGGTGGACAACGCCGCGATCAGTCGTGACCTGATGGACACCCACCCGTTCGCATGGCTGCCGATGTTGTCGCGAGTGCTGGGTTCGGCCCGGCTGGTCGACGACGCCGCCGCCGGGCGCGGGCTGGTGTATGCCGTCGTCGACCACCAGGAATGGGCCATGGCGCGCCCCGAGGAGGTGGAGAGCATCGTCGACATCGTGCGCACCACCGCCCAGGCCGAGGTCGCGGCGGTGTTCAAGGAGATCGAGCCGCGGCACTGGTCGGTGTCGATGCGTTCGAAGTCCTTCGACGTCTCGGCGGTGGCCGGCGGTTTCGGTGGCGGTGGGCACCGCAAGGCGGCCGGATACTCGGCGACCGGTACGGCCGGCGACGTGATCGCAGCCCTGCAGGCCGCTCTTGGCTGACGAGCCGGTCACCGCCCGGCGCATCGCCGGGCTGGCGCTGCCCGCACTGGGAGTGCTTGCCGCCGAACCCCTTTACCTGTTGTTCGACCTGGCGGTGGTGGGACGGTTGGGCGCCCTGAGCCTGGCCGGCCTGGCCATCGGCGGACTGGTGATCTCGCTGGTCGCCTCGCAGGGGACGTTCCTGTCCTACGGCACGACCGCGCGCTCGGCACGCTTCTTCGGTGCCGGCGATCGGGCCGACGCGGTGCGTGAGGGTGTGCAGGCCACCTGGCTGGCCGTCGGGCTGGGGCTGCTGATCGTGGCGGTGGTGCAGGTCTTCGCCCACCCCCTGCTCGCGGTGCTCGCCGACGGCGGTGATCTGGCGGCCGAGACACTGCCATGGTTGCGGATCGCGATCTGCGGCGCTCCGGCACTGCTGATCTCGTTGGCGGGCAACGGCTGGATGCGCGGTGTGCAGGACACCGTCCGACCGCTGCGTTATGTGGTGTTCGGGTTCGCCGTGTCGGCGGTACTGTGCCCGCTGCTGGTGTTCGGTTGGCTCGGCTTGCCGCGATGGGAACTCGCAGGGTCGGCGGTGGCGAACCTGGTCGGGCAATGGCTGGCGGCGCTGCTGTTCTGCCGTGCACTGCTGGCCGAGAAGGTGCCGCTGCGCGCAGAACCCCGGGTGCTCGGCGCCCAGTTGTCGATGGGCCGCGACCTACTGGTGCGTTCGCTGGCGTTCCAGGCCTGCTTCGTGTCCGCGGCGGCGGTGGCCGCCCGGTTCGGCGCGGCATCGGTGGCCGCCCACCAGGTGGTGCTGCAGCTGTGGAGTTTCCTTGCCCTGGTGCTGGATTCGCTGGCGATCGCCGCCCAGTCACTGGTCGGCGCGGCGCTGGGCGGCGGACAGTTGACCCACGCGAAGTCGGTGGCCACCCGCGTCACCGTCTTCTCCACCGCGGCCGCGGCGGTCTTCGCGCTACTCTTCGCCGCCGGTTCGCAGGTGATCCCGCGGCTGTTCACCACCGACCGGGCGGTGCTCGATCAGATCGGCGTGCCCTGGTGGTTCCTGGTCGGCCAGCTCGTCGTCGCCGGAATCGTCTTCGCGCTCGACGGGGTGCTGCTGGGCGCCGGGGATGCCCGGTTCATGCGCAATGCCACCGTGTGCAGCGCGCTCATCGGCTTCCTGCCGCTGATCTGGCTGTCGCTGGTCTTCGGATGGGGCCTGGCCGGCATCTGGTCGGGGCTGTCGTTGTTCATGGTGCTGCGGCTGGTGTTCGTCGGCTGGCGCACCCTCTCGGGCCGCTGGCTGGTGGCCGGCACCACCCGCTGACGCCGCGGTGCGGGCGCGTGCCACTGGTACGTGCACGCCCGCACCGCGGTGTCGATGGCTGCTCAGGCTCCCAGCGTGCGCTGGATGTCGCCCTTCATGGCGTTGAGCTGGCCGCCCCAGTAGCCCCAGCCGTGCGTGCCGTTGGGCGGGAAGTTGAAGGTGCCGTTGGCGCCGCCCGCGCTCTCGTACTGGCGCTGGAAGTTCTTGTTGCTGTCCAGCGTGATGGTCTCCAGTACCTGCCCGGCCACGTCACCGCCGCCGCCGAGCTCACCGGGCCGGCCGGTACCGCAGTACACCCAGATCCGGGTGCCGTTGGCGACCAGCTTGCCGACGTTGACAGTCGGGTCGTTGCGTCGCCAGGCCGGGCCGCCCCCCAGGCCCCACATGTTGACCGCGTTGAACCCGCCGGCGTCGGCCATGGCGAAGGTGACCAGCAGCGGCCACAGGCCCTGCGACAGGTTCAGATAGCCCGACAGCGAGGCCGCGTAGCTGAACTGGCCGGGGTGGTAGGCGGCCATGGTCAGCGCCGCACTGCCCGACATCGACAGGCCGACAACGGCGTTGCCGCTCGGCGAGATGCCCTTGTTGGCGGCCAGGTAGTTCGGCAGCTCGGAGGTCAGGAAGGTCTCCCACTGGTAGTTGTAGGTCTGGCCGTTGCCGACCGCGGGCCCCTGCCAGTTGGTGTAGAAGCTCGACATGCCGCCGACCGGCATGACGACCGAGACACCGGATTCGAAAAAGGTCTCGAACGCCGCGGTCTCGATGTCCCAGCCGCTGTTGTCGTCGCGGGCGCGCAGGCCGTCGAGCAGATACACCGCGCGCGGGCCGCCGCCCTGGAAACGGACCGGGATGTCGCGACCCATGGCGGCCGAGGGAACCATCAACGTCTCGACCGGCAGGCCGGGGCGCGAGAACGCCGAGGCGGTGCCCGGTTGGATCAGCCCGACCAGCAGTAGCGCGCTGAGCAGGCCGGTCAGCAGCCGGCGGGTGGGTGTGGACACGTTCTTCATCGAGATCTTCCCGTCCTTGATCAGGGCGAGCCCCCCGAGGCGCGCATCGTTCATCGCTCAATACGTCGTCGTGTGAGCACATTTCGTTACGCCGATGAGTTCTCTGTCGGCGAACGGTCGGTATGGGTATGCGCTCACTGATCATCACGCAGAACATCACCCTGGACGGTTCGATCGAGATGCTGGCGGACTGGTTCGACCCGCAGGCTCAGGACGGGGAATTGACCGCTGAACTGCACCGACAGGACGCCACGGCGGATGCGGTGCTGCTGGGACGGCAGACCTTCGAGGACTTCCGCGGCTTCTGGCCCGCGCAGCGCGACGACAGCACCGGCGTGACCGATTACCTGAACACGGTGCACAAGTATGTGGTGTCCGCCACCATGACCGACCCGGCCTGGCAGAACTCCACCGTGCTGGCCGGCGACCCGGTCGAGCAGGTCCGTGCGCTCAAGGCGACCGACGGGGGCGACATCGTGGTCACCGGCAGCATCACGCTGTGCCACGCCCTGATCGCCGCCGATCTGGTGGACGAGTTCCGGCTGTTCAGCTATCCGTTCGTGCAGGGCGGGGGTCGCCGGTTGTTCCCCGACGGCGCGGCGATCTCCGGTTTCGCCCCGGCCGCCGCACCGATGCGTTTTCCCTGCGGCGTGGTGCTGGTGCGCTGGGGCCGGATACTCGAACGCCCGACGCGCTGAGCACGTCGGGCGTCGGGGAGGGGCGGCGGGGAGGGGATCGTCAGTCTGCGGCGCTGGTGCTGCCCAGCAGATCACGCACCCGGTTGGCCACCTTGATGAACTCCGGACGTTCCATGGTCTCGGCGTACTGCCGTTCGGCGGGCAGGTCGACGTCGAGGGTCTCGATAATGCGACCCGGCCGGGGGCTCATCACCACGACGCGGTTGGCCAGGTACACCGCCTCGGCCACCGAGTGCGTCACCAGCACCACCGTGGTGCCGGTCTCCCGCCAGATCCGGTGCAGTTCGACGTTCATCTTCTCGCGGGTCAGTGCGTCCAGTGCGCCGAAGGGCTCGTCCATCAGCAGCACGCCGGGCTGGTGCAGCAGCGCCCGGCACAGCGAGACACGTTGCTGCATACCGCCGGAGAGCTCGTGGGGCAGCGCGTTCTCGAATCCGCTGAGCCCGGTCATCTCGATCAGGTAGTCGCAGCGCGACTGCGCCTCCTTGCGGGGCATGCCCCGCATCTCGGCCTGCAGCAGGATGTTGCGCCGTACCGAACGCCATTCCAGCAGCGCGGCCCGCTGGAAGACGTACCCGATCTCGCGCTGCGGCCCCTTGACCTGCTTACCGCGCAGCCGGACGTCTCCGGAGGTGGCGTTGGTGAGGCCGGCCACCACCTTCAGCAGGGTCGACTTGCCGCAGCCCGAGGGCCCGGCGATGGAGACGAATTCCCCTTCGGCGACCGACAGGTCGACGTTGTCGACGGCGGTCACGGTGGACCGCTTCGAGGAGAACGTGACGGTCAGCTTGTCGATGGAGATGGCGTCTGAGGTCACGGTGGTCCTCGGTGCGGTGATCGTTGCGGAGGTCATGATCGGGCGCTCCCTATTGTCCCGCGGCGGCGGGCACGAACGACGATGCCCAGTAGTCGGCCGGGGCCTTGTTGGTCTTGAGCAGGCCGGCCTCGTTCAGGGTGGCGATGGTCGAGGTCCAGTCCTGCTCGGCGTTGGTGCCGGGAACCTTGCCGGTGGTGGCCGGGGTGTTCAGCAGCGGGATGGTCTCCTGCCACTGCTGCAGCAGCACGTTCTCCGGCGGGGTCTGCGGATCGACGCCGACCATGGCCTTGGCCGCGGCCTCGGGATCGTTCTTGGCCGCCTCGTAGGACTCGCTGACCGCGTCGAGCATCGACTGCACCAGCTCCGGATTGTCACCGATGGTGGAGTTGTGGGTGATCAGCCCGTTGCTGTAGAAGTTCAGCCCGGCGTCGGAGTAGCGGAAGTAGCGCATCTCGCGGCCGCTCTTGTTGGCGATGGTGGGGCCCTGGTCGTGGGCGAACCCGATCAGTCCGTCGACGCGGCCGGCCATCAGTGCGGCCATCTTGCCGGCCGAGTCCAGGTTCTGCTCCTGCACCGCGCCCGGCTCCAGACCGACATCGGCCAGGAACATCGGGAAGGTGGTGGTGGGGGCATCGCCGGCGGACACGGCGATGGTGCGCCCGGCCAGGTCGGCGGGCTCCTCGATCCCGGAGTCGGCGAACACCTGCACCGCCGACGGCGTGGTCTGCAGGAACACCCCGACGCTCTTGATGTCGACGCCCTGGTCGATGTTGCTCAACACCGCGGCGGTGTCCGACCAGCCGAAGTCGACCTGCTTGCCGCCGACCGCCTGAGCGGTGCGGGTCGAACCCTGGCCCGGGTCGATGGTCAGGTCGATACCGTGCTTGGCGAAGATGCCCTCTTTGACCCCGTGGTAGAGCGGGGCATGTTCGCCGTAGGGGTACCAGTTGAGCATTAGCGTCACCGGGGTGCTGCCCTCGCCGCCCTCGGCGGCCGAATTGTTCTGGCCCGCACCGCCACCGCCGCAGGCTGCGAGGGTGAGCATGGCGGTGGTCGCGGCGATCGCGCCGGCGGCGCGGCGATTGAGTGAAAACATTCGGGTCTCCTGTTTCAGGGGTGGGGTCAGACGGCCGCGGTCGAGGCGGAGGTGGAGGTACGCCGGGAGGCGTGCCAGGGGATGAGCAGCTTCTCGGCGATCTCGATGATCGCGAAGAGCACGATCCCGAGAATCGACATGATGATCAGGGCGGCGAAAAGCATTGCGGTATCCAGGCTTCCGTTGGCCTGCAGGATCACATAACCCAGACCCTCATTGGCGCCCACGAATTCGCCGACCACCGCACCGGTGACCGCCAGCGTGGCGGCGACCTTCAGGCCGGACATCAGCTGCGGCAGCGAGGCGGGGAAGCGGACCTTCATGAAGGTCTTGAATCGGCTGGCGCCCATGGTGGAGGTCAGCTCCAGGATCTCGGGGTCCACCGAGCGCAGTCCGGCCAGTCCGGAGATCACGATGGGGAAGAACGCCATCAGCACGGCGACCAGGATCTTGGGGGAGGGGCCGAAGCCCAGCCAGACGATGAACAGCGGCGCGATCGCGATTTTCGGGATCACCTGGGCGAACAGGATCAGCGGGTAGACGGTCTTCTCGAAGCTGGTGGAGTAGATCATCATGACCGCGACGAAGACGCCGACGACTGCGGCGATGATGAAGCCGATCACGGTTTCCCAGGTGGTCACCCAGGTGTTGGCAGCCAGGTAGGCGGCGTTCTGCTGGGTGGCCGCCCAGGTGTCGGCCGGGGAGGGCAGGATGTAGGGCGCGACCAGTTCGGCCTCGGTGACTGCCCACCAGCCGGCCAGCAGTGCGAGTACCAGCACGATCGGGCGCCAGGTGTTGGCCAGGGTGCGTCGTGGTGAGAATGACCCGCGCGCCCGGGCGGGCTTTCTGGTGGATTCTGCCCGCGTGCCGGGGTCCGGTGACTGGACGCGGGCCGATGCGGTTACCGCCATGGAATGTCCTCTAGTTCGCAGTGAACGGGGGTGACCCGTTGGGAATGCGCTTTCCGAAGCAATTCCGACACTAACGTGACGTGGCGCACACTGTCAACCGCGTCGTGGCGCGCGTCGCCCCTAACTGAGAATCAACTCAGTTTGGTGCTGTCGCGCAGCACGATCCGCCCCGGGATCCGCTCGCGCAGATCATCGGCATCGTCATGATTGCGCAGTGCCAGATCGACTGCGCGGGAACCGATCTCCTCCAGCGGTAGCACCACCGTGGTGAGGCTGGGGGTGTGGTCGCGCAGGGTCGGGATATCGTCGAACCCGGCCACGCAGATATCGCGCGGGACGCTCAGGCCCAACTCCCGCCACGCGGCGATGGCGCCGATGGCCATCACGTCGGTGACCGCGAAGACGCAGACCGGCGGCGCCGCGGCGCCGGGTTGCAGTTCCAGGGCGGCGGCCAGCCGGCGGGCGGCCGAGTGGCCACCGTCGCGATCGAAGTCGCCGGAGACCTCCACCAACGGTGTCAGCCCATGTCTGCCGAGCGCCTCGACGAAACCGTTGCGGCGGTCCACCGAGGTCCGGATGTTGCCCGGGCCACCGATCACCGCGAACTGCCGGTGCCCGGCGGCCACCAGGGCATCCGCCAATTCTGCTGAGGCAAAGTGGTTTTCGGGTTCGACGGCGCCGCCGAAGGCTAGTGGCTGCCCGATCACCACCACCCGGCCGCCGTTGGCGCGGTAGCGGCCGAACTCGGCTTCCAGTTCACGGTCGAGGTCACCGCTCTGCCGCGATCCGGCCAGCACGATGGCATCGGCGCGGTGGGCGATGAACGTGCTGACCGCCTCTCGCTCGATGTCGAAGTCGCGATCGGTGCCGGCCAGCAGCACCTGCTTGCGGGCGGCCCGCGCGGCGGCCTGCACCCCGCGGGCGATCGAGGAGAAGTACGGGTCGGCGATATCGTGCACGATCAGTCCGAGCAGGCCGGTGGACGCCCGGGCCAGGGCCTGGGCCTGGGCATTGGGCACATAGCCCAATTCGCGTGCGGCCGTACGCACTCTGTCGGCCACGCCCTCGCCGGGGACTCGATTGGAACCGTTGAGCACCCGTGATGCCGTCGCCTGCGATACACCCGCACGCATCGCCACGTCCTGCAGAGTCACCGCCGCCATGCCGTCCCGCCCTTTGCCGCCGGACCCCGGGGTTGACCGGAGCGTCCCGACAGCTTACCTTGGAAAGCGCATTCCGAAGTGCAGACGCCGCCGTCGCCCGCCTGGCGAGTTCGGCCGTGGCGTCGGGTCCGCACCCCTTTCACAGTCTCCTCAGACAAGGAATCTGCACATGTCTTCAGCTGAATCGACCGGCCGCCGCACCGTGCGCATCGCGATGAACGGTGTCACCGGGCGGATGGGCTATCGGCAGCACCTGCTGCGTTCGATCCTCCCGTTGCGCGACTCGGGGTTGCTGCTCGAGGACGGCACCCGGGTGGGCATCGAACCCATCCTGGTGGGCCGCAACGCCGACAAGCTCGCCGACCTGGCCGCCGAGCACGGAATCGAGTCCTGGACCACCGATGTCGCCTCCGTGATCGCCGATCCGACGGTGGACGTCTATTTCGACGCGCAGGTCACCTCGCGGCGCATGGAGGCCCTCTCCACCGCCATCAAGGCGGGCAAGCATGTCTACACCGAGAAGCCGACCGCCGAAACCCTCACCGAGGCAATCGAACTGGCACGCATGGCGGAGAACGCCGGAGTGGTGGCCGGCGTGGTGCACGACAAGCTGTACCTGCCCGGGCTGGTGAAGCTGCGCCGGCTCGTCGACGAGGGCTTCTTCGGCCGCATCCTGTCGATGCGCGGCGAGTTCGGCTACTGGGTCTTCGAGGGTGATCATCAGCCCGCCCAGCGGCCCAGCTGGAACTACCGCTCCCAGGACGGCGGCGGGATCACCGTCGACATGTTCTGCCACTGGAACTACGTGATGGAGGGCCTGCTCGGCACCGTCGAAGCCGTGACCGCACGCACCGTCACCCACATCCCCACCCGGTGGGACGAGCAGGGCAAGGCCTACGAGGCCACCGCCGATGACGCCGCCTACGGCATCTTCGAGATCGAGGGTGGTGTCATCGCCCAGATCAACTCGTCCTGGGCGGTCCGGGTGCACCGCGACGAACTGGTGGAATTCCAGATCGACGGTACGCACGGTTCGGCGGTCGCCGGTCTGCGGCAGTGCGTGGCCCAACAGCGCGCGCACACCCCCAAGCCGGTGTGGAACCCGGACCTGCCGGTCACCGAGAAGTTCCGCGACCAGTGGCTGGAGGTGCCGGCCAACGCCGATCTGGACAACGGGTTCAAGCTGCAGTGGGAGGAGTACCTGCGCGATGTGCTGGCCGGCCGCCCGCACCGGTTCGGTCTGCTCTCGGCCGCGCGCGGTGTGCAGCTGGCCGAACTGGGTCTGCAGAGTTCGGCCGAGGGTCGCCGCCTGAGCGTGCCGGAGATCGTGCTGTGACGGTGACGAGCGCGGGCACCGGGGTGGTGCTCAACCTGCCCGGGTACGGATCCCATGAGCTCACCGGTCCGGCCGCCTGGCGCCGGCCCACCGCGCCCATCACCTCCCGGATCGCCTATGCCGCAGCCCATGTGGTGCCGGCCATCGATGCCGATTGCACCCCCGGCGCGCCGGCGCAGCTGGACTGGGACGTCACCATGGCCTACCGGCACGAGCTGTGGTCCTACGGGCTCGGAGTCGCCGAGGCGATGGACACCGCCCAGCGCGGCATGGGTCTGGATTGGGCCGCCACCAGGGAACTGATCGCCCGCAGCGGCCGTGCGGCCGCCACCGTGGGCGGCCGGCTGGCCTGCGGCGCCGGTACCGATCAGCTCGACCTGGACCACCTCCCAGGTGGTTCGGCCGGACTGACCGTCGTCGCCGACGCCTACCGCGAGCAGATCGAGGTCGTCCGCGACGCCGGGGCCGAGGTCATCTTGATGGCCTCGCGGGCGCTGGCCCGTGTCGCGCAGTCGCCTGCGGACTACCTCGCGGTCTACGGCACGCTGCTCACCGAGGTCGACCGGCCGGTCATCCTGCACTGGCTGGGCGCGATGTTCGACCCCGCGTTGCGCGGATACTGGGGCGACACCGACATCGACGCGGCCACCGCCACCTTCCGCGAACTGCTGGGCTCCCACGCCGACAAGATCGACGGCGTGAAGGTCTCGCTGCTCGACGCGGCCCACGAGGTGGCGCTGCGCCGCGCCCTGCCCGCCGGCGTGCGGCTCTACACCGGTGACGATTTCAACTATCCGGAGCTCATCATCGGTGACGAGGACGGCCATTCCGATGCCCTGCTGGGAATCTTCGCCGCCATCTACCCGGCGGCCTCCACGGCGCTGCAGGAACTCGATGCCGGCAATACGGCCGCGGCACACGACATCCTGGAATCGACCCGGGCGTTGGGTCGGCACATCTTCGCCGCACCGACCTACTACTACAAGACCGGTATCGCCTTCCTGTCCTGGCTCAACGGGCATCAGCCCGGCTTCACGATGGTCAACGGTCTGACCGCAGGCCGCTCGGTCGGGCACCTGTGCGAGCTGTTCGTGCTCGCCGACCGGGCCGGTCTGCTCGACGATCCGCAGCTGGCCGCCGACCGGATGCGGACCTACCTGGCGCTGAACGGAATCGCGCGATGACCGATCCCTTCGGTCGGCTGTCGCTGAACACCATGACGACCAAATCCTGGACGCTGCGCCAGGCCGTCGAGGGCACAGCGGCCGCGGGTCTGCCGGCCATCGGCCTCTGGCGGGACCGGGTCGCCGAGACCGGGGTCGACGAGGCGGCGAAACTGGTCCGCGACAACGGCCTGCGGGTGTCCAGCCTGTGCCGGGGCGGCTTTCTCACCGGCCTCGACGATGGTGAGGCGGCGTTGGCGGACAACCGTCGCGCCATCGACGAGGCGGCAACCCTGGGCGCGCGCGAACTGGTGCTGGTGGCCGGTGGGGTGCCGGACCGGGATCTGACCGGCGCCCGGGCCCGCCTCGCCGACCGGATCGCGACGCTGGTGCCGTATGCCGCGCAGCGGGACGTACGGCTGGCCCTGGAACCGCTGCACCCGATGTTCTGCGCCGACCGCGCGGTGATCTCCACCCTGGGGCAGGCGCTGGAACTGGCCGCGCCGCACCCCGCCGAGGCGGTCGGCGTCGTCGTCGACACCTTCCACGTCTGGTGGGATCCCGAACTCGCACAACGGGTTGCCGATGCCGGGGCGCAGGGGCGGATCAGCTCCTACCAGATCTGTGACTGGCTGGTCCCGATGACACCGGACCCGTTGGTCTCGCGCGGCATGATGGGCGACGGTGTCATCGACTTCGGGGCCATCACCGCCCTGGTGTCGGCCGCCGGATACGCCGGAGACGTTGAGGTCGAGATCTTCAACGAGGCGGTGTGGGCCACCGACGGGCACGCCGTGCTGGAGACGATGAAGAGTCGATACCGCGACCTGGTGCTGCCCGCGCTGTGAGAATCCTGATCGCGCCGGACTCGTTCAAGGGCACCGCGACGGCGATCGAGGTCGCCGAGGCGCTGGCCGCGGGCTGGAAGGCGGTGCGCGGCAACGATGACATCAGCACATTGCCGCAGGCCGACGGCGGTGAGGGCACACTGAGCGCGGTCGCCGCCTCGGCTGCATGGCGCTGGCGCCAGACGGTGGTGGACGGCCCCGACGGCCGCCCGGTACTGGCCCGATGGTTGCTCGACGCCGGCGGTCCGCAGCCCCGCGCGCTGGTGGAGCTCGCCGAGTCCTCCGGTATCGCCCTGATGCCGCGACTGGATCCCTGGCGGGCCGACAGCCGCGGCCTCGGGCAGGTGATCGACGCCGCGCTGCGCGAAGGCGTCCGGTCCATTCAGGTCGGCCTCGGCGGTTCGGCAAGCACCGACGGTGGGGCCGGCGCACTGATGGCCCTAGGGCTCAAGGCATTCGATCGCCACGGAGTGCCGGTCGGTGCGGGTGCCCACGGGCTGCGCGAGGTTGACCGGGTCGAGGTGGACGGGCTGGCGCCGTTACCACCCGGCGGCGTCGAGATCCTGGTCGACACCGCGGCACCGCTGGCCGGCCCACGGGGTGCGGCAGCGGTGTTCGGGCCGCAGAAGGGCGCGCGGCCCGCCGATGTCGCGCGGCTGGATGACGGGCTGCTGCGCTGGTGCCGGGTACTACGAGCAGCCGGCCTGCACGCCGATCCGGACAGTCCGGGTGCCGGTGCGGCCGGCGGGGTGGGTTTCGGGCTGATGGCCTGGGGTGCCCGCGCGGTCTCGGGATCGGAGCGCATCGCGTCCATCACCGGGCTAAAAAGCCAACTGGCCCGGGCGGACCTGCTGCTCACCGGGGAGGGCCGATTCGACGGCACCTCCTGGACGGGCAAGCTGGTCGGGCATCTGCTGGCCGCTGCCGGGCAGGCCGGGGTACCGGCGGTGGTGGTGGCCGGCCAGGTCAGCGCCGGCGCCGGTGTACCGACGGTCTCGCTGTCGGAGTTGGCCGGCTCCCCGGATGCCGCGATGGCGGATCCGCGGCGCTGGCTGTACGCCGCCGGATCGGCTGTCGCCCGCCGATCCGACCGCTGACATCCGACCGATCACGGCCGGCGGGCCAATACTGTCCACCGTGAATCCTGTTCGCGCACGGTCACTTCGATAAGTCCGGCGGCCCGGCAGTGGTCGGCGAACGCCTCGGCCTGCGCCGTGGTCCAGCCGTGACCGGCAACGCCGGTGGCACCCGGCGGTGACACCCGCTCCACGGCCAGCAGCCGGCCGCCGTGCGCAAGCACGCGGACGGCCTCGGCCAGCCCCCGCGTCACATCGTGCCAATGGTGCACGGTCGATAGCGCCCAGACCACGGTGGCGGCGCCGTCGGGAACCGGCAGCGCCTCGGCGCAGCCCTGCGCCCAGACAATGCCCGCACGCCCACGCGTGGCAGCCCGTGCCAGCCTCAACATCACCGATGACGGGTCGATCCCGCTGACGCGGGCGCCACACCGGGCCGCCCGCCGGGCGGCCGTGCCGGGACCACAACCGATATCCACCACGTGGTCACCGGCCTCGACCCGGGCGGCTCGCACTGCCACCTGGGCATTACGTTTGCCGGTCAGCAGGAATAGCAACCCGAACACCGCGCCGGTCGGACCGGCGAATCCGGGGTGTTCGGCGTGATGGTTGACCGCTGGTGCGTCCTCACTCATGCCACGACCTTGCCGGTTCAAGCCGGCTTGAAGTCAAATGTCGAGATGGACCTGATCCCCATCGGTGCGGCGGCGGCCAGACTACAGATGCGCACGTCCGCCTTGCGCTATTACGACGAGCGCGGATTGGTGCGCCCGCGGCAGCGCCACGCCGGTCGGCGCATGTACGGACCGGTCGAGTTGCGACGGTTGGCGTTCCTCAAGATCGTGCATCAGCTGGGGTTGCCGCTGGATACCGCCGCCGCGGTACTCGACGAGCCGGCCGACCGCTGGCGCGCCGCGGTGCGCGACCAGATCACCCACCTAGACGAGGTGATCGCGCGGGCCCGCGACGCCCAGCAGTTCCTGACCCACGCGATGAACTGCCCGAGCGATCACCCCGCTCAGGACTGCCCGACGATGATGGGCGCGCTGGACCGCCTCGTCGACGGCGACAGCGTGGCGGCGCTGGCCGCCGAACACCGCGACGACTCAGTACCCTGAGCCAGACCCCTGGTCTCCCGCGGTCAGCAGCGCCCGCGACCCGGACACCCCGAGGCGGGTCGCTCCGGCGGCGATCATCTCGCGGGCCTGCGCCAGGGTGCGAACCCCGCCGGAGGCCTTCACCTGCAGGCCCGCCCCGGACACGGTGCGGTGCATCAACTCGACGGCGTGCACGCTGGCGCCGCCGGTCGGGTGAAATCCGGTGGAGGTCTTGACGAAATCGGCTCCGGCGTCGACCGCGGCCCGGCACACCCCGATGATCTCGTCGTCGGTGAGCGCCGCGGACTCGATGATCACCTTGAGCACCACCGGTGCGGGCGCGGCGGCGCGCACCGCGGTGATGTCGGCGTGGACGGCGTCGAAGTCGCCCGCCTTGGCGGCGCCGACATCGATCACCATGTCGATCTCGTCGGCGCCGTGGCCGATGGCCTCGGCGGCCTCGGCCGCCTTCACCGCCGAGGTGTGCTTACCGCTCGGAAAACCGCACACCACCGCCACTTTCAGATTGTCGGGCACGGTGATCGGCAGCATCGACGGGGAGACGCAGACCGAGTAGGTGCTCAGTTCGGCGGCCTCGGCCACCAGCGCGGCGACGTCGGCGGCGGTGGCCTCCGGTTTGAGCAGCGTGTGGTCGATCATCGCGGCGATATCGGCAGCGGTGGGTGCGGTAGGGGTGCTCATGTTTCCTTCGGTTGTCATTGCGGTCGTCACGCGGCGCTCTTGGACTGGCGGTCCAGCAGGTAGTTCATGATGAGCGCCGCGATCAGGATCAGGCCGGTGACCAGCATCTGGAAGAACGAGCTGAGTCCCAGCAGGTTGAACAGGTTGCGCAGCACCGACAGCAACAGTACGGCGATGAAGGTGCCCAGCACGCCACCCTTGCCGCCGAACAGGCTGGTGCCGCCGAGTACGACCGCGGCGATCGCGTCGAGTTCCAGGCCGGCGTTGGCGGTCGGCTGGCCGATGGTGAGCCGCGCGGTGAGCAGCACCCCGGTCAGTGCGGCCAGGCCACCGCTGATCACGTAGGCCATGGTGGTGATCCGTTGCACGGGCAGACCGGACAGCCGGGCGGCCTGGGCGTTGCTACCCACGGCATAGATGTGTTCGCCGAATGTGGTGCGGCGCAGCACGAGTCCCACGATGATCGTGGTCGCCACGAAGATGATGCCGACGACCGGGATGCCGGCGATCGACCCGGCGCCCAGGAAGCGCAGACCCATCGGGATCTCCGCGGTGGTCGGTGTGCCGTTGGTGGTCAGATACGTCAGGCCCCGGATGCTCTGCATACCGGCCAGGGTGACCATGAAGGCCGGCAGCACCAGATAGGCGCTCAGGCTACCCATCACGCCGCCGAGCAACAGCCCGGAGGCGATCGCCAGCGCCATCGCCACCGGCCAGGGCAGTCCCATCCCGATGAAGATGGCGACGAGCATCCCCGACAGCGCGGCGACGCTGCCGACCGACAGGTCGATGCCCGAGGTCAGGATGACCATGGTCATCCCGATCGCGACGATGCCGGTCAGGCTGGACTGCTGCAGCAGGTTCGCCATGTTCTGCGTGGTGAGGAACTGCGGTGCCGACACCGAGGCCACCGCGAACAACGCGATGAAGATGAACAGCAGGTTGAACCGCATGAAGACGGCGCGGCGGCTCGATTTCGTTGTGCCGGCGGCCGAGTCGGCGGGCCGGTCCATCAGGTCAGTCATTGTCAGTCTTCGTTCTTCCGGTGACGATGCAGCGGGCGATGTCCGCTGATGGGGTGGTGGCGGGCTCGAACTGCGCGATGTTGCGGCCCTCGTGCAGGACCCAGATCCGGTGACAGTTCTCGGTGAGCTCGCTCAGTTCGCTGGATGCCATCACGACACCGACGCCGGTCTCGGCCAGCGCTTGGACCTGTTCGAACAGGTCGGCCTTGGCGCCGATGTCCAACCCGCGGGTCGGCTCGTCGAGCAGCAGCAGGTCGATACCGCGGGCGATCCACTTGGCCAGCACCACCTTCTGCTGGTTGCCGCCGGACAGTTGCCCCACGGGCTGCTCGACGCTGGCGAACTTCACCCCGAGACGCTCCAGCGGTGGGCCGCAGACCGCGCGGGCCCGGGCCATCGGGTTGATCCGCCGCGGCTGCAGCGCGGCGATGGCGGCGTTGCGCAGGATGGACTGCTCCAAGAACAGGCCCTGGCGTTTGCGGTCCTCGGGCACCAGCCCGATACCGCGACCGACCGCCGACCGCGGTGTCAGCGCGGTGATGTGGCGATCGTTGAACGTCATGTCCAGCGTGGCCTTGCGGTCGCCGAAGATGGTGGCCAGCAGGGTCGATCGACCGGCCCCGCCCAGACCTGCCAGGCCGACGATCTCGCCGCGGCCGACGGTGATGTCACGGATGTCGATGACGCCGTCGATGGTGGCCCGGCGCACGTGCAGCAGGGGAGCGCCGGACAGCGCGCGCGGTTGCCGCGGCGGACGTGCCTGCACGGCGCGCCCGATCATGGCCTCCACCAACTCCTCTTTGGACACCGATGCGATATCGAAGACGCCGACGGTGGTGCCGTCGCGCATCACGGTGGCGCGGTCGCCGATCGCCTTGATCTCGTCGAGTCGATGGGAGATGTAGATGACCGATTTGCCCTCGGCGGTCAGTTCGCGGATCACCGTGAAGACGGCCGCGAGGTCGTGATCGGTCAGGGTGGCGCTGGGCTCGTCCATGATGACGATGCGGGCCTCGGTGGTGAGCGCCTTGGCGATCGCGGTGAGCTGTTGGTCCGACACCGACAGTTCGCCCACGACGGCCGTCGGTGCGAACGTGCCTCCGACCCGGGCGATCGCCGCGGCCGCCCGGCGGTCCCGCTCCCTGCGGTTGACGAACGGGCCACGGCGCGGCTCGTGTCCGAGAAACAGGTTCTGCGACACCGTCATGTCGGGTACCAGATCGAGCTCCTGGTAGATGGTGTTGATACCGGCGCGCACCCCGTCGATGGGGGAGTTGAACGACACGGTCTGCCCGCCCAGGGTGATGGTCCCCGAATCCGGTGTGTAGGAACCGGACAGGATCTTCATCATCGTGGATTTGCCGGCGCCGTTCTCGCCGAGCAGGCAGTGCACCTCGCCCTCGGCGACCTCCAGGCCGGCGCCGTTGCACGCCCTGGTGCCCGGGAACGACTTGACGATGCCGGCCATGCGCAGCGCGGTGGGGCGGTCCGCCCGGTGCGGTCGGGGACCTGTCGCGGGCGACGATGGGGTGGAATCGAGATAGGTCATGCCATGCCTCCAGCCTTGGCGGCCTGCTCCAGAACTGCCATCGCGGTGGGTTCGTCGGTGATCAGCACCGAACAGAGCCCGCTGCGCAGTGCCGCCCGGACCATCGGCACCTTCGCCGGTCCGGCGGCGACGGCGATCGCACAGTTGGCGTTGCGGACATCGTCGAGTCCCAGCCCGACGGTCCTGCTGTCGATACCGGGATGGGCGATCTGCCCGTCGGTGGTCAGGAAGTGGGCCAGCACGTCACCGCACGCCCCGGCCGCATCGAGTTCTCGAAGTTCGGCCGGGGTGACGGCGCCGGACTCGACCAGCACGGAGGTGGGCCCGGACGCGCCGAGGGAGAACAGAAGCGCGTCGGCCTGCCGGGCACCGTTGAGCACGTCGACGACGAAACCCTCGGCGTACAACGCATCCCGGGTCTCGATGCGCTCGACGATGGCGGGCACCGGTAGCAGGGTGGCCCGGCCGTTGCCGCTGTGCGCGATGCTGGTGGCGATGTTGGCCGCCGTGGTGGGCCGTACCGAACGACTGACCCCGCCGTTGGCCTGGATGACCTCGATATTGCTGGTCCACCCGGCCGGCAGCACCGCCGCCACATGCTGCAGGGTGTTGCCCCAGGAGACCGCCAGCGTGGTGATCCAGCCGGCGTTGGCCTTGAGATAACCCGCTGCCGCGGCGGCGATGTGGTCGTCGGAGCCGGGGTTTTCCGGACCGGGCACCACGATGCACTCACGCAGCCCGAACTCGCTGCGCATGCTCACCTCCAGCGGGGTACGCCGAGCCTGTGGGTGCACGATCTTGATCTGCACGATGCCCACCTCGCGGGCCTCGTCGAGCAGGCGCCCCACCTTCCAGCGGGTCAGGTGCAGTTCCCGGCCGATGTCCTCCTGGGTGCGGCCCTGTTCGTAGTAGCTCTGCGCGACGTGCAGCATCAACTGGGTGTGGCTGGGTTCGGTCGGTCGCGCCATCAGGACGACACCCCGGCCGGTACGACGGTGGTCCGCCCGGTCAGCGCATCGGCGCCCGCGCGCATGAACGGCGCCAGGATCTCGGTCAGCCGCAGGTACTCGGCGAAGGTGTTCTGATACACCGGGATTCGCGCGGGATCCGGTTCGAGCACCCGCACCGTCGGCGCGAACAGGGCCGAGCCCTCGTCCAGCGATCCGGTGACGCCGGCGGCCGTGGCCGCGATCACCGCGCAGGCGCGCAGGGTCAGGTTCTCACCGACCACCAGTTCGGCGGGCCGGCCCAGCACATCGACGGTCACCTGCTGCCACAACGTGTTGCGTTCGATGCCGCCGGAGAACACCAGGCGCTCGCAGGACACCCCGGCCCGCTCGAAGGAGTCGATGACGCTGCGGGTGCCGCAGGCGACGGCCTCCACCATCGCCCGGTAGAGCTCGGCCTTGGTGGTGCCCAGCGACAGGCCGACCACCGTCCCGCGCAACCGGGGCTCGCGGTAGGGCGTGCGGTTGCCCATGAAGTAGTCCAGTGCGTGCAGCCCGTGCGCGGCCGGATCGACCGCGGCGGCCTCATCGATCAACGCCGGAAGGTCTTCGCGGGCAACACCCATGATGGATTCGCCCGCCCATTTGAGCACCGAGCCGCTGGCGACCTGCCCGCCCTCGACGAGCCACCTGTCCTGGTGCAGCGCCCGGGGATAGGGGCCCCAGATCTCGCGGGTGTCGGTCGGATCGCCGACCTCGGCGATGATCGCCGAGGAGGTGCCCGAGACCAGCGAGACCAGTCCGTCCAGTTCGGCGCCGCAGGCCAGCAATGACACGTGGGCGTCGATGCCGCCGACGGCGACCACCGGGCTACCGGTGATCCCGAGGTCGGCGGCAGCGGCCGGATGCAGCGTTCCGGCCGTGCCGCCGACGGCGACGATGCGGTCGGGGAGTTTGGCGGTCAGGTCCGCCACCCCGAGGGCGCGGTACAACTCGTCTGGGAATCGCCCGGCCAGGGTGTCGTAGTTGTACTTGCACACCGCGTTCATCTGCGAGCCCACCCATTGGCCGGTGAGCCGGAAGGTGACATAGTCGACGGCCTCCACGATGCGCGCCGCCGACCGGTAGATGTCCGGTTCGTGGGTGTGCAGCCACATCGCCTTGGGCACCAGCCATTCCGCGGCGTCCGAGCCCCCGGACCATTTCAGGATGGGATGGGCGTGGGCGAGTTCGGCGGTGAACGCGGACTCGGCGCCGCTGCGGCAATCCATCCACAGGATGGCGGGCCGCAACGGCTCGCCGGCCTCGTCGAGCACCGCGACGGTGGAGGCCGTCGTGGACGCGGCGATCGCCACCACCGCACCGGCACCGCGACATGCGTCGCCGCTCAACAACTCTCGGCTCGCAGCGGTCAGCGCCGCCCACCAGTCGCGCGGGTCCTGTTCGGCCCAGCCCGGTCGCGGGAACCGGGTGGCATAGGGCCGGTGCGCGGTGCCCAGCGCCCGGCCGTCCTCGGTGAACGCGCCGACACGGGCGCCCTCGGTGCCCAGGTCGATCGACAACAGAATTCCCATGATCAGTCCTCGTTGGGCAGGAAAAGAACCTTCGAGGAGAAGATCGATCGCTCGCCGAGTTGATGCATCGTCTGCGGGAGTGCCGACAGTGGCAGCTCGTGAGTGATCATGAACTCCCACTCGAGTTGGCCGGTCGACATCATCTTCGCCGATGTGCGCCACTCGTCGCCGGGGAACGGTGCCGAGAACGAGTTCCACGACCCGTGCAGGGTGGCCTCCAGGCGCATGAACTGGTTGAACGTCTCCTTCGCCAGCGGTACCGGCGCGTGCGGGATACCGATGAACACGGCGTGCCCGTGCGGGCCGGTCAGGTTGGCGGCCATATCGGCGGTCGCCGGCACGCCCGCCGATTCCAGCACGATGTCGAACCCGCGCCCACCGATCGCCCTGGCCTCCTCGACACCCTGGACGGCGTGGTCGGCACCGGCCTGGCGGGCCATCGCCGCCTTCTCCTCGCTGAGGTCGACGGCGACCACCTCGGTGGCACCGTGCAGTCGTGCCCACTGGACACCGAACAGGCCGATGGGCCCGGCGCCGATCACCAGCACCCGGTGTCCGGCCCGCAGTCCGGTCTTCCACAGGCCGTGCAGGGCGATGGCGGCCGGGTCGAGCATGGCCGCGGCGCGCGGATCGATACCGGCGGGCAGCTTGAGCAGGTTGCCCACCGGCGACACCGCGTACTGCGCGTACGCGCCGTCGCAGCGACTGCCGAAGTAGTCGTAGTTCTCGCACAGCCCGAATGCGCCCTTGAGGCAGAAATCGCAGGTGCGGCACGGGATCAGCGGCGGCACCGACACCAGTTCGCCCAGTTCGAATCCGGTGACACCCTCGCCGAGTTCGACCACCCAGCCGGAGAACTCGTGGCCACAGATGATCGGCATGATGTAGCCACCGTTGCGTAGCATCCGCGGGATGTCGGACCCGCAGACACCGCACGCCGCGATCTTCAGCAGTACCTGGCCGGGGCCGGGCCGCGGAGTGGCCACCTCCTCGACCCTGATGTCGCCGGGTGCGTGCATGACGGCGGCCGTCATGGTCTGCGGAATGTTCTGCTGCGGCGTCAGGTCGCGCGCCGGTGCTTCGGTCGTCATGATTTCTCTCTCTTGGTCTTTCGCGGTTCGAGGGCGTGCCGGGTTCAGGCCGGCGGCTGCGGGGCCTGCGCGAAGGTGGTGTCGCCGAGCAGCGATGCCGCATTGGTCTTGTCGACCAGACCCGTTCCGGCGTCGATGAACTCCTCGACGGTCTCGCCGCGGGCGACCTTGACGGCGGTCTGCACGGCCAGCGCGCCCTCGGCGTTGGGGTCGTTCAGCGCGGTGGCGACGTACTCGTCCCCGTCGGCGATGGCGCGCACGGCCTCCATCAGACCGTCGACGCCGAACACCTTGACGTCGGCGCGGTTGTTCTCGGCCAGCACCTGCAGGGCGCCGAGGGCCATATCGTCGTTCTGTGCGTACACGGCCTTGAGATCGGGGTGGGCCTGCAGCAGATCCTGCATGGCGGTGACGGCATTGGAGCGGATGTAGTCGCTGTAGGGGCCGGCGATCACGGTGATGTTGGGTTGCGCGGCCACCGCGGCGGCGAACCCGTCGTGCCGGTCGCGGGCGACCGCGCCGCCGGCATCGCCCTGGATCTCGATGATCTTGCCGCCGGCCGGGCCCAGTGCGGCAACGGCCGCCTCGCCCACGATCTCGCCCATGGCCTTGTTGTCCCGGCCGACGAAGGCCGCCGCACCGGACTCCACCGGCCGGTCGACGGTGACGACTTTGATGCCGGCGGCGTCGGCGGCCGCCAGCGACGGGGCGATGCCCTTCGGGTCGACCGGATTGATGACCAGCACATTGATGCCGCGGGTGATGAGGTCCTGCACATCGTTGTTCTGCTTGGTCACATCGCCGTTGGCGTCGGCGAAGTAGAACTCGTTGCCATCGCTCTCCGCGGTCTGGCGGGCGGCGTCGGAGAGCGCCACATAGAAGGGGCTCTGTTGGGTGGCCTGGCTGAAACCGATGACGACGGCGCCGTCGGTGGTGGCGGCGTTGGTGGCGGATCCGTTCTCGCCGGGCATCGAGCACGCGGTGGTGCCGATCGCCAGTGCGGCCGAGATCGCGAATCCGGTGACGACCTTTGCGAACCTCATTGCTACTCCTTACGTGCGCTTCGGCGTCGAAGCGCGTGACGCCCATCACCGTAGGAATGACCGTGAGGTTACGTCAACGTATGCGCATATCTTTGCTCATATGAGCAAAGCGAGGTTCGGGTAGGGCGCTGGACAGCGGTTACACCTGCGAGCGACCCCGCTCGATGACCGAACCGCGGCTGGCGGCGATGTCATCACCGGTCGTCGTGGCCATCCAGGCCCGCGCCGATTCGGCCTCGATCCACAGCCCGGCCTGGGTCTGTTCGGCGTCGATGCGGTGATAGGAATCCAGCAGCGCCCGGACGGCCTTCTGGTTGTTGCCGACGATGGTCGCCGCGATCCGCCGCGCGGTCGGCAGCAGCTCCTCGTGCGCCACCACCTCGGTCACCAGCCCGGCCCGCAGCGCGTCCTGTGCCGACAGGTAGTCCCCGGTCAAACTCATCCGGCGGGCCAGCCCGACGCCGACCTTCTGCGGCAGCCGGACCGACAGGCCCCAGGTCGGCAGCAGCCCGACACGGGCGTGGGTGTCGGCGAATTTCGCCCGCTCCGAGGCGATCAGCACATCGCAGTACAGCGCCATCTCCAGCCCGCCGGTGACGGCCGCACCGTTGATGGCGCCGATGACGGGTTTGCGCATCGGGGGCCACTTCGGGGAGATGTCCGGCAGTTCGGTGGTGTCGCCGAGCTCCTTGAGGTCCAGTCCGGCGCAGAACACCGGGTCGGCACCGGTCAGGATGATGACGTCCACCTCGTCATCGGCCTCGGCGGCGCGCAGTGCGGTGATGAACTCGTCGCGCAGCTGGGCCGAGAGCGCATTGCGTGCCTGCGGGCGGTTGAAGGTCAGGGTGCGGACCCGGTCGGTGGTATCGATCAACAAGACGGGCGTATCGGTCATTTGCACACCGTATCGACAGGTGTCAATGACCCGCGGGCGGGCCTATCGTGGACCCATGTGCCGAAACATCACCGAGTTGCGCGGGCTGGAACCGGCGGCGACACCTGCGGAGATCGAGGCCGCCGCCCGTCAGTACATCCGCAAGATCAGCGGGGTCACCCGCCCGACCGCGGCCAATGTCGACGCGTTCGAGGCGGCCGTCGCCGAGGTCACCGCCACCACCGAGCGACTGTTGGCGCAGTTGCCGCCGCGGCGGCAGCCGCCGAAGACCGTGCCGCCGCTGCGCCGCCCCGAGGTGCGGGCCCGGCTCGGTCTGTGAGCACACCCGCGCTCAAGGAGTGGGGCGCGGCCGTGCACGCGCTGCTCGACGGGCGGCAGACCGTGCTGCTGCGCAAGGGCGGCATCGGTGAGAAACGCTTCGAGGTGAGTGCGGGGGAGTTCCTGCTGTTCCCGACGGTGGCGCACAGCCACGCCGAGCGGGTACGCCCGGAACACCGCGACACCCTCGCCGGCTCGGCCGACAGCACCGAGCACGACGTGGTGGTGCGCGCCGGCGCGAAAGTGGTTGCCGCGGTCCAGGTGCAGCGTCCCGAACGGATCGATCAGATCGCCGATCTGCACATCTGGACCGCGGAGTCGGTGCGTACCGACCGGCTGGACTTCCGGCCTCGGCACCGGCTGACGGTGCTGGTGGTGCAGGCTCGCCCGCTGACCGAGCCGGTGCGGCTGCCGCGCACCCCCGAATATCGCGGCTGCGCCAGCTGGGTGCAGCTACCGGTGCCCGAATTCACCTATGCCGCACCGGTACACAGCCTGGATACCGTGCTGGCGGTGGCGGACCGGGTGCGCGACTCAGTGGGGTGACGGCGGCCGGGTGTCGGCGGGCAGCAGCACGCGGGTCCGCTCGTCCAGGGTGAGCGTGTGGGTGGCCGGGCGCATCGCGGTACCCGACACCGCCGGATCGCCGGTGCCGAGGTTGCGCGCATAGCGCGGGTGCGAGCCGCCGGCCACCAGAACCCGGATCCGGGACCCGGCCGCGAACCGGTGGGCAACCGCGTCGAGGTCGATGCTGATCGCATCCGTGTCGGAAGTCGTCGCATACCTTCGGTATCCGTCGCTGACGTTGTGTGATCGGCCCGCGGGGTCGACCTCACTGATCCGCACGAACACATCGTGGTGCGGGTTGTCGGCGTGATGGGCGAGTTCGATCACCGGGGTGCCGACCAGGTAGAGGTCGGTCGGCAGCGGTTCGCCGGTGAAGGCGAGCACATCGGCGCGCTCCGCGAGTGCCGAATCGTCGCGGTAGCCACCGTCCGGGGACAGCAGCCGGCCGCCGACGGTCGGTGTGGGGTCGGTGGGCCGGTAGGTGAAGACCGATTGCCCGCCGGCCGGGGCGTCGGTCAGCGAGCCGTCGGCATGCGGGAACAGCACCCGGGTCGGCATGGCCGGCGGCCAATCGTCGAGTTCGATCCAGCCGTCGCCGGGTGCGGAGTGGATGTTCACCCGGACCGGGGTGCGCCCGGGCGCGGGTGCGCCACCCAGATGGGTACCCAGCCAGTCCAAGGTCTCCCGGATGACGTTCGCGCCGCCGCGGGTCATCATCTGGGTATGCGTCCACGGCCCGACGGTCAGCGCCGTCTCGACGCCACGGTCACGCAGGTGCCGATACTGGGCCAGCGTCTGTTCCAGGAAGAGGTCCTGCCAGCCGCTGAGCAGCAGCACCGGCACGGTCGTGCGGTCCAGGGCCGCAGTCGCGGCCAGTCGCTGCCAGTGCGCGGGGTTCTCCTGCGGTGGCTGCAACCAGGACTCGTACCACCGGGCGCCCTCGCCGAGCAGGGCGCGACCGCCCGCACCCAGCGGCAGATCCAGCGCCGCGGTGCCGATCCGGCGGCCGGAGGTGGCTTGGCGCACCAGTGCCTTGACCAGGCCGGGCTCCTCCTGGCGGGACACCATATCGGTCCAGCCGAGGAAGTCGTTGAGCGAGAATGCCCCGGTGCCCCAGGAGGATTGGGCGAAATCGTGCGGCCCGACGGTGATCACGGCGGCGGTCAGTTCCGGTGGCGGGTCGGTCAGCAACGCCCACTGGGTGTAGCCCAGATAGGACAGGCCCACGGTGGCGAAGCTGCCGGTGAACCACGGTTGGTCGCGCAGCCACGCCGCGGTGTCCGCACCATCGGCGATCTCGTTGACCATCGGGGTGAACTCGCCGCCGGAGCCGAATGTGCCACGCACACTCTGGAACACGACGTGGTAGCCGCGGGTGGCATAGACGCTGCCGAAGAGCACCGTGAACGGGAACCGACGCCCGTAGGGCGCCCGGACCAGCAGGGTGCCCGCCGGGGTGGCGGTCAGCGGTTCGTAGTGATCGGCCAACAGCTCGACGCCGTCGCGCATCGGCACCGGCACCCGCCGGTGGACGACGAAGTCGTTGGTGGGGGCGGGCAGCTGCAGGGCCCGGCTGATCACCTGCCGGGCGAGGCGGGACGCGCGTGAGCTCACCCAGGCCACCGTACGTGGCCGGTCAGAACGTGTAGTACGGCACCAACTCGTTGGCCCGCTGCAGGTTGACCTGCAGGCAGTCCGGGCGGTCCGGGGAGTAGATCGGCGAGTAGAACACCGACTGTTGCAGCACGCCGTAGCTGGTCTTGAAGGCGATCATGCAGGTGACCCACCAGCGGTCGTTCCAGTCCGTCGGCTTCATGATCCAGAACTGCGCGGCGCGATGCCCGGCGATGTCGAGTTCGACGGCGTCGGCGGGCAGCGTCGCCTCGTAGGTCCGCCACACGAACGCCTCGATGGCCATCTGATAGTTGCCGGCGTCGTACTTGCAGCGCAGCCCGTCCTCGGGCACCGGCGGTGAGACGGCCAGCCCGATGCGCTGCACCACGTCGATCGGGATGTCCGCGCAGGGGTCGAACGGGCGCGGATCGGTCGTCTCGATGACGGGCCATTTGATCGTCGTCGACACATTGGTCATCGGCAGGTCGGTGGCGTTCACCTGGATCGGAGCGCCGGCCGGGGTGGCCTGCCACACCACGATCACCGCCGCGACGAGCGCACTCAACGCCGACAGCAGGCGCAGTTTGGCACCCATCAAACCCCCAATATCGTCATCCGACCCGCGGGTCCGGACCGAACCCTGCCGGGAGTCTAAACGAGAACAGGTTCTAGTTTCCCGGCTTCGGTCATCTCCACGGCGCCGGGGCCGGCAAGTAGGCTGGTCGGTTGTGTCGTCCCCCTACTTGAAGCCGTCACGAGAACAACGACGACCGGTGCTGTGGGCGATCAGCGACCTGCACACCGGGCATACCGGCAACAAGCCGGTCACCGAAGCGCTGTACCCGTCGAGCCCCGACGACTGGCTGATCGTCGCCGGCGATGTCGGCGAACGCACCGACGAGATCCGCTGGGCGCTGGACCTGCTGCGCAAACGGTTCGCCAAGGTGATCTGGGTGCCGGGCAACCACGAACTGTGGACCACCACCCGTGACCCGATGCAGATCTTCGGCCGCGCGCGGTACGACTACCTGGTCGACATGTGCGATCAGATGGGCATCATCACCCCCGAGCACCCGTTCCCGGTGTGGAACGAACAGGGCGGACCGGCGACCATCGTGCCGATGTTCCTGCTCTACGACTACTCGTTCCTGCCCGAGGGCACCGGCACCAAGGCCGAGGGTCTGGCGCTGGCCAAGGAGCGCAATATCGTCGGCACCGACGAGTACCTGCTGTCCTCGGAGCCCTACGCCACGCGTGACGCGTGGTGCCGTGACCGGGTGGCCTACACCCGTAAACGGCTCGAGGATCTGGACTGGATGACGCCCACGGTGCTGGTCAATCACTTCCCGCTGGTGCGCGAACCCTGCGATGCGATGTTCTACCCGGAGTTCGCGCTGTGGTGCGGTACCACCGCCACCCGGGACTGGCACACCCGGTACAACGCGATCTGCTCGGTGTACGGGCATCTGCACATCCCGCGCACCACCTGGTACGACGACGTGCGCTTCGAGGAGGTGTCGGTGGGTTACCCGCGAGAATGGCGGCGGCGCAAGCCTTATCGCTGGTTGCGGCAGATCCTGCCGGACCCGAAGTACGCACCCGGCTACCTCAACGAGTTCGGCGGGCACTTCGAGATCACCGAGGAGATGCGGGAGAACGCGGCGAAGATGTCGGACCGGATCAAATCGCGCCGGGGGGTGTAGATGCTGCTACCCGCCGTCGTCGGTGACCTGGTCTTCACCGCCGAGCTGTACGACGACCCGCCGGACCTGATGCCACTGCCCGAGGAGGCGCCGCTGGTGGCGCGGTCGGTGGCCAAGCGGCGCAACGAGTTCGTCACCGTGCGCCACTGCGCCCGCCTTGCGCTCGGCGAGATCGGGGTGCCCCCGGTCCCGATCCTCAAGGGCGACAAGGGTGAACCGTGCTGGCCCGTCGGGGTGGTCGGCAGCCTGACCCACTGCGAGGGTTTCCGCGGCGCTGTGGTCGGCAGGCAGGCGGAGGTGCGGTCGGTCGGTATCGACGCCGAGCCCCACGATGTGCTGCCCAAGGGCGTGCTGGACGCCATCAGCCTGCCGGTCGAGCGGCATCAGCTGGCCGGGCTGCCCCGGGGCCTGCACTGGGACCGGATCCTGTTCTGCGCCAAGGAGGCGACCTACAAGGCGTGGTATCCGCTGACGCACCGCTGGCTGGGGTTCGAGGACGCGCACATCACCTTCACCGCCGACGCGACCGGCAGCGCGGGCACCTTCCGCTCGGCCATCCTGATCGATCCCGCCGCCGAGCACGGCCCGCCGTTGAGCGCACTGGACGGCCGGTGGTCGGTGGCCGGGGGAATCGTGCTGACGGCGATCACGCTGTGAGCAAGCCTGTGCCCGAACCGGGCCTGGTGATCGTCGACAAACCGGCGGGCATGACCAGTCATGACGTCGTGGGCCGCTGCCGACGGTTGTTCGGGACCCGCAAGGTCGGCCACGCCGGCACGCTGGACCCGATGGCCACCGGGGTGCTGGTCATCGGCATCGAACGCGCCACCAAACTGCTCGGCCTGATCACCGGCACCGACAAGTCCTATGCGGCCACCATCCGGCTCGGACAGACCACATCCACCGACGATGCCGAGGGCGAGGTGCTCGACACGGTGCCCGCCGAGCATGTCACCGACGCCGACATCGAGGATGCCGTGGCGCGGTTGCGCGGTGACATCGAGCAGGTGCCGTCCGCGGTCAGCGCGATCAAGGTCGCCGGCGAGCGGTCCTACAAACTCGCCCGCGAGGGACGCGCCGTGGACCTGCCGGCCCGGCCGGTGCGCATCACCCGCTTCGACGTGCTCGCGGTGCGCAGGGCCGGTGGGTTCACCGATGTCGACGTCGAGGTGGACTGTTCCTCGGGTACCTACATCCGCGCGCTGGCCCGCGACGTCGGTGTCGCGCTCGCGGTGGGTGGGCATCTGACCGCACTGCGCCGCACCGCGGTCGGGCGGTACGGCCTGCAGGAGGCCCGCACGCTCGACGACCTCGCCGCGGCGGCGCGGCTGTCCTACAGCCTGGATCAGGCCTGCCTGCTGGGATTCGCGCGCCGGGACCTCACCGACAAGGAGACGGTCGACACCAGTCATGGCCGTCCGCTGCGGCCGGCCGGGATCGACGGGGTCTATGCGGCGGTCGGACCGGACGGGCGGGTCGTCGCGCTGCTGGAGGACGGCCCGTCGCGCACCACGCCGGTGGTCGTGCTGCGTCCGGCGACGCTGTAGGGGCGCCGACGTGACCGCTCACACGTTTGCTGGAATGAATGGACGCTAACTTCCGGCCACCCTGCAACAGTCGTAACTACCCCTGCGATCGGTGTGTGAAACACCGCAGGCGCTTATCAGGTTTTCCCTAACCAAGCCGGGTTTTTATTAGCCAAATCCCAGGTTTTCGGCGAACTTTCCGGGGTCGGCGGGCGTTGGACATGACATGAGCGAGCACGCACCGGTCTGCGACCATCCGTTGTTCACCTATCAGCCCGCCTGGGCGCACGGTGAGCAGGGAGCGCCCGTCGGCCACGTCACCCACAACGCCGATCTGCCGATCGCGCCGGCGGCCCTGTGGGCGGTGCTGTCGGATCCGCGCACCTGGGCCGACTGGCTGACCGTGCACCATCGCTGGGTCGGCTCACCGCGGACGCGTTTCGTTCCGGGCGCGCGGATGACGGCCGAGACGCTGATGCTCGGCGTCGCGGGCACTGTCGAATGGACCGTGGAATCCGCGATCGCTCCGGGCACCCTGGTGTTGATCGGCACCGGCGAGGCCGGCCTGCGCACCCGGTTCACCTTCCTGATCAACCCGGCCGAGGGCGGTTCGCAGCTGACCGTCACCAGCGAGATCGCCGGTGAGCTGTTGACCGCCGGGCTGATCACTGCGATCGAGCGCGACGGTGCCGAGCAGTTGGAGCGCAGTGTGCAGAACCTGCGGGGGCTGGCCGCCGCGCCGGTGATGCGGGAACGTCCGGCGCTGCGCCTGGTGCACTCGGCCGCCGGCACCGACCCGGAAACGGACACCGAGGCCGCGACCATGCGGCCCGCGCCGCGCCTGCGCGCGGTCCGCTAGACCACCAGGTCCCTCAGACGACCCAGATCGCTTCGGCGGCCGGGCTGCCCAGATCCACCGTGGTGGGTGCACCGTCGCGGTCGGACGGGCTCTGCACGGCCACCGAGATCATGCCCGCGAAATCGCGGCGCGCCACCACCTGCAGGTGCGAATCCAGCGCAATGCCCACACTGTCGAAATAGCGCAGCATCTCCGGGTCGGCGTCGGAGATCCGCGCCACCGTGCCGTCCTCGCCGTCGGCGCAGACCGAGAGCTGCCGGGCCGGCGGAGTGGGAACCCGGCCGTCCGGTGCCGGGATCGGATCACCGTGCGGATCGCGGGTCGGGAATCCGAGCTTGGCGTCGATGCGGTCGAGCATGCGATCGGAGACCGCGTGCTCCAGGATCTCCGCCTCGTCGTGCACCTCGTCCCAGCCGTAACCGAGTTCGCGCACCAGGAACGTCTCCATCAGGCGGTGCCGGCGCACCATGGCCAGGGCGGCCTGGCGGCCCGCCTCGGTGAGCGTCACCGCGCCGTACTTGGCATGGTCGACCAGACCCTGATCGGCGAGCTTGCGAATGGACTCCGAGGCGGTACTCGCCGACACCCCCATACGTTCGGCGAGCAGCTTGGTGCTCACCTTGTCCGGCGACCATTCCTGCGCCGTCCAGATGACCTTGAGGTAGTCCTGGGCAACCGTCGACAGATCCTGCGGGTTGCTGTTGGGGTGCACGAGGACTGAGTTTAGGCAATCTTTGCTTCTTGCGGGGATCCGGAGCAGACGGCGGCGCCCGCGCGCCGTAGGCTTGCGGCTGTGCAGCGGTGGCGGGGCCGGGAAGACATCCCCACAGACTGGGGCCGATGCGTCCTGACGATCGGCGTGTTCGACGGTGTACACCGTGGCCACGCCGAGTTGATCAGCCATGCCGTGAAGTCCGGCCGTTCCCGCGGCGTTCCCACGGTGCTGATGACGTTCGACCCCCATCCCATGGAAGTGGTGTTCCCGGGCAGTCATCCCGCGCAGCTGACGACTCTGACCCGGCGTGCCGAACTCGTCGAGGAAACCGGTATCGACGTCTTCCTGGTGATGCCGTTCACCGCCGATTTCATGAAGCTGACCCCCGAGCGCTACATCCATGAACTGCTCGTGGAGAGCCTGCACGTGGTCGAGGTCGTGGTGGGGGAGAACTTCACCTTCGGCCGCAAGGCGGCGGGCAACGTGAACCTGCTGCGCAAGGCCGGCGAGCGATTCGGTTTCGCTGTGGAAGGAATGACGCTGGTGTCCGAGGAATTCGCCCGCGACGAGTCGGTCACCTTCTCCTCCACCTACATCCGCTCCTGCGTGGACGCCGGCGACGTGGTCGCCGCCGCCGAGGCACTGGGCCGCCCGCACCGGGTGGAAGGCGTCGTGGTGCGCGGTGACGGCCGCGGCCGGGTCCTCGGCTTCCCGACCGCCAACGTCGCACCGCCCATGCATTCGGCCATCCCGGCCGACGGGGTGTACGCGGCCTGGTTCACCGTGCTCGGGCACGGGCCGGTGGTCGGCACCGTCACCCCCGGTGAGCGCTATCAGGCGGCGGTGTCGGTGGGCACCAACCCGACCTTCTCCGGACGCACCCGCACCGTGGAGGCTTTCGTCCTGGACACCGAGGCCGACCTCTACGGCCAGCACGTGGCCGTCGACTTCATCGCCCGCATCCGCGGTCAGGAGAAGTTCGATTCGGTCGATGAGCTGGTGGTCCAGATGGGGGCGGATACCGAGCGGGCCCGCGCGATTCTCGCTGCGGGCTGATGCCCTGTTAGTATTCCTTCCCGACCCAGCGCGTGCTGCAGTTCGCGGCGGCCGCGCCCCAGATGTTCCTCGCGGACCTTTTTGATGGAGTTGTTTCGTGGCGCTCACTGCCGAACAGAAGAAGGAAATCCTCGGCCAGTACGGTCTGCATGACACCGATACCGGCTCGCCGGAGGCGCAGGTCGCACTGCTGACCAAGCGGATCCAGGATCTCACCGAGCACCTCAAGGCTCACAAGCACGATCACCACTCGCGGCGGGGGTTGCTGCTGCTGGTCGGTCGCCGGCGTCGGTTGCTCAAGTACGTCGCCCAGGTCGACGTCGAGCGCTACCGCTCGCTGATCGAGCGCCTCGGTCTGCGCCGCTGACGCTCCGGACCGCGGCTCTGGCCGCGATCTGCACCCTCGGGTGCGTGTCGGGGGGACTCATCACCGGCTGCTCATCGGCGGCCGCGGCGGCTCTACAGGTCGGCGACTGTCTCAAGGTGGTCGGTACCCCCGACCGCCCCGATGCGGTCAAAACGGCCTGTGGCAGTGCCGATTCGACGTTCAAGGTGATCGCCACGGCGACCTCCAGTGACGGCTGCCCGGCCGATGTGGATTCCTACTACTCCACCCACAGCACCTTCAGCGACACCAGCAGCACCATCTGCATGGATGTCGACTGGGTGATCGGCCAGTGCATGAGCGTCGACCCGGACAACGGGCGCGACCCGCTGCGTGTCGATTGCGCCGATGCGGGTCAGCCGCATCGCCAGCGGGCGACCGAGGTGCTGCACGGCGTGGCCAACGTCGACGAGTGTCCCAGCGGGATCGGCTACGCCTACGATCAACGCGAGTTCACGGTGTGTGTCGACGACGTCGGCTGACGGTCCTCGATGTGCGCCGGTGTAGCATGAAGGTGTTTTGGGCCGTATCGGCCCGAGCAAGAAGGTGCGGTTCGCGCAGATCCGCGTGCACCGTTCCTGCGCGTCACAAGCAGTGCCCGACTGATCGGGCGGTCTTCGGTAGTGGCTGCCGGGGTGTAGTGAAACCCCGGCCGCTTCGATCGACGGCCGTAGCCGAGTTCAGGGGACCGCTGGCGCGTGAGCGCGCAAAACAGCTGAATACCCAGAAAGGCTGCAATGTCTGCAGTTGAAACCGACGAGGGTGTGTTCGAGTCCACCGCCGTCATCGACAACGGGAGCTTCGGCACCCGCACCATCCGCTTCGAGACCGGCCGGCTGGCCCGGCAGGCCGCCGGATCCGTCGTGGCCTACCTCGACGAGGAGACGATGCTGCTGAGCGCCACCACCGCCAGCAAGTCGCCCAAGGATCATTTCGACTTCTTCCCGCTGACCATCGATGTCGAGGAGCGGATGTACGCCGCGGGTCGTATCCCCGGTTCGTTCTTCCGTCGTGAGGGCCGGCCCTCCACCGACGCGATCCTGACCTGTCGCCTGATCGACCGGCCGCTGCGCCCGACCTTCGTCTCGGGTCTGCGCAACGAGATCCAGGTCGTGGTGACCGTGCTGAGCCTGGATCCCAAGGACCTGTACGACGTGCTGGCCATCAACGCCGCGTCGGCATCCACCCAGATCTCCGGCCTGCCGTTCTCCGGCCCCGTCGGTGGCGTGCGCGTCGCGCTCATCAACGGCCAGTGGGTTGCGTTCCCGACCGTCGAGCAGCTCGAGGACGCGGTGTTCGACATGGTCGTCGCCGGCCGCAAGGTCGAGGGCGATGTCGCCATCATGATGGTCGAGGCCGAGGCCACCGAGAAGGTCATCGAGCTGGTGGCCGGCGGTGCCGTCGCACCCACCGAAACCGTTGTCGCCGAAGGCCTGGAGGCGGCCAAGCCGTTCATCTCCGCGCTGTGCACCGCGCAGGAGGAGTTGCACGCCGCCGCCGGTAAGGCGACCGTGGAGTACCCGCTCTTCCCCGATTACCAGGCCGATGTGTACGACCAGGTCGCCGCGGTGGCCACCGACGTGCTGTCGCAGGCGCTGACCATCGCCGGCAAGGCCGAGCGCGACGGCCGCACCGACGAGATCAAGGGTGAGGTGCTCGAACGCCTGGCCGGTCAGTTCGAAGGCCGCGAGAAGGAGATCGGCGCCGCCTACCGGTCGCTGACCAAGAAGCTGGTGCGCCAGCGCATCCTGACCGACCACTTCCGTATCGACGGTCGCGGCGTCACCGACATCCGCGCCCTGTCGGCCGAGGTCGCGGTCATCCCGCGCGCGCACGGTAGCGCCCTGTTCGAGCGCGGCGAGACCCAGATCATGGGTGTCACCACCCTCGACATGGTCAAGATGGCCCAGCAGATCGATTCGCTGGGCCCCGAGACCTCCAAGCGCTACATGCACCACTACAACTTCCCGCCGTTCTCCACCGGCGAGACCGGCCGGGTGGGCTCGCCCAAACGCCGCGAGATCGGCCACGGCGCGCTGGCCGAGCGGGCCCTGGTCCCGGTGCTGCCGAGCGTCGAGGAGTTCCCCTACGCCATCCGTCAGGTCTCGGAAGCGTTGGGCTCCAACGGTTCCACCTCGATGGGTTCGGTCTGCGCCTCGACCCTGTCGCTGCTGAACGCCGGTGTGCCGCTCAAGGCGCCGGTCGCCGGTATCGCCATGGGCCTGGTCTCCGATCAGGTCGACGGTGAGACCCGCTTCGTCACGCTGACCGACATCCTGGGCGCCGAGGATGCCTTCGGCGACATGGACTTCAAGTGCGCGGGCACCAAGGAGTTCGTCACCGCCCTGCAGCTGGACACCAAGCTCGACGGCATCCCCTCGCAGGTGCTCGCCGGCGCGCTGGCCCAGGCCAAGGACGCGCGCATCACGATCCTCGAGGTCATGGCCGAGGCCATCGACACCCCGGACGAGATGAGCCCGTACGCCCCGCGCATCACCACCATCAAGGTGCCGGTGGACAAGATCGGTGAGGTCATCGGGCCCAAGGGCAAGATGATCAACTCGATCACCGAGGAGACCGGCGCGTCGATCTCCATCGAGGACGACGGCACCGTGTTCGTCGGCGCCAGCAACGGCGAGGCCGCGCAGGCGGCGATCGACAAGATCAACGCCATCGCCAACCCGCAGCTGCCCAAGGTCGGCGAGCGATTCCTCGGAACCGTGGTGAAGACCACCGATTTCGGCGCCTTCGTCTCCTTGCTGCCGGGTCGCGACGGGCTGGTGCACATCAGCAAGCTGGGCCGGGGCAAGCGCATCGCCAAGGTCGAGGATGTGGCCAAGGTGGGCGACAAGCTGCGCGTCGAGATCGCCGATATCGACAACCGCGGCAAGATCTCGCTGGTGCTCGTCGACGAAGAAGCTGCGGAGGCTCCCGCCGAGGTCACCGCACCGGCCGATGCCGCGACCGCTGACGCCTGATCCTGCCCTGCGCCGCGGATCCCGCGGCGCCGACACCTCCGAGGCAGTGCGGGTGACCGCACTGCCCGGAGGATTGCGGGTGGTCACCGAGTTCATCCCGTCGGTGCATTCGGCTTCGGTGGGTGTCTGGGTGGGCGTCGGTTCCCGGGACGAGGGCGCGTCGGTCGCCGGCGCGGCCCACTTCCTGGAACACCTGCTGTTCAAATCGACCCCGACGCGTTCGGCCGTCCAGATCGCCCAGGCCGTCGATGCGGTCGGCGGGGAGCTCAACGCCTTCACCGCCCGCGAGCACACCTGCTACTACGCGCACGTGCTCGATTCCGATCTGGAGCTGGCCGTCGATCTGGTTGCCGACGTCGTGCTGCGCGGGCGGTGTGCCGCCGAGGACGTCGAGGTCGAACGCGATGTCGTGCTCGAAGAGATCGCGATGCGCGACGACGATCCCGAGGACACCCTGGGGGATGTGTTCCTCTCGGCCATGTTCGGCAATCACCCGGTGGGCCGGCCGGTGATCGGCAGCGTCGAATCGATCGAGGGCATGACGCGCGCGCAGTTGCACTCCTTCCACGTCCGGCGCTACACGCCCGAGCGGATGGTGCTGGCCGTCGCAGGCAACGTCGACCATGACGAGGTCGTTGCTCTGGCCCGGGAGTACTTCGGGCCGCGGCTGGTGCGCGGTCGCACGGCGGCGCCGCACCGCAAAGGGACCGGCCGGGTGCCGGGCAAGCCGGCGCTGGAGCTGGTCAGCCGCGACGCCGAGCAGAGTCATCTGCTGGCCGGTGTGCGAAGCCCGGGCCGGTACTGGGAGCACCGCTGGGCGCTGTCGGTGCTCAACACCGCGCTCGGCGGCGGGCTGAGTTCGCGTCTGTTCCAACAGATCCGGGAAAGCCGCGGGCTGGCGTACTCGGTGTACTCGGGTGTCGACACGTTCTCCGACGCCGGGGCGTTCTCGGTCTACGCGGCGTGCCTGCCGGAACGGTTCGACGAGGTGGTGCGCGTCGCCACCGATGTGCTGGCCGAGGTGGCTCGCGACGGTATCACCGAATCCGAATGCGCCATCGCCAAGGGCTCGCTGCGCGGTGGGCTGGTGCTCGGACTGGAGGACTCCGGGTCGCGGATGCACCGGATCGGACGCAGCGAACTGAATTTCGGCACACACCGCACCATCGCGCAAACTCTGGAACAGATCGACGCCGTCACCCTCGAGGAGGTGAACGCCGTTGCCCGGCGTTTGCTGTCCAAACCACTCGGTGCGGCGGTCCTGGGCCCGTACAAGTCGAAAAGGTCATTGCCGCAGCGCCTTCGGGATATCGCCGGATAGTGGGTTACAGTCGGGTCATGCGCCTGTCCCGACGCGATCTCCTCATCGGAGGTCTGACGCTGGCGGCGGTGGGGGCGGCGGCCGGCTGCGCGGACGAATCCGCCCTGGCTGCTCCCGCGACCTCGCTGCCCGAACAGTTCCGCGAGCTGGAAGCCCGGCACAACGCCTTCATCGGGGTGTACGGGGTCAATCTGGATTCGGGCTCGTCGGTGCGCAACCGGCCCGACGAGCCTTTCGCGATGTGCTCCACGTTCAAGGGCTACGCGGCGGCCGCGGTACTGCGCCGGGTCGCCGAGGGCGAGTTGTCCCTGGACAAGCCGGTGTTCGTCGACCCGGCCGGCATCCTTCCCAACTCGCCGGTGACCGAGGAACGCGCCGGCGGGCAGATGACGCTGGCCGAGCTGTGTCAGGCCGCGCTGCAGCGCAGTGACAACCTCGCCGCCAACCTGCTGCTGGCCACCCTCGGCGGGCCGCGCGCGATCACCGATTTCGCCCGCAGCATCGGTGATGACAAAACCCGGCTGGATCGCTGGGAGGTGGAGCTCAACTCGGCGATCCCGGGCGATCCGCGGGACACCAGCACACCCGAGGCGCTGGGTCATGGGTACCGGAACCTGTTGGCGGGCACGGCATTACCGCCCGCGCAGCGTGATCTGCTGGACGGCTGGATGCGGGCCAACCAGACGTCCAGCATGCGTGCGGGTCTACCGCCGGATTGGACGACGGCGGACAAGACCGG
This sequence comes from Mycolicibacterium bacteremicum, assembly GCF_002086115.1. Taxonomy (GTDB): domain Bacteria; phylum Actinomycetota; class Actinomycetes; order Mycobacteriales; family Mycobacteriaceae; genus Mycobacterium; species Mycobacterium bacteremicum. Next base: position 44,167 of record NZ_MVHJ01000012.1, read on the forward strand.
CAGCGGTGACTACGCCACCACCAACGACGTGGGCGTCGCCTACGGTCCCGCCGGCACGCGCGTGCTGCTCTCGATCATGACCCGCACCCAGTCCGCCGATCCCGAGGCCGAGGGGCTGCGCCCGCTGATCGGTGAGGTCGCGGCGCTGGTGCTGCCGCATCTGCTCGAACAGCGATGATGTGGGCCGTCCGCCGGCCGGGATGGAGCACACACCGACCGGCGGAGCGGGAATCAAGCCAGTAGCGCAGCCGGATCGGTGAACGGCAGGCCCAGGTCGGCCGCCACCTGCTCGGACAGCAGGCCACCCTCGTGCGTGGACAACCCCTTGGCCAGCGCCGCATCGGCGCGGCATGCTTCGCGCCAGCCCTTGTCGGCCAGCTTGAGCACGTAGGGCATGGTGGCGTTGGTCAGCGCGTAGGTGGAGGTGCGCGGCACGGCGCCGGGCATGTTGGCCACGCAGTAGAACACGGTGTCGTGTACCGCGAACGTCGGGTCATCGTGGGTGGTGGGCCGCGAGTCCTCGAAGCAGCCGCCCTGGTCGATGGCGATATCCACCAGCACCGCACCGGATTTCATCTGCGCCACGGTCGCGTTGGTGACCAGTTTGGGGGCCTTGGCGCCGGGGACCAGCACCGCGCCGATCACCAGGTCGGCCTGCTTGACGGCATCCTCCAGATCCAGGCTGGACGAGTAGCGGGTTTCGATGGCGCCGCCGTATTCGGCATCGATCTTGCGCAGGGTGTTGATGTTCAGATCGAACACGGTGACGTGTGCACCCATGCCCCAGGCGACGGCGGCGGCGTTGTCGCCGGCCATCCCGCCACCGATGACGACGACCTTGGCGGGGGCGACACCGGGGACGCCGCCCATTAGCACGCCGCGACCCCCCTGCGTGCGCATCAGGTGGTACGCGCCGACCTGCGCGGCCAGGCGTCCGGCGACCTCACTCATCGGGGCCAGCAGCGGCAGCGCATTGTCGGCGGTCTGTACCGTCTCGTAGGCGATCGAGGTGGTGCCGGAGGCCAGCAGCGCATCGGTGCACGGCCTGGACGCGGCCAGGTGCAGATAGGTGAACAGCGTCTGGCCTTTGCGCAGCCGGGCGTACTCGGCCTCGATCGGCTCCTTGACCTTCAGTAGCAGTTCGGCGTCGCCCCAGACCTTTTCGGCGGTCTCGACGATCTCGGCGCCGGCGGCCTTGAAGTCGTTGTCGGTGATGGCCGAACCCTCACCGGCGCCGGCCTGGATGATGACGTCATGACCGCGTTTGGTCAGTTCGGCGACGCCGGCGGGCGTGATGGCGACGCGGTATTCGTTGTTCTTGATCTCGGTCGGGATACCGACGAGCATGATCGCTCCTTGAGTCAGGGGTGTGCCCTCAATTGTGAAGAAACGTCGGCAAGTCCACAATCATCTTGTCGATAATTCGCTAAGATTTCGCTATGGCTGAACGATCATCAACCCGAGGTCAACGTTTGGTGCCGACGCCGAAGGATGTTCGACCCTCCGATCTCGACGATGTCGACCGCCGCATGCTGCTGGCCCTGCACGCCGACGCCCGGATGTCCAACAGCGCGCTGGCCGAGGCCGTCGGGATCGCCCCGTCGACCTGCCACGGACGGCTGCGCCGGTTGCAGGAGATCGGTGTGATCCGGGGCTTCTACACCGATATCAATCCCGCGGCGGTGGGTCTGACCCTGCAGGCGATGATCTCGGTGAGCCTGCAGTCCAATGCGCGGGGCCGCATCCGTGATTTCATCGCCCAGATCCGCCGACGCCCGCAGGTGATGGATGTGTACTTCCTGGCCGGCGGCGACGATTTCATCCTGCACGTGGCCGCGCGGGACACCGAGGATCTGCGGGCGTTCGTCGTCGAGAACCTCAACGCCGATGCCGATGTGGCAGGCACCCAGACCTCGCTGATCTTCGAACACCTGCGGGGGGCCTCGCCGCTATGAGCGTCGATGATGGTCTCGACGTTCTCTACGGCGTGCCGCCCGCCGAATTCACCACGCGGCGCAAGGAATTGGTTTCCGCGGCGAAGAAGCGCGGTGACGCCGAGGGGGCCAGGACGATCGCCGCGGCCCGCCGGCCGACCGCGGCGGCCTGGGTGGTCAACGCGCTGGTGCGCCACCACTCGGATGCCCGTGACCGACTGGCGGAACTGCGGGCGCAGCTGCGGGCCGCGCACGCCGCCATGGACGGCGCCCGGATCCGCGAGTTGACCGCCGCGCAGCGCGCACTGGTCACCGAGCTCACCCGGGCCGGATTCGCCGTCGCCGGCGTGGCGAACCCGACGGCCGCCCTGCGTGACGATGTCACGAATACGCTGCAGGCCGCGATCGCCGATCCCGATGTGGCCGCGCGGTTGGGTCGGCTGGAAAAGGCGGAGGAATGGTCCGGATTCGGTGACTTCGGGGTATCGACCGCGGTGGGATCGCGGCGGTCCACCCCTGCCGCCGATACGCCGGCGGGCCGGCCGGCACCCGATTCCGACACCGAATCCGCCGCCGGCGAACGACTGCGCATCCTGACCGACCGGCGTGCCGCGGCGGCCGCGGCGCTGGAGCGCGCCGAACAGGCCCACCGTGCCGCCGGTGATTCCGTCACCGATCGCCGGGCTGCGCTGATCACCGCGCGCCGACGTCATGAGCAGGTGCTCGAGCTGCTGGCCACCGCCGAACACGACGTGGACCTCGCCGATGCCGACCTGACCGCGGCCCGGCATGAGCAGGAAGTGGCGGAGTCGGAGGTCAGGCGGGCCGAAGCCGAGCTGGCACAGGCTGACTCGGCGCTGCAGGCCATCAGCGGCCGGTCGCGGTCCTGAGCTCGTCGAGGGCCCGGCCGATGTGGTCGGCCAGTGGTCGGCCATCCGGGTCGGCGAGCCATCGCTCGAACGCGACCTTGAACACCGCGATGCCGGCCTCTGCCACCAGGGCCGCCGTATCGGTGGCGACGCCGCGTCCGCGCAGCGCATCGGCCAGCGCCGTCGCCATGGACGCCAGCTTGATCAGTTCGCGTTCCTGCAGACCCGGATTCGAATTGATGACCTGCTGGCGGCGCCGAGCGTGTTCGCGGCGGTCGGCGAAGAAGTCCGATGTCGATTCCAGCGCCGCCGCAACGACATCCAGCGGTGCCGTACCCTCCGGTGCCGCTGCCACGGCCGCGGTCATGGCGTCGACGAGGACCTGGCCCCGGAACAGGACCTCGCGCTTGTCGGCGAAGTGCCGGAAAAAGGTGCGTTCGGTGAGCCCGGCGCGCTGGGCGATCTCGGCGACCGTCGTCTGATCGAACCCGCGTTCCAGATACAGCTGCAGGGCCGCCTGTTCGAGGCGCCCCTGCGCATCCGGTTCCCAACGACCCATGCCGGAAGTCTAGGTGATGACAGCAACTGACATCGCGTGTACCGTCGCTGATGACATTGACTGACATCACAAGGGGAGGGCGCATGCGCGTTTTCGTCACCGGCGCCAGCGGCCACATCGGGTCGCTGGTGGTCGGGGAACTGCTGGATGCCGGACACGAGGTGACCGGTCTGGCCCGGTCCGCGGCGGCCGAGGAGATCGTGCGGTCCGCCGGAGCCCGGGTGCTGCGCGGATCACTGCAGGATCCCGAGGTGCTCGCCGCCGCCGCGGCCGCCGCCGACGGGGTGATCCACCTGGCCTTCATCCACGATTTCACCGAGTACGCCGCGGCGGGGGCCACCGATCTGGCGGCCATCGAGACGATCGGCGCGGCCCTGGCGGGATCGACGAAACCGTTCGTCACCACCTCGGGCACCGCGATGCTCGCCTTCGGGCGCCGCGGCGCGCTCGGCACCGAGGACAGCGTGGTCGACCCCGACGGGCCCCGGGTGGCCTCCGAGCGCGCGACGATCGGGCTGGCCGCGAACGGTGTACGCTCCGCGGTCATCCGGCTGGCGCCCACGGTGCACGGGCCGACCGATCGGCGCGGCTTCGTGCCCACCCTGATCGCCAATGCCCGCCGCACCGGCCGATCGCTCTATATCGGCGAGGGTGCCAACCGCTGGCCGGCCGTACACAACCTCGATGCGGCGCGGCTGTACCGGCTGGCGCTGGAGTCCGCACCGGCCGGCACCGTGCTGCACGGTGCCGCCGAGGAGGGGATCGAGTTCAGGCTCATCGCCGCGGCGATCGGCGACCTGCTCGGGGTGCCCACCGTCAGCGTCACGGCCGAGCAGGCCACCGACGAACTGGGCTTCGTGGGAACCATTGCGGCGCTGGATAATCCGACATCCAGTGCGTTCACTCGCACACTACTGGGCTGGCGTCCCGAGCGCGCCGGACTGATCGAGGATCTGTCCGCCGGGCACTACACCGAGGTCGGCTGAACCAACTCCGGATGGAAGGTGGCGACCATCCGGCGGATGCCGTCGCGCCAGTCCACCGACGTCCGCCCCACCAGCTCATGCATGCGGGTGGTGTCGGTGGGACCGCTGCGCAGCGCCTGCTCGCTGACCTCGAACACCGGTTCACGGCCCACGAGTTCGCCGATGTAGGAACACCATTCCTGCAGTCCGACCGTCTGATCACCACACCAGTTGACCGTCGTCGCCGGCACCGATGCGGCATCGAGCATCTTGGGCAGCATCGCGATCAGGTCGTCCTCGTGGATCGGGTTGTAACGCGCTGGGCCGCCGGGCGGCACCGGGATCGGCATACCGGCCAGCAGCATCTCCATCTGATAGAACGGCCAGCCGCCGTTGTTGCCGTAGGGCACGTTCAGCCGCGCGATCACCGTCGGCACCCCGAGCGCACGCGCCATCGTGCGCGCCACCACCTCGCCGGCGATCTTGGAGATCGAGTACGTCGGAAACAGCGGCTTGTGGTTGTCGCCCAGCGCCGCGGACTCGGTGCGCGGTTCGTCATCGGGCGGGTCGTACACCGCGGCCGACGAGCAGTGCAGGAATGCCTTCGCGTCGGCGCAGTGCGCCATCAGCAGGCCCACCGATTCGGCGTTGGCGCCCAGATCCTTGTCCCAGCGCCCGCTCTTGGCCACGGCGAGGTTGAGCACATAGTCGAAATCTGATGGCAGCGCGCTGAAATCGCCGGCCGCCAGATTGACCTGTTCGCAGCGGATCCCGGCCTGCTCCAGCCGTTCCCGGGCCGCAGTGTCGGTGAACCGGGCGATACCCCACACCTCGTTCTCGGCGGCCAGCGATGTCGCGATGGGGGCGGCGACCTGTCCGGTCGGGCCGGTGACGAGGATCTTGTAACCACGCATGGCCGGATGCTACTCGGCGCGCAGCACCAATCCGTGGCCTTCGGCACCGGTCAGGGTGAGCCGATCGGCGTCGACGGAAGCGTGCACCGCACCGCGTAGTGTCCGCAGCACCGCACGCTCGATCTCGCCGAGCTCACCGGGACACGGCGGCCCGCCGGGGTTGACCGCGGAGAACGTCACCGTCTCGCCGACGACCTCGGCGCGGCCGTAGAAGGTGTTGCAGCCCGTCCATCCGACGACACTCTGATCGGCGCGCAGGGTCAGACCGGGCCTGGCCTGTTCCAGCGCCACCGATGTGGTCGCCGCGGCACCGGAGATCAGGGTGTCCACCCGCCAACTGGTGTCGATGATCGGCCGGTCCGGGTCGAGCACCTGCCTGTCACGCAGCGTGACCGTGCCGGCTGCGGTGCTCAGGGTGAGGTCGGCGCCGGTCAGCGTCCACTCCGGGCGGGCCTGCAGCAGCCGGGTCATCCAGGCGTCGGCACCGTCGAACGGCGGCGGGCAGGCCATCATGGTGGTCGCCAGCTCACCGACGGCCAGGTGACCGCCGGACAGATCGGCCGTTGCGGAGCCGCGGTTGCAGCCAGCGAACGCCGAGACCCGGCCGTCGACGAACTCCAGCGTCAAGGGACCGCCGCCGGGGATGGGCTCGCCGACGACGCCGACCGATACGAAGGTGCGGCCGGCGGGCGTCGGCTCCTCGGCGCCGGCAGTGCCGCCGCAGCCGACCACCGCCAAGCCGGTGAGGACGAGCGGGGCAAGGCGCATGTGCCCACGGTACCGAGGACCACGCGCAGTAGGCTGCCCTGCATGCGAGTCGCAGTGCTGGGCGCCCGGGGCAAGGTCGGCGCCACCATGGTCAAGGCCGTCACCGAGGCCGCGGATATGGAGCTGTCCGCCGAGGTGGACGCCGGCGACCCGATGAGCCTGTTGACCGACGGCGGCACCGAGGTCGTCATCGACTTCACCCACCCGGATGTGGTGATGGACAACCTGAAATTCGTGATCGACAACGGTATTCACGCGGTCGTCGGCACCACCGGGTTCACCGACGAGCGCATCGCGCAGGTGCAGCAATGGTTGTCGGCCAAACCCGGCGCGGCCGTGCTGATCGCCCCGAACTTCGCCATCGGGGCGGTGCTGAGCATGCATTTCGCCAAGCAGGCGGCCCGGCACTTCGAGTCCGTCGAGGTGATCGAGCTGCACCACCCGCACAAGGCCGACGCGCCGTCGGGTACCGCCGCGCGCACCGCCAAGCTGATCGCCGAGGCGCGAAAAGGTCTGCCGCCCAACCCGGATGCCACCAGCACCGGGCTCGATGGCGCGCGCGGCGCCGACGTGGACGGGGTGCCGGTGCATTCGATCCGGCTGTCGGGGTTGATCGCACACCAGGAGGTGCTCTTCGGCACGCTGGGCGAGACGCTGACCATCCGGCACGACAGCCTGGACCGCACCTCGTTCGTTCCCGGTGTGCTGCTCGGGGTGCGCAAGGTGGCCGAGCGGCCCGGCCTGACCATCGGGATTGAGCCGCTGCTCGATCTGTCATGAGCGACGACGGCGGACGCGCCCTGCGGATCCAGCTGCTGATCGGATTCATGAGCCTGGCTCTGCTCGCGTACTTCGTGATGCTGGGCCGCACCGCGCTGGCGCTCATCGCCTCCGGCGAGCCGGCACCGATCGGCCTGGGGGTGGCGCTACTGGTGCTGCCGGTCATCGGGCTGTGGGCGCTGGTCGCCACGCTGCGTGCCGGGCTGGCCCATCAACGCCTGGTCCGGTTGGCCCGGGCGGCCGGCATGGACCTCGACGTCAGCGATCTCCCGCGCCGGCCGTCGGGACGTATCGAACGCGATGCCGCCGACGCCCTGTTCGAGCGGACCCGCGACGAGCTGGAGGCCGACCGGGACAACTGGGTGCGCTGGTACCGGCTGGCCCGCGCCTACGATTACGCCGGGGACCGCGGCCGGGCCCGCGAGACCATGCGCACCGCCGTCGAGATGGAACGCGCCGCGCGATGAGGCTGCTGATCGTGCACCACACCCCGAGCCCGCACTGCCAGGCGATGTTCGAGGCCGTCCTGGCCGGTGCGTCCGATCCGGACATCGAGGGTGTGGAGGTGATCCGCCGGCCGGCGCTGACGGTCTCGACGGCGGAGATGCTGGCGGCCGACGGCTACCTGCTCGGCACACCGGCGAATCTGGGGTACATCTCCGGGGCGCTCAAGCACGCCTTCGATCAGAGCTACTACCAGCTGCTCGACAGCACCCGCGGCCGCCCGTTCGGGCTGTACCTGCACGGCAACGAGGGCACCGAGGGTGCGGTGCGCGCGCTCGACGGCATCACTCGCGGGCTGGGTTGGTGCCAGGCCGCCGACCATGTGCTCGTCTCGGGTAAACCGACCAAGGACGATCTGGAGGCCTGCTGGAATCTCGGCGCAACCGTTGCCGCGCAGCTGATGCAATGACGATGATGTGCCGATGGGGGATTCGCCGGCACGTCTGATCATCACGCTCGCCGCGGCAACCGCGGTCTTCGCGGGGTGTGCGGGACCGCAGCAGCCGCCCGACCCGGCCAGCTCGACGACCTCGGCGCCGAGCACGGCATCGGCCGGTCCGGCGGTACGCTCCGTCATCGATCCGCGCTGGATCGCCTTCGACGACGGCGACGGCGCCTGGCGGGTCGTGTACCGCGGTGTCGACCGGGACCGGGTCCACTACGGCCTGCGGCCCGCCGATGAGACCTACGTCTATCCCAACGAGTGCACCGCCTGCAACCATCCGGCGCACACGGCCGCGCTGGCCGTCTATGCGCGCGGCGCCTTCGACTCGGCGGCGGTCAGGACGGGGGAGCCGGCCACGGTGGCGGACCACGAGGGTCACGTCCTGCCACCACGCTGGCCCGCCGGCCCGGTGCTCGCCTGGCAGTACGACACCAGTTCCTGGGCGACCGTGCACGCCATGACGGAATCGACCGGCGACCCGGCCCGACTCCAGGAGGTCGCCACCCGGCTCGACACCGCGCAACGCGAGCCGATCCGATACCCGCTGAGCCTGCAGACGCTGCCGCTCGACATGCCGCTGACCGAGATCATCGAAGGCGAGAACAGCCCGCACACGCTGTCGTTCGGATACGGGGGCACCGCGTCGCAGACATTGGACATCCGGCTGTGGGCATCGGACGAGTTTCCCGAGCACCGCAGCGCGGGCGGTGACCGGATCGAGGTGTTCACCGTCCCCGTCGACATCGGCGGGCGCGACGGTTTCCGCCATGTCTCCCGGCCGGCCGACGAGGCGGCCATCACGGTCGCACCCGGTGTGACCGTGAGCTTCGAGCTGTCCGGCGGCGGCGAGCTCGACCTCACCGAAGTGCTCGATCACGTTGTGTGGGCGCCCGACCCGGCCGATCGGAATTCCTGGCCGGCCGTAACCGATTGGACCTGACGGGATGGCACACTGTCGGCGAAGCCGAGTCGGACAACACTGACCGCGACGTCGACCCAGTAACGGAGGGGCTATGCCGGGAATCGCCGAAATCGCGCTGGGCGCCGCACCGATCGCCGGCGGTGCGCTACTGGGCCTGGCGGCCGGGGCGTTCAAGGGACCCGACATCCGCGGCAACATCAAGGCCGATATGGAACTGTTGGAGAAGATCCCGCTCGATCAGGTCGAGCGCCGCGCGGCGCTACAGCGATCCATCGACATCCGCATCGACGACATCGTCGGTGCCGTCGAGAAGCAGCGTGAGATCCGGCAGCTGGCGGCATCCTACGACGGCAACTGGCGCGACATCGTGGTGTTCATCTGCACGGTGCTGTTCGCCATCGTGTGGTGGAACGTCAGCCATGCCCGCAGCAACTGGCTGGTGATGTTCGTCCTGCTGATCATCCTGTCGATCGTCGCCGCGATCTACGCCTCCCGCGGCATCTTCCGGGCGTTCGCGGCGTTCCTGCACGCCCGCCGCACGACCCCCTGAGTCAGCCGAGCGCGCGGCCGAACACCGCGGCCATCGCATCCCAGTGCCGCTGCGCGGCCGCGGCGTCATAGGGTGCGTTGTCGGGCACCGCGAAACCATGTGCGGCCGAATAGAACTCGATGGTGTGCTCGACACCGGCCGCGGTCAATGCCCGATCCAGCGTCGCCGCCTGCTCGGCGGTGAACGACGCATCATCCTGCGCCCCACCCACGTACACCACGGCCTTGATCTCCCCGGCCAGCAGGTGCGGGCTACCCGGGTCATCGGCGGCCAGGCCACCGCCATGGAACGACATCGCCGCGGCCACCCGCTCGGGCACCCGCCCGGCGACCACCAGAGAGGTGCGCCCGCCCATGCAGTACCCGGTGGTGCCGAACCGGTCGCCGATCACATCCTCGCGTGCGGTCAGATGGTCGAAGAACGCCGCCGCGTCGGCGGCCATGATGTCGGGGGTGATGGTCTTGATCATCCCGAACAGCCGCCGGCGCTCGGCCTCGTCGCCGAACACCGTCGCCATGTCGAACGGCGCCCAGTCGGCGTCGCGGTAGTAGACGTCCGGTACCAGCACCACATACCCGTAGCCGGCGAGCTGGGCGGCCATCTCGTCGAAGGTGGCGCGCGCCCCGCCGGCATCGGGATACATGACGATCCCGGGCCAGGGGCCCGCACCGTCGGGCGTCGCCACGGTGACCCGGCAGGTGCCGTCCGCAGTGGTGATGGTCTCGGTGGAAGTCGGCATAGGACCGTTCTACCCGATCGGGTGGGTGCGCCACGCCGTCGTCGGGAGCCAGGCGACGTAAGCTGAGCCCGTGGCCCCGGTTGTGACCCCGTACGAGGATCTGCTGCGTCTGGTGCTCGAGCGGGGCACCCCCAAATCCGATCGCACCGGTACCGGCACCCGCAGCCTGTTCGGCCACCAGATGCGCTACGACCTGAGTGCCGGGTTCCCGCTGATCACCACCAAGAAGGTGCACACCAAGTCCATCATCTACGAACTGCTGTGGTTCCTGCGCGGGGACTCCAACGTGCGCTGGCTGCAGGACCGCGGTGTCACCATCTGGGACGAATGGGCCTCCGAGACAGGTGATCTGGGACCGGTCTACGGCGTCCAGTGGCGGTCCTGGCCGACCCCGTCCGGCGAACACATCGATCAGATCAGTGCCGCGCTGGAGCTGCTCAAGCGCGACCCGGACTCGCGGCGCAACATCGTCTCGGCCTGGAACGTCGGGGAGATCCCGCAGATGGCGCTGCCACCGTGCCACGCGTTCTTTCAGTTCTACGTCGCCGACGGCGCCCTGTCCTGCCAGCTCTATCAACGCAGCGCGGACCTGTTTCTGGGCGTGCCGTTCAACATCGCCAGCTACGCGCTGCTGACCCACATGATGGCCGCCCAGGCGGGCCTGCGGGTGGGTGAGTTCATCTGGACCGGCGGGGACTGCCACATCTACGACAACCATGTCGACCAGGTCACCCTGCAATTGTCGCGCGACCCGCGGCCGTATCCCGAACTCGTTCTGTCGCCGCGTGATTCGATCTTCGACTACACCTATGAGGACATCGCCATCGTCAACTACGACCCGCACCCGGGCATCAAGGCCCCGGTGGCAGTGTGAAGCTGATCTGGGCACAGTCGCTGTCCGGGGTGATCGGCCGGGCCAACGGCATCCCGTGGCGGCTGCCCGAGGATCAGGCCCGCTTCAAGGAGCTCACACTCGGCCAGACCGTCGTGATGGGCAGGCTGACCTGGGAGTCGCTGCCGGCCGCGGTGCGTCCGCTGCCCGAGCGGCGCAACATCGTGGTGTCCCGCAACCCGGACTATTCCGCCGATGGTGCCGAGGTGGTCCCCGAGTTGCCCACCGCTATCGACGGTTGGGTGATCGGCGGGGCGCAGCTCTACGGACAGGCGCTGGCGTCGGCCGACCGGTGCGAGGTCACCGAGATCGACATCGACCTGGCACGCGAGGACGAGGATGCGATGGCACCGGTGCTCGACGAGGCCTGGATCGGTACGGCCGGGCCGTGGCTGACCAGCAGCTCGGGCCTGCGGTACCGCTTCTCCAGCTACGTGCGCTGACGCGGGTGTCGGTGCCGTACGGCACGATGGCCGGGTGCCGACTCTGACCGCAGCGCAGGCCCGGCGCATCGCCGTGGCCGCGCAGGGATTTCACGAGCCCAAACCGCGTGGCGCCGTCACCCGGGCCCACCTCAAACGGCTGATATCCCGCATCCAGGTGCTGCAGCTGGACTCGGTGTCGGTCGCGGTGCGCGCCCACTACGCGCCGGTCTTCAGCAGGCTGGGCCCCTATGACCGCGACGTCCTGGATCGCGCGGCCTGGAGTCACAGCGCCCGGTCCCCACGCCTGCTGACCGAATACTGGGCCCACGAGGCCGCGTTGATGTCCGTCGAGGACTGGCCGCTGATGCGCTGGCGGATGCGTGAATTCGAGCACGGCCGCTGGGGTCGCGACATCGTCAAGCGCAACGGCCGGCTGGCCGAGGACATCGTCACCGCGCTCGCCGAGCTCGGTCCCAGCACGGCCGGCCAGATCGAGGCGCACCTGGAGACCGAGCCGCGCGGTCGCAAGGGGCCGTGGTGGGACCGCAGCGACACCAAGTGGGTGGCCGAGGCGCTGTGGTCGGCCGGTGTGCTCACCACCGCGACCCGGGTCGGCTTCGCCCGGCACTACGACCTCACCGAACGCGTCCTGCCGCCGGAGGTGCTGGCCCGTACGGTCTCCGATGAGGAGGCCATCCGGGAGTTGTTGCTGCGGGCCGCCGGGGCACTCGGGGTGGCCACCGAACCCGACCTGCGCGACTACTTCCGGCTCAGCCCGAAGTCGAGCAAGCCCGCGCTGGCGGAACTGGTGGCGGCCGGCGAGTTGGAGGCCGTCGACGTCGAGGGCTGGGGTGCGCCGGCGTATGTGCTTCCCGGCCGGTCGATCCCGCGGCGCGACAGCGGCACCGCCCTGCTCTGCCCGTTCGATCCGCTCATCTTCTTCCGGCCCCGCGTCGAGCGGCTGTTCGATTTCCACTACCGCATCGAGATCTACACACCCGCACCCAAGCGCCAGTTCGGCTATTACGTCTGGCCGTTCATGCTCGACGGGCAGTTGGTCGGCCGCGTCGACCTCAAACGCGCCGATGCCACCCTGCATGTGCTGGGCGCCTTCACCGAGGACGGGCAGGATCCCGTCCGGGTGGCCGCGGGATTGGCCCCCGAGCTTGTGTCCATGGCCGGCTGGCTGGGTCTGGACAGCGTGGCAGTCGGGGAGCGCGGCGACCTGGTGGCATCGCTGCGCGCAGCACTCGCGCCAAGTTTTTGACTAATCAAAGATGACGCACTCGTCAATAACAGGCAGACTGGTGCGGATGTCCGAGCGGGATCACAGCTGGTGGCGACAGGATGACCAGTTCCACTGGTTCAGTGCGTACCTGCACGACCGTGGGCTCGATCGACAGTGGCGGCTGGCCACCTTCGCCTTCACGGTGGTGTTCGCCGCCGTGCCGGCGGTGATGCTGGCCAGTCCCTTCGGGCCCGGCACGGCGGTGGCCCGTGGCGTCGCGGTCGGGGTTGCGCTCAGCGGGGTGGCGGCCGGATCGGTGTGGCTGATCGGCTGGCCGACCCGCACCCGGTCACTGATCTTCCATGCGGTGTGCAGCGCGTCGATCGCAACCGGCTGCCTGACCCTGTCGACGGCCTACGGCGGGTTGATGGGCTGTGCGATGTTCACCGCGATCGGCGGACTGCTGGCGTACTTCCACGCGCTGGTCCACGTGCTGGCGAACTTCGTGGTGGCGAGCACATGCGCGGCGATATCGGCCGTGCGACTGTTCACCGACACCGGTGATGCGGCGCTGGTGGGTGCATCGCTGCTGGTCGTCCTGGGCCTCAACCTCGGGGTGCCGTTCGGCATCCACGCGTTGGTGCACTCACTGCACTCCGATCTGCGCTTCGCCGATCGCGATCCGCTGACCGGACTGCTCAATCGACGGGCGTTCGCCAACTCGGTGCACGAGATGGTGCTGCAGCGCCGCGGTGCTCCGCTCCCGTTGCAGGTGACGATGATCGACGTCGACGGGTTCAAGCGGCTCAACGACACCCGCGGGCATGCCGCCGGAGATCAGGCGTTGGTCGCGATCGCGGCCGTGCTGCGGCAGCAGTGCGGGCCGGACGCGGCCGTCGCACGGCTCGGCGGGGAGGAGTTCGTCATCGCCGAGGTCGCCCCCGCGCCGGAGCACGCGCTGCTGGCCGAACGGATCCGGGCCGGTATCGCCGTGCTGCCCGATCGGATCACGGCCAGTCTGGGCACCTGCGACGCCGTCCTCGACACACGTGCCGAATGCGACTTCGCCGCCGTGCTCGATCACGTGATCGCGGTCGCCGATACCGCGATGTACCGGTCCAAGCGCGCCGGTGGCAACCGGGTGCACGTCAGCGCATGGCGGGCGCGCAGTGACGCTCGCTCCACCTCACCGTGACCTTAAATATCCCTTATTTTTCTTAATTTTGGTGTACGGTGATGGTCGTACGTCCCGCAACGGCGCGGTGTCCTGGCCGCCGCGGCCCCGCGATCGGCGAAAGGATCCGACATGCACGAAACCCACATCGCCCTGGTGACCGGCGCCTCCGGCGGGATCGGCGCGCAGGTGGCCCAGCAGATGGCGCGTCCGGGCACCCATGTCATCGTCAACTACCGCGAGAAGGCCGCCCGGGCGCACGCCGTTGCCGACGCCGTCCGCGCCGCCGGTGGACACGCCTCGGCGGTGGCCGCCGACATCGCCGACGCGGCCGCGGCCGCGGCGATGATCGCCGGTATACGGCAGCGCTTCGGCAGGCTCGACACCCTGGTCCTCAACGCCTCGGGGGCACTCGACCAGGGCATCGATGCCCGTGCGGCGATGCGCGTCAACCGCGACGCCCAGCGCCGGCTGGTCGAACTGGCACTGCCGCTGATGCCGACGGGCGGGCGCGTCGTGTACGTGACCAGCCACCAGGCGCACTTCTACCCGCACAAGGCGGTGCCCAAGGGCTACGCCCCGATCGCGGCGAGCATGCGCGCGGGCGAGACCGCCATGTACGGCATGCGCTACGAATTCCACCGCCGCGGAATCCATTTCACCGTCGTCTCCGGTGACATGATCGACATGGCGCAGATCGTCCCGCCGCCGTCGGCCGACGAGTTCGCCGCCGCCGTCGCGGGCGCCGCGCAGTCGCAGCACCACCCCGGCATCGTCTACGTCGGTGGCGGGTCGCAGTACCTCTGCTCGGCGTAACGTTCGCGGCATGGACGTGCTGCGAACCCCCGACGACCGATTCCAGGGCTTACCCGACTACCCGTTCGCGCCGAATTATCTTTCGGTCGACGCCGGTGACGGAACGCCGCTGCGCATGCACCATCTCGACGAGGGACCGACCGACGGTGAGGTCGTGCTGCTGCTGCACGGGGAACCGTCCTGGAGTTACCTGTACCGCTGGATGATCCCGGTGCTCGTCGACGCCGGACTGCGTGCGGTGGCGATCGATCTGGTGGGTTTCGGCCGCAGCGACAAACCGGTGCAGCGCACCGACTACACCTACCAACGCCATGTGGACTGGACGTGGTCGGCGGTCGAACAGCTCGGCCTGGACGGCATCACGCTGGTCGGGCAGGACTGGGGTGGCCTGATCGGACTGCGCCTGGTGGGTGAACATCCGGAGCGGTTCGCCCGGGTGGTCGCGGCCAACACCATGTTGCCCACCGGTGACCACCATCCCGGCAAGGCGTTCCTGGCCTGGCAGAAGTTCAGCCAGGAGGTGCCGGTGTTCCCGGCCGGCCAGATCGTCAACGGTGCGACCGTGGCGGACCTGCCGGCCGAGGTGATCGCCGCCTATGACGCCCCCTTCCCGGATGAGCGGTACAAGGCCGGCGCCCGCCAGTTCCCCATGCTGGTGCCGGTCTCGCCGGATGATCCGGCCGCGCCCGCCACCCCGCGCCGCCTGGGCGGCGTTGGGCCGCTTCGACAAACCGTTCCTGTCCGCGTTCTCCGACTCCGATCCCATCACCGGTGCGGCCGAACCCGTGCTGCGCGCCCAGGTCCCGGGCGCGGCCGGTCAACGGCACGTCACGATCGGCTCGGCGGGTCACTTCCTGCAGGAGGAGAAGGGTCGCGAGTTGGCCGAGGCGGTGGTGGCCTTCATCGCCGCCAACCCGCGCCCGTCCACGGCGTGAGGACTCAGCTCAACGGAATGTCGTTGGTGCCCTTGGACTCCTGGTAGGCCTGCGACAATTCCGCGTAGCGCGCCGTGATGCGCCGTTGCCGGGCCCGCAGCACGTCATCCCCGCCCACCATCTCGCCGATAGCGTGCGCCGTCCAGAAGGCATTGCGGCGCCGGTAGCCGCCGGGTTCCAGCCCGAACACCTCGGACAGGATGCGCAGATCATGCGGGATGGCGAAGCTGTCGCGGGAGTCCTCGTGGCTGAAGAAGTAGTAGAAATTGTCGAAGCCAGCCCACGTGATGGCCGACATGCACATCGTGCAGGGCTCGTGGGTGGACAGGAAGACCAGATCGCCGGTGGCGGGGCGATCGGTCAGTTCGTAGAACTGCGCCAGGGTGTGCACCTCGCCGTGCCAGAGCGGGTTGACGGTCTCGGCGTTGGTTCCGGCGATCACCAGCGACAGGTCCGACTTGCGCAGGATCGCCGCGCCGAAGACCTTGTTCCCGGTGGCCACGCCGGCCGTGGTGAGGGGCAACACATCGAACTCGATCACGTCGAGCAGGCGGCGGGTGAGCGCTGGCGCTGAAGTCATGTCGAACCATAAACCGAAACGGGCCTACCCGCCCGCGCTGCAAAATCCGCTCGGGCGAGCGGGTAATCTGACGCGCGTGACCACCAGTGGAATTGATGTCAGCGCACGTCTGGGCACCGTGCTGACTGCCATGGTGACGCCGTTCGGCCCGGACGGCTCGGTTGATCTGGCCGCGGCCAAGAAGGTGGCGACCCATCTGGTCGACACCGGGTGCGACGGACTGGTGGTCTCGGGCACCACCGGCGAATCCCCGACGACCACCGATGACGAGAAGATCGCGCTGCTCGAGGCCGTCCTGGAGGCGGTCGGCGACCGCGCCCGCATCATCGCCGGCGCCGGCAGCTACGACACCGCGCACAGCGTGCACCTGGCCAAGGCCAGTGCGGCGGCCGGCGCGCACGGTCTGCTGGTCGTCACCCCGTATTACTCGCGTCCGTCGCAGCGGGGGCTGATCGCCCATTTCACGACGGTTGCCGATGCCACCGAACTGCCGGTGGTGCTCTACGACATCCCGCCGCGCTCGATCATCCCGATCGATTGGGACACGCTGCGCGAGCTGTCGGCGCACCCCAACATCGTGGCGGTCAAGGACGCCAAGGGCGACCTGCACGGCGCCGGCCAGCTCATGGCCGAGACCGGTACCGCCTATTACTCCGGGGACGACGCGCTGAATCTGCCGTGGCTGGCGATGGGAGCCACCGGCTTCATCAGTGTCTGGGGCCACCTTGCCGCCCCGCAGCTGCGAGAGATGCTGTCGGCCTTCAACTCCGGTGATGTCGCCACCGCCCGCAAGATCAACACCACCCTGGGTGCGCTGTACTACGCGCAGTGCCGGCTCGGCGGGGTCACGATGTCCAAGGAGGGCCTGCGGCTGATCGGTATCGACGCCGGCGCGCCCCGACTTCCACAGTTGCCCGCCACACCGTCGGAGATCGACGAGCTCGCCGCGGACATGCGGACCGCCGGCGTCCTGTGATGACCGACGTCGAGCTCTCGCCGCCGGGACCGCTGGCCCCGGGTGGACTGCGTGTCACCGCGCTCGGTGGCATCGGTGAAATCGGGCGCAACATGACCGTTTTCGAGCATCTCGGCCGGCTGCTCATCATCGACTGCGGGGTGCTGTTCCCCGGCCATGACGAGCCGGGGGTCGACCTGATCCTGCCGGACCTGCGTCACGTGGAGAACCGGCTCGACGATGTCGAGGCGCTGGTGCTCACCCATGCCCACGAGGACCACATCGGGGCCATTCCGCATCTGCTCAAACTGCGCGGTGACATCCCGGTCGTCGGGTCGAAGTTCACGCTGGCGCTGGTGGTCGAGAAGTGCCGCGAGCACCGCATCAAACCCAAGATCATCGAGGTCGCCGAGGGCCGGCGCAGCACCCACGGGGTGTTCGAATGCCAATACTTCGCGGTCAACCACTCGATCCCGGATGCCCTGGCCATCGCCGTGCACACCGGGGCCGGCACGATCCTGCACACCGGTGACATCAAGCTCGACCAGCTCCCGCCGGATGGGCGGCCCACCGACCTGCCCGGCATGTCGCGGCTCGGGGATGCCGGCGTGGATCTGTTCCTGTGTGACTCGACCAATGCCGAGCACCCCGGTGTCAGTCCGTCCGAGAGCGAGGTCGGCCCGACCCTGCACCGGCTGATCCGTGGCGCCGAGGGGCGGGTGATCGTGGCCTGCTTCGCCTCCAACGTCGACAGGGTGCAGCAGATCATCGATGCCGCAGTCGCGTTGGGCCGGCGGGTGTCCTTCGTCGGTCGGTCCATGGTGCGCAACATGGGAATCGCCCGCGAACTCGGCTTCCTGCGGGTCGCCGATGAGGACATCCTCGACATCGCGGCGGCCGAGATGATGCCGCCCGAGCGGGTCGTGCTGATCACCACCGGCACCCAGGGCGAGCCGATGGCCGCGCTGTCGCGGATGTCGCGCGGTGAGCACCGCAGCATCACCCTGACCGCCGGCGACCTGGTCATCCTGTCCTCCTCGCTCATCCCGGGCAACGAGGAGGCGGTGTTCGGCGTCATCGACGCACTGGCCAAGGTCGGGGCCCGGGTGGTCACCAACGCCCAGGCGCGGGTGCATGTCTCGGGTCACGCGTACGCCGGCGAACTGCTGTTCCTCTACAACGGGGTGCGTCCGCGCAATGTGATGCCGGTGCACGGCACCTGGCGACATCTGCGCGCCAACGCCGCGCTGGCGGTGCGCACCGGGGTGCCCGCGGAGAATGTGCTGCTGGCCGAGAACGGCGTCAGCGTCGACCTCGTCAACGGTGTCGCCTCCATCGCGGGTGCGGTCTCGGTGGGTAAGCGCTTCGTCGACGGACTGGTCACCGGTGACGTGGGGGAGACCACGCTCGGTGAGCGGCTCACGCTGTCTTCGGGTTTCGTCGCGGTGACCGTCGTGGTGCAGCGCGGCACCGGCCGCGCCGCCGGACCGGCGCACCTGCACTCGCGGGGATTCTCCGAGGACCCCAAGGCGCTCGATCCGGTGGCCGAGAAGGTGGCCCAGGAATTGGAGCGCCTCGCCGGTGATCAGGTCACCGATCCGGCGCGCATCGCGCAGGCCGTGCGACGCACCGTCGGCAAATGGGTGGGGGAGACCTACCGCAGGCAGCCGATGATCGTGCCCACCGTCATCGAGATCTAGTCGGCGCGCACCGCCAACGCGGTCCATTCGATCGGTGATGCGCGCAGCGTTCGCCCCGTCGGCCGGATGTAGCTGTCCCGGTAGTAGCTCGGGCCGGCCTGCTCGATCACGCGCCAGCCGTGACCGCGCAGCACCTCCTCCAGGGTCTCGGGCTCAAAGCCCGATTTTCAGAGCTCGCCGCGGGTGACAAAGCGTCCGGGCGGCCGGATTCGACCCCACTAGCGCTTGTTCACGTATCCGGCGTCCAGTGGCAACGTCACCCCGGTGACATAGCGGGCGGCGTCGGAGACCAGCCAGAGCACCGCGTTGGCGATGTCGTCGACATCGAGCGTCTGTACCGGCAGCGCATTGGACATATCCGGGCCGCGCTGGTCCTGCTGGGCCATGCCGGCTAGCCAGCTGCGGGTGAACTCGTTGTCGATCATCGGGGTGTCGACACCGGCCGGGTGGATGGAGTTGACGCGGATGTTGAACTGCGCCAGCACATTGGCGTAGACGCGCATCAAACCGACGATGCCGTGCTTGGCCGCGGCGTAGCCCACCGAACCGGCGATCGGTGAGCCCAGGCCCACCAGCCCGGCCACCGAGGAGGTCAGCACGATGGAGCCACCGTTGCCGAACTTCACCATCGGTTTCATCGCGACGTCGACGGTGTTGTACACCCCGGTCAAGTTGACGTCGATGACGTCCTGCCAGGCGTCCGCGCCGGCCATCGGCGCGATACCGGCGTTGGCGATGACGATGTCGAGTCGGTCACCGAGCGCCGCGGTGCCGGCGCGCAGGGCCGATTTCACCGCATCACGGTCCCGCACATCGGCGTGCGCGGCATGGATGCGCGCGCCGGTCTTCTCGACGAGTTCGACGGTGGCGGCCAGGTCGTCCGGGGTGGCCAGCGGATAGGGCACCGAGGCGATCTGGTCGCACAGGTCGACGGCGATGATGTCGGCGCCCTCGGCGGCGAGCTTGACCGCGTGCGCACGGCCCTGACCGCGCGCCGCACCCGTGATGAAGGCGACCTTGCCGGAGAGTGATCCCACGAGCGGTGCCTAGCCGCGCAGCTGTCCCTTGGCCGGATCACCGGCCACCACCGGTGCGAGCATCTTGATATCGGGTGCCCCGTCGAGATGTTCGCCGACCGCACCGAACAGCTTCCCGATCGCCGGGGCCGTGCTGTGCACTTTCAGGGCGTCCGCATCGGCCCACTGCTCGATGAACACGAAGGTCCCGTCGGCCTCGTGCAGCGAGTAGAGCTCGCAGCCCGGTTCGCCGTGCACCTCGGCGATCGCGTCGGTACAGGCCGCCCGGACGAGGTCCACGGATTCGGGCTTGGCGGTCATGGTGGCGACGACGACGACGGGCATGGCGGCTCCTCGGCTGGGGTTCGTTGACTTGCCGGGTCACCTTACTTGGGTGTGGCCGGGGTCACCGGGGCAGCATCCTGGTCGATCTCGGTGATGGAGTCCGCGCCCACCAGATACAGCCGCGCGGTGGCCAGGTCGAGGAACAGCCCGACCACGGTCACCGTCCCGGCCGCCAAGTGCTCGGCGACCTGCGGGTGCCGTTGCGCAGCCTGCACCTGGATGGCGACGTTGACCACGCTGAGCTGGTCGGCACCGGTGAAGCCGGCGTCGGCGGCAGCCGCGGCCACCGGGTGGTAGGCGCGGAAGGCGGCGAGCGCCTCGGCGCCGTGGCCCAGCCACTGCCGGACCGCACCGTCGGCGTCCTCGTGCATCAGGTCGTGCATGGCATCGCAGCCGGAGTGCCCGCAGATGGCGATGGTGCGCACCGACAATCGGTCCACCGCGTAGCTGAGGGCGGACTCGACCGACAGGTCGGCGCCCACCAGGTTGCCGACGTTGCGCACGTTGAGCAGCTCACCGGGCGCGGAATCGGTGATCAGGTTGGGCAGGATCCGGGCGTCGGCACAGGAGATCAGCATGGTGTGCGGATCATGGTGGGCGCCGGCCGATTCCATCCGGGCACGGATCAGCGGGGCCAGGCCGTTGCTGAAGCGGTCGACACCTCCGGCGAAGTGCGGCGGCCAGATCATCCGCAGCGCACTGATCACCCGGCGGCCCTCGGTGTCGCGGCGTGGAACCCGGCTGTGCGCGAACTCCATCCGCGCGGTACCGGTCTCGGTGACGGTGACCTCGCCGCCGCGGCCGCGCCGTTGTTTGATCCACTCCTGCAGCGTGTCCAGGGCGGCATGGTCGAGGTAGTCGACGTTCAGGTCGATCGACACCTCGGCGCCGTCCGGGATCTCGGCCAGCGCGGCCGTCAGCCGCGGCAGCGCCAGGAAGCTGCACGATCCGGTGATGGCGACGTGCCACCGGGGCGGGCCGTCCGCACCGATGCGTCCGGTCAGGTCCTCGGTGACGATCGAGACCCGCACGATCCGCCAGGCGGCGATGGCGATGGCCAGGACCAGACCGATGAGCACCCCTTCGAGCAGGTTGAGGAACACCACACAGGCCAGCGTGACGCCGTAGATGAGCAGTTCGCCGGTACGGCGGGCCAGATCGATGTGCGCCAGCTTCACCAGCTGGATACCGATGACGATCAGCAGGCCGGCCAGGGCGGCCATCGGGATCATCTCGACCACGTTGACCAGCAGCACCGAGAACAGCAGCAGCCATACGCCGTGCAGCGCGGCCGAGGCCCGGGTCTTGGCACCGGCGCTGACGTTGGCGGTGCTGCGCACGATGACGCCGGTGACGGGCAGGCCACCGAGCAGACCGGAGGACACGTTGGCGGTGCCCTGGCCGACGAGTTCGCGGTTGAAGTCGGTGCGCGCTCCGTCGTGCATCTTGTCCACGGCGGTGGCCGACAGCAGGCTCTCGACGCTGGCGATCAGTGCCACGGTCAGCACCGCCAGTGCGATGGCACCCCAGGTGCCCTGCGGCATCTCCGGCAGCCCGATCGCGTCGATGACGGATTCGTCGAGGGCGATCCGGTCGGTGCCCAGGCCGGGCAGGTAGCTCACCGCGGTGGCCAGCACGACCGCGACCAGTGCGCCCGGCACCGCCCGTGCCGCCGCCGGGGCATACCGCCAGCTCAGCATGACGGCGATGACCAGGCCGCCGATCAGGATCTCGGTCCAACCCGGGTCGGCCAACTGGCCCGGCAGCGAGGTGAGGTTCTCCCAGGCGTTGCTGCGCGGGCCGCCGCCCAACAGCACGTGCACCTGCTGCAGCGCAATGGTGATGCCGATACCGGCGAGCATCGCGTGCACCACGATCGGCGCGATCGCCAGTGCCGCACGGGCGATCCGGCTCAGCCCCAGCAGGATCTGCACCACGCCCGCCGCGGCGGTGATGGCGCAGGTGGCCTTCCAGCCGAACTGGGCCACCAGCTCGGCGACCACCACGGTCAGGCCGGCGGCGGGCCCGCTCACCTGTAGCGGGGATCCGCCGACGAGCGCGCAGACGATGCCGCCGACGATCGCGGCGATGAGGCCGGCCACGACCGGTGCGCCCGATGCGACCGCGATACCGATCGACAACGGCAGGGCGACCAGGAAGACCACCAGCGAGGCTGGTACGTCGTAGCGAAAGATCTTGTGTAACAAGGGGTTAACATTGTCCTGCGATTTCGTCCGCGTCACCTCCCCGACTGTAGCGCCGCCTTCGGAATCCGTCGTTTCACGGCTGGGTGACGATGCCCACGTTTAGGTCATCGCAGGTCGGGTGCGGTTGTCCTGACCACGGATTTCGTTGCGTCAGGATGTCGTCACGCGGCGGGCCATGGCGACCTCGCGGGCGATCAAAAAGACCGGAAACGACACGCTGATCGCGACCAGCAGGCCCGCCACGATGTACGCCCAGACGAATCGGACGCCCTGGCGGCGCGCCTCGACGAGCATCAGGATGACCACGGCGAGCGAGAGCAGGAGCAGGTCCGCGGTGAACGACCGGGCGGCTGCGGTGGCCATCAGGTCGGCGGTGAAGTCGGACAGCAAGGTCGCGGGGGAGTCGAGGTAGGCGATGTTCTGGCTCCACGTCGCGACCAGCGCCGATGCGGCGATCACGGCATAAAGTGCGCAGCGCACCCGGCTGGACGTTGTCATTCCAGCAGGTTAGGGCGGAACCGTCGGTTCGAGACCAATTTGTGACTGGTGTGGCTGATGGTGAAAGAGAGGTGCCTGCGACTAGGCTGGCACCCATGGCCAACAAGACCGCCGCCCGGTCCCGAGCCCGTTCGAGCACGTCAAAGGGCAGTTCGGCAGGTAAGTCACGGGCAGCAACCAAGCCGGTGAAGCGCCCGGCGGCGCCGCGCCGCAAGCCCGCCGCGCGGCGCTCGCCGTCGCGTTTTGCCGCCGCGGGCGCGGCCGTCGGCCGGGGAACCCGGGCCGGCTGGCTGCTGGTGGCCAAGGGTGCCGGCTCCACCGCGCGGTCGGTGGGACGCGCCCGCGACCTGGAGCCCGGCCACCGCCGCGACGGGATCGCGCTGGCGCTGTTGGGTGTTGCCGTCGTCGTCGCCGCCAGCTCCTGGTTCGACGCCGCCCGGCCGGTCGGCGGCTGGATCGACACCGTGCTGCGCACCGTCATCGGCGGTGCGGTCGTGTTGGTGCCGGTGCTCGTCGGCGTCATCGCCGTGGTGCTGATGCGCACCGAGCCCGACCTCGATGCCCGTCCGCGGCTGATCCTCGGGTCGACCATGATCGCGCTGCCCGTGCTCGGCCTGTGGCATGTGTGGTCCGGCGCCCCGCTGGACCCGATGGCCCGTCGCGACGCCGCCGGCTTCGTCGGCTTCGTCATCGGTGGCCCGTTGTCCGACGGCCTGACGGTGTGGATCGCCACCCCGCTGCTGGTGATCGGCGTGCTGTTCGGCCTGCTGCTGCTGACCGGCACCACCATCCGGGAACTGCCCGACACGTTGCGCGACATGTTCAGTACCCGCGGCTTCGACGACCGGTACGACGACGAGTACGACGAGGAGGACTACTACGACGATGACGCCGAGGCGGTCACCGAGGACTTCTCCGACGCGTACTACGACCGCGACGACGAGTACGCCGGCGCCGACGCCCAGCAGTGGCCGACCGCCGAACTGCCCGCCGGGACGCCGATGGACAACTACCCGCTGCCCGCCGAGGTCGAGGCGCCGACCACACCGGAACCCGTTGCGGCCAAACCCCGTAAACCCCGACCCGAGGCCAAGAAGCCGAAGAAGGACGACGACACCCTGGTGGTGGACCGGGTCGTCGAGGGTCCCTACACCCTGCCGTCGCTGGACCTGCTGATCGCCGGTGACCCGCCCAAGCTGCGTACCGCCGCCAACGATCAGATGGAAGCCGCCATCACCTCGGTGCTCGAACAGTTCAAGGTCGACGCCGCGGTCACCGGATGCACCCGCGGCCCGACGGTCACCCGCTACGAGGTGGAACTGGGCCCCGGCGTGAAGGTCGAGAAGATCACCGCGTTGCACCGCAACATCGCCTACGCGGTGGCCACCGAGAGCGTGCGCATGCTGGCGCCCATCCCGGGCAAGTCGGCCGTCGGCATCGAGGTGCCCAACACCGATCGCGAGATGGTGCGACTGTCCGACGTGTTGACCGCCCCGTCCACCCGGCGCGATCACCATCCGCTGGTGATTGGGCTGGGCAAGGACATCGAGGGTGACTTCATCTCGGCCAACCTGGCCAAGATGCCGCACCTGCTGGTGGCCGGTTCCACCGGCTCGGGTAAGTCCAGCTTCGTCAACTCGATGCTGGTCTCGCTGCTGGCGCGGGCCACCCCGGAGGAGGTCAGGATGATCCTGATCGACCCCAAGATGGTGGAACTGACGCCGTATGAAGGCATTCCGCACCTGATCACGCCGATCATCACCCAGCCCAAGAAGGCCGCCGCCGCGCTGGCCTGGCTGGTCGAGGAGATGGAACAGCGCTACCAGGACATGCAGGCCTCCCGGGTGCGTCATATCGACGTGTTCAACGAGAAGGTGCGTACCGGCGAGATCAGCACCCCGCTGGGCAGCGAGCGGGTCTACAAGCCCTACCCGTACATCCTGGCCATCGTCGACGAGCTCGCCGACCTGATGATGACCGCGCCGCGCGATGTCGAAGAGGCCATCGTGCGCATCACCCAGAAGGCCCGCGCCGCCGGTATCCACCTGGTGCTGGCCACCCAGCGCCCGTCCGTCGACGTCGTCACCGGTCTGATCAAGACCAACGTGCCGTCCCGGCTGGCGTTCGCGACCTCCTCGCTGACCGACAGCCGCGTCATCCTGGACCAGCCGGGCGCCGAGAAGCTGATCGGTATGGGTGACGGGCTGTTCCTGCCGATGGGGGCCAACAAGCCCATCCGTATGCAGGGCGCGTTCATCAGCGACGAGGAGATCCACGCCGTCGTCGAGGCCACCAAGGCACAGGCCGAGCCCGAGTTCATCGAGGGTGTCACCAAGGCCAAGCCGGCCGGTGGCGAACGCGGCGATGTCGATCCCGACATCGGCGACGACATGGACGTCTTCCTGCAGGCCGTGGAACTGGTCGTCTCGTCGCAGTTCGGTTCGACGTCGATGCTGCAGCGCAAGCTGCGGGTCGGGTTCGCCAAGGCCGGGCGTCTGATGGACCTCATGGAGACCCGCAACATCGTGGGGCCGTCGGAGGGGTCGAAGGCGCGCGAGGTGCTGGTCAAGCCCGACGAGTTGGCGGGCACGCTGGCGCTGATCCGTGGTGGCTCCGACGCCAACGGCGCCGACGATGACGAGGACGAGCCGGACTTCTAGCGTTGATTTGTGGAGCGTGCGCCGTGACCATTACGGCTCACGCTCCGCACGTCGCTAGAGGGTGAGCAGCATCCGGGTGTTGCCCAGGATGTTGGGCTTCACATAGGACAGGTCGAGGAACTCGGCCATGCCGGTGTCGAACGAGCGGCACATCTCGTCGTAGACCTCGGCGGTGACCGGGGTGCCCTCGATCTCGGTGAAGCCGTGCCTGCCGAAGAAATCGGTCTCGAAGGTCAGCACGAAGATGCGCGACAGGTGCAGCTCACGGGCCACGGCGAGCAGTTGGGACACCACCCGGTGCCCGACGCCCTTGCCACGCACCTTCGGATGCACGGCCACTGTGCGCACCTCGCCCAGATCGGCCCACAGCACGTGCAGGGCACCGCAGCCGACGATCTCCCCGGCAATCTCGGCGACCCAGAATTCCTGCACCGCCTCGTACAGGTTGACCAGGTTCTTCTCCAGCAGGATCTTGCCGGCGTAGATGTCGACGAGCTCCTTGATGGCCGGCACATCGGACGTGCGGGCCCGCCGCACCGTCAGGGCATCCGGGAGTTGTTCGACCACCTCGCTCACAGCAGCGAGAGTATCTGCTGAGGCAACCGATATTCTGTTCCGGTGCCGGGCCAACCTGATACCGATCCAGTGGTGCCCCGTGCGTCCGTCGCCAATGTCGCCAACCTGTTGACCGGGGTCCGTTTCGTCCTGGTTCCGGTGTTCCTGGCCGCGCTGTTTGCCGATGACGGCCACGAGACGGGTTGGCGAACAATCGCTTTCGTCGTGTTCGCGGCGGCCGTCATCACCGACCATCTCGACGGCGCCCTGGCGCGGGCCTACGGGATGGTCACCGAGTTCGGCAAGCTGGCCGATCCGATCGCCGACAAGCTGCTGATCGGCTCGGCGCTGATCGGGCTGTCGATGCTCGGCGACCTGCCGTGGTGGATCACCATCGTCATCATGGTGCGCGAGATCGGGGTCACCGTGCTGCGCCTGGCGGTGCTGCGGCACGGTGTGATCCCGGCCAGTCGCGGCGGCAAGGTCAAGACGCTGGTGCAGGCGGTCGCGATCGGCCTGTTCATCCTGCCCATCTCGGGGCTGTGGTTGACGACGGCGACGGCCATCATGTGGCTGGCGGTCCTGCTCACGGTGTTGACCGGATTCGACTACGTGGTGTCGGCGGTCCGCGATTCCCGGGCCCGGCCGGCCACCTGAGCAGCGGGGAACCACCGGGCGCCCGGCGGCGTTGACCCTTGTATGACGACACTGCTGCGTGAGGTGATCGGCGACGTCCTGCGTGGCGCACGGACCGGGCAGGGGCGGACCCTGCGGGAGGTGTCCGATGCGGCCAGGGTCAGCCTGGGGTATCTGTCCGAGGTGGAGCGTGGCCGCAAGGAGGCCTCCAGCGAACTGCTCAGCGCCATCTGCGACGCACTCGACATCCCGATGTCGCGGGTGCTGTTCGATGCCGGCACCGAGCTGGCCCGCCAGGAGGAACTGGCCGCTCCGGGTGTCACGGGTATCGACGCGAGCACCAAGGTCGTGATCCCGCAGGTCGTGTCCATGGCGGTGGCTTGATCGGGTGCTGAAACGATAGGTTGACACCCAGCAAGTTGCGCACACCGGAACTACGGCACCCCGAACTACGAAGGCGGAAACGTTCTCATGGCCAATCCGTTTGTCAAGGCGTGGAAATACCTCATGGCGCTGTTCAACTCCAAGGTCGACGAGTATGCCGACCCGAAGGTGCAGATTCAGCAGGCCATCGAGGACGCCCAGCGTCAGCACCAGGCCCTGACCCAGCAGGCCGCACAGGTCATCGGTAACCAGCGCCAGCTGGAGATGCGGCTCAACCGCCAGCTCGCCGACATCGAGAAGCTGCAGGCCAACGTGCGCCAGGCGCTCACCCTGGCCGATCAGGCCACCGCGTCCGGCGACGCCGCCAAGGCCACCGAGTACACCAATGCCGCCGAGGCATTTGCCGCCCAGCTGGTCACCGCCGAACAGAGCGTCGAGGACCTCAAGGCGCTGCACGACCAGTCACTGCAGGCCGCCGGGCAGGCCAAGAAGGCCGTCGAGCAGAACGCGATGGTGCTGCAGCAGAAGATCGCCGAGCGCACCAAGCTGCTCAGCCAGCTGGAGCAGGCCAAGATGCAGGAGCAGGTCAGCGCCTCGCTGCGTTCGATGAGCGAGATCTCGGCCCCGGGCACCACGCCCAACCTGGACGAGGTCCGGGAGAAGATCGAGCGTCGTTACGCGAACGCCATGGGCGCCACCGAGCTGGCCCAGAACTCCGTGCAGGGCCGCATGATGGAGGTCCAGCAGGCCAGCGTGCAGATGGCCGGACACTCGCGGCTGGAGCAGATCCGCGCCTCGATGCGCGGGGAGGCACTGCCTTCGGGCGGCGCCGCAGCACCGGCCACCCCGGCGTCGCCGACCGCGAACCCGCCCGCCGCGGCCCCGGAAAACCCACTCTCGCAATAGGAATGAGACATGGCAGGTAGTTTCGGCACGAGCTCACGAGCCCGACGACCGCGCGGCTGGCGCGGGATAGCCGAACGCGGCCTGCAGGGCGGTATCGACACCGCGGCCGAGTTCTCCGGTCTGCTCGCGAGCAAGCTCGCCGCCCTGTCCGATCCCCGGGCCAAGCTGCTGCGCAAGCGGCGTTGGGCGCTGCGGCTGGGTCTGTTCTTCGCCGTCAGCAGTGCGTTCTGGATCCTGGTCACCGCCGTGCTGGCGTCCTGGAGCACCCCGGTCTGGGCGCTCATCGTCACCGGCGTGATCGCCGCGGGCGCGGCGTTCCCCGCGACCCTGTTGTTCCTGCGTTACCGCTGGCTGCGGGCCGAACCGTTACCCGCCGGCCCGACCGCGCGCCGGATGCCGCCGTGGGGTTCGGCCGCCCGCAAGCCGATGGCCGACCTGGCATCCTCCGAGCGCGGCCTGTACTCCCTGCTCGGGGTGTTGCAGCGGGGCCGGATGCTGCCCGAGGCCGAATTGCGCGAGATCGCGGCGGCCGCCGGCCAGACCGCGGTCACCATGGCCGCCACCGCCGACGAAGTGGTCGCCATGGAGCGCACCGCGTCGGCATCCCCGCGCTCACGCGCGCACCTGGCCCCGACCATCGCGTCCTTCACCGCGCAGCTGCAGCGCGGCGCCCACCAGTACGACGAGATGGTCACCGCCGCAGCGCAGTTGGTGTCCTCGGTCAATTCGGGTCCGATGTCGAACTCGCCGATGGCCCAGCAGCGTTACCGCGACGAACTGGTGCACGCCACCGACCGGTTGCAGGGCTGGGCGCAGGCGTTCGAGGAACTGGGCCAGCTGCGCGGCGCCTGATCCGAGGCTGGGAGCGACGGCGACTCGAAGCAACTCAGATGTCGTGCGTGCCGAGCTCGGCCGAGTCCGGGCGTGGCCCGAACCGGTCGATGTAGGACTGGTGCTTGGCGGCGTCGCGCTCGCGGGCCAGCGCATCCACCAGGGATGGATCGAGCCCGTGTACCCGCAGCATGTGCCGCCGCCAGATCTTGTTCAGGGCGTGCGAGAAGTAGATGAACGGGATCAGGATGGGCACCGTCATGCTCAGATGCACATACAGCGTGGTCGGGATGAGCCAGAACGGTGCGAGCACCAGCACCGCCGGGATCAGCACCCGTAGCATCAGCCGGCGGGTCGCACCGTGCCCGGCCAGATCGTTGCGTACCCAGTCCAGCATCGAGTCGGGCAGCCGCCGACCCAGGCAGTAGCCGATCAGCTGGAACAGATTCGGCTTCGTGGCGCTCATCTAGAGCCGGGGCCGCAGGGCGGGGATCACCGCGCCGGCAATGCCGCGGACCAGCGCCTTGGTCATGTCGAACATGTCGAAGTAGTCGCGCCACAGCGTGATGCGCCCGTCGTGCACCTCGAACACCCCGCACACCCAGAACTGCAGCCGTACCGGCCCGATGATCAGGGCGTCGGTGCGCTCGTTGAGCACCACCGCACCGTCGGCAGCGGTGCGGTGGATGGCCACATCGAATCCGAAACCGGGGCGGTCCAGGGCGGTGAACACCTTGATGGTGCGTCCCCTGCCGCGCACGGTGGGGAATCCGACGTTCTGGTAGACGATGTCGTCGTCGATGAGTGCGGCGGCGGTGTCGAGGTCCGGCCCGCGCAGCGCGAACAGGAACTTCTCCACCGTGGCGATGTTCTGCGCTTCGGTGCTGGTGGTCGATGCCTGGTCGGTCATGGACCTCAGGGTATGTGACAGGGTGTGGCTGTGCGTGTAGCTGTGGTGGCCGGACCGGATCCCGGACATGCCTTCCCGGCCATCGCATTGTGCCGACGGCTGGCGGCCGCCGGAGATGAGCCGACGTTGTTCACCGGTGCACAGTGGCTGGCGACCGCACGATCGGCCGGTGTGCAGGCCGAGCTGCTGGCCGGACTGGACCCCGACGAAGCCGACGACGACGGCGACGCCGGGGCCAAGATCCACCACCGCGCCGCCCGGATGGCGGTCCTCAACCGGCCCGCAATAGCCTCGCTCGCACCGGATCTGGTGGTATCGGATGTCATCACCGCCTGCGGTGGGATGGCCGCCGAGCAGCTCGGGCTGCCCTGGGTCGAACTGGACCCGCACCCGTTGTATCTGCCCTCGAAGGGGTTGCCCCCGCTGGGCAGCGGCCTGGCCCCGGGGGTGGGGGTACGCGGGCGGCTGCGCGACACGGTGCTGCGGGCGCTGACCGCGCGCTCGATCCGGGCCGGCCACCGGCACCGGCAGCAGGCCCGGGTGGGGATCGGGTTGCCGGCCCGCGATCCGGGTCCGCTGCGGCGCCTGGTGGCCACCCTGCCCGCCCTGGAGGTGCCGCGCCCGGACTGGCCCGCCGAGGCCGTGGTCGTCGGCCCGCTGCACTTCGAGCCCACCGATGCGGTGCTGACACCACCGCCCGGCGCCGGACCGCTGGTGGTGGTGGCGCCCTCGACCGCGGTGACCGGCACCGCGGGACTGGCCGAACTGGCGTTGACGGCGCTGCGACCCGGCCGCGACCTGCCCGCCGGGGCCCGGATCGCGGTGTCGCGGCTGGGTGGGGCCGAGCTGGCGGTGCCGGACTGGGCCGTGGTGGGGCTGGGCCGACAGGACGAACTGCTGTCCGCCGCCGATGTGCTGGTCTGCGGCGGCGGGCACGGCATCGTGTCCAAGGCGCTGCTGCACGGCGTGCCGCTGGTCACCGTCCCCGGCGGGGGAGATCAGTGGGAGATCGCCAATCGCGTTGTACGTCAAGGGCTGGGTCGGTTGATCCGGCCGCTCACCGCGGAGTCGCTGACTGCGGCGGTGGCCGGGGTGCTGGACGATCCCGGGTACCGGGCGGCCGCCGAGCGCGCCCGGGTCGGGGCCGGCGACGTCGCCGATCCGGTACAGGTGTGCCATGACGCGTTGGCGACGGCCCGCCGGTAATCGGTAGGTTGGCGGCGTGCGTCTCACCGAGTTCAACGAACGTGTCACCGGGCGGTTCGGTGCCGCCTACGGGGCATCGGTGCTCGTCGACCATGTGCTCAGTGCGCTGGGCGGCCGGACCGCCGCCGAGGCCATCGAGGCCGGCGTGGAACCCCGCGAGGTGTGGCGGGCGCTGTGCGCGGACTTCGAGGTCCCGCGCGATCAGTGGTGAGCCTCAGTGCGCGGGCCGGCCAAAAACCCGGTCCAGGAAGTCGATCTGATCGGCGCGCACCTGCGGGTCGAGGTAGATGTCGAAGTGGCCGTAGGGATAGCGGCGCAGTTCGCCGCGCGGGGCCCGTTCGGCGGTGGTGACCGTCGAGCGCGGCGGCGCGGTGGTGTCTGCGTCGCAGACGCACACCAGCACCGGCATGCGCAGCCGGCGGGCGACGCGCACCGGTCGATAGAACGGGAAGCGCAGCATCAGCCGGGCGGCGAACTCGTTGCGCCACAGTGATTCCGGGCCGATGATCGCCGCGAGCCCCGGCTCGGCGTCGGGCGCGGTCATCGCCGCCACCGTTCCGGGTGCGCCGACCGCGGGCGCCAGCAGCGGCGGCCGGCCGCGCCAGGCCCCGATCTGGTCACGCAGGGCCAGTGCGGTGATACGTGCGGCGGTCGGTGGCGGCACCTCGGCCAGGGTCGGCAGCGCGTCGGTGAACGGTGCCTGGGAGATCACGGCCGCAATCGACGGGTCATCGGCGGCGACGGCCAGGACGTGGCCCCCGCTGAACGACGATCCCCACAGCGCGACCCGGGTGGGGTCGACACCGTCGAGCCCGCGGACCCACCCCAGCACGGCGCGGTAGTCGGCGTGCTGGGCGGCGATGTCGATGAGCTGGCGGGGTTGCCCGGTCGACGCGCCGAAACCGCGGTAGTCGAACAGCGCGACGACATAGCCGGCCGCGCAGAACGCCTCGGCATAGGCGGGCAGCCCGTCGTCGCGGGTGCCGGCGAAGCCGTGTGCCATGACCACACAGGGTCGGTCACCGTCGGGTGACCCGGGCCGGTACAGGTACACCGCGAGGTGTTCGCCGGCGTGCGGAACCCGGACATCTTCGCGCTGGGACACCTGCCGACGATACCGGGGTGCGGCGCGCGGCGTGTCACCTTGCCTTCGAACACCTGTTCGCTAATGTGGTGGGCGTTCGGCCGGAGTCACTTGTCGGTGGTGCGTTCTAGTCTCGCAGCCAACCGACCGGAACCCCGGTCAACCGCACGACTACGGAGAGGTACTCCCATGGCGCCACAGGCTCCCGATCGCGAAAAAGCACTCGAACTGGCAATGGCCCAGATCGAGAAGAACTACGGCAAGGGCTCGGTGATGCGCCTCGGTGAAGAGGTGCGCCAGCCGATCTCGGTCATCCCCACCGGGTCCATCTCGCTGGACGTCGCACTGGGCATCGGCGGTCTGCCGCGCGGCCGCGTCATCGAGATCTACGGCCCGGAATCCTCGGGTAAGACCACCGTGGCGCTGCACGCGGTGGCCAATGCCCAGGCCGCCGGTGGTATCGCCGCGTTCATCGACGCCGAGCACGCGCTCGATCCCGAGTACGCCAAGAAGCTGGGTGTGGATACCGACGCCCTGCTGGTGTCCCAGCCCGATACCGGTGAGCAGGCCCTCGAGATCGCCGACATGCTGGTGCGTTCCGGTGCGCTGGACATCCTGGTCATCGACTCGGTGGCCGCCCTCGTGCCGCGCGCCGAGATCGAGGGTGAGATGGGCGACAGCCATGTCGGTCTGCAGGCCCGCCTGATGAGCCAGGCGCTGCGCAAGATGACCGGCGCGCTGAACAACTCCGGCACCACCGCGATCTTCATCAACCAGCTGCGCGAGAAGATCGGCGTGATGTTCGGTTCGCCCGAGACCACCACCGGTGGTAAGGCTCTGAAGTTCTACGCGTCGGTGCGTCTGGATGTGCGCCGTATCGAGACGCTCAAGGACGGTACCGACGCCGTCGGCAACCGCACCCGCGTCAAGGTCGTCAAGAACAAGGTGTCCCCGCCGTTCAAGCAGGCCGAGTTCGACATCCTGTACGGCCAGGGCATCAGCCGCGAGGGCTCGCTCATCGACATGGGTGTCGAGCACGGCTTCATCCGCAAGTCCGGCTCGTGGTTCACCTACGAGGGCGAGCAGCTGGGGCAGGGCAAGGAGAATGCCCGCAAGTTCCTGCTGGAGAACGTCGATGTGGCCAACGAGATCGAGAAGAAGATCAAGGAGAAGCTCGGCATCGGTGCCGTGCTGACCGACGATGACGTTCTGCCCGCCCCCGTCGACTTCTGAGAAGCCGGCTGAACCCAAACGGGAGGAGCAGGCGCGGGACGTGTGCCTTCGCCTGCTCACCGTTCGGGCCCGCACCCGGGCCGAGCTGGAAGCGCAGCTGACCAAGCGCGGTTACCCCGAGGATGTCAGCGCCCGGGTGCTTGATCGACTGGTCGAGGTCGGGCTGCTCGACGATGCCGCGTTCGCCGAGGAATGGGTCCGAAGCCGTCGGACCAACTCCGGAAAAGGCAAGCGCGCGTTGGCCGCCGAGTTGCGGACCAAGGGGGTCGACGCCGAGCTCATCGCGTCGACGCTCGACAGCGTCGATGCGGGGGAGTGGCGGGTGCAGGCCGAGCAGCTGGTGGCCAACAAGTTGCGCCGCGAACGCCTCGACGACGAGCTGAAGGTGACCCGGCGGCTGGTCGCGATGCTGGCCCGCCGTGGTTACAGCCAGGGCATGGCCTTCGACGTGGTCAGCACGCAGCTCGCGCAGGAGCGCGAGCGGCGGGCGGTTTAGGCCGGCACCAGGCCCGATCAGATCAGGAAGCCGCCGTCGACATTCAGGGCGATACCGGTGATGTAGCCGGAATCGGGGGAAGCCAGGAACGCCACCGCACTGGCGACGTCACCGGTCTGGCCGTAGTGACCGACGGCCAGTAGCGGGGTCATCTGCTCGGCCAGCGGGCCGTCGGCCGGGTTCATGTCGGTGGCAATGGGCCCGGGCTGGACGTTGTTCACGGTGATACCGCGCGGGCCGAGATCGCGGGCCAGTCCCCGGGTGAAGCCCGCGACGGCGGCCTTGGACAGCGCGTACACCGAAAACGCCGGTACCGGAACGCGATCGGCGTTCACGCTGCCGATGTTGATGATGCGCCCGCCCTGACCCAGGTGCGGTACGGCGGCCTTGCTGGCCACGAACACGCCGCGGACGTTGATGTTCACGATCCGGTCGAACTCCTCGAGATCGAAGTCTTCGATGAGCGCACCGGATGCCACTCCCGCGTTGTTGACCAGGATGTCCAGCCCGCCGAGTTCGGACACCGCGGACTCCACCGATGCGGCCACGGCCTGCGCGTCGGCGGCATCGGCCTGGATGGCCACCACCTTGGCGCCGTCGGCGGTCAGTTCGTTCACCAGTGCCTCGGCCGGCGCGGGTGATGAGTTGTAGGTGAAGGCGACCGAGGCGCCGTCGGCGACCAGCCGGCGGACGATCTCGGCACCGATGCCGCGCGAGGCGCCGGTCACCAGGGCGCGGCGGCCGGCCAGGGGAGCGGTGCGGGTGTTGTCGGTCATGACGTCCTCCGGAGCGGGGAAAGTTCTTTCGAACCGATCGGTTACATTCTGCGTACAGGTCAAGCGCCACTACGACAAGATCATTCCGTACTGTGGCCCGCATCACATCCGGAGGCGAACATGGCGATCGGCAGACCGCTGGGCTTCCATCCGCAGCAGGTGCTCGACACCGCCACCCGCCTGTTCTGGGAGCGTGGATTCGACGGAGTGTCGATCAGCGACCTCACCGAGGCCACCGGTGTCAATCGGCGCAGTCTGTACGCCACCTTCGGTTCCAAGGAGGACCTGTTCCGGCGCGCGGTGGAGCACTACGTCTGCGGGTACGGCGGCTATGCCGCCGAGGCGCTGGCTCGGCCCACGGCCCGCGCCGTCGCCCATGCGATGGTGCACGGCGCCGCCGACGCGACGACCGCGCCCGGTCGGCCGGCCGGTTGTCTGTTGGTGCAGGGCGGTGCCGACCTGGCCGATCTGCGCGGCGCTGGCGTCGCGGTGCTCGCCGATCGGTTCACCGAGGCGCAGGCCGGGGGTGAACTACCCGGCGCGGACCCGGTGGCGCTGGCGCGCTGGATCTCGGCGATCTGTCAGGGCATCGCGGTGCAGGCCCGCAGCGGTGCCACCCGTGAGGAACTGCACGCCATTGCCGACATGTCACTGCGAGCCTGGCCCGAAGACGGTCAGTAGAGCCCGCGTTCGAGTTCGCCGAGCAAGCGCACCGCCGCGGCGACATCCCGATCCTCCCCGAGCGCCCCGGCGAGGATCGTGGCCCACAGATCCCGGATGCGCGCGAGGTTCTCGGCGGCCAGTTCGGTTGAGCGCAGCAATGATTGGCGGCTGTCGGCCGGATCGGGCGAGCGGTGCACCAGTCCCTTGGCCTCGAGGTCGCGCAGGGCGCGGCTGAGGTTGCTGCGCTGCAGCCCGGTTCCGGCGGCGACGGCGCTCGGGCTGGTGTCCGGGTGGTGATCGATATGGCGCAGCACCGTCACCTCGGTGGCCGAGAGATCCAGGACCGACGGGTCGGCCATCGTGCGCGTCTTGAGGGCGCGCGATACCGCGAGCACCAGGTCGGCCAGATCGGCGAGCTGCTCCCTGTGACGCGGTCGGGCTTGCATGCCCCCACTCTAGCTGATAGTTATAGAAATATAACTATCAAACGATAACTATTAGTGGAGTTGCTGTATGACGACATCCGTCGACACCCCGGCGCGGACCGGCACCGCACCGCGCATCACGGCCGGGCTGCTGGTCACCCTCGCGCTGCTGTCGGCGGTTGCCCCGTTCGCCACCGACCTGTACCTGCCCGCCTTCCCGCAGATGGTCACCGACCTGCACACCACCCCGACGGACGTGCAGCTCACCCTGACCGCATTCCTGCTCGGGCTGGCCGGTGGTCAGCTGATCTTCGGCCCGCTCTCCGATCGCTTCGGCCGGGTCAGGCCGCTGCTGATCGGCGCCGTCATCTGCGTCATCGCCAGCCTGGTCGCCACCCTCGCCCCGACCGTGGAGGTGCTGATCGCCGCCCGGTTGGCCCAAGGGCTCACCGGCGCTGCGGGCATGGTGATCGGCCGCGCCATCATCTCCGACCTGGCGACCGGCCGGGCCGCCGCCCGCGCCTTCAGCCTGATGATGATCGTCGGCGGGGTCGCCCCGATCGCCGCACCGCTGGCCGGCGGTTTCCTGGTCGGCCCGGTGGGCTGGCGCGGCGCGCTGGCCGTCATCCTGGCCCTGGTCGTGGTGATGCTGATCGCCGCGCTGGCCGTCATCCGCGAAACCCACACCGACCAGCGCCGCAGCGCGTTGCGGGCCGAGAAGGCCACCGCCGGTTCACCGCTGCGCGATCTGGGTCAACGCGTATACATCGGCAACCTGCTGGCCTTCGGGTTCGCCTTCGCGGTGATGATGGCCTACATCTCGGCGTCGCCGTTCGTCTACCAGACGATGATGGGCCTGTCCTCGGCCCAGTACGGCGCGGTATTCGGGGTCAACGCGTTCGGGCTGCTGCTGATGAGCGCACTGAGCGCGCGGTTGTCGTCCCGGGTCGACCCGCGCCCGCTGGCCGCCGCCGGGCTGGCGCTGATCCTGCTCTCCAGCGTGGCGGTGCTGACCATCGCGCTGACCGGTATCCCGGCCGGCTGGCTGGCACTGCCGCTGTTCACCGCCGTCGCCGGGATGGGCCTGGTCTTCGGCAACGCGACCGCGCTGGCGCTGTCGGCTGCACCGCGAGCGGCCGGGACCGCCTCCGCGGTGCTGGGTGCCACCCAGTTCCTGCTCGCCGCCGCGGTGTCGCCGTTGGTCAGCCTGGCCGGCGAACACACCGCGGGCCCGCTGGGCATCGTGATGGTGTCCGCCGCGGTGGTGGCCTGCGCCGGGCTGGCGCTGGCGCGTCCGTCAGAGCGCTGAACCGTCCTGCGCCAACGGTTTGGCGGCCAACGGTGCCGGGCCCTTCTTCGAGCGCCGCAACCGGGCCTCCAACCGGGTCGCGAACGCCGACAGCGCGAAGTTCAGCCCGATCATCAGCACCGCGATCACCATCAGCGCGGGAATATAGTTGCCGTACGCCGAACCCACGCTCTGGGCCTGGCGCACCATCTCGACGAAGGTGATCTGGTAGCCGATGGCGGTGTCCTTGAGCACCACCACCATCTGCGACACCAGCACCGGCAGCATCGAGGTGATGGCCTGGGGCAGCTGCACCGAGGCCATCGTCTGCGACCACCTCATGCCCAGCGCCGAGGCAGCCTCGGCCTGCCCGCGGGGCAGCGCGTGCACGCCGGTGCGCACGATCTCGGCGATCACCGCGGCGTTGTACAGCGTGAGTCCGGTGATCACACCGGCCAGCGCCAGGTACTCCGAGGCGAAAACGCCGTACATCGCGAACAGCGCGTAGGAGAACAGCATCATGATCAGCACCGGCACGGCGCGGA
Organism: Mycolicibacterium bacteremicum; assembly: GCF_002086115.1. Taxonomy (GTDB): domain Bacteria; phylum Actinomycetota; class Actinomycetes; order Mycobacteriales; family Mycobacteriaceae; genus Mycobacterium; species Mycobacterium bacteremicum. The sequence continues at coordinate 81,485 of NZ_MVHJ01000012.1, forward strand.
AGAATTCGACGAACACGCCGCACGACCAACTCACCGCGCGCACCGGTGACAGCCGGCCGACGCCGAGCAGGCACCCGAGCACCAGCGCCAGCACGATCGACACTGCCGCGGCGGTCAGCGTGCCCTCGATGCCGGGCAGCACGTAGGTCGTCCACAGGTTGCCGGTCAGGAACGGCTCCCACTTGGCGGCGTCGAACTGCCCGGCGGCGGCGAACTTCCACACCACCCAGGCGCCGATCGCGGCGAACGCCACGACCGTGGCGACGGCCAGCGCCAGGTTGATCCGGCGTGCCCGGGGACCGGGCGCGTCGAAGAGAACCGAGGACCCCGCGCTCGTCATATTTGTCCGTTCTTCGCGCAAGCGCTCATCACCGCAGCACCGCCCAGCGCTTGCCCAGCCAGCCGAACAGCAGGCCCATCGGCAGTGTGAGGATGACGAAGCCGATCGCGAAGATGCCGCCGACCACCAGCAGTGCCGAGGTGTTCTCCACCATCTCCTTCATCAGCAGCGCCGCCTCGGCCACCCCGATCGCCGAGGCGATGGTGGTGTTCTTCGTCAGCGCGATCAACACCGAACCGAGCGGAATGATGACCGCTCGAAAAGCCTGCGGCAACAAGATGATCCGCAGATTCTGCGAGAAGGTCAGGCCGAGCGAACGCGCTGCCTCGGCCTGACCCATCGGCACGGTGTTCACCCCGGACCGGATCGCCTCACAGACGAACGCGGCGGTGTACACCGTCAGGCCCAGCACCGCGAGCCGGAAGTTGCTGTCGATGATCGAGGTCGGCGAGTTCGGGTCGGTCAGCGTGATGTGCAGCGTGTTGGCCAGCCCCAGCGAACAGAACACCAGGATCAGTGTCAGCGGGGTGTTGCGCACCACGTTGACGTAGCTGGTGCCCACCGCCCGCATCACCGGTACCGGCGACAGGCGCATCGCGGCCAGGACGGTACCCAGCACCAGCGCGCCTATCGCCGCGTACACCGTGAGTTCGATGGTGACCAGGAACGCGGCGAAGATCCGGTCCTGATACTCGCTGAAAACCTCCACGCCCGCGGATCCGCCTACTTCGCGATGGCGGGCGGCTCAGGGGTGGCGATGCCGGCCGGGCCGAGGTTCTTCTCGAACGCCGCCGCCCACGCGCCCTCTGTCTCCATCTTGGTGATGGCATCGTTGATCTTGGTCTGCAGCTCGGAGTCGTCCTTCTTCAGGCCGATGCCGTAGTTCTCCTCGGAGAACGGCTCACCGACGAGCTTGAAGGTGCCGGGATCCTGCGCGGCGTACCCCGCCAGGATGACCTCGTCGGTGGTCACCGCGTCGATCGCCCCGCTCTTGAGCGCCTCCACGCACGCCGAATAGGTGTCGTACTGCTGCAACTGCACCCCGGGGTACTTGTCCTTGATGCGCTGGGCCGGCGTGGACCCGGTGACCGAACACAGCTTCTTGTTGTTCTCCAACGACTCGGCGCCGACGATATCGCTGTTGTCGGCACGCACCAGCAGACTCTGGCCGGTGACCAGGTACGGCCCCGCGAAGCTGACCTTTTCCTTGCGGGCATCGGTGATTGAGTAGGTCGCGGCGATGAAGTCCACCTGGCCGTTCTGGATCAGCGTCTCGCGCTGGCCGGACGGCGCCTCCTTCCATTCGATCTGGTCGGGGGTGTAGCCCAGCTGCTCGGCGACATACGTCGCGACATCGACGTCGAAGCCACTCATCGAGCCGTCCGGATTCTTCAGGCCCAGGCCGGGCTGGTCGAACTTGGTGCCGATGACGACCTTGTTCTCGTCGCCTCCGGATCCGCCACCACAGGCGGCCAGGGACAGCGGCAGCGCGGCGGCCAGTACGGCCGCGGCAGCCACCCGAACTCGAAATGACATCGCGTGCTCCTTCGATTCAGTGGTTGAGAATCTTGCCGAGGAAGTCCTTGGCACGGTCGGATTTCGGATTGCTGAAGAACTCCTCGGGCGCGGCGTCCTCGACGATCGCACCGTCGGCCATGAACACCACCCGCTGTGAGGCGCGGCGCGCGAAACCCATCTCGTGGGTGACCACCAGCATCGTCATGCCATCGGTGGCCAGATCGGTCATGACGGCCAGCACCTCTTTGATCATCTCCGGATCCAGCGCGCTGGTGGGTTCGTCGAACAGCATGACCTTCGGGCTCATCGCCAGCGAGCGGGCGATCGCCACCCGCTGCTGCTGCCCGCCGGACAGCTGGGCGGGGTACTTGTCGGCCTGGTTGGCGATGCCGACCCGGTCCAGCAGTGCCATCCCCTCGGTGCGGGCCTTGTCCTTGCCCAGCTTTCGCACCTTGACGGGTGCGAGCATGACGTTCTCGATGATCGTCTTGTGCGCGAACAGGTTGAACGACTGGAACACCATGCCGACGTCGGAGCGCAACTGAGCCAGTTTGCGGCCCTCTTCGGGCAGCACCTCGCCGTCGATGGTGATGGTGCCCTCATCGATCGGCTCGAGCCGATTGATGGTGCGGCACAAGGTGGATTTGCCCGAACCCGACGGGCCGAGCACCACGACGACCTGTCCGCGCGGGACATCGAGGTTGATGTCCTTGAGCACGTGCAGATCGCCGAAATGCTTGTTGACAGCCTGTAGCGAGATCATCGGGACCGAAGCCGCGGTGGTCATGGGCTCTGACCCTACCCAGGGAACGCTCAGGATGGGGCGTATCGACACCCCCGTAACATGAACGTCGTGAGTTCCATGGTTGCTGCCGACGTACGGGCGGATAGCGAGACACCCGCCGGCGTCGCCGTGCGCACCTATCAGGTGCGCACCTATGGCTGCCAGATGAACGTGCACGACTCCGAGCGGTTGTCGGGCCTGCTGGAGGCCGCCGGGTACGCGCGCGCCGCCGACGGTCAGGACGCCGACATCGTGGTGTTCAACACCTGCGCGGTCCGGGAGAACGCCGACAACAAGCTCTACGGCAACCTCAGTCACCTGGCCCCGCGCAAGGCCGGCGACCCGAACATGCAGATCGCGGTCGGGGGATGTTTGGCCCAGAAGGACCGCGACACCGTCCTGACGAAGGCGCCGTGGGTGGATGTGGTGTTCGGCACCCACAACATCGGTTCGCTGCCGGTGCTGCTCGAACGCGCCCGGCACCAGCGTGTCGCGCAGGTCGAGATTGCCGAAGCGCTACAGGAATTCCCGTCGGCCCTGCCGGCCGCCCGCGAATCGGCTTACGCGGCATGGGTTTCCATATCCGTCGGCTGCAACAACACCTGCACGTTCTGCATCGTGCCCGCGCTGCGCGGCAAGGAGGTCGACCGCCGGCCCGGCGACATCCTGGCCGAGGTGACGACACTGGTCGACCAGGGTGTGCTCGAGGTCACCCTGTTGGGTCAGAACGTGAACGCCTACGGCGTGTCCTTTGCCGACCCCGATGTTCCCCGCAACCGCGGTGCCTTCGCCGAACTGCTGCGCGCCTGCGGCGGTATCGCCGGCCTGGAGCGAGTGCGGTTCACCTCACCGCACCCGGCCGAATTCACCGATGACGTCATCGAGGCGATGGCCGCCACACCCAATGTGTGCCCGACGCTGCACATGCCGCTGCAGTCCGGATCCGACCGCATCCTCAAGGCGATGCGGCGGTCCTACCGTGCCGAGAAGTTCCTCGGCATCATCGACCGTGTCCGCGCGGCGATTCCGCACGCCGCCATCACCACCGACATCATCGTCGGCTTCCCCGGGGAGACCGAGGAGGACTTCCAGGCCACCCTGGATGTGGTGGCCCGGGCGAGGTTCGCCAGTGCCTTCACGTTCCAATACTCCAAGCGGCCCGGCACCCCGGCCGCCGAGCTTGCCGACCAGCTGCCCAAAGAGGTTGTCGGCGAACGGTATCAACGGCTCATCGCCCTGCAGGAGCAGATCTCCTGGGACGAGAACAAGGCCCAGGTCGGCCGCGAGGTCGAGTTGCTGGTGGCCGCCGGTGAGGGCCGCAAGGATGCGGCCACCGCGCGGTTGTCCGGCCGTGCCCGCGACGGCCGGCTGGTGCACTTCGATGCCGGCGGCGCCGACATCCGGCCCGGCGACATCGTCACCACCACGGTCACCCGCGCGGCCCCGCACTTCCTGGTCGCCGACGGTCCGGTGCGCACCCATCGGCGCACCCGCGCCGGCGACGCCCACGCCGCCGGTCGGCGACCGGTGACCGGGGTCGGTCTGGGCATGCCGGGTATCGGCGCGCCGCCGGCCACCGCCACCACCGATTGTTCGACGTCTGGATGCGCATTGTGAGTGAGAAGAATTCGGCCGGTTTCGAGGACTTCAAGGACGACCTGGAGGCCGCCGAACGGCGGGTGGCCTCCGAGATCGACCCCGGCGCCCGGGCCCTGGTGGTGGCGGTCTGCGTCTTCGTGCTGCTCGGCACGTTCGTGCTGCCGCACACCGGATCCGCCCGCGGCCTGGACATCCTGGTGGCCAGTGACGCCGCGCACAGCGCCGGGTTGTCATTGCCCTCGCGCGTATTCGTCTGGCTGGCACTGGTGTTCGGCGTCGGCTTCTCCATCCTGGCGCTGCTGACCCGGCGCTGGACGTTGGCCTGGATCGCACTGGCCGGTACCACGGTGGCCTGCCCGGCCGGGATGCTCGCGGTGTGGTCGCGCCAGACCGCCGGCGCCGATCTGCCCGGGCCGGGGATCGGTCTGGTGATCGCCTGGATCGCCGTCCTGGTACTGGCGTTCCACTGGGCCCGGGTGGTCTGGACCCGCACCGCGGTGCACCTCAGCGCCGAAGAGGAGCGCCGCCGGGCCATCGCCGTGCAGCAGCGCAGGTCACTGCTCGACGAGCCGAACCCGGACGGCCCGAGCTAGCGCTTCTTGGTGACGGCCTCGGCGGCCGTCCCGGCCCACTCCCGCCATTGCGCGGCACTGGCCCGGGCCTTCTCGGCATCCTTGGTCTTGCCCGCCGCCTCGGCCTTCTCGGCCTGGCGCTCGAACTGCTCGGCGCGCTCCCGGAACTGGTCGGCACGGGCCTGGGCCTCGGCGTCGGTGTGATCGACGGTCTGCGCGTCGCGGACCTTCTTCTCGACCGCGCGCAGCCGGCGCTCCAGGTCGGCAGACCGCTCGCGCGGCACCTTGCCGATGGCGTCCCATTTGTCACCGATGGTCCGCAACGCGGTCTGGGCGGCCTTGGGGTCGGAGGTGTCGATGCGCTCGGCCTCGGCCAGCAGCTTCTCCTTGGCCTCCGCATTCGCGGTGAACTCGGCGTCACGTTCGGCGTTGACGGCGTTGCGGGCGGCGAAGAAGGTGTCCTGGGCGGCCTTGAACCGGGCCCACAGGGCGTCGTCGACGTCCTTGGCCGCGCGGCCGGCCGCCTTCCACTGCGCCAGCAGGTCGCGGAACGTCGCCGCGGTCGCCGCCCAATCGGTCGAGTCGCTGAGCTTCTCGGCCCGCTCACACAGCGCTTCCTTGGCCTGCCGGGCCCCGACCCGTTCCCGGTCGAGTTCGGCGAAGTGCGAGCCGCGGCGCCGGTTGAACGCCTCGCGCGCCGCCGAATAGCGCTTCCACAGCGCGTCGTCGGTCTTGCGGTCCAGGCCGGTGATGGTGCGCCACTCGTCGAGGATCGCGCGCAGCCGGTCCCCGGCGGCCTTCCACTGGCCGGTCGCGTTGGCGATCTCCTCGGCCTCGGCGGCCAACGCCTCCTTGCGTGCGGTCTGTGCGGCGCGGTGCTCGTCGCGGCGCGCCCGCTCCTCGGCGGCAGCCCCATCGGCGTGTTCGACGATGCCGGTCAGCCGGGACGCCACGGCGTCCACATCACCGAGCACCGCGGCGGTGGGCAGCGTCTCCAGCAGAGCCGCGGCGGCCGACTTGATCTTGCGGGCATCTCCGGTGCCGGCGGCCAGCCGGGTCTCCAGCAGCGCCACCTCGGTGTTCAGGTCGTCGTAGCGGCGGCCGAAATGGGAGAAGGCCGCCTCGGCGTCTCCGGCCTGCCACGACCCGATGACCCGTTCCCCGGCCGAGGTGATGAGCACGACCGTGCCGTCGGCTTCGACGCGGCCGAACCGGTGCGGGTCGACCGATGGCGGGACGACGGGCGCGGCCGCGGCGGCCGCGGGTCGGGGATGGGGTGCGGGCCGCGGTCCGGGACGAGGAACGGGTTTGGGCGCCGGCGTGGGTGCCGCAGCCGCCACGGTCTCGCCCGAATCTGAATCGCTGGTTGTCATCATCTTCCTCGCACTCCCGCATGGTCTGACCCACGCACCTGCCGCGCGACGCGGCGCCTCAATGCTTCCGAGGGCTATTCAAGCAGGTCGATCCCCGTCGTGCGCGCAGCTTCGCGATGCGTGCGCGTTCTGCGGTTGCGATCCGAACGGGTTTACCGGCACCCTCAGGACCCGGAGCCCCGAGGAGGACCCGTTGGACAAGGCGGACATCGCCGCGCTGCTGGCGCTGGGCGCCGCGCTGTTCATCGCCATCGGCGATGTCATCCATCAGCGCTCGGCCCACGAGGTCACCGACGAGGACGTCAGCCATCTGACGCTGTTCCTTCGGCTGTTGCGCGACCGCGCCTGGTGGATCGGCAGCCTGGTCTCCGCGGTCGGCTTCGGCCTGCAGGCCGCCGCGCTGGGTCTGGGCTCGGTGCTGCTGGTGCAGGCGCTGCTGGTCACCTCGCTGCTGTTCGCGTTGCCGCTCAACGCCCGCGCCAACCACCACCGGGTGAGCCGGTTCGAGTGGACCTGGGCGGTCCTGCTGGCGGTGTCGGTGGCCGTGATCGTCACCGTCGGCAACCCGACGGCCGGCCAGGCCCGGGCGGGTTCGGAGGTCTGGCTGGCCGTCGGCGCGGTGCTGGGCCCGGCGCTGGTGCTGTGCATCGTCGGGGCCCGGATCTGGTCGGGCCGACCGCTCGGGGCGATCCTGCTGGCGATCGTGTCGGGCGCGTTGTGGGGTGTGTTCGCGATCCTCACCAAGGCCGTGGTGGACCGGCTCGGCGACGGCTTTTGGGAGCTGCTGCGCACCCCGGAGCTCTACGCCTGGGCACTGGTGGCGGTGGCCGGCACCGGATATCAGCAGGCCGCGTTCCGGGCCGGTGCGCTGACCGCGTCGCTGCCGACGATGACCGTGACCGAACCGGTGGTGGCCTCCGCGCTCGGTGTGGTGGTGCTCGGGGAGACGTTGCGTCCCGGTGAGGCGGGCTGGATCACCCTGGTGGCGGCGGTCAGCGTGATGGTGCTCGCCACCGCCGCGCTGGCCCGTGGCGAGGCGGGCTGGGCCGACGGTGAGGTTTCGGCGGGACGCTAGCGTGAGGGGCGTGTTGACGGCCATTGCCTTGATCCCGTCGGCGCCGATCCTGGTGCCGGAACTGGCCGGAGCGGCGGCGGCGGAGGTCACCGATCTGCGCGCCGCCGTGCTGGCCGCGGCCGCCGCGTTGCCACCGCGCTGGATCGCGGTCGGCGCCGGCGACGCCGAGGCCGTCATCGACCACCGTGCGGTGGGCACGCTCGCCGGCTACGGCGCCGATATCCGCGTCGCGCTGTCGCCGGGATCGCGCGAGCCGGTGGCCGAGCTCCCGCTGGCCGCCCTGATCACCGGCTGGGTGCGCGGGCAGGTGGCCCCGGACACCGCTGCCGAGGTGCACATCGTCGGCCCGGACACCGCAGATGCGGCCCGGCTGCGCGCGGCGATCGACGCCGCGCCCGACCCGGTCGGGCTGCTCGTGGTCGCCGATGGCGCCCACACCCTGACCGCCGCCGCCCCCGGCGGGTTCGATCCGGACTCGGTGCCCGCGCAGGCCGCGCTCGACGACGCGCTGGCCGCGGGGGACACCGCGGGGGCTGGCCCGCGCCGCCGCCGGTGCGGTGGGCCGGGACGCCTACCGGGTGCTGGCGGATCTGATCGGATCGGCGCCGGTGTCGGCGACCGAGCTCTACCGCGGTGCCCCCTACGGCGTCGGCTACTTCGCAGGAACGTGGCAGGTATGAGCCGATGATCCGACCGGTCGCCGTCATCGGTCCGACCGGCACCGGCAAGTCCGCGTTGGCGCTGGCCTTGGCCCAGCGGCTCGGCGGCGAGATCGTCAACGCCGATGCCATGCAGCTCTACCGCGGGATGGACATCGGCACCGCGAAACTTCCGCCGGACCAGCGACAGGGCATCGTGCACCACCAGCTCGACGTTCTCGAGGTCACCGAGAACGCTTCGGTGGCCAGCTACCAGCACAGCGCGGCGGCAGATATCGAGGCCATCATGGCGCGCGGCGCGGTCCCGGTGATCGTCGGCGGCTCGATGCTCTACATCCAGTCGCTGCTTGACCAGTGGTCGTTCCCGGACACCGACCCGGCGGTGCGGGCCCGGTGGGAAGCTCGTCTCGCCGAGGTCGGGGTGGCGGCGCTGCACGCCGAGCTGACCCGTGTCGACCCGGCCGCCGGTGCGGCCATCCTCGACACCGACGGGCGACGCATCGTGCGGGCGCTGGAGGTCGTGGAGCTCACCGGTGAGCCGTTCGCCGCATCGGCCCCGCGGATCGGCAACCCGCGCTGGGGGACCGAGATCATCGGATTGGACACCGACACCGCCGCGCTGGACGAGCGGCTGCGGCTGCGCACCGACACCATGTTCGCCGACGGGCTGGTCACCGAGGTGTCGGCGCTGATCGAGCGCGGTCTGCGCGACGGGGTGACCGCCGCCCGGGCCATCGGTTATGCCCAGGTGCTGGCCGCGTTGGACGCCGGTGATGATCCGGGCTTCGACGCGGCCCGTGAGTCCACCTTCCTGGGCACCCGCCGCTACGTGCGCCGGCAGCGGTCCTGGTTCCGTCGCGACCACCGGGTGCACTGGCTGGACGCCTCGCGCAGCGATCTGACCGGGGCCGCGCTGAGTATCCTGGACAGGTGACTCCCGCCCACGGCCTCCGCTTCTGCAAGGGACACGGCACACAGAACGACTTCGTCGTGCTGCCCGACCTCGATGCCGAACTCGCGCTGACGCCCGAGTGGGTTGCCGCGTTGTGCGACCGGCGCCGGGGCCTGGGGGCCGACGGGGTGCTGCGGGTCACCACGGCGGCGGCCGCGCAGGCCGCCGGTGTCTTCGCTGCGCTGCCCGAGGGGGTGGCCGGGGCCGACTGGTACATGGACTACCGCAACGCCGACGGTTCGATCGCCCAGATGTGCGGTAACGGGGTCCGGGTCTTCGCCCACTACCTGCGCGCCTCCGGGCTGGAGCACCGCGACGAGTTCGTGGTCGGCTCGCTGGCCGGCCCGCGTCCGGTTGTGGTGCACGGATTCGACCCGGCCGACCGCACCCGGGTCGAGGTGACCGTCGACATGGGCAAGGCCGGTCGGCTGGGCGCCGGCTCCGCCGTCGTCGGTGGGCGCTCCTTCGACGGTCTCGGTGTCGACGTGGGCAATCCGCACCTGGCCTGTGTCACCGACCTGAGCGCCGCGGCGCTGGCCGCCCTCGATGTGGCCGCACCGGTCACCTTCGACACCGCCCAGTTCCCCGAGGGCGTCAATGTCGAGGTGCTCACCCGGGCCGAATCGGGAGCGGTCGACATGCGCGTCCACGAACGCGGTGTCGGCGAAACCCGTTCGTGTGGAACGGGAACCGTGGCCGCGGCGCTGGCGGCCCTGATCGACCTGGGCCAGGACACCGGCGAGTTGCGGGTGCGCGTGCCCGGCGGCGAGGTCGCGGTCACCATCACCGAGGCCACCAGTTACCTGCGCGGCCCGTCGGTCCTCGTCGCATACGGCGAGTACACGGGCGAATAATCACATGCGTGCTGCCCGCGCGGCATGTCACCATCGAAAGCACATATGACTGAATCCGAATTCACGCCCACCCCGGTGCCGAGCACCGGTGAACTCGCCCTTGAGGACCGCGCCGCGCTACGGCGCGTGGCCGGGCTGTCGACCGAACTCACCGACATCTCCGAGGTCGAATACCGCCAGCTGCGCCTGGAGCGGGTGGTCCTGGTCGGGGTGTGGACCGGGGGCAGCGCCGCCGATGTGGACGCCAGCATGGCCGAGCTGGCCGCGCTCGCCGAGACCGCCGGTTCGGAGGTCCTCGAGGGTGTCGTGCAGCGACGCGACAAACCCGACGCGTCCACCTACATCGGCTCCGGCAAGGCCATCGAACTGCGCGAGATCGTGACCGCCACCGGCGCGGATACCGTCATCTGCGATGGTGAGCTGAGCCCGGCCCAGCTCAACGCCCTGGAGAAGGCGGTCAAGGTCAAGGTGATCGACCGCACCGCGCTGATCCTGGACATCTTCGCCCAGCACGCAACCAGCCGCGAAGGCAAGGCGCAGGTGTCACTGGCGCAGATGGAGTACATGCTGCCGCGGCTGCGCGGTTGGGGTGAGTCGATGTCCCGGCAGGCCGGTGGCCGGGCCGGTGGCGCCGGCGGTGGCGTGGGTACCCGCGGCCCCGGTGAAACCAAGATCGAGACCGACCGTCGGCGCATCCGCGAGCGGATGTCCAAGCTGCGCCGCGAGATTCGCGAGATGAAGAAGATCCGCGACACGCAACGGGGGAGCAGACGGCGCAGCGACCTCGCGGCGCTGGCGATCGTCGGCTACACCAATGCCGGCAAGTCCAGCCTGCTCAACGCCCTCACCGGCGCGGGTGTGCTGGTCGAGAACGCTTTGTTCGCCACCCTGGAACCCACCACCCGCCGGGGGGAATTCGAGGACGGCCGCGGTTTCGTGCTCACCGATACCGTCGGGTTCGTCCGCCACCTGCCCACCCAGCTCGTCGAGGCGTTCCGCTCGACGCTGGAGGAGGTCGCCGACGCCGAACTGCTGATCCACGTCGTCGACGGGTCCGATGCCACGCCGCTGGCGCAGATCACTGCGGTCCGCCAGGTGATCAACGACGTCGTCACCGAGTACGGCATCGCCCCGCCGCCGGAACTGTTGGTGGTCAACAAGATCGACGCCGCCGGCGATCTGGCGCTGGCCCAGTTGCGGCGCGCCCTGCCCGATGCGGTGTTCGTCTCGGCGCACACCGGTGAGGGTCTGGCGCAGCTGCGGACCCGGATGGCCGAGCTGGTCGAACCGACCGACGCCTTCGTCGACGTCACCCTGCCCTATGACCGCGGTGATCTGGTCGCCAGGGTGCACGCCGAGGGACGCATCGAGACCACCGAGCACACCGAGGCGGGTACCAGGATCGCTGCGCGCGTTCCGGTTCCGCTCGCCGCGGCGCTGAGCGAGTTCAGCAACTGGTAGTCGGACACGGGCAGGCGCATCCGGTCAGCGGAATCCCCCGCGGTTCCCTGGCCGGTGCGCCTGCCCGCGGGTCAGGCGGCCGCGGCGTCGTCGGCCGGCGGCGGATCGGAGTGGGTGGCGACCTCGGTGTCGGCGGCGTCCTCGGTGTCATCGGCTCCGACCTCCGCGTCGGAGTCCGCTGACGCGTCGGTGCCGGGATCCCCGGTCGTGTCATCGTCGGTGCTCAGCTGCTCGTCACCCGCGGTCTCACCGGTCGTCTCGTCGGTGGTGTCTCCAGCTGTGGTGTCCCCGTCGAGGGTTTCCGTCGCCGGGCCACGGTGCGGGGTGCGCGACAACTCGAGCACCTCGGCGCCGGTGGGCCCGTGCATCAGGGCCGGCCGCTGCCGGGCTTGTGTCGACGGCGCCAGGCCCTCCGCCGGTTCCTCCGAGGTCGCGGTGATCTGCTGCGGCGAGCTCGCTGCCGGTGTCGCTGCCGGCGCGGGTGCGGGCTTCCTGCCGAACGCGGCCTGCACGCCCTTGTCGATCGCCGCGATCACATCCTTGGCGAAGGTGACCGGATCCACCCGGGGGATGAGCCGAAACGGCGCGGGCGCACCGTAACTCAGCGACCGGTTGTACCCGGTGTCGATGAGCACCCGCAACAGCGGGGACACCAGCGCGACGATCGGATTGATCAGGAACTCGGTGTGGCTGAAGGAGGCGAACTCCAGGAACGGGCGCACGATCGGCAGGGTCCGGGTGGGGATGGTGACGTAGCGGGTGTCACCGTGTTCCTGCCAGTTGTCCTGGTCGGCGAGCTCGGCAGCCAGTTCGGCCGGGGTGTAGTCGTCGGGCAGTTCGCCGACATCGCTTTTGGCGTTGGGTGCCAGGTAGGTGCCGTGCACGTACCAGAAGCCGGCGATCGCATTGAGCACCGCCAGCGCATTGACCGGGTACAGCGGAAAGTCGGCCACCCCGTCGTATTCGAAGGCGATATCGGTGGCACAGATGTGATCGCAGGTGTCCGTCGGTGCCGGCAGTCCGAAGGTCGCGTCCAGGATCGGCACGTGTCCCAGAAACGCCAGGCGTTCGAACAGCCCGCCGTTGGGACGGTTGGAGTTTCCGATCATGACGAAGCTCAGATAGGTCTGATCCTTCGGGAGGCCCGCCAGGTTGCGCTTCTCCCGGCTGACGATGTTGCCGCCCTGGGAGTAGCCCATCAGGATCACCGGCGTGTTCGGCGGATTCTGTGCCAGCGTGTCGACCAGCGCTCCGTTGAGGGCGGCCAGTCCCTTCCCGGTGGAGACATCCCACTTGTCGCCGGTCAGCCCGCCCCAACCCGGCAGCGGGATCGGCCAGAACTGCGCCGGGTAGTCGATTCCCTGCAGCGCGCAGTCGTTCTGGGCGGTGCAGGCCGGATTGAACGGCGAGATGTAGTAATCCCTGGCGTTTTCCAGGTACTTGCCGACGATGTTGGCATTCGGTGTCCCGGTGCCCGGGACGATGAGGGCGGTGGCGGCCAGTGCGGCGCTCAGCGACAGGGTCGAGGCGAGCGAGACCAAGATCGCGAGCACAACCGACAGCGCCGTGGTGACGAGCCGTCTGAGCATCAGCTCACCCTCCAGTCGGCGAATGCGGTCGCGTTTATCGGATCGTTGCACTCGAGCCGGTCGACGGGGGCGTAACCCGTATATTGAAAGTAGAATCTCATTCTAATATCGTGATGCCGACACCACGTCGGAGGGAGTGGCGCATGGGCTTGCGTGGCGAGGCGGCGATCGTCGGGTATCACGAGCTACCCGCGACGCGGAAGCCGACCGGTACGCCGGAGTTCATCATCGAGCAGTGGGCCCGGCTGGCCGCGGCCGCCGTCGCCGACGCGGGCCTGACCGTCGACCAGGTCGACGGGCTCATCACCTGCGGGGTGGCCGAATCGCAGCTGTTCGTGCCGTCGACCGTCGTCGAGTACCTGGGCCTGAACGTGAACTTCGCCGAGCTGGTCGACCTCGGGGGCGCCTCGGGGGCGGCGATGGTGTGGCGCGCCGCCGCCGCGATCGAACTCGGGATCTGCCGGGCCGTGCTGTGCGCCATCCCGGCCAACTACCTCACCCCGATGTCCGCCCAGCGGCCCTATGATCCCGGTGACGCGCTGTACTACGGCGCCTCCAGCTTCCGCTTCGGCTCCCCGCAGGCCGAGTTCGAGATCCCCTACGGTTACCTCGGCCAGAACGGGCCGTATGCCCAGGTGGCCCAGATGTACTCCGCCGCATACGGATACGACGAGACCGCGATGGCCAAGATCGTCGTCGACCAACGGGTCAACGCCAATCACACCCCCGGCGCGGTCTTCCGGGACAAACCGCTGACCATCGCCGACGTCCTGAACAGCCCCATCATCGCCTCGCCACTGCACATGCTGGAGATCGTTATGCCGTGCATGGGCGGATCGGCGGTGCTCATCACCGACGCCGACCTCGCCCGCACAAGCCGCAACCGTCCGGTCTGGGTCAAGGGCTTCGGTGAACGGGTGCCCTACAAATCCCCGGTCTACGCCGCCGACCCGTTGCAGACCCCGATGATCGAGGTCGCCGGCTCGGCATTCGGCATGGCCGGCCTCACCCCGGCCGAGATGGACATGGTCTCCATCTACGACTGCTACACCATCACCGCACTGCTGACCCTGGAGGACGCCGGATTCTGCGAGAAGGGCAAGGGCATGCAGTTCGTCACCGATCATGACCTGACCTTCCGCGGCGACTTCCCGATGAACACCGCGGGCGGGCAGCTCGGTTACGGTCAGCCCGGTAACGCCGGTGGGCTGCATCATGTCTGCGACGCGACCCGGCAGCTGATGGGCCGCGCCGGGGCCACCCAGATCGCCGACTGCAACCGGGCCTTCGTCTCCGGCAACGGTGGTGTGCTCAGTGAGCAAGAGGCACTCGTCCTGGAGGGGGATTGACCGTGACCGACGCCCTGGCACGCCCGTTGCCGTTGCCCACACCCACCTCGGCACCGTTCTGGGACGGCCTGCGCCGCCGCGAGGTGTGGGTCCAGTACTCGCCATCGCTGGACGCCCACGTGTTCTACCCGCGCGTACTCGCACCGGGCACCCTGACCGACGACCTGCAGTGGCGCCAGATCTCCGGTGCGGCAACGCTGGTCAGCTTCGCCGTCGCGCAGCGACCGGTGGCCCCGCAGTTCGCCGATGCCGTACCGCATCTGCTCGGCGTCGTGCAGTGGACCGAGGGGCCGCGGTTGGCCACCGAGATCGTCGGCGTGGACCCCGCGCGGTTGCGGATCGGGATGGCGATGGCGCCGGTGTTCACCGAACCCGAGGGTGCCGACATCACACTGCTGCACTACACCGCCGCCGAGTAGGGGACCCCGAGATGGCACTGGCGCTCACCGACGAACAGACCCAACTCACCGAGGCGATGGCCGGTTTCGCCCGCCGCCACGGTGGACTGGAGCTGACCCGCTCGCAGTTCGACGCACTCGCCGGGGGGACCCTGCCGGCGTTCTGGCCGACCCTGGTCGCCCAGGGTCTGCACGCGGTGCATCTGCCCGAGGCGGCCGGCGGGCAGGGCGGCGGATTCGCCGACGCGGCCTGTGTCATCGACGCCGCCGGCTATGGCCTGGTGCCCGGTCCGCTGCTACCCACCGTCATCGCCGGAGCCGTGCTGGCCGATGTGCCCGATCAGCCCGCCGCGCGCGCTCTGCAGCGGGCCACCGCGGCCGGCGCACCCGCGGCGGTGCTGCTGCCCACCGACGGCACCCTGCGTGCCGTTCCCGACGGGGACGGCTGGCGCCTCGACGGCTCGGCCGGCCCGCAGCTGGGCGTCGCCGCCGCCGAGCACCTCATCGTGGCCGCCGACACCGATGCCGGCCAACAGGTCTGGTGCGTCGTGCACCGCGGCGCGCCCGGGGTGGCCGTGCATGCCGCGGCTCCCACCGACCTGACCCGCGACGTCGGCACCCTGACCTGTACGGGAGCGCACGCACCCGCCGACACGGTACTGACCGGGATCGATCCGGTGCGTGCGCGGTGTCATGCGATCGGCCTGATGGCCGCCGAGGCCGCGGGTATCGCGCGCTGGTGCGTGGACAACGTCGTGGCCTATCTCAAGGTGCGCGAACAGTTCGGCCGGCCCATCGGGTCGTTCCAGGCGTTGCAACACAAGGCCGCCCTGCTGTTCATCGACAGTGAACTGGCCGCGGCCGCGGCCTGGGATGCCGTCCGCGGTGCCGAGCAGGCGGTCGGGCAACACCACATCGCCGCGGCCGGCGCCGCCATCACCGCCATCGGCAGGCTGCCGGAATTGGTGGTCGACGCGCTGACGATGTTCGGGGCCATCGGCTACACCTGGGAGCACGACCTGCACCTGTACTGGAAGCGGTCCATCAGCCTGGCCGCGGCCGCGGGCACCAGCGCCGGGTGGGCGCAGACACTCGGCGACCCGGACTGGCCGGCAAGGGATTTCGCGATCGAGCTGGCCGACGTGGAAGCCGACTTCCGGGCCGGGGTGGCCACCCAGCTCGATGTTGCGGCCGCGCTGACGAACGAGGCCCCCGGCCGGCAGAACCCCGATTATGACGAATACTGGACCGGCCCGCAGCGCACCGCGCTGGCCGACGCCGGACTGGTCGCCCCGTACCTGCCGGCCCCGTGGGGTCTGGATGCCAGCCCGGCCCAGCAGCTCATCATCGACGAGGAGTTCGATCGGCGGCCGACACTGGTGCGACCGTCGCTGGGCATCGCGCAGTGGATCCTGCCCACGGTGCTCGCCGCGGGCACCGATGCCCAGCGCGACCGGTTCGCCGTGCCGACGCTGCGCGGTGAGATCGGTTGGTGCCAGCTGTTCTCCGAGCCGGGCGCCGGCTCGGATCTGGCGGCGCTGGCCACCAGGGCGACCAAGGTCGACGGCGGCTGGCGGGTCAACGGGCAGAAGGTGTGGACGTCCTCGGCCCAGCGTGCGGACTGGGGTGCGTTGCTCGCCAGAACGGACCCGAACGCTCCACGACATAAAGGCATCGGCTACTTCCTGGTCGACATGACCACACCCGGCATCACCGTGCGGCCGTTGCGCACCGCCAGCGGTGACGAACACTTCAACGAGGTGTTCTTCGATGATGTGTTCGTGCCCGACGACATGCTGGTGGGGGAGCCCACCGCCGGGTGGTCGCATGCGTTGGCGACGATGGCCAACGAACGGGTGGCCATCGGCGCGTACGTCAAGCTGGACAAGGAAGGTGAACTGCGCACCCTGGCCCGACGTGCCGGGCCGGGGGACACCGCGGTGCGCCACGCGCTCGGCCGGGTGCGGGCCGCCAGCAACGCCATCGGTGCGCTGGCGGTCCGGGACACGCTGCGCCGGCTCGCCGGGCACGGTCCGGGACCGGCGTCCAGCGTCGGCAAGGTGGGCACCGCGCTGCTGGTGCGCCGGGTGACCGCCGATGCGTTGGCGTTCAGCGGGCGCGCGGCGATGGTGGGCGGGGCCGACCAGCCTGCGGTGGCCGACAGCCTAATGATGCCCGCCGAGGTGATCGGCGGCGGCACCATCGAGATCCAGCTCAACATCATCGCCACCATGATCCTCGGGCTGCCGCGCGCATGACCGAGACGCTGCCCGGCTACAAGCAGGCGCGTCGCGACCAGATCGTCGGTGCGGCACTGGATCTGCTCAAATCCGGAGACTACGAGCAGATCCAGATGCGTGATGTCGCCGAGGCCGCCCATGTCGCGCTGGGCACGCTGTACCGGTATTTCACCTCCAAGGAGCACGTCTACGCCGCGGTGCTGATGGAGTGGGCGCAACCGGTGTTCGACGAGGCCACCGCCGATGCCCCGCCGACCGCCGCGCAGGTCCGCGAGAAGATGCGCGGCATCATCGCCAGCTTCGAACGTCGTCCCGCCTTCTTCAAGGTGTGCATGCTGCTGCAGAACACCTCCGATGCCAATGCCCGGGCCTGCATGGACCGGTTCGCCGCCGTCGCCCAGCAGACGCTGGCCGCCGATTTCGCCGCGCTGGGCGAGCAGGAGTCCGCCGATACCGCGATCATGGCCTGGGGCATCATCTCGACGATGCTGTCCGGGTCGATCCTGCGGGACCTACCGATGGCCGACAGCTACCGGGTGGTGGATGCGTTCGTCGATCTGATCGCGCCGCGGCTGCCGACGGGAGAAGGCAAGGGCTAGTGGATCACCGGCGGTTCGTGTGCGCGCACCGGCGGGACGGAGCCTGGATCCGCCCCGTCGCTGCGCTCGCCCCAGACGAACCGTTCCACCTGCACCAGCACGTGCGCACCGGTGCAGCCACGCGCCAGCGACGAGGTGCCGACATCCTCGGTGAGCACATTCGGGTTCCCGTGCACGCACAGCGAATCGGGGTCGGCCGGATCCAGCGGGTCATACCAGGCGCCGGTGGACAGTTGCACGACCCGAGGGCGCACCCCGGTATCGGTGACGACCCCGGCCAGGCAGGCGCCGCGATCGTTGAACACCCGCGCGACATCGCCGTCGGACAGTCCGCGCTCGGATGCATCCTGCGGATGCATCCGGATGGGTTCGCGGCCGGCCACCTTGGATTTCTGGCTGACCGCCCCGGTGTCGAGCTGACTGTGCAGCCGGCTGGTCGGCTGGTTGGCCAGCAGGTGCAGGGGATAGTCGGCCGCGCGCCGGCCACCGAGCCATTCGGTGGGCTCGAACCACGCCGGGTGGCCTGCGCAGTCGGCGTAACCGAACCCGTCGATATCGGCGGAGAAGATCTCGATGCGCCCGCTCGGGGTGTGCAGGGCGTGGGTGTGCGGATCGGCCCGGAAATCGGCCAGCAGTGTCAGGCCGGGCTCGGTGGGCAACCGCAGCTGCCCGTCGGCCCAGAACCGGTCGAAGTCCGGGACGGCGAAATCCAGTTCGGCCGACCATGTCTGGTACAGATGCACCAACCATTCCCGGGCGCTACGTCCCTCGGTGAATTGTTCACCCACCCCGAGGCGATCGGCAAGATCGGCGAAGGTTGTGTAATCGTCGCGGGATTGGGCGTAGGGCGCGGCGAGTGCGGGCATCGCGACGAGTAACGGATCGTTCTTGGAGCCCGAATAGTCGTCGCGCTCGTAGGCGGTGGTCGAGGGCACCACGATGTCGGCGTGCTTGGCCATCGCCGTCCAGTACGGATCGTGCACCACGATGGTGTCCGGCCTCGCCAGCGCGCGCCGCAGTCGCGGGATGTTCTGGTGGTGGTGGAAGGGATTGCCGCCGGCCCAGTACACCAGTCGGATGTCGGGGTAGGTCAGCCGTGATCCGTTGTAGTCGAAGGGTTCCCCCGGGTGCAGCAGCATATCGCTGACCGCCGCGACCGGGATGAACGTGCGCACCGGATTGGCCCCCTGCGGTAGCACCGGCAGGCGGTGTCGCAGCGGCGCCAGGCCGGGTTCGTTCATCGATCCGTAGCCGTGGCCGAATCCGCCTCCGGGAACGCCGATCTGGCCCAGCATGGCGGCCAGCGTCAGGCCCATCCAGGGGGCCTGCTCACCGTGCCGGATGCGCTGCAGCGACCAGCTGACCGTGACCAGGGTGCGCCCGGCGGCCATCCGACGGGCCAACGCCGTGATGTCCCGGGCCGCCAGCCCACTGATGCCGGCCGCCCACTGCGCGGACTTGGGCACGCCGTCATCGGTGCCCAACAGGTAGCGCTCGAACTGCGGATAGCCGATGCAGTACTCGTCGAGAAAGGCCCGGTCGGCCAGCCCCTCGGTGGCCAGCACGTGCGCGAGACCCAGCATGATGGCGACGTCGGTGCCCGGCACCGGTGCATGCCACTGGTATTCACCCTCGACGTCCTCGCGCAGTGGTGAGAACGACACGATCTGCCCGCCGCGGTCGCGCAGCGCGCGCAGCGCCGCCCGGGCCGGATGTGCCGTGGTACCACCGTGATTGATGCCGGTGTTCTTCAGCGCCAGGCCGCCGAAGGCCACCAGCAGGTCGGTGTGCTCGACGATGACGTCCCACGCGGTGGACCGCTTGAACAGATCGTCGTGGGTGCCGACCACCCGCGGCATGATGACGCCGGTGGCGCCCAGACTGTAGGAGTGCCGGGACGAGGTGTATCCGCCGAGCAGTTTGAGGAAGCGGTGCACCTGGCTCTGGGCGTGGTGGAAGCGTCCGGCGCTGGCCCAGCCGTAGGAGCCGCCGTAGATGGCCTCGTTGCCGTGGGTGTCGATGACGCGGCGCAGTTCGGCGGCAAGCAGTTCGGTCAACTCGGGCCAGCTGACCGCGACGAACTCGTCGGCGCCGCGCCGGTCGCTGGGGCCGGGTCCGTCGCGTAACCAGCCCGCGCGCACCGCGGGACCGGCGATGCGCGCCCGGTGGCGCAAGGAGCCCGGCAGATTGCCCAGCAGCGGGGAGGGATCGGCGTCGCCGGCCGCAGGGGTCACCGTGGCGATGTTGCCGTCGGCCACCTCGGCGGTGAAGGCACCCCAGTGGGCCAGGCTGCTGCGGGACACAGACACCGGTCAATCCTAGGGTCGCCCACGCGGCGCTCGACCAACCATCCGGTTGGTATATGTTGGGCGCCACACACCGTTTACCCAGTACCGGAGGTCACAAATGGGCGCCGTCAAATACGACCGCACGCTCTTCGAGCCCGAGCACGACCTGTTCCGCGAGTCCTACCGCGCATTCCTGGAGCGGCACGCCGCGCCCTTCCAGGAGGAATGGGAGAAGGCCAAGATCGTCGACCGCGAGGTCTGGCGCGAGGCCGGCAAGCAGGGCTTTCTCGGCATGGCCGTGCCCGAGGAGTACGGCGGTGGCGGCAATCCGGACTTCCGGTACAACGTCGTCATCACCGAGGAGACCAGCGCGGGCCGGCACAGCGGGCTGGGCTTCACGCTGCAGAACGACGTCATCGCGCCCTACTTGATCGAGTTGGCCACCGAGGAGCAGAAGCAGCGTTGGCTGCCCGGATTCTGCAGCGGTGAATTGATCACGGCGATCGCAATGACCGAGCCGGGCACCGGCAGCGACCTGCAGGGGATCAAGACCCGTGCCGTCCGCGACGGTGACCACTTCGTCCTCAACGGGTCGAAGACGTTCATCACCAACGGTATTCACGCCGATCTGGTGATCGTGGTGGCCTGCACCGATCCCGACAAGGGCGCACAGGGCTTCTCGCTGCTGGTCGTCGAGCGCGGTATGGAGGGCTTCGAGCGCGGCAGGCACCTGGACAAGATCGGCCTCGAAGCGCAGGACACCGCCGAGTTGTCCTTCACCGACGTCCGGGTTCCGGTGGACAACCTGCTCGGCCAGGAGGGCATGGGCTTTCTGTACCTGATGCAGAACCTGCCGCAGGAGCGCATCAGCATCGCCGTGATGGCGGCCGCGGCGATGGAATCCGCACTGGAGCAGACCCTGCAGTACACCAAGGAGCGCAAGGCCTTCGGCAAGCCGATCGGCAGCTTCCAGAACAGCCGGTTCACCCTTGCCGAGCTGGCCACCGAGACGACCGCGATCCGGGTCATGGTCGACGAGTTCATCAAGCTGCACCTGGACCGCAAACTCACCGTCGAGCAGGCCGCGATGGCCAAGTGGTACAGCACCGAGGCGCAGGTCCGCCTGGTGGACCGCTGCCTGCAGTTGCACGGCGGCTACGGCTACATGCGCGAATACCCGATCGCGCGGGCCTTCCTGGACTCGCGGATCCAGACGATCTACGGCGGGACCACCGAGATCATGAAGGAGATCATCGGCCGCAGCCTGGGGGTCTAGCAGGCCCGACACGCCGTCGGTGCAGGTGGCGATATCCCACGAGTTCGTACAGAACTGTCGCAGAGTTGACGAACACGATACTTTCGTGGGGTTTTGCACGACTTCCGGGAGGACCGAATGACCAGGCAGCGAACCCGGCTGGGCAATCTGGCCGGGCGGGCGGCGGCAGTGCTGGTGAGTGCCGGGCTGATGACCGCGACGGTGCTGCTGGCGCCGCAGGTTTCCGCGACACCGGAGAGTGACGCCGACGCGGCGATCACCGCGGCGTGGGAGACGGCCGGCGGCGGTCCGGCCGGCCCGCTCGGTCCCAAGGACGGCGGGGTATATCCGGCCGGTGCCGGGTTCGGCCAGAACTTCGCCGGCGGCAAGATCTTCTTCACCCCGGAGACCGGGGCACACATCATGTCGGGCGCCATCCTGGAGAAGTACGAATCCCTCGGCGGCCCCACCGGCGATCTGGGTTTCCCGACCATCGACGAGGGTGCCGGCCGCGCGGCCAACAGCCGCAACGTCACGTTCAACGCCCCCGACAGCCCGGTCATCTTCTGGACCCCGGACACCGGTGCGCGGGTGGTCCGCGGGGCGATCAACAGCGCCTGGGACACCCTGGGCGGGTCGGCCGGGGTGCTCGGCGTGCCGGCCGACGACGAGACGACCAACGGCGATGTGATCTCGCAGAAGTTCACCGGCGGTGAGATCTCCTGGGACCGCAAGACCCGGGCCTTCACCACCACCCCGCCCGAGCTGGCCGCCCAACTCGGCGCCGTCGCGGTGCCCTCGGACGCCACCTCGGCGATCGCGGCGGCCCGGCGTGCGGCCGGCGGCGCGCTCGGCCCGCTGGGCGCCGAGGAAGGCGCGCAATACGCGATCGGCGCCGACGGCGTCGGCCAGAACTACGCCGGCGGCAAGATCTTCTACAGCCCGGCCACCGGAGCCAACGTGGTGACCGGCCAGGTGCTGGCCAAGTACGAGAGTGTCGGCGGGCCGACCGGTGATCTGGGTTTCCCCACCGCCAGTGAGGCCGATGGCGGCCTGGCCCCGCAGAGTGCGGTGGTGCCGTTCGCCGCGGAGGACAAGCCGGTCATCTTCTGGACCCCCGACTTCGGCGCCGTCATCGTGCGCGGTGCGATGAACGCGGCCTGGCAGAAGCTGGGCGGTGCCACCGGGGAACTCGGTGCCCCCAAGAGCGATCAGACCGATAACGGCGGGGTCATCAACCAGCAGTTCAGCGGCGGCGCCATCTCCTGGGACAAGGCCGCCAACCGGTTCAGCACCGAACCGGCCGGGCTGCAGTCGCAGCTGGCCGGTCTGGAGGTGCCCGGGGCCGGTGCGCCGCAGGCGCCCGCGGGTGACGCACCCCAGGCAGGTACGTCCGAGGACGGTGACAAGTGGTACACGTGGCGTTGGTGGTGGCTGCTCGGCCTCATCCCGCTGGTGGGTCTGATCGCGGTCATCGCCGTCGCGGTGCTGCGCAACCGGCGCACCCGCGGGGACGACCCGTTCGGTGATCACCTCGACGATCCGTACGACCGCGGCTATGACGGATATGGCGGGGGCTACGACCAGCGCGATGACGAGTTCGATTCGCCCCGCGACGGTGGGTACACCCCGGCGCCGCCGCAGAGCCCGTGGGCCGGTGTGCCGCCGACCGAGGGCACCCAGTCCTTCACCGTGGCTCGCGTCGACGATGAGCCCGCGGCCGCTGCATCCCAATACGAGGCCGACGACTACGAGGCCGACGGTTATGGCGCCGACGGTTATCCGGATGCCTCCGATGACCGCGACGACTATGACGAGGTGGACGAGGACGAGTACGCCGCCGAGCTCGAAGCGGCCACCGCCGCACCGGAGTTCGGTGCCGACGAGGACGCCGTGGACACCGCGCCGACCCGGATCGAGATGCCGACCGTCGAACCCGAGCCGGCACCGGATCTCGAATTCGAGCCGCCGACGACGGTGGTGTCCTATGAGCCCGAGGTGCCCAGCGGCCGTCACGCCGCCGCGGCCGCGGCCGATGAGGACGAGGACGCCGGCTGGACCTCGATGCGGTTGGCCACCACCGACCGTTACCGCGCGCCGGAGGGCTATCCGATCAAGGCCGACACCAAGACCGGCCTCTACTGGGCGCCGGGCAGCCGTGGCTACCGCGACACCGAGGCCGAGATCTGGTTCGCCAGTGAGGAGTTCGCCCGCGCGAACGGTTTCGTGCGGGCCGACTGATCAGACCTTGCGGAGCACGGTGACGACCTTGCCGAGCACCACGGCGTCGTTACCGTCGATCGGTTCGAACGCCGGGTTGTGCGGCATCAGCCACACCTGACCCTTGGTCCGCTTGAAGGTCTTCACGGTGGCCTCGCCGTCGATCATCGCCGCGACGATGTCGCCGTTGTCGGCCACGTTCTGCTGACGCACCACCACCCAGTCGCCATCGCAGATGGCCGCGTCGATCATCGATTCGCCGACGACCTTCAGCAGGAACAGCGAACCCTCGCCGACCAGCTCGCGGGGGAGTGGGAACACATCCTCGACGGCTTCCTCGGCCAGGATGGGTCCACCGGCGGCGATCCGCCCGAGCACCGGGACGAAGGTCGGTTCCGGAAGGGTGTCGGACCCGGCCACGTCGGTGCCCACGACGGGCGTCACGGCATCGTCGGCGCCGCGAACGTCGACCGCGCGCGGACGGTTCGGGTCGCGGCGCAGATAGCCCTTGCGTTCCAGGGTGCGCAACTGGTGCGCCACCGAGGAGGTGGACGTCAACCCGACGGCATCCCCGATCTCACGGATGCTCGGCGGGTAGCCGCGGGTGGTCACCGATGTGCGGATGACCTCCAGGATGGTGCGCTGACGCTCGGTCAGTCCGGAGCGTGCCTCAGGGGTCTCGCTGCTCTCGCTCATGAGGCCGAATGTAGTCGCAGACCCGCCGATAATCAAACATGTGTTCGAGGGCGTGTCGCGGCTCAGCGGCGGCGCGGTATCCCGGTGGACCACAGCGCCCAGAGGATGAGCACCGGCTGGAAGAACAGGCGCACCAGCCGCTTGGTGTCGGTGTCGAGTCCGAATCCGTCGGCGTGGTTGAGGTACTGGGCCAGGTTGCCGGGGAAGATCAGCACGAAGAACGCCGCGAGCAGCCGGCCCACCAGCACGCGGTCGCGGCGCAGCAGCGCCAGCCCGACGCCGAGGGTGATCTCGACCCCGCCCGAGGCCATCACGACCCCGTCGGCGTCCATCGGCACCCAGGTGGGCACCTGGGCCCGGAATTCCTCGCGGGCCCAGAACAGATGGCTGAAACCGGCGAAGATCATGGCCCCGGCCAACGCCAGCCGGGCGATGATGCGGGGGCGCGTCGTGGGAGGTGGGGGAGGGAGCTCACTGGTCGGTCGCTCACTCGTCGGTCGCTCACTCATCGGTCGCTCACTCATCGGTCGCTCACTCATCGGTCACCGTCAGGGTCACCTCGATGTTGCCGCGGGTGGCATTGGAGTAGGGGCAGACCCGGTGGGCGGCCTCGGCCAACTCCCGGGCGGTGTCGGGGTCGACATTGGGCAGCACGATCTCCAGCTCGACGGCCAGGCCGAAGGCGCCGTCCTCGTCGGCACCGAGCACCACCTTGGCACCCACCGCGGAATCGTCGACATCGGCCTTGCGTTCGCGGCCGACCAGGCGCAGCGCCGAGTGAAAGCACGCCGCGTAGCCGACGGCGAACAACTGTTCGGGATTGGTGCCGACACCCGACCCGCCCATCTCCTTGGGGATGGCAAGGGCGACATCGACCTTGCCGTCGGAGGTGCGGCCGTGGCCGTCGCGTCCTTCGCCGGTGGCGAGCGCCTCGGCGGTGTAGAGCGTCTTCATCGTTTTCCTTCCGTGGGTTGTCGCTGCGGCGCACCGAGTTGATCGACCAACCCGCGCAGCACATCGCGCAGCGCGGCGATGTCGTCGGCCGATGCGTCCGTGGCGGCCAGCAGGCGTTCGGGTATGCAGGCGGCCTGTTCTTCCAGTGCCTGGCCGGCGGGCGTCAGGTTCACCTCGACGCGGCGCTCGTCGTCGGCGGCGCGGCGACGTTCTACGAGTCCGGCTGCTTCCAGGCGCTTCAGCAGCGGGGACAACGTGCCGGAATCGAGGTGTAGCCGGTCGCCGAGGTGGCCGATGGAGCACTGCTGTTCCTCCCAGAGCACCAGCAGGACGAGGTACTGCGGGTAGGTGATGCCCAGTTCGTCGAGCAGTGGGCGGTATGCCGCGGTGACCATCCGTGACGCCGAATACAGCGCGAAGCACAGTTGTTCGTCGAGTCGGCCGGCATGCACGACTCGACGGTAGTTCACAATTTAATTGTGCGCAATTGAAGGGGGTTGGCCCGAAAGGCGGTAGGCGAACGACTTCTGCTGGCGCTGCGTCATCTTCTGTAGGCACTTGTGATGTTTGCGCGCGTGGTAGGCCAGTGGGAAGTAGGTGAGCCGGTCCGGCAGTACCCGGTAGACGGTGCGGATCACCGCATAGATGCGCTGCAGCTGCCGTTCCTCGGCTGCGCTCCAGGTGACACCGAGCGTGCGGCGCAGCCGGGGGTCGAGCAGGCCGACGACGGACAGATAGTTCAACCGCAAGCCCGGGCGCAGCAGCCGGCGAGCCGGCGCATGCAGCAGTCTGGGTACCGAGGGCGGCAGATCGACCTTGCCGGTCTTCATCTCGTTGATCAGCTGCAGTGCCTGCGGTGTCGCCTCCAGTCGGTCGACCCAGGATTCGAAGTAGGCGTCCATCTCGGCCGGCGTCTGCGGGTAGTCGCGCATCGGTACGTGCAACAACCGGGCAAGTCTGCGGTTGTCGCGCAGCAGTTCGACCTTCTCGTCCTCGGTGAACTCACGGCCGATCAGCAGCCGGCCGCCCCGGGCGGTGACGATGTAGCCGGTCGCGATCACCCATTGATATGACTGCGGATTGAGCGCGCTGATCTGCTTGCCGGTGGCCGTGCTCTGCATGGTGATCGGCTGGTGCATGGCGCGCACGCGGTTGCCCTCGGCCACCGCCTCGGTGCCGCCGTAGGTCCAGCGCAACACCGAATCGATGGACCGGATGGCGCGGCCGCCCGGATCACCGTGGAACGCCGCCGAGTAGCGACCGGTGATCTCGGCGATCACGGGCTCCATTGCCTGCATCATGAACGCCGCCCCGTCGACGATGAGGAAGGTCCATCGCCCGGTGTGCTCGGCGGTCAGTGAATCCAGCGGCACCAACTCCGGTGCGCCGGGTTCGTCGATATCTGGGACTGGTCGGTCCGTGGTCGCAGTCATGGCTGCCGACACCTCCTCGGTTAGCGGTGCGCCGACGCTAATATGACCGAAAGGTCGCATTCAAGTCGCGTTAGGAGGCCCGGTTGAGCTTCGAAAAGCCCATTTCAACACGTCGAAAGTTGCCGAAGCAGGAGCGATCCAGGGAGATGGTCGCAAAAATAGTGGACACTGCCGCCGTTCTGCTGCGCCGGACCGACCCCGAGCGGCTGACCACCAACGCCGTTGCCGAGCGGGCCGGCATCAGCAAGGGGTCGATCTACCAGTACTTCGCCAACAAGGAGGAGATCATCGACGCGGCCATCGAGAAGCTGGCCGCCGAGCAGGCGCCGGCGATCGAGGACATGCTGGCCGCGGTGACGATGGCCGAGCCGGAGACGGCCATGGAGTCCTCCATTGACATCCTGATCGACTTCACGATCGCCAACCGCCGGCTGATCCGCTATCTGGCCGAACGGCCCGACCATGTGCGCACCTTCGACAATGTCTCCGGGCTGAATGCGACGCTGCTGGCGATGGCCACGCTGCACATGGGCCACTATCGCGACCGGTACCGCGCCGACCTCAACCCGCGGGCGCTGGCCTGGTTGTTCTACAACATGGCGGTGGCGACCACCTTGCGCTACATCGAGAGTGGCGACCCGATCAGCCTGGACGAACTGCGCCGTGGTCTGAAGTTCGCCTCCACCGGGCTGTTGGCCGGCGCTGCCGGTTGAGTCGACCGGACTTGTCGGTGGTCGCCGCTATCGTTCGCTAACAGTTCGATCACGTGTTCTATTCATCGAACACATGATCGACTATCGTTCGAACATAGAAGCGAACACCACCACGAGGAGGCAGGGCCATGACGATTCTCGAAGCGCGCAGTGACATCCGGGACGGCCGGGACGGCCGGGACATCCGCGACATCCGGGATATCCGGGAACCGGCCACCGTGCACCGCCGTGAAGTGCAGCGCAGGGCCTCCTCGGCCGCCGAGGTGTGGCCGTTGCCGCGCGATGTCGTGGTGCGGCGGCGCCGCCCGCAGACCCGTCGACCCGCCGGCGCCCCGCTGGGTCATCGTGGCACCGGCGTCCTGATGTCGCGGGCATCACACCGGCGCCGCCCGATCACCCCGGTCGCCACGGTGCTGCTGGCACTGCTGGCCGGTGCCTTCACGCTGTGGCTCGGGCTCGTCGCCCAGGTCGGCGGGGCCGGCGCCGAGCAGTCGGTGCAGATGCCCACCCGGCTGTCCGTGGTCGAGGTGCAGACCGGTGAGACGTTGCAGAGCATCGCCGCCCGGGTCGCCCCGGATGTCCCGGCGGAGTCGGTCGTCGAACGCATCCGGGAACTGAACAAGCTCGACTCCGGTGCGGTGCGTGTCGGGCAGACGTTGATCGCGCCCATCGGCTGACACCGTGCACATCGGCACGGGGTCGCACCGAACCCGCACCATCCAGGTACGCTCGGAAGCGTCAAATCTGGTGCACCTGTGGTGTGGCGAAGGAGCGGTGATGCACTGTCCGTTCTGTCGTCATCCGGATTCGCGTGTCGTCGATTCCCGCGAAACCGATGAGGGCCAGGCCATCCGCCGCCGGCGGTCCTGCCCGGAATGCGGACGGCGTTTCACCACCGTGGAGACCGCGGTGCTGGCCGTCGTCAAGCGCAGCGGCGTCACCGAACCGTTCAGCCGCGAAAAGGTCATCAAGGGTGTGCGGCGCGCATGCCAGGGGCGCCAGGTCGACGATGACGCGCTGAATCTGCTTGCCCAACAGGTGGAAGACGCGGTGCGCGCCGCGGGCTCCCCGGAAATCCCCAGCAATGAGGTCGGATTGGCCATCCTGGGCCCGCTGCGCGATCTCGACGAGGTCGCCTACCTGCGATTCGCCTCGGTCTACCGGTCCTTCTCCTCGGCCGAGGACTTCGAGCGCGAGATCGAGGCGCTACGCGCACACCGCAGCGTCGGCACCTCCGGCTGAGTCTCGGACCAGCGTCAGGTGGCGCTGCGCTCGTCGGCGCCCATCGCATCGAGAACGGCGACCCGCGTGCCCAGCGGACCGGTGATCGCGCGCTCACTGATCCCGGTGCGCAACAGCGAACGCAACAATTCCTGGTCGTGCACGGCGGGCACCGTGGTGTCGACGAACCGTTCGATGATCGCAACGAACCGATCGGGATCATCATGGAACGGGAAATGCCCGGACCGCTCGAAGATCTCCAGGTCCGACCCCGGCATCGCCGCATGCGCGAGGTGCGCGTGCGCCACCGGGATCACCGAATCCTGCCGGCCCCAGATCAATTGCACCGGAACCGATTCGGTCAAATAACATCGATCGAGCATGGTGACCACCTGCCCCCGCCAGTCCACCACCGCGCGCAGCGTCCTGGCGAATGCCGACGACGCCGTCGGCTCGGGCAGATCCGCGAGCACCCGCAACATGTCGGGCAGGTCGCGGCCCACGCCCGTGGACCCGAACACCGCGCCGCCGGCCCGGCCGAGCGCCTGCAGAGCGGGCAGCACCAATGGAAGGCGCAACAGGGCCAGTGACTCGCTGACCCCGGGCAGCGCGGCGATCCGCAGCGCGATGTTCACGTCCCTGGTGACCCCGCCGGCCCCGACCAGCACCAGCCGATCCACCAATTGCGGGAACTGGTAAGCGAATTGCATGGCCACCCCGCCGCCGAGGGAATGGCCGACCACCGTCACCCGGTCGACGTCGAGCACGCTGAGCAGATCACGCATCCCGTTGGCGTAGGCAGCCACCGAGTAATCGGCACGCGGCTTGTCGGACTGGCCGTGGCCCAGCAGGTCGGGGGCGATCACGGTGAACCGGCGGGCCAGCATCGTCTGCACGGTGTGCCAGGTCGTCGAGTTGTCACCGATGCCGTGGATCAGCAGCACGGCGGGCCCGGACCCGGCGATCCGGTACGCGCGGCGATACCCATGGATGGTGCGGAACCGCAGGGTCGGAGTGTCCGTGCGCACGCTGCGCAGAGCGGGTTTCGGGTCGGCCATCTGCGCCACTCCTCGCCGGAGCGGGCTCAGGTCCGGTCGTCTCCGTCCGGGAAACTGTCGGGGAAGCCGCCCCTGTTGTTGTCGTCCTGCTGAGCATCCTGCTGGGCAAGGAAACGCTCGAACTCCGCTCCCAACTCGTCGCCGCTGGGCAGATCCTCATCGCGGGCCAGCAGCGAACGATTCTCCTGTGCGGCAACGAATGCATCGTACTGACGCTCGAGTGCGCTCACCACTTGAGCGACCTCGGCACTGGCCTCGACCTGTTCGTTGATCTTGGTGTGCACCTCGACCGCCGCCTCGCCGAGCGCGGCGAGCGGGATCTGCAGCGAACCGGCGCGGGCGGCCTCGGCCAGCAGTGTCTCGGCGGCCGGGGGATAGGCGGTCTGGGCCAGGTAATGCGGCACGTGCACGGTGAACCCGAGCGCGTCGTGACCGTGCTGACCCATCCGGAACTCCAGCAGGCTCGACACGCTGGCCGGGACCTGCACCTCGCCGACCCACGGGGTGTGGTCGGCGATCAACTCCGAATTGGGCGAATGCGCGGTCAGCGTCACCGGCCGGGTGTGCGGGACGGCCATCGGGATGGTGCCCAGACCGATCGTCTGCCGCACGCCGAGCCGCTCGGCCAGCAGGCGCACCGCGGTGACGAACCGCTCCCACCGCAGGTCCGGTTCCAGGCCAGCCAGCAGCAGGAACGGTGTCCCGACGCTGTCGTGCAGGGCATACAGGTTCAGCTCGGGCTGGTCGTAGCCGCTGAAGTGATCGGTCTTGAAGGTCATCAAGGGCCGCCGCGACCGGTAGTCCAGCAGCTCATCGATCGCGAAGGAGGCGACCAGTTCGGTGTCCAGGGTGTTCTTGAGGTGCTCGGCGGCCAGCCGGATGGCATGTCCGGCGTCGGAGAATCCCTCCAGCGCATGGATCAGAACCGGTCCGCTGCCATCGACGGCAGACAGCTGCGGTGCGGGGAACTCCAGCTCGTACATCCCGTTCTGCTCGGGCTGGTAGTGCTGCTCCTGGGAATCGGCCATCAGGTTCACCTCCTGTTCACTAGTGTCTCGCACGGTGCCGGGACCGCTCCATGGGTACCCCCGACATCCGTGCAACACCGCGCAGGCGGCGCTAAGTCCCGTCAGTTCCGGAATTGGCTGAGTGCGCGCAATTTGTTCATCACGTCCAGGGCGGCGACCTTGTAGGCCTCGGAGAAGGTCGGGTAGTTGAACACCGCATCGACCAGATACTCGATGGTGCCCCCGCAGCCCATCACCGCCTGACCGATGTGCACCATCTCGGTGGCATTGGTGCCGAAGATGTGCACGCCGAGCAGCCGCAGGTCCTCGGTGGAGACCAGCAGCTTGAGCATGCCGTAGGAGTCTCCGGCGATCTGGCCGCGGGCCAGTTCGCGATAGCGCGACACCCCGACCTCATACGGCACCGAGCCCTTGGTCAGATCCACCTCGGTGGCCCCGACATAGGACACCTCGGGAATGGAGTAGATGCCGATCGGCTGCAAGTCGGTCATCGCGTGGCATGGTTCGCCGAACGCGTGATAGGCGGCCAGCCGGCCCTGATCCATGGAGGTCGCGGCCAGTGCGGGAAAGCCGATCACATCACCGACGGCGTAGATGTGGTCCACCTTGGTCTGGTAGTTGTCATCGACGAAGATCCGGCCGCGGTCGTCGGCCTCCAGACCGGCGTCGGGCAGATCCAGTTCGGCGGTCTGACCCTGGCGGCCCGCGGAATACATCACCGTCTCGGCCGGGATCTGCTTGCCGCTGGCCAGTGTGGTGACGGTCCCGGCCGCCCCGACGTCGACGGCGGTCACCTCCTCGCCGAAGCGGAACGTCACCGCCAGATCGCGCAGGTGGAACTTCAACGACTCGATGATCTCGGGATCGCAGAACTCCAGCATGTTGGCACGCTTCTCGACCACGGTCACCTTGGTGCCCAACGCGGCGAACATCGAGGCGTACTCGATCCCGATGACGCCGGCGCCGACCACCACCATCGAGGTCGGGATGGTCTTGAGGTCGAGGATGCCGTCGGAATCGAGCACCCGGTGGTCGTCGAAGTCCACCCCGCCGGGCCGGGCCGGTTTGGTGCCGGTGGCGATGACGAATTTGCGGCCGCTCACCGTGACGCGCTCGGCCCGGCCCGGATCCTGCACATCGATGGTGTGCGCGTCGACGAAGCGGGCGTGCCCGACGTAGAGCTCCACCCGGTTGCGCATCAGCTGGGACCGCACCACATCGATCTCCTTGCCGATGACGTGCTGGGTGCGGGCCAGCAGGTCGGCGGGGGTGATTTTCTCCTTGACCCGGTAGCTGGCCCCGTAGAGCTCGCGCTGGTTCATCCCGGTGAGGTAGACGACGGCCTCGCGCAGGGTCTTACTCGGGATGGTGCCGGTGTTCACGCAGACCCCGCCGAGCATGCGTCCGCGTTCGATCACCGCCACCGATCTGCCCAACTTGGCCGCGGCGATGGCGGCCTTCTGGCCACCCGGTCCGGAGCCGATGACGACGAGGTCGTAGTCCTGCGTGGATGCCATGGGTGCAGTCCTACGCCCGCGCCGGTGGCCGCGCACGCCGTGGACGGCAAAATCCGTGTGAACATTTCCGGCCGGGCGAAATTTCGCTGTCCGGGAACTTCCCGGCGGTACCGTTCGTCTGTCATCGTGACGGAGTTTCCGACCACACAGAGAGCACAATGCGACGCGCCAAGCGCAAACCCCGAAGACCCCGCCGCCGACCCGCTGAGGCCGGCACCGACCAGCCCCACCGCGCCGCCCTGGCGATCCGATGCTGACCGCGCTCGGAATCCTCGCCGGCATTCTGGTGGTATCCGCCATCACGGCGTTGACCGGCTACTTCGTCGCCCAGGAGTTCGCCTACATGGCGGTGGACCGGTCGCGGCTCAAGGCGCGCGCCGAGGCCGGTGACAGCGGGGCCGCCCGGGCACTGCAGGTCACCCGGCGCACCTCGTTCATGCTGTCCGGCGCTCAGCTGGGTATCACCGTCACCGGTCTGCTGGTCGGCTATGTCGCCGAACCACTGATCGGCGAGGGGATGGGCCAGTTGCTCGGCGGTGTCGGTGTCCCGCTGGCCGTCGGTATCGCGATCGGCACCGTGCTCGCCATGGTGTTCTCCACGGTGGTGCAGATGGTCTTCGGCGAGCTGTTCCCGAAGAACCTGGCCATCGCCCGGCCCGAGCCGGTGGCCCGCCGGTTGGCGCTGTCCACCAACATCTATCTCGGGGTGTTCGGCTGGCTGATCAAGCTGTTCGATGCGTCCTCGAACCTGTTGTTGCGTGCGCTGCGCATCGAACCGGTACACGATGTCGAACACTCGGCCACCGCACGCGATCTGGAGCACATCGTCGCCGACTCGCGGCAGGCCGGCGACATCCCCGAGGAGCTGTCCACCCTGCTCGATCGCATCCTGGACTTCCCGACCCGCACCACCGAACACGCGATGATCCCGCGTGCCCGCGTCGATGTCGTCGGAGCCGATGAACCGGTGGAGGCGGTGCTGGCCAAGATGGCCACCGGGCATACCCGGTACCCGGTGATCGGCGAGTCGCCCGACGACCTGGTCGGTGTGGTGCATCTGCACGATCTGCTGGGCGTGGCCGATCCGTCCGCGACGGCGGGCACCTCGTGTCGCCCCGCGGTGATCGTGCCCGAGACGCTGCCCTTACCGGTCGCGCTGCGCTCGCTGACGGAAGCCCACGACGAGATGGCCTTGGTGATCGACGAATACGGCGGATTCGCCGGCGTACTGACCGTCGAGGACCTCGCCGAGGAACTGGTCGGCGAGATCGACGACGAACACGATATCGACAGCGCCGATGACGACATCGTGGCCAGTGGGGACGGCTGGCTGGTGCGCGGAGACGTGGCTCTCGACGAGCTCAGCCGCACCGTCGGACACGACCTGCCCGAGGGCGACTACGAAACCCTGTCCGGTCTGCTGATCGCCGAATTCGGTGGTCTGCCCGCCGTCGGCGACAGCATCTCGGTCGACCTGGGAGTCGAACCGTACGAGCTGATCGCCGATCATCCGCCGCTGCGCCGGCGCCTCGACGCGACCGTGCAGGCGGTCGAAAAGCATGTTCCGGCAAGCGTTCTGGTGACCGTGGTCGACATACCCGTCGAACCCGAGGAGGAGGGGGCCGCCGATGAGTAACCCCTGGACCGTCGTACTGGTCACCATCGGGCTGATCGCGGCCAGCGCCTTCTTCGTGGCCGTGGAGTTCGCCCTGATCGCGGCGCGCCGTCACCGACTCGAAGACGCGGCCCCGCGCAGTCGCTCGGCGCGCGCGGCACTGCGCTCGGCCTCCGAGCTCTCGGTGCTGCTGGCCGGGTCGCAGCTGGGCATCACCATCTGCACCCTGGCGCTGGGCGCCATCACCAAACCCGCTGTGCACCACTGGCTCACGCCGGCCATCGCGGGCTGGGGAGCGCCGGCCTGGCTGGCGGATGTCGGTGGTTTCGTCCTGGCACTGATCATCGTCACCTTCCTGCATCTGGTGGTGGGTGAGATGGCCCCCAAGTCCTGGGCCATCGCGCACCCGGAGCGGTCGGCAA
This sequence comes from Mycolicibacterium bacteremicum, assembly GCF_002086115.1. Lineage (GTDB taxonomy): Bacteria > Actinomycetota > Actinomycetes > Mycobacteriales > Mycobacteriaceae > Mycobacterium > Mycobacterium bacteremicum. The sequence goes on from NZ_MVHJ01000012.1 coordinate 115,267, forward strand.
CCATGCTGGCGCTGCCGATGCGGGCGTTCATGTGGGTGACCCGTCCGTTGATCGGCACGCTGAACCGGTTGGCGAACTGGTGTCTGCGCAAGGTCGGCGTCGAACCGGTCGACCAGGTCGCCACCGGCCAGGATCCCGACGCGCTGCGGCATCTTGTCGAGCATTCGGCCACCGTCGGCACACTCGACGAGCGCTATCACGGCCACCTGGTCAGCGCGCTGGAACTGCAGGCGCTCACCGTCGGTGACATGTTGCGCACCGGGGCCGCGCCCAGCAGCGTGCGTTCGGCGGCCACCCGCGTCGAGATCCAGGCCGAGTCCAAGCGCACCGGGCATCTGCGCCTGCTGGTCCGCGACAACGGGACGGTCGAAGGTGTCGTGCACGTCCGGGACACCGTCGCCGCCGGCGCCGAGACGACGGCCGCCGACCTGATGCGCCCGGCGCTCACCATGGCAGCCGAGACCCCGGCCTATGCCGCGCTGCGGACCATGCGGGAGACCCGCAACCATCTGGTGGTGATCACCGATACCGACGGTCACATCCTCGGATTGATCACGCTGACCGACGTGTTGCAGCGACTGCTGCCGACGGCCGATGCCGCGAGCTGAGTTACCCACAGTCGCGGATTGATCCACAGCCGCACCGCCGTCGGGGTCGGTGTCGGCCGGCCCGGTCGGCGGGTGCGGTCACGATCAGCGCATGACAGAACAACCTCGCGGATTCGACCTCGGCCGACCCGCAACGCTGATCGCCGCGCTGCCGGCGGTATTGGGATTTGTCCCGGAGAACTCGTTGACCGTCGTCACCCTCGACCGTGGCGATCTGGGCTGCGTCATGCGGGTCGACCTGGAACCCGGACTGGTCGGCAACACCGCGCACCTGGCCGAGGTGGTGGCCGCATCCGGTCACGACGGCGCGGTGGCGGTGATCGTCGACGAGCGGTCCGCCGATCACGAGGCACTGGCTGACGATCTGGGTATGTCGATGGCCGACGAGGGCATCGACCTGCTGGCCGTCCTGCTGGTCGACCGGATAGTCGCCGGCGGGCGGTGGTCCTGCGTCTGTGGGTGCGGCGCGCACGGTGTCATCGACGACCCGGAGTCCTCGCCACTGGCCGCGGCCGCCGTACTGGACGGTCGTCGGCTCTACCGGCGCCGCGATGACCTACAGGCGGTCATCGAGGTGTCCGACGGCCCGCGCGGCGAGCGGATCGCCGAGGCGTTGCGGTCGGTGCGCCGCGGGTCGGCGAGTGCCCGGTCGGCGCGGCGCGCGATCGAGGCGGCGATCGTCCTGGCCACCCGGGTGGGCGCCGGGGAAGACCCGGCCGACGACGAGATCGTCACCGTCGTCGCGGCCCTACGCGATCCGCGGGTGCGCGACATGCTCTACGCCCTGGCGGTCGGTGCTGCGGCTGCCGATGCCGAGGCGCTGTGGGGTGTGCTGGCCCGGGTGCTGCCCGCCCCGTGGCGGCAGGAAGTGCTGACGCTGCTTGCCTTTTCGGCGTACGCGCGCGGTGACGGGCCGCTGGCCGGGATCGCGCTGGCGGCCGCGGTGACCCTCGATCCGGGACATCGGATGGCCGGCATGCTCGACTGCGCGTTGCAGTCCGGGATGCGGCCGGAACAGATCCGTGAATTGGCGATGTCGGGCTACCGGGCGGCGGGCACCCTCGGGGTGCGGCTGCCCCCGCGGCTGACGTTCGGCAGGCGGGCCGGTTAGACCTTCTCGACCTTGACGGCGTGCGCCATGTGGTGGGGGAGTTCGACTTCCTGATGCCCCGGAATGAGGATCAGGACGCCGCCCTGATCGCCGGGATCATCGCTGGCCTGCACGGTCACCCGGGCGTTGGGAACCACCCCGGCGTCCTTGAGTCGGCCGATCAATTCGACATCACCCTGGACGTGTTCAGTCAGCTGTCGCACCACGACGGCCACGGGCGAGCCGGCGGGCAGTTCGGTCAGGCGCACCAGGTTGGCGTCCTCACCGTTGCCGGCCCCACCGAAGCCGAGCTCGGACAGGCCCGGAATCGGGTTGCCGAACGGCGACGTGGTGGGGTTGTCGAGCACCTGCACCAGGCGGCGCTCGACATCCTCGCTCATCACGTGTTCCCACCGGCATGCCTCGGCGTGCACTTCTTCCCATGGCAGGCCGATGACGTCGACCAGCAGCCGCTCGGCCAGGCGGTGCTTGCGCATGACGGAGATGGCCAGGTAGCGGCCCTTCTCGGTGAGCTCGAGGTGGCGGTCGCCGGCGACGTGCAGCAGGCCGTCGCGCTCCATCCGGGACACGGTCTGACTCACGGTCGGGCCGCTCTGCTCCAGACGTTCGGCGATGCGCGCCCGCAGCGGCACCACGCCCTCTTCCTCGAGGTCATAGATGGTCCGCAGGTACATCTCGGTGGTATCGATGAGATCGTTCATGCCCTACCTTCCAGGCCCTGCAATTACCACCCGAGTCTAGCGGTCCGGTGGTCTGAACAGGGTTCCAACATCCCCACAGCGTTGTGATGCCCGCCGCGGAACGCGACGGGCATCACGGGTGAGGAAGATTCGGTCTAGCTGGCGTAGGACCGCAGGCGCTCGGCCCGGTCCCCGTTGCGCAGCTTCGACATCACTTCGCGCTCGATCTGACGGACCCGCTCGCGGGACAGCCCGAACAGCTTGCCGATCTGATCCAGGGTGCGTGGCTGGCCGTCGTCGAGACCGAAACGCAGCCGGATGACCTGCTGCTCGCGTTCGTCCAGGGTGGCCAGCACGTACCGGATGTCGGTGTGCAGCAGCTCGGAGATGACGGCGTTCTCGGCCGACATCGCCTCGGCATCCTCGATGAAGTCGCCCAGCGGGGCCTCTTCATCGCTGCCGACCGGCATGTCCAGGCTCACCGGATCCCGGCTGTGCTCCAACAGGTCGGTGATCTTCTCGACCGGGATCCCGGACTCTTCGGCCAGTTCCTCGTCGGTGGCCTCGCGGCCGAGGTTCTGGTGCATCTCGCGCTTGATCCGGGCCAGCTTGTTGACCTGCTCGACCAGATGGACGGGCAGCCGGATGGTGCGGCTCTGGTCGGCCATGCCGCGGGTGATCGCCTGCCGGATCCACCAGGTGGCATAGGTGGAGAACTTGAATCCCTTGGCGTAGTCGAACTTCTCCATCGCGCGGATCAGCCCGAGGTTGCCCTCCTGGATGAGGTCCAGCAGCGGCATACCGCGGCCGGTGTACCGCTTGGCCAGGGACACCACCAGACGCAGGTTGGCCTCCAGCAGATGCCGGCGGGCGGCATCGCCGTCACGGACCACGGCGGCCAGGTCGCGGCGCTTGGCCTCGCCGAGACGCTTCTTGGTGTCCAACACGTGCCGTGCGTACAGGCCCGCTTCGATGCGCTTGGCCAGCTCGACCTCGTCGGCTGCATTGAGCAGCGCGGTCTTGCCGATGCCGTTGAGATAAACGCGGACCAGGTCGGCGGCGGGGCTCTGGGCGTCCAGATCGGAATCGATGCGGCTTGCGGTGGCGATCGCCATTTACGGCCTCCTGCTCGGCGGAACTGTCACTGCGTACAACGCCCGAGGGGGTCAGTGAGTTCCCACCCGGTCCTGGTGGCGTACCACTTGACCTGCGGCTTTAAACAGTCGACCTGAGAATGTCCTGAGAAGTGGCGAAGAGCCTGCTCAGTCGGGAACGCCGGGACCGGCCTGCGGGCCGCCGGTACTCGGGCGGGGACGCACGGGCGCCTGCAGCGCCGGGCGTTCGGCGGTGGGGAACAACGGCGTACGCCGGCCGTCCCGCGCGTCGGGATAGCGGCGTGGCTCCGAGGCGGTGCGCGGTGGCCGGTCGTTGGCGATCAGCACCGCGATCCACGGCAGCGGGATCGACGCGACGATGATCGCCAACGAGATGAGGCCGTTGTTCCAGATGCCGTAGGCGACGGCGGCGAGCACCAGTGCCGGGATGCGGAAGGACATGAGCGTGAGGTATTTGCGCACCCGTGCGCGATGCTGCTCGTCGTGGGGCAGTGCAGCGCGCGTGATGAGCACCGGGCGACCTTCGTCGTCGAAACTCAGCTCAGGGCTTTGTTTCATATCTTTACTGTCCCACACCTGCGACACCTCCCGCACCTGCCGGGCACAATGGTGGGATGCAGACCCAGACCATCGAACGTCCCGATACCGACGAACGCGTCGACGATGGGACAGATGACGACGCCCCCAAGGTTTTCCACTACGTCAAGAAGGACAAGATCGCCGAAAGTGCGGTCATGGGCACGCATGTCGTCGCGTTGTGCGGAGAGGTGTTCCCGGTGACGAAGGCAGCCAAACCTGGCTCGCCGGTGTGCCCCGACTGCAAGAAGATCTACGAGCAGCTCAAGAAGTAGCCGGGTTCTTCTCGGCCTTCTCGGTCTTCACGGCGATCCATGCGCGCAGCCGCCGGGCATGGGTTTCCGGTGCCGGCCATTCCTCCTGGATCGCGGCGTTCAGTTCGGCACCGATCATCACCGCGAAACCGGCGAGGAACGCGAACAGCAGGAAGGCGATCGGCGTCGCCAACGCCCCGTAGGTGTACCCGGTGGCGGTGATCCAGGTCAGGTAGAACCGCAGACTGAAGGTGGCGATCAGGAACACCGCCGTGGCCAACACGGCCCCGACGACCAGTCGATGGGTGGGCAGCGGGCTGGGCAGCGACACCCGGTAGAGCACCGTCACCACCACGATCAGCGCGACCACCAACACCGGGTAGTAGCCGTACTGCAGTACGTGTGACCAGCTCTCCGGGATGAACTCCACGATCTTGCGCGGGCCCAGCGCGATGAACGGGGCGGTCAGCACCGCGCTCACCAACATGATCACGTACAGCCCGAGGGCGAAGAAGCGCTGCCGCACCGGATGCCGCAGCGGGGTCTGATCGTGCGCCTCGACCACCGAGTCCACGAACGCCGACACCGCCGATGATCCGGCCCACAGCGATATGACGAAGCCCAGCGACACCACCTCGCCGCGCGCCGACCGGACGATGTCGTAGATCGTCGGCTCGATGATCTCGTTGACGACGTTCTGGGAGAAGAACCGTTCCGAGGTGCCGATGAGTTGGTCTTCGATGGTGGGCAGCGTGTCCGGTCCGAACAGTGGGGCCAGATACGCCAGGCTGCCCAACATTCCGAGCAGCAGGGGCGGTAACGACAGCGCGCACCAGAAGGCCGCCTGCGCGGACTCCGAGAAGATGGAGTCATCCCAGGCCTTCGACAGGGTGCGCTTGAGAATGGGCCAGATGTGATGGCGTGATGGCTTTGCCGGTGGCTGGTCGGTCATCACCGCTCCAGCATTCCGGACGCCGAACCACACCGCCCGGTCGGGCGGTGTGGTTCATTGGTCAGGCGTCGACCGGACTCACTTCGATGACGGCCGCCAGTTCGATCAGCTTCGCCTCGTGCTCGTTGGCGTGGTGCTGGCAGAACAGAAGCTCCGCTCCGGAGGGCAGCTTCGCGCGTACCCGCGCGGCGGCACCACAGCGGTCGCAGCGATCGGCCCGAGTCAGTTCCGGACTGGTCAAGGTTGCGTTCACGGCGCTTCCTCCGTTCTGCTTTGGTGCGTATGTCTACTGTGTCAGACGTTTTCGGTTCTGGCCTTGTTCCCTGGTGGTTCACCGGTGTGTCGTGTCTCACTGCACCTGCGTTACCGTGCGGGCAACCTGGACAGCGTGAGTACCCACACTGACGTCCTTTTGCACCTGTGCGCCGACACCGATTGGGAGCGGGCGCGTGTCGTCGGCGAACACCGGCCGGCATCGCTGAGCGAAGTCGGGTTCGTCCATCTTTCGTCGCCTGAGCAGGTTCATCTCCCGGCCAATCGGCTCTTTGCGGGGCGGACCGACCTCGTCCTGCTGCGCATCGACCCCGCCGCGCTGACCGACGAGGTGCGCTGGGAACCGGGGGTGCCGGGTGATCCCGAATCAATGTTGTTCCCACATCTTTACGGCCCGTTGCCGGCCGCTGCTGTGACAAGTGTCACGCCCTATCTGCCATCGGCCGACGGCACATTCGCCGCGATGGACTGACGGTGTTCGGGCACGTCGCCATGGTAGTCACCCGATCGTCGAAGTAGGTTGATGCGGTGACGGCAGCCCAGCGGGTCGCGGTGGTGACCGGAGCCAGTCGCGGCGCAGGCCGCGGGATCGCGGCGGCCCTGGGCGAGCGCGGCTGGAAGGTCTACGGCACCGGCCGGACCATCGGGGCGGCGCCGCCCGGCGGCGTCGCGGTGCGGCTGGACCACCGCGATGACGACGCGGTGGCGGCCCTGTTCGAGCGGGTCGGCCGGGAATCGGGTGGGCTGGACCTGTTGGTGAACAACGCGGCCGTCGTGCACGACGAGTTGACCGGCTCGAAACCGTTCTGGGACAAGCCGATCGAATTGGGCAATGTGCTCGATGTCGGACTGCGATCGGCCTATGTGGCGTCCTGGCACGCCGCGCCGCTGCTGGTGCGCAGGCCGCGCGGGCTGATCGCCTTCACCTCGTCACCGGGATCGGTGTGCTACATGCACGGTCCCGCCTACGGCGCCCAGAAGGCGGGCATCGACAAGATGGCCGCGGACATGGCCGTCGACTTCCGCGGGACCGGGGTCGCCACGCTGTCCATCTGGATGGGCATCCTGCTGACCGAGCGGCTGCGGGCCGCCTTCGCCGGGCAGCCCGAGGCGCTGGCGGCGACGGCCCAGCACGCCGAGACCCCGGAGTTCACCGGACATCTGATCGACGCGGTGTTCGCTGACCCCGAGTTGGCGGCGCTGTCCGGGCAGACGGTGATCGGCGCCGAACTCGCGCAGCGGTACGGCATCACCGACGCGGGTGGGCGCACGCCGCCGTCGCACCGCGAGATGCTCGGTGCCCCGCGGGCGCCCAGTAGCGTCGTGCTGCGCTGACTCGCGTGACACATCGGTCCCGTTTCGTAAACTGACCAACTGTGGCAATACTGTCCGGCTTCGCGCCGTGGATCGTCTACTGGATTCTGGTCGGCAACGTGCCGTTCCCAGCCGCGGTACTGGTGGCGCTGGCCGTCGCGGTGGCGTCCTTCGTCATCGGCAGGGTGCGCGGCGCACGGGCCAGGACGTTGGAGATCGGCGCCATCGCCACCTTCGTGGTGCTGGCCGTGCTCACGCTGACCACCAGCCAGGCCTTCATGGAACGCTGGATCCAGCCGTTGAGCGCGGCCGGGATCCTGCTGGTCGCCCTGATCGGCGTGCTGGCCGGCCGGCCGTTCGTGCGTGAGTTCGCCGAGGCCGACCAGTCACCGGAGGTGATCAAGAGCGAGCTGTTCGGCCGGATCACCACGCTGGTCACCTGGATCTGGGTGGCGGCGTTCGCCGCGATGACGGTGTCCGCGGCCATCCCGCCGATCGTCTATGGCGACGCGACCATCCTCGACACCCGGACCCCACTGTCATTCGTCTGCTACTGGGTGCTGCCGTTCGCCTTCCTCGGTGCCGCGGTACTGGCCGGGCGGGTGCTCACCGAGCGGATGGTCGCGGAGGCGACCAGTCCGCACACCGTGCGGAAGTCGACATTCGTGGCGTTCAAGGAACTGGAGATCGACCAGCTGTACTACCTCGCGCGTGAGCGGGCCGAGCGCGAGGCCGGGCCGGATCTGGAGGCCTATGACGTCAAGCTCGGTAGCCAGGGCGTGCCGCTGACCGGGGACGAATCACGGGAGTCCTGGCCCATGAGCTACAAGCTGCGCGAGCGCAGAATCAAGCATTGACGACGAAACGGTCGCCCCCGCATCCGGAGGCGACCGTTTCGTCGTCGTGACGCTCTGCTAGTCCAGGTAGTCGCGCAGCACCTGTGAGCGGCTCGGGTGGCGCAGCTTGCTCATGGTCTTGGACTCGATCTGGCGGATGCGCTCACGGGTCACCCCGTAGACCTGGCCGATCTCGTCCAGGGTGCGCGGCTGACCGTCGGTCAGGCCGAACCGCAGCCGGACCACACCGGCCTCGCGCTCCGACAGCGTCTCCAGCACCGACTGCAGCTGATCCTGCAGCAGCGTGAAGCTCACCGCGTCGACGGCCACGACGGCCTCGGAGTCCTCGATGAAGTCACCGAGCTGGCTGTCGCCCTCGTCGCCGATGGTCTGGTCCAGCGAGATGGGTTCCCGGGCGTACTGCTGGATCTCCAGCACCTTCTCCGGCGTGATGTCCATCTCCTTGGCCAGCTCTTCGGGCGTGGGTTCGCGACCCAGGTCCTGCAGCAGCTCGCGCTGGATCCGGCCCAGCTTGTTGATGACCTCGACCATGTGCACCGGGATACGGATGGTGCGGGCCTGGTCGGCCATCGCGCGGGTGATCGCCTGGCGGATCCACCAGGTGGCGTACGTGGAGAACTTGTAGCCCTTGGTGTAGTCGAACTTCTCGACCGCGCGGATCAGGCCGAGGTTGCCCTCCTGGATGAGGTCCAGGAACGCCATGCCGCGGCCGGTGTAGCGCTTGGCCAGCGAGACGACCAGGCGCAGGTTGGCCTCCAGCAGGTGGTTCTTGGCGCGGTCGCCGTCGCGGCAGATCCACTGCATGTCGCGGCGCTGCGCGGCGGGCAGCTTCTCACCCTTGTCGGCGAGCTCGGTCATCAGCTGGGTGGCGTAGAGCCCGGCCTCGATGCGCTTGGCGAGCTCGACCTCTTCCTCGGCGTTGAGCAGCGCGACCTTGCCGATCTGCTTGAGATAGGCGCGCACCGAGTCGGCCGAGGCGGTGAGTTCGGCGTCCTTGCGGGCCTGGCGCAGCGCCTCGGACTCCTCCTCGTCCCAGACGAAGTCGCCGGAGGCCTTGTCCTTCTCGGTCGGCTCGGGATGCTCGTCGTCGCCGTCCTTGGCCGGCTTGGCCGCGGTGACCGGCGCGGCGTCGTCGCCCTCGGCCTCCTCGTCGGCGTCCTCGGCCTCGGCACCGTCGGCGTCGTCATCGGTGTCCAGATCGTCGATTTCGACGTCTTCGAGCTCGTCGCCCGGTTCTGCTTCCAGGTCGTCGGCGCCGTCGAGTTCCTCGCCGAGGTTCACTTCCTCGCCGGACTCGTCCTTCTTGGCCCGCGGTGACCCGGCCTTGGCCGGTGCCTTCTTGGCGGGAGCCTTCTTCGCGGCCTTCTTGGCCGGTGCCTTCTTGGCCGGCGCCTTCTTCGCGGCGGTCTTGGTGGCGGTGGCCTTCACCGGCTCTTCGGTTGCCGGGCTTGCCTCTGTCGCTGCCACGTACACCCTCTCGGTAATGCTGGACGGTGACCGCGCGCAGGCGTCACCGCAAGTTCGTCGGCTGTCTCGAATATTGGCGTCATATCTCTGCTGGGATATCCGCCGCTATCTTCTCAAGGCGGCCGCCATCGACCATTGTAACGACAGTGTGGTCCAGCACCGCGCCGCGCGGCAAATTCGGCGGCGTGTTACTGCACGTGAATGCCCTCGGCGGCCATCGCCGCGCCGACGATTCCGGCCGAATTGAGCAGCGCCGCGGGGACCACCGGGGTGCGATTCTTCAGCATCGGGATCCACCGGTCGGCCTTGCGGCTGATGCCGCCGCCGGCGATGAACAGATCGGGCCAGATCGCGTTCTCGATCGTCACCAGCACCTTGGTGACCTCCTCGGTCCAGCGCTGGTAGTTCCATTCCTTGCGTTCCTTCACCGAGGACGCCGCGCGGTGCTCGGCCTCCTTGCCGCCCACCTCGAGGTGGCCGAACTCGGTGTTGGGCAGCAGCACGCCGTTGTGGATGACGGCCGACCCGATGCCGGTGCCGAAGGTCAGCAGCACGATCAGCCCGCTGTTGTCCTTGCCCGCGCCGTAGCGCTCCTCGGCCAGTCCGGCGGCGTCGGCGTCGTTGAGGACGGTGACCGGCTGGCCGTCCAGGACTCCGGAGATGGTCTCGGCGGCGTTGGTGCCGATCCAGGCCTTGTCGACATTGGCCGCGGTGCGCACCACACCGCCGGTCACCACACCGGGATAGGTGACCCCCAGCTTGCCGGTCCAGCCGAACTCGCGCACCACGGCTGCGACCGTGGCCGCCACGGCCTCCGGGGTGGCCGGCTGCGGGGTGGCCAGCTTGAAGCGGTCGCCGACGAGGGCGCCGGTGTCGAGGTCGACGATGCCGCCTTTGATGCCGCTGCCGCCGACATCGACGCCGAAGCCGGTATTGGGCGAATCGGTCACGGGAGCGCTCCTAGGCAGGCGGGGAGACAACGCAATTCGACACCACCCTAACGGGTTGTGGTGCGATGTATGCCATGACTGATCCGCAGACCCTGCGCACGGTGTCCGAGCAACTGGCCACGGAGGCGGCGACTTTCGTACAGACCCGGCGGGCCGAGGTGTTCGGCGCGACCCCGGTGCAGGGCGCGGTGGAGGCCAAGAGCACGCCGACCGATCCGGTGACGGTGGTGGACAAGGAGACCGAGCGTCTGCTGCGCGAGCGGCTGGCCGAGCTGCGGCCCGGTGATCATGTGCTCGGCGAGGAGGAGGGCGGTTCGGCGGTCGGCGAGCCCGGCGTCCCGGTCTGGGTCATCGACCCCATCGACGGCACCGTGAACTTCGTCTACGGCATCGAGGCCTACGCCGTCTCGGTGGGCGTGCAGATCGACGGGGTGTCGGTGGCCGGTGCGGTGGCCAACGTGTCTACCGGCGAGGTGTACTCGGCGGCGCTGGGCCACGGTGCCACGCTGACCGGAGCGGGCACGCAGACGGCACTGCGCTGCAACGTCATTGACGATCTGTCGATGGCCCTGGTGGGAACCGGGTTCTCCTATCAGGCCCAGCAGCGCGCCCGGCAGGCGGCGGTGCTGGCCGAGTTGCTGGCCCAGGTGCGTGATGTCCGACGCATCGGATCCTGCGCGCTGGACCTGTGCATGGTCGCAGAGGGCCGGCTCGACGCCTACTTCGAGAACGACGTGCGGGTGTGGGACTGGGCCGCCGGTGCGCTGATCGCCGCCGAGGCGGGGGCGGTGGTCCGGTTGCCGAGCGAGGACGCCGGTACCGCACTGATGGCCGCCGCGCCGGGGATCGCCGAGGCGCTGGCGGCCCGGATCGGGTAGGTCAGCAGGTCGCGCTGTGGATCTTGGTCAGCAGCGCCGCATCGGCGGGCTGGGTCGCGTCGGGACGCAGACCCGCCAGCATTGCGTCGATATCGTCGCTGCGGCTGAACTCGGTGAACTCGGTGCCGACCGCGAGGTCGACGGTGTCGTCGGTGCGGCTGTCCTGGAACAGCTCGGTGCACGGGGCGACCAGCCACACCGCGGCCGCGGCCGCCCGGCCCGCCTCGCCGAACCGGATCTGGCCCTGGCATTCCAGGCGGCTGTTGGCGTACACGGGATCGTTGGCGGCGGTCGGCTGGGCGAAGCCGAGGCCTTGCAGCGCCCCGGACACCTCGGCGGCCTGGCCGCCCTGCCCGCTGGCGTTGAGGACCTGGATCTTGGTGTCTGCCAGGCGGGCCGGCATCACCTCGGCCATCTCGGTGCGCGACACCGGCTCGCCGAGCTGGGTCTGGGTGGCGGAGTCACCGCCGGCCGGAGGTGGGGGTGCGTTGCAGGCCACCGCCTCCGGTACCGCGGTGGACTGGTTGAGCGCGATCACCCACACCACGCCGGTGACCAGGGCCAGCGCCACGAACAGGCACAGCACGGGAACGAAGTTGCGGCGACGGAACGGCCGGCCGTGTTTGTCGAACGCCGTGCCCTCGGTGATGGATGCGACCACCCCTGCACCTTAGAGGTATGCCGCCCTCGCAGCCTCTACCAGGAGTTTTGTACTGTGATATAAATCACAGTCAATCCGGACCGATTCGGGGCACGAATCATTTGGCGTAGGCGTTCTGCGCTGGTACAAAGCTCTGCTGCACCACGCACAAGGATTTTGGAGGGGATTGAATGGCAACCGACTACGACGCTCCGCGACGGACCGAGACCGACGATGTCTCGGAGGATTCGCTCGAGGAGCTCAAGGCGCGACGTAACGAGGCCCAGTCGGCCGTCGTGGACGTCGACGAATCGGAGTCTGCCGAATCGTTCGAGCTGCCCGGTGCCGATCTGTCCGGTGAGGAACTGTCGGTGCGTGTCGTCCCGAAGCAGGCCGACGAGTTCACCTGCTCGAGCTGCTTCCTGGTCCACCACCGCAGCCGACTGGCGAGTGAAAAGGGCGGCGTGATGATCTGCACGGACTGCGCGGCCTGATCACCGGCAGCGCAGGCCCGGCGATCCCGGGCGGTCAGCTCCGCAAGGCAGCCAGCACCCGATCGGGGTGCCGGCAGCTGACCAGCCAATAGGGGGTGGGATCGTCGGGATCGTCGAGCACTATGAGAACCATCGGGCCGACCCAGGCCCGGTGCAGCACATAGGCCGCTGGGTCCAGTTGGCGACCCAGGGCCGCCGACTTGGCCGATCGGGGAACTTCGGCCGACCGGGCGATCACATTCACCGGCAGATGTGCCGGGCCCGCCCACAATTCGACCGCCGCATCACCTGACGGGCCGCTCGCGACGACCCGGACCTCCATGCGGCCCATCCACATCAACGCCGCCGCCGCGACCGGCAACAACACCGCGTACGGCAGCCAATCGGGCAGGGCGGCGACACCCATGTTGACCTCGGCGGCGATCAGGGCCGCCAATCCCAGGCCGGGCAGCCAGAACCACCACGGCACCCGGAGGCGCTCGCGGTAACGCACGGTTTGGGCGATGGCGCGCGTGTCGGACACGTGCCCAAGAGTAATCTCATCGGCCGTGCCCACTTCTCTGGCGGTCGTGCGACTGGATCGCGACCTTCCGATGCCCAGCCGGGCCCACGACGGCGATGCCGGTGTCGACCTGTACAGCGCCGTGGACGTCGATCTGGCACCCGGGCACCGCAGTCTGGTGCCCACCGGGATCGCGGTGGCCATCCCGCACGGCATGGTCGGTCTGATTCATCCGCGGTCGGGATTGGCTACGCGCGTTGGCCTTTCGATCGTCAACAGTCCGGGCACCGTCGACGCCGGGTACCGTGGTGAGATCAAGGTGGCGTTGATCAACCTCGACCCGCAGCAGCCGATAGCGGTGCGGCGCGGAGATCGCATCGCACAGCTGTTGGTGCAGCGGGTCGAACTTCCCGAGCTGGTCGAGGTGTCGTCGTTCGACGAGGCCGGGCTGGCTGACACCTCCCGTGGCAGTGGTGGCCACGGCTCTTCAGGCGGACATGCGAGTTTGTGATGGTAGATAACGACGACGATTTTGACGGCCCGTTCGACATCGAGGACTTCGACGATCCGGAGTCCGCGACGGTGGCGCGCCTGGACCTCGGCTCGGTGCTCATCCCGCTGCCGGCCGCGGGCCAGGTGCAGGTCGAGCTGACCGATCAGGGGGTGCCGAGTTCGGTGTGGGTGGTCACCCCCAACGGCCGCTTCACCATCGCCGCCTACGCGGCACCCAAATCGGCCGGCCTGTGGCGGGAGGTGGCCGGCGAGCTGGCCGACTCACTGCGCAAGGACGGCGCGAAGGTCCGCATCGAGGACGGCAAGTGGGGCCGTGAGGTGGTGGGTGCCAGCACTTCGGCGCCGCAGGGACAGCAGCCCGGCGTGGTGCGTTTCATCGGCGTCGACGGCTATCGCTGGATGATCCGCTGTGTGGTCAACGGGCTGCCCGAGAACGTCGAGGCCCTGGCGGTCGAGGCTCGGGAAGCGTTGGCCGACACCGTGGTTCGTCGCGGTGACACCCCGCTGCCGGTGCGCACCCCGCTGGCGGTGCAACTTCCCGAGGCGATGGCCGCCCAGTTGCGTGCCGCCGCCGCCCAGCAGGCCGCCGCGCAGGCCCAGGCCCAGGGGCAGACCCCACCCGAGCCGGCCGCCCGCCGCAGCGCACAGGGCACGGCCATGCAGCAGATGCGCAGCACCATCACCGGCGGCTAACGCTGCGCGGCCTCTGACAGCGCGGCCAGGCACGACAGGCCCAGGCACGACGCGTCGGTACCCAGCTGGTCGAGGGTCACCGTGCGCAGTGCTGCGCGCGGTGCCGCCGCCGCCCATTCGACGGCCACCTCGGCCGGATGCACCGGGTCGTCGGTGGCCGCCGCGATACCCATCGGCGCCCGCAGTGTCCGCAGCTCCTCGACCGTCGGCGCCACATAGCCGGCCGCCTCATCCATCGCCTCGGGCAGCCCCGGCCACTGTGCGGTCCAGGATCGGGCCAGCTCATCGGCCAGCCAGGCCGGTGTCGACACCCGCATCGCCGCGACGGTCGCGGTCAGTCCGTCGGTGCGCAACTGCTGCGCCGAGGCCCGGGCCGCCAGCGCCGCCGCGGCGGCGTGCGGCGACCCCGACCAGGCCGGCAGCGCGGCCAGCACGGCCACCGTGCCGTCCGGATGCGCCAGCGCCCAGTTGGCTGCGATCGCTGCGCCGATCGACACGCCGCCGACAGCGATCGGTCCGCCGGCCCGCAGGGCCTCGTCGAGCACGTCGAGATAGTGGGCGACCAGCCGGTGGGGATCGGGGGCGGGGGTCAGCACCACCGCGCCGGCCTCGTGCAGCGGCCCGGCGAACGCCCGATAGGCGTAGTCGTCGTCGGAGCCGGTGCCTGCCATCAGAACGGTCGTGACACCACTCAGGTCGACGGTCATCACTCGATCGTGCCGCGCCGAAGCCCGGCGTGGCGAATCGGAACCAACAGGTCTACCGTGGCGTTGGTCAACGTGTGGATCGAAGACGATTCACGGTGAGGGAGAGGTCATGGCTACGGCCGAAGGGTATCTTCGCCGGCTTACCCGCCGGTTGACGGAAGACCCCGAGCAACGCGATGTCGAGGAACTCAGCGATGAGGCGGCCGGCACCGGCGCGCAGAAGGCCATCGACTGTGAGCGTGGCCAGGAAGTCACCATGGTCGGCACCCTGCGCAGCGTCGAATGCAACGGCAAGGCCTGCGCCGGCGGGGTGAAGGCCGAGTTGTTCGACGGCACCGACGCGGTGATGTTGGTCTGGTTGGGACAGCGCCGGATCCCGGGCATCGAGACCGGGCGGACCCTGCGTGTGCACGGGCGGATCGGCAAGCTGGACAACGGTGCGAAGGCGATCTACAACCCGCACTACGAGATTCAGAAGTGACGGAGCCCAAACCCGCCGAAGACGAGACCGCCACACCCGAGGAACCTGCCAAGAAGGGCGGGCAGGCGATCCTCGAGCAGATGGGCGGCCTCAGCGGCCTGATCTACTCCTCGCTGCCGGTCCTGGTGTTCGTGCCGGTCTCGACCAAGTTCGGGTTGATGCCCGCCATCTACGCCGCCCTGGGGACCGCGGCGCTGGTCCTGGTGTGGCGGCTGATCCGCCGCGAGTCCGTGCAACCGGCGGTGTCCGGGTTCATCGGCGTCGGCATCAGCGCACTGATCGCCTGGTGGCTCGGCGAATCCCGCGGCTACTTCGCCTACGGCATCTGGATGTCGCTGGTGTACGCGGCCGTGTTCACCCTGTCGGTACTGGTCCGCCGACCGCTGGTCGGTTACGCGTGGGGCTGGTTCAGCGGCCACGGTCGCGACTGGCGCTCGGTGCGCCGCGCGGTCCTGGCCTTCGACGTGGCGACGTGCGCCTGGGCGATCGTGTTCGCCTCCCGCTTCGTGGTGCAGCGCCACCTCTACGACGCCGACGACGTCGGCATGCTCGGCGTGGCCCGGATCGCGATGGGCTGGCCGTTGACCGGTGTGGCCGCACTGATCACCTGGTTCGCCATCCGCGCCGCGCAGAGGGCGCTGCAGGAGTCAGCGACTCGCCCTTGACGGCACGCTAGCGCGCCTGCGGCCGCAGCAGTAGCTCGCGCAGTTCGTCCTCGGCCTCGGTGGTGGCCACGAACACCAGCTCGTCGCCGCCCTCCAGCGGTTCGTCGCCCTCGGGCACGATCACGCGGGGGCCGCGCAGGATCGTCACCAGCGAGGCATCCCGCGGCAGGTTGAGCCGCTTGACCGCCTTACCGCCCCACGGGGTGTCGTCGGGCAGGGTGATCTCGACCAGGTTGGCCTGACCCTTGCGGAAACTCAGCAGCCGCACCAGATCGCCCACCGCCACGGCCTCCTCGACGAGTGAGGCGAGCATGCGCGGCGTGGACACCGCGACGTCGACGCCCCAGTTCTCGTCGAACAGCCACTCGTTGCGCGGATCGTTGACCCGGGCCACCACGCGCGGCACCGCGAATTCGGTCTTGGCCAGCAGGCTGAGCACCACGTTGGCCTTGTCGTCGCCGGTGGCGGCGATCACCACGTCGAAGTCCTCGAGCTTCACCGATTCCAGCAGGCTCAACTCGCAGGCGTCGCCGAGGCGCCAGTGCGCGGCCGGGATGGCGTCGACGTCGATGTGCTCGGGGTCGCGTTCCAGCAGCGTCACCTCGTGATTGCCGACGAGCTCGCGCGCGATGGACCGGCCGACCGCCCCGGCCCCGGCGATGGCGACCTTCATTCGTTGTCCTCGCTGGGCGGTAGGGCCGAGATCGCCAGCGCCTCGGCGATGTGGCCGGAGATGGCGGCGATGAACACGTGGTCGCCGGCCTGGATGATGGTCTTGCCGTCGGGTAGCAGGCCGGTCCCCAGGCGCAGCATGAACGCCACCCGCCCGCCGGTCGCGGCTTCGAGTTCGGTCACCGGATGACCGGCCCAGTCCTCGTGCAGCGGCAGTTCGGCCACCCCCACGTTGCCGGACGGGTCGCGCCACTTGGTGGTCTCGGACTCGCGGGTGAGCACGTTGAGCAACCGGTCGGTGGTCCACGGCACGGTGGCCACCGTCGGGATCCCGAGCCGCTCGTAGACCGCGGCGCGCTTGGCGTCGTAGATGCGGGCGACGACGCGCTCGACGCCGAAGGTCTCCCGGGCCACCCGCGCCGAGATGATGTTCGAGTTGTCGCCGGAGGACACCGCTGCGAAGGCCCCGGCTTCCTCGATTCCCGCGCGCAGCAGCACATCCCGGTCGAAGCCCATGCCGAGCACGCGCTCGCCGGTGAACTCCGGGGACAGCCGGTTGAACGCGGTCGAATCACGATCGATCACGGCGACCTCATGGCCGATCCTGGCCAGTCCGTCCGCCAGCGATGCGCCAACCCGGCCGCACCCCATCACCACTACCCGCACACTCGGTCCTCTCTGGCCGTCGTCCAGGAATACCGTCACTTCCCACACGCCATCCAACACGCGATTGAACCAGCGCACCCGGAACGCTACAGCCACTCGCCGGTGCGCTTACTCTTGGCACTCGTGTCCAAGCTTTCGACCGCCGCCCGGCGGTTGGTCCTGGGGAGACCGTTTCGCAGCGACAAGTTGTCGCACACGCTGTTGCCGAAGCGGATCGCCTTGCCGGTGTTCGCTTCCGACGCGCTGTCCTCGGTTGCCTACGCACCAGAGGAGATCTTCCTGGTGCTGTCGGTGGCCGGCCTGGCGGCGTACTCGTTCGCCCCGTGGATCGGTCTGGCTGTCGCCGCGGTGATGCTGATCGTCATCGCCAGCTACCGGCAGAACGTGCATGCCTATCCCTCCGGTGGCGGCGATTACGAGGTGGTGACCACCAACCTGGGCGGTACGGCCGGCCTGACGGTGGCCAGCGCGCTGCTGGTCGACTACGTGCTGACGGTGGCGGTGTCGATGTCCTCGGCGATGGCCAACATCGGCTCGGCGGTGCCGTTCATCAACCAGCACAAGGTGCTGTTCGCGGTGGTGGCGATCCTGCTGCTGGCCGCGCTGAACCTGCGCGGCATCCGGGAATCCGGCACCGCTTTCGCGATCCCGACCTACGCGTTCATGATCGGCATCTTCGTCATGCTGGGTTGGGGCCTGTTCCAGATCTACGTCCTGGGCCACGATCTGAAGGCCGAGTCGGCGTCCTTCGACGTGAATTCCGACCACGGCGATCTGATGGCGGTGGCCATGGTGTTCCTGGTGGCGCGCGCATTTTCGTCCGGCTGTGCGGCACTGACCGGTGTCGAGGCGATCAGCAACGGGGTGCCGGCATTCCAGAAGCCCAAGTCCCGCAACGCGGCGTCCACACTGCTGATGCTGGGTGTGATCGCCACCACGCTGTTCATCGGGATCATCATGCTGGCCAAGGAAACCGGCGTGAAGATCGCCGAGCATCCGGAGACCCAGCTGGTGGGCGCTCCGGAGGGGTATCACCAGAAGACGCTGATCGCCCAGCTCGCCGACGCGGTGTTCCACGATTTCCCGGTCGGTCTCTACGCCATCGCCGGTGTGACCGCCTTGATCTTGGTGCTGGCGGCCAACACCGCGTTCAACGGTTTCCCGGTGCTGGGTTCGATCCTGGCCCAGGACCGGTTCCTGCCGCGCCAGTTGCACACCCGCGGTGACCGGCTGGCGTTCTCCAACGGCATCCTGTTCCTGGCCTTGGCGGCCATCGCCTTCGTGGTGGCGTTCCAGGCCGAGGTGACGCATCTGATCCAGCTCTACATCGTGGGCGTGTTCGTATCGTTCACACTCAGCCAGATCGGCATGGTCCGGCACTGGACGCGCTATCTGAAGGTCGAGACCGACCCGGCGGTGCGCAGGCACATGATGCGCTCGCGGGTGATCAACGCCGTCGGGTGTGCGTGCACCGGCTCCGTCCTGATCGTCGTGGTGATCACCAAGTTCATGGCCGGCGCGTGGATCGCGATCCTGGCGATGGGATCGCTGTTCGTGCTGATGAAGCTGATCCGCCGGCACTACGACACCGTCGCGCGGGAACTCGACGAGCAGGAGGCCGAGGTCGAGGACGTGGTGCTGCCCAGTCGCAACCACGCGGTGGTGCTGGTGTCCAAACTGCACCTGCCGACCAAGCGTGCGCTGGCCTACGCCCGCGCCACCCGCCCGGATGTGCTGGAGGCCATCACGGTCAGCGTCGACGACGCCGAGACCCGTGCACTGGTGCACACCTGGGAGGAGAGCGACATCAGCACACCGCTGAAGGTGATCGCCTCGCCGTACCGTGAAATCACCAGGCCGGTACTGGATTACGTGAAGCGTGTCACCAAGGAATCGCCGCGCACGGTGGTCACCGTGTTCATCCCCGAATACGTGGTGGGGCACTGGTGGGAGCAGGTGCTGCACAACCAGAGCGCGCTGCGCCTCAAGGGCCGGTTGCTCTTCGAGCCGAACGTCATGGTGACTTCGGTACCCTGGCAGCTCAACTCGTCGGAACGGCTCAAGACCATGCAACCGCAATCCGCTCCCGGCGATGCACGCAGAGGATTTCTGGATTGACCGAACTGACACTGACCACCGGGCCTGCGGCCAACGGGGGCAGTTGCGTCGCGCGTCACGACGGCCGGGTGGTCTTCGTTCGCTATGCGCTACCCGGCGAGCAGGTGCGGGTGCGGGTGGTCTCCGAGCGGGGATCCTATTGGCACGCCGATGTCGTGGAGGTTGTCGAGCCGTCACCGGACCGGGTGAAATCGTTGTGTGCCATCGCCGGTTCGCAGGGTTCTGGATGCTGCGATCTGGCGTTCGCGCAGCCGTCGGCCGCTCGGCGCATCAAGGGCGAGGTGGTGGCCAATCAGTTGGGCCGCTTGGGCGGATTCGACTGGGACGGTGTCGCCGAGGAAGTCGGCGACGGCTCGGCGACCGGCTGGCGCACCCGGGTGCGCCTCGACGTCTCCGAGACCGGCCGCGCCGGGTTTCACCGCTATCACAGCGACGAGTTGGCCGAATCGTTGAATTGCGCGCAGCTGCCGGGCGGCATGCTCGATGGCCTGGACGGATCCCGGTGGCCGCCCGGGGCGCAGTTGCACATCGCCGTCGATGACGAGGGCCGCCGGCATGTCGTGCAGGCCGGCCCACGCACCGGACGTCAGGCGAGCACGCAGGTGGTGGAGGGCGAGTACGAGGCCGTCCAGCAGATCGGTGGCCGGCGCTGGCGGGTTCCGGTGACCGCGTTCTGGCAGGCGCACCGGGATGCGCCGCGTACCTACAGCGCGTTGGTCGGCGACGCCGCGGCGCTGCAGCCGGGCATGACGGCGTGGGATCTCTACGGCGGCGCCGGGGTGTTCGCGTCCGTACTCGCCGACCGGGTGGGGGAGAGCGGCAAGGTGCTGACGGTCGACACCTCGCGCGGTGCGGCCCGCGCGGCGCGGGCCGCGCTGGCCGACGCGCCGCAGGTGTCGGTGGTGACCGATTCGGTGCGCCGGGTGGTGGGGGCGCAGCGTTCCCGGCCCGATGTCGCCGTGTTGGACCCGCCGCGCTCGGGTGCCGGCAAGGAGATCATCGAGGCGTTGGCCGGGGTGCCGCGAATCATCCACATCGGTTGTGAGGCAGCGTCCTTCGCGCGGGACGTGGGGGAGTACCTGCGTCAGGGCTACACCGTGGAATCCCTGCGGGTGTTCGATTCGTTCCCGTTGACCCACCACGTCGAATGCATGGCGGTGCTGACGCGCTGACTCAGGCCGCTTTGTGCACCATGACGAGGTGCACGTCACGGGTGAGGATGCGCATCCCGCCGGCCACCGGCGGCGCGGTCGAGCGGTAGACGGCCCCGGTCGGGGTGATGTGCTCGGCGACGTGCCGACCGTGCGGGTCGAAGTAGGTCTTGACCCGCCAGCCGGGTGCTTCCTTGGAGTAGTTGCACTGTTCGCAGCAACCACGCCCATTGCGCGCGTCGGTGGACCCGCCCCGCCGGTGTGGCTCGGCATGGTCGATGTGGCGGATGGGTGCATTGCAGAACGGTGTTCGGCAGGTCTGGTCGCGTAGCCGGATGAACTGTGCCAGCCCGCCGGAAAACGTGCGGGCGTGCGATTCCAAGGCGACCAGCGCGCCGGTACCCGGGGCGGCGTAGAGCCGCCGCAGCTCGACCCACCCCTGCTCGTCGATGGCGTCGGTGATCAGTTTCCGGGCCACCTCGGCCGGGATCGGCCCGTGGTCTGCCACCGTCGCGGCATCGTCGCTGGTGCCGATGAGCGCCTCGTCGGAGAGCACCACGTTGACCGTCAACGGCACCGGTTCCGCCACAGACCGTCCGGTGAGACGCTCGTACACGGTGTCGGACATCGTCTGCCCGCGCGAGCGGCCATTTGGATTGGCGTCGGCCTCCCGTTTGAGGCTGGCGTAGCAGGCGATGCCCTGGGCCAGCGGCATCAGCGCGGTGAGGTAGACCATGTTGTCGGCGGCGGGCCGGGTGGTGACGGTGCGGTCCTGGGGTGCCTTGGCGGCCTTGTCGACCACGGCATGCGGATCCAGCCGGTAGGCGATTCGCTTGGCCTCGGCCGTGATGCGCTTGTCGCCCAGGCCCTCGAGCTGAGCGGGGTCGGCGCACATCTCGTGGTCGAGGCGGCGTCGATCATCGGCGGTCAGGCAGGCCGACTCGCGAACGAGGATGGTCGCCCGCCACTCGGAGAGCACGCCGGCCTCCAGGGCCGCGAGGGTGTGGGGCATCTCGTGCACCAGAGCCCTGGCCAAGCCGAGGTGCTGGTCACCCTTCTTCGGTGAGTCGCGGCGGGCCAGGGCGATCTCTGCCGCCAACCCTCGTCCGCGCCTCGTCGGCGCCACCCCGGCGGCCGCTTCGGCGTCCCGCCGCGCAGTCGACCACTGAGCGGCCGCGCGCGCCTGGGCTGCGGCGGCCGTTGACTTGAGGCGTTCGCAGCGCTCGATCACGTCCCGCAGATCCGCCTCGGAGGCTTCGGGATCGATATCGAACAAACTTTCGAACACGTTTCCGACTCTACTGCGGCCCTCTGACAAGCCGTGGTGAAAATCGCCGAAGCGGGTACCCGCCGTTCGGGGTGAGCAAGTCATGAAAAAGATCTCGGGTACGGCGGTCGCCTACGGCGGCTATGTGTTCTTCATCGTCGGCTTCATATCGCTGGGTCTGTTCGTCACGGCACTGGCCGTCGGCAGTGCCTCGGCTCTGGTGTGCGCGATCGTGTCGGTGGCGTCGTTCGCGGCGGCGGTCGCGGGCTTCCGGATCGGGGCGCGCCGGTTCGGCAGTGTCTGGGCCAAGCCGGTCACCGACGACGATCTGCGTGTCTATAAGGCCAGATACCGCGGTCGATCGCGGCGCGGCCGGGTCGGTCGCTCGTCGACCCGGGCCGCTTGACGGTTCGGGCGACGGCCTGCCGCTTCACCACTGCTACTTGACGAAATGTTGGGTTTTCCTAACAATTAGTTGTATGAGTCCGGTGAGGCGGGCGGAAACTCTCCCGATCCACAACCGCATCCGCGTCCTGCGTGCGGAGCGCGGGATGAGCCGGGCCGACCTGGCGGCACGCATTGAGGTCAACCCGCAGACCGTCGGCGCGCTGGAACGGGGCGACCACTACCCGAGCCTCGATCTGGCGTTCCGGATCTGCGAGGTGTTCGACCTCCCGGTCGAGGCGGTGTTCTCGCGGACCGCGTTCGCACCGCTGTCCGCGCAGGTGTACCGACGCATCGAAGGAGGCGGTTGAGCGATGGCTGATACGGATCTGATCGAGCGGTATCAGGACTTCCGGACCAAGCGGTTTCTGAAACAGGAACAGGTGTGGGCGAATTCGTTGCCGGCCTGGCGTGCCAAGCGCCGCAGGCGCGCGCTCGTCGTCACCCTCGTGGTGACCTTCGCCGTCATGTTCGGTATCAGCGTGCTGTGTGCGTTCGGCGTGCCCTGGGCACCGGTGCTCTGGCTTCCTGCCTGCCTGGTGTTCTTCCCGGTCTGGATCGTCATGCAGATCGTTTCCAGTCGGCGCGGCGACGCGCCACAGGGTGCTCTCGACGAATTCGAGATCGCCCAGCGCAACAGCGCCCGGTCGATCGGGCTCACCATCACCCAGAACCTGATGATGATCCCGGTCTTCTACCTGATCTTCGGCTCCGTCATAACCGGCGGCACCGATGTGAACATGGCCTATGCGGGTGGCTCGATGGCGCTGACGGTGCTGCTCATCGGCGGATGCGCGCCGGCGATGATCCTCGGTTGGACTCGCCCCGACCCCGAACCCGACGACGTGTAATAGGGTCATCCCCGGTGTGCCGGGAAGTCTGGTCGGCGTTCACATCGCGCTGACCAAGGGAGACCCATGAGCAACCGCAGACTTCTCGCACTCGGTTCCTGGCCGGAGGCCAAGCGGGTATCGGAGATCCTGCGCAAGGAGACCGTCGGGGGCGTCATCCTGCTCGTCGCCGCCGGGGCCGCGATCATCTGGGCCAATTCGCCATGGGCCGGCAGCTATTTCGCGATCCGCGACTTCCACATCGGGGGCGAGCCATTCGGTCTGCACCTGTCGTTGTCGATCGGACACTGGGCCGCCGACGGCCTGCTCGCACTGTTCTTCTTCGTCGTCGGCCTGGAGCTCAAACGCGAGTTCGTCGCCGGCGACCTGCGTGACCCGGGCCGCGCGGCACTGCCCATCGCCGCGGCCGTCGGCGGCATGGCAGCCCCCGCGCTGATCTTCGCCGCCATCGCCTGGCGGGGAGGCGAGGGGGCGCTACACGGCTGGGCCATCCCCACGGCGACCGACATCGCCTTCGCGGTGGCCGTGCTCGCGGTCATCTCCACGCACCTGCCCTCGGCGCTGCGGATGTTCCTGCTGACCCTGGCCGTGGTCGACGATCTGCTGGCCATCACGGTCATCGCCGTGTTCTACACCGATGATCTCGACATCGGCGCGCTGGCCGCGGCGGTCATACCGCTGGCCCTGTTCGCGCTGTGCGTACAACGCGGGATCAAGGCCTGGTGGATCCTGGTCCCGTTGTCGATCGCGACGTGGGTGCTGATGCACGAATCCGGTGTCCATGCCACCGTCGCCGGCGTGCTGCTCGGCTTCGCAGTGCCCGTCCACCGCTCGGTGACCCGCGCCGGCGCCGAGCTCGGGTCGGGAATGGCCGAATACTTCGAGCACAAGACCCGCCCGCTGTCGGCGGGTGTCGCCATCCCGGTCTTCGCCTTCTTCGCCGCGGGCGTCGCCCTGGGCGGATTCAGTGGTTTGGCCGAGGCGCTGACCAATCCCATCACCCTGGGCATCATCGCCGGCCTCGTGCTCGGCAAACCGGTCGGCATCTTCCTGACGACGTGGACGCTCTCGAAGGTCAGCCGCGCCGAATTGGACTCGTCGTTGCGGTGGGTCGACGTGCTCGGAGTGTCGATGCTCGCCGGGATCGGGTTCACCGTGTCGCTGCTGATCGGTGATTTGGCTTACAGCGACACGACACGCGAGGAGTTCGTGAAAGTCGGGGTGCTGACCGGGTCGCTGACCGCCGCGGTACTGGCGTCGGTGCTGCTGGCCACGAGAAACGCCACATATCGCCGAATTCAGGCGGCGGAGACAGCCGACGATGATCACGACGGCGTGCCCGACATCTACCAGCCTCGACAGGACTGAGGGGTATCGCGTGGGTAAGCTGGCGGGATGCTTAAACAGATCCGCGGACCCGCAGATCTGCAGCGCCTGTCGCAGTCTCAGCTCGGCGAGCTGGCCGGTGAGATCCGTGAATTCCTGATTCACAAGGTAGCTGCAACCGGCGGACATTTGGGCCCCAACCTCGGCGTCGTCGAGCTGACCCTGGCGTTGCACCGGGTGTTCGATTCGCCGCATGATCCGATCATCTTCGACACCGGACATCAGTCCTATGTGCACAAGATCCTGACCGGACGCGCCGACGACTTCGACCGTCTGCGGATGAAGGACGGCCTCTCCGGCTATCCGGCCCGCACCGAGAGCGAACACGACTGGGTCGAGTCGAGCCACGCCAGCACCGCGCTGTCCTATGCCGACGGGTTGGCCAAGGCATTCGAGTTGGCCGGGCACCGTAACCGCCATGTCGTCGCCGTCGTCGGTGACGGCGCGCTCACCGGCGGTATGTGCTGGGAGGCGCTGAACAACATCGCCGGGTCCAACCGGCCCGTCGTCGTCGTGGTCAACGACAACGGCCGCAGCTACGCGCCGACCATCGGCGGCCTGGCCGACCATCTGGCCGCGCTCCGGCTGCAGCCCGAGTACGAGAAGTTCCTGGAGCGGGGCCGCGATGTGGTGCGCGGCGTGCCGGTCATCGGCGAGATCTGCTACCAGGCCATGCACAGCGTCAAGGCGGGTCTCAAGGATGCGCTGCAGCCGCAGGCCATGTTCACCGATCTGGGCCTGAAGTACGTCGGCCCGATCGACGGTCATGACGAGCACGCGGTCGAGGCGGCGCTGCGGCACGCACGTGGGTTCAACGCGCCGGTCATCGTGCACGTGGTGACCCGCAAGGGCATGGGCTACGCCCCGGCCGAGGCCGACGAGGCCGAGCAGATGCATGCCTGCGGCGTCATCGATCCGGTCACCGGGCAGGCGACCGCCGTCTCAGCGCCGGGGTGGACCGGCACGTTCTCCGACGAACTGATCAAGATCGCCAAGCGCCGCCGCGACGTCGTCGCGATCACCGCGGCCATGCCCGGACCCACCGGACTGGCGGCTTTCGGCCAGCTCTACCCCGACCGGCTGTTCGACGTCGGCATCGCCGAGCAGCACGCGATGACCTCGGCGGCGGGTCTGGCGATGGGCGGCCTGCATCCGGTGGTGGCGGTCTACTCGACCTTCCTCAACCGCGCCTTCGATCAGATGATGATGGACGTTGCCCTGCACAAACTGCCGGTGACGATCGTGCTCGACCGTGCGGGCGTGACCGGTCCCGACGGGGCCAGCCATCACGGTGTGTGGGATCTGTCCATCCTCGGCATCGTGCCCGGAATGCGCGTCGCCGCACCGCGGGACGCCTCGCGGTTGCGCGAGGAACTCGGTGAGGCACTCGACGTCAAGGACGGCCCCACGGCCATCCGGTTCCCCAAGGGTGCTGTCGGCGAGGACATCCCGGCCCTGGAGCGCCGTGACGGCCTGGACATCCTGGCCAAGCCCGGCCCCGAACTGTCCGAGGACGTCCTGCTCATCGCGGTCGGCTCCTTCGCCCAGATGGGTCTGTCGGTGGCGCAACGCCTGCAGCAGCAGGGCATCGGCGTCACCGTCGTCGATCCGCGCTGGGTGTTGCCGGTACCCGAGGCGCTGCACACGTTGGCCAAGGCACACAAGCTGGTGGTCACCGTCGAGGACAGCGGCGTGCACGGTGGCATCGGATCATCGGTGTCGGCGGCCCTGCGTCGCAACGAGATCGACGTGCCGTGCCGCGATGTGGGTGTGCCGCAGGAGTTCCAGCCGCACGCCTCGCGGGGTGAGGTGCTCACCGACATCGGCTTGACCGATCAGCACATCGCCCGGCAGATCACCGGGTGGGTGGCCGCGCTGGGATCAGCGGTGGGGGATCGGGTCGAGAACAGCGTCGACTGAGTCGGTGCTGATTCAGGTCGGCTCTATCGCAGTCGTTGATCTGGAGGCTGCGCTGGAGCTGTATGCCGAAACAGTGCTGCCCGAACCACTGGGCCGCAGCCGGCCGGTCGGGTCCCTGTGGTTGGCCAGCCGAAACGTCGAGCCCATCGAGACTCGCCTGAGCGACGGTGATCTGCGCCGTATGCAGCCATGGGTGGCGGCCCTTGTCCGGCCCGATGTAAGTGTGCAGTGTCGGGTCGAGTATTCGGACGGAAACGCCGATGACCGGCGACTGTATGCCGTGCGTGGCCAGGGCGTGGGATTCGTTGCAGTGCAACGCCGATGCGACGGGATGGACACGATTGACGTGTACTCGGCAGCGCCGGATGTGCTGAGCCAAGCAGTTGCGGAATCGGCCGGGCTGGTCGGTGCCGGTACACGCTGGCGCATCGAGTTGGCCGACCGCCATGCCGATGCGGACCGTTATGACGATCTGGGTTTTCTGATTCCGGGCAGTGAGCGTGAGCGGTCGAATGCCACCATCGTCGACCGCGGGTCCATCACCGCGACAGGAACGCTGCGAGTCGGCGACAGATTCGTGCAATGGGTGCAGATCGATGGTGATGGCGACTACATACTCGATCCTGCTGAGCCGGGCAGCGCAGAGCCGCTCGACATCGAGACGATGACGGGATGTGTTGCCGGGCTCATCGCCGCCGATCTCAGTCGACGCTGAAATCCTGCTCGTCGAGCCGGCGTAGTCCGCGACTGTCCGCCAGTTCGTCACGGTGCTCGGGATGCTGCCAGTAGAACCGGACCCACCGCCGGAGTGAGTTCGAATCGCCCATGATGGCGTCGGCTACCAGCATGATGCTGCGGCCCTCGGGAAGGATGAAGACGATGACGTCGTGAAAAGACTTCTTTCGCTTCGGTTGATGGTCGAGGATGTCCTCCACATCGCTCCAGGGCCCCTGCTTATAGGTGCCCCATTGCCCGTTCCACACTTCGAAACCGGCTGGGCTGAGCCGTAGATGGCCACCGCCACCGTGTTTGATTATTCGGAAGAGGGTGGGGATTCCGAAGAGAAGCAGGAAGACCGACCCGGTGTATGCCATGGACCGTTCGACTCCGGTCGGTACGTAGTCGAGCATGCCGAGCGTGTTGAAGACCAGGAACAAAGTAGCCGTGACCGTCGTCGCGGCGGTGGCGACCACAAAGACGGTGTCCAAACTCGACGGCGGCCGCAACAGAATCGCGCCCGAGCCCACGGACCTGCGGGGTGTTGACCTACCGGATGTCGCGTAGATGAAGTAGTAGGCGAATCCGAATGCCCACAGCGCCAGACCGAGCATTACCGCAGCGGTCAAATAGCTGTTGCGTGACAACCAGATCACCGCCCAGACGGCAGCGAACACGCCGAATCCGAAGAGTGCTACCGCGATGACGGCCGGCTTTGGTTTGAGCTTCATCGTGGACAAAACGTGTTTCCAATCCAGTTGCCCAGGGCTTTGCCTCCGCCGGCCGCCACGGTCGCCGCCAGAACAGCGGTTACCGGGCCGCCGCCCGAGGTCGCTACTCCGGCCAACGCGCCTGCCGTCAAGGACGTCGCACCTTCCGCGGCAGCCACACACTTCTGAAAGCCCGTGTCGGCTACCGCAACGTCCCAGAGCGCGGTCGCCAGGCCGAAAGCGGGACCTCCGTACTTAGCCCCCGTCTTGACGTGTTCCAGGGCCTCCTGGCTCAGCATGGGAATGCCGTGCTCGGCCTGCGCACCCAAACCGGTGATACCTGCATCGATCGTCATCAGCGCGGGATTGCTGAGCAATTGAACCGGGACGTCCGCCTGTCGGCCGTCGGGGGTTCTGATCGTTCCGGTCCTGCTGCCGTCCGGACGCTCAATCAAGGTCGTGATGGTGCCGTCGGCCATCTGAATCGTCGTCACATCTGCGTTGGCAATGCTGTGGTGGGCGAACTCATTGAATGTCACCGATGTCGATTTTGAGATCTCATTGCCATCCTTGTCGTAGTGGATCTCGGTCGTGGCCGGACCTCGATCGGAGAACTGGGCGTTGGCGTTCGCCGTCCTGACGTGCTTGCTGCCATCCTGCATGTAGATGGTGGTGACGGTCGCCAGCTCCTCTCCGGTCATCGGGTCGTATCGCTTCTCCGTCGTGGTTTCGCGGACCGTCTGCGACATCTCCGTATCGCGGATCAGTCCCTGCTGAATCGCTCCGAGCGGACTCAACGGATCGGGTACCTCATCACCTGGACGCTGAGATCCCGGAATCATCAGACTTCCGGGGTCGAGGGGATTCGGTGGTACGAAGCCGTGCGGCTGCGCGGCGTCGGTCAATGCGGCTGCGGCGGTGTCATCAGCCGATCCCACGGCTGTCAACAAGCCGTTCACGATGACCTGTTCGGCCTGTGCACGCCGCTCCAAGGCCGCGACCTGCTCAATGGTCATTTGCGCGCCGGCGATCAGCACAACCCACTGCTCGTTGACCCGCAACTGACCGCTCATGTCGATCTGATCCGCCTTGTTCAGCAACGCCGTCCGGGGTGGAGCAATGGTGCCGGCGCCCGAGATCAGGGCTTCACCTACCGCCGTCGCATAGGTGGAAAAGGCACCGGTTTGCTTCTGCGCACGGTCGAACATCGACGTGGCGGCAGTGTGGGCATCACCTGACCATGCCTTGGTGTCGGGCATGGTCGCGATGTTGGTATTCAGCGTGGTGACGGCGTTGTCGACCGCGACGCCGCCGTCTTTGACCGCTTGACCGGTGAACGTGAGGGAATCAGGATTCCACCGTTCCAGCCGAGAACGCGAGGGCAGCACGGTCTCAGAAAATCCCGCCGAAGCTGCCGGCCAGATCAGAATCGCTGACGTCGTAGGCGCCGCCGGCGCCCCGCACCGAGGTGCCCATCTGGTTAATGTCAGCGGCGATCTGGTCGGCGATCTGTGTGATGTGGGCACCCACAAGGCGGGCCGTCCATTGGGTGGTCGAACCGTCCAGCCCATCGGCCGCGGCGGCAACCTTGCCGCCGACGTCGGCCTCGCGAATGATGCCTGCCGCAATATCGACCTGGCCGGCGAAGGCGCGCAGGATCTCTGGGTCAACCTGCACCGTTAGCCCCCCGCCGTCTTCGTCCCTCCGACAGTTACCCTAATCGAAGATCAGAACATGCCTTCACGCCAATTTCAGGACCAAGCGGTACCCGCAATGTCCCGCTGAGAGCGTCGTCGTGCAGATATGGCCACACCGGCGCTGTGGGACGGACATTCGGTCGGCCGATGACGCTCAGGCGTCCCCGTCGTCCTGGGGCCCGCCAGTCGGCGTTGCCTGAGCACCCACGCCGCCACCGCGAGCACCAGCACCAGTGCGCCGAGCACCCCGGTCTGGACGATGGTCCTGGCGAATTCCGGACCCTGGCCCACGAGTTTGGCCGCCTCCACCGACTGCACCACGATCTCCTTGATGCAAGCCAGGATTCCGACGACCAGAAACGGTTCGACGGCGATCTCGTGGGACCGCAGGCTGGTCCGCACGGCGTAGAGCAGCTCGACGAAGATGAAGATCAGCAGTACGCCGTCCAAGACCTCCAGCATGACGTTGGAGGTGGGCGTGTCCAGTAACGAGAACATGGTCTTGACCTGGGCCACCAGCAGAGCCACCGCCCCGGCGACCAAAATGACCGCGATGGCCCAATAGATGGCGTCCTCGACGATGCTCAGCACGCGGTCGGCGAACCGTTGCCGGTCCTTCTCGTCGTGCGTCTCGTCTTTCTCGGCCACGGTGATCGTCCTCCAGGTCGCAGGTGGTCGAGATTCTCGCCGGTCAGTCCGACGACGCGTCGGGCGCCGCGGTCAGCGCCTCGGTCAACACGGGCACCGTCAGCTCCCGTTGCCACGGCCGGGCACCGGCCTGCACCAGGAACTCCTCGACGCCGGCTCGCACATCGGCGACCGGCTGCCAATCCCAGCACAACCGGCGGACGGTATCGGGGGTCAGCAGATTCTCGGTGGGCACCGAAACCCGTTCCGAGAGTGCGGCTAGTCCGGCGCGGGCAGCCTCCAGACGCTCGGCGGCCTCGGGCTTACGCCGCGACCAGCGGGCCGGCGGCGGCGGACCGGTGGTCGGCTCGGAACCCGACGGCGGATTCGGATCCGTGCGGGCGCGCGCCAATGCGTCCAACCACACCTGCGCGCTGCGGCGCTGGCGACTACCACCGAAAACCGGTAGCGCCGTGAGTTTCTCGACGGTGTCGGGATCGGCGGTCGCCGCGTTGACGATCGCGGCATCGGGCAGGATGCGGCCCGGCGCGATATCGCGACGCTGCGCGATACGGTCCCTGGTGATCCACAGTTCACGCACCGCCGCCAGCGCCCGCGGATCGCGCACCTTGTGGATCCCCGATGTCCGCCGCCACCTGTCGCGCCGGGTGACGGTCGGTTCGGCGGTGCGCAGGTATTCGAATTCCTGTGCCGCCCAATCGGATTTGCCCTGCTCGGCCAGCACGGCGGCCACGGCGTCGCGCAACTCCAGCAGCACCTCGACATCCAGCGCGGCGTAGTTCAACCAGTCCGCCGGCAGCGGGCGCTTGGACCAGTCGGCCGCCCCGTGTCCCTTCACCAGGCCCAGGCCGAGCAGCCTGCGCACCATCTCGGCGAGGTTCACCCGCTCGAAACCGGCCAACCGGGCGCCGAGTTCGGTGTCGTAGAGCCGCGGGGGTGTCATGCCGAGCTCGGCCAGGCACGGCAGATCCTGGTCGGCGGCGTGCAGCACCCACTCGTCGGTGCTCAACACCTCCGCCAGCGGCGCCATCACCGTCAGCGGATCGCCGCCGTGATTGACCGGGTCGATCAGCACGATGCCGGCACCGGCTCGCTTGATCTGGATCAGGTAGGCGCGGTTGGAGTACCGGAAGCCCGACGCGCGTTCGGCGTCGACGGCGAACGGCCCCGTTCCCGACGCCAACAATTCGGCCGCCTTGACCATGTCGCTGGGGTAGAAGGACACCGCCGGCACACCGTCGGCGGGTGCCAGCAGGGGAGTCGGTTCGGGTTCGGCGTCGGGCTCGACTTCGGCCCCGGATTCCTCGGATTCGGTCATCAGGCGCGCGTGCGGGATCCCAAGCTGGTCACGCCGGCCGGTGGCAGACCGGCCGCATGCTCGAGCACCTCGCAGAACGCCTGCACGTGCGGACCCAACTCCAGGTCGGTGGCCGTCCAGGAGGCCCGCAGCTCCAGCTGGTGTGCCCGCGGCGGGCCGGAGATGTCGCCGTAGCGCACCGATGTGGTGGCCGTGACCGTGCCGCCCAGCGCGGTGACCGCCTCGGCGTGCCCGGCCAGGGCGTCCACCAGCCAGCTCCACGCCACCTCCGGCAGCAGCGGGTCGACGGCCTCGGTGGAGTCCAGATCGGCCTGGATGTAGGCGACCAGCCGCATGGTGCCATCCCAGGCCTCGGCGCCCTCGGGATCGTGCAGCAGGATCAGCCGGCCGAACGCGTCACCGTCGGATTTCTCCGGCACCACGGCGGCGTCCGGGTGGCGGACCTCGGCGCCCAGCGCATAGCTGAAGGGTGCCAGTCGCTGCGGCGGACGGATCGGACCGAGCTCGATTTCCGGCCGCACGGTTGCGGCATTCATCGCCGCAACCGCGGTGCGGAATTGAGCCGGTTCGACGGATGTCACATTGGTGGACGCTAGCCCCAACTGGTCTCAGCCTTGCGCAGGCGCGCCGACTGTCCGGCGCGTGGCAACATAGGGGCCGATGAGCACCCGTCGTGACCTGCCAGCGTCACCCTTCCTGGCCGCCGCTGCCGGCCGCACACCGACCCACACTCCGGTGTGGTTCATGCGGCAGGCCGGACGTTCGCTACCCGAATACCGGGCCCTGCGGGCACAGCACAGCATGTTGTCTGCCTGCTTCGATTCCGAGCTGGTCTGCGAGATCACCCTGCAGCCGGTGCGCAGGCACCAGGTGGACGCGGCCATCCTGTTCTCCGACATCGTGGTCCCGTTGCGGGCCGCCGGTGTCGCGCTGGACATCGTCCCCGACGTCGGCCCGGTCATCGAGCACCCGATCCGCTCGCGGGCCGATGTGGATGCCCTCAAGCCACTGGAACGCTCCCAGGTGGCCCCGGTCAGCGACGCGGTGTCGCTGCTGGTCGCCGCGCTCGGCGAGGTTCCGCTGATCGGGTTCGCCGGTGCCCCGTTCACCCTGGCGTCCTATCTGGTCGAGGGCGGTCCGAGCCGCAATCACGAGAAGACCAAGGCGATGATGCTCGGCGAGCCGGACACCTGGCATGCGCTGATGACATCGCTGACGGATCTGACGATCGCCTTCCTGGAGGCGCAACTGGACGCCGGGGTCGACGCGATCCAGCTCTTCGATTCCTGGGCCGGCACCCTGTCGCTGGCCGACTACCGCGCCTACGTGCTGCCGCACAGCTCGCGGATCTTCGCGACGCTGGCGGTACACGGCGTGCCGATGACGCACTTCGGCGTCGGCACCGCCGAATTGCTCGGCGCGATGGGTGAGGCCGGTGCCACCGTCGTCGGGGTCGACTGGCGGACCTCGCTGACGGCGGCCGCGCAGCGGGTGGGTGCCGGAAAGGCGCTGCAGGGCAACCTGGATCCGGTCACCCTGTTCGCCGGGTGGCCGGCTGTCGAGCGAGCCGCGCGCGCCGTCGTCGAGGACGGCCGGGCTGCGGTCGCGGCCGGCGCGTCCGGACACATCTTCAACCTCGGTCACGGTGTGCTGCCCGCCACCGATCCCGAGGTGGTGACCGACCTCGTCGCGCTGGTGCACTCGTTGTGACTTCGTACTGCGTTGTCGGAGGCGGTATCTCGGGATTGACCGCCGCCTACCGGCTGCGCGTATCGGTGGGCCCCGACGCACGGATCACAATCTTCGACCCGGCCGACCGCCTCGGCGGGGTGCTGCGCACCGAACAGGTCGGTGGCATGACGATGGACCTGGGCGCCGAGGCCTTCATCACCCGCAGACCCGAGGTCCCGGCGCTGCTCGGTGAACTCGGCCTGACCGGCCGTCAGGTCGCCAGCGCCGGCGCCCGCCCGCTGCTCTACAGCCAGGGCCGGCTGCACCCGCTGCCCACCGGCACCCTGCAGGGTGTCCCGGCCCGCGCCGAGTCGATGGCCGGTCTGGTGGACGATGCGACCGTCGCACGGATCGCCGACGAACCCCGCCGTCCGCTGACCTGGCGCCCGGGGGCGGATCCCTCGGTGGCCGAACTGATCGGTGACCGGTTCGGTTCCCAGGTCGTGACGCGGTCGGTGGAGCCGCTGCTGACCGGCGTCTACGCCGGGTCGGCCGCCACCATCGGTGTGCGCGCGGCGTTCCCGACGCTGGCGGCCGCCCTGGATCGGGGCGCCCGCAGCCTCACCGAGGCGGTGCGCGCCGCGCTGCCGCAACCGCAGCCGGGCCCGATCTTCGGGGCCCTCGACGGCGGCTACGCCGTTCTGGTCGACGAGCTCGCCCGCCGTGCCGGTCTGCACTGGGCGCAGGTCGGCATCGAGCGGGTGACACGCGACAGGCACGGCTGGGATCTGGTCGACGACGAGGGCGTGCACTGGTCGGCCGACGCCGTGGTGCTCGCGGTTCCCGCGCCGCGGTTGGCCCGCCTGGTCGACCATCTCGCCCCACGCAGTGCCGCCGCGGCGCGCCGCATCCCGGTGGCCTCCACCGCCCTGGTGGCGCTGGCCCTGCCGGGTGGCACACCGCTGCCCGACCAGTCCGGGGTGCTGGTCGCCAGCGGCGAGCAGCTGCACACCAAGGCGATCACCCTGACCTCGCGCAAGTGGGGTCGGCGCGGCAACGTCGAGCTGGTTCGGTTGTCCTACGGGCGATTCGGGGACAATCTGGCACGCAGCG
Source organism: Mycolicibacterium bacteremicum (assembly GCF_002086115.1). Taxonomy (GTDB): domain Bacteria; phylum Actinomycetota; class Actinomycetes; order Mycobacteriales; family Mycobacteriaceae; genus Mycobacterium; species Mycobacterium bacteremicum. Next base: position 149,346 of record NZ_MVHJ01000012.1, read on the forward strand.
TCGGCGACGACGATCTGCTGAACCAGTCGCTGGCCGATCTGCAGCAGGTGTTCGGCATCGGTGTCGACCCGGTCGACTATCGAGTCCAGCGCTGGATCGAGGCCATGCCGCAGTACGGGCCCGGCCACGCCGACCTGGTGGCCGAGCTGCGCGCGGGGTTGCCGCCGACGGTCGCCGTCGCGGGCGGCTATCTCGACGGGATCGGCGTGCCCGCCTGTGTGGGGTCCGGCACCAAAGCCGCGGCCCGGCTGGTGGCAGGATAGCCCTATGGCCAAGCTCGATTACGACACGCTCAACTCGATGACCAGGTACATGATGATCTCGGTCTTCGCGGTTCAGCCCGAGGCACTCGACGCCGACCGTAGCGCCGTCATCGACGAGACCGCGACGTTCTTCAAACACCAGGAGGAAGGCGACGTCGTGGTCCGCGGACTCTACGACGTGACCGGATTCCGGGCCGATGCCGACTACATGATCTGGACGCATGCCGAGCGCGTCGAGGATCTGCAGGCGACCTATTCGGCGTTCCGGCGCACCACGCTGGGCCAGGCGAGCGATCCGGTGTGGAGCGTGGTCGCCCTGCACCGGCCCGCCGAGTTCAACAAGAGTCACGTCCCGGCGTTCATCGCCGGCGAGGACCCCGGTGACTACATCTGCGTGTATCCCTTTGTGCGGTCGCTGGATTGGTACCTGCTACCCGATGACGAGCGGCGCAAGATGCTCGTCGAGCACGGGATGGCCGGCCGGGAGTACCCGGATGTGCGGGCCAACACCGTGCCGGCGTTCGCGCTCGGTGACTACGAGTGGATCCTGGCCTTCGAGGGACCGGACCTGGCGCGCATCGTCGAGTTGATGTGGAAGTTGCGTTACACCGACGCCCGCCGCCACGTCCGCGAGGAGACCCCGTTCTTCACCGGGCCGCGGGTGAGCGTGGAAAACCTGCTGACCAAGCTGCCCTAACTCCGCTCGGTCGGGGCACCGGCGACGTCGAAATTTGCTAGCGTTCAACGATGCCGACAGTCGCCCGGGTGGGGGGCGGGGCAACGGCCGCAACCCTCGCATTCTGTGGCTGGCTGGTGTCCGGCTGGGGTTCGCCAGAACAGCGGATCGCCGTCGAAGACCTGGTGTTCGTCGTCCTTGCGGTGTTCGTCACCGGTTGCTGTGCTCACGCGGCCCGGCGTGCATACGGCCGTCAGCGCACCGTCTGGGTCTGCGTCACGCTCGGCCTGGTGGGCTACACCATCGGATCGGCCATCTGGGCCTACTACGAGTGGTGGCTGGCCGAGTCGCCGTTCCCGACCATCGCCGACATCGCCTATCTGACGCTGCCGGTCTTCGTCTGCATCGGTCTGCTGGCCGTGCCGGCCGGCGTCTCGGGATACACCCACGGCCGGTTGGCACTGGACGGGTTCATCGTCGCCGTCGCGTTCTTCCAGATCGGTTGGTGGACGGTGCTGGACCAGCTGTTCCAGACCGGCGGCAGCAGTCGGTTCGCCGTCGGTGTGGCGCTGGCCTACCCGGTGCTGGATCTCGGGGTGCTCACCGTCGCGGTCCTGGTGCTGGCCCGGGCGCCCGCCGCGCAACGCCGTTCGCTGGCGCTGCTGGTCGGCGGCATGACTTCGATCGCCATCGCGGACGGCATCTTCGTCTACACCAACGCACACGACGATGTCGCGCTGGTGCGCTTCGGCAGCGTCGGCTGGGCACTGGGGCTGCTGCTGATCGCGCTGGCGGCGCTGGTGGCGGGCCGGTCCGCCGGTGTGCATGCCGACGCCGATCAGCGGATCTCCCGCGCCGCGATGTGGCTGCCCTACGTGCCGATCGTCGCCGCCCTGGTCGCGGCAACGGTGCGTTTCGCCGCCTCGCCGGGAATGCCGCCCGCCTTGCTGGCATCGGTACTCCTGATCGTCCTGGTGCTGGCGCGCCAGTTCATCGTGGTGGGGGAGAATCGCCGGCTGCTGGAGACGGTCGCCGCACAGGCCATGCGGGATCCGCTCACCGGCCTGGCCAACCGTGCGCTGTTCCAGGATCGGCTGGCGCACGCGATGGCGTTGCATCACCGCGACGAGCAGTCGGTGACGGTGCTGTCCCTGGACCTTGACGATTTCAAACTCGTCAACGACGGTCTGGGGCATCCGGCCGGGGACCGGCTGCTGGTGCAGGCCGCGGAGCGGATTCTGCGTTGCGTCCGGTCCAGCGACACCGTCGCGCGGATGGGTGGTGACGAGTTCGTGGTGCTCATGGAGGGTGACGAGGCGGCCGCTCGCCTGGTGGCCCACCAGGTGGTGGCCGCCTTCGCCGATCCGTTCGTCATCGACGGCCACGAGTTGCGACTATGTCCCAGTGCGGGATTGGCGGTCGCCGGCTCGGGCGGGCCGCGGTTGACGGCCGACGACCTGCTCAAGCACGCCGACCTGGCGATGTATGCGGCCAAACGACGCCGGATCAGCGGCGTGCACACCTATTCCGAGGCCGATCTGCCCACCGGGATCGGCGATTCGGCCCAACAGCTGCGTACGGTCGACGGCGGCGCCCATGACAGCACCGTCGCGTTCCAGATGCTCGGGCAGCTGCGGCACGCCATCGACAACCTCGAACTCACTCTGGTGTACCAGCCGAAGTTCGATCTGGCCGACGAGTCGATCACCGGGGTGGAGGCACTGGTCCGCTGGCCACATCCCGAACGCGGCCTGCTGGGGCCCGATCAGTTCCTGCAGCTGGTCCGCGATCACGGGCTGATGCGCCCGATCAACGAGCTCGTTCTCGACCAGGCCCTCGGTCAGGTGGCGATCTGGCGTCAGCTCGGTTTCCGGGTTCCCGTCGCGGTCAACATCTTTGCACCGTCACTGGCCGACCAAGGGTTGCCCGACCGCATCGAGCGGACGTTACGCGCCCACGGCCTGCCGTTCGAGACCCTGACCGTGGAGATCACCGAGGACCTGCTGATCGGTAACCACGAGCAGGCCGCCGAGGTGATCGACCGGCTGCGCGACAGCGGGGTCCGGGTGGCGATCGACGATTTCGGCAGCGGCTACTCGGCGTTGTCGTACCTGCGCGATCTACACATCGATGAATTGAAGCTCGACAAGGGATTCGTCACCGCGGTGACCGAGGACCCGCGCTCGGCGGCCATCGTGAAATCGGTCATCGAACTGGCCCGTGGACTCGGGCTGACCACCGTGGCCGAGGGCGTGGAGAGCGCCGAAACCGCCGCGCTGCTGCGCGTGTACGGATGCCAGATCGGCCAGGGCTATTACTTCAGTGAACCGTTGCCACCGCAGGAGATGCTGGCGTTGCTCAGGACGCGCCCGCGGGAACCAGACGCAGCGATATCGAATTGATGCAGTAGCGCTGATCGGTCGGCGTCGGATAACCCTCACCCTCGAAGACGTGGCCGAGGTGGCTGTGACAGTTGGCGCAGATCACTTCCACCCGGGTCATGCCCAGCGAGTCGTCCCGTTTCAGGATCACCGCGTCGGAGTCGGCGGGGTCGTAGAAAGAGGGCCAGCCGCAGTGCGATTCGAACTTCTCGGTGCTGCGGAACAGTTCGGCTCCGCATGCCCGGCATTCGTAGATTCCGGCGGTCTTGGTGTCGGTGTACTCGCCGGTGAACGGCCGCTCGGTGCCCGCACGGCGCAGCACCTGGAATTCGGCGGGGTTGAGCTTCTCGCGCCACTGGTCGTCGGTCAGCTCAAGCTTGGGACCGGGGTGTGTCATGCTTCAACGCTAGCGCGCCGACGCCCATCCGTCATCCACGGCGGATCGATCCCGGAATCCAGTCTGTTCTCGGCCTTGGCGTCCAGATAGCGGAAGTACAGCACGCAGAACACCACGATCAGCAGCAGCGACCAGCCGTAGGTGATCTTCATGTACTCCAGGAAGCGTCCGGTGGTCGGCCAGTGCCCCAGCAGCCACCGGTCCATCGTCATGAACCCGTACACCGCCAGCCAGGCCGGCCAGTTGTGCAGCACCGAGTTGCGCAGCACCACCGTCATCAGGAAGGGGAACAGCATCGTCGAGTAGTAGCCCTGGCCCAGCGACAGCACCAGGAACGACGCCGTCAGCAGGACACCGGAGGATGTCAGCAGCCAGAACAGCGGATCGCGCTCGCGGTAGTACTTGTAGAGCAGATACAGGCTGCCGGCGGCCAGCAGCAGGAACAGGATGCGCAGCGCCAGGATCAGCCACATCGGCAGGCCGTAGTAGATGCCGTTGCCCAGGATCGAGGAGTTGAAGTAGTCGCGGGTCTCCAAGATGTAGGGCACGGTGCGGTGCACGAAGCTCATCGGGTCCGACACCAGCGGCCAGGCCGCCGCGTTGAACACCAGCGGGACGCCGAAAGCGGTGATGAGCGTGTAGAACTGGCGGTTCAACACCGGTAGCAACAGCAGCGGCGCCAGCGACGGTTTGACCACCAGCGTCAGCCCGATCGCAGCGCCGGCCAGCAGCTCGGCGGTGCGGCCCCCCTTGAGCAGGAACCGGAAGAACAGCACGCCGCCCAGCAGCATGCAGCCGTTGATGTTGGTGAAAACCAATGTGTTGGTGACGGATTCGGTGCAGAACATGGCCAGTAGCAGCGCGGGTGCGGCCACCGAGGACAGCGTGTAGTTGAACATCCGCAGCAGCAGATACGCCGCGATCAGGAACGCGATGACGTTGAAGGTGATGTACCAGTAGCGCGCGGCGTCGACGGGCAGATAGCCGAACGGGGCGAGCAGCAGGGTGCCGCCCGGCGGGTACAGATAGTGCGGGTCTACGTGATCGAAGTTCTCGTTGTAGATGTCCCAGCCCATCTTGAAGTTGATGACGGCGCGGTAGACGGGGCCGAAGTCATCGGTGATGTAGCCGTTGGTGCCCAGCACGTAGCTGCGGTGGATGACCGACAGGATCGCGATGGGCCACAGGACCGACCGCAGGATCGTCGCCGTGGACGGCGGTGCGGTGCGGGGGCGGAACGCGTTCAGGACGGACTGCTGGAACGACACCTGCGCAATTTACACCGGGCCGCCTGACGGCCCACTCAGGCAGGGCAGAACGTGTCGGTCTCGGGCAGTTTGCCCTCGGCGAGGTAACCGATCACCGGGGGCAGCGCGCACGGCGAGTAGATGCTGGCGCCGTGCCCGATGCCCTGGAAGATGACCCGCTTGCTGTTCGAGCCGGCGTTGATGATGGTCGCGGCCACGGCGGCGACGCCCTCATTGCCGTTGATGGGGTCGTTCTGCACCCCGAGCAACAGCGTCGGGATCTTCAGGTCCTTGGGATCCTCGGGGGCCGACCCGCTGGGCCAGCTCAGGCAGTTGACCATCCGCAGCGCGGCGACCGTGCCGAACTGCGGATAGATCCGGTTCCAGGCGACGACGAGTTCGCGGACCCGGTCGGGGGTCGGTCGGTTGAGGGCGTCGCTACAGCTGTTGACGAACTGTCCGTCGGTCTGGCGCAGATCCTCGGCCTGGGCGATCAGATCCGTCATCGCCCCGGTGTCCCCGGAGCGGGCGGCGGCGACGGCCCCGCCGAGGGCATTCGTCGCGGCCACCCGGTCGCCGCGTGGGAAGGCCAGCGCGGTGGTGATGGCGTCGGCGACGGCCGCCTCGGAGGCCCCGTTGGGTCCGCGTCCGTCGCGGGCGGCCTTGAGCAGTGCGTCGACCTCGCCCTTGGGATCGGGACCGAGCGGGCAGTTGATGGCGGTGCACTGCGCGGCGAACGCGTCGAGGGCGGCCTGCTGGCCCTTCACCTTCTGCTCGGCGGCGGCCTCCGCGCTGATCGGCAGTGGCAGCGGGGAATCGAGCACCAGGCGGGCGACCTTGTCCGGGTGCGAGCCGGCGTAGGCCAATGCCACCTGGGCGCCGTTGCCGATGCCCAGCAGCGCGATGCTCGGCACATCCCAGGTGCTGCGCAGGGCCTCGATGTCCTCCGCGGCGTGCGCGTTGTCGTAGGCGGAGTCCCCGGGGGCGATGTAGTCGGTGCAGGTGGTGGTGGCGGTCTGCACGATCGCGCTCAGGTTGGCCACCGGGTCGTCGCCGGACTCGAACTGGGTCTGGTCGATCATCTCCTGACGGTCGAACAGGTCCCGGCAGTCGATCGCCTCGGACAGCCCGATACCGCGACGGTCGACGGCGACGATCGGATTGGTCTTGAGGATGTCGGTGCCCGACCGCGACAGCCATACCGGCAGCTGGGTCGAGGACGGCAGATCGCTGCCGGTGGTGAAGACCAGCGGTCCGGCATCGGTCGGGGTGGCCGTGGTGCGGGCCCGCACCACGCCGATGTTGATGTCACCGCCGGCCCCCTTGATGGAATCCAGGTCGGCCTGATAGTTGGCGCACTCCAGCGTGACGCCCGGGACGGCGGGGATGGCGGCATCGCGGAAACTCTGTGCGGTGCAATCGGACCAGGACAGATCGTTCTTGGGGGCCTCCAGCGCGGGCGGGCCGGACGCGACGGTGGTCGGCTCGGGCGCACCCTGCGGGCCGGCGCCGTCATCGGTGGCATAGCGCGGGTTCGCGGCCAGCAGCGGCGCGCAGGAGGTCAGCAGGACGGCGACCGACAGCACCATTGTTGACCGCAGGGGCGCTACCGCACGTCGCATGCCGACCACAGTAGCGATCATGGGCGCCGGATCAGCCGCGGCTGTAGCGCGTGTACAGATAGCCCTCGTCATCGGTGAGGGTGTGCCGGCGCCGCATCGCGGTGAGCGCCTCGTCGTGGCCGTCGGTGATGCGCTTGCCCGAACCAGCGACCAGCGTCGGGGCGATGGTCAGGCACAGCTCGTCGAGCAGCCCACCGGCGATGAGTGCGCCCAGCAGGCTGGGGCCGCCCTCGGTGAGCACCCGGTGCAGGCCGAGGCCGGCCAGCGTGCGCAGCGTGGTGGCCAGATCGACCTCGTCGCCGTCGGCGGGGGACGAGCAGTCGTACACCCGCGCCAGGTCACCGAACCGGGCACGGGCGTCGCCCGCGGCCCGGTGGGTGGTCAGGATCAGCGGCGCCACCTCGGTCTGGGTGAACACCGGCAGGGTCTGGTCCAGCGTCGCCGACTTGGTGACGATGGCGATCGGCGGCACCTCGTCCTGCCCGCGGGCGTGGCGGCGCTGCCGTTCGGCCACGCCGAGCTGTGCGCCCGAGTAGCCCTCGACGCGCACCGTGCCGGCACCGACGAGCACCACGTCGGCCAGCTCGCGCAGCAAGCGGTACAGCGCCCGGTCGCCGGGTCCGCCCAGCACGCCGCTCTTGCCGTCGGCGGTGGCGGCCCCGTCCAGGCTGGTGATGAAGTTGGCCCGCACCCACGCCGAACTCAGGTCCTCGGGGTAGGCGTACAGCCCGGCAAGGTCGGCGCCGGCGTCGTCGACGGGCCCCAGCGTTGTGAAATCCGTCCCAGCGGCGGTATCCGACATGGGTTTCATTGCAGCACGTCGATAGGGTGCACGACATGCAAAGCGGCGCAGGTGTCGACGGTCTGGTGGATCGGCACCCCAAGGTGACGCCGGAACAACTGGTCAAGCGGCTGGTGCCGCCGCCCACTTTCGCCGATGTCAGCTTCGACACCTACCGTCCGGATCCGGCCGAGCCGTCGCAGGCCGCCGCGGTGGAGCGGTGCCGGTCGTTCTGCGAGCAGGCGCTGCAGCGGCGGGCCGGCAAGAAGAAGTTGTTCGGCAAGAAGGAGGTGCTGCCCGGTGTCGGGGTGTACCTCGACGGCGGGTTCGGTGTCGGCAAGACCCACCTGCTGGCCTCCACCTATTACGCGCTGACGAAGGCCGAGGTGGCGCCCACGGCGTTCGCGACCTTCGGTGAGCTGACGCAGCTGGCCGGGGTGTTCGGTTTCACCGAGTGCATCGACCTGCTCAGCCGGTACGTGGTGATCTGCATCGACGAGTTCGAGCTCGACGACCCGGGCAACACCACGCTGATCTCGCGGCTGCTCTCGGCGCTGGTCGAGCGCGGGGTGTCCATCGCGGCCACCTCCAACACGCTGCCTGAGCAGCTCGGCGAGGGCCGCTTCGCCGCGCAGGACTTCCTGCGCGAGATCAACACGCTGGCATCGATCTTCACCACCGTGCGGGTCGAGGGCCCGGATTACCGGCACCGCGGGTTGCCGCCGGCTCCGGAACCGCTGACCGATGACGAGGTACGTGCCCGCGCCACCGGGGTGGACGGCGCGACGCTGGACGACTTCGACGCGCTGTGCGCCCATCTGGCCACCATGCATCCGTCGCGCTACCACGCGCTGATCGACGGGGTCCGCGAGGTGTTCATCACCGGGGTGCACCCGATCACCGATCAGAGTGTGGCGTTGCGGCTGGTGGCGCTGACCGACCGGCTCTATGACGCCGGCGTACCGATCCTCGCCTCGGGCACCAAGCTCGACACCATCTTCAGCGACGAGATGGTGGCCGGCGGCTTCCGCAAGAAGTACCTGCGCGCCACCTCGCGTCTGTTGGCGCTCACCGCGGCGGCGCAGTCGACGTAGCCATGCGGGTCGTGGGGGAGGCCGGACCGGGGGTGCTGCTGATCCCCGGGGCGGGCGCCCGCTGCGCCGGCTTCTTCCCCGGCCTGGTGGAATCGCTTGTCGCCGAACCCGGTTGCCGTGTCATCGAACACGACATCCCGGTCGGCCTTGCCGCGGCGTCGGCGCACCTGCATCAGATCATCACCGCGTCCGGGATCGGTCCGGTGGTCGTGGTGGGGCAGAGTCTCGGCGGCGCCATCGCGCTGCTGCTGGCCCGCGATCACCCCGAGGATGTCGCCGGTCTGGTCCTGCTGGATGTCACGCCGATCAATGACGCGGCGCTGTGCCGCCGGGCCGAGTGGGCGTTCCGCGTCGTGGGTGCGGTGGCCCGGATCCCGCTGATCGGCGGGGTTCTGACCGCCCGGGCGGTGGCCGCGTCGCTGCGCGAGGCGCGCACCATGCGGCCGGATTGTGCCGCGGCGCAGCAGCGCATCGCCGCCGAGGCCGATCTGGCCGGTCTCGCGCACGCGGTGACCGGGCTGGGTGCGGTGGCATCCGGTTTCGACGTGGCGCAGCTGCCACGGGTGCCTGCGGCCGTCGTCACCGCCGACCGGCCGAGCGGCGGCGCGACGTGGCGCGCGCACCGGGAATTGTCCGATGCCTTCGGGGTATCCCTGCTCAGCTGGCCGGGTTCGACGCATTCGGTGCACCTGACCCACCCCGACGAGACACTCGCGTCGGTGCGCGACGTGCTCAGTCGAGTCTGACCGTCATCACGTAGTCGTTCTCGATGCTCTCGCCGAGCCGGAAGGTCTTGGTGCCCGTGACCCGGAAACCGAACTTGCCGTAGAAGCGTTGGGCCCGCACGTTTTCCTGGTTGACCCCGAGCCAGACGCCGGCCGCGCCGGTGGCGGTGCTGTGCCGCAGTGACTCGGTCATCAATGCCGCGGCGACCCCGGTGCCGTGGGCGTCGGGCAGGGTGTACATCTTGGACAGTTCGGTGGCCGGTCGCAGCGGGACGGCGCGCTGCACATCGTCGTCATCGGGGACACCACGGATCAGCATGGTGTAGCCGAGGATTCGGCGCTCATCGGAAGCGATGAGCACCGTGCGGTCCGGGTCGTGCAGGTAGCCCGCGAACGCCGGTGCCGACAGGTTGGCCGCGATGAACGCGGCGACGTTGTCCTCGGTGACACCCGGCGGGCAGGCCAGCGGAAAGGTGGTTGCCGCCACCGCGGCCAGCTCGACGAGGTCGTCGGGTTCAGCGGGGCGGATCAAGGCAACGGTGAGCCCGGCTGCCAGATGTTCCACTGTGCCAGGTGGGTGCCGGTCTGCGGATTGAGCATCACCACGTTGGTGACCCGCGCCCGGTAGACGTCCCAGTACACCCCGCCCTTGACCGTCGATCCCGGTGGCGCGTTCAGCAGCGCCTGCTCCAGGGCGTCCGGGGCGTCGGTGTGCTTGGAGGCGTACGCGTCCGCGTACGGGGTGACGCCGCTGAAGGTGGTGGCGAGCGACAGCTTGTACGGATTGGGCGCGGAGATGACGTTGACGGTCACGTCGGCGCGCCACGGGCCGCCCTGTGCCCGCCAGCGCGGGGAACCGTTCCAGCCCCAGCCCGGGGGCACCGGCACCGGCAGCACGTCATGCACGGTGACGTCGGCGACGAAGTCGTCGAACTCGACGCGCAGCGGCTGTCCGAGATTGCCGATCGGCGTCTCGGCGGCGGCCGCCGGCGGCGCGACACCGACCGCCAGCATCGTCATCGCGGCGATGAGGACCGACAACAAGCGCGACATACACACCCTCCCTTTGCTGCCTCGCATGATGGCACATGCCCGGCGGCGGCTAGGGGGTTCGGGCGTTTAGGCCACCCAGGGCCCGTGCCCGCCGAGGGACTCGATGCGGATCCGGGTCAGGTATCCGTCCGGCGCATCGGCCGGCGGGAAGTGTTCGTCGGAGCCCAGCATCGCCACGGCAAGGCCCTTGAGGACCTTCAGCCCGCCGCCCTCGACGATGCGCGCAGTACCCGTCACCGACAGGTACTCACGCTGTTGGCCGGGCTTGGCCGGCGCCAAGATGGTCGCGATCACCCGGGGATCGCGGCGCACGTTGCGCACCTTCTGGTACTTGTCCGACAGGTGCGCGGCGACGAGCTCGTCACCGTCGGGGGTGGACTCCCAGGCGACCCAGACCACCGACGCCTGCGGGCTGCCGTCGGCGTTGACGGTGACCAGGGTGGCGTCGGCGCCTGCGCCGATGAGTTCGCGCGCGGCTGCGTTGAGTTCCATGTCGGAGTTCTACAGTCCGGCGCCGGGTTTCATTCCCTCGGGATGGCGGCCAGCAGGTCGACGACGGTGGCGGTGACCCGGTCCTTGTCGACACCGAGGCGGTGCAGCGGGCCGTCGCCCGCCTCGGATTCCACCAGCGCCAGCAGCAGATGTTCGGTCCCGATGTAGTTGTGGCCCAGGCGAAGTGCCTCGCGGAAGGTCAATTCCAGCACCTTCTTGGCCGGACCGTCGAAGGGGACGAGGTCCAGCGTCTGACCGGTCGCCGGTGGCAGGGTAATCGCGTCCCTGATGCCGGCCGGGGCGATGCCGTGGGCCTGCAGTATCGCGACGGCCAGGGAGTCGGTGTCCACCAGCAGCCCGAGCAGCAGATGGTCGGGGGTGATCTCGGTGTTCTGGGCGTCGCGCGCGGCGTTCTGGCTGAACACGACGGCCGCCCGCGCGCGCGGGGTGAAGCGGGCGAATCCCTGATCGGGGTCGATCGTGTCGCCCTTGGGGACGAAGCGTTTCTGGGCGGCCTGTTTGGTGACGCCCATGCTGGCGCCGATCTCGGTCCACGACGCGCCCGAGCGGCGGGCCTGGTCGACGAAGTGTCCGACGAGGTGGTCGGCGACCTCGCCGAGGTGCTCGGCGGCAAGGACGGCGTCGGAGAGTTGCTCGAGGGCGTCGGAGTGGACGGCCTTGATGGCGCGGATCAGTTGGTCGAGGCTGACGGAATCGGTCATGCGTCAACCGTAGGTTGACTTTGCGTGATCGTCAACTATTGGTTGACGCTACGGACGGGGGTATCCGCGCTGCACCGTCCGGTCGAGGATGCCCAGCGTCGCCCGTAGCGCGGTCTCGGGAATCACCGGGAAGATGCCGGCCTCGCGCCACTTGTCGTCGATGCCCGACCAGTCGTAGAACGAGGTGACCACGGTGCCCTCGTCGGCCGGTTCCAGGCGGTAACCGTAAACGTGACCGATCTGCGGTTTGATCTGGCCCAGGATGGTCCAGGCGATCAGCCGGTCCTGCTCGTACTCGACGATGTCGACCGTCACGTCGTACTTGCCCATCGGGAAGTCGTTGAGCGCCTCGCGATCCATGTGCACGACGAACTGATCGCCGACTTTGCGCGCGGGATCGCCGGTGGCGTCCTGCAGCATCCCCGAGGCGTCGATGGCGACGTGTCCGTGCGGGTCGGTCAGCACGGCGAAGATGTCGGCGGCCGGTGCGGCGATGGTGCGTTGGACTTCCATACGGTCGGTCACACGGATTCTCCTCGCTGGGGTGGTTTGAGTCGTCTCCGCCGAGGCTACTGTCGCGGGTATGCGTATCGCGGTGTTGGTCATCGGAATCGTCGTCGCCATGTTCGGCACCCTGTTCGCTCTGCAGGGGTTCGGCGCGGTGGGCGGCAGCCCGATGAGCAACACCACCACGTGGTCGGTGCTCGGCCCGATCATCGCGTTGATCGGGGTGGGTATCGCCGGCTACGCGTGGAGGCTCAAGCCCTGACTTTTGCCGTCGCGGGACGGGCGTGTAACGTGGCCGCCGTGAACATCCGTGCATGCGTCGGCTATTGGCGCTTTATCGAGGCTCCGGGCGGAGCCGATAAAGCGCAGCACTAAGCGACGCATCCACCCGGAGCCCAGGCAGTGACCGTATCGGTCGCTGCCTTTCGTCATAACAGGGCGCCGGAACCCGCGAAGGTGCCCTTACCAGGAAGGCACCCCATGAATCTGGCGCAGATCGCCACCGCACCCGAGACTTCGGACCGGCGGATTCGCAGTTTTAGCGAGATCCCCAGCCCGCACGACGTGCTCACCGAGTTCCCGCTCGGCGCCCGGCGGGCCGAGCGGGTGGCCCGCGATCGTGACGAGATCGCCGACATCCTGGCCGGTCGCGACAATCGACTGCTCGTGGTGGTGGGGCCGTGTTCGGTCCACGACCCCGCCGCGGCGCTGGACTACGCCAGCCGGCTGACCAAGGTCGCCGAGGAGCTCAGGGATGAGCTGAAAATCGTCATGCGGGTGTACTTCGAGAAGCCGCGCACCACGATCGGCTGGAAGGGCCTGATCAACGATCCGGGCATGGACAACACCTTCGATGTCGCCCGCGGCCTGCGGACCGCCCGTCAACTGCTGCTCGACATCATCGACATCGGTCTGCCGGTCGGGTGCGAGTTCCTGGAACCCACCAGCCCGCAGTACATCGCCGACGCCGTCGCCTGGGGCGCCATCGGCGCCCGGACCACCGAATCCCAGGTGCACCGTCAGCTGGCCTCGGGTCTGTCCATGCCGGTCGGATTCAAGAACGGCACCGACGGCAACATCCAGGTCGCCGTCGACGGCGTGAAAGCCGCGGCCGCCCAGCATGTTTTCTTCGGTATGGACGATATGGGTCGCGGTGCGCTGGTCAACACCGCGGGCAACGAGGACTGCCACGTGATCCTGCGCGGGGGCACCGCGGGTCCGAACTACGACGCCACCGCGATCCGCGCGGCGGCCGACAAGCTGGTGGCGGCCGGACTGCCCGGTCGGCTCGTGATCGACTGCAGCCACGCCAATTCCGGTAAGGACCACGTGCGCCAGGCCGCAGTGGCCGCTGAGGTCGCCCAGTTGGTGCGCGACGGTCTGCCGGTCAGCGGCGTCATGCTGGAGAGTTTCCTGGTCGCCGGCGCCCAGGCGCCGGAGGCCACCCCGCTCACCTATGGGCAGTCGGTGACCGACAAGTGCATGGACTGGGCGACAACCGATCTGGTGTTGCGCGAGCTCGCACGCCGGCACTGACCGATCGCATTCGGGCCAATCGGGAAGAGGTGAGTGGTGCTGGCGGTGCTGGAGGCCTTCGCCGTCATCGCCGTCATCATCGTCGTCGGCATGGTCGCCGGGCGCAGCAACGTCCTCGGTGACAACGCACGGATGGTGCTCAACCGCGTCGCCTTCCACGTCGGTGTGCCTGCCCTGCTGTTGTTGTCGCTGGCGGATTCCGCACCGGGGCAGGTGTTCTCGATGCCGCTGTTGGTTTCGGCGCTCACCACGCTGGTGATGTTCGGGGTGTTCTTCGTCATCGCGGTGACGTTGCGGCGGCGGGACCGGGCCGACGCCACCATCGGGGCGTGGGCGGCGTCATGGGTGAACTCGGGCAACCTGGGCATCCCGCTGAGCGCCTACGTGCTCGGCAGTACCACCGAGGTGTCGGCGCTGATCGTGTTCCAGACCGTGGTGCTCGTGCCGCTGGGCGTGGCGGTCATCAATTCCGCCGGCCGCGACGGCGGCTCGGTCGGCGCTCAGATCAGAGGGCTGGCGACCAATCCGATCATCGTGGGTAGCGCGATCGGTATGCTGCTGGCGCTCACCGGGGTCACGCTCCCGCGGGCCATCCACCAGCCTCTGGAGTTGCTGGCCGATCTCGCGATTCCGACGGTCCTGCTGGCCTTCGGTATCGCGCTGGTCAGTGAGCGTGGCCGCGATGACCGCGACAGCCGGGTGGACCTGTGGCTGGCGGTGGTGTTCAAGGTCCTGGTGATGCCGGCGCTGGCATATGTGTTGGCGCGTTGGGTGTTCGGGCTGTCACCGGAACAGACCGCAATTGCCACGGTGCTGGCCGCGCTGCCGGCGGCGCAGAATCTGAACACCTATGCGGCGGTCTTCGCGCGGGGTGAGGCACTGGCCCGCAACGCCACGCTGATCACCACGCTGGCATCAGTCCCGGTGATTGCACTGATCGCCTACCTGCTGGGGCTCTGAGCGTCGAGCAGGGCCAGCAGCTTGACCGTCGTGGTCCAGCTGCGGATCGTCATCTGCTTGTACTCGGGTTTTGCGGTGATCCTGCTCATCTTGCTCTTGCTGCGTTCGGCGCCCAACCGGGCGAAGTACACCACGCCGGTGCCCGGCCAGGCCTGGTCGACTCCGTCGCGCAGTTCGATGATGCGCATCACCGCAGCGGCGGTCAAGGGTGCCTTCAGGAACACCGCGTCGCTGTAGTAGGTATCTGGATCCGCGCCGAAACCGCTCGGCGCCTTTGCGATCACGCTGCGCAGCTGGCGGTGCGAGCGGATGACCACCAGCAGGGGCACCCCGAACGTCTTCTCCAGCACCGCCTCGACGTCGGCTTCCAACGTCGTGGGGTCGGCGTCGGTGTCGAACAGCACGTTGCCGGACTGGATGTAGGTGCTGACGTTGCCGTAACCGTGGTCTTCCAGCGCGGCCCGTAGGTCCTTCATGGCGATGATGTTCTTGCCGCCGACGTTGATCCCGCGCAGCAGGGCAACGTATCGGGCCATCAGCCGAATTCCAGCAGAGTGTAGGCACCCCGGTACTGCTTGCTCCAATTCCATTGCCAGTAGGCCGGAAACAGCTTGCCGAACAGCAGCCCGCGGCCCTTGGGGATCGGCAGATCGTGCACGGCGCGGACCCCCGGCACCGTGTTGACCAGGTCGGCGAGCTCGGCGGGGGACAGGCTGAACGGCATCGGCGGCACGCGGTACCGGCGCGAGGATCGCATGCCGTTCTTGCGGGTCAATCTCTTGACGATCACCGGGGGTAGGTCGAAGATCATCTGCCCGCCGGGAAACCGCTTGGCGCACTCGGCGATCAGGCCCATCGCCTCGTCGGGCTGCAGGTACATCAGCAGTCCTTCGGCGGTGATGAAGACACCGTCGTCGGTGTCGACATGATCCATCCAGCTGTAGTCCAGCGCGGACTGCGCCAGAGCGGTGACGCGCGGCGAGTCCGGCAGCAGCCGCGAACGCAATTCGACCACCGGGGCGAAATCGACGGTGATCCAGCGGAAGTCGGCGTCCGGCAGCTTGTCGGCCAGCCGCCAGAAGCTGGTCTGCAAACCTTCGGCGAGTGCGACGACGGTCGCCGACGGATGCGCGGACAGGTAGTCCGCGGCGGCGCGGTCGATGCCGACGGCACGCAGCGCCATCTCCTGACCCTTGCGGCCGAACTTGTCGAAGTCGAAGTTGATGGCGTCGACCAGCCGGATCGCCATCGGGTCGTCGATGACGGGGTTGGCGTGCCGGGCCTGATGCGCCCGGGCGTTCAGGGTGAGCAGTGCGGTTTCGGAGACCCCGGTGAGGTTGCTGGCGTCGACTTTGCTGCGGTCCACCACAACGAAGCTACTAGCATTCCGGCCATGGCAAAGCTCGAACTATCCCGCGAGTTGTCGCTTGACCCGCAGACCGCGTGGGACCATGCGTCCAATCTCAACGAACTCGGCGACTGGCTGGTGCTGCACGAAGGCTGGCGCAGCGAGATCCCGGACGAACTCACCGAGGGCACCACGTTGATCGGCGTGGCCGGCGCCAAGGGCATGCGCAACCGCGTCACCTGGACAGTCCGCAAGATGGATGCGCCGCGACTGCTGGAGGTGACCGGCAAGGGGGTGGGCGGCACCAAGTACGGGCTGAAGATGGCGGTCAAGCCGACCGCGGCGGGCTGCGCCTTTGCCGTCACCCTCGATCTGGGCGGGCCGCCGCTGTTCGGCCCGATCGGTTCGGTCGCGGCGCGCACGGTCAAGGGCGATATCGAGCGGTCGATCGAGAAGTTCGAGTCGCTCTACACCTGAAGCATCTAAGCTCGCGCTGGTGTGGGGCAAACTCACGGCAGCGTTGCTGGCGGTCATGGTCTCGGTGGCGGGGCCGCCCGCGCCTGCCCGCGCGCAACCGCCGGTGGCGCACCTGGACTTCGGTGGCCTGAGCCGGACGTATCAGCTGCATGTGCCGCCGGGGACGCCGACAGGTCTGGTGCTCAGCCTGCATGCCGGCGGGCAGACCGGCGGGCAGCATGCGGCGCTGACGAACTTCGATCCGGTCGCCGACGCGCACGGCTACGTCGTGGTGTACCCGGACGGTATCGACTTCAGCTGGGCCGACGGCCGGGGCGCCTCGGTGCCCGACCGTACCGGTGTCGACGACGTCGGGTTTCTCACGGCGCTGGCGCAGCGGCTGGTGGCCGACTTCGGTATCCCACCCGGGCGGGTCTTCGTCACCGGGCTGTCGGCGGGCGGCTTCATGGCCAACCGCCTGGCCTGTGACCGTGCCGATGTGTTCGCCGCGATCGCCCCGGTCGGTGCGACGCTCGGCGCCAATGTCGGATGCCATCCCGCGCAACCGGTGTCGGTGCTGACCACGCACGGCACCCTGGATCCGATCGTGCCGATCGGTGGCGGCCCGATGATGGGCCGGGGCGGGCCGAGCACCATACTGGCCGCCACCGCGTTGGTGGACAGCTGGCGCCGGCTCAACGGCTGCGCACCGGACCCGCTGATCGAGCCGCAGCCCGGGGTGGACGCGCAGTTCGTCGAACGGGTCAGCTATGCCTGCGCCGGTGGCTCCGAGGTGGTCTACATGCGCGTCGACGGGGGCGGGCACACCTGGCCGGGTGCCCCGGAGATCCTGCCCGCCGATCAGGTGGGCCCGGCCATCCGGTCGTTCAGCGCGTCGCAGGCCGCCGCGGTGTTCTTCGACGCTCACGGACGCTGACTTCCCCACACCGGGGTTCGAACATATGATCGAGCCGTGGGTGAAATGCAGTCCATCGGGTACGGCGGGCAGCCCACGCGTGAGGTCTTCCGCCGGGTCGACCCGCCGCGCACCGTGCTGGTCGACCTCGCCGCGCTGTTTCCGCGTCAACCGCACTGCCGGTGGGGTCGCCAACATCCGCACGGGCTGCAGATGCACAAGGTCGTCGAGGCCGAGCTGACCTGCTGGGGCCTGTGCGAGCAGGGGGCGTGGTGGGGACTGGTCACCTACCCGGTGCGCTTCGGCGCCAAGGAGCGCCCGGTGACGCACTGGGTGCCGGCGTGGATGCTGACGCTGGGCTGATCACACCGCCCGCAGCGACGCCTCGCGATCGGCGATGGTGAACGTCGCGCCGGTCTGCGCGGGCGCGCCCGGTCTGGACACGTAGGGGAGCACCCGGAAATCGGCGCGGATCTCGTCGGCGCTGACGCGTGCGCGCAGGTACCCGCGCCGGTTGCTGAAGTACTTGATGTGCGGGTTCTCCGGCAGGATCGCCGCCACCTCGGCGCGGGTGTCCGAACCGTCACCGCCGGAGCTGATCGAGCTGGTCACCAGTTCGGTCGCGATCGCGGGCTCTCCTTGGGCGCGGTGAACCGTTGCCGCCCAATGGGAATGGATGTCACCGGTCAGCACGACGGCATTGCGCACCGGGGTGGCGCGCAGTCCGGCCAGTATCCGGTCACGATTGGCGGTGTAGCCGTCCCAGCCGTCGGGGTTGATGCCGACCCCGGGGCCCGGGGTCAGGTCCACGCCGGAGAAGAACACCTGCTGGCCCAGGATGTCCCAGCGCGCCCGCGAGGTGGCGAACCCGTCGAGCAGCCACCGTTCCTGCCCGGCGCCGGTCAGCGTCGCCGACGGGTCGTGGCGCCCGGCGCACTCGGCGCGGAACTCGTCGCCACAGGGCTGGTCGGTGCGGTACTGGCGGGTGTCGAGCATGTGGAAGGTCGCCAACGAGCCCCAGTGCACCCGCCGGAAGAGCTGCATGTGCCCACCGTGGGGTGCGGCCGCCGCGCGTAGCGGCATGTTCTCGAAATACGCCTGCATGGCCGCCGCCCGGCGCAGACCGAAGAACGGGTCCGGTTCGGCGGGGATGTCCCCGGCCCAGTTGTTGGCGATCTCGTGGTCGTCGAACACCACCAGCCACGGTGCGGCGGCGTGCGCGGCCTGCAGATCGGGATCGGTACGGTACTGCGCGTAGCGCTGCCGGTAGTTCGCCAGCGTCATAGTCTCCGCTCCGACATGATCGCGGACCCGGGCGGCGCCACCCGCCCCGGCGGCGTACTCGTAGTGGTAGTCGCCCAGGTGCACGACGAGGTCGGGCCGGTCCTCGGCCAGCCTGCGATAGGCGGTGAACCAACCCTGCTCGTAGTGCGAGCAGGAGGCGACGCAGATGGTCATCGCCGCCACCGAATCCGGGGCGGGGGCGGTGCGGGTG
>NZ_MVHJ01000013.1 GCF_002086115.1 Mycolicibacterium bacteremicum
GCTCATCGGTCGACTCCCGCGTTCGCTCCGGTCCTCGCTCGTCCCTCGCTGCGATCCTCACTCACGCCCGTCTCCCCCGGTCACTTCGTCAGCTCCTTCTTGAGCACCTTGCCCATCGCATTACGCGGCAGGCTCGCCACGATGCGCACCTCGCGGGGTCGCTTGTGCACCGAAAGCTGTTCGGCGACAAAGTCGATGACCCGCGCAGGCTCGACATCCCCGACGACGAAGGCGACGATGCGCTGCCCCAGATCGGCGTCTGGCACCCCGACGACCGCCACCTCGTCGACGCCCGGGTACCCGAGTAGGACGGTCTCAATCTCACCGGCGCCGATCCGGTACCCACCCGATTTGATCAGGTCCACCGACTCGCGACCGACGATGCGGTGCATCCCGTCGGCGTCGATGACCGCGACATCGCCGGTGCGGAACCAGCCCTCCGGGTCGAAGGCCTCAGCGGTGGCGTCCGGCCGGTTCAGGTAACCGGTGAACACGGTGGGGCCCTTGATCTGCAGCTGACCGATCGTCTCGCCGTCATGCGGCACGAGCGCGCCGTGCTCGTCCACCAGGCGGGTCTGCACGCCGTCCAGGGGTAACCCCACCCAGCCGGGCCGACGCTCACCGTCGGCCCGGGTGCTCAGGGTGATCAGCGACTCGGTGCTGCCGTACCGCTCCACCGGCGCATGCCCGGTCAGACGGACGAGGGCATCGAACACCGGCACGGGCAGCGCCGCGCTGCCCGACACCAGCAGCCGCGCCCCGGCCAGCGCTCGCGCGGCCTCCTCGTCGGCGGCGATGCGCGACCACACCGTCGGCACCCCGAAATACAGCGAACCGCCGGCCTGCGCATACCCGGCCGGCGACGGTTTTCCTGTGTGCACGAACCGGTTTCCGATCCGCAATGAGCCCAGCAGTCCCAGCACCAGCCCGTGCACGTGAAACAGCGGCAAACCGTGCACCAGGGTGTCCGCGGCCGTCCACTGCCAGGCCTGGGCGAGTGCATCGATGTCCGCGGCGATGGCCCGCCGGGTGATCTTCACCCCCTTGGGCAGCCCGGTGGTCCCGGAGGTGTACATGATGATGGCCGTCGAGTCCGGTGCCGGCTCGGCGTAGCGGTGCCAGGAGCGGGCGTGCATCCGCACCGGGATGTGCGGCAGCCCTTCGGTTTCGGCGGGCAGCTCACCCAGCCACGCCTGCGCACCGGAATCGGAAATCAGGTGCGCGCGTTCGGTCGCACCGACATCGGGCGGCACCGGGACGAACGGGACGCCGGCGATCAGACAACCGGTGACCGCCAGCACGGTGGTGGCGCTCGGAGTCGCCAGGATGGCGACGCGCTGCGCCCGGGCCACCCGCTCGGCCACGGAGGTGCCCGCGCCCACCAGGTCGCTGCGGCTCAGCGTCACCCCGTCGATGCGCACGGCGTCGGACAGGTCGTGCCCGGCGGCGACCGCGGCCGGGTCCAGCGAGGTCAGCAACACTCTCGTGAGGCTACTCTTGGCCCATGGCCCGGATCGAACGGCTGTCCAGCCGTGAGGTATACCGCAACAACTGGATGACGGTGCGCGAGGACGCGATCCGCCGACCCGACGGCAGCGAGGGTATCTACGGGGTCATCGACAAACCCACCTACGCCCTGGTGATCGCCCGCGACGGCGACCGGTTCCACCTCGTCGAGCAGTACCGCTACCCGATCGGCTTGCGGCGCTGGGAGTTCCCGCAGGGCACCGCGCCGGATCTCGCCGATCTGGCACCCGAGGAACTCGCCGCCCGCGAGCTTCGTGAGGAGACCGGGCTGCGGGCCGAGTCGTTGGTGCGGCTCGGCCTGCTGGACGTGGCGCCGGGGATGAGCAGCCAGCGCGGCTGGGTGTTCCTGGCGACCGGCCTGGACGAGGGTGCCCACGAGCGGGAGCACGAAGAGCAGGACATGCACAGCGAGTGGTTCACGGCCGCGCAAATCGAGCAGATGATCCGCTCCGGTGAGATCACCGACGCCCAGACCATCGCGGCGTGGGCCATGGTGCTGCTGTCCGAACGGGAGTGAAACGCGCACGTGCGTCACAATGTGGTCTCTAATTGACGCAGCAGATATGACGATCCGCATTTTTGTCAGAACCCGCAGTTACGGTTGGGTACAGCTGATTCCGCGACTGAATAGGGAAAGGGATGTTGGTCCGTCGACTCTGTGCCGCGCTGGCCGCCCTCCTGGTGGCCGGTCTCGTTCCGGCACCCCCAGCCGGCGCCGCCACCCAGTTGAACGGGCGCTATCAGGTCGTCAGCTATGCGTCGCAGAAGAACGGCACCAGCATCGCCGCGCGCCAACCCGAGGGTGACCTGACGGCGCTGTACACGTTCACCACCGCCTGCGGCACCGCATGTGTGGCCACCGTCGTCGACGGTCCGGCACCATCCAATCCGACCATCCCGCAACCGCAGCGTTACACGTGGAGCGGCGGCAAGTGGACGTTCAGCTACAACTGGCAGTGGGAGTGCTTCCGCGGGGACGGCGTGCCCAGGGTGTACAGCCCTGCGCAGTCCTGGGTCACCTACACACCGCAGCCCGACGGCTCGCTACAGGGCAGCTGGTACACCGACATCCTCAGCGGTCCCTGCCGGGGCAACGTGCTGATCCCGGCTGCGGCGTTCCCCGTGCCCTGAGGATGTAATTCGACGGACATCCGCCCGGAAAGCTGTTGAAACGTCGTTCTCCGAAGATGGGCTGATGGCAGTGCAGGCACCCGCGGAGCGACCCGTCGACGAGATCCCACCACTGAAGCGGTTGCTGCCCTTGGGTTTTCAACACGTTCTGGCGATGTATGCCGGCGCGGTGGCGGTTCCCCTGATCGTCGGCGGTGCCATGGTCGGCGCGGGCCGGTTGCAGCAGTCCGACATCGTGCACCTGATCATGGCCGACCTCTTCGTCGCCGGCATAGCGACGGTGATCCAGGCAGTGGGCTTCTGGCGGTTCGGAGTTCGGCTGCCGCTGATGCAAGGCGTCACCTTCGCCGCGGTGGGGCCGATGATCACCATCGGCCTCAACCACGGGGTCACCACGATCTACGGGTCGGTGATCGCGTGCGGACTGTTCATGATGGCACTGGCACCGGTATTCGGGAAGCTGATCAGATTCTTCCCCCCGCTGGTGACCGGGACCATCATCCTCATCATCGGAGTGTCGTTGATGCGGGTGGCTGCCGGCTGGTTCGGCGGCGGCACCGCCACCGGAGTCGACTTCGGCTCGCCGGCCGCGATCGGCATGGGCTTCTTCACCCTGGTTGTGATCATCGCGATCGAGCGATTCGCTCCCGAAGGCCTGCGCCGGGTGTCGATCCTGCTCGGCCTGCTCGTCGGCACCGTCGTCGCCATCCCATTCGGCATGGCCGACTGGTCGCATATGGGCGACTACGACTGGGTCGGCTTCGTGACCCCCTTCCAGTTCGGCATGCCGGCGTTCGAGGTCAGTTCGATCATCGCCCTGCTGATCGTGGCCATCGTGATTATGACCGAGACCACCGGTGACATCGTGGCGGTCGGTGAGATCGTCGACGAGAAGATCACCCCGCAGCGGCTGGCCGACGGCCTGCGCGCGGACGGCCTGGGCACTGTCATCGGCGGCATCTTCAACACGTTCCCGTACACGGCTTTCGCGCAGAACGTGGGATTGGTGGCCATCACGGGGGTGCGCACCCGCCACGTCGCGACCGTCGCCGGTGTCATCCTGGTGCTGCTCGGCCTGCTGCCGAAGATGGCCGCCGTCGTCGAAGGCATACCACTTCCGGTTCTCGGCGGCGCGGGGGTGGCGCTGTTCGGCATGGTCGCCGCCAGCGGTGTCCGCACCCTGTCGAAGGTGGCCTTCACCAACACCAACATCCTGGTGGTGGCAATCTCGATCGGTGTCGCGATGCTGACCGAGGCCAAGTTGTACTACACCGACCGCACGCTCGGCGACGGGCCGGTCAATGTCTCACTGGATCTGTACCACCAGTTCCCGGATTGGTTCCAGACCATCTTCCACTCCGGCATCTCCGCGGGCGCGATCACCGCCATTCTGCTGAATTTGCTGCTCAACACCCGCCCCACCGACGAGTTGGCGGGCGATCTGGCCGGCCACGACGCGCCGCGTGGGGCTCTGCCGGACCCCTTGGACGCGCTGCGCGCCGCCGACCCCGCCACCCCGCCGCAGCGGCTGCGCCAACTGGCCGAGGACCGGCCGGAACTGCGCACCATCATCGTGACCAATCCGGCCACCGATCGTGAGACCTGCACGTGGATCAGGGAACAGGGTGACGAGCAGGTCGCCGCGGTGTGCCGGAAGTGGGATGAAGTGACCGACGGCAGGTTCTCGACCCGCGGCGGCTGAGCCGCCCATCATCCACGGCGGCTGAGCCGCCAGATCCGGCACGGCGGCTGAGCCGCCCACTCATCCACTGCGGCCGGCGATGACTTTCGGCACCGAATCGGGTCGGTACTGGTGACGAGAGGACCGAATGATGACCGCAGAAGCCGATATCCGGGCCCTGATCACCCGGTGGGTCGATGCCATCCGGGCATGTGACCTCGACGGCGTCACCGCCGCGCATGCCCGCGACATCGTGATGTTCGACGTCCCCCCGCCCTACGCGGGTATCCGGGGTCTGCAGCAGTACCGGGACAGCTGGCCGCCGTTCTTCGAATTCGTCCGCGGCGGCGCCAATTTCGAGCTGCTGGAACTCGATGTCGAAGCCGGCGAGGACGTCGCGTTCGCCTACGCGTTGTTGCGCTGCGGTGGCGAGAAGGAGTTCGCCGAGAACCCGGACAACCGGCTGCGGCTGACCATGGGGTTGCGCAAGGATGCGGATGGCTGGCAGATCGCCCACGAGCACCACTCGTTCCCCGACACCTCGCTGTGATCCCACCCGCTCAGTCGACCAGCGCCCGCAGGAAGAATGTGAGGTTGGCAGGTCGTTCGGCCAGCCGGCGGACGAAGTAGCCGTACCACTGGGTACCGAACGGCACGTAGACACGGACGTGGTTGCCCGCCGCGGCCAGCCGGCGCTGCTCGTCGTCCCGAATGCCGTACAGCATCTGGTACTCGAAATCGTCTGCGGACCTGCCGTGTTCGGTGGCCAGGCCGGGCACCTCGGCGATGATCGCCGGGTCGTGTGAGGCGACCATCGGGTATCCACTGCCGGCCATCAGGATGCGCAGGCACCGCAGATAGGCCTCGGTGACCGCCTCGGCGTCCCGGTGCGCCACCGAGCCAGGCTCGTCATAGGCGCCCTTGCACAACCGGATCCGCGCATCGGCGAAGCAGGCGCAATCCGCGGGGGTTCGCTTCAGGTACGCCTGCAGCACGGTGCCGACCCAGGGGTAGTCGATGCGCAGGTCCCGCACGATGGACAGGGTCGAATCGGTGGTGGTGTGGTCCTCGGCGTCGACGGTCACCCAGACCCCGACCGAGGCGGCCCGCTCGCAGATGGCGCGGGCGTTCTCCAGCGCCACCTTCTCGCCGTCCTGCGCGAGGGCCTGGCCCAGCGCCGACAGCTTCAACGACACCTCCAACGGGCGGACAGCGCCGCCGGTTTCGGTGCGGTCGCGCAGCGCGTCGAGGAGGCCGAGGTAGGCCTGCACCGTCGCGTCCGCGGTCTCGGTGTCGGTGACATCCTCGCCGAGGTAGTCGATGGACACCATGCGCCGCGAATCACGCAGGGTGGCAACCGAGGTCATGACGTCGGCAACGGTCTCTCCGGGCACGAAGCGGTGCACCACCTCACGGGTGACCGGCAGCCGTTCCGCGGTGCGGCGTAGCCCGTCCCGTTTGGCGGCCGCCAGGATCGCCGGGCGGGCCACCCTGCTGAACACGCTCATCGCTGCACCTCCATGTGCGGATACTCGTGGCGGGTGGGTGGCGCAAACGTCTCCTTGATCGAGCGTGCCGAGGTCCAACGCTGCAGATTCATCGGGGAACCGGCCTTGTCGTTGGTACCGGAGGCGCGCGCGCCGCCGAAGGGTTGCTGCCCCACCACCGCACCGGTGGGCTTGTCGTTGACGTAGAAGTTGCCGGCCGTGTGCCGCAGGCGGTTCTGGGCCTTGACGATCGCGGCGCGATCGTCGGCGATCACCGCCCCGGTCAACGCGTACGGCGAGGCCTCGTCCACCACGGTCAGGATCCGGTCGAAATCGTCGTCGGGATAGACATGCACCGCCAGGATCGGTCCGAAGTACTCCTGCGAGAACGACTCGTCGTTCGGATCGTCGGACAGCAGCACCGTCGGCCGCACGAAATAGCCCGTACTGTCGTCGCATTCGCCGCCGACGGCAACGGTGACCCCGGGTGCGCTCTTGGCCCGCTCCAGGGCCCGGGCGTTCTTGGCATAGGCGCGGGCGTCGATCACCGCCCCACCGAAGTTGCTCAGGTCGGTGACATCGCCGTAGCGCAGGTCTGCGGTGGCCGACAGCAGATCGTCGCCGATGCGCTGCCATACCGAACGCGGGATGTAGGCCCGTGAGGCCGCCGAGCATTTCTGGCCCTGGTAGTCGAATGCTCCGCGAATCAGGGCGGTGCGCAGCACATCCGGTTGAGCGCTGGTGTGCGCCAGGACGAAATCCTTGCCACCGGTCTCGCCGACCAGACGCGGATAACTGCGGTAGCGCTCGATGTTCATGCCGACCTCGCGCCACAGGTGCTGAAATGTCGCGGTGGATCCGGTGAAATGGATGCCGGCCAACTGCGGGTCGGCGAGGACCACCTCGGACACCTCCCGGCCGTCACCGGTGAGGAGGTTGATGACGCCGGGCGGCAGACCGGCCGCTTCCAGCAGCTGCATGGTCAGGTAGGCCGAGAAGGTCTGGGTAGGTGAGGGTTTCCAGATGACGGTGTTGCCCATCAGAGCCGGTGCGGTGGGTAGGTTCGCCGCGATCGCGGTGAAGTTGAACGGGGTGATCGCGTAGACGAAGCCCTCCAGCGGCCGGTGGTCGGTCCGGTTCCACACCCCCGGACTGCTGGCGGGCTGCTGGGCCAGGATCTCTCCCGCGAATGCCACGTTGAACCGCCAGAAGTCGACCAGTTCACAGGGCGCATCGATCTCGGCCTGATAGGCCGTCTTGGACTGGCCGAGCATGGTGGCCGCGGCGATCTTCTCCCGCCACGGACCGGCCAGCAGGTCGGCCGCCCGCAGGAACACCGCGGCCCGTTCCTCGAAGGGCAGGCCCGCCCAATCGGGCTTGGCGTTCTGCGCCGCGGCGATAGCGGCGCGGGCCTCGGTATGCCCGGCGTTGGTCAAGGTCCCCAGCCGTGCGCTGTGCCGGTGCGGTTGCACGACGTCGACGCGCTCGCCGTCGCCCATCCGGTGCTCGCCCCCGATGACATGCGGGAGATCGATGGCCCCGCCGCCGAGGTCGGCCAAGGCGCTGATCAGTCGGTCGCGCTCGGCAGAACCGGGTGCGTATTCGTGAACGGGTTCGTTGACGGGTGCCGGGACCTTCGAGATTGCGGTGATCGCGTTCATGGCTGTCAGGATCGCGCGCCGCCGACCGCTTTCTGTTGTCCGATGCGCCAACACGTACCTTCCCAACTAGTACGATCCGACAGTATGCGCGGTGTCAGCCTCGGCCAGCTGCTGCTGGCCCTCGATGCCACCCTGGTCAGCCTGGTCGACGCCCCGCGAGGGTTGGATCTCACGGTGTCCTCGGCGGCGCTGCTGGACGCCGACGACATGCGACTCGGCCTGGCCGCGGCGGCCGGGTCCGCCGACATCTTCTTCCTGCTGGGCGCCGACGGCGCCGACACCATCGGGTGGCTCGACCGACACGGCCACTCCCCCGCCGCCATCTTCGTCAAGCACCCCGGCGCCGAGGTGATCCGGCACGCCACCCAGGCCGGCACCGCGGTGGTGGCCGTCGACCCCCGCGCCCGGTGGGAGCGTCTGTACCGGCTCGTCGATCACGTCTTCGACCACCACGGCGACGGTGCCGAGCACGACTCGGGTACCGATCTGTTCGGCCTGGCCCAGTCGATCGCGGAGCGCACGCACGGCATGGTCAGCATCGAAGACGCCGAATCGCATGTCCTGGCCTATTCGGCGTCCAACGACGAGGCCGACGACCTTCGCCGGCTGTCCATCCTCGGCCGCGCCGGGCCGCCGGAGCACCTGGCCTGGATCGCCCGGCGCGGCATTTTCGACGCGTTGCGCGCCCGGCCCGATCCCGTCCGGGTCGCCGAACGCCCCGAACTCGGGCTGCGGCCGCGCCTGGCGATAGGGATCTTCACCGCGACCGTCGATGCCCGGCGCGCACCGGCTTTCATCGGCACGATCTGGGTCCAGCAGGGCGACCGGCCGCTGGCCGGGGACGCCGAGGAGGTGTTGCGTGGCGCGGCGGTGCTCGCCGGTCGCATCATGGCCCGGCTGGCGGCGACACCGTCCAGCGATGCGGTCCGGGTCCGCGAATTGCTCGGGTTCTCCTCGGAGACAGTGGACTTCGAGGTCGTCGCCCGCGAACTCGGCATCGTCGCCGACGGCCGGGCCGCGGTCATCGGATTCGACGGCGCAGTGCCCGGCGGACGCCTGGCCGATGTGCTGGCGTTGAGTGCCGGCGCCTTTCGGGCCGACGCACAGATCGCCTCGTCGGGCGCGCGGGCGTATGTGTTGTTCCCGGCGGCCAATCGGACGCTCACCTCCTGGGTACGCAGCACCGTGGCGTCGCTGCGCACCGAGTTGGGGGTGGATCTGCGGGCGGTGATCGCCGCGCCGGTCCCCGGTCTCGCCGGTGCCGCGGCCGCCCGTCGCGAGGTGGACCGGGTGCTCGACAGCGCGCACCGCCACCCGGGCACATTGGCGGCGGTCACGTCGCTGGCCGAGGCACGCACCACGGTGTTGCTCGATGAGATCATCACGGCGGTCGCCGCCGACGACCGGCTCATCGATCCGCGGGTCAGCGCGTTGCGTGCCGACGAACCGATGCTCGCCCACACGTTGAGTGTGTACCTGGACAGCTTCGGCGATGTCGCGGCGGCGGCCGAGGCGCTGCACGTGCACCCCAACACCGTGCGCTACCGAGTGCGCCGGATCGAACAGGTCCTCGGCTCCTCATTGGCCGACCCCGATGTGCGGCTCCTGTTGACGCTCAGTCTGCGCGCCACCGCGTGAGCATCGAATGTCCACCTTTCGGTTGACTCCTGATTCGACCGTGCGGACGTTCCGAGAACCGCCTGTCCGCTACAGGATCGAACCATGAGCCAGCCCACCCTCACCGCAGCACCGCGCCGGCCGTCGGCCAACCCGTTCCTGGCAGGCAACTACGCGCCCGTCACCGAAGAGATCACCGCCATCGACCTGGACGTCACAGGCACCATCCCCGATCACCTGGACGGCCGGTACCTTCGTACCGGTCCCAATCCACTCGGCGATCTGGATCCCGCGACCTACCACTGGTTCATGGGCGACGGAATGGCGCACGGCCTGCGACTGGCCGATGGGACCGCGCACTGGTATCGCAACCGTTGGGTCCGGTCGGCCGCGGTGTCCCGAGACCTGGGCGAGCGCTGGCCTCGTGGCGCGCGCGGCGCCGGCTTCGATTTCGCAGCCAACACCAACATCATCGGCCACGCCGGACGCACTTTGGTGCTCGCCGAGGCGGGCGCCCGCCCCTATGAACTGACCGAGGAACTCGACACCGTCGGCGGATCGGACTTCTCCGGCACCCTCACCGCAGGGTACAGCGCGCATCCCAAACGCGATCCCGACACCGGTGAGCTGCACGCCGTGTCCTATCACCCGATGCGCGGCAACGCTGTTCGCTACACCGTCACCGGCACCGATGGCCTGGTGCGGTATGCCACCGACATAGCACTGGACCAGCAGACCATGATGCACGACTTCTCGCTGACCGAACACTACGTCGTCCTCTACGACCTGCCGGTCGCGCTGGACTTCGGCGCAGGTACCGCCAGGCAGGCTGTGAGCCGTTTCGTGGCAACACATTCCGTGCCCGATGCGCTGGTCCGCGTGGTGCTGCGTGGCTCGGAACTATCACGACGCGGCCTGGGCACGATGCCGTATCGCTGGGCACCGGAGAAGCAGGCACGTGTCGGGGTGCTGCCGCGGGACGGACACGGCGACATCCGCTGGTTCGAAGTACCGCAGTGCTACGTCTTCCATCCGCTCAACGCCTACGAGGACGGACCGACATTGATCCTCGACGTGGTGTCACATCCATCGGTTTTCACCACGGGCACCAAGCTGTTCGAGCCACCGACCTTGGACCGGTGGACCGTCGATCTGCTCTCCGGCCGGGTCGCCACCGAGCGCCTGGACGACCGGTCCCAGGAGTTTCCGCGCGTCGACGAGCGCAAGGTCGGAAAGAGACACCGATATGGATACAGCGTGGGCAATACCCCGACCGACGACGGATCGGTGCCGTCGGCGCTGCTGCGCCACGACCTGCAGACCGGGCAGACCCGCCGGATCACCTTCGCCTACGACGGCGAGCCCGGCGAATTCGTCTTCGTCCCCACCGCACCGGACGCCGCCGAGGACGACGGCGTGGTCATGGGCTTCGTCTACCACCGCAGCAGCGACCGTAGCGATCTGGTGCTGCTGGACGCCCAGTCGCTGGAGACCACCGCCGTGGTCCACCTGCCGTGCCGGATTCCGCACGGCTTCCACGGCAACTGGGTCCCCCGGACCGGTTAGCATCGGCCAATGGAAGGCGGGCCCGACCACGCGACGTGGCACTGGCTGTGGGATCTCTATGCGGCCGGTATCTGCGCCGTCGCGATCGGTGCGGTACACCTGCTCGACGACCGGGTGCCCGGCCGCTCCCCCAGCGGGGCCACCATCGCATTGACCGCCATGGCCGGCTGGCTGATCGTCGCCGGGCGGCGGGTACCGCGGATGGGCGCGGTCGGCTGGCGCCCGCTGCTTTACATCGCGGTGGCGCTGACGCTGTGGGCCGTGGCCATGGTGTGCGCGCCGGTGGCGGTAGCGGCGATCCCGGCGCTGTTCCCGGTGGTGTTCTCGACCCTGCCGCTCGCGGCCGGCGTGACCGCGTCCATCCTGATCACGCTGCTGCCGCTCGGCTTGGAGCTCGCGCTGTCGGGCCCGGGTTCCCCGCATTTCGCGGTGGCAGTTGCGATGACCTTCATCGGCCTGGTGGCGGGACCGATCATCGGGATCATGGTCGTATCGTCGGTGCGTCAGCGCATGGTTCTGGCCCGGTTGGTCGCCGAGCTGCGCGACAGCCGGGCCGAAACCGCAAGCCTGTCACGGCAAGCCGGTATCGCGGCCGAGCGGGAAAGGCTGGCCCGCGAGATCCATGACACGCTGGCCCAGGGGTTCACCAGCATCGTCGCCCTCACCCAGGCGATCGAGGCGGAGCTGCCCACCGACCGGGAGGCGGCGGCGCGCCACCTGACGCTGATCCAGGCCACTGCACGCGAGAACCTTGCCGAGGCCCGGACCATGGTGGCAGAGCTGACGCCGAAGGCACTCGACGGCGCGACCCTGCCCGCGGCAATCCGGCGGTTGTGCAGGGCATTCGGAGATGAGACGGACATGGCGCTGGACTGCCGGGTCGCCGAGGACACCCCGACGGTCGGGATGGCCGGCGACGTCGTCCTGCTGCGCGCCGCACAGGAGGCACTGTCCAACATCCGCCGGCACTCCGGAGCCGACACCGCACGCGTCGCCCTGGAACGCACCCCGGACGCGGTGCGGTTGGTGGTGTCGGACAACGGGAAAGGCCTTCCCAGCCGCCACATCGACGGTTTCGGTCTGCGCGGTATGCGCTCACGGGTATCGCAGGTCGGCGGCACCATGACGGTCTTGTCGGAAAGTGGGGTCCGCGTGCAGATCGAGGTCCCGCTGTGACCGGCAACCATCGCCACATGTGCACAGTGCTGCTCGTCGATGACCATCCGATGGTCCGAGAAGGTTTGCGCGGCATGATTGATGCCGAGGACGGCCTGACCGTCGTCGGGGAGGCCGCGTCCGGTAACGAGGCACTCACCACGGCCGCGGCACTACGACCGGACGTCATCCTGATGGATCTGCGGATGCCAGACGGGGACGGGGTCACCGCCACCGAACGTATCCTGGCGCAGCTTCCGGATACTCGGATCGTCGTAGTCACCACCTACGAGACCGATGCCGATATCCTGCGTGCTGTGGAGGCCGGCGCGGCGGGGTACCTACTCAAAGATGCGTCGCGCACCGAACTCGCTGCGGCGGTGCGCGATGCCGCGGCCGGCAAGACGGTGCTGGCGCCGTCTGTTGCGGGCCGGTTACTCGGTCTGATGCGCGAACCGGTGCATGCAGGCCTGACCGCGCGGGAAGCGGAGGTGCTGGCGTTGGTATCGCGTGGGCACACCAACGCCGAGATCGGGCGGTCGCTGCACATCAGCGAGGCCACCGTGAAGACGCACTTGCTACGGGTGTTCGCCAAGCTGAATGTCTCGGATCGCACCGCCGCCGTCACGACGGCGATGTCACTGGGGCTGTTGACGTGAAAGGCTTCTCGGCCGTCCTCGCGGCCATACTGATCCTCCCACTGTGCCCGCAGGCCTCGGCCGCCCCGGTGACGCTACCGCCCACCACAGGTGGGTTCGACTACCAGCTCGGAGGCTCGTCGGACACCGAGGGGCTGGCGGTGGTCGTCCGTGACTCTTCGGCGGCGCCACTGCCGGGGGCCTACAACATCTGCTATATCAACGGGTTTCAGACTCAGCCGGGCACCGATTGGGTGACGAGGCACCCCGCTGCGCTGTTGCGTGACGGGTCCGGCGCACCGGTCGTAGATGCCGAGTGGCCCGACGAGTACATCCTGGATCCCTCCACGGCAGAGCAGCGCACCGTGATCCTGGAGGTGCTCACCCCGACCCTGAACCGCTGCGCGGACAACGGGTTCGACGCCGTCGAGATCGACAACCTGGACACCTTCACCCGCTATCCGGGCATCGACCGGTCCGGGGCGCTGGAACTGGCCCGCAGTTTCGCGGCACTGGCGCATGCACGGGGGATGGCGATCGGGCAGAAGAACGCCGCCGAGATCACCGGGATCGGGCGCGGCGAACTGGGCTTCGACTTTGCGGTCGCCGAGGAATGCGCCGCCTACGACGAATGCGATGCCTACACCGCCACGTACGGCGAGCATGTGCTGCAGATCGAGTATGCCGACAATCTGCCGGCGCCGTTCGCCGACGTCTGCGCCTCAGGCGAGCGTGCCCCGCAGACCATCCTCCGGGACCGCGACCTCACCGCCGCAGGCGCTGCGGGCCACGTCTATGAACAGTGCCGCTGAGTCAGTCCGCCGGCCGGGCGACGGCGGCCTCAGCTGATTCGTTGCACCGCAGCGGCGATGCGTTCGTCGGTGGCCGTCAGCGCCACCCGCACGTGCTGCGCGCCGGCCGGGCCGTAGAACTCGCCGGGCGCCACCAGGATTCCGCGCTGCGCCAGCCAGGCCAGGGTGTCCCGGCAGGGTTCCCCGCGGGTGGCCCACAGGTACAGGCCCGCCTCGGAGTGGTCGATGGTGAACCCGGCCTTCTGCAGTGCGGGCAGCAGCAGCACCCGCCGGTGGGCATAGCGTTCGCGCTGCGCGGCGACGTGCTCGTCGTCGGTCAGGCCGGCGACCATGGCGGCCTGCACCGGACCGGGCACCATCATCCCGGCGTGCTTGCGCACCGCCAGCAGTTCGGTCACCACGGCCGGGTCGCCGGCGACGAATCCGCCCCGATACCCGGCCAGTGACGAGGTCTTCGACAGCGAGTGGATGGCCAGCAGACCGGTGTGGTCGCCATCGCATACCGACGGGTGCAGCACCGACAGCGGTGCGGCATCCCAGGCCAGGCCGAGGTAGCACTCGTCGGAGGCGATCAGCACGCCACGTTCACGCGCCCAGCCGACCACTTTGCGCAGATGGTCCACGCCCAGTACCCGGCCGGTCGGGTTGCTCGGCGAGTTCAGGTAGATCAGTGACGGTGTCTGCGGGCCGATCTGGGTCAGCGAGTCGGCCGCCAGGACCTGGGCGCCGGCCAGCCGCGCGCCGACGTCGTAGGTCGGGTAGGCCAGCTCGGGGATCACCACGGTGTCCCCGGCACCCAGCCCGAGCAGGGTCGGCAACCAGGCGATGAGCTCCTTGGTGCCGATCACGGGCAGCACGGCGTCGGCCGCGACGCCGGTGATACCGAACCGGCGCTCCAGCGCATCGTGGATCGCCGCACGAAGCGCCGGCGTGCCCGCGGTCGTCGGGTATCCGGGCGCAGCGCTGGCCTGGGCCAGCGCATCGCGGATCACCGGGGCGACCTCGTCCACCGGCGTGCCGACCGAGAGGTCGACGATGCCGTCAGGATGTGCGCGCGCCGTGGCGGTGACGTCGGCCAGTGTGTCCCAGGGAAACACCGGCAGCTTGGCCGAGATGGCCGAACGTGTCGCGGTCACTCGCCCTTGGGCTCGAGGTCCTTGATGGACTGCGGATCGTTGTCGGTCTGGCCGACCTTCGACGCGCCACCGGGCGAGCCCAGCTCGCTGAAGAAGTCCGCGTTGCTCTGCGCGTAGCTGCTCCACTGGTCGGGCACGTCATCTTCGTAGTAGATGGCCTCGACCGGGCACACCGGCTCGCAGGCGCCGCAGTCGACGCACTCGTCCGGGTGGATGTACAGCATCCGGCCACCCTCGTAGATGCAATCGACAGGGCACTCCTCGATGCATGCCTTGTCCTTGACGTCGACGCAGGGCTCGGCAATGACGTACGTCACTGATGTTTCTCCTGTCCAGTGGGCTGCTGGTCGGGTGTTTCAGTTCTTGGTCGGGACCCGCTGAGCGAGCGCCCGCGGGCCAGTATGAACGGCCCTTAACTGGACGTGCGTCTCAGTGTGTCCTAACTTCACACGCCGCCCGGTCAAGGCGGCGTGTAGTTACTGATACTAGACGTCGCATATACAAAAGGCCTAGTCACCACGCGCAGATTCGCCGACTGTGCAACTTGTTGCATAGGACCGCTGGTACCGCATAGGGTGCCGACATGGCACTGCCGCACGCGATCCTGGTATCGCTCTGCGAACAGGACGGTTCGGGCTACGAGTTGGCCCGCCGGTTCGATCGATCCATCGGGTATTTCTGGTCGGCCACCCATCAGCAGATCTACCGGACCCTGCGCACCATGGAGTCCGATGCCTGGGTGCAGGTCCGCGAGGTCGCCCAGCGCGGCCGGCCGGACAAGAAGGTCTACTCCGTCACCGCGGCCGGCCGGGCGGAACTGGCCCGCTGGATCGCCGAGCCGCTGTCGGGGCGGGGGTCGACCGTCGCGGACAACCGCACGCGGGACCTGGCCGTCAAGGTCCGTGCGTGCGGGTACGGCGACGTCGACGCCGTGCGCGCG
Organism: Mycolicibacterium bacteremicum; assembly: GCF_002086115.1. Taxonomy (GTDB): domain Bacteria; phylum Actinomycetota; class Actinomycetes; order Mycobacteriales; family Mycobacteriaceae; genus Mycobacterium; species Mycobacterium bacteremicum. The sequence goes on from NZ_MVHJ01000013.1 coordinate 15,352, forward strand.
CAGACGGCTGCGCTGCGCGCGGAGCGAACGGTGCTCCTGGACACCTACCGCGGTTTCGAGAAGCGCCAGTTCCCCGACCCGGCCCGGCTCAGCGGGCCCGAACTGCATCAATACCTGGTGCTGCGCGGCGGCATCCGCGCCGAAGAAGGCGCCATCGAATGGTTGTCCGAAGTACTCGACGCGTTGGGAGCACCCACATGACGTACCCGAACCTGTTGTCGCCGTTGGATCTCGGCTTCACCACGCTGCGCAACCGGGTGGTCATGGGCTCGATGCACACCGGCCTGGAGGACCGCGCCCGCGATACCGACAAGCTGGCCGCCTATTTCGCCGAGCGGGCCCGCGGCGGCGTCGGGCTGATCATCACCGGCGGGTACGCGCCGAACCGCACCGGGTGGCTACTGCCGTTCGCGGCCGAGATGCTCTCGGAGTCCGACGCCCGCCGGCACCGCCGGATCACCGCCGCCGTCCACGCCGAGGGCGGCAAGATCGCGTTGCAGATCCTGCACGCCGGGCGCTATGCCTACCATCCGCTCTCGGTGAGCGCGTCCTCGATCAAGGCGCCCATCAATCCGTTCCGGCCGCGGGCGTTACGCAACGTCGAGGGCACCATCGACGATTTCGTGCGCGCCGCCCTGCTGGCCCGTTCCGCCGACTACGACGGGGTCGAGATCATGGGCAGCGAGGGGTATCTGATCAACCAGTTCCTCGCCCCACGCACCAACAAGCGCACCGACGCGTGGGGCGGCACCCCGGAGAAGCGGCGCCGCTTCGCGGTCGAGATCGTCCGTCGCGTCCGCGAGGCGGTGGGTCCGGACTTCATCGTCATCTACCGGCTCTCGATGGCCGACTACGTCGACGACGGTCAGACCTGGGATGAGATTGTCGCGCTGGCAACCGAAGTCGAGGCCGCCGGGGCGAGCATCATCAACACGGGTATCGGCTGGCATGAGGCCCGGGTCCCGACGATCGTCACATCGGTGCCCGCCGGGGCGTTCGCCGGCACCAGCAGCGCGCTGGCCGCTCACGTGCGCGTCCCGGTGGTGGCGTCGAACCGGATCAACATGCCCGAGGCCGCCGAACAGATCCTCGCGGACTCCCACGTCCAGTTGATCTCGATGGCCCGCCCGCTGCTCTCGGATCCGGACTGGGTGCGCAAGGCCGCCGAGGACGCCGCCGATCAGATCAACACCTGCATCGCCTGCAACCAGGCCTGCCTGGACCACGCGTTCGTCCACAAGACGGTGTCATGCCTGCTGAATCCCCGTGCCGGACATGAGACGTCACTGGTACTGGGGCCGACGCGGCGGGCCCGCTCCGTCGCGGTCGTCGGCGCCGGGCCGGCCGGGCTGTCGGCCGCGGTCACCGCGGCCCAGCGCGGGCACCGCGTCACCCTGTTCGAGGCGTCGGGCTGCATCGGCGGCCAGTTCGACCTGGCGCGCCGGGTGCCGGGCAAGGAGGAGTTCAACGAGACGGTGCGCTACTACACCCGGATGTTGCAGGTGCACCGCGTCGACGTGCGCCTGGGCGCACGGGCGACGGTGGAGGTGCTGGCCGGATTCGACGATGTGGTGCTCGCCACCGGCGTGACCGCGCGGGTGCCGGCGATCCCGGGGATCGAGCATCCGATGGTGCTGACCTACGCCGAGGCGCTTTCCGGTGCCCCGATCGGGGCGTCGGTGGCGGTGATCGGAGCCGGCGGTATCGGATTCGATGTCAGCGAGTTCCTGGTCACCGACCAGTCCCCCACGCTGAACGTCAAGGAGTGGAAGGCCGAATGGGGTGCGCTCGACCCCTACGAGGCGCCGTCGGTGCGCGGGGCGCTGACCAAACCGGTTCCGCTACCGCCCGCGCGGGAGGTGTTCCTGCTGCAGCGCAGCAAGGGTCCACAGGGCCGGGGCCTGGGAAAGACATCGGGCTGGGTGCATCGGGCATCACTGAAAGCCAAGGGTGTGCAACAACTCTCGGGCGTCAATTACGAGCGTATCGATGACGAGGGGCTGCACATCAGCTTCGGGTCCGATCACTCCCGGCCCCGCCTGCTGGCCGTCGACAACGTGGTGATCTGCGCCGGCCAGGAGTCGGTGCGGGACCTCGAAGACGGATTGCGGGCGCGCGGCATCGACCCGCACGTCATCGGCGGGGCGGCCGTGGCGGCCGAGCTCGACGCCAAACGGGCCATCCGTCAGGGCACCGAACTCGCCGCCCGGCTGTAGCTCCCGTTCCCGGCGAGCGTGCGCGTCTGCACCCCGACACGCCGTGTTCAGTGTCGAGTCCGCGCACGCTCGCGCTGGGCATCAGGCCTGCTTGAGCGCTTCGATCTCCAGGGTGACGGTGACCTTGTCGCCGACGACAGCGCCGCCGGTCTCCAGCGGGGCATCGAAGTCGATGCCGAAGTCCTTGCGATTCAGCACGATCGAGGCCTCGAACCCGGCGACCTCACCGTGGCCCATGCCCGGGTTGACCCCGTTGAATTCCAGTTTCAGCGATACCGGCTTGGTGACGCCCTTGAGGGTGAACTCGCCGTCGAGCACGTAGTCATCACCGTCGGCGCGCACGGCGGTCGAGGTGAACGTGGCGGTGGGGAACTGCTCGGCGTCGAAGAAGTCGGGCGCCTTCAGGTGCGCATCGCGCTGCTCGTTGCGGGTGTTGATCGAGTTGATGTCGATGGTGGCGGTCACCGATGGGGCGCCATCCTCGGCGACCACGATCGCTCCGGTGAACGAGTCGAACGTCCCGCGGACCTTGCTGACCACCAGGTGACGGACCGCGAAGTTGACCGATGAGTGCACCGGGTCGATGGCCCAGGTGCCGGCGGTCAGGTCGGTGGCTGTTGCAGTGGACATGTTGACTCCTCGTGTCGATGGGGCCGGCCGTCCCGGGCACCCTCACCGAAGTCAAACGGACTATGGTCCGATTTCATTCCGCATCGCTGATCACTCCCCACTTCGCCTCCGCACCCGAATGCCCCACCTGCACCACCCCCACGATCGCGGAGATGCCGACCGCCACCGCGAGGACCGCACAGGCCGCACTCAGCGCACGCCGGCGGCCGTCGGCCCGCGATTCCAGCACGTGCAGCACCGCCAGCAGAATCGCCGCCAGGAGCAGCCCGACCGCCAGGTAGATCATCCACTCACCACGTTCGCGGTGAAGCTCGACGATGGGCCGGTGTTGGTCCTCCAGTCCGTACAGCCACTCCCCCGCCGAGGTGGCCAACCAGGTCAGCACCACCACCCCCACGGCCAGCGCGAGTACCAACCACACCAGCCGGCTCCGCGCGGCACGCCAGAATCCGCACAGGATGAGCAACACCGCCGTCAGCGGCGCCAGGGCGACCACACCGTGCACCAGCAGCGCATGGGCGGGAATTCCGGAAATGGTGGTCATGGGCGCGACTCCTCGGATCTGGGCTCCCCACAGATATACGCCGACAATGCCCCGAAATGCCTCAGAAGCGTTGGATTACAGGAGAATTGGACACGCACCGGTTAGGCAAGCCTAGGCTGTCAATCCCATGCCACCGCGCGGAGCTGACGCCGCGACGTGATGCCGAGCTTGACGAACACCTTGCGCAGATGCCATTCCACGGTGTGGGTGCTGATGAACAACTGGGCACCGATCTCGGCGTTGGTCAACCCGTCGCGGGCCAACCCGGCGATCTGCGCTTCCTGCGCGGTCAACCCGTCGCCGGCCCGGGTCGGCTGTTTGCGAACCTTCTCACCGGTGGCCACCAATTCGCGGCGCGCCCGCTCCGCGAAGCCCTGGGCGCCCATCTCGGTGAAAGCCTCGTGCGCGATGCCCAGGTGGTGTCGGGCGTCGTTGCGCCGATTGCACCGGCGCAACCATTCGCCGTAGGACAGCCGGGCACGCGGGAGATGCAGCGTGGTGCCGGCATGCTCGAGCCGACCGATCGCCTCGACGAACCTGGCTTCGGCGTCGGCATTGTCGGCCAGTAGTGCCTGCGCCGCCGCCACCGCACCCAGTCCCCATTCGGTGCCGCTGGCACCTGCACGCTCCTCGAACTGCGCCAGCGCCGCTCTCGCGCCGTCGAGGTCCCCCAGATGCGCTGCCGCCTCGACCAGTTCGTAGAGACACCAACTGAAGAAGCCGAGATCCTCGTACGCACAACAGCTGCGGGCCGCAACCAGTGCCTCCTGATATCGCCCGAGACCGTTGTAGAGCACGGCGGAACAGAAGCCGGCGAGCCCGACCAGTCGCCCCTCGCCACGCGCCGCGCCGTCGGCGGCGGCCGCCTCGATGACGGGCACCGCCTCTTCGGCCACGCCGCGCCACGCCGCCAGATTCAACGAGTGGTACCGGACCGGCGCGTACCCCATGGCGGCGGTGATGGACCGGGACTCCTCGACGAGCCGTTCCGCGGCGGTGAACTCGCCCCGATAGAAGTGCACGCCGGCGCGGTAGCCCAGCGCGGGCGGTAGCGCCGCGAGGGCGCCCGCCGCGCGGGCGCGTTCGAGTATGCCGGTGGCAATGCGTTCGAGCACGTGGTCATCCCACAGCTCGTGGGCAGCCGACTCCTGGGCGATCGGGAACGGCCAGTACAGCCAATGATCCGGATCCCGTTGCGCCGCAGCATCCCACAACTCCAGCGCAGACCGCAGATCCGCCGCGCCGGCACCCGGCCCGTCGACGACGCGCGCCGTCATGCCTTTGAGCAGGTAATCGACCGGCCGCTGCAGATCACGCACGCGGGCCACCGCACGGGCACCGGCCGCCGCCACCTCGGCGAGCAGCCCGGGCGCACCGAGACGGCCGGCGTACATGGCCGCCGTCAGGGCCTCGAGGTAGGTCTCGCGGGCAAGCTCGTCGTCCAGATCATCCAGAGCCCTTGCAGCACTGAGCAACTGAACTCCGGCTTCGCCGACGGTCGGCGCGCCCGACGTGCCCGCGCGGCTACGCACGAAGTCCATCTGGGCCCGCATCCGTGCGACCTGCGCCCGCAGCAGCGGCGTCAGCGGTGCAGAATCCGCGATCGCCAACAGCGCGTACGCCGCATCGGGCGCGGCCGCTTCACGCTTGGCCTGTGCGGCCGCAACGGCGCGCGATCCGCGCAGCGCGGGGTCCATCGTGAGGATCGCCGCGCGTTCCAGAAATGCTGCGGCAGCGGCGATCCCGCCACGGCGTTGCGCCCGGTCGGCCGACACCTCCAGCTCGGCAGCCACCCCGTCATCCGGTCCGGTGGCCGCGTTGGCGGCGTGCCAGGCCCGGCGGTCGGGGTCGGCGTGGGCGTCGGTGGCCGCCGCCAGTGCCCGGTGGACAGTCCGGCGTTCGGACAGGTCGGCGGCGCGGTAGGCGGCCGAGCGCATCAGCGGGTGCAGGAACCGCATCCGGGGGCCGAACTCGATCAGTCCGGCGGTCTCGGCCGGTGCCAGCGCGTCCACCGGCACCCCCAGCTCGCCGGCCGCCCGCAGGAACAGCGCGGCATCGCCGACCGGTTCGGCGGCGGCCACCAGCAGCAGGCTGCGGGTGGCCGGCGGCAGGGCCTTGATCCGCGCGACGAAATCCTGCTCGATCGCCGCGGTCGAGGATCGCCGGCCGGAGATCCAGAATCCCCCGGCCAGCTCGGTGGCCGACACACTGCGCGGGGTGTCCAGAATCGCCAGCGGCAGTCCACGCGTCTCGGCGACGATCCGGTCCCGGACCAGCGGATCGATCCCGCCGATCATCACCGACTCCAACAGTTCCCGCGCCGCGGTGTCGGACAGCCCCGCAACGGTGTGGGCCGGCAGATCCGCCAACACGTCGGGGTGGCCGTCGCGCACCGCGAACACCATCGCCACCGGCTCGGCGAGCAGCCGGCGCGCGACGAAGGCCAGGGTCTGGACCGATACCTCGTCCAGCCACTGCGCGTCGTCGATGATGCACAACACCGGTTGGCCGGCCGCGGCGGCCGCCAGCAGGCTCAGCACCGCCAAGCCCACCAGGAACCGGTCGGGCGGCGGCCCGGACCCGTAGCCGAAGGCCACCTCCAGCGCCGCGCGCTGCGGCGGCGGCACGGCGGTCACCTGCGCCATCAGAGGTGCGCACAGTTGCTGGACGCCGGCGAAGGCGAGCTCCATATCCGCCTGGACGCCGGCGACCCGGGTGACGGTGAATCCGTCGGCGTGCGCGCCGACGTAGTCGAGCAATGCGGTTTTACCGATACCGGCCTCACCACGCAGCACCAGCACCTGGCCGCCGGTGCGCGCCCGGACCGTCAGGTCGTCCAGCACGGCGCGATCGTGCTCGCGGCCGAGCAGCTGGACTGACATGGCGGCATGGTAACGATTCACACCCGGTGTGAGCCATTGTCAAGATCACACTCGGGCGTTCGAGCGTGCGCGGACTTCGGGGTGTCACGGCGCGTCATGCTGCAGACACGCACGCTCGCCGGGGAAGGTCAGGCAGCCAGGGGGGTGTAGTCGGTGGTGCGCTGCCGGGCCGGCCGGCCGATGCCCTCGGCGATGGCCACCAGCTCGGCGACGGTCTTGGCCGAACCGTTCTCCGACCCGGCCATCCGCGAGATGGTCTCTTCCATCAGCGTGCCGCCCAGATCGTTTGCCCCGCCGTTGAGCATCACCTGCGTGCGCTCGATGCCCAGCTTCACCCAGCTGGTCTGGATGCTGGGAATCCGGCCGTGCAACATGATCCTGGCCAGCGCATGCACCGCGCGGTTGTCCCGGTGTGTGGGGCCCGGCCGGGCACCGCCGGCCAGATACAGCGGCGAGGACTGGTGCACGAACGGCAGCGGCACGAACTCGGTGAAACCACCGGTGCGGTCCTGGATGTCGCGCAGCACGTTCAGGTGCCCCACCCAGTGCTTGGGGGTGTCGACGTGCCCGTACATCATCGTCGAACTCGAGCGCAGCCCGACCTCGTGCGCCGTGGTGACCACCTCGATCCATTCCGAGGCGGGCAGCTTGCCCTTGGTCAGCACCCAGCGGACCTCGTCGTCGAGGATCTCGGCCGCCGTGCCCGGGATCGAACCGAGACCGGCCGCCCGCAACTCGGTCAGCCACTCCCGCACCGACATTCCGCTGCGGGTGACTCCGTTGGCGATCTCCATCGGCGAGAAGGCATGCACGTGCATCGAGGGCACCCGGGCCTTCACCGCCCGCACCAGATCGGCGTATCCGGTGACCGGCAGTTCGGGGTCGATACCGCCCTGCATGCAGACCTCGGTGGCACCGGCGACGTGCGCCTCCCACGCCCGGTCGGCGACCTCGTCGGTGGACAGCGAATACGCGTCGGCATCGCCCTTGCGCTGTGCGAACGCGCAGAACCGGCAGCCCGTGTAGCAGATGTTGGTGAAGTTGATGTTGCGGTTGATCACGAAGGTGACGTCGTCACCGATCACATCGCGCCGCAGCGAATCCGCCAGCGCGGCAACGGCGTCCAACGCCGGACCGTCCGCGGTGGCCAGCGCGAGGTACTCGTCGTCGGTGCACCCGCCCGGGTTGCGCTCGGCCGAGCGCAATGCGGCCAGCACATCGGTATCGATACGCTCGGGCGCGCGCGCCGCGAGCTCGGACACCTTCTCCCGGATGGACTCCCAGTCCCCGAACGCGCTGTCGAGGTCGCTGCGCGTCTCGGTACGCCGGCCCTCGGAGTCGATGGCGGTGTGCAAATCGGTGCGGCCCAACGATTCCGAGGCCTCATCGGGTTCCTGCCACGGCCGACCCACCGGGTTCACATCCAGCGCCAGGCCGTCGTCGGAAGCCAGTGCGTCGACATGGCCCCGTACCCGCGGATCGATCCACGCCGCCCCGGCCTGTACGTACTGCGGTTGCGCCGTGAGCCGCTGCACCAGGTCATATCCGGCGTCGGCGGTGACGGCCGCGAGATCGTCGAGGTTGGGCCACGGCCGTTCCGGATTCACGTGATCCGGCGTCAGCGGGGACACCCCGCCCCAGTCGTCGACACCGGCGCCGATCAGCGCCAGGCATTCCGCCGGGGACACCAGGTTCGGCGGTGCCTGGATACGCATCTTCGGTCCCAGCACCAACCGCGTCACCGCGACGGTGGCCAGGAAGTCGTCGATCCCGGCGTCGGGTACCGCGGCCATGGCCGTGTGGTCCTTGGCCCGGAAGTTCTGCACGATCACTTCCTGGACGTGGCCGAACTCCTTGTGCGACTTGCGGATCGCGTGCATCGTCTCGGCGCGTTCGGTCAGCGTCTCACCGATACCGACCAGCAGGCCGGTGGTGAAGGGGATCGAGAGCCGGCCGGCATCGTCGAGGGTGCGCAGCCGGACGGCGGGATCCTTGTCCGGGCTGCCGTAGTGCGCCAACCCCTTGGTCTCGAACAGCCGCCGCGACGTCGTCTCCAGCATCATGCCCATCGACGGTGCGACAGGCTTGAGCCGGGACAGTTCGGTCCAGCTCATCACGCCGGGATTGAGGTGCGGCAGCAGACCGGTCTCCTCCAGCACCCGGATCGCCATCGCCCGGACATAGTCCAGGGTGGAGTCGTAGCCCCGCTCGTCGAGCCACTGCTTGGCCTCGTCCCAGCGGGCCTCCGGGCGGTCGCCCAGGGTGAAAAGCGCTTCTTTGCAGCCGAGCTCGGCGCCCCGGCGGGCGACATCGAGGATCTCGTCGGGCTCCATGAACATGCCCTTGCCTTCGGCGCGCAACTTGCCCGGCACGTTCACGAAGGTGCAGTAGTGGCACTTGTCGCGGCAGAGATGGGTCACCGGGATGAAGACCTTGCGCGAATAGCTGACCGGCAGCCGGCCGGTGGCGCCGCGCCGGCCCGCCGATTCCAGGCCGGCGTCGCGCACCCGGGCGGCGCTGGCACACAGGTCGGCCAGGTCCGCCCCACGCGCGGTCATGGCGATGGCGGCCTCGTCGACGTTGAGTGCGACGCCGTCGCGGGCGCGACGCAGTACTCGCCGCAGCGCGGAAGGGTTGGACTTCGGCGGGACCACCGGGCTGGGCAGATCGGAGCCGTGCTGGGGGTTCAGAGCCACTCCGGTGTAACCCCGCTGTCGGCGCGGATCATCCGCGCGTCTCACTATCTGGAACGGCTGCCGCAGGCATAGGGGCCACGATAGCCTCCGACGAGACACCGCGGCGCGACCCGTCCGCCGAATCCCGCCCAGCCCGCTGACTAGGGCGTAAGTTATCCGGCGTCGGGACTGATCACAGGAGCTGTCATGCGGTTGCGCGTACGTCCTTATCTGATGGCAGGCGTCGCAGTGCTGGCCGCCGGCAGCATCTCCTTGCCGACCTCGGTGACGCCGCCGAGTGCACCGGCCGCCCGGCACGACAGCGTCGCGCTGACCGCGCAGACCCGGTCCTTCGACAAGCTCCCGACAGCCCTGGTCACGGTCCGCCCACCCGCCCCGGACGAGGCGCCCACCGAGATCCCGAAACTGTTGGCCGAGGCCTTCGAGGCGGCACCCGCCGCCGCACCGTCGGCCCAGGCGAGCGCGCTGGCCTTTCCGGGGCTGAGCAACGCGATCATCGACACCTATTACACGGTGATGCCGTGGGTGGACTGGGGCGTCAACCTCGCGGTCTACGCCACCGAGTGGATCCCGATCGTCAACTGGTTCACCCCGCAGTTCGACATCTTCTACTACAGCCTGATCCGGCCGATCATCACCAGCGCGGTGTTCAACATCGCCTACTGGGTCGGCGGCACGGTCAGCTTCGGTGAGGGACTGGCCAACTTCTTCAACGACACCGTCGCCGCCGGCGTCGGATTCGTCGACGCCGAGATCGACTGGTTGCTGAGCTTCCTGCCCCCACTGCCGCCGTTCTTCCCGTTCGCCGCGGCGGCGGAGGCCGTGATGGAGATCCAGGGCGCCCGCACCGCGGTGCAGAGCCCGACACCGGCAGACGCCGAGTCCGCGGCCGGGACGCCGGAGCCCACCGAGTCCGTGACACCGGAGCCCACCGACACCGACACCACCCCGGAACCGACGCAGCCCGTCGAGCCGACGGTTCCGGCCGACCCCGACCCGGCAGCGCAGACCCCGGCCGAGCCCGCAGCGGAGACCGAGGCGCCGGCCGACGGCGACCTCGAGGCTCCCCCGACGGACGCCGAGGATCTCACCGGCAACGAGGATCCGGCCGAGGACGAGAAGGACCCCGAGGACATCGACTCCGAAGACATCAAGGATGCAGAGGACATCAAGGACTCGGCAGACGGCAAGGACTCGGGAGACGGCAAGGACGCCGGGGACGACACCACGTCACGTCCCGACAAGGAGTCCACCGACGACAAGCCGGCGGACAAGACACCCGACACGTCCGAGAAGGACGAGAAGACCGACAAGCCCGGTTCCGACGCCTGATCCCGCTAGCCGTGGCGGCGTAACACCGCCGCCGGCGGCAGCAGCCCGCCGACGATGAGCAGCAGCACCGCGTAGGCCATCACCCCGGCTCCGTCGAACACCACATCGCCACCCGGCCCGCCGAGCGCCAGCCCCAGCACGGTGGCCAGCCAGGCCCACATCGGCAGCGCGGCGACCCGAACCGAGGACGTCCACTGCAACGCGACCCAGACCAGCGCGGCATTGACCGCCCCGCTGACCAACACGGTGATCGGAAAGGGCACGCCGCCCAGCCGCAGGGAAAGGAGAAACGCAGAGATCAGCGCCGTCAGCACGCCGTCGAGGGCGAGCACACCGAGGACGACGGGCGGCAACCAGGCGGGCCCGTCCAGACGTTCGGCTGTCAGGTCGGGATGCTGTCGAGCAACGCGACCAGCGAGCCGATCACCCACTGGAGGTTGTCGGCACGGTCCTGCTGATGCTGCAGGTTGGGATCCAAGTCCGGGTCCATGTCGCAGACCTTACCGCGTCGGCGGCCGGCTAACCGAGATTCAGGCCGGCCAGTAGATCCGTCTCGACACCGTCGGCGCCGCGGGTGCCCGCGGCCAGCACATAGTGCTCGATGCCCCACAGCGGCAGCGCGATCTTGTTCGACAGCGCCATCGAGTGCCCATCCGGGGCGACGGTCACCTGGGTGGCGTGCGCACGCAGCGCGGCGACCTTGGCCGGCAGGTGCTCGCGGGCGTCGATGACGGCGTCGACCTTCTCGTCGGGGAATCCGAAGGTGAAATCCTCGGCGTTGATGACCACCCAATCCGCGGGCGGCTCACCGATGTTGCGGAATCCCTCGACGAACCCGGACACCGCCATCACCGTCCAGTAGAACTTCGGCACCTGCCAACCCGCGTCGGCCGCGGCGGCCACCGCGGCGGTGCTGACCTCGTGCACCCGGATGTGATCGGGATGGCCGTACCCGCCGTTGGGGTCGTATCCGACGACGACGTGCGGGCGGAACTCGGCGATGATCGCGACCAGCTCGGCGACCGGTTCGGCCAGCGGGGCCGCCACGAAGCTCTGCCGGTGCCGGGCCGGGGTGCCGGGCATACCGGAGTCGCGCCAGCGTCCGGCCCCACCGAGATAGTGCGGGGCGCCCACGCCGAGCGCGGCCAGCGCGGCGGTCAGTTCGGTCACCCGGTAGCCGCCGAGCTGATCGGCGGCGTCGACGGCCAGCCCGGCCCACTGCTCGCCGATCACCTCGCCCTCCTCGCCCATGGTGCAGGTGACAACCCGCACGTCGGCGCCCTGGGCGGCGTAACGCGCGATGGTCGCCCCGGTGGTCAGCGATTCGTCGTCGGGATGGGCATGGACAAAGAGAAGCCGCGGTCTTTCCACTCCCCTAGGTTTACCGTGTGCCGCCAGCCGATGCGAGACGCCGGACTCTGGAGTACGGCTGCGCGATCATCGCGATCGGTCTGCTCGCCGGCGCGGCCGGGGCCGCCACCACGCTGTTGTTGCACGGCATCGAACACCTCACCTACCACTACCGATTCGGCGACCTGCTCGACGGTGTGAGCGACAGCCATCCGCTGCGCCGGGCGCTCGGCCCGATGATCGGCGGCGCGCTGGCCGGCTGCGGATGGTGGCTGCTGCGCCGCAGATCGCCCGTCCCGAAGCTGTCGACGACCATCGCCGAGCACCGCCGCCTGCAGCGCGGCCCGCTGGCCGCCGACGCCGGGCTGCAAGTACTGGTCGTCGGGTCCGGAGCCTCGCTGGGTCGCGAAGGTGCGCCCCGCCAGCTGGCCGCCGTGCTGGGTGACGCAGCGACCGCGCGACTGACGCTGACGCCGCGGGACCGGGAGATCCTGTTGGCCTGCGCGGCCGGCGCCGGCCTCGGCGCGGTCTACAGCGTGCCGCTCGGCGGCGCGTTGTTCACCATCACGATCCTGCTGCGCAGCTGGCATCCCCGGGTGGTCGGGACCGCGTTGATCACGTCCAGCCTGGCGGTGGCGGTGGCTGCCCCGGTCACCCATCTGGATCACTCCCTGCACTGGCCGGACTCGACGTTGTCGTATCTGTTCGCCGGATTGGCGGTGCTGATCGCGCCGCTGTCGGTGGGCATCGGGATCGCGTTCAACCGGATCACCGCGATGCCGGGGGCCCAGCTGACCGGCTGGTCGATCATCCCCGGCATCGCCGCCGCCGGATTGCTGACCGGAATCTGCTCGATCTGGTGGCCGCAGCTACCCGGAAACGGCCACAGCATCCTGGTCGTCAGCATCGATACCGAACTGACCATCACCTCGGCGTTCGCGATCCTGCTGCTGAAACCGGTCCTGACGGCGCTGTTCCTGCGGGCCGGCGCGGTCGGTGGACTGCTCACGCCGGCGTTGGCCACCGGCGCGGCGGCGGGATCGCTTGCCGCACTTCTGATCAACCACGTCACCGATGTGCACGTCAACACGTCGGCACTGGCATTGACCTGCGCGGCAGGGGTTCTGGCGATCACCCAGCGGGCTCCGGCGTTCGCCGCCCTGTTCGTCTGGGAGTTGGCTCATCCACCGATATGGCTGCTGGCGGTGTTCGCCCTTGCCGCCTACGGCGCGCACGGGTTGTGGCGCCGGACCGCAGACACGGGTTGATCGGTACGGTCGAAGGCGTCGAGGAACAACCGGAAGGATATCCGTTGCCGACCAACTTCTATTCGCCCACCCCGTCCGCGTCCAAGCACGCGCTGTCCGCGCTCGCGCTGACCGCGGGCGTCCGGGTCGGAGTGCACCGCGACCCGGTGTACGCGTGGGCGCTGGACCCCGCACCCACCCGCAGGGTGGCCCTGGTCAGCGGCGGCGGCGCCGGCCATGAGCCGATGCACGCCGGATTCCTCGGCCGCGGCGGCCTGGACGCGGTGGCTCCCGGCGAGGTGTTCACCTCACCGCACAATCGCCAGATCCACGCTGCCAGTACCGAAGTCGCCCGCGAGGGCGGCGTGCTGCACATCGTGAAGAACTACACCGGCGACGTACTGAACTTTGCCATCGCCGCCGAGCGGCTGCGCGGTGACGGTATCGAGGTGGACCGGGTGCTCGTCGACGATGATCTGGGCTCCGAAGGCCAGGAGGTCGGCAGACGCGGCACCGGCGCCACCGTGGTGGTGGAGAAGATCCTCGGCGCGGCGGCCGATCGCGGCCTGACCCTGGCCGAACTCGTCGACCTCGGGCAGGCGGTGGTGGCATCATCGCGCTCTCTGGCGGTCGCCCAACGCGCGTGCACCACGCCGGGTGCCGACCGCCCGGCCTTCGATGTCGAGCCCGGGACCCTGGAGTACGGCGTCGGCATCCACGGTGAGGCGGCGCGCGAATCCATCCCGCGGCCCGACCTCGACGACCTCGTCACGCGCATGGTCGGTGAACTGCTCGACAGCCTCCCGGCGACCGATGCCGGCGTGCTGGTGCTGGTGAACGGGCTCGGCGGGACAGGTGATCTGGAGCTGCTGCACGTTCTGGCCGAGACCGCGCGAACCCTGTCCGAACGTGGGGTGGCGCTGCGCAGTGCGGTCGCGGGCACCTATGTCTCCGCCCTGGACATGGCAGGCTTCTCCATCACCCTCACCGCCGTCGGCGACGAGCAGTGGCTCGATGACTGGTGCGCCCCGCACGCGACCACATCATTGCCCGCACCGGTGCGCGCCGAGACCACCGTCACCGGTGCGGAGGCTGCCGATGCCGACGGCGAGCCCTCCCCGTGGCTGCGGGGTCTGGCCGATGACATCGCCGAGATCCGGGACGCGCTCAATGATCTCGACCGCCGTGCCGGTGACGGCGACATCGGGACCAACCTGGACAACGCATTACGTGCCGCGGTGCGGCGTGGCACCGGCGCGCAGGCCGACCTGGCCGCGGATCTTCTTTCGCTGGGCACGGCGTTCTCCGAAGATGTCGGCGGCTCCAGCGGCCCGCTGTTCGGACTGGTGCTGACCCGGATCGCGGCGCGGGTCGCCTCCGATGATGCTGCCGCACCCGCGGTTGCGGCGGCCCGCGGCCTGCGCGAGGGTGTCGAGGCCATCACCCGGGCCGGCGGCGCGCGCGTCGGCGACCGCACCATGGTCGATGCGCTGCACCCGGCCGGCTGGGACGGTGAGTCGCCGCGCGACACGCTCGACGACGCGGCGCTGGCGGCCGCCCTGGCCGGCGCGGTCTCGACCGCAGAGATGGTCGGTAAGCGCGGACGGTCCAGCTACGTGGGCGAAAAAGCCGTCGGCACAACCGATCCGGGCGCGCTGGCGGTGGTCGCTGTGCTCATCTCGATCGTCGAGCGCATCGACGGCGGGACCCACCGGGAGGAGTTGCGGACCCGGCTGGCCGGGCACATCCGCGGTTGAGCTCAGGGCTGCTTGACCCATTTGCCGGCATCGCCGACGATCCCGACCGGCACCGCGCCGCTCAGGCTCACCCCGGCGACCCGGGGCCCGGCGGCGACGATCGTGGTGTCCTGCAGGATCGGCAGCACTGTGGCCAGCTCCCACAGCCGCGGTTCGACGGCGTCGATGACCTTGCCGATCTCCTCGGTGCCGCGCAGCGCCGCGTCGATCCTGGGCTGGATGCTGCGATCGCAGATCCCGGTGAGGTTACTCGGCGCCTGCACCAATTCCCCTGTGCCACCGGGCGGTGGCGGCGGTGTCGTACCGCTGGTGGTCGACGTCGGGCGCGGCGTCGGGGACGACGACGTCCTGGGCATCGTGGTGGTGACGGTGACGCTCGGCGTCGGGGTCACGGTGGACACGGCGGTGGCCTCCAGCGCCGGGCAGCCGTACCGCGACGCCAGCGCGGTGGCGAGGTCCCCGCCGGCGTGATGCCAGCCGACGATCGCGTCCACCGAATTGTCCACCAGCGCTTCGCTGTAGAGCTTCACCGGATCCAGTGCGGACACCGAGGCGGTGATCCCGACGCTGCGCAATTGGTCGGCGGCGGTGTTGGCCACCGCGATCGAGGTGGGGTCGTTGGCGGCCACCCCGAGCACCAGGGCCAGCCGTTCGCCGTCCTTGGTCAGCTGCCCGCGCGCCTCATCGGGCGCCGGGGTGCCCGGCGCGGAGGTCGCCGTCGGCGACACCGGGGCGATCTCATAGCCGGCGTCGGCCAGCAGTGCCAGCGCGTCCTCCTGGCTGATCGCCTGCGGCGCGGTGGGCACGTAACCGGGGTCCGATGGTGAGCGCACCTGGGCCTGGGCCAGCGTCACCGTGTTGTCCGAGCCGGCGCCGACCGCTGCCAGCAGATTGACGTCGAGCAGTCCGAGCAGCGCCTTGCGCACCTGCACATCGGTCAGGGCGGGCTGCTGGGCGCGCAGCGTCAGTTGCATGACGCGCGGGGTGACGATGCGTGCGGTCCGCACGTCCGGGATCGCCGACAGCTGCGCGAAGGCCGCCTGCCCGCCGTGCACCTGGGCCACCTGGGTGTCCCCGTTGCGGATCGAGTCGGCAAGGGCCGCAGGCGATCCGCCGCGCCGGAACAGGATCTCGTCGGGGGCGGCGGGCTGACCCCAGTAGCGGTCGTTGCGCGCCAACAGGATCTCGTCGCGCTGCGGGTCGATGCTCTCCACCCGGAACTGGCCGCCGGTCACCGGCAGGGCACGCGCCAGGCCCGCGCCGAAGCTGCCGGGCATGTCCTTGACGATGTGCGCGGGCAGGATGTCGTTGAACAGTTCCCGCCACGCCGGGTAGGGCTGGGAGAAGGTCACGACGGCGGTTTTGCCACCCTCGACCGACTGCACCCCGGTGATCAGGTCGTAGCCGGCCGGGTCGACGACGCCGGGCACGCTGACCATCTGGCGCCACAGATACCAGAAATCGTCGGCGCCGATCGGCGCGTTGTCGGTCCAGGCCGCCTCCGGCCGGATCTTGTAGGTGACGGTGAACGGATCCTCGCCGGTGACCTCCGCGGAGTCCAGCAGCGTGCGGTCCATCTCCCACCGCGACCCGGTCGGCGTCGCCGGGTCCGGGATGGGCCGGAAGGAGCTGGGCAGCACCAGCGCGGCGACCGCCGCGTTGACCGAGGACTGATCCGAGAGCAGGTGTGGGTTGAACCCGGCACCGATGGCATCGATGGCCATGATGATCTGCATGGCCCGCGCCGGTGGCGGCGGCGGGGTCTGCGTGGTCTCGGTGCTCTGCGGAGCCGGCGGCGGGCTGACCGTGCACCCGGCCAGAATCAGTGCCGACAGCACGGCGACAAGCCTGGTGAAGCGGTGTCGGGCTGTCGGCACGAGATTCAGGGTATCGGCTAGCTGTTCTGCTGCTTGGCGCGCGCCTTCGCCCGGGCCCGCAGGCTCGCGGTGAGTTCGACCTTGCGCACCCGGACGATCTCGGGGGTGACCTCGACGCACTCGTCCTCGGCGCAGAACTCCATGGCCTTCTCCAGGTCGAGTTCCAACGGCCGGGCCAGCGTCTCCATCACATCGGCGGTCGAGCTGCGCATGTTGGTCAGCTTCTTCTCGCGGGTGATGTTGATGTCGAGATCCTCGGCGCGCGGGTTGATGCCCACGACCTGGCCCTCGTAGGTCTCCTCACCCGGCTCGACGAAGAACTGGCCGCGGTCGGCGAGCTGGATCATCGCGAACGGGGTGATCTGTCCGCTGCGGTCGGAGACCAGCGATCCGGTGTGGCGCGCCCGGATCTCGCCGGCCCACGGCCGGTAGCCGTCGAACACGGCGTTGGCGATGCCGGTGCCGCGGGTGATGGTCAGGAAGTCGGTGCGGAACCCGATCAGGCCACGGCTGGGGACGATGAAGTCCATCCGCACCCATCCCGCGGCGTGGTTGGTCATCTGCTCCATCCGGCCCTTGCGGGCGGCCATCAACTGCGTGATCGCGCCGAGGTGTTCCTCCGGGCAGTCGATGGTGAGCGCCTCGAACGGCTCGTGCAGCTTGCCGTCGATGGTCTGGGTGACCACCTGCGGCTTGCCCACGGTCAGCTCGAAACCCTCGCGGCGCATCTGCTCGACCAGCACGGCCAGCGCCAGCTCACCGCGGCCCTGCACCTCCCAGGCGTCCGGGCGGCCGATGTCGACGACCTTGATCGACACGTTGCCGACCAGTTCGGAGTCCAACCGGTTCTTGACCATGCGGGCGGTCAGCTTGTGTCCGGACACCTTGCCCGCCAGCGGCGAGGTGTTGGTGCCGACGGTCACCGAGATGGCCGGCTCGTCGACGGTGATGCGGGGCAGTGCGTGGGCGTGGTCCGGGTCGGCCAGGGTGTCGCCGATCATGATGTCCGGCATTCCGGCGACGGCGACGATGTCCCCGGCGACGGCCTCGTCGGTGGGCGTGCGCTCGACACCGACGGTCACCAGCAGTTCGGTGATCTTGGCGTTCGTGACGACGGGGTGCCCGTCGACCTCACGCATCCAGGCGACCTGCTGGCCCTTCTTGATCTTGCCCTTGTAGATGCGGATGAGCGCCAGCCGGCCCAGGAACGCCGACGCGTCCAGGTTGGTCACCAGCGCCTGCAGCGGGGCCTCGGGATCACCCTGCGGCGGCGGGATGTGCTCCATCAGGACGTCGAAGAGCGGGTCGAGATTCTCGCCGTCGGGATTCTGGCCGTTCTCGGGCTGGGTGGTGCTGGCGATGCCGGCGCGGCCCGAGGCGTACAGGGTGGGCAGGTCGAGCGCCTTCTCGGCGGCGGCCTGGGCGTCCTCGTCCAGATCGGAGGCGACGTCGAGCAGCAGATCGTGGCTCTCCTCGACGACCTCGGCGATGCGGGCGTCGGGCCGGTCGGTCTTGTTGACGACGACGATCACCGGCAGGTGCGCCGACAGCGCCTTGCGCAGCACGAAGCGGGTCTGCGGCAGCGGGCCCTCGGACGCGTCCACCAGCAGCACCACGCCGTCGACCATCGACAGACCGCGCTCGACCTCACCGCCGAAGTCGGCGTGGCCGGGGGTGTCGATGACGTTGATCACCGTGACGGTGCCGTCGGCGTTGTGCCGGTGCACCGCGGTGTTCTTGGCCAGGATGGTGATGCCTTTTTCCTTCTCAAGGTCACCGGAGTCCATGATGCGTTCGGTCGAATCGTCGCCGCGGTGCGACAACGCACCGGACTGCCGCAGCATGGCGTCGACCAGCGTTGTCTTACCGTGGTCGACGTGCGCGACGATGGCTACGTTGCGAAAGTTGGGGCGAGAATCCACGTAGGTGATTGTCGCAGTGCGGGTACCCGATCACGAAAACGAGCGGGTTCAGCGGAAGGCGTGCGTGAAGAAGCTGCTTTTGGCCAAGCCAAAGAAGAAGTGCTGTCGCAGTAAACCCCGGTGCAAGAAGTGCCCGCTGGTGCTGCACAAGGTGCAGAAGGCGGCCCACAACGGGATGCGCGGCAAGGAACTGGAGAAGGTGTACAAGCTCGCCAGAAAGGCGTAGTGAGCTGGTCCGATGCCTGTTCAACCGGCGCGGGCGGGCGTACCGTTGAGGTATCCGTCCGGTGTTGTTGGAGGTATCCATCATGACGGTTTACGAGGTACTCACCGTGGCGCTGATCGTGGCGCTGGCCCTGGCCACCACGCTGGCGATCTACATCGGTTTGGCGAACTGGTTCGGCGGCGCCTACGTCGTGCGGTGTGCCGCATGTCACCATCTGACGCTGTCCGCGGTGAACTCGGCGCAGGGTTCCTGCCCGCATTGTCGGCATCCGGCGCTGCTGCACCCGGTCTACACGGCCGCCCATCGCGGGCAGCCGGTCCGGGTGGTGGGCGACCGACTCCGCTACTGACACACGTCGCAGGGTTCAGGGGTACTCCATCAACAGCATGACCCGACCTGCGGCGGGTGGGTCCCCGAAGTCGTCGAGGTCGAAGCCGTAGTAGGTCTGCTGGTTCTCGGTGATCGACTCGATGACCCGTCCGTGCGAACGGAACTCACCGCCGGTCTTCTTCAGGACGCCCACCAGGTCGGGCACCGACAGGGCCTCGGCGAGCAGCAACGCATCCCCGCCGGTGTCGAGGTCGACGAGCACCCCGGCGCCGGCGTAGTTGTTCCCTGCGCGCCCGGTGCCGCGCGGCGCCCAGAAGACCGGGTCGCCGGCCAGCTCGCCGTGCACCCGGAAGAACTCCCCTTCGTGACCAAAGGCGTCGCCGGCGGTGACGATCGGGAGGTTGTCGATGGTGCGCAACTCGTCCCACCACAGATACGCGATCGGGACACCGCCGATGACGTAGATCATCAGCACCAGCATGAGCACCGGTTTCCAGGCGACCTCCCAGGACAAGCGGCCCTCAGACATCTTCATGTCCTGGGCCTGGACCGCGAGTTGCCTTCTGCCGAGCCGGAATACGTACCAGGCCAGTAACCGGGTGAGCGCCATCAGACCCAGCACGCACAGCCCCACCGTCCCCGCGACGCGGAAGTAGAACGAGTTGCCGCCCTGATTCTCGGTGGCCCACAGCATCACCACGGGAATGGGCGCGGTCAGCAGCAGCAACAGCACATAGGACGGGTGACTGGTCAGATGGTTGTACTGCACCGACCACGCCCGGTTGCCAGCGAACGCCGTGACATCACCCAGATCGGCCCGCACCATCGGCGTCCACGTCAAGGTCACCACCCGGGGCCTGACGAGGCTCCTGACGAAGAAGAACCCGAACACCGATCCCACGGCGAGGGCCGCCCAGTCACCGCCGTCGAGGGCCTCCCCCGTGCCCGGCACGCCGACCGCACCGCGCGAATCGATGACGGCGGCGATGAAGAACGTCACCGGCATCATGAAGAACAGTTCGATCAGCCATATCTGAACCAGTTGCGGGATGCGGGATCCGATCCTGTCGAACGCGAGAATTCCGCGCCAGACGTAGCCGAGAACCCCCATGATCACGGCAGGATAGTGTGCGCTGGGCGCCGCCGGAGCAAACTCGTCAATCAAGATCGAATCGGTCCGGGTGGCCGCGACACCGGGGGCGCCGGGCAGCGGATTCGACCCACACTTCGGCCGGGCCAGAATTTCTTGGCGAATTCTCAGTAACCCCCAATTAACTTATCCGTCAATACAACTCGGGGCGTGGGCTAAACAGCCCGAATCGAAACAGCCTTTGCATACGAAATCAGTTGGTAACGTTCGCCCATCCTGCGCGATGAACGAGCGACCAGACGGTCCGATGTGACGAAGGGTTTGTGCCGATGCCTGTGACCACCCGAAGCCTGCGGCGTGTAGCCACGAAGCTGACCGTCGTCGGCATGGGCGCCGCCGCCGTGGCGGCCGCCTTCGTCACCGTCGGCGCGGCCACCGCAAGCGCGGACGTCAAGGAGATCTCGCCACGGCCCAACGTCAGCAGCCGGCAGGCCGTGCTGATCGACAAGAACGCGCTGCGCCGGTCGGGACAGGGCGTGGCCCGCGGGTCCGGCGCGGAGAACCGCCGCGCCGACGGCGGCGGGGTACACGCCCAGGGCGAGGTCCGCGACGGCGTGATCGCGGTTCCGGGCACCACGTCGGCCCCGTTCGGCGTGCGAGCCAACGGCGAGTTCCGCCAGGGCGCACCCATCGGTAGCTGGTAACCACCTCGGGCGCAATACCTTTCAGCCCAGCGCGGCAACCAGTTCGGTTATCCAGGCGCGGTCGGCGGGCACCCATGCCAGGGCGTCCAGATCACCGGCGCGCACCCAGCGCAGCGCACGGTGATCATGCGGGTGCGGACTGCCCGAGGCCAGCGTGACCAGGTAGGCGCGCAGTGTCCTGGTCGGGCTCAGCGTCACCTCGGGCCCGAGGCGGGCGCCGACGGTCACCTCGACCCCGAGTTCCTCGCGCAGTTCGCGCATCAGCGCATCGGCATCGCTCTCCCCCGCGGCGACCTTGCCGCCGGGTAGCTCCCACAGGCCGGCCAGCTCGGGCGGGCGTTCCCGTTGGGCCACCAGCAGCGCACCGCATGCGATGAGGGCACCCGCGACGACGATCTGCTTGCTCATCGCGCTCGACGGTATACCGTCGACTTCATGGCTGTGTTATCGAACGACCAAGTCGACGCCGCACTGCCCGGACTGGACGGCTGGCAGCGGTCCGAGGGCGCGCTGCGCCGCTCGGTGGACTTCCCGGCATTCCTCGACGGCATCGGCGCCGTCAGCCGGATCGCCGAGTTGGCCGAAGCGAAGGATCATCACCCCGATATCGACATTCGTTGGCGCACGGTTACTTTCGCTCTTGTCACGCACTCCGAGGGCGGTATCACCGACAAGGATGTGGAGATGGCGAAGGCGATCGATCAGCTGCTCGCCGACTGATCACGATCCATCCCAGGGTGGCCAGCGTGGCCACCGGGTAGACCAGGCCCGCCCACGCCAGATGCCACGGCCGGCCGATGTCCCAGATGGTGGGCTGGGCGAAGCTCAGCAACCACGGCACCCCGATGAGCGTCAGCGCCAGCCAGCCCCAGCCCAGCACCCGGGCGCCCAGGTGCGCGCGCAACGGACCGTGCAATAGCCAGATCATCAGCGGGATCAGCCACACCCAGTGGTGCGTCCACGAGATGGGCGAGAGCAGCAGGCCGAACAACTGCACCGTGACGATGCCGCCGAGGCGATCGGCGGTGCCGATGGCACGCCACGCCAGCACCGCGAGCACCGCCGTCAGCACCAACGCGATCAGCACGATCGGCCCATAGCCGGCGTCGTGGCCGAGGATGCGTGAGATGGCACCGCGCCAGGACTGGTTGAACGACGTCCCGATCGGCCCGACCCGCCGCGCATCGCCGAGCAGGTCGGTGAAGTAGTAGCGGGCCTGCTCGCCGACGACGAGTGCCGAGACCCCGATGGTCGCGAAGAAGACCACCGCGGAGAACACCGCGACACCCCACCGACGCACACCCACGAAGTACAGACCCGCCACGGCCGGGGTGAGCTTGACGCCGGCGGCCAGGCCGACCAGCAGACCCGACAGCCACCACCTGCTGCTCTGCACCGCCCACAGCACCGCCAGCACCAGCAGCACGTTGATCTGGCCGTAGTCGAACGTGCTGCGCAGCGGTTCGGTCCAGATACCGACGGCGGTCCAGGCCATGGCCGGGCGGGTGTCGGTGCAGCCGAGCAGGTTCAGGCTGATCCGCACCACGCCGTAGAGCGCGGCGAAGATCCCGAGCTGCCAGATCAACGCCACCAGATCGAAGGGCAGCAGGCTCAACGGATAGAAGACCACCGCCGCGAACGGCGGATAGGTGAACGGCAGCGGGAAGTCCGGGGTCTGCTCGGCGTAGACGTAGTCATACAGCGCGCCGGGGGTCTCCAAGGTGTCCGCACCGCCGACATAGACGTGCAGGTCGACGAAGTTGGCACCGTTGGGCACCAGATAGGTCCAGGCGAGCCGGGCGGCCACACTGATCAACAGCAGCAGCGGCGCCCAGCGGTACAGCTGCGCCGTGCGGGAGGTCTCGCGGTGGGTGTCTACCGGCTCGACTCTATCGACCGGCACCCGCACGACAGCGCCGCGCTCCCACCGGTGGGCGTGGGCGCCGTCATCGGCGAGGCCGTGCACCGTCGCGCCGACCAGTCACCGATCGCCGGAACGCGGTTCCGATCACCGTCGGCGCACGCCTCCGTAACGGTTGAATAAACCACACTCCTGTCACTTGAGTAACACCAGTAACTCGCTACCTTCGGTTTCAGACGTGCCGCCAACGAAACGGGGAGAACCGTGTCATCTATCAGAAAACTCTTTGCCACCAGCATGATTGCCGGTGCAGGCGCGGCCGTGGCCGCTCTGACACTGAGCCCCGCCGCCGCGGCCGAGCCCGCGCCGCCGGCGCCCAACCCGCCGGCCCTGCCCGGCGCGCCCAATGTGCCGTTCGCCCCGCAACTGGCCAGCATCCAGACCGTCGCCCCGCAGATCATCCAGGGTGTCGCGTCGGTGCTGACCGGTGGTGGTCAGGCCAGCACGCTGCCGGTGGATCCGATCACCCCGGCCGGCGCACCGCTGGCCACCCCGGCCGCCGCCGCGCTGCCGGCCGCCACGGGTCCCGCCGCGGCGGCCGCACCCGCCGCCGCGATGGCCGGTGTCCAGAACCTGGTGCCCGGACTGGCCGGGCTGATGCCGGCCGGCACCCCGCTGGCGGGTCTGCTGCCATCGGCCGGGGCCGCGACGCCGGCCGCCGCGCCCGCCGCAGCGGCCACGCCGGGCGCACCCGCGCTGCCGAACCCGTCGGATGCCGCGCAGTCGATCGTGCCGATGTTCGTGCCGCTGTCGGGTCTGCCCTGACCCTGCGCCCACCGTCCGCAACCACCCAACCAGGGGGAGTCATGCCATCGATCCGGACCACACTGACCAGCACCACGGCCGCCGCGCTGGTGGTGCTGGGCGGGGGCTCGGTGATTCCTGCCCACGCCGACCCGGCCGCGCCCATGCCGCTGCCGATCAACGGCCTGCAGGCGCCGGGGCTGCCGGCGATGGAGACTCTCGGACCCGCCATCCAGCAGGCTGCCGCCAATCCCGGCGACGCAGCGTCGATGCTCATGGCGGCCGCCGCCGCGTTCGCAGGAAACGCGGCGGCTCCGGCTGATTCGCAGAATCTGGCCACCGCGGTCAACGAGTTCGTGTCCGCGCCGCAGGCCCACACGCCTGCGGCCGGCGCGGGCGGCCAGGCCCACCTGCCCGCGGGCGTCAACCCCGCCTACTCGGTCGGCCCGGTACCCGGTGCCGCGGTCGACGCCCCGGCACCCGATGCGTTGCCGGCGGCGCCCCAGGCCGCGGTCGACGCACCCGTCGTCCCCGCCCCCGAGGCCTTCCCGCCGGCACCCGTCCCGCCGCCGGCCGATCCGCTGGCCGCTACCGCGCTCGCTCCCGGCCCGGTGCCCGCCCCGGCGCCCGGTGCGATGCCCGACTTCGGTCCGGATGCACCCACCACGCAGGACTTCATGTACCCGTCGATCAGCAACGGCTGCCTCAAGGACGGCGGTAACGTCCTGGCCGCCGCAATCTCGGTCGCCGGGCCCGCCAAGATACCCGCGCCCGGCCCGGGACCCGGCCAGACCGCCTACATCTTCACCGCGATGGGCACGCCAGGCCCGGCCGCCGAGCAGAAGTTGCCGCTCAACGTCACTTGGGTGAACCTGACGACCGGCAAGTCCGGCACCGCGACGCTCAAGCCGCAGGCCGATATCAACCCCCAGGGACCGACCACGCTGACCGCGATCGCCGACACCGGCTCGGGCAGCATCATGTCGACCATCTTCGGTCAGGTCACCACCACCGAGAAGCAGTGCCAGTTCATGCCCACCATCGGTTCGACGGTGGTGCCCTGACGCCGGGAGCGCGTCAGCGCGAGCGTGCGCTCAGATCGACCGTCCGGGCTGGATCGCGATCTGAGCGCACCGTCGGCGTCAGTACGCCATGAACAGGATCATCTCCCGGTCGTACTCACGTCCGGGATGCGCTTCCGAGAGGTGTGCCTGCGCCTTGGTGACGAGGTCGTCCTCGTCGGTGCCCTGGATGGCTTCCCCGCACGGGCAGTTCAGATGTGTCTTGGCCATATGTCCACAATCGCATACGCGCCAGGATGGTGAGCATGGATACCTATGACGTCATGCGCACGACCGGCGCGGTCCGCCAGTTCACCGGTGAACCGCTGTCCGATGCGACGCTGACCCGCATCCTGGACAACGCCCGGTTCGCGCCCAGCGGCGGCAACCGGCAGGGCACGCACATCATCGTGGTCCGCGACGACGCCACCAAGGCGGCACTGGCCGATCTGAGCGTGACCGGCGCGCGCCGCTACATCGCCCAGAAGCGCAATGGCGAAAGCCCATGGAACCCCCTGCATCCCATGGGCGTATCCGACGAGGACCTCGCTGCGGTGCAGGTACCGAGGGCCACCCACCTGTTCGACGCCGAGGTGCTGCTGGTGGTCTGCGTGGACCTCGGCGTGGTCGCGGCCTTCGACCAGGACCTCGATCGCATCGGGGTGGTGGCGGGCGCCTCGGTGTACCCGCTGGTGTGGAACATCCTGTTGGCCGCCCGCAACGAGGGCTTCGGCGGTGTGCTGACGACGATGGCCGTCGCCGAGGAACCCCGCGTCAAGGAACTGCTCGCGATCCCCGACGAGTACGCGCTCGCCGCGGTGCTGCCGCTGGGCAAACCGGTCACCCAGGTCCGCAGGTTGACCCGTAAACCGGTGGCCGAGTTCGTCACGCAGGAGCGCTTCGACGGGCCCGCGTTCACTCTGCGGTGAGGGCGCGCGCCACTCGCACTTTCCCGCCCTGAGCGCAGAGTCAACGAAACTCTTCGCGACGGTGCACTCAGACCGGGAAATCAGCCGAAAGTTCGATCTGTATGCACCGTCGGTTCCCGACACGCATTGACTCTGCGGTGAGTGCGCGCGCCACTCGCACTTTCGCGCCGTCAGCGCAGAGTCAGCTGGGAGATTTCGCAGCCTTCGGGGTCGACGGCTCAGGCCTGCTTCGCAGCCTTCGGGGTCGACGGCTCAGGCCTGCTTCGCAGCCTTCGGGGTCGACGGCTCAGGCCTGCTTCGCAGCCTTCGCGGCGGCCTTCATCTTCTTCTTGTACGCCCGAACCTCTTGCAACGAGCCGGGGTCGACGACATCGGCTACCGACATGTGCGTGCCGGCCTTGCCGTAGTCACCCGCGGCGGCCCGCCAGCCCTTCGGCGTCACCCCGTACTGCTTGCCCAACAGCGCCAGGAAGATCCGCGCCTTCTGATCACCGAAACCGGGCAGCCGCTTCAACCGGCGCAGCACCTCTTTGCCGTCCGGGTCTCCCCCGGTCCACAACGCGCTGACATCACCGTCGTAGTCGTCGACGATCGCCTGGGCAAGCGCCTGCACCCGCTTGGACATCGAGCCCGGGAACCGGTGGATCGCCGGGGTTTCCGAGCACAGCGCGGTGAACTCGTCGGGGTCGTACTCCGCGATCACCCGTGCGTCCACCGAACCGATGCGGTCGGCGATCTTCTTCGGTCCGGCGAACGCGACCTCCATCGGGATCTGCTGATCGAGCATCATCCCGAGCAGCAACGCGAACGGGTTGGCCTCGAGCAGGGCGTCAGCATCGGGATCTTGGACCAGCTGCAGGGTGGGCACCCGCACAGTCTAGAACCGCGAATCCCGACACGGTGCCGGTGCGGTATGCGACCGTGATCCCCTGACCAGCGCACAACGCAGAGGGAGACGGCCATGAGACGAGTGATCACACCGCTGCTGACGGCCACCGCGGCCGTCGCCGCCTCGATTGCCTTCGCCGGCGCCGCGCTCGCCATCCCCGACCAGGGCACCCCGGAGTTCGACGAGTATCTGGCCGGCCTGCAGCGCAACGGCTACAACCTCAATCCCGACACCGCCTGGCGCGCGATGCACCAGGCCTGCGTCGGGGGCCTGCCCGGTTACATCGGGCTGGAGCTGGCCGCGCAGGGCGCCATCGGGCCGGGCGCGCAGGAGCGCGTGTTCGACGTGGCCAGGAAGTACGCCTGCCCGGTCCAGTAGCCGCATCGGCATAGGGTTGGCCGCACCATGTCCGGTCAGTTCGCGGTCACCCTGGCGGCGGCACTGCTCTTGGCGGTGCTGGCGGCCGTCCTCGTGGTGCGCACCCGCCGCGTCGTGGCCACCCCGACCGAGCGTGCCGTGCACGCGGCCCTGCACACCGCCTCGCTGGCGGCGCGCGCCCTGCGCCAGGGCCTGGACACCGGATCCGCCGCCACCGCCGCACCCTTCCTGCGCGACCTCACCGGCACCGACGGTGTCGCCCTGTTCGACGGTGACGGTCAGCTGCTCTCCCGCGATCCCGCCGACAAGTTCATCTGGCAGCCCGCGGTCATCTCCACCTGCACGACGGCCGCGGCGGCCTCCATCGCCGGTGAACGCCGGGTGCTCGACAGCGTGCGCACCTTCACCGTCGTCGCGCAGCCGCTGCTGGCCGAGACCGGTGACGTCCTGGGCGTACTGGTGGTCGTCACCACCGGCACGCCGGGCCCCGGCATGCTCGGCGCCGTCGGCGAGGTCGCGCGCTACGCCGCCAGTCAGGTCGAACTCGCCGAACTCGACGCCTCGCGCGCCCGCCTCGCCAAGGCCGAGGTGCTGGCCCTGCGCGCCCAGATCAGCCCGCACTTCATCTACAACGCACTCAACACCATCGCCTCGTTCGTGCGCACCGATCCCGCCCGCGCGCGCGAATTGATCCTGGAGTTCGCCGATTTCACCCGCTACTCGTTCCGGGCCGCCGGGCAGTACACCACCCTGGCCGAGGAACTGCGCAACATCGATCGCTACCTGACACTGGAGCGAGCCCGCTTCGGTGCGGCCCTGACGGTGCGCCTGCAGGTCGCCCCCGAGGTGCTCAACGTGGTGGTGCCGTTCCTGGCACTGCAACCGTTGGTGGAGAACGCGGTGCGCCACGGCCTGGCCGGACAGGGCGGCGGGTCGGTGGAGATCGTCGCCGACGACGCCGGCTCGGACTGCGTCATCACCGTCGAAGACGACGGCGCCGGAATGGATCCCGACACCCTGCGGGCCGGGCACGGTGACGCGCTGGCCGAGCGGACCCCGGCCGCCGGACACGATCAGTCCGCGCACGTCGGGCTGACCAATGTCGACCATCGGCTGCGCGCAGCGTTCGGCAACGATTACGGTCTGGTGGTCGAAACGGCTATCGGAGCGGGGACCAAGGTCATCATGCGGGTACCGAAATTCCGGTCCGGCGTGCGGGCCGACGGAGGCGGGTTCGCGTGAGCGCCGGCCTGACCGTGCTCGCCGTCGACGACGAGGCGCCCGCCCTCGACGAACTGGCCTACCTGCTCGGCGAACATCCCGACATCGCCACGGTGCACACCGCCGGCGACGCGACCTCGGCGCTGCGCGAACTCAACCGGCACACCATCGACGCGGTGTTCCTCGACATCAACATGCCGGGGCTGTCCGGGATCGAACTGGCCGGCGTGCTCACCAACTTCGCGCACCGGCCCGCCGTGGTGTTCGTGACCGCCCACGAGGACCGGGCCGTCGCGGCCTTCGATGTCGGCGCGCTGGACTACCTGCTCAAGCCGATCCGGCAGAACCGGCTCGACGAAGCGGTACGCCGGGTGGCGAGCGCCCGCACCAGCGAGCCGCCCGCCGAGGAACCCGATACCACCGATTCCGATGTCATCCCCGCCGAATTGGGCGGTATCACCCACCTGGTGCCGCGGGAGAGCATCGGCTGGGTGGAGGCCGAGGGCGACTATGCCCGGCTGCACTCGGCCACCGGCGCACACCTGGTGCGGATCCCGTTGAGCACGTTGGAGACCCGCTGGCGCGATCACGGCTTCCAACGCATCCACCGCTCCTATCTGGTGTCGCTGCGACTGGTCACCGGGCTGCGCACCGCCGACGGCGCGGTGCTGGTGCGGTTGCGCGCCAACGGCGCCTCCCCCGCCGTCGAACTACCGGTGAGCCGTCGCCAGGCCCGCGAACTGCGCGACCGGCTGGTCCGCGACCCGATGCGCAACCTGAAGCCGGCGGGCGCCGATGAATGAGCGGCCACCGCGGCAGCGGGTCATCCTTGCGCACCGCCGCGGTGCCCGGATGGTGCGCACCCGCGTGGAGGTGCAGGAGCAGACCGAGGTCGGCGACACCCTGGTGCGCGGCCTGGTGCGGGCCCAACTCGGGTTGGCGCTGCGGCTGACGCTGGTCGTGGTCACCGCGGTCGCCGGCATCCTGGTGCTCACCGCGACGATGCCCGATCTGACGGTGCTCGGGATGCGGCTGAACTGGTTGCTGCTGGCGGTGCTGGCCTTCCCGCTGCTGTACGCCGTGGGCAGGCTGTACGTCCGGCTGGCCGAGCAGGCC
This sequence comes from Mycolicibacterium bacteremicum, assembly GCF_002086115.1. Classification (GTDB taxonomy): domain Bacteria; phylum Actinomycetota; class Actinomycetes; order Mycobacteriales; family Mycobacteriaceae; genus Mycobacterium; species Mycobacterium bacteremicum. Next base: position 44,414 of record NZ_MVHJ01000013.1, read on the forward strand.
GAGCGCGATTTCGTCCGCGTCGTCGACAGCGAACCGTGACCGGTTCACCGCTGACCGCAGCCGCGCTGCTGGCCGCCGCCATCGCCACGGTGCTGATCGGCAGCTGGGGTGTGCGGCTGTCGCGCACCACGTCGGACTTCCTGGTCGCCTCACGCAGCGTCGGGCCGCGCTGGAACGCCGCCGCCATATCCGGTGAATACCTCTCCGCGGCATCGTTTCTCGGCGTCGCCGGTCTGATCGCCAAATACGGCGCTGACGCGTTGTGGTATCCGGTCGGCTTCACCGCGGGCTATCTGGGACTGTTGCTGTTCGTCGCCGCCCCGCTACGCCGCTCCGGCGCCTACACCGTGCCCGACTTCGCCGAATTCCGGCTCGGCTCGGCCCGGTTGCGTAAGGTCGCCATGCTCGTGGTGGTCATGGTCTGCCTGTTCTACCTGGCCCCGCAATACCAGGGCGCCGGACTGGCGCTGAAAACCCTTCTCGGCATGCCCGTTTGGACCGGGCCGGTGCTGGTCGGTGCCATCGTCATCACCAACGTGGTGGGTGGCGGCATGCGGTCGATCACCTTCGTGCAGGCCTTCCAGTATTGGCTCAAGCTCACCGCGGTCGCCATTCCCGCCCTGGCGCTGCTGGGGTTGTTCCTGCAGGACCGCGGCGATCTGGGCGGCCCGCTACCGCCCAGCGTCGAGCACATGACGACGGTGCAGATCGAGACCGATGTGGTGGTCCGCGTCGTCGACCCGGCCGGTATCACCGTCACCGGTGTGCTGGACGGTAACGCGGTGCGCGACAGCGGTTTCGGCACCCCGGGCGAGCACACGCTGGGCGCCGACACCAGCCTCACACTGGCCGCCGGTGCGGCCACGCCGGTGGTGGCCGGGACCCCGGGCACCGGCAGCGAGTGGATAGCCTCGGGCACCGGGCTCGGCGGCGGGCATCCGTTGTATCAGGTGCTGTCCATCATCATCGCGACGTTCCTGGGCACCATGGGACTGCCGCATCTGCTGGTCCGCTTCTACACCAATCCCGACGGACGCGCGGCGCGGCGCACCGCGCTCGCGGTGATCGCCCTGCTGTCGCTGTTCTACCTGTTCCCCATCCTGCTCGGGGTCTTCTCCCGGCTCTACGTGCCGCAGCTGCTGATCACCGGAACCGCCGATGCCGCAGTGCTGTTGGCACCCGGCGCCGCGATCGGCGGAGTCTTCGGCCAACTGCTCGCCGCGCTGGTCGCCGCCGGCGCCATCGCCGCCTTCCTGGCCACCTCCTCGGGCCTGCTGGTCAGCATCGCCGGCGCGCTGGCCACCGACGTGTTGCGCGGCCGGGTGCGCGACTTCCGGGTGGCCGCGGTGATCGGCGGTCTGATCCCGATCCCATTGTCGCTGTTGGTCTCCGACCTCGAACTCTCCCGCACCGTGGGTCTGGCCTTCGCGGTGGCCGCCTCCACGTTGTGCCCGCTGCTGGTGCTCGGCATCTGGTGGCGCGGGCTGACCGCCACCGGCGCGGCCTGCGGACTGGTGGTCGGCGGGATGGTGTGCGGCGGCGCCGTGCTGGTGGCCATCACCGGCGGGGTCGACGAGAGCGTGCTCGGCGGATGGCCGGCGGTGATGGTCGGATATCCCGCCGCGGTCAGCGTGCCGGTGGCGTTCGCGACGATGATCGCGGTCAGCCGGTTCACCCGGCCCACCCCCGGCGTCGCGCAGATCTTCGCCCGCATGCACGTGCCCGAACGCCTCGGTATGGGCCTGGAACGGTTGCCCGAGGACTGACGCCGGCGTGAGCAGACAGCCACACCCCTGACAGGTGACCGAAACAGGGGTGCCCGCGTCTGCTCGGCCGGTGCGACACCGGCAACCGCTTGTCGTCGCCGACGGACCGTTCACCGCAGGCGACCCTCGTTTCAGCGGGTTGACCTCGGGTAACACTTCGATTGTGACCTGAGTCTCAATACGCTCTGTCCACGATCCGGAACACAATCGACCAGTCAGGAGCACCCGCGGTGTCCACCACGGAAAGCAGGCCGGCCCCCACCGGCCAAGAGTTCATCGCCATGCAGGCGAGCCCCGAGTTCCAGGAACTGCGAAGCAGGTTGCGCCGGTTCGTCTTCCCGATGACGGCGTTCTTCCTCGTCTGGTACGGGCTGTACGTGCTGCTGGGCGCGTTCGCCCACGACTTCATGGCCACCAAGGTGTTCGGCGACGTCAACGTCGGACTGATCATCGGCCTCGGCCAGTTCCTGACGACCTTCGTCATCACCGGCCTCTACGTCCGGTTCGCCAACCGCGAACTCGACCCGCGCGCCGCCGCGATCCGCGAAGAGCTGGAAGGACCCGCGCTGTGAACACCTACCTGGCTGCAACCGAGGCGGTCGGCAACCCCGTCGCCAACATGGCCATCTTCGGCCTCTTCGTCGTGGTGACGATGGTCGTGGTGATCCGGGCCAGCAAGAAGAACGCCACCGCCGCCGAGTTCTTCACCGGCGGCCGCGGCTTCTCCGGTCCGCAGAACGGCGTCGCCATCGCCGGCGACTACCTGTCGGCGGCCAGCTTCCTGGGCATCGCCGGCGCCATCGCCGTATACGGCTACGACGGCTTCCTGTACTCGATCGGCTTCCTGGTCGCCTGGCTGGTGGCCCTGCTGCTGGTGGCCGAATTGCTGCGCAACACCGGCAAATTCACCATGGCCGACGTACTGAGCTTCCGGCTCAAGCAGCGCCCGGTCCGGGTGGCCGCGGCCACCTCGACGCTGACGGTGTCGCTGTTCTATCTACTGGCCCAGATGGCCGGCGCCGGTGGCCTGGTCGCGCTGCTGATGAACATCAACAGCAAGAGCGGACAGGCCGTCGTGATCGCCGTCGTCGGTCTGTTGATGATCGTCTACGTCCTGGTCGGCGGCATGAAGGGCACCACCTGGGTGCAGATCATCAAGGCCGTACTGCTGATCGCCGGCGCCGGGTTCATGACCGTGATGGTGCTGGCCAAGTTCGGGCTGAACTTCTCCGAGATCCTGGGCTCCGCGCAGACCGCGATCTCCGGGGCCACCACCGAGGGGGTGGCCAGCCGCGACGTGCTCGCGCCCGGTGCGCAGTACGGCGGATCGCTGACCAGCCAGATCAACTTCATCTCGCTGGCGCTGGCGCTGGTGTTGGGCACCGCGGGCCTGCCGCACGTGCTGATGCGCTTCTACACCGTGCCCACCGCCAAGGAAGCCCGGCGCAGCGTGGTCTGGGCCATCGCGCTCATCGGCGCCTTCTACCTGTTCACCCTGGTGCTCGGCTACGGCGCGGCGGCCCTGGTCGGGCCGGACCGCATTCTCGGCGCCGCGGGCGGGGTGAACTCCGCGGCCCCGCTGCTGGCTCTGGAACTCGGCGGCGTGGTGCTGCTCGGCATCATTTCCGCGGTCGCCTTCGCCACCATCCTCGCGGTGGTCGCCGGTCTGACCATCACCGCGTCGGCCTCGTTCGCCCACGACATCTACGCCTCGGTGCTGAAGTCCCACAAGGTGACCGAGGACGAGCAGGTGAAGGTCTCCCGTATCACCGCGGTGGTGCTGGGCATCCTGGCCATCGGCCTGGGCATCCTGGCCAACGGACAGAACGTCGCGTTCCTGGTGGCGCTGGCCTTCGCGATCGCCGCGGCAGCCAACCTGCCGACCATCGTGTACTCGCTGTACTGGAAGCGGTTCAACACCCGCGGCGCGCTGTGGAGCATGTACGGCGGGCTGATCTCCACGCTGATACTGATCGTGTTCTCCCCCGCCGTGTCGGGTGCCAAGACGTCGATGATCCCCGGTGCGGACTTCGCCTGGTTCCCGCTGGCCAATCCGGGCATCGTGTCGATCCCGCTGGCCTTCGCGCTCGGCATCATCGGCACGCTGACCTCCAAGGACACCGGCGACCCGGCCATCAACGCCGAGATGGAGGTGCGCTCGCTGACCGGGGTGGGCGCCGAGAAGGCGGTCGCGCACTAGCGACCCGGAACTACCGGACCGGCGGCGGCGTTGTTCACACTCGTGAACACCCGCCGCCGGTTCGCGTTCGTCGCCCTCGCCTATGCCTTCGCCGTGACGATGCTCGGCACCACCGTGCCGACGCCGATGTATGCGCTCTACGGCGAGCAGATGCACTTCGCCGTGTTCACCACGACCGTGGTGTTCGCGGTCTACGCATTGGGGGTGCTCGCCGCGCTACTGGTCGCGGGAAGCTGGTCGGATGTGCTGGGTCGGCGTCCGGTGCTGCTGGCCGGGCTGGGCTTCGCCCTGGCCAGTTCGGTGGTGTTCCTGTTCGCCGACAACCTCGCGCTGCTGCTGGTGGGCCGGCTGCTGTCCGGGTTGTCGGCCGGCCTGTTCACCGGCACCGCGACCGCCGCCGTCGTGGAGTCGGTGCCCGCCGAACGGCGCGACCGCGCGGCCACCGTGGCGACGATGGTCAACATCGGCGGTCTGGGCAGCGGCCCGGTGCTGGCCGGTCTGCTGGTGCAGTACGCGCCGCATCCGCTGCTGCTGTCCTTCCTGGTGCACATCGCGCTGCTGGCGCTGGCCGTCCCCGCGGTGCTGCTGGCGCCCGAGACCTCGGGTGGGACCGGCCGGATCGGCCTGCAACGCCTGGCGATACCCGCCGAGGTGCGCGCCGTCTTCGTCACCGCGGCGACCGCCGCCTTCGCCGGGTTCGCCGTGACCGGGCTGTTCGCGGCGGTCGCGCCGGCCTTCCTGGCCGAGGTCATCGGCGTGGACAACCATGCCGTGGGCGGGGCCGTGTCGGGTTCGATCTTCCTGTCCTCGGCTGTGGCCCAACTCGTCGGGCGCCGCATCCCGGCCACCCGGGCCGTGGCGCTGGGTTGCGCCATCCTCGTCGCCGGCATGGTGATCCTGGCTGTCGCACTGTCGCTTTCATCGCTGCCGGGCATCGTCGCCGCAGCGGTCGTGGCCGGTATCGGACAGGGCATCAGCTTCAGCCGCGGCCTGGCCGCCGTCGTCGAACAGGTCCCCGACCGCCGTCGCGGCGAGGTCAGCTCGACCTACTTCGTGGTGGGCTACGTGGCCATCGCGCTACCGGTGGTCGGCGTCGGACTGGCCGCACAGGCCTGGGGACTGCGCCCCGCGGGTGAGACCTTCGCCGCGGCCATCGGGGTACTGGCGCTCATCTGCCTGGTCTCGATCGTCGTGCAGAAACGCCGCGCCGCCCGGGACAGCTCGTCCACTCCGGCCTGACCCGGCCGCGCCGCTAGCCGCTCTTGCGGCGGAACTCGCGGCGGTTCTCCACCGCGCCGTGCGCCTTCGACTGCTTGCGGCCGCCGTCGGTATGCGATGCGCCACCGCTCGCCTGGGCCTTCTTCCGCTCCAGCGCCTCGCGGAACTTGCGCTTGGTGTCGTCCTCGGGAGTCTCGTCGGCCATGGGGTCAGCCTAGCCCGGTCACCGGATACCGGGCGGCATCCCGTACAGATGGGCGATCGGCAGGGTCAGCAGCACCCGGCGGTCGTCGACCATCGCGCGGCGGTAGTCATCCCAGTCCGGATGCTCCCCGGCGATGTTGCGGTACAACGCAATCAGGCCCTCGACGGTGTCGTCGTGCGGGTTGGCCGCGGGCGGGGTCAGCACCGCGTCCCCCTCGGCGACCGCGTAGGACCAGCCGTCGTCGGCGGACACATGCACCGACGCGCGGGGGTCGCGGCGCAGATTCCGGGTCTTGGCCCGCGGCTCGGTGACCGACACCTGCAATGCGGTGTTGCGCGCATCGAACCAGTACGACACGTTCGACAGCTGCGGCCGACCGTCGCGCTTGATCGTCGCCAGCACACCCAGCGAGTTCCCGCTGATCAGTGCGAGCAGCTTGTCATCGAATACGAGGCGGCCCATACGTCGAGCGTACGACTCTACGATCGTCCACATGAGTCGGATCGATGGAACCAGTCTGGAAGGAGTGTCCGCGACGACGTTGTGGACCCTGCACAACCGCGGCACCGAGGCCAAGCGCTCCGACGGGGTGATCCGCGACCCCTGGGCGGTCAGCCTGTTCGACTCGATCGACTACGACTATCGCAAGTTCGGCAAACCCAACCAGTCGCATGCGTTGCGCGCCGTCGCCTTCGACACCGCGGCCACCGACTACCTCAGAGCGCACCCCCGGGCTTCGGTGGTGGCGCTGGCCGAGGGTTTGCAGACCAGCTTCTGGCGGTTGGCCCGGAGCGGGGTAGCCGACGAGTTGAGCTGGTATTCCATCGATCTGGAGCCGGTGATGGAGTTACGCCGCCAGTTGCTGCCGCGTGACGACCGGATCACCGAGTTGGCCCAGTCGGCACTGGATCGCAGTTGGATGGACCGCATCGACCCGACCGAGGGAACCTTCATCACCGCCGAGGGACTGCTGATGTACCTCGAACCGGAGGACGCGCTGGGCCTGATCGCCGACTGCGCGGCCCGCTTTCCCGGCGGGCAGTTCATGTTCGACTCGATCCCACACTGGTTCAGCCGCAAGACCCTGACCGGCCTGCGACTGTCGGACCGCTACCTGACCCCGGCCATGCCGTTCGCGCTGTCCGCCGACGAGGCGCTGGCACTGGCCGGCACCATCCACGGCGTGCGCTCGGCGCGTGATGTGCACTACCCCACCGGGCGCGGGCTGTGGCGGCTGGCCAACCTGTCCGCGTTCGATGCGGTCGGCGCCCTGCGGCGCAACCGGCCCAGCATCACGCTGCTGGAGTTCGGCGCTTCCGTACCCTCGGAGAGGTGAGCACCCCGAGAGCCGATGCCAGCACCCTGACCGGGGTGTCCGAGACCGCACTGCTGACATTGAAGGTGCGTGCCACCGAGGCCGCCCGCGCCGACCGCATCATCGACGACCCGGTTGCCGTCGAGCTGGTCGAGGCCATCGATTTCGACTTCGCGAAGTTCGGTTCCGTCGGCCGCCAGGACATGGCGTTGCGGTCGTTGGCGTTCGACAGGGAGACCAAGCGGTACCTGCGCGATCACCCGAAGGCCACCGTCGTCGCGCTGGCCGAGGGTCTGCAGACCAGCTTCTACCGCCTCGACGCCGGCGCGGTGGGCCACGAGTTCCGCTGGCACACGGTCGATCTCCCACCCATCGTGGCGCTGCGCGACAAACTGCTGCCACCCTCGGAGCGGGTCTCGGTCAGCGCCCAGTCCGCGCTGGACTACAGCTGGATGGACGCCGTCGACAGCTCCAACGGCGTGTTCATCACCGCCGAGGGACTGCTGATGTACCTGCAGCCCACCGAGGCACTGGGCCTGATCACCGAGTGCGCCAAGCGTTTTCCCGGCGCAGCGCTGATGTTCGACCTGCCGCCCTACTGGTTCGCCGCCATCGCCCGCAAAGGCCTGCTGCGCCCGTCGCTGCGCTACACGGTGCCACCGATGCCGTTCAGCCTGACGGTTTCCGAGGCCGCCGCGCTGGCCGACACGGTGCCCGGCGTGCGTGCCGTGCACGATGTGCCGATGCCGACCGGGCGCGGCACCGTACTCAACGCGCTGCTGTGGGCTGCACACCGGCTTCCGCTGCTGGATCCGGTGCGTCCGGTGCTGACCAGGTTGGAGTTCGGCTGAACCGCAGGCATGCGTCGGTGACCGGGCCGTTGCGCAGCACCTCGGCGTCGATGGTGTAGTTCATCGTCATCAACCACGGTCCGTCGACGCCCTGGCGGGGCAGCTGGTCGATCACGCGCTGCACGTAGCCGGCGCCGAAGTCCAGCAGCGGACGGGTCGGCATGCCGGGGTCGGCCGGCTCGGGCCGCACCTGGTCGTAGCCGTGGTCGTCCATGTGCGCCAGCAGCCGGCAGAAGTGCTCGCACAGCAGCCCGACCTTCAGCGTCCACGACGAGTTGGTGTAGCCGAACGAGAAGGCGAAGTTGGGCACCCCGGAGAGCATGATGCCCTTGTAGGCCACGGTCTGGGCCAGGTCGACCGGTGCGCCGTCCACCGTGAGCGTCATCCCGCCGAAGAGTTGGATGTTCAGTCCGGTGGCGGTGACGATGATGTCGGCATCCAACTCGCGTCCGGACTCCAGTCGGATCCCGGTCTCGGTGAAGGTGTCGATCCGGTCGGTGACCACCGCGGCACTGCCACTGCTGATGGCGGCGAACAGATCACCGTCGGGCACCGCGCACAGCCGCTGGTCCCAGGGGTTGTAGGCCGGGTTGAAGTGCTCGTCGACCGGATATCCGGCCGGCAACTTGCTCGCGTTGATCCGGCGGATCAGGCGCCGCGCCAGCGTCGGGTACCTCTGGCAGAACGTGTACACCGCGCGCCCCTTGACGATGTTCTTGCGCCGGGCCAGCGCGTAGCCGCGGTCATCGCCGAGCCAGCGGCGGGCGGTGTTGGCGAAGGAGTCCCGCGACGGCACCGGCATGACGTAGGTCGGCGACCGCTGCAGCATCGTAACGTGCGCGGCGGTCGCGGCCATGGACGGGACGAGCGTCACCGCCGTCGCGCCGCTGCCGATGACCACCACCTTCTTGCCGGTGTAATCCAGCTCTGCTGGCCAGTGCTGCGGGTGGATGATCTGCCCACCGAACCGGTCGCGACCGGTGAACTCGGGGGTGAATCCCTGGTCGTAGCGGTAGTAGCCGCCGGCGCAGAACAGCCAGCGCGCGCCGATCTGGATCAGCTCACCATCGTGTTCGACGTCGACGGTCCAGCATGCCCGCGCACTGTCCCAGTCGGCGCCGAGCACCTTGTGCCGGAACCGGATCCGCTGCCCGATACCGTTCTCCTCGACCGTCTCCCGCAGGTAGGACAGGATCTTGTCGGCGGTGGCGATGGCGTGCTCGTCGCGCCAGGGTTTGAACTCGTAGCCGAACGTGTGCAGATCGGAGTCGGATCGAATCCCGGGATAGCGGAACAGATCCCAGGTGCCGCCGGTGGCCTCGCGGGCCTCCAGGATGGCGTAGTCGCGGCCGGGGTGCTCGCGCTGCAGGTAGTAGGCGGCGCCGATGCCGGAGATACCCGCGCCGATGATCAACACGTCCACAGATTCCATGCATCGATGGTGACGAGCCGGGCCGCCCCAGCGATAGGGCAGATCAACCCAGATCCGTCGAATGTCGGTGCGATGTGCACCTGACCTTTAGGCTGCGGCCATGAGTGTGACACCGTCACCGCGGGTCCGGGACCTCATCCGGCAATGCGCCCAGATCGTCGTCAACGCCCGCCCCGAATGGCTCGACGAACTGGACGCCGCCGTGCTGGAGGCCAGCCCCGCGATCGCCGCGGACCCGGAGCTGGCCGCCGCGGTGAGCCGCAGCAACCGGGCCAACCTGTTCTTCTGGGCGACCGCCAACATCCGCGACCCCGGCGCCCCGGTGCCGCCGAACACCGGCCCCGAGCCGGTGAGCATCGCCCGTGAACTGGTGCGCCGCGGGGTCAGCGGGTCACCGCTGGAGGCCTACCGGGTCGGCGAGGGGGTGGCCTGGCGGCGACTGATGGACATCGCCTTCGAGCTCACCTCCGACGCGGCCGAGCTCCGCGAGCTGCTGCAGACCTGTTCCCGGTCGATCAGTGCATTCGTCGACGCCACGCTGGCCGGTATCGCGGCGCTGATCGAGATGGAGCGCGATGACCTCACTCACGGCACCCACGCCGAGCGCCGGGAGACCGTCGCGTTGCTGCTGGACGGGGCGCCCATCCCCCGCGCCCGCGCCGAGAGCAGGCTCGGCTACGCGCTGACCGGCAGCCACACCGCCGCGGTGCTCTGGTTGGACGGTCCCGATGGTGATCTGACCGGGCTGGACCGCGCCGCCGAGGCAATCGGGCGGGCGGCCGGCGGGCGGCCGCTGAGCGTGCTGCCCAGCAGCGCGACCCGGTGGGTGTGGGTGCCGGGGCCGGTCGACGCCGGCGCGCTTCCCGACGCGGTGGGCGCGGTGCGGGTGGCGCTGGGTACCACCGGAGACGGTGTCGACGGTTTCCGGCGCAGCCACTTCGAGGCGATCACCACTCAGCAGATGGTGGCGCGGCTGCGTTCCCGCCAGCAGGTTGCCCGGTTCACCGATGTCGAGCTGGTCGCGCTGATCACCGCCGATCCGGACCGCGCGGCCGAGTACGTGGACCGGGTGCTCGGCGATTTCGCCGGGGCGTCCACCGAATTGCAGGATGCGGTCCGGGTTTTCATCGCCGCGCAGTGCAATGCGGCGCGTGCGGCCGGGCTGTTGTTCAGCCACCGCAACACGTTGCTGCGCCGACTGGCCCGGGCCGAGGAACTGCTGCCCGCACCGCTGGCCGACAGCAGCATCGATGTGGCCGTCGCCCTCGACGTGCTGCGCTGGACCGGTCAGTCGAAGGCCACGTCCAGATAACGCAGCGCCTCGTCCTTGCCCAGGCCCTGCGCACGTGCCACCTCGGCGAAGGCATGCGCGGCTGCGGCCATGGCATTGTCGGCCGGATCGACGGCGGCGACGAAAGTACCGAAGCGTCCCCGGGTTTCGAGCACCCCGGCCGATTCCAGCTCACGGTAGGCGCGGGCCACGGTGTTGACGGCCAGGCCGAGCTGGCCGGCCAGATCACGCACCGTCGGCAACCGCGTACCTGCGGCCAGCCTGCCGTCGCGTACACCGGCGATGATCTGGGTGCGCAGCTGGTCGAACAACGGCGCGGCAGCGTCAGCCTCCAGGTGCACCCAGTCCCGCAGACCTCCCACCGGTTCAGTATTCCGCACACGCGCTAGTTTGGTGAGGTGCGAGTGACGTTGCTGAGTGGAGCGGGCATGTCCGCCGAGAGCGGAGTGCCGACGTTTCGCGACGTCGAGACCGGTTTGTGGGCGCACGTCGATCCCTACGAGATCTCCAGCAGCGACGGCTGGCAGCGCCATCCCGAACGGGTCTGGGCCTGGTATCTGTGGCGGCACTACATGATGGGTGCCGTCGACCCGAATGCCGGGCACCTGGCGGTGGCGGCCTGGGAGGACTACGCCGAGGTCCACGTCGTCACCCAGAACGTGGACAACCTGCACGAGCGGGCGGGCAGCACCCGGGTGCACCACCTGCACGGCAGCCTCTTCGAATTCCGTTGCGACCGTTGCGGTTCACCGTTCGTCGGCGAGCTGCCCGCGATGCCCGAACCGGTCGAGGTCGTCGAACCGCCGCGCTGTTCGTGCGGCGGGCTGATCCGTCCGAACGTGGTGTGGTTCGGCGAGGGCCTGCCCGACGACGCCTGGGACAGCTCGGTGGAGGCGGTCGCCAAGGCCGATGTGGTGATCGTGGTGGGCACATCCTCGGTGGTCTACCCGGCCGCCGGGCTGCCCGAGGCCGCGGTCGCCAACGGGATACCGGTCATCGAGGTCAATCCGCAGCCCACCCCGCTGTCGGCGGCGTGCACCGCGGTGGTGCGGGAGACGTCGGCGACGGCGTTGCCCACCCTGCTCCAGCGGTTGCCCGAACTCATCTGAGCTCTCGGGTGTCACGTCCCGGCATGCGGTGCCGCCGGTGACCGGCACCGCCCGCTAGGAGCGCACGGCCCGTCCGATCGCGATCTCCGAGACCGGGGCCGGCACCCACGCCGGGAAGGTCTGTTCGCGCCGGGATTCGGCGACGGTGAAGCCGGCGCCGGCAATCGCGGTCTCGGTGTGGCGGTGGGTGTGGCAGTTGCCGAGCAGCCGTGGCCAGAGCGTGGCATCGGCGACCCGCTGCAGCGCGGCCCGGCCACCGGTGCCGGCCACGTGTTCCAGGTAGCGCAGTTCGCCGCCCGGCTTCAGTGATGAATGTAGTTGCCGCAGCACGCCGTCCGGTTGATCCACCGAGCAGAGCACCAGCGAGCACACCACCGCGTCGAACTCGGCACCGGCGTCGAACTCCTCGATGGCGGCGGTGCTGACCACCACCGGTACCGGCGCCGTCGCCGCGGCCGCGCGAGCCACTTCGGCCAGCCGGCGCTCCGGTTCCAGGGCGACGACCTCGGTGACGCCGCCCGGATAGTGCGCGAAGTTGGTACCGGTGCCCGCGCCGACCTCCAGCACCCGACCGGTCAGGCCGGCCAGGTTCTCGGCGCGCAACCGCCGCAACGATTCGGGCTCGTGCCCACTGAGCACCGTCCAGAGCCGGGCGAAGAACGGATTGTCGACCAGATCGGTCATGACCTCAGCGTCTCCAGCTTCGCGATGGTTTCTTCGGGAGTGGCGTCGGCGCCCACGATGCCATAGACGATGCGCCCGCAACAGACCGCGCTGAGCACCCGGTCGGCGAACTCCTCGACATCACCCCACGGCAGGTACGGCTTGGCGATCAGCAGCGCGGCGACACCGTGTACCGCCGTCCACAACTCCAGCGCCGCGGTCGTCGAATCCCCCTGCGGGTACACCCCTTCGGCCATCAGCGCCTCCACCGAGGTGCGCATGTGTACGAATGCCGAGCTGGCCAGCGTGACATCGACATCGCTGCCCGGGCTGCCCTCGGCCATGGTCGCGATCCGGTACAGCTCGGGGGTCCGGCAGGCGAACCGCACGTAGGCCAGCCCCTGGGCGCGCAGCACCTCGATGGTGGAGGTCTTGCCCGCCGCGACGCGCTGCATCTCCTCGTCGAGCTTCTCGAAGTACCGCGCGCAGACGGCGTCGAGCAGGGCGTCCTTGTCGGCGAAGTGCAGGTAGATCGACGGCGAGGTCACCCCGACGCGCTGGGCGACGGCACGGATGGACACCGCCTTGGCATGCCCGGTCTCCAGCAGCAGTTCGGTGGTGGCGTCCAGGATCTCCTCGCGCAGCTGATCACCGGACCCGCGGGCGGCGCGGCGTCGTCTCAGTCGGGGGGCGGACACGCTAACCAGTGTCCGCCACCGACGCCGGGACCGTCCGTAGAGGCTCGGGCTCGCCGGTTTCACTGATGCCGATCCGCTCGTGCAGGCGGGCCAGCGGCCGGGGCGCCCACCAGTTCCAGCCGCCCAGCACATGCATGAAGGCCGGCACCAGGACCATTCGCACCAGGGTCGCGTCCACCAGCACCGCCAGGGTGAGTCCGACACCGAACATCCGCATGAAGGACACCTCGGCGGCGATCAGTGCGGCGAACGAGATCGACATGACCAGCGCAGCCGCGGTGATGACGCGCCCCGTGCGGGCCAGGCCGAGCGCGACGGCCTCGTCGTTCTGGTGCCGGGCCGGGCCCTGCCCGCGCAGCGCGAGCCAGTTCTCCCGGATCCGGGCCAGCAGGAACACCTCGTAGTCCATCGACAACCCGAAGGCGATGCAGAACAACAGCACCGGCATGTTGGCGACCAGGGTGCCGGTGGGTGTCGTCCCCAGCGCCGAGAGATGACCGTCCTGGAAGATCCAGACCAGCGCTCCGAACGCCGCCGTGAGCGAAAGGATGTTCAGCACAATCGCTTTGAGCGGAAGCACGACACTGCCGGTCATCAGGAACAGCAGGCCGAAGGTGATCACCGCGATCAGGCCCAGCACCCAGGGCAGTCGGTCGGTGATCGCGGTGACGCTGTCGCGGTTGATCTGCGCGATACCCGCCAGCTGCACCGGGCGGTCGCCCGGCCCGGCGACGGCGTGCAGGGCGTCGAGTTGCCGCTCGGAGGCATCGGAGAACAGCGGCGCCGTGCTGGCGACGGTGAGGAAGGCGCTGCCCTCGGCGCTGCCGGTGGCCGCCACCGGTGGCCCGGTCCTGCGGCCGTCGACGAAGGCGCCGGTGGGGCCGGAGACCGCAGACACATCCGGCACCCGGGACAGATCGGCGGCATAGCGCTCGATCTCGGCGGGGGTCAGCCCGTCGGCGTCGGGGATGACGGCGGTGACCGCGGTGGCCGAGTTGTCGACGAAGTCCTCGCGCAGTTGATCGCCGACCTGATGAGCCGATGCCGAGGCCGGCAGCACCCGGTCGTCCGGGAACCCCCATCTGACACCGAGGAACGGGGCGCCGAGCACCAGCAGCAGGAGCACCACGGCCAGTCCGAGCGGCAGCGCGCGGCGCATCACGGCGTGTGTCCAGCGGTACCAGAACTGTTGCGCGACGGGCTTGGGCGCGCGGTGACGGCGGAACACGTTGAGGGCGTCCAGTCGCTCGCCGAGCAGCCAGATGGCCGCCGGCGTCACGATGATGGCCGCGACGGCGGCGAACGCGACGGTGGCCACCCCGGCGTAGGCGAAGGATTTCAGGAAGTACATCGGGAACAGCAGCATCGCGGCCATGGACAGCGCGACGGTCGTCGCCGAGAACACCACGGTGCGCCCGGCGGTGGCCATGGTGCGGGTCAACGCGCGGTCCCGGGGCACGCCGTCGGCGAGCTCGTCGCGGTACCGGCTGATGATCAGCAGGGTGTAGTCGATGGCCAGCGCCAACCCCATCGCGATGGACAGGTTCAGCGCGAAGATCGACACATCGGTGGCGAAGGTGATGAGCCGCAGCACCGACATCGAGCCGACGATGGCGAAAACCCCGACCAGCATGGGCAGCGCGGCGGCCACCAGGCCGCCGAAGACCCACACCAGCACCAGGAAGCTCAGCGGGATCGCGATGGCCTCCATACGCAGCAGGTCGCGCTCGGTCTGCGCGTTGATCTGGGCGTAGACCATCGCGGTGCCGCCGGACCGCACCGTCACCCCGGGCCGGTCGTGGGCGAGTTCGTCGGAGAGTTCCGCGGCATACTTCTGCGCATCGTTCTCGCCGCCGGTGATGCCGGCGATGATCAGTCCGGCGCTGCGGTCCTTGCTGAGCAGTTCGGTCGCCGCCCCCGGGGGCGCCGTCCATGCCGAGGTGACCTGGGCGACGTGTGGTGACCGGTTCAGCCGGTCGGCGATCTCGGTGGCGGCGGCGGTGGCGGCCGGACCCATGGCGCCGTCGGGCGAACTGAGCGTGAAGAGCAGCTGCATATCGCCCTGGTCGAACTTCTCGGTAAGCAGTGCGGTCGCCGCCGAGGATTCCGACGTCGGGTCCTGGAAACCGCCGGCCGAGAGCGTCGTGGCGACGGGCACGCCGAAGATGGCGGCGGCCGCCAGCACCAGACTTGCCAGGGCCAGTACCCGCCGGGGTGCGGCCATCGAGAGCTGGGCGACTCGGTTCAGCATCGGGATCCCCTCCAGGTGTCGTATCGGCGTTAAGTTAACACCGATAAGTCAGGTCGGCAAGACCCGTCCGTCCCCGACATACGGCGTGAGCGGCCGCGACGTTCACCGGCCGGCATCGGCCGTCTCGACCGTGCACATAGATCGCTGGTGGAGCCGAATCCTCGGTCTGGATGCACCGTCGGCGGCGCTCCGCCGCCCATCCGGCGCGGACGCTCACCGGCGACCGATCTTTGGCCACACAAGTCCCATCAGTCACACATGTAACCTGCGTCACAGCCTCACACACGCTCCGACCTACTCGTGAGTAAGAATTTGCTGAGACAGGCAATCGAACCGGCGGTCCCGGCAAACTTCGGAATCCGGTCCATCGGCCTTCAGAACACCTCGAATTCGCAGTTCAGCGCCTATTTCCTGAACACGGAAAATGGATGTTTGAAACCTGCCAGCAGCGGCAACCTACCCGCCGGTAAGAATTGCCACGAAATTGCGAGCCGCGCCTCAAGGAACCCTTAATGAGCGGCCATACGCTCAGTGTCATGTGGATCGACGACACCAGTGCCGATGTCATCAAGGTTGATTTCGACGCCCTCTACCACGGGGACGTCCTGGTCGAGGGTGACACCTCCGAGCAGTTCCCAGATCTCGCTGAAGCTGTCTGACGACAGCTGTGTGACAGCGAGGCCCTGACGTGGCCCATCCGGAGGCGTCAGGCTCTCCAGGTTTTCCGATACACCGCACCGCCCGATCAGCCCTCCACGGGGCAGTCCGGGCGGTGTCGTGTCTCTGGACCAGGTGAAAAGACAAGACCGCCCGGTCGAACCCGCTATGGGGCTCGGCCGGGCGGTCTCGTTCGTCGGCGGCTGAACGCTAGGCCGTGACCTGCTCGGGCTCGTCCAGCTTGATCATGTCCCCCAACCGCGCCGTGATGATGTCCTCGGCCTCGTCGACGATGCGGCTGATCAGCTCGTCGCAGGTCGGGATGTCGTCGATCAGACCCATCACGGTGCCGACGGTCCAGATGCCGGCATCGATATCGCCGTCGTCGAACACCTTGCGGCCCCGCACACCGGCCACCAGATCCTTGACGTCCTCGAACTGGCCGCCATCTTTGAGGATCTGCACGACCTCACGGGAGACCTTGTTGGAGGCAACCCGCGCGGTGTTGTGCAGGCTGCGGAAGATCAGCTCGGTGCCGCGCTCGTTGCCGTCGACGATCGCCTGCTTGACGTTGTCGTGGATGCACGACTCCACGGTGCACATGAAGCGGGTGCCCATGTTGATGCCATCGGCGCCCAGCGCCAGCGCCGCCACCAGACCACGCGCATCACCGAAACCACCCGAGGCGATCATCGGGATCTCGATCTCCTTGGCTGCGGCCGGGATCAGCACCAGGCCCGGCACATCGTCCTCACCGGGATGGCCCGCGCACTCGAAACCGTCGATGCTGATGCCGTCCACGCCGAGGGTCTGCGCCTTGACCGCGTGGCGCACCGAGGTGCACTTGTGCAGCACCTTGATGCCGTTGTCGTGGAACATCGGCAGGTGCGGGCCGGGGTTGGAACCCGCGGTCTCCACGATCTTGATGCCGGAATCGACGATCACCTGGCGGTATTCGTCATACGGCGGCGGGTTGATCGACGGCAGGATCGTCAGGTTGACCCCGAACGGCTTGTCGGTCAGATCCCGGGTGCGGGCGATCTCGTTGGCCAGATCCGCCGGCGTCGGCTGGGTCAGCGCGGTGATGAAACCCAAGCCACCCGCATTGGCAACGGCGGCAACGAGTTCGGCGCGGCCGACCCACTGCATACCACCCTGCGCGATCGGGTGCTCCACACCGAAGGCCTCGGTGAACTTGGTAACCAGTGCCATAACAGTTCCTTTACCTGGGAGCCATACGGATCGCGCCGTCGAGGCGGATCGTCTCACCGTTGAGCATCGGGTTCTCCACGATATGCACGGCCAGCGCGCCGTATTCGTCCGGGTCGCCCAGACGCGACGGGTGCGGCACCTGCGCGCCGAGTGACTTCTGCGCTTCCTCGGGCAGCGAGCCCAGCAGCGGGGTCTTGAACAGGCCCGGCGCGATGGTGTTGACCCGGATCAGAGTGCGCGACAGATCCCGCGCGATCGGGATGGTCATACCGACCACGCCACCCTTGGACGCGGAGTAGGCGGCCTGACCGATCTGGCCTTCGAAAGCCGCGACCGAAGCGGTGTTGATGATGACGCCGCGCTCGGCCGAGCCCTTACCGTCCTCGAGCGGTTCCTGCTTGGCGATCCGCTCGGCGGCCAGTCGCAGCACGTTGAAGGTGCCGATCAGATTGACCTCGACGACCTTACGGAAACCGTCCAGCGGGAACGGGCCCTCCTTGCCGAGGGTCTTGATGGCATTGCCGATGCCCGCGCAGTTGACGTTGATGCGCACCGGGCCCAGCGACTCGGCGACATCGAGGGCCTTGCTGACGGCGTCCTCGTCGGTGACGTTGGCGGCGACGAACGTGGCCCGCTCGCCCAGCTCGGCGACGACCTCTTCACCCTTGAGGTCGATCACGACGACGGAGGCGCCGGCGTCGAGCAGCCGCTTGGTGGTGGCCAGGCCGAGGCCCGAGGCCCCGCCGGTGACTACCGCGACCGAATCCTTGATTTCCACAGGTGGTGCTCCTTAGTTGTTGTTGGGGTCTGGAGGGATTAGGCCCAGTCCTTGAGGATGGCGTCGTTGTCGGCGCCCACCAGGGGCGGCGGCGTCGGCACGGCGGGCTCGCTGCGCGAGAACCGCGGGGCCGGCATCGGCTGCAGGCCGTGCTGGGTCTCGTAGAACGTGCCGCGGGCGGTGATGTGGTCTTCGTCGAGCACCTCGCCGAACGCCAATACCGGTGTCGCACAGGCATCCGAACCGGCGAACACGGCCGTCCACTCGTCACGGGTCTTGGTCTTGAACACGTCGGTGAAGACGGTGCGCAGCTCCTCCCAGCGGCCGATGTCGTTCTGCCCGGGCAGGTTCGCCGGATCCAGACCCAGCTTGGAGAGGAGCTCGGCGTAGAACTGCGGTTCGATCGCGCCGATCGCGAAGTACTTGCCGTCGGCGGTCTCATAGGTGTCGTAGTACGGGGCGCCGGTATCGAGCATGTTGGTGCCGCGCTCGTCCGACCAGACACCCTGGGCACGAAACGCCCACATCATCTGGATCAGCACCGAGGATCCGTCGATCATGGCGGCGTCGACGACCTGCCCCTTACCCGAGGTCTGACGCTCCCACAGTGCCGACAGGATGCCGAGCAGCAGGAACATCGAGCCGCCCCCGAAATCTCCGGCCAGGTTCAGCGGCGGCACCGGCCGCTCCCCCTTGCGGCCGATCGCGTGCAGCACACCGTTGAGCGAGATGTAGTTGATGTCGTGGCCGGCCTGCAGGGCACGCGGCCCGTCCTGACCCCACCCGGTCATCCGGGCGTAGACCAACTTCTCGTTGACCGCGGCGCAGTCCTGCGGGCCCAGCCCGAGGCGTTCGGTGACACCGGGCCGGAAGCCTTCGATCAGGACGTCGGCCTTGGCGACCAGGTCGAGCACGAACTGGCGTCCCTCCTCGGATTTCAGATCGGCGGTGACCGAGCGCCGGTTGCGCAGCATCGCGTCCTTGATGGCCCCGTTGGTGGCCGTCGGGCGGTCGACGCGCACGACGTCGGCCCCCAGATCGCCCAGAATCATCGCCGCGTGCGGGCCGGGGCCGATACCGGCCAGTTCGACGACGCGCAATCCCTGCAGTGGTCCCGCCATGCCTACCGTCCTTCGTCGTTGAGTACTGAGTAGTTGACCGCCGACATAGCTTACTTGTATAACCAAGTCGACCGGCCGCGGGCAACCCACCCCGCCAGACCTGAGGGCGTACCCATGACGTATCGCAGCATCGATCAGTTGACCGTGGAGCTCGCAGACGGCGTGCTGTCGGTGACACTGAACCGCCCCGACACGCTGAACTCGCTGTCGGAGGCCATGCTGACCGGTATCGCCGAGGCCCTCGAGCAGGCCGCCACAGATCCCGCGGTCCGCGTCGTGAAGTTGTCCGGCGCGGGCCGCGGTTTCAGCTCCGGCGCGGGCATCAGCGCCGAGGATGTCTCCGCCAAATCGGTCAACGGCCCCGAGGTCGTGCTCGACGCCGCCAACCGCGCCGTGCGCGCCATCGTCGCCCTGCCCAAGCCCGTGGTCTCGGTGGTGCAGGGCCCGGCCGCCGGCGTCGGGGTGTCACTGGCCATCGCCGCCGATGTCGTACTCGCCTCGGAGAAGGCGTTTTTCATGCTGGCGTTCACCAAGATCGGACTGATGCCCGACGGCGGCGCCTCGGCACTGGGCGCCGCCGCCGTCGGCCGGATCCGGGCCCAGCGGATGGCGCTACTGGCCGAACGGATCACCGCCGCCGAGGCCTACGACTGGGGGCTGGTGACCTCGGTGCACAAGCCCGAGGACCTCGACGCCGCGGTGGACACGGTGCTCGCCACGCTGGCCGGCGGCCCGGCCGTCGCGCTGCGCAAGACCAAGCAGGCCATCAACGACGCGACGCTGACCGAACTCGAAGCGGCGATCGGACGGGAACGCGAGGGGCAGCTGATCCTGCTGACGTCCCAGGATTTCGCCGAGGGCACCAAGGCTTTCCAGGACGGCCGGCGGCCCGCCTTCAGCGACACCTAAATTCAGTGGACTGACCGCCACCGGTCAGCGACCATCATTGTGTGAGTACGCAACTGGAGGGTGGTGGCTGGCGCGTTCTCGCACCCTTCAAGGTGCGTGACTACCGCCTGCTGATCGCCGCGGTCGCGTGCTCGATCTTCGCCACGGGCATGTGGACGGTGGTGATGGCCCTGCAGGTCATCGCCCTCAGCAACGATCCGGCGGCGCTGTCGCTGGTCGCCACCTGCCTGGCCGCCGGCTTGGTCGCCTTCGTGTTGGTCGGCGGTATCGCCGCCGACCGGTTCCCGCAGCGCCGCATCATTCTGCTGGTCGAGTCGGTCAACACCGTCGCGGTGACCGCGGTTGCGGTGCTCGGCGTGCTCGACGCGCTGCGACTGTGGCATATGGCCGTCGCGTCGGCGGCCCTCGGTATCGCCGCGGCGTTCTTCTTTCCCGCCTACAGCGCCATCCTTCCCCGTCTGCTTCCGCCGGAACAACTGTTGGCGGCCAACGGGATCGAGGGTGTCATGCGCCCGACACTGCAGCAGGCCGTCGGTCCCGCAGTGGCCGGTCTGCTGATCGGAGCGACCTTCCCCACCGTCGGTGCCGTGCTGTGTGCGGCGCTTTACGGTGTCGGGCTGGCGCTGCTGATCGCCACCCGGCCGGTGGCATCTCCGGTCGCCGAATCCCACGAGAAGACGCACGTGCTGGCGGATCTGCGAGACGGGTTCCTGTTCATGGTCCGCACCCCTTGGCTGCTGGCCACCCTGCTGTTCGCCAGCGGATTCGTCATGCTCATCATGGGCCCGATCGAAGTCCTGCTGCCGTTCATCACCAACGCCCGCTTCGACCATGGCGAACGTATCTTCGGGTTCGTGCTGGCCGCGTTCGGCCTCGGCAGCGCGGTCGGCGCGCTGGCCGTGTCCTCGCTGCGGCTGCCGCGGCGTTATCTGACGGTGATGATGGTGTGCTGGACGGTGGGCAATCTGCCGCTCATCGCGATCGGCTACACCACGTCGTTTCTGGTCATGGCCGTCGCGTCGTTCGTCGTCGGTATGACCAGCGGTGCCGCGATGGTCATCTGGGGCACGCTGTTGCAACGTCGGGTACCGCCGGAGATGCTCGGCCGGGTGTCGAGCCTGGACTTTTTCGTATCCCTGGTCTTCATGCCGATATCGATGGCGGTGGTGGGGCCGTTGTCGAAGGTGATCTCCATCGAGACCATCTATCTGGCCGCCGGATTGGGCCCCGTCCTACTCGGCGCGGCGGCCTACCTGCTCGCGCGGATGGACCGCGACGAGATCGCGCACCCACTCGACCAGTAGGCGGTTTCGGTGAGGATACGTGCGGTGAGCGCACGTATCCTCACCGAAATCGCAGTGTCAGACCCCGAACATCGGCGGTAGCGCGAGCACCATCACCAGACCCCAGAAGAAGTGCACCAGCATCGGTGCGAGCACCCCGCCCGTCGCGCGACGCAGAACCGCGCAGACGGTGCCCAGGATGATCGCCGCGACGCCGAGCATCGGGTTGCCGGTGGTGGCTGCGGTGGCGATCACGTACAGCACGGTGGAGGTCAATACCGGCCGGTGCCGCAGCAGCGCGGTGTACAACGACCCGCGGAAGAACATCTCCTCGGCCAGTCCGTTGATCACCGTGATGAATACGATCAGGTAGAGCGGCCCGGACTTCGAATACTCCAGCACCTGCCGGATGTAGTCGTTGACGCCGGGGATCTCGCGCGCGACCAAGCCGCCGACCACGAACACCGCGCTCAGGCCCAGCCCGATCGCCGTTCCGGTGATGACGGGACGGCGCATCCGCCCGCGGAAGTCGACCCGGCCCATGTGCAGCGGTCCGGACAGGTACGCGCCGATGGCCCACACCCCGGCCAGCGCCAGGGTGAGCCAGATGAAAGTGTCGTCGCCGGGGGGCCTGCTCAGTGAATAGCCGAGCAGCGCGGCACCGACCAGCAGCACCGCACCGACCACGAACTTCCGTCGGCCGACCACTGCGGCCGATTCGTCCGACGGCGGCGCCTTGCGTCCGGCGATCCGCCGAAGTTCACCGGTCCAATTCGTCGGGTGGGTCACGGCGGCATCACCTCGGGTCCACCTTGGCCGCGATATCGGCCAACACGTCCAGTCCGGTCCGCACGGTGGCCCGCGCCGGGCCCGGCAGCGGTGCCAGCATGCCCAGCGCCGGCCGGGCGATCGACGGAGTCAGATCCCGGATGCGGGCGAAGTCGCCGCCGGCCCAGTCCGGGTCGGTGTCGGCCAGGTGGTGCGGGTCGGCCAGATCATTGACCGGGCGGCGCCGGTGCTTCGTCAATGAGCGGCGGATGGATTCGTCGATGCCGAGCAGACCGCCGTCGGGGTCCGGCACCCGGTCGCGCAGACCGGTGTCGCTGGCCACCATCGGATAGTCAAGGGAGGCAGTCAGATCCGCGGTCAGACTGCCGGGCACCGGAAGCGCCAGCGCGGAGACCTTGGAGGCAAGCACCGTCGGCACCGGTCCGACGGGAACCTCGACGCGCACCTTTCCGGCCAACCGGGCATAGCTGCCGAGCAGATCACGGTAGGTGGTGGTCTCGGGTCCGTAGATGTCATAGGAGCCGGCCGGCACCCGCTTCGGATCGGCGGCGGCCACCAGGTAGTGCAGAACATCGCGGATGGAGATCGGGTCGATCGGATTGTGCATCCAGCTCGGGATGGGTAGCACGGGGAAGCGGTCACCGACATAGCGCAGGATCTCGAAGGAGGTGGACCCGGCCCCGAAGATGAGCGCCGCACCCAGCCAGACGAGTTCCGGGCCGCCGGGCACGGTCAGCGCCTCGGCCACCTCCGCGCGGCCGGCCAGGTGATCGGACAGTTCCCCATCACCCGGGACGAACCCGCCCAGGTAGACGATCCGTCCGACACCGGCGTCCTTGGCGGCCTCTGCCACGTTGGCGGCAGCCCGGTTGTCGATCTCCCGGAATCCGGGATCGCCGATGCCGTGTACCAGGTAATAGACCGTGTCGATCTGCCCGGCGTCGGCGAAAGCCTTTGTGGCCGAATTCTTCTCGCGCGCATCCAGCTCGACGACGGAGACGTCGTCGAACCAGCCGTACGCGCGTAGGCGCTCCGGCTTCCGGCTGGTCACCACCACCTGGTGGCCCGCGTCGAGCAGTTCACCGACCAGCCGGGAACCGATGTAACCGGTCGCACCGGTCATCAAGATCCGCATACGCCCCAACGTACCCAGGCCGCGTCGAACTTAAGCTCCGCTAGCGATGCAGTTCGATCAGACCCTGGTAGACCTGCGCGTTCAGCTGGTTACCGGCCTTCTCCTCGGCGCTCAGGTCACGGCGCACCTTGCCGGGCACCCCGGCCACCAGCGATCCCGGTGGTACCACCATTCCCTGCGGCACCACCGCGCCGGCACCGACCAGCGAACCCGCACCGATCACGGCGCCGTTCAGCACGATCGCCCCCATCCCGATCAGGCAGTCGTCCTCGATGGTGCAGCCGTGCAGTACCGCATTGTGGCCGACGCTGACACCGGAGCCGACCCGCAGCGGGAAACCCGGGTCGACGTGTGCGGTGACCCCGTCCTGCAGGTTGGAGCCGAAACCGATCTCGATCGGCTCGAATTCGGCACGCAACGTGGCGCCGTACCAGACGCTGGCCTTGGCGGCCAGGGTGACCTGTCCGATCACGCTGGCATTGGGCGCCACCCAGGATTCGGCGTGCAACTGCGGGGCGCGGCCCTGGATGGGGATGATCAGCGGTTCTGGCATGGCCGTCATGGTAAACGCGTCACCTACGTCCCCTGGTACACCTTGCGGTAACTCGACGGCGACATCCCGACTCCGCGGCGCAGATGGTGGCGCAGGTTGCCCCCGGTGCCCAGCCCCGCCCGGCGGGCCACCTCGTCGATGGGCAGATCCTGGGATTCGAGCAGTTCCCGGGCATGGTCCAGCCGGCGGCTGCGGAGCCAACTCGCCGGTGCCTCACCGGTTTCCGCGCGGAAGCGACGATTGAAGGTACGGGGGCTCATGTGCGCGTGCCGCGCCAGCCGCTGCACGGTCAGCTCCTCGTCCAGATGATCGAGGGCCCACTGCCGGGTGGCTGCGGTGGAGGCGTGATCGGACACCGGCACCTGCCGGTCGATGAACTGCGCCTGACCGCCCTCGCGCCACGGCGGCACCACGCAGTAGCGGGCCACGTCGTTGGCCACCTGGACTCCATGATCGGACCGAATGATGTGCAGGCACAGGTCGATCCCGGCGGCCAGCCCGGCCGAGGTCAGCACATCCCCGTCGTCGACGAACAACACGTTCTCGTCTATTCGCACCGCCGGGTACAGCGCCCGCAGCGCGTCGGCGTGGCGCCAGTGCGTGGTGGCCGGCCGGCCGTCCAGCGCGCCGGCGGCGGCGAGGACGAACGCGCCGGTGCAGATCGACACCAGTCTGGCGCCCGGCCGGATGGTGTCCAACGCCGCGCGCACCGCGGGTTCCAGGGTGCCGTCACGACGGGCCGGCGCGTAGCGGGTGCCGGGGATGACGACGGTATCGGCGTCCGCCAACGCCTCCGACCCGGCACCGGGAAGCAGGGCGAACCCGTTGGTGGAGGGCACCGGGCCCGGCCCGACGGCGCAGGTGACCACCTCATAGAGCGGACCGCCCGCGGCGTCGGTGGCACCACCGAACAGGGTGGGGGCGATGGTGGCGTCGAAGCCCACCACCGGTGGCAGCAGCAACACGGCGACACGGTGCATGCCTTTCAGTTTGGCATGTTTTTGATGAGTGCTGTCATTTATGCCACTGGTCTGCCGGCCCGCCGACCGCGAGAGTCGACGCATGACAGTTCTGCGGGCGCCCGGTCGGGTGCACTGGGCCTGGGTCGTGGCCGGCGTCAGCTTCGTCGCGCTCCTGGGCGCCGCGGCGTTCCGGTCGGTGCCCGGGGTGTTCATGGTGCCGCTGCACGAGGAGTTCGGCTGGAGCCACGGCACCGTCGGGCTGGCCATGTCGGTCAACATGACCCTGTTCGGTGTCACCGCCCCGTTCGCGGCCGCGCTGATGGACCGGCTCGGCGTCCGTCCGGTGCTCTCGGGCGCGCTGGCCCTGATCGCGGCGGGATCGGCGCTGAGCATCGTGATGACCGCCGGCTGGCAGCTGGTGTTGCTGTGGGGCGTGCTGGTCGGTATCGGAACGGGTGCCATCTCGATGGGTTTCGTGGCGACCGTCGCCACCCGGTGGTTCGAGGCGCGGCGCGGACTGGTCACCGGGGTGTTGACCGCGGCCAGCGCCACCGGGCAGCTGATCTTCCTGCCGGTCGTGGCCCAGGTGACCACGACGCACGGCTGGCGGTGGGCGTCGCTGATCGTGGCCGCCGCGGCGCTGGCGGTGGTCCCGCTGGTGGCGGTGTTCATGCGCAACAGCCCGCAGGACATCGGCCTGACCGCCTACGGCGCGACGAGCGACGCCCCCGCCACGGTGCCCACCGGCTCCTTCGGCGCGGCCTTCGAAGGTCTGCGGATCGGCTTGCGTTCGCGGGCGTTCTGGCTGCTGGCCGGCAGCTTCGCGATCTGTGGGATGACCACCAACGGGCTGATCGGCACACACTTCATCCCGGCCGCGCATGACCACGGGATGCCGACGACGCTGGCCGCCGGGCTGCTGGCCACCATCGGCGTGCTCGACGTCGTCGGAACCATCTTCTCCGGATGGCTCACCGACCGTGTCGACCCGCGGATCCTGCTGTGCGTCTATTACGCCGGTCGCGGACTGTCGCTGGTGCTGTTGCCCGCGCTGCTGTCGCCGCATGCCGAGCCGAGCACCTGGGTGTTCGTCATCTTCTACGGACTGGACTGGGTGGCCACCGTGCCGCCGACGATTGTGCTGTGCCGGGACTTCTTCGGCACCCGCGCCCCGATCGTCTTCGGCTGGGTGTTCGCCGCCCATCAACTGGGCGCAGCCGTGGCGGCGGCCGGGGCCGGCTGGATCCGTGATCTGCACGGCGAGTATGACCTCGCCTTTTACCTGGCTGCCGGGCTGTGCTTCATTGCCACGCTGCTGTGCGCCGGCGTGCGCCGTCCCGCCCGGTGACCGCCGCGCATTTGGCCTGACCGGCGGCGCCGCATACCATTGCCCCGGCGCTGCGGGGACGCCGTGGCTCGTCAACATCAGTTAGCTGACGGTGAGCAACGCCGGAGAACACTTCCGTTCCCGCTGCTGCGCGCCGACATCCAGGGCATCAGACACCCTGTCTTGAGTGGAGGAAAATCACGTGCTTGCTCGCACCGGCAAACTCTTCGGCGTCGCGGCCGCATCGGCGGCCATCGTCTTCGCGGGGACCGCAGTCACCGCGCAGGCCGAGGAGCCGACCACCCCGAACATGGTGATCCCGGAACCGAAGGGACCGGCGTGCGACGCCGTCAAGTCCGTGCCGTCCGGCGCCGGATCGCTGGCCGTGCTGTCCAAGGCGCAGTCCTCGGCCGCGCTGGCGAGCATTCCGGAGATCTCCACCTTCAGCCAGCTGGTCTCCGGACAGCTCAACCCGGCCGTGAATGTGGCTTCGGTGCTCGACAACGGCCCCTACATCGTGTTCGCGCCCAGCAACGAGGCCTTCGCCAAGCTCACCCCCGAGCAGCTCGAGACGCTCAAGACCGATCCGGTCGCCGGGACCGCCGCGGTGTACTACCACATGGCGCTCGGCATCCTGGGCCCCAAGGACATCGAGGGCATCATCTACACCCAGCAGGGCAAGCCCGTCGTCGTCAAGGGCGATGAGAACAACCTGACCGTCAACGATCAGGCCAAGGTCACCTGCGGCGGCATCGGCGCCGACCACATGCGCGTGTACATCATCGACACCGTGCTGGACCCGGCCACCGCCCCGTCCGGCGTGACCCCGACCGGCACGTCGGCCACCGAGACGACCACGTCGACCACTGAGACCAGCACGTCGGCCGCCGAGACCACCCCGGCCGCTCCGGGCGCGGCCGAGACCCCGGTGACCGTGACGGTCACCGAGACCGCCACCGGCTAGGTTTTTCCACGAGAAACGGCGCCCACTCCCCCGAGCTGGGCGCCGTTCTCGTTGTGCCGCAGACCTAGAGACCCAGATCCCGGCCGATGATCTCCTTCATGATCTCGGTGGTGCCACCGTAGATCGTCTGGATGCGCACATCGACGTAGTCCTTGGCGACGCGGTACTCGTTCATGTAGCCGTAGCCGCCGTGCAGCTGCAGGCACTGATCGATGACCTTCTTGCCGAGTTCGGTGCACCACCACTTGGCCTTGGAGGCCTCCACGGCGGTGAGCTCCCCGTCGACGACGGCGCGCAGGCAGCGGTCGACGTACTGCTCGGCGATGTCGAGCTCGGTGTCCAGCTCGGCCATCACGAAGCGGCTGTTCTGGAAGCTGCCGATCGGCTGCCCGAATGCCTTGCGGTCCTTGACGTACTGCAGGGTGTCGTTGAACGTGGCGCGGGCCCCGGCGACGCCGGCGATGGCGATCGACAGCCGCTCCGAGGGCAGGTTCTCCATCAGGTGGTAGAAGCCCTTGCCTTCGGTGCCGAGCAGGTTGGCGTTCGGGACGCGGACGTCCTCGAAGTTCAGCTCGGCGGTGTCGGCGGCGTGCTGCCCCATCTTGTCCAGCTTGCGACCCCGGGTGAAACCGGGGGTGTCACGCTCGACGACCAGCAGCGAGAAGCCCTTGTGGCCGGCCTCCGGGTCGGTGCGGGCCACCACGACCACCAGGTCGGAGTTGATACCGGCCGAGATGAAGGTCTTGGCGCCGTTGATGATCCAGTCGTCCCCGTCGCGCACGGCGGTGGTGCGGATACCGGCCAGGTCACTGCCGGCGCCCGGCTCGCTCATCGCGATGGCGCCGATCAGTTCACCGCTGGCGAAGCCCGGCATCCAGCGCTCGAGCTGTTCCTTGGTGGCCAGATTCTTGAAGTACGGGCCGACGATGTCGTTCTGCAGGCTCACACCCGGGCAGGCCAGGCCGAACTTCGAGAACTCCTCCACGATCACGGCGTTGAAGCGGAAATCGTCGACGCCGCCGCCGCCGTACTCCTCGGGCATGTTGAACCCGATCAGGCCGTAATTGCCCGCCGCCACATAGGCTTCGCGGTCGACGAGGCGGTTGGCCTCCCACTTCTCGACGTTCGGCAGGCACTCCTTCTCCAGGAACTGCCGCGCGGTATCCCGCAGCTGCTCGTGCTCGGTTTCGAAAACCAGTCTCTTCACTGCTACTTCGCTTTCCAGACCGGCTCACGCTTCTGCGCGAAAGCCAACGGTCCCTCTTGTGCGTCTTCGGTCTTGAGAAGGGTGGCGAACTCGCCGAATGTCTGCTTCCAGAACGGTTCGTCGGCGGCGACGACGCCGTCGATGGCACCGTAGGACACCCGCTTGCTCGCCCGGACGGCCAACGGGGCGTTGACCGCAATGCGTTCGGCCAGTTCCAGCGCCGCGTCGACGACGGTGCCGTCCGGCACGACCTTGTTGATCAGGCCCCACTTGAGCGCATCCGCCGAGGACAGCGGCTCACCGGTGTACACCAGTTCCAGGGCCAGCTTCTGCGGCAGCTGCTGGACGATGCGGAACACCCCGCCGGCACCGGCGATCAGGCCGCGCTTCACTTCGGGCAGACCGAATTTCGCGCGCTCCTCGGCGACCACGAGGTCGCTGGCCAGGGCCAGTTCGGTACCGCCGCCGAGCGCGGTGCCGTTGACCGCGGCGATGGTCGGCTTGTCCACGAAATGCCGCACGTAGCCGGCGAATCCCCATTCCGGATGCTCGGGGTGGAACAGGTTCTCCCCGCGCGAGATGGCCTTCAGATCGGCGCCGGCACAGAAGGACTTGTCCCCGGAACCGGTCAGCACGATCGCCCGCACCTCTGGATCGTCCTGCGCCGCCTGCAGCGCGTCGCCGACGCCGATGGACACCGACGCGTTGACGGCGTTGCGCGCCTCGGGCCGGTTGATCGTGATGATCAGGACGTTGCCACGCTTCTCGGTGAGCGCTCCGGGCGCCGCTTCGTCGCTCACAGCAGTTCCAGGATGGTCGCGTTGGCCTGGCCGCCGCCTTCACACATGGTCTGCAGGCCGTACTGAATGTTGTTGTCCCGCATGTGGTAGAGCAGCGTGGTCAGGATGCGCGCGCCCGAGCCGCCAAGCGGGTGACCCAGCGCGATGGCGCCACCGTTGGGGTTGAGCTTGCTCTCGTCGGCGCCGATGTCCTTCAGCCACGCCATCGGCACCGGGGCGAAGGCTTCGTTGACCTCGAACACACCGATCTGGTCGACGCTCAGGCCGGACTTGGCCAGCGCCTTCTGGGTGGCCGGAATCGGCGCGGTCAGCATGATGACCGGGTCGGCACCGGCGAGCACCGCGGTGTGCACCTTGGCGATCGGCGTGAGGCCCAGGTCCTTGGCCTTCTCGGCCGAGGTGATCAGCAGCGCGGCCGAGCCGTCGGAGATCTGGCTGGAGTTACCGGCGTGGATCACACCGTCCTCCCGGAAGGCGGGCTTGATGCCGGCCATGGATTCCACGGTGCCGCCGCGGCGGATGCCACCGTCCTCCAGGACGACGTTGCCATCCTGGTCCTTGATACCGACGATCTGGTCCTTGAACGCACCGGAATCCTGTGCGGCGGCGGCCTTCTCGTGTGAACGCAGGGAGAACTCGTCGAGCTCGGTGCGCGAGAGACCCCACTGCTCGGCGATCATCTCGGCGCCGATGCCCTGGTTGGGGATCTTGTGGTCGTAGCGGCCCAGGAAGGCCTCCGGGTACGGGTGCCCGCCGTTGGCCAGCGAGGAGCCCATCGGGGTACGCGACATCGATTCGACGCCACCGGCGACGACGACGTCGTAGTGCCCGGCCACCACACCGGCGACGGCGAAGTGCAGCGACTGCTGGCTGGAACCGCACTGGCGGTCGACGGTCACACCGGGGACGGTCTCGGGCCAGCCGGCGGTCAGCACGGCGGTGCGGGCGATGTCGAGTGCCTGCTCACCGGCCTGCATGACGGTGCCCCAGATGACATCGTCGACCAGACCCGGATCGATGCCGGCGCGCTGCACCAGCCCGTTGAGCACCTGGGCCGACAGCTCGGCGGGGTGCACACCGGACAGGGCGCCGTTGCGCTTGCCGACTGGTGAGCGAACTGCTTCGACGATGACCGCTTCAGCCATGAACTTCTCCTTCGAAGGTGGTAGGCGCGCTCGTATCTGGACGAACTTAAAATCGAACCTAGAACAGAAGGTTTACTAGGTCAACCTACTGGTTGGTAGAGCGTCCGCGAGACCCGCGTACCGCCCAGGTACGCAGGTCTTGCCACGCAGATGAACATCAGGTGTCCGACAACATGGTTTACTGAGTTGAATACCTGTTCGCACGTTAGTCCAGAGGAGCCGCACCGTGGCCGGCAGTACCCCGCTCTCTCCGATGATCGGCCCGAATGCCGTGCCGTCGGTGGCCGGGGCGCCCATCCGCTCGCCGAAGACGGCCGAACTGGTCGCCGGGACGTTGCGCCGGATGGTGGTCGACGGTCAGCTCAAGGAGGGCGACTTCTTGCCCAACGAGGCAGAGCTGATGGCCCACTTCGGCGTCAGCCGGCCCACGCTGCGAGAAGCGGTGCGGGTCCTGGAATCCGAACGGCTGGTCGAGGTGCGCCGCGGCTCGCGCACCGGCGCCCGGGTGCGGGTGCCCGGCCCCGAGATCGTCGCGCGCCCGGCCGGTCTGCTGCTGGAACTCTCCGGCGCGACCATCGCCGATGTGATGACCGCGCGGGCGGGCATCGAGCCGATGGCCGTGCGGTTGCTCACCGAATCCGGCAACACCGCCGCATTCGACGAACTGGACACGATGCTCGCCGAATACGTCCCCTCCGGCCGCGAGACGGGCCGGATGGCGGAGACCTCGGGCGATTTTCATCAGCGTGTGGTGGAGCTGTCCGGCAACGCGACGCTGACCATCATGGCCGGCATGCTGCACGAGATCACGGTGCGCCACACCGCGCTCGCGATGAAGGAGAACCGGCCGCTGTCCAAGTCGGACTACGACCTGCTGATGCGCTCCTACAAGCGGCTGATGACGCTGATGCGCTCCGGTGACGGTGAGGCCGCCGAAGCGCACTGGCGCAAGCATCTGGACACCGCACGCGAGCTGCTGCTGAAGGGCATCGAGACCGTCAAGGTCCGCGACGTGATGGGGTGAGGAGCTTGCGGATCACCCCCGACGTGATGGGGTGAGGAGCTTGCGGATCACCCCCGACGTGATGGGCCGGCCGCTGACTCTGCACTCAGGGCGCTAGCCACTCGCACTTTCACGCCCTGGACGCAGAGTCGGCGAGGTGACGACGTCGTACACCGGCACCGTGTCATCCCACGGCTGGCGGGTCACCATATCGGCAACCTTGACGTACCCGCGCTCGAACTCCCCGGTCGCGGCGTCGACGAGGCGGTACTGCTGGGTCTGCCGGTGAATCGGTTGGGCGTCGAGCATGACGATGCGCACCTCGCCGGGCTCGAAGTGACACCGCGACTGCAACGCCGCGACCAACTGCTCGTTGCTCATGTGCCCGTCCCCGAAATTCCAGCCGATGGCGGTCGACACGATCCGCTCACCGTCGGTCAGCGTGTAGTCGTCCTCGTTCTGCCCGGCCATCGCGCGGTGGGCGAGGGTGAACAGCGCACGGCCGTGGGTGTTGAACGACCGGAACGCATATCCCATGTACATCGGGATCTGCGCGGCTTCCTTGCTGCCGTAGAACTTCTCCAACTGGGCCGCGGGCATGCTGGCGATCGCGACGATGCCCGCGGCGATCTTGGCGTCGGCCGACGGCTTGATGCACCACAGCGAGGTGTCCCAGTTACCGGCGTAGTACCGCATACCGGGCAGGAAGGACACCTTGCGCGGGAACAGGTTTCCCAGCACCACGGTGCCGGCGACGACGGCGAACAGCAGGACGGGCCATGGGCTGTTCAGGTCACCCAGCCCGATCGGTGCCTGCCCGACGAACAGGGTCAGCACGCTGAACATCATGAAGACGTTCCACTCCAGCGGCACCCCCATCGGGATGGAGCTCAGGATGCCGAAATGGAAGATGAGCATGATGACCGCGGCCACTGCGCCGGCCACCCCGCCGTGGCTGAAGAACAGCACCAGCGGGACCAGGCCCTCGACGGCGGTGGAGAAATGCCCGATGAACCGCGAGCGCCATCCGGGCCGCAGGTCGTCGGGGAAGTGCTCGAAGAACTTCCGTTTGATCGCCGGCGACCGGAAGATGGGGTTGTTGCTCATCATCGTCGAGATGACGAACGGGAAGTGCTTGTTCAGCTTCGACGTCGCCGCGCCCAGCCAGATGACCAGGCAGACCAGCTTGGCCGCGATGATGATGTCGGCGCCGCTGAACAGGAAGCAGAAGGCCAGCGACCCGTACACCTCGCCGCGGGCGGCCAGGAAGATCACCTTGTCGCGCAGCCCGGCCAGCGCCAGCAGTCCCAGGATCGTGGCGGTCTGCCAGACCGGCAGCACGCCGACGTCGGTGCCCAGTTCCGGGATGGGCCCGGTGCCCTGGGACAACAGGGCGACGACGAGCATGACCAGCAGTGCGCCGTAGAGCAGGACGTCGACGGGACCGCGGCCGTCCCCCTTGGTCAGCGGGATGCGGTTGGGCCACGGCGGCAGCCGGATGGTGCCGGGCCGCAACCAGTACAGGATGGATCCCATCGGCGGGAAGAAGCGGTTGTTCAGTGGCCCGAAGCCACAGCCGAAGCCGACGACCTCGAACAGCATCGTGTAGAAGACGACCTTCTGGTACAGGATCGGCTCGGCGTACCAGGAGGTGACGTCGGTGAATCCGCCGAGGATGTCGGTCGTCGACAGCACCAGCACCCAGGCCACCAGGATGTAGGCGAGGATCTTGAGGACGTAGAACAGGTGCAGGGCGACCGGCGTGCCGAAGCCGACCTCGGCCCAGTGTCGTGCCATCGGGACGATCCGCTCGGCGCGGCTGCCCTTGCTCCACTCCTCGAAATCGATCACCGGGGTGTTCTGCTTCAGGAATCCCATGCCGGTCAGATTAGAACGTGTTCTAGTATCGCGGGAAGTGTTTAGCTAGCCGCGGATCACCACCCTCAATTCCCCGACAGCGGCCTCGGCCGGATCCACGACCAGGGTGTAGCGGCCATCGCCCGGCAGGGCCAGCGTGTCGATGCCGCCGCTGCCGCCCAGTACGCAGCCGCGTTCCACCACGCCGCCGGCGGGATCGCGGAGCTCCAACAGTCCGCACTGGCCCGGCAGCGTGGAACCCGACGCATCGATTGAGATCCACTGCCCGACAGAGCCGTCGAAGGTGATCCGGCTGACCGCGCCTGGACCGTCGATGGTGGCGGTCACTGCGCCGGCGCCCACCCTGGTCTGCAGCGCCTGATCGGCGACGGCCAGCAGCCTCACCTCAGCGGTGCCGAGATCGCGACCGGCAGGGTCGACGATGATCCGGTACCGGCCGTCGGTGGGCAGGACCAGGCCGTCGATGTACCCGCGACCGCCGATGAGACACCCGGTGTCGAGGCGGGCGTCATTGGGGCCGAGTAGCTGCAGCGCACCACACTGATCCGGCACCGACGACGTCGGCACGTCGACGAACACCTTCTCCCCAGCCCGACCGTCGAAGCTGCTGCTGCTCACGGCGCCGGGCGTACCGATCGTCGCGGTGACGGTGGCGCCGTCGGCGGTGATGCGCTGAATCTCGTCGGTGCTCAGGTGCATCTGCAGGACGGTCTGACCGGTATCGGGACCGGCGGGGTCGACGGCCACCGTATAGACCGCCGAGGTCGGCAGGACGGTGCCGTCGATATAACCGGTGCCACCGGACAGGCATCCCGTGGCCAGCCGCGTCCCATCGGCGTCGAGCAACTGCAGCACCGCACACTGGTCGGGCAGGGCACTGCGCACCGCGTCGACGAAAAGGCGCTGCCCGGCAGTCGCCGTGACCGCCGTGCGGTCCACCGCACCGTCGAGGGTGGTATCACCGGTAGCGGTATGCCGTTGTGCGCGTGCGGCATCGGTGGCGAAAACCGACTGGCCGGTCAGGGCGACGTCGAGCACACAGCCCTGCAGAAGCACGGGATCGGTGACCCCGGCGCGCCGACAGATCAGCTCGGCGGTTTCGCGGTGCGGCAGGCTGGCCGCGTCGACCGGGTTGTCCGGCAGACTGCGATCGGTGAAGGTTGCGGTGCTCTGCCCCGGCCGGTAGTGAAACAGCGACTCCTGATCGGTGATCCGCCAGCTGTCGGCGTAGCGGGGGTACAGGTCACCGAAATCGTTTCCGGCGAGTGGCTTTCCGTCGCGGATCACGAGGTCGTCGCGATCATCGCCGTTGTAGTTGCCCAGCAGACCGGCGACCTTGCCGCGATGTTGCTCGGCCAGCCGCAGGGTGAAGCTCAGACCCCACACCCCGATCGGCCGGACCTCCAACGTCGACTCGTCGGGCCAGCCGATGCGCACCGCGCCGTCGTCACCGGATCCGACGGTGCCGCCACCGGGCAACCCGACTCCGCCGACAGCGAGTTCGACAGGCTGCGAGCCGATCCGGACCACGACGGCGCCGTCCTCCTGATAAACCCCCACGCGGTCACCAGCGACATCGGCTGCCACGGCGGTGTTCAGCGTGACATCACGCGATCCAGGAAAGGCGGTCTGGCGCGCCTGCACGCGCACCGGGCCGTCGACCACGTCGAACTCTCCGGCGGCCATCAGGTCATAGTGCACGCCGTCAAAGGTCAGCAGGTGCGGATCACCGTTGCTGCCCGCACAATTCGCGCCGACCGGCCCGACCGAGCAACTGAAGATGCCGCCCTTGGGCTCCTCCTTCTTCTTTTCGCATGCCGCTTCCCCCGGCGGGATCTTCTTGCCGAGGTATGACTTTCGCTCTGTCAGGCCCACAGCCTTTCGATAGCGGTTCTCAGCGTAGGTCGCGTAGACCTCGGTGACCGGGAGACCAGTGTTAATTTGTACGCCGCTGGCGTCGCTGTAGATGCAGTCGGAAGTATCGGTCGTGCCGCGGTTGTACTCCCGAACGTGATTTGCCTCGTGGACCAGGGACGCGCACCTTTCGGCCGGCACATTTGGTTCAAGCAGGCCGGTTTCAGCCGGGTTCCACAACAGGACCGCCTCGGTACCCAGACCCAGGATGACGTCTGCCATCGCAGGGGCGTAAGCACCGCTCGAGCCGAGCAGAATCTTATTGTCGTACTTTGCGCTCTGGATATCCGATATGACGCGGTTACCGGTGGCCGCGATCTTGGTCGCACACTGGGCGAACTCACCCGACAATTCTGGTGGGACAGCAAGTTTGGCCACTGCCGGACCGGCGGTCACTCCGGCACAGGCAAGGGCAAGCACCAGCGCGGTCCGGACCGCCTTCACGGCTGCCCGACCGTGAAAGTCGCGGTGGCCGTCGTCCCGCTGGCCTGACACGGATCCGCCGGCACCCCCGGCAGCGGCGGACGCAGATAGCCGACCGTCAGTTCGTAACGGCCGCGCGCCGCGACCGGCCACCGGCTGACCTCGGCGCCGCCGGTCGCATCCGCGGCGAACGAATCCAGCGTGCCGTCTGGGCCCGAGTATTCGAAGCGCACCGACGCCCCTGGCGCCACCTCGACGAGCGAGTCCTTGACGGCGTTCTGGAATCCGTTCAAGAAGGTGGCCGTGGTCAGTTGCGGCGCCAGCGGCGTCCCGTCACGCGTCAATCCCAACACGGTCAGCGCGCCCATTGGAGCGGAGGTCAGCAGGCAACGCTGGTTCCAGGTGTTTCTGATCTCGACGGTCAGCGCGACCGGTCGGCCCGCGGCGAAGGCGGGATCGGCCGGGCGCAGCGTGATCGTCGGGGTCTGCCCTCCGCCCGCCTCATCGGCGTCCCGAGTGCACCCCAATACGGCGAGTCCTGTAAGTCCGACGATGCCGGCCGTCCTGCAGCACACCCCCAGCATCGTCTCCCCCACGGCTGTCGTTGATGCGGGTAGTCAACCATCCGGGCGCCCGCTCAACGACTCGAATCGTCAGGACGTCTTGGCCGGCGGGCGGAAGAAGATGGCCAGCTGCCCGATACCGCCGGCCAGGCCCAGCCCGACCGCGATGGCCAACCCGCTCCATCCCGATAGCCAGGTCACATCCGGGAACAGCAGGTGATCCAGGCTGTAGCGGCCCGGCCCCGTCCCGGCGATGGCCACCGCGGTGACCGCGAGGATCAGGTTGTACTCCCAGCCCTCCTTGACGATGAAGAAGCCGTTGTGCCGGTGCACCGTCCACGCGGCGACCAGCATCAGGGCGACGAACCCGGCCGCCGGGATCGGGGTCAGCAGGCCGAGCGCCAGCCCGACGCCCGCGGCGATCTCGGTGCCGGCCGCCACCCGGGCGTGGAACAGGCCCGGCTTCATGCCGATGCTGTCGAACCACCCGGCGGTCCCCGGTATCCGGCCACCGCCGAAGAACTTGTTGTAGCCGTGGGCGGCCATGGTCAGGCCGAGGACGACCCGCAGGACGAGGAGCGCTGTATCGGAAGCCACGTGACAGAATCTAGGCCATCTGTCACGTCGCTGCCCACCCCCCGTCCACGCTGAGCACCGCACCGTGGATGTTGGCGGCCTCCTCGGAGGCCAGGAACAGCACCGCCGCGGCGACCTCTTCGGGTGTGCTCATCCGCCGTGACGGGATGCGGGCCAGGACCGGAGCGACATGGTCGGCGGACTCGGCGGCGCGTTCGGTGGCGATCGGTCCGGGCGCGACGGCGTTGACGCGCACCCCGGCGGGCCCGTACTCGGCGGCCCAGGATTTGGTGAGCGAGTGCACCGCGGCCTTGGTCGAGTTGTACAGCGCCGATTTGTCGCCGCCGATCAGACCGGTGATGGATCCGATGTTGACGACCGCGCCGTGGCCACGTTGCGCCATCCCGGGCGCCAGCTCCCCGGTGAGCAGGAACGGGCCGATGACGTTGGCGTGATAGGACGCCAGCAGGGTCGCCTCCGAGATCTGCTCGGTGGGCTCCGGGGTCGACCAGATACCGGCGTTGTTGACCAGAATGTCGACCGGCCCGGCCGCGGACGCCAGGGCGCGTACGGCACTTTCGCCCGCGCCGAGGTCGGCGGCGATGAAACTCGCGCTGCCGCCCGCGGCGCCGATGTCGGCCACGACGGCCGCACCCCGCTCGGTGTTGCGGCCGGTGACGATGACGTGCGCTCCTTCGGCGGCCAGGGCGTGCGCGATGGTGACGCCGAGACCTCCGGTGGAGCCGGTGACCAGTGCTGTTTTGCCTGCGAACCGCGTAATGTTTGGACTCATGAGTCCATATGTAGGCCGATAAAAATGGACCTGCAAGTCCAGAAACTGACCCGCAAGGGTGCGGCCACCCGGCAACGCATCGTCGAGGGAGCCGCGGCCCTGATCCGCGAGCGCGGCATCGCGGCGACCACCCTCGATGACATCCGGGCGCGCACCGCCACGTCCAAGAGCCAGCTGTTCCACTACTTCCCCGACGGCAAGGAGCAGCTGCTGCTGGAGGTGGCCCACTACGAGGCCGAACAGGTCCTGTCCGACCAACAGCCACACCTGGGGGCGCTGAACTCCTGGGCCGCCTGGGGACGCTGGCGCGACGCCGTCGTCGACCGCTATCGCCGGCAGGGGCAGAGCTGCCCGCTGAGCACACTGATGTCCGAGATCGGCCGGAGCACACCGGGAGCGCAGGCCGTCACCGAATCGTTGATGCGCCGCTGGCACGACGAGATCACCGCGGGCGTGCAGGCCATGCAGGACCAGGACAAGGTCGACGGGCGCGTCGACGCCGACCGGGTCGCCGCGGCACTGCTGGCCGGCGTGCAGGGCGGTGTGGGAATCCTGATCGCCACTGGCGACATCAGCTACCTGGAGGCCGCGCTCGATATGGGCATCCACCACCTCCGATTTGTGGCACCGCACCCGTAACCATTGCGGGTAGGACTCCTCACATCGACGAGAAGGCGGACTCCAACCGGGCCACGTACCCGTCGATGTCGCCGATCGCCGACTCCGCGGCGAACACGCTGACCGACACCGCATCGCCGACGCCGGTGACACAGTGCGTCAGCCCGACCATCGGCGACAGTCCGGGGAATGCCGCGGCCATCCGGACCGGCCTGCCGCCGAACGCGAAATCGGCGGCACCGCAGTTGACGCTGGAGACCACGGTGTTCCCGGTGACCGCCGCCGGGCGCACGGTCGGATCGAACTGGCGTGTCCCCCATCGCAACAACGGGGCGGGCGTGGCCGCGAAGGCACGTTCGGAGGCCCGCATCGACGGGTGTGCGGCGCGGGTGCGCCGGTCGGCGAGCTCGCCGGCGATCGCCGCCCGCCGCTGCGGTGTCGCCAGATCGGGGCGCAGATCGATGCCGACGGTACCGAAATGGTTGTAGGCGCGACGGGGTCCGGCCTTGGCCATGGTGACCTCGGCGCCCAGGGTGGCGATGTCCTCGCCCAGGGCGGCCAGGTGATCGCCCAGCGCCGCCGAGATCGCCGCCAGTGCGCTCACCGTCACCGTCGCCCCGGCCAGCTGTGATCTGGGCAGCACGAGGGCCCGCATGCTGCGCACCCCGCGCGGTTCGGCGTTGGTGCGCAGCGCCGGGCGCGGCGCTGCCGCCGCCGGTACCCGCCCGGCCTCGGTGTCGTGCACCAGTTGCCGGTGCGCGCGGGCGGCTTGCACACCGCGCCAGATCAGCATCGCCGGGTTGCCGTACATCGGTTCGATCGGCTCCACCGTCGCGGCGCGGCCGAACATCACCGCGGCCGGACCGCAGGTGCGTCCGCCGCCGCCGAGGGCGTGGGTGATCTGCAGGACCGCGACCGTGGCCGCGCCGGCCACCCCAGGGACACCGCGCACGCCCGGGAAGAGGTGCACGCGCCACGGCATCTCACGGGCATCGAGCTGATGGTCGACCAGTCCCACCACCGCGGCGAGGCAGTCGATCCACCCGGAGGATGGATACGTGCGGAACCGGTCGGCGCCCACCATGGCGGGCACCCAGTGCGGATAGTCCCACCGGGAATCGTCGCGGACGCGCAAGCACAGATCCGGGCTGCGGCGCGCGTTCGTGATCAGTTCGGCCACCGCGGCGTCCAGATCGTGCGGTACCCCGTCGAAGGCGTACAGCAGAAAGGTGTCGTTGGGCATCGTGGCCGACATCCAGAACATCTGGGCGTCAGCCGCGGTCATCCGGTTAGCGACCACTTCCGATGAAATCCAGGATGTGCCGCGACGTGGCGTCGGGCCTGTCGAGTTGCAGGAAGTGTCCGCCGCCGGCCACCGTGTACGCGACGCTGCCGGTCGGCAACACATTGCGCACCCAGTCGGTGTAGTCCGCCGACGCACAACCGTCGTCGGTGCCGTGCAGGTACAGCGTCGGCAGTACCGGCGGATTCAGCCAGTGCCGGTGCAGTTCGGCATAGCGAGCCGGCGGACGGCTGTTGCGCACCGTGGCCCGGTAATAGCCCAGCGCGGCCCGCCAATGCTCCGGTGCGCCGATCGCATCCAGCACCAGGCGCACATCTTCGGCCCCGTCGTATCCCGGCGACCAGTCCCGCCACAGTTTGGGCACCACCCGCTCAGCGGCCTGCTCGGGCAGCCACGGCAACTGGAAGAACAGGATGTACCAGCTGCGGCGCAACTGGCGCGGCAGCTGTGCGGCGAGCCTGCCGGCACCGGCCAGACCACCCGGTGCGCGGAACGCCGCCGAGGGCGGGACCGACATGATGGTGGCCTTGGCGAACGGACTCTCCGGCATGGCGGCCAATCCGGTGGCGGCGATCGCGCCCCAGTCGTGCCCGATCACCACGTCACGGCCGGTGGGGCCGGCCGCATCGAGCACGCGCAACGCATCGTCCATCAGCGCGCCGACGTGATAGCTGCCCTCGGCCGACAGCGACGAGGGCGCGTAACCGCGCATGAACGGCGCCACCACCCGCCATCCGGCGTCGGCGAGTTTCGGCGCGACGTGGCGCCAGCCGTGCGCGGTGTCGGGAAATCCAT
This sequence comes from Mycolicibacterium bacteremicum, assembly GCF_002086115.1. Classification (GTDB taxonomy): domain Bacteria; phylum Actinomycetota; class Actinomycetes; order Mycobacteriales; family Mycobacteriaceae; genus Mycobacterium; species Mycobacterium bacteremicum. The sequence goes on from NZ_MVHJ01000013.1 coordinate 84,121, forward strand.
GCAGGCACAACGCAACCGGTGCATCCGTATTCTCCCAGTCACCCCAGGTCAACGTGCGCAGCGTGACATCGTCGGTGACGACGTCGAGGGTGCGGGCCGCCATCATCAGACCGGGTCGAAGCCGGAGATGAGCCAGCGGTCGGCCTGCTTCTCCAAGGTGACCCGCACGCTGGAGGCGGTGTCGGTCGGTGCGTCGGCACCGACGACGACGGTCTGGTTGACGAACACCAGCACCACCGCCCGGCTGGGATCCGCCGATACCGATGCGGCCGCCGGAACCGTTGCCACCGCGGAGATCTGCTTCTCCTTGGCGCCGGGGATGACGACATTGGTGGTCAGTTCGGTGTAGGCGTCGGCGAAGTCACCGGTGAGCAGCGCGCGTGCGTCGGTGAGTTGCTGCTCGACGGTATCGGGTTTGTAGGACAGCAGCGCGATGGTGCTCGCGGTGGCGGCCTGCACCGATTCGGTGCGCGCGGCGTCCTCGTTGCGCACCGAGTTGTCCTGCCACTTCAGGAATCCGGCGACCAGGCCCAGGGTCAGCGCCAGGCCCGGCAGGATGCCGTAGGCCAGTACCCGCGCCCACTGGACGCCGCGTTTAGCGGGCTCCTCGACAGGGCCGGCGGGCTCGGTCGCCTCGGTGGACTCGGCCGCCTCGGTGGCCGTGGCCGTCTCGTCGAGTTCGATGGCCGTCGATTCGGCGTCCGCCGCCTCGGTGTCGGGCTTGTTCTCGGTCACGGGACGAACTCCACGTTGGCCACCTTCACCTGATCTGCACCGACGTCCTGCACGGTGACCCGCATCCGCCACAGTCGCGGTTGTTGTTCGGCGGCACCGGCATTGGAGGTCTGCACGGTCACCGCGACGAGTACCCGCGCCTCGGTGTCGGTGTCGGATTCCAGCCCGGCCTCGGTCACCGAGCCGACCGACTTGGACTGGGCCTGTTTCACGACATCGATGAACGGGGCGGCACGCTGCTGGAAATCGTCGTAGAAGGTGCCGGTGGCCGAATCCAGGATGCGCTGTACGTCGGCCTCGGCGTGTTCCCAGTCGATGGTGGTCAGGTTGATCGCGCCCTGCCTGCCGACCTGAAGGAAAAGCTCCCGCTTGGCGTCGAGCTGCTGGGATTCGTACGTGCGGAAGCCCAGCCACCCGACCAGACCCGCCAACGCCACGACCACCACGAGACCGAGGATGGTCGCCAACCGCAGATGCGAGTCACCGTCGGCGGCGGCAGCCTGCTCGGCTTCGTCGATGTCCTCCGCATCGTCGTCCGGCTCCTCGGCAGTGCCATCCGTCGCGGACTCCGCGACGGCGGCCGTCTCGTCGAGCTCGGTGCTCTCGGTCGCCGGTGAGGTCTGCTCTGCTGCGGACTCGCTCACTTCCCCGGTGGGGGTAGCAGCATCGTCTGCCATGTCTGCTCCTCGTTCGCGGTGCGGCCCAGATTGGACTGGGTATACACCTTGCCGTCCGGTCCAACGTACGTGCCGCTTGCCGGATCGTATTCGGCGGCCGCGACCGCCGGCGGCTCCGGCGCCGGTGCCGGCACCGTTTCCGCTGGTTGTTGGCCCGGGCGCAGCTGCGGGACGGACTGTCCCGACAGGGTGGCGTTCGGGTCGCCCTTCCAGTTGTTGCCGTCGTTGAGCGGGACGTAGGTCTGGTCACTCTCACACATCGCCGCGCTCGGGGCGCGCTTGCCCGGCACGGTGATGCACGGCAGGTTACGGGCGCCACGCACGTTGTTCGGTGAATCCTGCGGGATGCGGCAGTACAGGTCGCCGGCCGGCCGGTCCGGGTAGTCCTCCAGCGCCGCGGCCCGCCGCTGCTGGGCAGGCAGGAAGCCGGTGGTACACGCGGGCGGCAGGTTCAGATTCAGGTTGAAGTTCAGGTAGGCGCCCTTGTAGTCCTGCTTGGTGTGCCGGTTGGCGGTACCGGTGGCCTGAGTGGTGGCGGTGCCCTGCGGCAGCAGCACCAGCAACTGCTCCAGCGCGGGCTGGTAGGCGATGGCCACCTCGTTGACGTTCACCAGGTTGGCCAGCACGATCGGCAGCGTCGGCTGCAGCCGGTCCAACAGTGCCCGCACCTCCTCGGCGGCGCCGGGACCGCGTTCCAGGATCCCGCGTACCGCGCCGTCGTGGTCACGTAGTTCGGCGGTGATCGTCGCCAGGTTCGACGCCCATGCCTGGATGGAGCCGGCGGTGTCGGTCTGGCTGTCCAGCACCGGCTTCGACTGATCGATCAGCGCGGTCAGCGGATCCAGGTTGGCGCGCGCGTCGATGGCCAGCTGTGTCGACCCCTTCACCAGCCGGTTCAGGTCCGGCCCCAGCCCGCCGACGGCCAGGTAGGCCTCGTCGACCGCGGTGCGCAGGTTGTCACCCGGAATCGCCTGCAGGCCACGGTTGGTCGCGTCGAGCAGGGTGTTGACGTCCATCGGCACCGTGGTCCGGTCCAGCGGGATGACGTCGCCGTCGCGCAGTTCGGGGCCACCGGCGCTGCGCGGCAACAGTTCGACGAACAGCTCGCCGACCGCGGTCTGGCTGTGCACGGCCGCGTCGAGATCGGCGGGGATGGGCACGCCGGACTCCAAGGACAGCAGCGCCTCCACCGTGCCGCGCTCGGTCAGTCCGACCTTCTCGACCCGGCCCACCTGCGATCCGCGGTAGGTGACATTGCTGCGCTCGTAGAGGCCGCCGGTCTCGGGCAGTTCCAGGGTCACCCGGTAGTGCCCGGCCCCGAACAGCAGATTGGGCAACCGCATATAGCTGAACGCCATGATGCCGATCGCGATGATCGAGATGGCGATGAACACGGCCATCTGGATCAGGATTCGTCTGGTCAGTACCATCTCAACGCCCCTGATCCCAGCGGTACGGCGCCACAAGCGGATTCACCGCGGTGTACGGGCTGGGCAGCTGCCCGATGGTGCGGCCCCATTGCATCTCCAACTCGGTGAGGTCGCCTTCCCACCGGGTACCGGTGAACAGGCCCTGATCCATCCGGCTCAGCGTCAGGTCGACGACCAGCGTGAGGTTGGCGTAGTCACCACGCATCCAGTTGGTGATCGTCTCCTTCGGGAACGGGTACGTCGTCAGGAAGCTGAGGCCGCGGGTCAACGCCGGCCCGGCGTTGGCCAGCGACTCCAGCGTCGGCCCAAGGGCTTTCAGCTCGGCGACCAGCGCATCCTTGGTCTGGTTGGCGGAGTCCGCGGCCAGCGCGCTGAAGCGGCCCAGTTGCACCAGCGCCTCGGCCAGGATCTCGCGCTGGTCCTTGAGCACCTCGAGGGCGTCCGGGAGGGTCTGCAACGCCTTGTCCACCACCGGCTTCTGCTCGGCGACCTGACCGACCAGAGAGTTCAGGCTCTCGGCCGCGGCGATGATGTCGTCCTTCTGGTCGTTGTTGTAGGTGATGAAGCGGTCGAGCTGTTCGATCAGGCTGCGCAGATCGGCCTCGCGTCCGGTGAACGCCTGGCTGAAGGCCGTGGTGATGTCCTGCACGTTGCCCAGTCCGCCGCCGTTGAGCAGCAGCGAGATCGCGGCCAGCGTCTGCTCGGTGGTCGGGTAGGCCCCACTGGATGCCAGCGGGATCACCGAGCCGGCCTGCAACCGGCCCTGCGGGTCGGCGGGCGCGGCGAGCTCGATGTGCTGGGAGCCCAGCAGGCTGGTCTGGCCCAGGGTGGCGGTCGCGTTGGCGGGCAGCACGACGTCACCGTTGAGGCTCATCGTGACCAGCGCATGCCAGTCCTGCCGCTCGATGTCGGTGACGTTGCCGACCGTCACATCCCCGACCCGGACCCGCGAGTTCGGGGAGAGATGATCGATATCGGGCATCTGCGCCTGAATGGTGTACGAGCCGGGACCGCGCCCCTCGACACCAGGCAGGGCCACCGAATTCAGGCCCTTCCACTGGCATCCGGTGGCGGCGGCCGCGACGATCAGCAGCGAGCCGACGATCCGCGTTCTCACGAGCCACCTCCGGCCGGCACCATCAGGCCGGGCAGGCCGGCGGCCGGGTTGGTCGCGGTGGCGAGTTCGGCGGCCAGCGGCGGACCCGGCAGCGGCGCCGCCGGACTGTTCGGGTCCACCGGTGCGGGCGGCGGAGGCGGGCCGGCCGGCGGGATGTAGTCCGGTCGCAGCCAATCCTCGCTCCAGGTCAGCTCGTTCGGCCGTGCCGAGGCGGTGACGCCGAGGTTCTGACCGATCGGCAGAAAGTTGTACTGCCGGTTCTTCACGATCGGCGCCAGGTACTGCACGCACAGTTTCGAGGACTGTTCGGCGTTCAGGCGGGAGGCGGCCTGCACGGCACCGCACAGGAAGGTGATCGGGTCGGCGAAGTTGTTGATCACCGGGACGCTGGACACCGCGCCCTGGGCGGGTTGGTAGATGTTGATGTAGTTCTGGAAGCTGGTCGGTGCGACGTGCAGGAACTGCTTCAGGTCGGCCAGGCTCTCGTTGAGTGCGGTCGTGACACCGGCCAGCTTGTCCGATGTGGTGCCCAGCGTCTCGCGGTTGTCGGCGACGAAGTTCTGCACCAGGCCGACGGTGTCGGACAGATCCTGGATCGCGGTGCCGACCTCGTCGGGGTTGTCGGCCAGTGTGCCCGTGACCGAGGCCAGGTTCTGGTTCAGCGCCCGCATCACATCGGTGCTGTCCTGCAGCGCCGACACCAGGATCGACAGATTCTTGACGGTGGCGAACACATCGGTGCTGTGATCGCCGACCGCCGAGATCGCCTGGGAGAGCTTGACCAGCGTCGCGCGGATGTCCGCGCCCTGGCCGCGCAGGTTGTCCGCGGCGGTGTTGATGAAGGCCCCGAGTTCGCTCACCCCGCCGGGCTCGGTGGGTTGCAGTGTCTCGGTGATGCGATGCAACTGCTCGCGCACGTCGTCGTATTCGACCGGTACCACCGTACGGTCCTGGCCGATGACCGCGTTGTCCTCCAACACCGGACCCTCGGAATAGGTGGGGGTCAGCTGGATGGCTCGCGAGGTCACCAGCATCGGCGACAGGATGGCGGCGTTGACGTCCGCGGGTACCTTGTGGCTGCCGTCGTACCAGAACGAGATCTTCACCCGTTCCGGCTCGGGCTCGATCTTCTCGATACGGCCGACCGGTACGCCGAGGATCACGACATCGTCGCCGACGAAGATGCCGTTGCTGCTGTCGAAGTACGCCACCACGTTGACCCGGTTGAGCGTCTCGGTGGTGCGCACCACCAGGTAGATGCCGGCGGCCAGGATGACCACCAGAACCAGGGCCAGCGTCAGCCGACCCGCCTTGTGCCGCGAGGGAGCTGATGAGGTCACTGCGGGCCTCCCGGTTGTGCTCCGGTCCCGTGCACGACGGGCTCTCCGGGTGCGGGCACGAACACCGGGCCCGGCGGGGTCGGTGTGGACGCGATTCCCGGCGGCGCGACCGCCGGCGGTCCCGGCGGCGGACCGCCCGGCGCCGGCGCGGGCGGCGGCTCGCGGTACGGGTAGCAGCCGGTCGGGCCGGGCAGCGGGATTCCCGGTGGGCCGCAACCCAGATCGCCCGGATTACCGGTGATGGCGTCGGGCAGGGTCAACCGCGGTTCGCCGCCCTGGCCGGTGCGCGGGTACGGGATGGGCATGGCCGGGGTGCCCGGCTGGCCCACCTGCGGGTCGGTGCGCTCCGAGGGCAGCAGGACATTGGGGTCCAGGCCCAGATCGGAGAACGCGGCATCGATGAAGGGCTGCACGAACTGGCCCGGCAGCAGATTGGCCACATAGGATTTGAAGAACGGCCCGCCCGAGACGGATTCACCCAGCGACATCGCATAATCGCCGATCAGCTTCAGCGACCGCTGCAACCGTTGCTTGCGGTTGTCCAAAATGGTCAGCACACCGTTGAGCTTCTCGATGGCCGGCTTCATGGTCTCGTCGTTCTCGGCGATGAAGCCCTGCAGCTGACGGCTCAGCGCGGAGATGTTGCCCGAGATGGCGTCCAGGGCAGCGGTCTGGGTCTGCAGCTCGGCCAGCAGCGCGTTGCTGCTGCGGACCAGGGTGACGATCTGGTCGCTGCGCTCGGCCAGCACGGTGGTCGCCTTATTGGCATTGCCCAGCAGGTCGCGCAGTTCGGCATCGCGTTCGTTGAGCGTCTCGGAGAACCGGGACACTCCCTCGATCGCGATCCGCAGTTCCGGCGGGGTGTCGGCGAAGGTCTCCGAGAGCACCCGCAGCGAATCGGAGAGCTGGGTGGTGTTCAGACCGCTGATGGTCGACGCGAGATCGCCGAGGGCATCCGGCAATTGGTAGGCCGGCGTGGTGCGGTCCAGCGGGATGGTGCCGTCCTGCCAGCCGTCCCCGCGCGGGGTGACCTCCAGATACTTGGTGCCCAGCAGGCTCTTGGTCTTGACCGCGGCCTCACTGCGGTCACCGATGCGCACGCCGTTGTCGATCTTGAATGAGACCAGCACCCGCTGCCCGTCCAGTTCGACGCCCGAGACATGGCCGACCCGCATACCGGACACCTGCACCGCGGCCCCGTCGCGGATACCGCCCGCCTCGGCGAAATAGGCCGAGTAGTCCCGGCCACGGTCCAGGAACGGCAGCTTGTCATAGTTCAGGGCGCCCAGGATGATCGCGGCGATGACGGTCAGACCGATTGCGCCGACCACCAATTGGTTGCGTTCTGCGAAGGACTTCATCGCGGGGTGCACCTCCCGGTGCTCTGTCCGGCCGCCTTCACATACACCGGCTGCCCGCCCTTGCCGTTGAGCTTGAGGACGATGTCGCAGAGGTAGAAGCTGAAGAAGTCACCGTAGATGCCCTGGCGCGCCAATGCCTGGTAGGCGTCGGGCAGCGTGTTGATCAGGTTGTCGAAGTAGTCGGCATCGGCGACCACGATGCCTGCGGCACGGTCGGTTTCGGTGATGGTCTTGGCCAGCGGCGGGCGGGCCTGCGCCAGCAGATCGGCGATGCTGCCGGCCGCCTCGCTGACGTAGGCCACGCCGTTGGCGATATCGGTGCGCCGTTCGGCCAGCCCGTCGACCAACTGGCTGAGCCCGTCGACGCCCTTGGCGAACTGCTCGTTCTGGTCACCGAGCGAGCCCAGCACGGTGTTGAGGTTGACGATCACCTCTCCGATCAGCTGGTCGCGGTCGGCCAGCGTATTGGTCAGTGCGGCAGTCTGGTTCAGAAACGATCCGATGGTCGCGCCCTGACCCTGCAGCGCGCTGATCAGGGTGCCCGACAGCGCGTTGATCTGGTCGGGTTCCAGCGCCTTGAACAGCGGCCGGAAGCCGCCGATCAAGGCGTCCAGATCCAGCGCGGGCGCGGTGCGGGCCAGTGGGATGGTCGATCCGGGTTGCAGCCGGCCGGTATCCCCGGCGCCCTCCTGCAGGCCGAGATACCGCCCGCCGATCAGATCGTCGTAGCGGATGACCGCCCGGGTGCCCTGGGTCAGCACCACCGAGGAGTCGGCACTGAAGTTGACCAGCACGGTGCCGTCGTCGCGGATCTCCATGTCGCCGACCTTGCCGACCTCGACCCCCGCGATGCGGACGAAGTCGCCGGGTTCCATGCCGCTGACGTTGCTGAATTCGGCCTTGTAGCCCTGTTCGGTCTCACCGAAGCGCAGCTGCGAGAAGATCGCGAACAGCCCGAAGACACCTAGCAGACACACTGCCAGGAAGATGGTGAGCCGCCAGATGGCGCCTCCCAAGTTGTCTTTCATGGCTTGCTCTATCTCCTGAGTTCTCGTCGTCGGTCAGGACGGTGGGCCGGGTGCGGCGGGCACCGGCAGCGGTCGCGGCGGCAGTGGTGTCGGCTGCACACCCGGGTGGGTCACGATGAACGGCTCGGACCCGGGCGTCGGGCCGGGCTCGCGCGGCGCGCCCGGTGGCGGGGCCGGCGGCAGACCCGGCCACAGCGGGGTGCCGTCGGGGGCGTACAGCTGTGCGCCGTAGGCCGGCGCACCGGGATACGGGATCGGTCCGATTGCCGGGCCGCCGAAGGTGTTCCGAATGCTCGGCGGTTCGGGTACGGCGCGGGTGACGGGCAGCCAGTTGCCGTATGCCGGGAAGGAGATGCCCGGATTGGGCCGCCAATCCAGACCACTGCCGAAGCCGGTGTTGGTCACCAGCTGGCGCACCGGCCAGTTCTCGTCGACGTTGGGCAGCGAACCGCAGCTGGGCTTGCCGCCCGGGCCGCCCTTGGCGCCGACGATCGGCAGGTGCCGCGGGTAGGCGTACGGATCGTCGCCGAGCATCAGTGCGGTGTCCAGGATGAACGACTTGCCGTTGCCGCCGGTGGCGTCGTAACCGCCGTGATCCAGCAGGTATTTCGCACCGGTCAGCAGGCAGGTGTAGGACGGGCTGTACTTGAGCAACAGGTCCGTCGTCGGCTGCAACGTGTTGATGGCCTTGATCAGATTCTGCTGATTCGGGGCCAGCAGCTCGATTCCCTTGTTGGACAGGCCCGTGGTGGCCAACAGCAGGGCGTCGAGTTGGCGGGCGTTGCTGCTGATGGTGGTCGCGGTGGTGCTCGCGGCGTCCAGGGTGGCCAGGATGTCCTGCGCCGCAGCGCTGTAGGCATCGCTGAAGCCCTGCACGGCCTGCCAGTCCTCACGGATGGTGTCACTGCGGTCATTAAGCGCCATCAGCACCTGGTTGGCATCGGTGGTGGCCCGGCCGATGATCTCTCCGCGGCCGCGCACCCCCTCGGCGAGCGCGGACAGCGTGCTGTTCAGCTTGGCGGTGTCGACCTGGTCGAGTACCCCGACGAGGTTTTCGAAGACGGTGTTGACCTCGACCGTGACGTTCTGCGACTCCAGCACCTGACCCGAGCGCAGCCGTTCGGCGCTCGGGTTGTCCGGGTAGACGAGGTCGACGAACTTGGCGCCGAAGATGGTGGTGGATCGGATCCGGGCCTCGACATTGGCCGGGATGAAGCGGATCTGGTCGGGATCGATGTCCAGGCGCAGTTTGACCGGGTTCGCGGTCTCGGTGTCGCCGCCGCTGATGGCGGCGACCTTGCCGACCTGCACGCCGCGCAACTTCACCTTGGCGTTGGTCTCCATCACCAGACCCGAGCGGTCCGAGGTCAGCGTGACCGGGACCGTGCTGCGCAGGCTGCCGGTGAACAGCGAATAGGACAGCCAGATCGCGGCGATGACGAACACCACCAGCAGCAGCGTCCACCAACCGGGGGCGATTCCTGAGTTTCGTTTTGTGGCTGCCATGTCTAACCGGCCAGGTTGAAGTTGCCGGATTGTCCATACACCGCAAGCGAAATCATCACGACGACGAACGCGGAGATCACCAGGGAGGTGCGCACCGCTCGGCCGACCGCCTCGCCCACACCGGCCGGGCCGCCGCTGGCGGTGAACCCGTAATAGGTGTGCACCAGCATGATCACGATGGCCATGGCGATCGACTGGACGAACGACCAGATGAGGTCGATCGGGTTCAGGAAGGTGTCGAAGTAGTGGTCGTAGACACCGCTGGACTGGCCGTAGATCACCGTGGTGCCGATCTTGGCCGCGTAGAACGACATCAGCACACCGACGCAGTACAGCGGGATCACCACGATGACACCGGCGATCACCCGACTGGACGCCAGGTAGGCGATGCTGCGGATGCCGATCACCTCGAGGGCGTCGATCTCCTCGTTGATGCGCATGGCGCCCAACTGTGCGGTGGCACCGGCGCCGATGGTGGCCGACAGCGCGATCGCGGTGGTGGCCGGCGCGATGAGGCGGACATTGAAGAAGGCGGACGCGAATCCGGTGAGCGCCTCGACGCCGATCTCGGAGAACTGGTTGTAGCCCTGCACGGCGACCAGGGCGCCGGTGCTGACGGTCAGGAAGCCGACGATGGCGACGGTGCCGCCGATGATGGCCAAAGCGCCGGTACCGAGGCCCATCTGGGCGATCAACCGGACCAGTTCCTTCGGATAACGGATGAACACGTCGCCGATGGACACCAGGGTTCGTCCGAAGAACTGGGTCTGCTCACCGACCTGGTTCCAGCTGTCGACGACGCTGCTGACCCCTCGTCTGACCCGCAGGCCCACCCCGGTCGTCACATCGTCGCCTTCACGCCGACCGCGGTGGCGACCACGTTGATGGCGAACAGCGCCATGAAGGTGAAGACCACGGTCTCGTTGACGGCGTTGCCGACACCGGCCGGACCACCGCCCACCGAAATGCCCTTGTAGCAGGCGATCAGGCCGGCGGTGAGGCCGAACAGCGCGGCCTTGACCAACGCGATCAGCACGTCCGACGGACCGGTGATGAGCGTCAGACCTGCGATGAAGGCCCCCGGTGACACGTGCTGGACGTACACACAGAACAGATAGGCGCCGGTGAGTCCGACCAGCACCACGGTCGCCGACAACGCCAGCGACACGGTGGTGGCGGCCATCACCCGCGGAATGACCAACGCCTGAATCGGATTCACGCCCATCACGCGCAGGGCGTCGAGCTCCTCGCGGATGGTGCGGGCGCCCAGGTCGGCGCACATCGCCGTGGCGCCCGCGCCGGCGATCACCAAAACGGTGACGATCGGCCCGATCTGGGTGACGGTGCCCAGGGCGGCGCCGGTTCCGGAGAAGTCCGCGGCCCCGAATTCGGTGAGCAGGATGTTGAACGTGAAGGTCAGCAGCACCGTGTAGGGCACGGTGAGCATCAGCGTCGGGAGCAACGAAACCCGTGCCACGAACCAGGACTGGAGGATGTACTCACGCCAGGCGAACGGCGGCCGGAACATCAGGGTGAAGACGTCCAGCGTCATCGAGAAGAATCCACCGAAGGAACGCACAGGCTTGGCGACGACGTTCGGGATGGCATCCTGCGCAGCCATCAGCGGGAATCCCCCGCGCTGCACAACCTCCGCATTGCCATGCAATCCCTTCGACGGTGCCCGCTGCCTGCGGGGCCGGCGTCACCCGGCCGGTGCGAACACGATATGACCACAGGCGCCGCTATGGATGCGGAAGAACGTACATAAGGAATTTCACAGTCACAACCGGCGCCCGCTCTTGCCTGCCCCGCCGTCATGCGGAACCACCGCCGGATCGTTCCCCGACAACCCCCAGCGCGCGCAGGGTGAAACTTTCGACGCGGGCCCGTGACGCGGGGATCTGGGCGGGATCGAAGATTCTGGCCGAGGTCAGTTCGCGGCTCACCAGTGCCGCGATGGCGATGGCGTCGGACTCCGGGTCGGCGACCGGGAACGAGCCGTCGGCCTGCCCGGCGGCCAGGATGCCGGTCAGGGAGGCCTCGCGGCGGGCTCGAGATAGCTCGCGCGCCTCCTTGTAGCCCTTTGCCGAGCGCATCTCGTCGCAGTCGAGCACCGCGAGGTAGCGGTGCAGGCTGGTATCGGTGGCCAGCGTGAACATCTGGTCCAGCCAGGTGCGCAGTTGCCCGGTCGGATCGGCGCCGTTGTTGCCTGCGATCTCGTCGAGTCGGGCCGCCAGGCGCTCGGTGACCTGGTGCAGCATCGCCAGGAACAGCTCGTCCTTGGACTGATAGTGCCGGTAGAAGGCGCGGCTGGACACCCCGGCGCGGGCCAGGATCGCCGATACCGGGATCGGGCCGTCATGCGGTTCGGCCAGGCAGGCGAAGGTGGCCTCGACAATGCTGTCGCGCTCGTCGGCTCCAGGATCGTCAGACGGCACGGATGGCAGTCTAGAGACCCGCTTCCGGACCCGACCGACCGGTCAGTAACGTGAGTCACAAGCCCCCGCAGGGACGGCGAGAGGAAGCCCGTGAGCACTGTCGACAGCACCCCGCAGACCGTGACGTTCCGTGGCGTCGACGGCCTCAACCTGGTCGCCGACGAGTGGAACGGCACCGGCAGCGATCCGGCTGATTCGGGGCCCACCATCCTGCTGCTGCACGGCGGCGGGCAGAACCGGCACTCGTGGAAGAACACCGGCCAGATCCTGGCCGCGCGCGGTAAGCACGTCATCGCCCTGGACAGCCGCGGCCACGGCGACAGCGACTACTCCCCCGCCGCCGATTACTCGGTCGAGACGCTGAGCGCCGACACCCAGCAGGTGCTGTACCAGATCGGCAGGCCGGTCGTGCTGATCGGCGCCAGCATGGGCGGGCTGACCGGCATCTTGGCCGCGCATGAAGCCGGTCCGGAGATTGTCACCAAGCTCGTGCTCGTCGACGTGGTGCCGCGGTTCGAGAAGGACGGCAGCGCCCGTATCCGCGATTTCATGTTCAACCACATTCACGGCTTCGACTCGCTCGAGCAGGCCGCCGACGCGGTGGCCGCCTACCTGCCGCACCGGCCCAAGCCGCGCAGCGTCGAGGGGCTGAAGAAGAATCTGCGTCTGCGGGACGGCCGGTGGTACTGGCACTGGGATCCGGCGTTTCTCACCAAGCCCGGTGACGATCCGTTCGCGCGGGTGGACATGCTGGAGTCGGCAGCCCAGAATCTGACCGTGCCGATCCTGCTGATCCGCGGAAAATTGTCTGACGTGGTGTCCGTCGAAGGCGTGCAGGGCTTCCTGGAACAGGTGCCCACTGCCGAATTCGTCGAACTGTCCGATGCCGGGCACACCGCCGCCGGTGACGACAACGACGCCTTCACCGACGCCGTCGTCGCCTTCGTCGACAAGTGAGCGACATGACGACCGGTTGCTCAGGATTCAATTTCCTGCGCCAGCCCGCCCTGCCCGCACCGCAGATCACCGAGGCGCAGGCCACCGAACTGCTGGCCACCCACTACGCGCTGAGCAAGGCGGTGAGATCGCTTGGCAGTCAGCAGGACTGCAATTTCACCGTGGTCGAGGAGGGCGTCCCGGTCGCGGTGCTCAAGATCGCCAACCCGGCCTTCACCGAACCCGAACTGGCCGCCCAGGACGCCGCCGCCGCGCTGATCGCGCGCGCCGAGCCCGACCTGCGGGTCGCGGTCCCGATCGACACCGCCGACGGCCAGAAGTTCGCGGTCGCCGCACCGGATTCCGGCGCGGGCCAGATCCGGCTGCTGCCCTACCTGTCCGGGGGCACGCTGAACGAACGCGGGTATCTGGCACCGCCGGTGGTGGCCGCCTTGGGCGATATCGCCGGACGGGTCAGTCGCGCGCTGGCCGACTTCGCCCATCCGGGCCTGGACCGCATCCTGCAGTGGGATCTGCGCTACGGCAACCGGGTGGTCGACGAGTTGATCGCGCATGTCCCGGACCGGCAGGCCGAGATCGCCGCGGCCGCACAGGAGGCCGGGCAACGGATCTCGGCCGTCGCCGACGAACTGCCGCAGCAGGCGGTGCATCTGGACCTCACCGATGCCAACGTGATCGTCGGGCCGTCCGGTCGCCCGGACGGTGTCATCGACTTCGGGGACCTCTCCCGCAGCTGGGCGGTGTCCGAGATCGCGATCACGCTGTCCTCGGTACTCGGCCACCCGGGCGCCGATCCGACGTCGATCCTGCCCGGCATCAAGGCGTTTCATGCCGTGCGCCCCTTGCAGGTCGCCGAGGCCCGGGCATTGTGGCCGCTGCTGGTGTTGCGGACCGCGGTGCTGATCGTCAGCGGTGCCCAGCAGGCCGCGCTGGACCCGGACAACAGCTACATCACCGAGCAGGCCGACGACGAATGGCGGATGTTCGACGCGGCGACGTCGGTGCCGCAGGACGTGATGACGGCGCTGATCCTGGCCGAATTGGGGCTCGCCGATGCACCGCGGCAACCCGAGATCGAGAACCGGCTGATCGCCGATCTGGATCCCGCCGCCGTGGTGACACTGGATCTCTCCGACACCCGCGATGATGCCGACGAACTCGCCGCCGAGGCGGTGCGGGCCGGGGCCGCGCTGGTGGTGAGCTGCTTCGGGAAGCCGCGGCTGGGCCGTGCCCCACTGCTGTCGGCCGACAGTCCGGAGGTCGTCGAGACCGGCATCGCGGTGTGGCCGGCTGCCGGCACCCGGGTGCTGGCCCCCTGGGACGGCGAGGTCGTCGACCGCGCCGATGACACGATCACCCTGCGCGGACTGGACTTCGAGCTGACCCTGAGCGGTGCCGAATCGACCACCGCGCCGGGGCATGTGCGCGCCGGTGAACACCTCGGTGTGCTCGGGGCCGGCCGGGCCACCCGGCTGGCGGTCCGTCCGCTCGGGGCGCCGACCGCTCCGGCCTACACGACCGCCGAACTGGCCCCGGGCTGGTTGGCGTTGTCGCGAGATCCTCGAACGGTTCTGGGCCTGGACCCGCTCGACGATGCGCGGCCGCGCGACCTGCTGGACCGCCGTGACGACAGCTTCGCCTCGGTGCAGGAGCGCTACTACCGCAATCCGCCGCAGATCGAGCGCGGGCACCGGCACTACCTGATGTCCACGGCCGGGCGGGTGTACCTGGACATGGTCAACAACGTCACCGTGCTCGGCCATGCCCACCCCCGGGTCGCCGACGCCGCGTCCCGCCAGCTGCGCCGGCTCAACACCAACTCCCGGTTCAACTACGAGGCCGTGGTGGAGTTCAGCGAGCGGATCGCCGCCACCCTGCCCGAACAGCTCGACACCGTGTTCCTGGTCAATTCCGGTTCGGAGGCCAGCGATCTGGCGATCCGGCTGGCGATGGCGGTGACCGGACGCCGCGATGTGGTCGCGGTCCGCGAGGCCTACCACGGGTGGACCTACGCCACCGATGCGGTGTCGACCTCGACGGCGGACAACCCGAACGCGCTGTCCACCCGTCCGGACTGGGTGCACACCGTGGAATCACCGAACAGCTTCCGCGGCAAGTACCGTGGCGCGGAAGCCCATCGGTACGCCGGCGAGGCGGTGGCGCAGATCCAGGAGATGACGGCGGCGGGCCGCCCGCCCGCAGCCTTCATCTGCGAACCGGTGTACGGCAATGCCGGCGGGATGGCCCTGCCCGACGGTTATCTGCGGCAGGTGTACGACGCGGTGCGCGGCGCCGGCGGGGTGGCCATCGCCGACGAGGTGCAGGTCGGTTACGGCCGTCTGGGACAGTGGTTCTGGGGTTTCCCGCAGCAGCAGGTGGTGCCCGACATCATCTCGGTGGCCAAGGCGACCGGTAACGGGTATCCGCTGGGTGCGGTGATCACCACCCGCGCGATCGCCGAGGGTTTCCGGTCACAGGGATACTTCTTCTCCTCCACCGGAGGCAGCCCGCTGTCCTGTGCGATCGGGTTGGCGGTGCTCGACGTGCTGCGCGATGAAGGGTTGCAGGAGAACGCGTCCCGGGTGGGCGGACATCTGAAATCGCGGCTGGAGGCACTGGCCGGTAGGCATCCGATCATCGGCACGGTGCACGGGATGGGGCTGTATCTGGGGGTGGAGATGATCCGCGACCCGGCCACCCTGGAGCCCGCCACCGAGGAGACCATGGCGATCTGCGAGCGGATGCTGGAACTCGGCGTGGTGATCCAGCCGACCGGCGACCACCAGAACATCCTGAAGACCAAGCCCCCGCTGTGCATCGACATCGCCGGTGCCGACTTCTACGTCGACATGCTCGACCGCACCCTCACCGAACTCTTCTGATCCCTTCCCGGCGACCGTGCGTGTCTGCACCCCGACACGCCGTCGCAAGCCGGGAGTTCACGCACGCTCGCGTCGATCAGATCAGGCCTTCTCGGCCTCGGCGAGGCGCTGGTGCAGCCGGGCTCGGATGTCCTCGGGCGTGTAGGACCGGCGGATGCGCTGATCCCGCGCGACCAGCACGCCGCCGGCCACCACACCGGCGACACCGGCCAATCCGACCCACTTCCAGATGCTTCGCATGCAGCGATTGTGCCTAAGCTGCCCGGGTGGACGCACACACGGTGGGACTGGCCAAGGCGCTGCAGGAGACCCGCACCGGGGACATCTGGCTGTTCCGGGGCGGGTCGGGCCCCGACCGCGCCATCCAGACGTTGACCAACGCACCGGTCAATCACGTGGGCATGACGGTGGCCATCGATGATCTGCCGCCGCTGATCTGGCACGCCGAGCTCGGCCAGAAGTTGCTGGACCTGTGGACGGGGACCCATCACCGCGGGGTGCAGCTCAACGATGCCCGCGAGGTTGTCGAACGCTGGGTGCACGAGTACGGGCAGAAGGCCTGGCTGCGTCAGCTCACGCCGCCGGCGAACCGCGAGCAGGAGGACCACATGCTCAAGGTGATCGCCCGGATGAACGGCACCGCGTTCCCGTCGACGGCCCGGCTGACCGGGCGGTGGCTGCGCGGCCGGCTGCCGATCGTCAGCGATTTCACCCGCGGCCTGCCGATCATCCACCGCAAGGTGCGCGAGTCGGCAGAACGCGACAAGGTCCGGCGCCGGTCGACCGGGTTGGAGACGGCCTACTGCGCGGAGACCGTGGCCATCACCTACGAGGAGATGGGGTTGATGACGACCGAGAAGCGGGAGAACTACTTCGATCCGGGCAAGTTCTGGAGCGGGGACACCCTGACGTTGGCGCCGGGCTACGCGCTCGGCGACGAAATCGCGGTGACGGTGGACTAGCTCGACGTCAGTTCCGGCGGCGCCCAGCTGCCGTCGAGGATCTGCCGGCGCGGCCGGTACAGGCGGATGACGTAGTTCCAATCCTGCGGCGTGACAATGGTGTTCGGTGCCAACTCGGCATCCGGCTCGGTCACGAACCGGACCGTGACCGAGCCGTCGGCGTTGGGTACGCCCGTCACGCTGTTGACCGAGTACAGATTGCGCGCGTTGGGTTCGAAGAAACCCCGCTTGTTGTAGACCGATACCGACCAGAACGCGTCCACCGGGACATCGCGGAAGACCATCACGTAGTCGCCGGCGGTCACCCGGGGTTCGGCGCCGACGTAGGTGGCCTCCGACGTCGGCAGCCCGCCCCAGCCGGCAGCGCAGCCGATGAGGTGGCGCACCGGGTCGACGTCCTCGCGAGTGCCGAACATCCGGTCGTAATTGCCCAGCCCCGCGGCGAGTTGCAGCAGCGCGGTGCGGGTTTCGTCCATGCTCGCGATGTCGTAGTCGGGCATGACGAACTCGCCTTGCGTGCCGCCCGCCAGGCCGAGCGAGTCCTGCAGTTCGGCGACGGCCGCGACATCGTCGGCATCGGTCGGGTCGACCAGGATGCGAATTCCGATCGCGGCGTACCGCGAGCCGAACTCCTGCGCGGTCAGCACATGCTCGCCGGGCTGGTGCAGCACGCGGTTGATGTAGTGGTCCTCGTTGACGATCATCGCCGACAGGTACCGCCCGCCGGCGTCCGGCAGGGTCAGGCGGATCGGCTCGGCGAGGTCGACCAGCGCGAAGCTGTACAGCGTGTCGCGGTTGAGCCGGATGACGGTCTGCTCCTCGATCCGGGCCGGTGTCCGGTTGTGCCGGAACCGCCCGATACCGCCGGCGACCGCCTGGTTGTCGCGGAACATCCGGTGGGTCTCGGCGCGGACGAAGTTGTCGGCGTTGACGTGGATCGGCATGCGCGAATTGTCCACCATACGCACGGCCGTTGGCGCTTGAAGGCCGATTCCGTGGGTAACCGATTCGGATGGCAGCCACCACGACCCGCACCAGCGCCGCGGACTTCCTGCCGGCATCCCGGGACCTCGAGGTCCTGGCCGAGGCCGCGCGCAGCTGCCGGGGGTGCGAACTCTATCGCGACGCCGAGCAGACCGTGTTCGGAGCCGGGCCCGACAGGGCCCGGATGCTGCTGGTGGGCGAGCAGCCCGGTGACCGCGAGGACCGCGCCGGTGCGCCTTTCGTCGGTCCGGCGGGCCGGCTGCTCGACGAGGCATTGGTGGCGGCGCAGATCGACCGCGAGCACGTCTACCTGACCAATGTGGTCAAACATTTCAAGTTCACCCGCGCCGAGGGCAGCGCACGCCGTATCCACAAGACGCCCAGCCGCACCGAGGTTGTTTCCTGCCGGCCCTGGTTGTTCGCCGAACTGCAGGCCATCGAACCCGATGTGGTGGTACTGCTCGGCGCCACCGCGGCCAAGGCGCTGCTGGGCAACGACTTTCGGCTCACCCAGCAGCGCGGCGAGGTGTTGCGGGCACCCGATGTGGACGTCGACATCGTCGCCACCATCCATCCGTCGGCGATCCTGCGGGGGTCACCCGATCAGCGCGAGAGCGCCCTGGCCGACCTGGCCGCCGATCTGCGCACCGCGGCGGGTCTGCTGTCGGACGGCGATCGCTGATGGTGGTGCGGATCGGCACGTCGGGCTGGTCCTACGACCACTGGGCCGGAGTGCTGTATCCGCCGAAGCTGCCGGCCGCGCGGAGGCTGGCGGTCTACGTGGACGAGTTCGACACCGTGGAGCTCAACGCCAGTTTCTACCGCTGGCCCAAGCCGACGACGTTCGCGCAGTGGCGCAACCGCCTGCCGGACGGGTTCGCGATGACGGTGAAGGCGCCGCGCGGGCTCACCCACGCCCGCCGCCTGCGGTCGCCGGAAGAGTGGATCGAGCGCATCGCGGCCGGCTGGGCCGAACTCGGCTCCCGGCGTGCCGCGCTGCTGGTCCAGTTGCATCCGGCCCAGCAGCGCGACGATGAACGCCTCGACCGTTTCCTGACCGCCATGCCGGATTCGATCCCGGTGGCGATGGAACTGCGCCACCCATCCTGGGACGATCCGGCGGTCTACGACCTGCTGCGCGGCCATGGTGCGGCCTACGTCGTGATGAGCGGTCCGGGATTGCCGTGTGTGGTGGCGGCGACGGCTCAGCTGGCCTATCTGCGTCTGCACGGCCCCGGCGGCGAGGCGATGTACACCGGCTCCTACGACACCGCGGACCTGCGCCGTTGGGCAGAAGAGCTCCGCAGATGGGATGCCGAAGGCCGAGATGTACTGGTGTACTTCAACAATGACCTCGGCGGTCACGCGGTGCGCAACGCGCAGGAATTACGTGCCATGCTCAGCTGACCGGACACCTGCGCGTACGGTGCAGTACATGCCGTTGCGTCATGTGGATCCCGAGCGACCCCGCGGTTCCAAATACCACGCCAGCGTGCGGTTCGGGCGCTCACCCATCGGGCAGTTCGTCGCCCGGCACATCGCCCGTCGCACCGATCCGTATCTGTTCCGGCTGACCGGCGGCCGGATCAACATGGGCCCCATCATCAACGCCCCGCTGGTCACGACCGGGGCGAAATCCGGCAAACGCCGCCAGGTGCAGCTGACCTATTTCCACGACGGCGCCGACGTCATCCTGCTCGCGTCCAACTACGGCGGCGCCAAACACCCACAGTGGTATCACAACCTGAAGGCCAACCCGGACTGCGAGTTCGGGATGGAACACTTCACCGCGGCCGAGGTCACCGATGCCGGCGACTACGAACGATTGTTCGGCCTGGCCGAGCGGGTGTACGCGGGATACGACGATTACCGGGACAAGACGGCCCCGGCCGGCCGCACGATCCCGATCTTCCGGCTCACCCCGCGCTGAGGGGTGACTGGTGCACGTCGGTGATCAGGTGCCGCAGCCGCAACGAGGCCAGCAGCCACCGATCCCCTCGGCGCAGCCACCGTTCGACGTAGTGGCCGTAGCCGGTCACCGACACCCCATTGTCGAAGACGGCGCGGTCCTGCACCGCCCACACCACCCGCGCCTCGGCACCGTCGAGGTCGATCTCGGGGGTGTGCACCTGATGCACCGTCCGTGACCCGGCGACCAGACTCTGCAGTAGTGAGAGCGTCGCATCACGTCCCACGGTGACCTCGGGTTCGGATTCCCCGTCCTCCATGCCGAACTCGATATCCGCCGTCATCAGTGCGGCCAGGGTTTCCCAGTCACGGGTGTCCAGCGCGCGGCAGTATGCGGCCTTGGCGCGGGTCAGCTCGTGGGCGGCGACCAGTTCGGCCAGGCCGGTCACCTGACCGCCAGCGTCAGGCTGTCGAGCCGGCGGACCAGGATGCTGGGCAGCCACCGCCCGGCGTCGTGGGCGTCGATCCAGTCGGTCTGGTCCAGCAGCATCTGCAAGACCACCCTGGCCTCCAGCCGGGCCAGCGCCGCCCCGACGCAGAAGTGCACGCCCTTACCGAACGCGATGTGTCCCTTTGATTCCCGGCGATCCAGCCGGAATTCTTCTGGACTGTCGAAGTGTTGTGGGTCGCGGTTGGCCGCGCCCCACATCAGCAACAGCCGCGATCCGGCAGGCACCTGCACCCCGGACAGCGTGGTGTCCCTCATGACGTGCCGGTAGTGCCCGCGGAACGGTGCCTCGTAGCGCAGGACCTCCTCGATGAAGGCGCCGAGCAGCTCGGGACGGTCGCGGAGTTGGCGCTGAACATCGCTGTGCTTCACCAGGATCCAGGCCGCGCTGCCCAGAAGTGAGGCCGTGGATTCGCCGGCCGCGCTGAACAGCGTGAGCATGATGGCCAGTGCCGGTAGTTGTTCCAGTTCACCGGAGGCGTAGCGGGCCGCGAGATCGCCGATGAGTCCGGGCGCGGAACCGTCGCCTGCCTTGGCGAAATGGTCCATCACGTACCCGGAAAGCTCCATGGCCGCCATACCGGCAGCTTCCAACTGATCGGCGCTGACGATCCCGTCCAGCAGGGTCGTGGTGGCATAGCCCAACCGGATGAGCGTGTCGACGTCGTCGTCGGGCAGCCCGAGCAGTCGGGCGACGACCATCATCGGTAGCCGGTTGGCCACCGCACTCATCCATTCGATCCGACCGTCGGTGCGTCCACGCGAGAAGAGGTCGACGGCGGTGGCTTCGGCGAACTCCTCGATGACGCGGATCCGCCGGGCCGACAGATGCGGTAGGAGCAGTTTGCGGTGCACATCGTGCACCGGGTCGTCGGCGGTCGCCAGAGCGTGCATCGGGCCGCCGGGGGCACCCATGTCGAACGGGGTGACGCGGCCGTCGTCGTGGTAGACCATCGTCGCGGTCAGGTTGGAGGAGAAGTCGTCCACCCGGCCGACGGCCTCGGTCACCGCGTCCCATCCGCATACCGCGTAGAACACCGAATCGCCGATCTGCTGCACCGGAGCGCGGTCGCGCATGCGGGCGTAGTGCGGGTACGGATCCTGCAGGGCGTCGGCGCCGAAGATGTCCGTGACATCCGCTGACAAGGTCATAGGGACAGCGTGGATGCCGGCGAAGTCGCCGGTCAACGGTGGACGACGAATACGAGAAGCCGCCCGGCGCAGGTCCGGCCACGTGGTTCTCATTGCACCCCGCAGACCTGCGTGTTCGGTGAGAAAAACCACGGCGTTTCTCTCACGGTGATAAAAATGCACCATGGCCTCGCGGGACGCGAACACCCGGACGACACCGTCGGGTGACTGGTTGCTCGGCCGGGACCGGCACGACGAGGCGGCCGAACGGATCTACGCCGCCGCAGCCGATCTGTTGTCGCGGCACGGGTACGAGCGTTTCAGCATCGACGCCCTGGCGGCGGCGGTGCACTGTTCACCGGCGACGGTCTACCGGCACACCGGCGGTAAGGCGGCCATCCGCGACGTCGTGCTCACCCGGCACGCCGAACGCATCCTGGACTCCGTGCGCGCGGCGATCACCGACCTGACCGGACCCGACCGGGTCATCACCGCCACGGTGGTCGCCCTGCGCCGGATGCGCGCCGACCCGTTGGCCAAGATCATGCGGTCGATGGTCACGCCGGCCGGCGACGAATGGATCACCGACTCCCCCGTGGTCTCCGACTTCGCGGCCGAGATGGTCGGGCTGAGCACATCGGATCCGCTTGCCGCACACTGGTTGATCCGCACATTCCTCGCGCTGTGGTACTGGCCGCTGGGCGATCCGGACGCCGAGGAGCAGATGGTGCGCCGGTTCCTCGGACCCGCGTATGCGCACGGCTGATGCGGGCTACACGTTGAAGCGGAACTCCACCACGGCACCGTCGGCATTGACGTCACGAACTGCCGCTGCGCTTCGTCGGTGGACGACGACGATCCCGGCGAGCGATCGCGTTAGCTGCGGTTGGCTTTCACAGCCTCGTGAACCAAGGCGGTGAAGTCGTCTGCGTCCAGTTGATCGCCTTCGCGCAAGTCAATGGCACGCCGAACCCCCGCGTCGAGACTGGCGTTGAATACCTGACCCGGGTCGTTCAGAGACGCGCCTTTGGCGAAGGTCACCTTCACCTTGTCCTTGTACGTCTCGACCGTGCAGATCAAGCCGTCCAGTGAGAACGTCGGCACGCCATCAGGGTTGGTCGGCTTGCGCCACTTGGACTCCTCGACGACATCGGGTTCGGCTTGCCTGATCAACACCCGGAGCTCGTCGACTCGATCGATGCGCCAATCACCACTCACGTCCGTCAATCTACGCACAATGTCAGCCTGAGAGCGTCGCCATGCGTTGTGCCGCCATCAGCGGAACATTGCGAACGCAGATCGCTTCGCTGGCCAGGCTCACACGTTGAACCGGAACTCCACGACGTCCCCGTCGGCCATCACGTAGTCCTTGCCCTCCATCCGGACCTTGCCCGCGGCCTTGGCCGCCGCCATCGACCCCGCCTCGACCAGGTCGTCGAAGGACACGATCTCGGCCTTGATGAAACCCTTCTCGAAATCGGTGTGGATGACCCCGGCCGCCTTGGGCGCGGTGTCGCCGCGGTGAATTGTCCACGCCCGGGCCTCTTTCGGCCCGGCCGTCAGGTAGGTCTGCAGGTTCAGGGTGTGGAAACCGGCGCGCGCCAACGCGTCCAGGCCACGCTCGGTCTGCCCGATGGACTCCAGCAGCTCAGCGGCCGACTCGTCGTCCAGCTCGATCAGCTCGGACTCGATCTTGGCGTCCAGGAACACCGCATCGGCCGGGGCGACGAGCTCGCGCAACTCGGCTTGGCGAGCCGCGTCGGTGAGCACCGACTCGTCGGCATTGAACACATAGAGGAACGGCTTGGTGGTCATCAGGTTCAGCTCGCGCAGCAGCGACACATCTGTTCCGGCCGAGAAGAGGGTCTTGCCCGAATCGAGGACCGCCTGGGCGGCGACCGCGGCGTCGAGCACCGGCTTGCGGTCCTTGTTGTTGCGGGCTTCCTTCTCCAGCCGGGGGACGGCCTTCTCCAGGGTCTGCATATCGGCCAGGATCAGCTCGGTCTCGATGACCTCGATGTCCGAGCGGGGATCCACCCGGCCGTCGACATGCACGACATCGTCGTCGGCGAAGGCCCGGACCACCTGACAGATGGCGTCGCACTCGCGGATGTTGGCCAGGAACTTGTTGCCCAGGCCCGCGCCCTCGGACGCGCCTTTGACGATGCCGGCGATGTCCACGAACGTGACCGGGGCCGGCACGATCTTCTCCGAGCCGAAGATCTCGGCGAGCTTGTCCAGCCGCGGGTCGGGCAAGGCCACCACACCCTCGTTGGGCTCGATGGTCGCGAACGGGTAGTTCGCGGCCAGCACGTCGTTCCGGGTCAGCGCGTTGAAAAGGGTCGACTTGCCGACATTGGGGAGTCCGACGATTCCGAGGTTCAAGCTCACGGACTCCAGAGTCTAGATGGTGTGACAGGCTCGCCAGCGCGTGCTGGCAGCGCCCACCCAGCGTCAGCCGGTACGGTCAACATGTGTCAGGTCAGTCCGAGCCGACGGAGTCGGTGTCCCACCGAACCGCGCTCCCCCGTATCCCGGGCTGGCCATCGGGTCTGTTGCCCTGGTGGGGCGCGACCCTGGTGGCCGTCACCGCCACGCTGATCGGCTTCGCCTATCACGCTGGGGCCGGCACCCAGGAGCTCGGCGCGGTGTTCGCCACGTTCTATGTGCTGGGCTGCCTGGCCGGTGTCCTGCTGGTCCGCCGCTCGGGCATCTTCGCCGCCGTCATCGGGCCGCCTCTGATCCTCTTCGTCGCGGTGCCCACCTCGTATTTCCTGATGCACAGCAGCCAGATCAACGGCCTCAAGGACATCCTGATCAACTGCGGCTATCCGCTCATCGAGCGGTTCCCGCTGATGTTCTTCACCTCGGCGGCGGTGCTGCTGATCGGGCTGGCGCGCTGGTACCTGGACAAGCAGAGCGCGGCCTCGGCGGCCGAGCCGCAGGGCGGCACCGCATCGGATCTCGCCGAGAAGGTCGCCCGCCGCTTCACCCGCTCCTCGCCGACCGAACCGGAGACCGAGGACCGGCCGCGTCCGGCTCGCCGGGCCCGTAAACCCCGCGACACCGCGGCACGGGAGCCGCGTGATCCTCGTCGCACCCGTACCGGTGAGCCGTCCCGCTCCCGGCACAACCGTCCGCCGGAATCGGATATCGCCGCCTCGGCCGCTGCCGCCGACCGCCGGGAACGGGCCGCCGCGCGGGAGCGCTATGGCCGGCCCCGCCGCGATGACGACCGCCCGCTGCGCGACGATCTGCCCCGACAGCCGCGCCGACCCCGCGATTCGCGTGATGTTCGTGAGCCCCGTGAGCCCCGTGAGCCCCGGGAGCCGCGCCAGCCGCGCCGCACCCCGCCACCGAGCCGCGGCCGCGCCGACACCCCCGATCCCTATGAACGTCCGCGACGTCGGCGGGAGTACGACAGCCCGTATCCCGATTATGAGCCCGGCTATCGATCCCGCCCCGACGACCGGTACCCCGAACCCCCGCGGCGCGGCGGCGCGACCGACAGCGGGCATCACCCGGTGTCGCGGGTCCGGTACCGCAGCACCGACGACGAGCGGCGCACCGAACACCGCAGCCGCCCCCGGACCAGCCACCGCCGCGACGACTGGGACTAGCGCCGAGCCGACGGGTGCTGGCGCGAAAACCCGCTCCCCACGCCAAAAGGCGTCGTGTCGGCGCGCTCGGTCAGGGCACGGCCCGCAGGAAGTTGCCCGCCGCGTCGACCGCGGGCGTCGAGCTGCCCGCATCACTGACGAATACCGCCAACGCCAGGTCACCCCGGATGCCGACGAACCAACCGTGCGCATGTGTGTCGTCGATGTATTCGGCGGTGCCGGTCTTGCCCAGCAGGTCCGGGATGTCGGCCAGCTGGGTCGCCGTGCCGCCGGTGATGGTCTCGCGCATCATCGCCCGCACCTGCTCGTCGACCGAGGCCGGCAACGGCTCCGGGGTGCGGTCGGCGGCGCCCGGCGAGCCCTGCACGATGGTCGGTGCGGGCACCGATCCGTTGGCCAGGGTCGCGGCCACCAGCGCCATCCCGAACGGCGACGCGGTGACCTTGCCCTGTCCGATACCCTCCTCGACCCGCAGCGCGGAGGTGTCGGCGAGCGGCACCGAACCGGTGACCGTCGTCATCCCCGGTGACACGAAATCCAGGCCCAGGCCCAGCTGCGCGGCCGCGGTGGTCAGACCGTCCGGCGGCAGGTCCACCGCGAGCCGCCCCATCGTGGTGTTGCAGGACCGCGCGAAGGCGGTGTGCAGCGGGACGTCACCGAGGTCGAAATTGTCGTCGTTGGGGATCTGCCGGCCCTCGATGTTCTCGGTGCCCGGACAGGCCACGATGCTGTCCGGGGTGACCTGGCCGTTCTGCAGCGCCGCGGACACGGTGACGGTCTTGAAGGTCGACCCCGGCGGGTACAGGCCGGTCAGCGCGATCGGCCCCTGGGCATCGGCGGGCGCGTTCTGCGCGACGGCGAGCAGGTTGCCGGTGGACGGCTGCATCGCCACGATGACGGCCGGTGTCGTGAGTGGGGCCAGCGCCGCTTCCCCCGCGAGCTGCATGCCGATGTCGATCGTGCTGGAGATGTCGCCGACGGCGTCGGCGTCCTGCCCGCCGACCCGCTCGGGGCCGGTGGCGGTCGCCGCGGACACCGCCCAGCCGGCGGCCTCGTCGTTGCGCTGTTGCCACAGCTCGGCCAAGCCCGCCAGCGTCGGCGAGGTGAGCGCACGGTCGGTGGCCAACAGCCGGGTCTGGGGCCGCAGCGTCACGTCCGGCAGCGCGGCCAGCCGGCCCTGGATCGGCGCCAGATCCTCGTCGCGCAGGGTGACCGCGGTGAGCGGCTGTCCCTTGGCCAGTTCGGTTCTCAGCCACTCCGGCGTCACGGTGGGAGCGATCGGATTCACCAGTGCGGCAACGGTATCGACATCAGCGCCCGGCGCGACGTCGACCAGGGTGACGATGTGCTGGGTCAGCAGGTCGGCGCCGGTGCGGTCGAGCACCCGGGCGGCGGGCTGGGGGGCCAGCGTGCTGTAGGACAGCGGCCCCTTGTCGAGGCCCGGCGCGACCGTGGCCGCGTCCCAGGTGATCTTCCAGTCGTCACCCTCGGCGGTGGCCGCGCCCTGTGTCGTGTAGGTCCATTCGGTGGCCTTCTCGGGGCCGAACTTCCAGGTGGCGGTCAGGGTGAACGTCGCGGCGTTCTCCTGGCGCGCCACATCGGACACCGCGAACCGGACGTCGGTGCCCAGGCTGGTGTACAGCGCCCCCAGCGTGCCGGAGGCGGCGGTGTCATCGGTGGTGAACGCCGCGGCCGCGGGCGCGTCACCGCGGCTGAGGGCCTCGGCGAAACCCAGGGTGGTGGAGTTCAGCCGGTCCTCGGCGTCACCGCAGCCGGCCAGCAGCAGCACGATTGCCAAGAACCCCGGGAAGACACGTCGCAGAGCGGCCACAGGGCACGAACGTACCCGCGTCAGGCGCGCGGCGGACGGATCTCCCGCGGCAAGGCGAACACCAACGTCTCATTGGCCGTGGTCACGGGCTGCACAGTGGCATAACCGTATTCGGCGAGTCGGTCCAGCACGCCGCGCACCAGGATCTCGGGCACCGATGCGCCGGAGGTGACACCCACCGTCGTCACCCCGGAGAACCAGGCCGGGTCGACGTCATCGGCGTAGTCCACCAGGTATGCGGCCTTGGCGCCGGCCAGCAGCGCCACCTCGACGAGGCGGACCGAGTTCGAGGAGTTCTTCGAGCCCACCACGATGACGAGCTCGCATTCGGGGGCCATCGCCTTGACCGCGACCTGACGGTTCTGGGTGGCGTAGCAGATGTCGTCACTGGGCGGGTCCTGCAGCGTGGGGAACTTCTCGCGCAGCCGGCGCACGGTCTCCATGGTCTCGTCGACGCTGAGCGTGGTCTGCGACAGCCAGATGACCTTGTTCGGGTCACGCACGGTCACCTTGTCCACGGCGTCGGGGTTGTCGACCACCTGGACGTGGTCGGGCGCCTCACCGGCGGTGCCGACGACCTCTTCATGGCCCTCGTGTCCGACCAGCAGGATGTCGTAGTCGTCGCGGGCGAAGCGCTTGGCCTCGTTGTGCACCTTGGTCACCAGCGGGCAGGTGGCGTCGATGGTCTGCAGGTTGCGGGCGGCCGCCTCCTCGTGCACCCACGGCGCGACACCGTGGGCGGAGAACACCACGATCGCGCCCTCGGGTACCTCGTCGGTCTGCTCGACGAACACCGCACCGGCCTTGGCGAGGGTGTCCACCACATACCGGTTGTGCACGATCTCGTGCCGGACGTAGACGGGGGCGCCGTGCTTCTCCAGCGCGCGTTCGACGGTCTCGACGGCCCGATCGACCCCGGCGCAGTAGCCGCGCGGTTCGGCCAGCAGCACGCGCTTGCCGTCCACCCGCGTCGCCACCGAGCTGGTGGCACCGGGAATTCCCATGTTGACGGTTGGAGGCATACATCCAGGGTACTTACCCGCACCCGTCACGGGCCAGCCGTAGGCTGGCCCCATGGCAACAGCACCATACGGAGTTCGACTGCTGGTGGGCGCCGCGGTGACCGCCCTGGATGAGACGCGCAAGCTCCCCCAGACCATCCTCACCTACCCGATGACGGTGGCCAGCCAGCTGGCCCATCTGGTGATGAAGGTGCAGCAGGACGTCGCCGACCTGGTCAATCGCGGTGACGAGGCCCTCGGGGAGCTGTTCCCACCGAGGGACGAACAGCCGGAATGGGCGACGTTCGACGAGGACGATTCGCGCGATCCGTCCGCCGGCACCGCCGACGCGGACGACGACGGGGACCTCGCGCCGGTGACACGTCTCACCGAGGGCCGCTTCGCGTTGTTCAGCGAAGGCGAGTCGGCGCCGGAGGTGGTCGCACCGACCACCAACGGGGACGCGCCGGACATCGTGGACAAGATCGGCTACGAGACGCTGACCCTGGCGCAGCTGCGCGCCCGGCTGACGTCGCTGAAGCTGGCCGACCTGGAGGCGCTGCTGGCCTTCGAGGAGGCCAACAAGGCCCGCGCCCCGTTCCAGACGCTGATCGCCAACAGGATCACCCGCGCGTCGGCCAAGTGAGCGAACCCGGCCAGTCCCCGGAGAACCCGTGGCCGGTCCGTGCCGTGGCGACCCGGGTGGCCAAGTGGATCGACCGGCTGGGCACCGTATGGGTCGAGGGTCAGATCGCCCAGCTGACCATGCGGCCGGGCTCCAACACCGCGTGGCTGGTACTACGGGATCCGGCGGCCGATATGTCGCTGTCCATCACCTGCCCCCGTGACCTGGTCGCCAACGCGCCGGTCAAACTCGCCGAGGGCGTGCAGGTCATCGTCTTCGGCAAGCCGCAGTTCTACACCGGTCGCGGCACATTCTCGCTGCGGGTGACCGATATCCGCGCCGTCGGTATCGGCGAACTACTGGCACGCATCGAGCGGCTGCGTCGACTGCTCGACGCCGAGGGCCTCTTCGATGTCCGGCTCAAGCGTCCGATCCCGTTCCTGCCCGACACCATCGGGCTGATCACCGGCCGGGCCTCGGCCGCCGAACACGATGTGATGGCCATCGCGTCGGCACGCTGGCCCGCGGTGCACTTCGAGGTGCGCAACACCGCGGTGCAGGGACCCAACGCCGTGGCCCAGATCGTCGAGGCGCTGCAAGCCCTGGACGCCGATCCACACGTGGACGTCATCATCCTGGCGCGCGGCGGCGGCAGCGTGGAGGATCTGCTGCCGTTCTCCGACGAGACCCTGTGCCGCGCCATCGCCGCCTGCACCACCCCGGTGATCAGTGCCGTCGGCCACGAACCGGACAACCCGGTCTGCGATCTGGTGGCCGATCTGCGGGCCGCCACCCCCACCGATGCCGCCAAGCGCGTCGTCCCCGATGCCGCGGCCGAGCAGGCCGGGGTGAACGACATGCGCCGGCGCAGCGCGCAGGCGTTACGCAACTGGGTGCGCCGCGAGGCGCACATCATCGAGGGGTTGCGCTCCCGCCCGGTGCTGGCGCAACCCCTGCAGGCACTGGAGGCGCGCGCCGAGGAGATCCACCGGGCGCGAGCGACCGCACGCCGCGACATCAACCGGATGATCGCGGTCGAGACCGACCGGCTCGAACACCTGTCCGCCCGGTTGAGCACGCTCGGGCCGGCGGCGACACTGGCCCGGGGTTACGCCGTGGTGCAGACTCTCGGCACCGGGCAGGTGCTGCGTTCGGTCGCCGACGCGCCGGCCGGTACACAACTTCGGGTGCGCGTCGCCGACGGCGCCCTCACCGCAGTCAGCGAGGGACCAGATGAAGCCCATTAGTAAGTTGGGGTACGAAGAGGCGCGCGACGAGCTGATCGAGGTGGTACGTCAGCTCGAGCAGGGCGGACTCGACCTCGACGCGTCCCTCAAGCTCTGGGAAAGAGGTGAGGAGCTGGCCAAACGGTGCGAGGAGCACCTGGCCGGCGCCCGTCGGAAGGTGGCCGACACGCTGGCCGCCGGCACCGCCGAGGAAGATTGAGGACGCAACGACCACGTGACGCAAACCCGACTGGGACTACAGAACTGGAACACGTTTCAGTTATCCTCGTCACATGGGTGACCCAACTTTGCGTACCGACCTGGGCCGAGTCCTGGTGACCGGGGGCTCCGGCTTCGTCGGCGCCAACCTGGTGACCACACTGCTGGAGCGCGGCCACCAGGTCCGCTCCTTCGACCGGGTGCCCTCGCCGCTACCCGCGCATCCCAAGCTGTCGACCGTCGTCGGCGACATCACCAGTGCCGAGGACGTCACCACCGCCGTCGCGGACATCGACACGATCATCCACACCGCGGCCATCATCGACCTGATGGGCGGCGCCACCGTCACCGAGGAATACCGCCGGCGCAGCTTCTCGGTCAATGTCGAAGGCACCAAGAACCTGGTGCACGCCGGCCAGCAGGCGGGTGTGCAGCGCTTTGTCTACACCGCGTCCAACAGTGTGGTGATGGGCGGACAGGACATCGTCAACGGTGACGAAACCATGCCGTACACAACGCGGTTCAACGATCTCTACACCGAGACCAAGGTGGTCGCCGAGCAGTACGTGCTCGGCCAGAACGGTGAGCACGGCATGCTGACCTGTTCGATTCGCCCCAGCGGTATCTGGGGCCGCGGCGACCAGACCATGTTCCGCAAGGTCTTCGAGAACGTGCTGGCCGGCCACGTCAAGGTGCTGGTGGGCAGCAAGAACATCAAGCTGGACAACTCCTACGTGCACAACCTGATCCACGGTTTCATCCTGGCCGCCGAACACCTCGTTCCCGGCGGCACCGCGCCCGGACAGGCCTACTTCATCAACGATGCCGAACCACTGAACATGTTCGAGTTCGCCCGCCCGGTGGTCGCCGCATGCGGACGCAAGCTACCGAATTTCCGGGTGTCCGGCCGGTTGGTGCACAAGGCGATGATGGGCTGGCAGTGGCTGCACTTCAAATACGGCATCCGGGAGCCACTGGTGGAACCCCTCGCCGTGGAACGGCTCTACCTGAACAACTACTTCTCGGTGGCCAAGGCGCGGCGCGACCTGGGCTACGAACCGTTGTTCACCACCGAGCAGGCGATGGCCGAATGCCTGCCCTACTACACCGAGCTGTTCCACAAGATGGAGAGCCAGGCCGCCGACCCGGCCGCCGCCGCGGCGGCCCCGGTGCCACCCAGGGGCTGATCATCGACTTCCGGTTCGTCGCCAACGGCGACGCACGCATCCGCTATCTCGACTCCGGAGGCGACGACGCAGTTCCACCGGTGGTGTTCGTGCCCGGTTTCACCTGTGTGGCAGACGATTACGTCGACGCGCTGCCGTCGTTCGGACGGCGGACGGTGGTCGTCGAACTGCGCGGGCACGGCCACAGCGTCGCCCCGCACGGCCCGTACGACGCGCAGACCGTCGCCGGCGATGTCGGCGCGGTGGTCGACGCCGTCACCGACGGCCCGATCCATCTGGTGACCTTCTCCCGCGGCACCACCTACGCATTGCTGTGGGCGCTGGCCGACACCGGCCGGGTCCGTTCGGTATCGATCGGCGACTATCTGCCCGAGGAGATCGTGCTGCCCGCCGAGCACACCACCGCCGTGCTCGACGGGCGCTGGCGCGGGACCCCGGTGCACGAGCGCCTGGACCGCACCGCCGCCCTCGCGACCCTGGACGCGGCTGTCGCACGATCGCTGTGGGAGCCGTTGGCACACTGGAATCCGCCGCTGTTGGCGGTCCGCAGCCCCACCGGCCCGATCGTCGACGATGCCACCTGGGCGCGCTACCGCGCGGTCTTCCCCGACGCCCGGCTGCACGAGTTCGCCGACTCTCCGCACGACATCTTCCGGCCCGACCGCGGGCGCTTCCCCGGGCTGGTGCGGCAACTGATCGACGCGGTGGACGGGGCCTAGAACTGGACAAGGCCGGTGGCGCTGTAGCGCCCCGGCCTCTGGCTTCCCGCGCGGCGTCTACAGTGCCGGGGAAGCGTGCTGCCCAGATTACGGCACCGATCAGCCGGAAACCAAACTCACCCCATCGCGCTGCGGGTCAACGGGTCCCCGCCGACGATCGCCCGCAGCCGTCGCACTGTCATCGACTGCGCGGCGTCCGACACCGCCGCCAGCAGCCGCCGCGCATCATCGGTCGGCGTTTCCGGCGGCATCACCCACAGCAGGGCGGTGCGCGAATGCGTACCGACCAGATAGATCGTGTCGCGGGCCACTAGTGCGTAGCGATCAACCGCGATGGCCGAGTTTCCGCGGATGATGCGCGCCGGCGCTGCCGGGAAGACGCTGCCGTCGTACAGCACGCGGCACACCGGCCCCAGCCAACGACCCATCACCGATACCAGGTCCGGTAACGCGGTGCGCAGCTCGTAATCCGGCGGCCACCACGCGCCGTCGACCGAGCCGTGCTCATCGGTGCGCCCGCAGATCGCGAGTCGGGCAGCGGGCAAACATTCGGCATCGACCACGCGATGCTCCCGTCGGTATCAGAGCGATCGCAGACGGCTACCGATGAATCGGACACGCGAGGAACCCACGACAGCCTCAGCCTAGCCCGTCGACAGCGTCGGGCAGGCCGCCCGCACCGATGGCGCTCCTACAAACGCGCCAGAACCATCTCATCCGGGTCGCCTGGCTCCTAGGATGCGGGAGGGTGGTACACCGACCAGAGGAGCAGTCATGCCCGACGGAAAACCCAACATTCTCGTCATCTGGGGCGACGACATCGGCATCAGCAACTTGAGTTGCTACAGCGACGGACTGATGGGTTACCGCACTCCCAACATCGACCGGATCGCCGCCGAGGGCATGCGCTTCACCGATTCCTACGGCGAGCAAAGCTGCACGGCGGGACGCGCCGCGTTCATCAGCGGTCAAAGCGTCTACCGGACCGGGATGAGCAAAGTCGGCGTGCCCGGCGCCGACATCGGTTGGGCCGCCGAGGATCCCACCATCGCCGAACTGCTCAAACCGTTGGGCTATGCCACCGGCCAGTTCGGTAAGAACCACTTCGGCGATCTGAACAAGTACCTGCCGACGGTGCACGGTTTCGACGAGTTCTACGGCAACCTGTACCACCTCAACGCCGAGGAGGAACCGGAGAACTTCGATTACCCGCACGAGGACCGATACCCACGGCTGTACAACCTGGCCAAGCCGCGCGGGGTGCTCAAGTGCTTCGCCACCGACGAGGTGTCGACCGAACCCGACGACCCGAAGTTCGGACCGGTCGGCAAGCAGACCATCGAGGACACCGGCCCGCTGAACACCAAACGAATGGAGACCATCGACGAGGACATCGCCGATGCCACCGTCGACTACATCACGCGCCAACATCAGGCGGGTAACCCGTTCTTCGTCTGGTGCAACTTCACCCACATGCACCTGTACACGCACACCAAACCGGAAAGTCGTGGTCAGGCCGGGCTGTGGCAGTCGCCGTACCACGACACCATGATCGACCATGACCGTAACGTCGGGACCGTGCTGAACGCGCTGGACGCGCTCGGCATCGCCGAGGACACCATCGTCATCTACTCCACCGACAACGGTCCGCACCGCAACACCTGGCCCGACGGCGGCACCACCCCGTTCCGCAGCGAAAAGAACACCAACTGGGAGGGTGCGTTCCGCGTTCCCGAGCTGATCCGTTGGCCGGGAAAGATCAAGGCGGGCAGCGTTTCCAACGAGATCATCCAGCACCACGACTGGCTGCCCACCTTGCTGGCTGCGGCCGGCGATCCCGAGATCACCGACAAGCTCAGGGCCGGACACCGGATCGGTGACACCGAATACAAAGTGCACATCGACGGTTACAACCTTCTCCCCTACCTGACCGGTGAGGTCGAGGACAGCCCGCGGCGAGGCTTCTTCTACTTCTCCGACGACGGCGATCTGGTCGCATTGCGGTTCGAGAACTGGAAGATCGTGTTCGCCGAGCAGCGCGCGCAGGGCACCTTGCGGGTGTGGGCCGAACCGTTCACCCCGTTACGCGTACCGAAGCTCTACAACCTGCGCACCGACCCGTACGAATTCGCCGACATCACCTCGAACACCTACTACGAGTGGCTGTTACGACACGACTTCTTCGTGTTCTACGCCACCGCGATGGCCACGAAATTCCTGGAGACGTTCAAGGAGTTTCCGCCGCGGCATCCACCGGCCAGTTTCAGTGTCGATCAGGTGGTGGAGAAGCTGCACGAGTTCCTCGCCAAGGACTGACACACAAAGTTCGGCTGCAGCGCATAGCCTGTCGCACGAAACGTCACGCGAACTGAAAGGGCTGAGACAACATGCCTGACGGTAAACCCAACATTCTGGTCATCTGGGGTGACGACATCGGCATCTGGAACCTGAGCTGCTACAGCCAGGGCATGATGGGGTATCGGACGCCGAACATCGACCGGATCGCCCGCGAGGGCATGCTGTTCACCGATTCCTACGGCGAGCAGAGTTGCACGGCCGGCCGCGCGTCGTTCATCACCGGGCAGAGCGTGTACCGCACCGGGATGAGCAAGGTGGGGATGCCCGGCGTCGATGTCGGCCTGCAGGCCGAGGATCCCACGATCGCCGAATTGCTGAAACCCTTGGGCTATGCGACCGGCCAGTTCGGCAAGAACCATCTCGGCGATCTGAACAAGTACCTACCGACCGCACACGGGTTCGACGAGTTCTACGGCAACCTGTACCACCTCAACGCCGAGGAAGAACCCGAGCACGAGGACTACCCCACCGAGGAAGAGGCCCCGCTGCTGCGCAAGGCGCTGCTGCCACGCGGGGTCATCCACTCCTGGGCCACCGAGGAGGATTCCGGGGAGGTCGATCCCCGCTACGGTCCGGTCGGCAAGCAGCGCATCGAGGACACCGGCCCGCTGACAAAACTGCGCATGGAGACCATCGACGACGAGACCACATCGGCCGCAGCCGATTTCATCCGCCGCCAGCATGACGCGCAGACACCGTTCTTCGTGTGGATGAACACCACGCACATGCACTTCAGGACCCACACCAAGCCGGAGAGCCGCGGACAGGCCGGCCGCTGGCAGTCGCCCTACCACGACACCATGATCGATCACGACGGCCACGTCGGCACGCTGCTCGACCTCATCGACGAGCTCGGCATCGCCGAGGACACCATCGTCATCTACTCCACCGACAACGGCCCGCATGCCAACAGCTGGCCGGACGGCGCCACCACGCCGTTCCGCAGCGAGAAGAACACCAACTGGGAGGGCGCCTTCCGCATCCCGGAGCTCATCCGCTGGCCCGGAAAGATCACGGCGGGCAGCGTCTCCAACGAAATCGTCCAGCACCACGACTGGCTGCCGACATTCCTTGCCGCCGCGGGCGATCCGGATATCGTCGACAAGCTCAAGGCTGGGCATCAGGTCGGCGACAAGAACTTTCACGTGCACATCGACGGGTACAACCTGCTGCCGTATCTGACCGGCGAGGTCGACGAAAGCCCGCGCCGCGGACTCATCTACTTCTCCGACGACGGTGATGTGCTCGGCATCCGGTTCGACAACTGGAAGATCGTGTTCATGGAGCAACGCCGCCAGGGCACCCTGGAGGTGTGGTTCGAGCCGTTCACCAAGCTGCGCGCGCCCAAGCTGTTCAACCTGCGCACCGACCCGTTCGAACACGCCGACGTCACCTCGAACACGTACTGGGACTGGGTGATCGACCGGCTGTACCTGATGTTCTACGGCACCGCGCTGGTCACCCGGTTCCTGGAGACCTTCAAGGAGTTCCCGCCCCGACAGGAGCCCGCCTCCTTCACGATCGCCAACGCGGTGGAGGAACTGGAGAAGTTCCTCGCCAACCGGGGCGGTTAGATGCTCGACCACTGGCACGACGGCCCCACCAAGTCGGCGATCCTCAACTTCGTGGACCGGGCCGCCGCGCAGGTGCCGCCCGAGGAGCGGGTGGCCGTCTTCGACAACGACGGCACGCTGTGGGTGGAGAAACCGGCCTACATCCAACTGGACTTCCTGGTGCGGCGGCTGGCCGAGCAGGCCGCCGCCGACCCGGCACTGCACGACAACCCGCCCTACCGGGCGGCGGCATCCGGTGATCTGGCCTGGTTCGGCGACGCCGTCACCAAGCATTACGAGGGCGACGACTCCGCGTTCAAACTCCTTGCCGGCGCCATATTCTCGGCCTACTCCGGTCTGACGGTCGAGGATCACTCCGCACGGGTCCGCTCGTTCTTCGAAGAAGGCCGACACCCCACGCTCGGCGCTCCATACACCCATTGCGGATACGCACCCATGGTCGAATTGCTGCGTAACCTGGAGGCCAATGGCTTCACCAACTACATCGCCTCCGGCGGCGGCCGGGACTTCATGCGACCGGTCACCACCCAGATGTACGGCATCCCGCCGGAGCGGGTGATCGGCAGCTCGGTCGGCCTCGATTTCGTTGACGGCCACCTGCGCACCACGAACCGGCCCGAGTTCCTCGACGACGGCCCGGTGAAGCCGGTCCGCATCTGGGGCCGCACCGGGCGGCGGCCGATCTTCGCCGCGGGTAATTCCAACGGAGACATCGAGATGCTGCAGTTCAGCCAGGCCGGGAACCATCCGTCGCTGCAACTGCTGGTACTGCACGATGACGCGGAGCGGGAATTCGACTACGTGGCCGGAGCCGAGAAATCGCTGGAGCTGGCGCAGACCAGCGGGTGGACCGTCGCCAGCATCAGGGACGACTGGCGCACCGTCTTCGCCCCGCCGGCAGAGCGCAGCGAGTAGCCGGTGTCCTCAACGCACAACCTTCGCGCGGATCTGGCCTGGATCCCCGCCCAGACCGCCACCGTGGGTTCCGACGACCACTACCCCGAGGAGGCACCCGTTCACGACGTCGACGTGGACGGCTTCTCGATACAGCGACATCAGGTCACCAATGCCCAGTATGCGGAGTTCGTCGACGCGACGGGCTATCGGACCGTCGCCGAACGACCGCTGGACCCCGCACAGTATCCCGGCGCACCACCGGAGAACCTGGTCCCCGGATCGATGGTGTTCACCCGCACCGCCGGCCCGGTCGACCTACGGCACCTGAGCCAGTGGTGGACCTGGACACCGGGCGCGTGCTGGAATCATCCCCGCGGCCCGAAATCATCGCTGCGCAACCGGGAGAACCACCCCGTCGTGCACATCGCCTTCGAGGATGCCCAGGCCTATGCCGACTGGGTGGGTCTGGCACTGCCGACCGAGGCGCAATGGGAGGTGGCCGCCCGTGCGGGGCTACCGCACGCCACCTTCACCTGGGGCGACGAACCCGAGTCCACCGGCCGGAGGCTGGCCAACTACTGGCACGGTGAGTTCCCCTATCTACCTGAGACCGGCTACGGCACAACGACTCCGGTCGGTAGCTTTCCCGCCAACGGCTACGGGTTGTTCGACATGGCCGGCAACGTCTGGGAGTGGACCACCGACTGGTACGGTGCGGACCGCACCGACGCACCGTGCTGCGCCGCCGACAGCCGCGACGAACAGTTCGGCATCCCGCGCAAGGTCATCAAGGGCGGCTCCTTCCTGTGCGCGGACAGTTATTGCCGCCGGTACCGGCCGGCCGCCCGACGACCACAACAGGTCGACACGGGCATGAGCCACATCGGCTTCCGCTGCGTCGACAATGCGATCTGACCTCGACTCACCCGCACGCGATATGCCGATGCACCGAGCGATAGGGCATCCGTTCGCTAGGGTCTAGAACACGTTCTACTCACCCCGATGGAGGGTTCATGACCGACACCGTGCTGGTGACCGGCGCCTTCGGACTGGTCGGCTCGGCAACTGTCGAGCGACTCGCCGCCGAGGGTCGCCGGGTCGTCGCGACCGATCTCGACATCCCGGCCAACCGCACCGCCGCCCAGGCACTGCCGGACGGCGTGACGGTGCGCTGGGCCGACCTGACCGACCCGGTCGCCGTCGAGACGCTGGTCTCCGAAGCCGTGCCCTCGGCGATCACCCACCTGGCCGCGGTCATCCCGCCGTTCATCTACCAGCGCCGTGGGCTGGCCGAGAAGGTCAACGTCGAGGCCACCGCCGGCCTGGTTCGGGCGGCCGAGAAACTCTCCGAGCCACCACGTTTCGTGCTGGCATCCAGTATTGCGGTGTACGGCTCGCGTAACCCGCACACGGTCAAGGGCGTGCTGACCGCGGACACCCCGGTCAACCCGGCCGACATCTACGGCGACCACAAGGTCAGGGCCGAGAAGATCGTGCGCACCTCGAACCTGGACTGGGTGATTTTGCGGCTGGGTGGCGTGCTGACCGCCACGCCGGGCTCCTACATGAAGATCGACAACTTCTTCTTCGAGGGGATGCTGCCCACCGACGGCCGGCTGCAGACCGTCGACGTGCGTGACGTCGCGCATGCGTTCGCCGCCGCCACCACCGCCGATGCGCTGGGCGAAACGCTGCTGATCGGTGGTGACGACGCCACGCACCGTCTGGTGCAGGGTGATGTCGCGCCGGCCATGGCGGCCGCCCTCGGCCTGGTCGGCGGACTGCCCGCCGGTCTGAAGGGCGACCCGGCCAGCGATACCAGCTGGTTCAACACGGACTGGATGGACACCACCCGCGCCCAGCAGGTACTCGCCTTCCAACACCATTCCTGGCCGGACATGCTGATCGAGACCGCCGAGCACGCCGGGTGGAAGCGCCCGCTGCTGCGACTGGTCGCACCGCTGGCCAAGCCGATTCTCAAGCGGCAGAGCCCCTATCACGGCACCGGCCGGCGCTATGCCGACCCGTGGGCGGCGATCACCGAGAAGTGGGGCGACCCGCGACCGGACGGAGCGCAGGTATGAACCCCGAGACAACAGCTTCCGAGGCGAGCGAGACGACGGGGAGAACAGCTCTGGTCGTCGGCGGCGCCTCCGGTATCGGCTGGGCCTCGGCGCAGGCCCTGGCCGCCGAGGGTTACCGCGTCGTCGTCGCCGACCGCAACGGCGAGGGCGCCGCGGCCCGCGCCGCCGAACTCGGCGACCCGCACACCGGCGCAGAGGTCGACGTCGTCGACGAAGTGTCGGTGGCAACGCTTTTCGAGCAGACCGGACCGGTGCAGGCCGTCGTCAGCTGCGCCGGCTTCTCCAATATCGGGCTCATCGTCGACCTGGCGGTGCAGGACTTCCGCGATGTCATCGACGTCTGCCTCACCGGAGCGTTCATCGTCGCGAAGTACGCGGGCAAGCATCTCACCGAGGGCGGTTCGTTGATCTCGATCTCTTCGCTCAACGGCCGCCAGCCCGCCGCCGGGATGAGCGCCTACTGCTCGGCCAAGGCCGGACTGTCGATGCTGACCCAGGTCGCCGCGCTGGAGTTCGCGCCGCGCGGCATCCGGGTGAACGCCGTTGCACCCGGGTTCGTGCACACCCCGCTGACCGAGGGTGCGGCGCTGGTCCCGGGCGTGGTCGAGGAGTACGTCGAGAACACCCCGCTGGGGCGGGCCGGCACCCCGGAGGACATCGCCGAGGCCGTCGTCTTCCTCACCAAATCCTCGTGGCTGACCGGCGAGGTGCTCGACCTCAACGGCGGATCGCACATGAAGCGGTACCCCGATCTGCTCGGGCACATCATGAAGCTCGCGCAGCAGTGACAGAACCTGTCCAATAGACCCGTGAAAACTGAGTTCACCCTCAGCCAGAAGCGGGCCCTGGCCATCGCGACCGTGATCGCCCTGGCCTTCGGCGCCTACTTCCTGCGCGGCTTCTTCATCCTGATCGTCGTGGCCGCGGTGGTGGCCTACCTGTTCGACCCGCTCTACGACCGGCTCAACAAGCGGTTCAGTTCGGGCCTGTCCGCGACGCTGACGCTGCTGGCCGCCCTGGCCATCGTCATCATCCCGATCAGCGGCGCGGTGGCCATCGGCGTGGTGCAGATCAGCAACATGGTGCGCAGTGTCGCGGACTGGGTGGGCCGCACCGATCTCAGTGCCCTGGGTGAGCGGTCCCTGAAGGTGGTCAACGAGCTGCTCGACCGGGTGCCGTTCCTGTCCAGCACCGACATCACCACCGAACAACTGCAGCACTGGGTGGTGACGTTCGCCCAGCGCGCCGGGGAATGGGGCCTGGAATTCCTGCAGGGCGCCGCCGGGGGGCTGTTCGGCGGGCTGACGGCGGCCATCATCTTTCTCTACGTCTTCATCTCGCTACTGGTCAACGGCGATCAGGTGCGGCTGCTCATCCGTCGCCTCAACCCGCTCGGCGAAGAGGCCACCGACCTCTACCTGGCCAAGATGGCCGCGATGGTGCGCGGCACCGTGCGCGGCCAGTTCGTCATCGCACTGGCCCAGGGCGTGGCCGGCGCCATCTCGATCTACATCGCCGGCTTCCACGACGGGTTCTTCATCTTCGCGATCCTGTTGTCGGCACTGTCGGTGATCCCACTGGGTGGCGGCATCGTGACCATCCCGTTCGGGATCGGGCTGGCGTTGTTCGGCAACGTGGTCGGCGGCATCTTCGTGATCGTCTTCCACGTCATCGTGGTGACCAACATCGACAATGTGCTGCGCCCGATCCTGGTGCCCAAGGAGGCCAAGCTCGACTCGGCGCTGATGCTGCTCTCCGTGTTCGCCGGCATCACGATGTTCGGCTTCCTCGGCATCGTGATCGGCCCGGTGGTGATGATCGTGATCGTCACGACCATCAGCGTGTACCTATGGGTCTACCAGGGCGTGCCGATGGATATGGGCACCGAGGCCGAAGACGAACCCGACCGGCCCAGCCGGCTCAAACGCCTGATCGCGCGGGCCCGCGCCGCCCGGCACGAACCGCCGGCCAAGGCCCCCGCGACAGCCGCCGACGACGATGCGACGGTGCAACCAGATCGCGACAACGGCTGAGAACGCGATCTGTGCGCACCGTCAGCTCGTCGGCAGCGGCTGCTGGGTCTGCACCGCCTTGGCCAGGGTGCGGAAGTCCGCAGGCGTGCCCGCGCCGGTGATGGCGACCTGCGCCGGCCCGGACAACCGCGTCGTCCAGATCGGCTC
Organism: Mycolicibacterium bacteremicum; assembly: GCF_002086115.1. Taxonomy (GTDB): domain Bacteria; phylum Actinomycetota; class Actinomycetes; order Mycobacteriales; family Mycobacteriaceae; genus Mycobacterium; species Mycobacterium bacteremicum. Next base: position 124,606 of record NZ_MVHJ01000013.1, read on the forward strand.
GCCCTCGCCGGGTTCGTAGACCACCCAGGTGACCCCGTCGACGTCCTGAGCGCCGGTGGGCACCGCCTCGACGTTGATCGACCCGACCAGCCGGGCCTCGTCGGCGTTGCTCTGCGTCAGGCTGACGTACATACCGTCGGGGGCCAGATAACCGACCCGCGAAGTCACCGCCCGGACCGCCTGCCCGGTCGCCGGATCGGTGCGCCCGCCGTCGATACCGCCGCGGCCGCCGGAGTTGGCCTGCCAACCCTCCGGCAGTTCGGGCAGCCGGACCGCCAATTTCAGCGTCTGGGCATCGGAGCTCAGCGCGGCCGGCACGTCGAAGCTCGGCACCTCACCCTGACCTGGGCCGCTGGGCTGGAACGAGCACATCCCGAGCAGACCGGCCAGCACCACGCAGGCCACCACCAGCGGCGCCATCGACCAGAACATGTCGCGGCCGTCGTGTAGCAGCCGATCCTTGGCGGGACGCGCCACCGGCACGACAACCGGCTTGTCGGGGTCCGGTTCCGGGGTGCTCATGACAGCCAGTATCCCAGTTCCCGAAGTCGAGCCCGCTAATGGGACAATCTGCAGCCATGACGCCTACGCGCCGGGAAGCACCGGACCGCAACCTTGCCCTCGAACTCGTCCGTGTCACCGAGGCCGGTGCCATGGCAGCCGGCCGGTGGGTCGGCCGCGGCGACAAGGAGGGCGGCGACGGAGCGGCCGTCGACGCCATGCGCGAGCTGGTGAACTCGGTGTCGATGAAGGGCGTCGTCGTCATCGGTGAGGGCGAGAAGGACAACGCCCCGATGCTCTACAACGGCGAAGAGGTCGGCAACGGCGACGGACCGGACTGCGATTTCGCCGTCGACCCGGTCGACGGCACCACCCTGATGAGCAAGGGCATGCCCAACGCCATCTCCGTGCTCGCGGTGGCCGAGCGGGGCGCCATGTTCGACCCGTCGGCCGTGTTCTACATGAACAAGATCGCCGGCGGGCCCGATGTCGCGGACTTCATCGACATCACCTCCCCCATCGCGGCGAACATCCAGCGCATCGCCAAGGTCCGCAAGGCGTCGGTCTCCGATGTCGCGGTCTGCATCCTGGATCGCCCGCGGCACGCCAAGCTGATCGAGGAGGTCCGCTCGGCCGGCGCGCGTATCCGGTTGATCTCCGATGGTGACGTCGCCGGTGCCATCGCGGCCTGCCGTCCTGACTCGGGCACCGACCTGCTCGTCGGCATCGGCGGCACCCCGGAGGGCATCATCGCCGCGGCCGCCATCCGCTGTATGGGCGGTGAGATCCAGGCCACCCTGGCCCCCACCGACGACGAGGAGCGCCAGCGGGCGCTGGACCGCGGCCACGACCTGGACCGCGTGCTGACCACCAAGGATCTGGTGGCCGGCGAGAACGTCTTCTTCTGCGCCACCGGCGTCACCGACGGCGACCTGCTCAAGGGTGTGCGCTACTTCGGCGGCGGCTGCACCACCCAGTCCATCGTGATGCGGTCCAAGTCCGGCACCGTCCGGATGATCGACGCCTACCACCGGCTCTCGAAGCTCAACGAGTACTCCGCGGTCAACTTCACCGGCGACAGCTCGGCCGCGTACCCACTGCCGTAATCACCCCCGCACACCAAGGAACAGGAAGCGAATGAGCGCCGACACCGACGTCGACAAGACCGAATACCGCATCGAGCACGACACCATGGGCGAGGTCCGGGTTCCCAAGAACGCGCTGTGGCGCGCCCAGACCCAACGGGCCGTGGAGAACTTCCCGATCTCGTTCCGCCCGCTGGAGCGCACTCAGATCCGCGCCATGGGTCTGCTCAAGGGCGCCTGCGCCCAGGTGAATAAGGACCTCGGTCTGCTGGCGGCCGACAAGGCCGACGCCATCATCGCCGCAGCCGCCGAGATCGCCGATGGCCGCCACGACGACCAGTTCCCCATCGACGTGTTCCAGACCGGGTCGGGCACCAGCTCCAACATGAACGCCAACGAGGTCATCGCGTCCATCGCGGCGGCAAATGGCGTGACGATCCACCCCAACGACGATGTCAACATGTCGCAGAGCTCCAATGACACCTTCCCCACCGCGACCCATATCGCGGCGACGGAAGCCGCTGTGCGCCACCTGATCCCGGCGCTGGAAATTCTGCACGAGTCGCTGTCGGTCAAGGCCCGCCAGTGGCGCACCACCGTCAAGTCCGGCCGCACCCACCTGATGGACGCGGTGCCGGTCACACTGGGCCAGGAGTTCGGTGGCTACGCCCGCCAGATCGAGGCAGGCATCGAACGCGTCAAGGCGACGCTGCCCCGCCTGGGTGAGCTGGCCATCGGCGGGACCGCCGTCGGCACCGGCCTCAATGCCCCCGACGGGTTCGGCGCCAAGGTCGTCGAGGTGCTGGTCGACCAGACCGGTATCGCCGAATTGCGCACCGCCAAGGATTCTTTCGAGGCCCAGGCCGCCCGCGACGGGCTGGTCGAGGCGTCGGGCGCACTGAAGACCATCGCGGTGTCGCTGACCAAGATCGCCAATGACATCCGCTGGATGGGCTCCGGCCCGCTGACCGGGCTGGGCGAACTGCAGCTGCCCGACCTGCAGCCGGGCAGCTCGATCATGCCGGGCAAGGTCAACCCGGTGCTCCCCGAGGCCGTGACGCAGGTGGCCGCCCAGGTCATCGGCAACGACGCCGCCGTCACCGTCGGCGGACTGTCCGGCGCCTTCGAGCTCAATGTCTACATCCCGATGATGGCCCGCAACGTGCTGGAGTCCTTCACGCTGCTGTCCAACGTCTCGAAGTTGTTCGCCAGCAAGTGCATCGACGGCCTGGTGGCCAACGAGGCGCACCTGCGTGAGCTGGCCGAGTCGTCACCGTCCATCGTGACGCCGCTGAACTCGGCGATCGGCTACGAGGAGGCCGCCAAGGTCGCCAAGGAGGCCCTCAAGGAACGCAAGACCATCCGGCAGACGGTGATCGACCGCGGGCTGATCGGCGACAAGCTGTCCGAGGCCGAGTTGGACAAGCGCCTCGACGTGCTGGCCATGGCGAAGGTCAAGCCGGGCGAGTAGCTCTACCCCGCGAGCAGTCGCGTGTACCCCCGACAGCCGGTGCTGTTGGGGGTACACGTGTCTGGTGGACACGTGGCATTCGGTCGCCGTCAACCAGGCGACTGGTTCGACGTCGGCTCGGCGGGCGGTTCCTCGGCGCTGGTATCGGTGTAGGCCGCGGTGTTCACCGCGGTGCCGCCGATACCCGCAGCGGCAGAGGCGATGTGCAGCACCGAGGCGTGGTGGCTGGGCTCCGGCGGGGGCGGCGCCTCGGGCTGCTCCTCGTCGAGGCGGTAGTGGCGGCTCAGCCGGTGGGCCTCGTCGACCGTGATGCCCTCTTCGGTCTGCACGCCCGGCGCATTCTTGACCGCCTCTTTGTCGACGGTGAGGGAGACGGCTCCGTCGCCGAGCCGCGACCCGGCCAGCGGAACCACCGAATGTGACATGCCCAGGAACCCGGTCCGCACCAGCGCCCATCGGGGTGCGCGGGATTTGTCGTCGACGAACAGCTTGTCGATCTTGCCGATCTTCTCGCCCGACACGTCGTAGGCGGTCGCGCCCACGTACTGCTCCACCAAGGTCGCCATGCCTTCGGATATCCGGATGCCGAAATCGGTAAACGTCAGCGCAACGCGTTCACCGGCGGGCCGTTGTCCACGCCCCCGTACAGCGAACCCGGCGCCCTCGGCCCGAGCAGCTGCCCGGCGGTCACCAGGTGGTAGCCGTTGGCGCGGAGGACCGGGATGAACTGTTCGACGAGGTCGACCGTGGAGCCGAAGATATCGTGCAACAGCACCACCGACCCCGGCTGCATCTGGCTCATCAGCAGGGCCCGACTGGCCGCGATGTCGGTGTCGTGAATCCAGTCGTAGGGGACGACGTCCCAGTTCACGACCGACAGGCCCTGTCTGCCCGCCTCGGCGAGCACCCGGTCGTCGACCTTGCCGAACCCCGGACGCAGCAGCGTGGGGTGCTGCCCGGTCGCCGCGACGATCGCATCGGTGGCACGGCTGAGTTGCGCGGGGATCTGGTCGGCGGGGATCGCGGTCAGATCCGGGTGGTTCCAGGTGTGGTTGCCGATTTCCATGCCCGCAGCGGCGATCCGCGCCGCACCGGCCGGGTCGGCCGCGACCTTGTCACCGATCAGGAAGAACGTCGCGCGCGCGTCACTGTCGGTCAGCACCCGCAGCAACCGGTCGGTGTGCGGTGCGGGCCCGTCGTCGAAGGTGAGCGCGACGCACTTGGCGACCGCGCAGTCGACGGTCTCGGCATGCGCGACTTGTGGAGTCGCAGCCGCAATGAGTACGGCTGCGACTCCACAAAACACTCTCATGGCAGGGCGTTGGGGCTGATCTCCTCCAGCATCTCGGTGACCAGCGCCGCGATCGGGGACCGCTCGCTGCGCGTCAGCGTGATGTGCGCGAACAGCGGGTGGCCCTTGAGCTTCTCGATGACCGCAGCCACCCCGTCATGCCGACCGACGCGCAGGTTGTCGCGCTGGGCGACATCGTGGGTCAGCACCACCCGCGATCCCGACCCCAGCCGGGACAGCACCGTCAGCAGCACATTGCGCTCCAGCGACTGCGCCTCGTCGACGATCACGAACGAATCGTGCAGTGACCGGCCGCGGATATGGGTCAGCGGAAGCACTTCCAGCATCCCGCGGGAGAGCACCTCCTCCAGCACCGCCGGGCTGGCCAGCCCCTCCAGGGTGTCGAAGACGGCCTGCGCCCACGGGCCCATCTTCTCGCTCTCACTGCCGGGCAGGTAGCCCAGGTCCTGGCCGCCGACGGCGTACAGCGGCCGGAACACCACGACCTTGCGCTGGGTGCGCCGCTCGAGGACGGCCTCCAGCCCGGCACACAGTGCCAGCGCGGACTTGCCGGTGCCCGCCTTGCCGCCGAGGGAGACGATGCCGACCGATTCGTCGAGCAGCAGATCGAGGGCGACGCGTTGTTCGGCTGACCTTCCCCGGAGGCCGAACACTTCGCGGTCACCGCGCACCAGCTGCACGCGCTTCTCGGCATTGACCCGGCCGAGCGCCGAGGAGCTGCCACCGAGCAGCCGAACGCCGGTGTGGCAGGGCAGATCCCGTGCCGACGCCAGGTCCAGATCACCATCGGCGAACAGCGTGTCGATGTCCTCGGCGCTGACGTCGAGCTCGCCCATCCCGGTCCAGCCCGAGGTCACCACGTCCTGCGCGTGGTACTCGTCGGCGGTCAGACCGACCGCGCCGGCCTTGACCCGCAGCGGGATGTCCTTGCTGACCAGGGTGACCAGCTTGCCCTCGGCGGCCAGGTTGGCCGCGACGGTCAGGATGCGGGCGTCGTTGCTGTCGTTGCGGAACCCCGACGGCAGCACGTTCGGGTCACTGTGGTTGAGCTCGACCTGTAGCGTCCCGCCTTCGGTACCGATCGGAATCGGCTGATCGAGGCGGCCGTGATCGAGTCGGAGGTCGTCGAGCAGTCGCAGGGATTGGCGGGCGAACCAGCCGAGTTCGTGATGGTGCCGTTTGGCCTCCAACTCGCTGATAACCACGAGTGGGACGACCACCTCATGCTCGGCGAACCGTGTAATTGCCCAGGGATCGGACAGCAGCACGGAGGTGTCGAGCACGTAGGTCCGGATCGGCGAATCGGTCACGAGGCGCTCCTAGAACCTCCGCGAGCCCCGCGAAGGCGTTTCGGCGGGCACGCGCGGTACCAGGACCGGGGCCGGTCCCGTTCTCGTGAAGAGGTTCGGTACCGCCCGGACAGCAAAGCAATTCGCTAGCCATCGACTTCGACGCTACTCCCGCTGCGCGGGGTCCGCGCGGCAGGCGCGCCGGGTCAACCGGCACAACAGGTTACGCGCCGGTGAACTCTTTCAACTCTGGTTCCTGCGCCACGCCCCAGGAGGTGATCAGGTCGGCGATCACCAGGCGTTTGGCGGCCTCGTCGAAGATGCCCGCCGCGGCCACCTCGGCGCGTTTGTCGGCGTAGGCGTCGATATCCCCGCCGACCACGTCGAGCGCGGCGGCCTGCGAGGCGATCGCGGCGACCGTCTCGGCACGGGCGGTGCCCAGGCAGTGCGCGACCAGGTTGGCGAAGAACACCGCGTGCCGCTCCTCGTCGGAGGCGATGCGCCCGACCAGACCGTTGAGGGTCGGCTCGGGGGTCTGGGCCTGCAGGTTGCGGGTGAACACCGCGTGCGACCGCTCGAAGAACGCCATGAACACCAGCGTCTCGATCTGGGTCAGCCGGTCGGCCCGGTAGCCCTTCATCACGTGCTCGACGCGGACGTCCTCGTTGGCCGTCGGGTCCACCTCGCGGGTGACGACGAGGTAGTTGCGCAGCGCGACGGCGTGCAGATGCTCCTCGGCGGTCCACCGGCCCAGCCAGCGGCCCCACTGGTCTTCGAGGATGAAGTGCTCGACGAGTTCGCGGTGGTACCCGGCGAGGTTGTCCTTGGTGATGAGCAGGATCTCGCAGGCATCGGTGACCGGCTTGGGCAGCGTCACATCGGACGGGTCCCAGTCCTTGCCGCCCAGGAAGGCGAAGTTCTCACCCTGGTCGAAGGGCACGTAGTCGTGTCCGTACCAGGGCTCCTCGGTGGCGAGGTGGCGAGACAGGTTCTCGCCGACGACCGGCTCGAGTTCGAGGGTCAGCGCATTGGCAACGGGTTTCTCAGCCATAAAGTAAATGTAACCCGTCGACACACGTTCCTCGAAATTGCGTGCCGCGTGTCACGCCGCGAACGTCGCTACAGCGTCAGCCCGGGGTAGAGCGGGTTGGCGGCCAGGATCTCCGCCGAGGCTGCGTGCACCCGGTCGGCGACACCGTCGGCAATCGTGTACTTGGCCTTCGAGGAACCCTCGGCCTGGGTGTTGGACAGCACGTCGACGACCAGTTCGGCGACCTTGTCGAACTCGGCGGCCCCGAATCCGCGGGTGGTCAGTGCCGGGGTGCCGAACCGGATGCCGCTGGTGTACCAGGCGCCGTTCGGATCCGCCGGGACGGCGTTGCGGTTGGTGACCACACCGGCGTCCAGCAGCGCGGACTCGGCCTGCCGGCCGGTCAGCCCGAACGAGGTGACGTCGAGCAGCACCAGGTGGTTGTCGGTGCCGCCGGTGACCAGGTTCGCGCCCCGCTTGGTGAACCCCTCGGCCAGCGACTGGGCATTGTCGGCGACGGCCTGCGCGTACTCGCGGAAGGCGGGCTGGCGGGCCTCGGCCAGCGCGACCGCCTTGGCGGCCATCACATGGCTCAGCGGGCCGCCGAGCACCATCGGGCAGCCCTTGTCCACGGCCGGTGCGTACTCCTCGGTGGCCAGCACCAGACCACCGCGCGGGCCGCGCAGCGACTTGTGCGTGGTGGTCGTGGTGACGTGGGCGTGCGGCACCGGGTCCTCGTCGCCGGTGAACACCTTGCCCGCGACCAGACCGGCGAAGTGCGCCATGTCGACCAGCAGGGTGGCGCCCACCTCGTCGGCGATCTCGCGCATCTTGGCGAAGTTCACCCGGCGCGGGTAGGCGGAGTAGCCGGCCACCAGGATCAGCGGCTTGAACTCGCGGGCCGCGGCGGCGACGGCGTCGTAGTCGATCAGCCCGGTCTGCGCGTCGGTGCCGTAGCTGCGCTGGTGGAACATCTTGCCCGAGATGTTGGGCCGGAAGCCGTGCGTGAGGTGGCCGCCGGTGTCCAGGCTCATGCCCAGCAGTCGCTGGTTGCCCAGCTTGTTGCGCAGCTTCTCCCAGTCCTGTTCGGACAGGTCGTTGACGTGCTTGGCGCCGAGTTCGGCCAGGCCGGGGGCCTCGATCCGGGTGGCCAGGATGGCCCAGAAGGCGACCAGGTTCGCGTCGATACCGGAGTGCGGCTGGGCGTAGGCGTAGGGGGCGCCGAAGAGCTCGCGGGCGTGCTCGGCGGCCAGCGACTCCACGGTGTCGACGTTCTGGCAGGCCGCGTAGAAGCGGTGCCCGACGGTGCCCTCGGCGTACTTGTCGGAGAACCAGGTGCCCATGGTCAGCAGCACGGCCGGCGAGGCGTAGTTCTCGCTGGCGATCAGCTTGAGCGAATCACGTTGATCGGCAAGCTCTTTGCGCGTCGCATCGGCGATCCGGGGCTCGACGGACTCGATGACCGCCAGCGCGGCGCGGTACGCCTCACTGGCGGTGGCGGCGTATTCGGTGCCGGGGGCGGAAATCGACGAGTCAGCAGTCATGGGACAAGCCTATCGCCCTGCCCACACGCCCCGTCAGCGCAGGCTGGACGGGATGAGCGGCTCATCGAGGAGCCGGCCGAACCGCTCGGTCAGCGACACCTCGGCGGGCCGGTCGTCCAGCCAGCCGCGCAGCAGCCGGTAACCCTCGACGTAGGTGCTGGTGTAGGCCCGCCACAGCGGCGAGGACAGGAAGCGCAGCATCTGCCGGGCCCGCTCGTCGGTGACCAGCAGCCACTGGCTCAGGTAGGCGGCCACGTCGTCGACGTCTTTGTGCTCGTCATGCAACATCAGCGCGGCGTCCTGGCGGACATCGGCGAGCGCGGCGGCCGCCTCGGAGATCGCGGCCGACCGCTCCCCGTCGAAGCGCAGACCCAGATCGGCGTAGATCTCGGCCGCCCACCGCCCCCACTGCGGACCCTGCACCGCATACAGCGCCAGGTCGGCCAAACCCTCCGCCATCAGGCACTGCGGGGTGTTGACCAGGAAGATGGTCTGCTCCTGCTGGTCCTGTCCGGCCACCAGGCCGGCCTCCTTGCGGCAGTGCTCGGTGTGATGGCCCGGGTACGACTCGTGCGCGACGAGGCGCGGCAGGTTGGACATCTGCTGTTTGAGGTCGGCGTTGACCGCGACCGTGGACTGGTAGTCGCCCTTGTAGTAGTTGAAGCCCGACCATGGTTTGTCGGTGACCACCTCATAGGTGATGGTCTCGCGCTCGGGCAGCGGATAGGTCGCTCGCACGGTGTCGCGCAGCGCCGAGGAGAAGGCGTGGATGCACTCCTCGAGCCGGTGCGGCGGGATCTCCTCGGACTGCCGGTAGGCCTGCAGGCGCTGGTCCAGCGGGCCGGTACCGCCGAGCGCCTCGTCGAGTCGGCGGTGCGCGTCGCGGTAGCGGTCCTGCTCGCCTTTGGCGATGTCGACGTCGAAGTACTCGCGCACCTCCTCGACGAAGCCGACGTCCTCGCCGGCGAACTTGCGCCCGGCGCAGGCCAGCGCCTTGAGGTGGGCGGCCAGATAGTCGGCGCGCTGCGCGTCGAGGCCCTCGGCGCCGGGCACCTCGGCCAGCAGGCGGCGGGCCTGGCGCGCCAGGTCGGCCGGGTCGGGCGCAGGTTCGTCGGCCACCCGTTGGCGCAGCGCCGGGTCACCGGTGAACGAGTCGACGTAGCCCTCCTCGACCCGGTCGAAGCGCAGACCGAGCAAGAGATATTCATCAATGAGGGTGCTGGCGTTCATACCGTCAACCGTAAATGCAAGACTTGCGATATGCCGCGGCCCAGCGAGCCGAGCCCATATGTGGAGTTCGACCGGACCCAATGGCGCTCGTTGCGCATGTCCACCCCGTTGAAGCTGACCGAAGCCGAACTCACCGGATTGCGCGGCCTGGGCGAACAGATCGATCTCGCCGAGGTAGAGGACGTCTATCTGCCGCTGGCCCGCCTCATCCACCTGCAGGTCGCCGCACACCAGCGGTTGTTCGCCGCCACCGCGGAGTTCCTCGGCGAGCAGAACCCGGACCGCCCGGTGCCATTCGTCATCGGGGTGGCCGGCAGTGTCGCCGTCGGCAAGTCGACCACCGCCCGCGTGCTGCGGGCGCTGCTGGGTCGCTGGGAGCACCATCCGCGCGTCGACCTGGTCACCACCGACGGCTTTCTCTACCCGAATGCCGAGTTGGCCCGGCGGAACCTGATGCATCGCAAGGGTTTTCCCGAGAGCTACGACCGCCGCGCGCTGATGCGCTTCGTCACCGCGGTGAAGTCCGGTGCCGACCAGGCCTGCGCGCCGGTGTACTCGCACCTGATCTACGACATCGTGCCCGGTGAGAAGCAGCTGATCCGTCAGCCCGACATCCTGATCCTGGAGGGACTCAACGTCCTGCAGACCGGTCCGGCACTGATGGTCTCCGACCTGTTCGACTTCTCGATCTACGTCGATGCGCGACTGGAGGACATCGAGGAGTGGTACATATCCCGGTTCCTGTCGATGCGGGCCGGTGCGTTCGCCAACCCGGCCTCGCACTTCCACCACTATGCGACGCTCACCGATGAGCAGGCGGTGTTCGCCGCGCGCGACATCTGGCATTCGATCAACCGGCCCAACCTGATCGACAACATCCTGCCGACCCGCCCGCGGGCCACCCTGGTGTTGCGCAAGGATTCCGACCACTCGATCAACCGGCTGCGGCTGCGCAAGCTCTGACGGCCAGGCAGCCGCAGCCGTCGTATCAGAGCCTGCGCAGACCGATGTACTGCACGGCGCCGACGATCGCGGTGTAGGCGGCGCCGCCGAGCAGCAGCGCGATGCCCGCGGTGGTCAGCGGCCAGATGCCGGACACCTCGGCGGCGACGAACCCGATGGTGAACAACGCGTTCATGGTGATGGTGGCGATGGCACCCGGTCGGACGTGCGCGCGGCCGGCGAGCCAGTAGACGCCGACCCCGTACAGCAGGAAGAAGATGCCGAGACCGAGTTCGACGGCGACGGGCACCCCGGTCAGCGAGGAGAGCCAGCCGGGGGCGGCCACGAACGGGATCCCGGTGATCCCGACCAGGACTGCGTCCAGACGCATGGCGAAGCGGAGCAGACCGTCGGTGCCGACGGAGCTGGGGGCGGTGATGGCGGACATGGTCTTCCTTTCGGCGGTGAAATCAACGGTGAATTCGACGGTGCGTGAGGAGGAGACCGGCGCGGGAACGTCCCGCAAGCCTCGACACGTGGGCGTCTGCTCCCCACGTGTGCGTGACGTCCCGCACCGGTTGGCCGGACTGCTTCTGACACCTCTGAGCCTGCTCGGCGGTCGCTGCCAGTTCGACGCCGAATGCTGCCAACTACTGCCAGGCGCAGGTCAGCGCCGATGCGGCCGAGGGACGAGGCCGAGGAGAAGCGACCTATCGACCGGAGTCAGCGCCGATGCGGCCGAGGGACGAGGCCGAGGTATCAGCTCGTCGACAGCACCTGCGCGCCACGCAGGTCGGCGGCGATCACCCGGGCCGCGGCGTTCTGCCAGTTGTGCAGCGAACGCTGCGGGACATCGGTGACCAACCACTGCCAGGCCTGCCGGGCCACCGGATCCAGCCCGGCCGCGGTGGCGTTCTGGGCGTAGGCGCGCACCCCGACGACGTACGGGAAATACAGCGAGTTGTAGTGCCGCCACTGTTCGCCGGTGCCGAAGTCGCCGCCGTCGCGCGGTTTGAGCGCGGCGATCCGGTCGGCCAGCAGGGCCCGCAGTTCGTTGGCCCGCTCCAGCGGTTGGTCCGCGGCGCCGCGGGCGGCCAGCCGCTCGTCGATGACCGGCAGCGCGGTCAACGGGCTGGCGACCAGTTTGGACAGGTCCCCGTAGTGCCCCAGCGCCCGGCGGGTGAGCCGGGCGAAGGTGTCGTCGTCGAGCTGATCCAGCGGGTTGTCCGATCGCAACGGCAGCGCTGCCTCGGTGCTGCGCAGCGCCGCCCGGTCGGCCCGCAGCGCCGGCGAGAACGTCACCCGGTCCAGCACTCCGGCCAGCGGATCGGCCAACACGTTGATGGCGATGGCAACGGCGAGGCTGGTGAACAGCAGCACCGTCAACGCCGTCTGCGCCGAATCCCCGGCGACCGCCAGCCCGATGACGGCCTGCCCACCGAACAGGACGGCGATCGCGGACGTGCCGAGCACCGACCGCAGCATGTCGGCCCGCAGCGCCTGGCCTTCGTCGAACGCATCCCAGAGTGCGACCGCCACTCCGAGCAGGGCTACGTCGAAACCGGTGGACGCCAACGCCAGCCAGCTCGGCAGCAGTCCGAGCGGGATGACCAGGATGGCGTTGCCGAGCGCGAAGAACAGCGTCGCGACCAGAACGAAACGGACCACCGGGACCGGTTGGGCGGGGCGCAGCATGGCGGTGACCATCGCGCCCAGCGACGGCAGCGACACCGCGGCGAACATCAGCCAGTGCCCGGCACGCAGCGGCCCGTCGACGCTGCCGGCCAGCGCGGCACCGGTGAACGCGACGGCGGCGACCGCGCACACCAGGGCGATCTCCCCCACCCGGCTGCGCCAGGTGTCGATGGGCCGGGACAGCTCGACCAGCACCGCGAACCAGAAGATGCCGGGCAGCACCACCAGGAACACCTCGATCTGGCTGAGCAACGCCGACCCGGTGACGACGCGCACGGCGTCCAGCGCGACGACGCCGGCGAAGCTGGTCAGCCCGGCCGCGGCCAGCACCAGCACCGGCTTGCGGGGGTCGCGCGCCAGCAGATACAACCCGAGCCACCAGCTGAGCGCGAAGACGACCGCCGACAGGCCCGCCATGAGCGCTACAGCCCGTGCCTGCGGTGTCGCATGGTGAAGTCGCGCAACGCGCGCAGGAAGTCGACCCGGCGGAATGCCGGCCAGTGCGCCTCGGTGAACCACATCTCCGAATAGGCGCTCTGCCACAACAGGAATCCGGAGAGACGTTGCTCACCGGAGGTCCGGATGACGAGGTCCGGGTCGGGTTGACCGGAGGTGTAGAGGTTCTCCGAGATGGCCTCGACGGTCACGGACTCGACGAGCTGTTCGGCGGTGGCTCCGTTGGCGAGTTCCTTGCCCAGTAGGCCGCGTACCGCGTCGACGATCTCTTGCCGGCCGCCGTAGCCGACCGCGACGTTGACCTGCAGTGCCCCGGGTGCCGCGGTGCCGGCCGTGCCCTCGACCGCGTCGCGCAGTCGACGCGCCGGCTCCTCGCCGAGCAGCTCCAGGTCTCCGACGGTGCGCACGCTCCAATGGTTGTCGGGCGCGCAGATCTGCTCGACGACATCGGTGATGATCTCGATGAGCTGGGCCAGTTCGTCCGGATCGCGTTGCAGGTTCTCGGTGGACAGCAGATACACCGTCGTCAGCTCGATGCCGGCGGCCTGGCACCAGCGCAGCATCTCGGCGATCTTGGCCGCACCCCTGCGGTAGCCGTAGCTGACATCGTCGAAGCCGGCGTCGCGGGCCCATCGGCGATTACCGTCACACAACACCGCGATGTGGCGCGGGAGCTCAGACCTGGCCTGCGCCAACTCGCGACGCAACCGCATTTCGTACAGCCGGTAGGCCGGCTCTTTGAGTCGCGGCGGAATGATCTCCACAGCCATCAAGACTACTGTGATGCCTGGGCTATTCCGTGCCACTCAGGGGAGGTGACATGTCCACACCGATCAACTCGAGCCGGCCGTACCGCTCAGCAGCAGTGCGCGCGGCCGAAGATCTGCCCGAAGCTGTCGCCGAAGGCGTCGCACAGTTCCTCGGACGGCCGCGGGCCCGCGGCTGGATCCACGTGTACTCGGCCGTCGTGGCCTTCATCGCCGGCGCCGCTCTGGTGGCGGTGTCATGGTCGATGGAGTCGACCCGGGCCGGCCTGGCGACCCTGCTCTACACGTTCACGATCGTGGCGATGTTCGCCGTCAGCGGGACCTACCACCGGGTGACCTGGACGTCGGCTCGCGCCCGCAAATGGATGAAGCGCCTGGATCATTCGATGATCTTCGTCTTCATCGCAGGCAGTTACACGCCGTTCGCCCTGCTGGCACTGCCGTCCGAGAAGGGCATGGTGCTGTTCTGGATCGTGTGGGGCGGTGCGATCGCCGGAGTGCTACTCAAGATGTTCTGGCCGTCGGCGCCCGCGTGGGTCGGCGTGCCGCTGTACCTGCTGCTGGGCTGGGTGGCCGCGTGGTTCATCGGTCCGATCATGGACGGTGCCGGGGTGGCCGCGGTGGTGCTGCTGATCGTCGGCGGCGCGCTGTATTCGATCGGCGGGGTGCTCTACGGGCTGAAGTGGCCCAACCCGTGGCCGACGACATTCGGTCACCACGAGTTCTTCCACGCCTGCACCGCAGTCGCGGCGATCTGCCACTACATCGCGATGTGGTTCGCCGTCTTCTGACCTTTCCGCCGAGCGTGCGTGTTTGCGGGCAACACGCCGGGTCATCGGGCGAGTTTGTGCACGCTCGTCGCGACGTATGCGCACGCTCGTGGATCAGCTCGACCCCACCGGTCCTCACTCCGCGACCCTGAGCGCGAACGCGCGACACCCCGGTGAGCGTGCGCGAACTCCGCTGTGCGGGCGGCGTGTCGGGTGCAGACACGCACGCTCGCCGGGAACGGGAGGCTAGAGCTGGGTGATGTTCGACGGGCCCCAGTACGCCTTCATCGACGTGATGAGTCCCTCGCCGTTGAACGTCATCACCTCGATGGGCTCGATGCGCATCGCCCCGCCCACGGTGATGGCGAACACGAATGCGGCCTCGGTGCCGCCGGCCCGGAAGGACAGCAGCTCGGTGCTCACCTCGACGCCGTCGATGTTCTTGTAGAACCCGGCGATGGCCTGCCGGCCGATGTGCACCTCGCCACCGCCCACCGGGTCCTCCAACGTGGCGTCCTCGGCGTAGAGCGCGGCCACCTCATCGGAACTGCCCTTGGCAGCGGTGTCGAGGTAGCGCTGCACGAATCCTTGCAAGACATCCGGCTCGAAGCTCATGTCCGGCCACGCTACACGGGGCGTCGCAGCGCGACATCAAGATCGGCGACGGTCGTCACGGGCAGGTCGCACACCCGGCCGCGGCAGACATAGGCCGCGTCCTTGCCGCCGACGCGGTCGCGCCCCATCAGCAGTTCGCCCGAGTCGACCGCACCCCCGACGACGACCGCTCCCCCGGGCGCCAGCGTGCGGGCCGCGGCCAGCAGCTGCGAGTTCGCCGGGTCGCAGGCCACCGCGATCTGGATCGGCCCGCGCACCGCGGCCTCGGCGACCGCGAGCCAATGCCCGCCTGAGCGTGGCGCTTTCGCCAACACCGTGGTCGCCGCGGCCAGCGTGGCGTCGGCGGCCGCCCGGTAGCGCGGGTCGGCGCTCAGGTGTGCGGCCAACTGCAATGCCTCGGCTATCGCCGACGCCCCCGCCGGGGTGGCACCGTCCAGCGGGTCGGCGGGTCGCAGCACGAGCGCCTCAGCGTCGTCGGCGGTGTCGAACCACTGGCCCGGATGCTGGGGATCGGCGAAGTGGTCCAACGCGGTGTCGAGCAGACCGGTCGCCACGGTCAGCCACGATGTGGTCCCGGTCTGCTGGTAGACGAAGCACAGTGCGGTGGCCAGTGTCGCATAGTCCTCCAGGATCGCCGCGCTGTCGCCGACCACGCCGCCCAGGCTGGCCCGACGCAGTCGGCCGTCGACAAGGTGTAGCGCCAGCAGTTGACGCGCACAGGTGACGGCGGCATTCAGGAATTCGCGGGAGCCCAGCGCCACCGAGGCCTCGATCAGCGCGGTGATCGCCATCGCATTCCACGCGGTCACCACCTTGTCATCGCGCCCGGGTTGGGGCCGCTGCGCCCGCGCCGCCCGCAGCCCCGCACGTACCCGCTCGTAGCGGTTCCAGTCGTCGGGATCGGCCCGCAGCTGCAGCACCGAGCTGCCGTGTTCGAACGTCCCGGTGGGGGTGACCCCGAAAAGTGCTGCCGCCCAGCCGGCGTCAGCTCCGAGCACCTCTCGCAACTGCGCAGGTGTCCAGACGTAGGTCAGCCCCTCCACCCCGGCGGCGTCGGCGTCCAGCGACGAGGTGAACAGTCCGTCCGCACCGAGCCCGTCGATGATGAACCTCGCGGTCTCCTCGGCGACCCTGCGCGCCAACGGATCCGATGTGCGGCGCGCCCAGTGCGCGTAGCAGCGCAGCAGCAGTGCGTTGTCGTAGAGCATCTTCTCGAAATGCGGCACCACCCACTCGGCGTCCACGCTGTAGCGGGCGAAGCCTCCGGCCAACTGGTCATAGATGCCACCTCGGGCCATCGCCGCGCCGGCCCGTTGCACTGCCGCCAGCGCATCGGATGACCCGGTGCGCTCGTGATGGCGCAGCAGCGCTTCCAGCAGCATCGACGGTGGGAACTTCGGCGCCTGCCCGAAACCGCCGCGGGCCACGTCCTCGTCGCGCAGCACGGCGGCGACGGCGTCATCGCACAACGTCGCCGCCAGCGCCGGACCGGAACCGGGCAGCCCCGCGCTCATCGCCCGCAGCTCACCGGCGATCTCGTCGGAAGCCCGTTCGACCTCGTCACGGCGATCCCGCCAGGTTTCCTTGACGGCAGAAAGGAGTTGTAAGAAGCCGTCTTTCGGGTAGTACGTGCCACAGAAGAAGGGACGGCCGTCCGGGGTGAGGAAGCATGTCATCGGCCAGCCGCCCTGGCCGGTCAACGCGACGGTGGCGTTCATGTAGACCGCGTCCAGGTCGGGCCGTTCCTCCCGGTCGACCTTGATGCAGACGAAATGGTCGTTGACCGCCGCCGCCACCTCGTCGTCGGCGAAGGATTCGTGGGCCATCACATGGCACCAGTGACACGCCGCATATCCGATCGACAGCAGGATCGGCACATCGCGGCGCGCCGCCTCGGCCAACGCGGCCGGCGTCCACTGCTGCCAGTGCACCGGATTGTCGGCGTGCTGGCGCAGGTACGGGCTGGTGGCCTCGCCCAGGGCGTTACCCCTTGGCGTCACCCTTGAACTCATTCGTCGTGCCCTCGTCGACAGCCTGGTCGGGTTCGGGATGCTCGGGGTCGAACGACTCCGGCAGCCGCTTGAGGTGCCGGTTCATCGAGAACACCAGCGCGAAGGTGCCGACCAGCAGCAGCACCAGCACCAGCAGGCCGACGGGACTGGCCTTACCGAAGTCCGGGCCGGTCTGGCGCGGCCCACCTTCCTCGGCGAGCAGGGTGGCGGCGATCAGAAGCAGGTCAGTCATGGCTCGATTCCGGCGAACAGGTCGGTTTCGGGCAGCTGCACGGCAACCCGGGACCGCGCGAGCTCGAACTCCTCGGTCGGCCAGAGTCGCTGCTGCCACTCCATCGGGGTGGTGAAGAAGAAGCTCTTGGGGTCGATCTGGGTGGCGTGCGCTATCAGCGCCTCGTCACGCTGGGTGAAGTACTTCGCGCATTCGATCCGGGTGGTCACCCGCTTCTCGACGATGTCCTCCTCGGCGTCCCAGTTCTCCAACCACTTCGCGAACGGGCCCTCCTGGCCGTGCTTGGTGAACTCGTCCTGCAGCACCTGCATGCGCTGCCGCAGGAAACCGTGGTTGTAGTACAGCTTGGACACCGCCCACGGCGGGCCCGCATCGGGGAAGCGCACGTGATCGGCGGCCGCCTCATACGCCGCGACCGACACCTCGTGGCAACGGATGTGATCCGGGTGCGGGTAACCACCGTTCTCGTCGTAGGTGGTCAGCACGTGCGGGCGGAACTCGCGGATCACCCGGACCAGGCGTTCGACCGGCTCCTCCAGCGGCACCAGGGCGAAGCAGCCCTCCGGCAACGGGGGCAACGGATCGCCCTCGGGCAGCCCGGAGTCGACGAAGCCCAGCCAGTGGTGCTCGACGCCCAGGATCTCGGCGGCGCGCGCCATCTCGTCGCGACGGACCTCGTGAATGCGGCCGTGCACCTCGGGGATGTCCATGGCCGGATTCAGGATGTCGCCGCGTTCACCGCCGGTCAGGGTCACCACCATCACCCTGGCGCCCTCGTCGGCATAGCGTGCGGTCGTCGCCGCACCCTTACTGGATTCATCATCGGGGTGGGCGTGCACCGCCATCAAGCGCAATTCAGTCATCGTCTCTCATCTAACGAAGGCGTCCCTCTCGCGTATGCCCGCCACCCCTATAGTTCCAGGTCTACGTGAAGCCACCGACCGACGGGCACCCAAAACCTTGACCATCGACCGCCCCGCCGCCCGCTACGGGCGTCAGAAGCTGCCCCGGGCCACCCGCCGTGGCCTGGTGATCGGCCTGTTCCTGCTGATTGTGGCGGTCGGGGTCGGCATCGCCGTCATCGCGTTCCAACGGTTCGGCACCGCGGATGCGAAGGGCGAGCTGAGCGGGTATCGGCTGATCGACGACCAGACGGTGGCGGTGACCATCACCGTGACGCGCTCGGACCCGTCGGTCCCGGCGGTGTGCATCGTGCGGGCCCGGTCCATCGACGGCGCCGAGACCGGCCGTCGCGAGGTCCTGGTCCCGCCGTCGACCGCCGACTCGGTGGTGATCGACACGGAGGTCAAGTCGACGAAACCGCCGGTCGTCGGTGATATCTACGGCTGCGGGATCGACGTACCGGACTACCTCGTAGCGCCCTGACGCGGCGGACGCAACGAACTGCGGGCAGCAAAATCATGAAAACCCGCTGACCCGGCGGTGGTAAGCTCGTCACATACACGGTTCCGCACTGGAGCCGTGTATTGCTGCATTTGCGCGCGATCGGCGCCTGCAACAGCGGCGATACACGACCTTTTCACGCGATACGTCGCGGGGGAAATGACCAACGACAGGAGCGCGAGGACATGACCGATACCCAGGTCACCTGGCTGACCGAAGAGGCCTACGACCGGTTGAAGGCCGAGCTGGATCAGCTGATCGCCAACCGGCCGGTCATCGCCGCCGAGATCAACGACCGTCGCGAAGAGGGCGACCTGCGCGAGAACGGTGGCTACCACGCCGCCCGCGAGGAGCAGGGCCAGCAGGAAGCGCGCATCCGTCAGCTCCAGGAACTGCTCAACAACGCCAAGGTCGGCGAGGCCCCCAAGCAGTCCGGCGTCGCGCTCCCGGGCTCGGTGGTCAAGGTCTACTACGACGACGACAAGAACGACACCGAGACCTTCCTGATCGCCACCCGCCAGGAGGGCGTCAGCGACGGCAAGCTCGAGGTCTACTCGCCGAACTCCCCGCTGGGCGGCGCGCTGATCGACGCCAAGGAAGGCGAGAGCCGCACCTACACCGTGCCCAACGGCAACACCGTGAAGGTCACCCTGATCAGCGCGGAGCCGTATCACGCCTGACGCCGTCCCCGATGGCCCTGATCGCCGAGGATCTGCTGCTGCTGCTCCTCGACAACGCCGCCGCCCAGCCCGGGCTCGAGCGGCAGCGCAGACACCGTGTGCTCGGCGCTGCGATACTGCTCGACCTGGCGTGGGCGTGCCGGGTGCGGCCCTCGACCGACGGCGATGCCGTTCCCGCCGGCCGCCTGGTCGCGCTGGCCGGTGACACCCCGCTGGACCCGGTCACCGGACCGGCGTGGACGCTGCTGACCCGGCGGCCGGCGAAGGTGGGCGCGGCCGTCGCCAAGCTCAGCCGCGACGCCGAACCGCACCTGCTGGGCCAGCTGGAACGCGCGGGCCAGATTCAGTGGGTTCCGTTGTCGGCCAGAGAGTTCGCCTATCCGCTGCGCACCCGTGCCCGGGTGGAACCGGCCCGGGCGGCGCTGCTGGCGGCGCTGTTCGATCGCCGGCCACCCTCGGCACCGACCGCCGCGGCCATCTCCCTGTTGCACGCTGTCGACGGCCTCGGCGCGGTGCTCAGCCTCAACGACCGCGGCTGGCGGTGGGTGCACGCCCGCGCCGGCGAGATCGCCCTGGGCAGCTGGATCGACGAGTCACCCACCGCACTGGCCGAGATCAACCTCGCGGTCACCATCTCAGCGCTGCGGCCGGTGCTGTCGTCCTGATCCGGCGAGCAGACGCAAAACTGCCTGTTTTCACGGTGTAGAGGGCAGGTTTGCGTCTGCTCGGCGGAGGAAGTGGCTACCGCAGCGCCTGTTCGATATCGCCGAGCAGGTCGGCGGCCTCCTCGATGCCGACCGAGAGGCGCACCAGGTCCTCGGGTACCTCAAGCTGAGATCCGGCGGTCGAGGCGTGCGTCATCGCGCCGGGATGCTCGATCAGCGACTCCACCCCGCCCAGAGATTCAGCCAGAATGAATATCTCGGTGCGGGCGCAGAAATCGCGCGCGGCGGCCACTCCTCCGCGCAGCCGCACCGAGATCATGCCGCCGAAGCCGGACATCTGCTTGGCCGCAACCTCGTGGTTGGGGTGGTTGGGCAGCCCCGGGTAGAGCACGGATTCGATGGCCGGATGCTCGACCAGGAATTCGGCGACCTTCGCCGCGTTCTCGCTGTGCCGCTGCATGCGCAACACCAGTGTCTTGAGGCCCCGCATGGTCAGGTAGGCGTCGAACGGACCGGGCACCGCACCGGCCCCGTTCTGCAGGAATGCGAACGCGGTGTCGAGTTCCTCGTCGCTGGTCAGCAACGCCCCGCCGACCACATCGGAATGCCCGCCGATGTACTTCGTGGTCGAGTGCAACACGATATCGGCACCCAGGGTCAGCGGCTGTTGCAGCGCCGGAGAGGCAAAGGTGTTGTCCACCAACAATTTCGCGCCGGCTGTTGCGGAGATCTCGGCGATGCCTGCGATATCGGCGATCGACAGCAGCGGGTTGGTCGGCGTTTCGACCCAGATCAATTTGGTCTCACGCGTCACCGCGGCGGCGACGGCGTCGAGCTCGGCCAGCGCGACCGGCGTGTAGCGAATCCCCCACTGCGTGAACACCTTGTCGATCAGTCGGAAGGTGCCGCCGTAGGCGTCGTCGGGGATGACGACGTGATCCCCGGGGCGCAGCACCGCCCGTAGGACGCAGTCGGTGGCCGCCATGCCCGAGGCGAAGGCCCGCCCGAAATCGGCCTGCTCGACGGCGGCCAGCGAGGCCTCCAGCGCGGCGCGCGTGGGGTTACCGGTGCGGGCGTACTCGAAGCCGCCGCGTAGCCCGCCGACGCCGTCCTGGGCGAAGGTGGAACTGGCATAGATCGGGGCGTTGACGGCACCGGTGGCCGGATCCGGGCGGAAGCCCGCGTGGATCGCCCTGGTCGCCAGACCCTGCCACCGGTGTGCATCGTGTGCACTGCGCTGTTCACCCATGCCGGTAAGGGTAGTCATTCTCCGACAAACGAAACGGGGTGGACCCGTTGCGGTCCACCCCGTCTCTTGCGCCGGACCCGGCTAGGGCGTCGGCGGTGCCACCTGGCCGCCGGTCAGGCGGCGGAAGGCGTACACCTGGAACAGGATCGCGACCGGCGCGGCCACCAGCAGGCCGACGTAGCAGACGAACGATCCGACGGCGAGGACCACCGAGTACAGCAGCCAGGCGATCAACACCTGGACGAAGTTGTTCTTGGCGATGTCGATGCTCGTCTTGATCGCGTCGATGGCCGACAGGTTGCGATCGATCAGCGCGACGGTGGTGAAGAAGGCGAAGATCGACACGATCAGGCCCGGGATGTAGCAGAGCAGGCTGCCCAGCGCGGTGGCGATCCCGACCAGCAGCGTCGCCACGATGACGGGACCGATGAGGCGCGGCTTGAAGAACGACCCGATGCTCACCGGCACGCCGTTGGCGATGTCCAGAACCCCGCCGATGTAGGCCGACGAGATGGCGGCCAACAACACCAACAGCAGGATGGTGCCGAGCACGATGACGAAGATGCTGGCTCCACCGAGGCCGGCGCTGTATTCGTAGCTGAAGCCGGTGTCGTAGGAGTCGTAGGTGGTCACCCCGCTCGGGGCCAGCGCCGTGGCGATCCCGAAGATGATGCCGGCGAGAACGCCGATGATCAGCGCGTAGACCAGGGTCGGGACGATCAGCGCGGCGGCGTTCTTGGTGAACTTGTTCCAGGCCCAGGAGAACGCATCACCGACGGCGAACTGGCCGGGGCCACCCGGGTAACCCGGCTGCGGGTACCCCGGTGGCGGCGGGGCGTAGCCGCCCTGCGGCGGGGGCGGGAACCCACCCTGCGGCGGGTTGTTCTCGGACGGCGGCGGGAAACCGCCGGGCGGCGTGCTGCCCGGCGGAGGAGGCGGTTGTGTCATGTCACCTTCTCGTGAGAATTGAGTACTGACAAACGCAGCGCCATCGGCGCGTGGGGTGAGCCTATGTCACGCCGGTGCCGTGGCGACGGTCAAGATCACATTGAATCCGACGGTGTCCTGTTCCTCGGCGTGGCTGCGGCCCAGAGTGTCTGCGCCGGCGCTTGGTGAATTCTTGGTGTCCGGTCACAGCGGCACGCACACCGTCTTGACGAGCTTGTCCGCCAGAGTCTGTCTCTTCGCATCCCACAGCGGGAACAGGAAACCGACGTAACAGATGACGGCGTCCACGGCATGGGCCAGCTGTCGCACGATCGATCTGCCGAATCCGATTGGCCGACCGGTGTTCTCGGCAACCACCTTGAACTTGAGCACGTTCTTGCCCAGGCTCGACCCCGTCGTCCCCTGTTGGTGACCGTAGTTCCAGATCACATAGACCACCGCCAGGATCCAGGTGACCGCGAAAGCCACCTGGCCCAGCGTCGAGGCCCCCGCGGTACAGAAGTCGCCGAGATCATCGGTGACGCACACCGTCTCGCGGGTACCGAGCAGCAGGGCATACCCGATGCCCTGCAGGACCGCGACCGGGATCAGATCGATGACGAACGCCAGCACGCGGTTGACCCACGGGGTGTACACCTCGGGCGGTGGCTGAGTCATCGGGCCCCTTCGGGATCGGGCTGGAACAGTGTCAGTTCGGCAGCGCTACCGTCTTCACCAGCTTGTCGACCAACGTCTGCGCCTTGGGATCCCAGAGCGGGAAGAGCACCGCGACCAGCCAGGGCAGGAAGCAGATGATGTTGGCCACCACGTAGATGAGTTGGCGTGCGATGGACATGCCGAATCCGATCGGCCGGCCGGTCGCCTCGCCGACGATCCGGAATTTCATGATGGCCTTGCCGACGCTGGACCCTGTGGTGCCCTGCCGGTAGCCGTAGTTCCACAGGTAGTACGCCAGCGCGAGCAACCCGCAGACCGCGACCGCCACCTGTCCGAGCGTGGACGCACCGGTGGCACAGAACTCACCGAGGTCGTATTCGGAAGTGTCGGTGAGGCATACCGTCTCCCGGGTGCCGAGCAGCAATCCATAGCCGATGCCCTGCAGGATCAGCACCGGGATGGCGTCGATGAGGAAGGCCAGTACGCGGGTGAACCACGGCGTGTATGCCGCTTTGGGCAGCGCACCGGCGAAGCCGGCACCGGGCGGGGGCGGCGGGGGGAAACC
>NZ_MVHJ01000014.1 GCF_002086115.1 Mycolicibacterium bacteremicum
GCCGACCGGGTCGATGCTCAGGTGGCGGCGCCGGCGGGCGTTTCGGGCGCGGCGCACCGCTTCGGGGTCGACGTCGACGATCATCCAGTCGATCAGATCGGCGATCCGTTCATCCGACAGCGCGTTCCAGGACGGGGTCTTGGTGGCGAGTTGGGTGTCGAGGACGGTGATGATGTCGGGGTCGATGATCAGGGCGGTGCGGGTGAGGATGAGCCGCAGCACCCGCAGATCCACGGTTCCGGTGGCGAACACCTCGGCGACGGCGGGCAGTCGGGTGAGTAGGTCGCGGCCCTGGGTGATCAGGGTGGTGGCCCGGCCGCGGCTGATGCCCAGCTCGGCAGCGGCCAGTTCCCAGTCATCGACGATCAGATCGTCGAAGGCGTGGCCGAGCTGGGCCATCCGGGCCAGGGCGAACCGTCCGGCGGCCAGCACCTTGGCGGCCACCGCCGCTCGTTCGGCGCGCAGTTGGTCGCGCGCGGTATCGAGGTGGGTCCCCACATCTCGACCATCGGACATACCCTGATCTTACGGTGGCCCACCGACAAGTACTGCCCTGTACGGCAACGGTTTACCTGCCGAAATACTCAGAAGAACCCGGTGTCCGGTAGGGCGGCGCCGTTGACCGCGATATCGCCCAGCACCCGCGCCTTGTACACGGTCGGGTTGTGCGAGAACAGGGTCCGTAGATTTCGCCAGTGCCGGTCCAGATGTGTCGATGCCCGGATCGCCGATGCACCTCCGGCATCGAACAACCGGGATGCGGCCCGCAGGGCCGGCTCCTCGATGCCGACCTTGACCCGCGCCGCGGCAATGGACGCCTTCGCTTCCAGCTCCGCATCGATCCCGCCGACGCGGCCGGCCTCCAGCGCCCGGCTCAATTCGTCTGCCGCGCTGAGCACCACAGCCTCGGTGGTGTAACTGATCGCATCGATCTCACCGACGATCTCCAGCAGCTGGGGATCCGCCGCCGGGGTGTCCGCGGCGGCGAAGGTGTACGTCCGGTGCCTACCGCGGACCAGTGCGGCAGCGTCCGTGGTGACCGAGCGCAGGATGCCGGCGGCGATGGCATGCAGATACAGCTGCACCAGCGCACCGCGCGCACGATCGACACCGATGGTGGTGCCCAACCGGATCACCTCGTCCTCGGCCACCGCCACATCCTCGAAGATGGTTGTGCCGCTGCCGGTATGGCGCTGACCGATACCGTCCCAGTCATCGGCATGCACGATCCCGGCCCGGTCGACGGGCACGATCACGCCGACCGGCGCACCGTTCTGATCCTCCGCGCCGACGCGGATGTAATCGGAGAACTGCGCTCCGGTGCTGTAGAACTTGCGCCCGGTCAACCGAAGATCGCCGGCGTCGCCGGTCAGTTTGGTGTCGTACTTCTGCGCCCCGACCGTGGCGCTGGACAGCTCGGAGTTGGTGCCCCCGATGATCTTCCCCTCGGCGATCAGACTCAACCAGCGTCCGGCGCCGTTACGCTGGGTCACCCGCTGCAATTCCTCGGTCAACGCGAAATGCACGCGCAGGATGTGCGTCAGGTCGGGGTCGGCCTCGGCCAGAGCGATCGCGAACGCGAAGAACTCGGGCACGGTGTAGCCGGCGCCACCGAGCTCGGCGGCCAGCCGGACCGCGCCGAGGCGGTGCTCACGAATCAATTGCAGGCCCAACGTCGGCGGCACGAGCCCGCCCTCGGCGAGTCGGCGTCGATGGTCGGCGGCGATGGTGTCGAGCACGTCTCGCAGTTCTGCGCTGTGCACCGGTGGGATTCGATCGATCACGAATTCGGTGGTCATGGTGGTCATTCCTCTCCGGAGGCGGGCACCGCTGAGTTGTCTATCCAGGTGTTGTAGAACCACGGCACCGAGTTGGCGGCGTTGGCGAAGCCCTGTACGCGCGGTGCCACCGCGAATATCTGGGTGTCCTCCAGCAGCGGTACCGAGTACGCGTTGTCGATGATGTAGTTGTTGTACTCCTTCAGCAATTCCAGGCGCTGTTGCGGGTCGGTGGCGCTGATCTGGGCTCGCAGCAGCCGGTCGATGGTCGGATCGGCACCGTCGAGGGCGTACAGGTCACCACCTTCACTGTCGTAGTTCTGCCACAACCGCACTGGGTCCGCGGTCGGCCAACCATTGCGCCGCAATCCCACCGAGTCTTCGATGCTCGCGGTCGGATAGTTGGCGAAGTCGGTCTGTCGGATCACCAGCCGGATGCCGACCCGTCCGAGTTGGCGTTGGATCAGCTCGTACATCGGCTTCGCTGTGTGGTCATACACATCGACGTAGATCTTCACGGCCAACTGCTCACCGTTCTTGACGCGGTATCCCTGATCGTCGACCTCGGTCCAGCCGGACTCCTCCAGGAGTCGGACCGCCTCGGCAGGGTCATAGCGCACCGCATCGCTGCGATCGACATAACCGGGGAAGTTCCTGGTCACGATGTTCTGCGCCGGTTTCCAGTTCTCGGTGTAGAGCGTGCTCAGGATCTCGTTGCGGTCGATACCGAAGCCGATGGCGCGGCGGACGTTGACATCACGCAGGAACGGTGCGCTCTGCCGGATGTCGAGGGTGTTGGCCAGCCCCGGTGTCCGCAGTCCACGGACATCGAAACCCTCACGGGCCAGCAGCTTCTCGTCCGGGGGTTGGGAATAGCGGATGGCATCGGCCTGTCCGGCGCGCAGCGCGCCGACGCGCACACTGTCCTCGGTCACCGGGATGACGGTGATGGTGTCCAGATAAGCCTCGCCCTGATGCGGGGCGGTCGCCGGTGCCCAGTCGTACCCGCGCCGCTTGGCCAGCACGATCTCCTTGTCGGGAATCTGCGACTGCGCGACGAAGGGGCCGGACCCGATCAGGTTCGTGATGATCGACTGCTCCTCCTTGGTGGCGTCGATGGTGGCGTCGGCCACCAGACCGGCGGTGTTCAGCGTCAGCACGGCGATGAACGGTGCGTACGGCTTCTCCAGCGTGACCCGGACGGTGCGCCGGTCGTTGTCGGCCTCGATGGATTGCACCTTCGGAAAATAGGTGTTGCGGGTGATGCCCTTGTCCTTGTCCCCGTTCGCCTGCCATTCCAGGTTGCGGCGCACCGACTCGGCATCCACCGGCTGGCCGTCGCTGTAGCTCACGCCGTCGCGAATGGTGAACTCGTACACCAGGTGCGGATCGTCCACCGTCCAGCTCTCGGCGATCCACGGTACGAACTCGAATGTCTCCGGATCCTGGTAGACCAGCCGGTCGAGCAGTTGATCCTTGAGCAGACTGTTCTGCCAGTAACTGACCTGGATCTGCAATGAGGCCGGTGCCTCGGCATCCAGATACGTCAGGTGGCCGCCCTTGGCGTTGGTGTCCGACACCGGTGCCGGGTCTGCGGTGCCGCAGGCGCTCACCAGCACGGCCAGCGCGACGGCAGCGATGCGACGCACGCGCATCATGCGGCCCGCACCGGTGTGCCGGGCACCGCGTCCAGCAGGCGCTGGGTGTAGCTGGCCGACGGCGCCGTGAACACCTCTGACACCGGCCCGGTTTCGACCAGTCTGCCGTGTTCGAGCACGCTGACCTCATCGGCGATCTGGCGCACCAGACTCAGGTCGTGCGAGATGAAGAGGTAGGTCAACGCCAGCTCACGCTGCAACTCGATCAGCAGGTCGACCACCTGGGCCTGCACCGTGACATCGAGAGCGGATGTCGGCTCGTCGAGCACCAGAACCGGGGGATTGAGCACCAGGCCGCGGGCCAGCACCACCCGCTGGCGCTGCCCGCCGGAGATCTCGTGGGGCTTGCGGTCGGTCAAGGCCGCGGGCAGCCCCACCTGATCGAGCGCGCGCAGCACCTCGCGGCGTCGGTCGGCACGCGAGCCGA
Source organism: Mycolicibacterium bacteremicum (assembly GCF_002086115.1). GTDB lineage: Bacteria > Actinomycetota > Actinomycetes > Mycobacteriales > Mycobacteriaceae > Mycobacterium > Mycobacterium bacteremicum. The sequence goes on from NZ_MVHJ01000014.1 coordinate 3,864, forward strand.
TGCGGTTGATCCGCAACGGCTCGGCGACGGCGTCTTCGATGCTGAACCGTGGATCCAGTGCCGCGGTCGGGTTCTGCTGCACCATCTGCAGGACGCGCGCCTGGGCGCGTTGGCGTGCCCGGCTCAGGATGTGGTGCGCACGCCCGACGGCGCCGTCGACGCGTACCTGTCCGGCGTCGAAATCGGTCAGCCCGGCCAGGATTCGGGCCACCGTGGTCTTGCCGGATCCGGACTCGCCGACGAGCGCGTGGATGCTGCCGGTGTGCACGCGCAGGGACACCTCGTCGAGCACGGTGTGCGGGCCGTACCGCTTCACCAGATCGGTCAGCTGCAGTATCGGCTCTGCCGTACGCGGTGCCGTCTCGGACCGGGCGTACTTGTCCGGGGTCAGCGCGGGTGCGTCGGCGATGAGCCGGCGGGTGTAATCATCTCGGGGGTCGATCAGGACGGCACCGGTGCGGCCGGCCTCGCGCACCTGACCGTCGTGCAACACCAGCACGCTGTCACTGTGGTGCTCGGCGAGCGCGAGATCATGGGTGATGAACACAACTCCCAGGCCGCGCTCGGCACGCAGTTCGTCGAGCAGGTCCAGGATGCGTTGCTGCACGGTCACATCGAGGGCTGAGGTGGGTTCGTCGGCCACCAGCAGCTGTGGGTCGCCCGCGATGGCGATGGCGATCAGGACGCGTTGCAGCTGTCCGCCGGAGAGTTGATGTGGATAGTCCCCGGCCCGACGCTGCGGGTCCGGGATGCCGACGCGGTCGAGCAGTTCCACCGCGCGACGGCGGGCGTCCTGGCGGGCGGCGATACCGTGCACCAGTAGGACCTCGGCCACCTGGTCGCCGACCTTCTTCAGCGGATCCAGCGAACCGAGCGGATCCTGCGGGACGAAGCCGACGGAGGCGCCGCGCAGGTTGCGCCACTCGCGCTGGGGCAGTGCGGTCACGTCCCGTCCGGCGATCCGGATCTCCCCGGCGGTGATGTGGCCGTTCTCGGGCAGCAGACCCTGCACCGCGCGGGCGATGGTGGATTTTCCCGAGCCGGACTGGCCGACCACCGCGACCACCTCGCCCGGTGATACGTCCAGTGCGACGTCACGGACGACGGGGCGCACTCCCGAACGCGTGGTGTATTCGATGTGCAGTCCGGAAACCGACAGCAGCGCAGCAGAACTCATGTCAACCGACCTTCTTTCGGATGAGCTGGGCGAGCCGGGACAGGCTCATGACGGTCAGCACGATGGCAATGGCCGGGAAGTACACCAGTCCGGGCGCGGAGTTGATGTAGTTGCGGCCCTCGGAGATCAGCAGGCCCCATTCCGGGTCTGGCGGCTGCGCGCCGTAACCGAGGAAGCTCAGCGATGCGATCGCAAGAATGGCCGTGCCGAACTGCAGGGCCGCCAGCGACAGCACGGCCGAGTAGGAGTTGGGCAGCACGTGCCGGAACAGCAGGGTCAGATGTCCCGCGCCCAGGTGCTCGCTGGCCTCCACGAAGGGCAGGTGCCGGGTGGCCAGCACCTCGGACCGGGCCAGCCGGGCGAAGACCGCGATGGAGGACACCCCGACGGCGATGGCGGCATTCACGGTCCCGAACCCGAGGGCGACGATGATCGTGATGGACAGCAGCAGGGTCGGGATGGACAGCAGCACATCGATGATGCGGCTGATGATGCTATCGGTGGCCCGTCCGAAATACGCGGCCAGCAGCCCGAGGATGGTGCCGGCCACCAAGCCGATCACGACGGCGATGAAGGATCCGGCGATGGTCGCCGCGGTGCCGGCAACCACCCGGCTCAGCAGATCCCGGCCGATGTAGTCGGTACCGAACGGATGAGCCAGACTGGGGCCGGCCAGTGCCAGGTCGGGATTCTCCTGCAGTGGGTCGTACGGCGCGATCAGCGTGGGCGCGATGATCATCGCCGTCACCAGCAGGAGAAACAGCACCGGGGGTGCATCCCACAGAGTGAGCGTGCGGCGGCGGGGCGCCCGTGCGGTGGCCGCCGGGGTGGGAGCCGCGTCGATGACGGTCATGCCGGGACCACCTCGGTATCGGGCGTGCTGCGGATGCGTGGATCGATGAGCGGGTAGAGCACATCGACGAGCAAGTTGATCACCACGAAGGTCACCGACACCGTGATGACGACGGCCTGGATGATCGGGGTGTCCTGGTTGCGGACCGCGGTCTCGGTGAGATAACCGATGCCGGTGCGGTTGAAGATGGTCTCGGTGATGACCGATCCGGCGAGCAGTTCACCGACGGTGATCGCCACGATCGTGACGGTGGGGATGGATCCGTTCTTCAACAGGTGGCCGAAGATGATCCGGTTCTCGCTCAGCCCTTTGGCGCGCAACACTTCGACGTACGGCTGACCGGCGGCATTGCTCAGTCCCTGAATCAGTACCTGGGCGATTGGCGCGGCCACCGGTAATGCCAGCGGCACCGCGGCCAGCAGTGTCGACCGCAGACCCTCGTCGCGGACCGCGGAGACCCACCCCAGGTTGAACGAGAACAACTGCAGGACAATGAGACCCGTGACGAATACCGGCAGTGACAGGAATGCCGGGGGCAGCGACCGGGCGGCCTCGCGGACCGGTGGCCAGGGCGCGAACACCGCGGCCAGCGCGATCACCAGGCCCAGGGCGGCGGCCAGCACGAAGGCGACCCCGGCCAGTGCCAGCGTGGAGGGCAGTGCATGGGCCAGCAGTTCGGATACGGGCTGGCCGCTGTTGAGTGAGAATCCGAGATCGCCGGTGAACAGCCGCTGTACCGAGATGCCGAACTGGACTATTGCGGGCTCGCTGAGCCGGTAGTAGTCGCGCAGGATGTCGGCGTCGGCATCGGAGATGGGGTTCTCCGGATTTGATATCTGCTGTTCGATCGGGTCGCCCGGGAGCACGTTCAGCACGAAGAAGACGGCCGTGTAGGCCAGGACGATCACGACGATCGACTGGGCAACCCGGCGCAGTGTGGAACTCAACACCCGGGCAAAGCTAGCGACACATCGCGCGGGACATAATGATTCGGCCCTTAAGGACTTTTAAGCCGATACTTCAGCTCAGCTTAACTGTTGGGCCCGCGGTCATTTCGGGTTGCGGTGATCGCAACCGTTGTGGGGGGACGGACATTCCGTAGCGTCGTGCCCATGGCCAAGCCATTGTCGTTGGGGGTGGAGGTGGTCGGTGACGGGATCGCCGACCGCAGGACAGCTGTCGAACAACCGAGCCGGGTGATCGCCGACCTGGTGCGCCGTCTGGAGGCCGCCGGGGTGGACTACTGGGTGATCGGGGCCGAACGGGGTGAAGCCGCCCAGTCCGGCACGGTGGCCCTGGACCCGTCGCTGATCGCGACGTTCGCCGCCCGTGCGAGCCGTCGGCTGGGTCTGGTGGTGGCCGCGGCCGGTCACCGTGATCATCCCTACAACCTGGCCAGGCGGCTGATCTCGGTGGATCACGCCGCCCGCGGACGGGTGGGCTGGCTGGCGCTCGACTTCGATCACGGCACCGCGTTGAACGCCGTCACCGATACCTGGACCGGTGCCGATCTCACCGCCGATCACACCGCGGACGCGGTGACCGCGGTGCGGACACTTTGGCGCACTTGGCCGTTGGAGTCGGTGGTCGGTGACACCGACGCCGGGGTGTTCGCCGATGTCACACGGATCCGGCGGGCCGACATCGCCCACGGCTATGCCATCGCCGGACCGCTGAACGTCCCGGGCTCGGTGCAGGGTGACCTGCCGATCTGGCGGCATGCCGACGCGCTGGGTGCCGACCTCGCCGTGATCGAGGACGGCGATCCGGTTCCCGGCGGGGCGCCGGTCGTGGTCCGGGTGCGCGCCGCCGAAGTGATCGACGCCGCCCTGGACCGGGTCGCACGCATCCCGTCGGCGACCGGTGTCCTGTTGCGCATCGCACCCGGGATCCTGGAGCGGGTGCTCGATCTCGTGGTGCCGGCGGCCCGGGCCCGCGGCGTGCTCGGCGAACCGGGCACCGGCACACTGCGCGAGCGGCTGGGGTTGCCGGTGCCGGCAGTACCGGACCTGTCGGCGCACCGCGCCGTCTTCGATTCCGTCGCGACACCGGGAGGCCGGCTGTGACACGACCGCTGCGCCGGCACGTCATCCTCAACGTCAATGTCCTCAACGTCGGGATCCACACCGGGTCCTGGCGGTTGACCAGCGAGCCGCCCACCTCGTTCGCCGATCCCGAGTACTACGTGCGGATGGGCCGCATCGCCGAGCGCGGCAAGCTCGACGCGCTGTTCCTGGCCGACGGCCCCGCCCTGCGTGAGCATCCGGCACTACGCCCGTCGCAGGCGCTGGAGCCCAGCGTCATCCTGGCCTCGGTCGCGTCGGCCACCGAGCGGTTGGGTCTGATCGGCACGCTCTCCTCGACGTTCAACGATCCGGTGGAGCTCGCACACCGGTTGCTCAGCCTGGATCAACTTTCCGGCGGGCGGCTCGGCTGGAATGTGGTGACCACCTACTCGGTGCCGGCGGGCGGCAACTTCGGGTTGGCCGACTATCCGGACCGGCCTACCCGCTACCGGCGGGCCGCCGAGTTCGTGGACGTGGTGCAGGCGCTGTGGCGCGATGCGGCCGACAACGGTGGCCGGGGCATCGACCATCAGGGTGAGTTCTTCACGGTGGTGGGGGCGCTACCGCAGCGCCAGTCACCGCAGGGCTACCCGCTGCTGGTGCAGGCCGGTGGCTCCCCGCAGGGCCGCGAGCTGGCCGGCCGCGCCGCCGATGCCGTGTTCAGTGCCGAGTTGGATCTGGCTGCCGGTATCGAGCACTACCGGCACGTCAAGGACGTCGCGGTCGCGCACGGCCGGCGTCGCGATGCCGTCAAGATCCTGCCCGGGCTGATCACCACCATCGGCAACAGCCCGGCCGAGGCGCAGCAACGATACGAGCGCCAGAACGCATTGCTGCCCGCCGGGCACGACCTGGACCGGCTGTCGCAGACCCTGGGGGAGGACCTCTCGGGCCTCCCGCTGGACGAGCCGCTGCCCGCGCGTTTGCTCGGTGAGGTCAGCGACCCCACCACCTTCGGCGCGTCGCTGGGATTCCGGGAATCGGTGGTGCGGCTGGCCCGCAACCGGCGGCTGACACTGCGGCAGACGCTGGTCGAGTTCAGCGGTTCCGGGCATCGGGTGATCGTCGGTACCCCGGTCGAGGTCGCCGACACCATCGAGGGATGGTTCCGAGCCGGTGCCGCCGACGGTTTCAATCTGATGCCCGATGTCTTCCCCGACGGCTTGGAGATCTTCGTCGACGAGGTGGTGCCACTACTGCAGGCCCGCGGCCTGTTCCGCACCGATTACGCCGAATCCACGCTGCGCGAACGGTTCACCGGCCATCGGCTACCGACCCACCGGGTCAGTGCGCCAGCAGCAGGATGAGCTGCAGTTGTAGCTCACCGCACAGGAAACCCAGCGCCGAACCGAGCACCACGATGATCCACTCGTCGTCCTTGAACGCCGGGCGCAGCAGGTTCTCATAGGACTGTGAGTCCAGGCCGTCCATCTTCTCGATCATCACGTTCTCCAGATCGAGCCGGCTGGCCGCGTACTCCTCGATGTAGGAGGACGTTTCGGGCAGTCGCTCGATGATCGAGTTGGCGATCTGAACCTTCATCTCCTGGTACTGGCGGCCGCCGAGGACGTTGATGACCCGGCCGGCGAAACCCATCTGACTGTCGATGGTGCGGCCGATCTCGGCCTGGATGATGTCGAAGAACTTGTCCGACATCGGCCCGGTGAGCAGGCTCTCCATGATGGCCTTGGGAGTGAAGATCTCCCGTGCCATCAACGCGGCGTAGCCCCGGATGACCTCCTTGCGGTGCGCCTGGAACACTCCCTGCCACTTGATGCCGAAGAACACGTTCTTGCGTTCCAGCGGCCGGAAGATCATCTGCAGTGCCACCCAGTCGGTCAGACCGCCGGTGATCAGACCGAACAGCGGCAGCGCCAGATGCCAACCGGTGACCCCGAACACCAGCATCTGCACCACGCCGATGATGAATCCGAAGTACAGGCCGGATTTGATCAGGAACTTGAAGGCCGGCCGGCCGATGTCCTGGAACACCGCGTTCAGGGTGGCCTTGTCGCGCACCAAGTTCGTCACGACCATGTGTTTGATGTCGAAGATCTGGTCGACCTGGCCGCGGAACTCCTCGAACATCCCGCGGGCGGCAGCCGGGATGCGGCCTTCGACGTTGGCGACGATCAGTTGCTTCACCTGGTCCGGGGTGGCACGCCAGACCTGCGGCTGGAACGACATCATCATCGTGTCGACGAGTTCCTCGGCGGCCTCGCGCAACGGTTCGCCGAGTTCGGCGACCAATTCGTCGGGATCGATCTTGTCGAACAGTTCCTCGGGTTTGAGGATGCCGGAGGTCAGCGAATCCACCGCGACGGCAGCCATTTTCGGCGCCCGCTTCGGAATCTGGCCCTGCCAGCCGAGATAGGGCTTGATGCCCTTGAACTCGACGGGATAGAACATCATCTTCAAACACAGGATCTTGGTGATCCAGCCGACGAACGCCGCGCCGAACGGGATGGTGAAGTACACCCATACCGGGTAGGCGAAGGCGTTGGCCCAGAAATCGCTCATTTGGCTGCCTCCCACAGCTCTTGGCCGAGATCGCTGATGCGCACCGTGCGCCGCACGACGCGCGCGGCACGCACGCCACGGCGCGCGGTGGCCACCGCGATGTTGACCGCCGAATCGGTCAGCAGCATCTCGTATTCGTCGTACATCGATGATGCCTCCGGTCCGAGACGGACCAGTCCGAGGCGCAGCATCCGGGTCAGATAGAGCGGTGTGTAGCGGGGCAACGACACCCCGGCCGACCGCCCGATGGTCGAGGCGTTCTTCAAGGCGAACGCCGGGGCGCCCCCGGTGCCGGGTTCGGCGATGTGGATCACCGGATACGCCGACCCGTCGGACAGGGCGGCCAGGATGCGGGCCTCATCGGGCACCAGCGCATTCAGCAAATCGAGATAGAGCGCATCGCGGCTCTTGTCGGGGCTGGTGTACATCGACCGGTCGAGCAGGGCCCGCAGCACGGCGTTCGGGGAGGCCGGGTCGTCATCCGGTGTGGCGGTGACCGCGGGCGGTTCCAGGTCGCTCAGGTGCCGGCGTGCGACCCGCACCACTGCACGTTCGGCGTCGGCGAGCAATGGCAGCACGTCGCCGGCGAACGGGGCACGTCTGGCGACGCCGCCCAGCAGGGTCAGCCCGCCGCCGATCAGACCTTCGAGGTCCATCGACCCGCCCGCGTTGCCCCCACCGTTTTTGCCACGGCTAGCACACTAATTGCACGCCGGCCCGATGGCGCAAAATTGCCGAATCAGTAAGCCTGTGTGCGGAATGCGCACACGTGCACGAGCAGGTGTCGATGTTGAACGATCGCGTGGGCAAACTCGGCAAGAGCGGATGATCACGTGCCGAGGCGGGCGGATCGCCGCTGAATCCGCGTCGCGACCGACTACCTGTTGGCCAGCAGCAGCACAATGGCGGCGATCGTGAGCAAGACGGATGTGACGATCGGCACAAGTACCCAATTGCGCATGGCATCGGGTCGGGTCGAGTTGTTCTTTGCCGGTGTCGGCATCACGGTATTCCTTTCGGTCGACCGGATGCAGTATCGGGTACCCGTACGACGCGGGAAGAAAACGTCAGTCCAGCCGCTCCCACGTCCACCCGGTGATGGCGGGATCGTCCTCGCCGTGTTCGCGGGTGTAGAGCCGGGCGGCCAACCGCGCGTCGACCATCTCCTGGCGCAGCCCGGCGGCGTTGCTGCCGAGCCCGGCGACCCGGTCGATCACATCGATCACCAGATGGAACCTGTCGAGGTCGTTGAGCATCACCATGTCGAACGGGGTGGTGGTGGTGCCGCGCTCCTTGAACCCGCGCACATGCAGTTGGTCGTGATTGGCATGGCGATAGGCCAGCCGGTGGATCAGCCAGGGGTAGCCGTGGTAGGCGAAGATGATCGGCTTGTCGGTGGTGAACAGCGCATCGAACTCGTGATCGGCCATCCCGTGCGGGTGCTCGGACTCCGGTTGCAGCCGCATGATGTCCACCACGTTGACCACCCGCACGGCAAGCTCCGGTAGCCTTCGGCGCAGGATGTCCGCCGCGGCAAGGGTTTCCAGCGTCGGGATGTCGCCGGCGCAGGCAAGGACCACATCGGGCGCCCCGAGGCCACCTTCGGTGCCCGCCCACTCCCAGATCCCGGCGCCGCGGGTACAGTGCGCGACCGCCTCATCCATCGTCAGGTAGTTCAGCGCCGGTTGCTTCCCGGCGACGATGACGTTGATGTACTGGCGGCTGCGCAGACAGTGGTCAGCCACCGAGAGCAGGGTGTTGGCGTCCGGCGGCAGGTACACCCGCACCACCTCGGGCCGCTTGTTGGCGATGTGATCGATGAATCCGGGGTCCTGGTGGGACGCGCCGTTGTGGTCCTGGCGCCAGACGTGGGACGTCAGAAGGTAGTTCAATGAGGCGATGGGCCTGCGCCAGTCCAGATGGTTGCTGCTGGACAGCCACTTGGCGTGTTGATTGGCCATCGAATCGATGATGTGCACGAACGCTTCGTAGCAGCTGAAGAAGCCGTGCCGGCCGGTCAGCAGATACCCCTCCAGCCAGCCCTGGCACATGTGCTCCGACAGCACCTCCATGACCCGCCCGTCCGGCGACAGGTGCTCGTCATCGGCGGACTGTTCTGCCTGCCAGGCCTTGTCGGTCTTGTCGAATACCGCGGCGAGCCGGTTGGAGGCGGTCTCGTCGGGACCCATCAGACGGAAATTGTCGGCGTTGCGCGCGATCACATCGCGCAGGTAGGTGCCCAGGACCCGGGTGGCCTCACCGGTGGCGCTGGCCGGGGCGGGCACGTCCACGGCATAGTCGGCGATGGGCGGCAGATCCAGGTCACGCAGTAGTGCCCCGCCGTTGGCATGCGGGTTGGCACTCATCCGCCGCGTACCGGTGGGAGCGAGCGCGCGGAGTTCGGGGCGCAGTGCCCCGGTCTCGTCGAACAGCTCCTCGGGCCGGTAGCTCTGCAGCCATTCCCGCAGCGCCTCCAGATGCTCGGCGTTGGTGCGGGTCTCCGACAGCGGCACCTGGTGGGAGCGCCAGGTGCCCTCGACCTTCTTGCCATCGACCTCGCGCGGCCCGGTCCACCCCTTCGGGGTGCGCAGGATGATCATCGGCCACAATGGCCGACCTCTCTGGCCGTCCTCGCGGGCAGCACGCTGGATGGCCGCGATCTGGTCGAAGGCGTCGTCCAGTGCGGCCGCCAGCGTGCGGTGCACCTCGGCGGGGTCGTCGCCGGCGACGGTGATCGGGGTGTAGCCGTAGCCGCGCATCAGGGCGTCGAGTTCCTCGGCCGGGATGCGGGCCAGCACCGTCGGGTTGGCGATCTTGTATCCGTTGAGGTGCAGGATCGGCAGCACGGCGCCGTCCCGGACCGGGTCGAGGAACTTGTTGGAATGCCAGCTTGCGGCCAGCGGCCCGGTCTCGGCCTCACCGTCGCCGACGACGGCGGCCACCACCAGGTCGGGGTTGTCGAAGGCGGCGCCGTAGGCGTGCACCAGCGCGTAGCCGAGCTCCCCGCCTTCGTGGATGGACCCAGGCGTCTCGGCGGCCACGTGACTGGGGATACCGCCAGGGAAAGAGAACTGCCGGAACAGCTTTCGCAGTCCGTCGATGTCCTCGCCGATGCCGGTGTACACCTCGGAGTAGGTTCCCTCCAGATAGGCGTTGGCAACCAGTCCGGGCCCGCCGTGTCCCGGGCCGGTGATGTAGATGACGTCGGCATCCCGTTGCCGGATCACCCGGTTCAGATGGGTGTAGAGCAGGTTGAGCCCCGGTGTGGTGCCCCAGTGCCCCAGCAGACGGGGCTTGACGTGCTCGGGGGACAGGCCGTCCCGGAGCAGGGGGTTGTCCAGCAGGTAGATCTGTCCGACGGACAGATAGTTGGCGGCGCGCCAGTACGCGTCGAGGAGCGTGACTTCATCATCGGTCAAGGGGGTGGATGCAGTCATCCCTCAGGCCTACCACGCCGCGGTGAACATAAACACTCGCGTCATTTCCCGTTGGTCACGGTGACCGCGTGCACGCCCCAGATATCGTCGCAGTATTCGGCGATGGCGCGGTCGGAGGAGAACTTGCCGCTGCGCGCGGTATTGCGGATCGACATCCGGGACCAGGCGTCGCGATCCTGCCAGGCGGCGCTGACCCGGTCCTGGCACTGCACGTAGGACGCGTAGTCGGCCAGCACCAGGAACGGGTCGTCGTGGATCAGATTGTCGATCAGTGGCCGGAACACCTCGGTGTCGCCGTGTGAAAAATGGCCGCCGGCAATGAGATCGAGGACCGATCGCAGTTCCGGGTCGGCGGCCACATAGGTCGCCGGCCGGTAACCGCTCCGCTTGAGTTCCTCCACCTCGTCGACGGTGAGACCGAACAGGAAGAAGTTCTCCGCGCCGGCCTCCTCCCGGATCTCGACGTTGGCGCCGTCGAGGGTGCCGATGGTCAGTGCGCCGTTCATCATGAATTTCATGTTGCCGGTGCCGGAGGCCTCTTTGCCCGCGGTCGAGATCTGCTCCGACAGGTTGGCTGCCGGATAGATCAGATGCGCGTTCTGCACGTTGAAGTTCGGCAGGAACACCACCTTCATGAACCGGTTGACCTCGGGGTCGAAATTGATCATGTCGCCGACCGCGGTGATCAGCTTGATGATCCGCTTCGCCAGGAAGTAACCGGGTGCGGCCTTGCCGCCGAAGATGTAGGCCCGCGGTGCCATGTCGATACCGGGGTTGTGCTTGATCCGCAGGTACTGGGTGACGATGTTGAGCACGTTGAGGTGCTGACGCTTGTACTCGTGGATACGTTTGACCTGGATGTCGAACAGCCAGGTCGGGTCCAGTTCCACGCCGGTCTCGGCGTAGACGAAGTCGGCGAGCCGCGATTTGTTGGCGCGCTTGACACCCCGCCACTCGGCTCGGAAACCGTCATCATCGATGAAGGCCTCCAGGCCGCGCAACCGGTCCAGGTGGGTCAGCCAGCCGTCACCGACGGTACGGTCCAGCAGTTGGCGTAGCCCCGGATTGGACAGCGCGACGAAGCGGCGCGGGGTGACGCCGTTGGTCTTGTTGGAGAACCGCTCGGGCCACAGCTCGTAGAAGTCCTTGAGCACACTGTCCTTGAGCAACTCCGAGTGCAGTGCGGCGACCCCGTTGACGGCATGGCTGCCCACGGTGGCCAGGTGGGCCATCCGCACGGACTTGGCGCCGTCCTCGCCGATCAGTGACATCCGGCGGACCCGGTCCTCGTCGCCGGGGAAGCGGGCGCGGACCTCGTCGAGGAAACGGCTGTTGATCTCGTAGATGATCTCCAGGTGGCGCGGCAGGCTCTCGCCGAAGATGCTCAGCGGCCATTTCTCCAGCGCCTCGGGCAGCAGCGTGTGGTTGGTGTAACCGAAGGTGGCCACGGTGATGCCCCAGGCGGTGTTCCAGTCCAGTCGGCGTTCGTCGACGAGCAGACGCATCAGCTCGGCGACCCCGATGGAGGGGTGGGTGTCGTTGAGCTGTAGGGCGAATTTCTTCGGCAGGTCGTGCACCGAGGCCTCGGCCAGGTCGTCCATGATGTGCAGCACATGCTGTAGCGAGCAGGACACGAAGAAGAACTGCTGCAGCAGTCGCAGTCGCTTGCCGACCTCGGGCTCGTCGTTGGGGTAGAGCACCTTGGTGACGGTCTCCGAGGTGACCTCTTCCTCGACGGCCTTGTAGTAGTCGCCGGTGTTGAAGGCCTCCAGCGCAAAGGACTGCACCGCCCGGGCGCTCCACAGGGTGAGCACGTTGCAGGTCTTGACGCCGTATCCCTGGATCGGAGTGTCATAGGCGACGCCCTGGATGACGCGGTGCGGTATCCAGCGAACCCGCAGCACGCCGGCGTCGTCGTGGTAGCGCTCGGTGTGCCCACCCCAGAGCACCGGGTAGTGCACATCGGGTTTGGCGATCTCCCAGGGGTTTCCGTTGAGCAGCCAATTGTCGGTCTTCTCGACCTGCCAGCCGTCCTGCAGCTCCTGGTCGAAGATGCCGAACTCGTAGCGGATGCCGTATCCGATGGCCGGGCGCTCCAGGGTGGCCAGCGAGTCGAGATAGCAGGCGGCCAGCCGGCCGAGGCCGCCGTTGCCCAGACCCGGTTCCTCCTCGCAGTCCAGTATTTCCTCCAGGTCCTGGCCCAGCTCGGCGAGCGCGGCGCGGGCGGCCTGCTCGATGCCCAGGTTGAGCAGGTTGGCACCCAGCTGTGGGCCCATCAGGAACTCGGCGGACAGATAGCAGGTGACCTTGCTGCCCAGGTCCAGCGAGGTCTGGGTGGAGGCCACCCGGTTGTCCTGCATGCGATCGCGGACGGCCAGGGCCAGCGCCCGGTAGTAGTGCTCCGGGCGCAGCGCCGCGGCGGGCCGGCCGATCGAATACCGGATGTGGTCGATGATGGCCCGTCGCAGGGCGTCGGCCGACAGTCCGGTGCGGCTGGGTTCATACGCTGGCGTGGGCGCGACGAGATCGGTCATGATCGAAGTCTTGCAGGATGGCGTGCACGGCGCTCGCTCAATGAGCGTCGGCCCGGTTAACGGATGTGAGACGCTGCCGGGATGTCCGGTGTACCCGAACTCGTCGACGTCCTGCCCCAGCACCGATTCGACGAGGACGCCCTGGTGCGGTACCTGGCGGGACACGGCATCGACGGTCCGGTGCGGATCCGGCAGTTCCAGGGCGGTCAGAGTAATCCGACCTTCCACCTGCACACTGCGGCAGGCGAATTCGTTTTGCGCAAGAAGCCACCGGGGGAGTTGCTGCCCAAGGCCCACGATGTCGGCCGCGAGTACCGGGTGATGTCCGCGCTGGCCGACACCGAGGTGCCGGTGCCCCGGATGCGGGTGATGTGTACCGACGAGTCGGTGCTGGGCACCCCGTTCTTCGTGATGGACCACGTGCCGGGCCGGATCTTCCCCGACCGGGTGCTGCGCGACGGCACACCGGCCGAACGTGCCGCGGTCTACCGCGATCTGGCCCGCGTGCTGGCTGGGCTGCACACGGTGGACTGGCAAGCGGTGGGCCTGTCGGACTACGGCCGCCCGGACGGTTATCTGGCCCGGCAGGTGGCGCTGTGGACGCGGACCTGGGCGGCCGTCAAGGTCGAGGAGTGCGCCGAAATGGAAGCCTTGGCGGCCTGGCTGCCCGCGCACCTGCCCGCCGATGACGACGCCTGTATCGCCCATGGTGACTACCGGCTGGGAAATGTGCTGCTGCATCCCACCGAGCCGCGCATCGTGGCGGTACTGGACTGGGAACTGTCGACCATCGGCCATCCGCTGGCCGATCTGGGCTATGCGGCCATGACCTATCACCTGCCCGGTGACGGTGACCCGTCGACCGGCGTGGCGGGCGAGGATCTGTCCGGAACCGGCATGCCCGACGAGGCGGAGTTCGTCGCCGAGTACTGCCGCGCGGCCGGCCGCGACATTCCCGGCGACCTGCCGATCTTCGTGGTCTTCTCGATGTTCCGGCTGGCCGCCATTGTCGCCGGGGTATGGCGGCGCGGATTGGACGGCAACGCCTCGGACTCGAGGGCGGGCACCGCTCTGTTCCGCGACCGGTACCGCAACCTGGCCCGGCGAGCCTGGGAGCTGGCCGGCGGGCTGTGACAAAAGCCCATCTGGTAGTAAAGTTCTGGCCATATGAGAATCGGATTCTCCAGAAAGGATAGGCTCCTCTCATGGATGTTCGGCTGACCAGTGAGCAGCAGCAACTGCGGGACGCGGCCGCCAAGCTCGCCGATGACCTCGGCCCGGGCGCCGTCGTTGAGCTCGAGGACGGCCAGCGCGTCGCCCGACTGGAGAAGACGGTGGCCTCGACCGGATGGCGGTCGCTGCGCTCGGACGGCGCCTCGGGCGTGGAGGTGGCGATCGTCGCCGAGGAGTTCGGCCGCGGCCTGGTCGACGTGCCGTTCCTCGGACCCGTCCTGGCCGATGACATCGGGCACACCGGCGCGACGATCGTCGTCGGCGACATCGCGCCCGACGCCCGGGGCATCACCGAGGGTGTGGCGCTCGACGGGCCCACCGTCGGGACCGTCGCGCTCGGTCCGGCGGCCCCCGGCGTCGACCTGACCCGCTGGCAGGCCGCCGCCGGCGAGCTGACCCCGGCCGGCGCGCTCGACGACGAGAAGGTCCTGCGCGCACAGGCGCTCGCGCTGGTGGTCACCGCGGCCGATATCCTCGGCGCCGCGCGCGGCGCCTTCGACCTGGCGACCGACTACGCCAAGATGCGCGAGCAATACGGCAAGGCCATCGGCTCCTATCAGGCCATCGCGCATATGCTCGCCGAGAGCCTGGTGCTGATCGAGGGCTCGATCAGCATCCTGCGGTACGCGGCCTGGGCCGTCGACGAAGAAGAGCCCGCCGTCGCGCTGGAAGCGGCCCGGGTGGCCAAGGTGTACTGCGCACGGTCCGCGCACACCGTCTGCGAGACGTCGATCCAGGTGCACGGGGGCATCGGCAACACCTGGGAATGCGCGGCGCACGTCTACCTGCGCCGGGTACTGGTCTCCACCGGGCTGTGGCCGGTGGCGTTGAAGGAGATCTCCGTTGGACTTTCGTGACTCCGAAGCCGAACTCGCCTTCCGCGAACGGCTGCGTGGCTGGCTGACCGAACAGGCGCCCAACTTCCCCAAATCCACCGAGGAGTACTGGGCCCGACAGGGCGAGTGGCACCAATCTCTGCACGCGGCAGGATTTTTCGGGGCGACGTGGCCGAAGAAGTTCGGTGGCCTGGAACTGCCCGCGGTGTACGACGTTATCGTCGACGAGGAATTGGCGCGCGCCGGCGCTCCGCCGCGACCGAGCCTGGGGTATCTGGTCACCGGGCTGGGCCGGCACGGCAGCGAGGAGATCCAGCAGCGCTTCCTACCCGGCATGATCGACGGCACCGAACGCTGGTGCCAGGGGTTCTCCGAACCCGGCGCCGGGTCGGATCTGGCCTCGCTGACCACCACCGCCACCCTCGATGGCGACGAGTACGTGATCAACGGGCACAAGATCTGGACCAGCTACTCCGATGTCGCCGACTGGTGTCTGCTGCTGGCACGCACCGACAAGGACGTCAAGCGGCACAAGGGCATTTCGGCATTCCTGGTCGACATGCACCAGCCCGGTATCGAACAGCGACCGCTGAAGATGATCAACGGTGTCAGCAACGAGTTCGGCCAGGTGCTGTTCGACGGGGCCCGGGTACCCGCAAGCCAGATGGTCGGCAATCCCGGTGACGGATGGGCACTGGCGATGACGGTGGTCGGTCACGAACGCGAACCGTCCACACTGGGATACGCCGCCCGCTACGAAAAGACGGTCAACCAGTTGGCGCGCAAGAGCGAACCCAGCGACGAACTGGCCTGGGCCACCGTGCAGGTGCAGGTGTTGCGTCAGCACGTCCGCCGCCGGCTCTCCGAGCAACTCGACGGGATATCGCACGGCCCTGAGGGTTCCATCGACAAACTGTTGATGACCTGGGTGGAGCAGTCCGTCGGTCATGCGGTGCTGGCGCAGACCGGCACCAGTGACCCCGACCTGTTCAGCACCTACCTCTACAGCCGGTCCCAGAGCGTCATGGGCGGCACCTCGCAGATCCAGAAGAACATCATCGCGGGCCGAATCCTGAGAATGGCGGTGTGACATGTACGACATGCCCGACGAAATCCAGGTCGAGGCCGACGGCCCGCTGCGGATCATCACGCTGAACCGGCCCGACGAGCTCAATGCCGTCAACGACGATCTGCATGTCGGCCTGGCCCGCATCTGGAGCCGGCTCAGCCAGGACCGCACCGCCCGCGCGGCGGTGATCACCGGTGCAGGCAAGGCGTTCTCGGCCGGCGGCGACTTCAACTACATCCAGCAGATCAGCCAGGATGCCGACCTGCGCGCCAAGACCATCGCCGACGGTCGCGAGATCGTGATGGGCATGGCGCGCTGCCGCATCCCGGTGATCGCCGCGGTCAACGGGCCGGCCGTCGGGCTGGGGTGCAGCGTGGTGGCGTTGAGCGACATCGTCTACATGGGGGAGCGGGCATTCCTGGCCGACCCGCACGTGCAGGTCGGTCTGGTCGCCGCCGACGGCGGCCCGCTGGTGTGGCCGATGCAGATGAGCATCCTGCAGGCCAAGGAGTACGCCCTCACCGGTGCTCGCATCCCCGCGCAGAAGGCGGTCGAACTGGGGCTGGCCAACCATGTGGTGGCCGATCCACTGGCCGAGGCGCTGACCGCGGCCAGGAAGATTCTGGAGTTACCGCAGAAGGCCGTCGAATCCACCAAGCGCATCCTGAACATGCAGCTGGAGCGTCAGGTGGCGATCACCCTCGACTACGCCACCACCGCCGAGGAGCTCACCTTCGGCACCGACGACCTGAAGAACAATGTCGCGAAGCTGTTGCAGGGCAACAAATAACGTCATACCGCGGTCAGGTAACGGCGGGTGATCACCCGCTGCGCCAGCCGGGTCACCGGCCCGCCCAGCTTGCTCCACCACGTCGCGTGCCGGGCGAACGCGGTCACCTCGGCGTGTACCGAGCCGTCGGCCGGGTCATAGCGCACGGCGAAGAGCTCCTCACCGGTCTCGGGGTGTCCCGGCAAGGTGCCGTAGGCGAACCCGCGCCGGTCCGGTTCGTCGAGCAGGTACACGACCCGGCACGGCGCGCGCAGCGGCCAGAAGCCGACGGTCAGCTCGGCGCCGACGGCGGCGGATGCGGCATCGGCGTGCACCAGCACCCCGGCGCCGCGTTGCATGCCCCAGTGCAGCACCGCGTCGGCGGCCTCCTCGAAGCGGGCGCGGCCGTGCCCGATCACCGCCGAGACGTGGACGTGCTGATAGCCGGCCGGCAGCGGGCCGTTCGTCGCACCCACTTCCGGATAGGTCAGGTCCACCGCTCCACTATGGCAGCGTCATGCATCCGGCGCGGGCGGCCGTGCAATAACGTTGCTGCCGTGACGACCGGCACCGCGCATCCCGGCGGCGGATTCAACCCGCCCGAGCCCACCGACAACGGCGGACCCGATTACGGACGGTTCATCGAGGCCGTCCGGACGTTGCAGGACCACGCCCGGGCCGCCGACGCGCCCGACGAGGTGATCAGCGAGGCCGCCGATCTGGTCGAGAAGGTGTCGGCCCTGCTGGCGCCGTATGAGGCCGACGAATGGCATTCGCCGTCCGGGCGCCGCCTCGATCTGCCCAACCGCGGCAACATCATGTCGGTGCCGATGGATCTGCGCGTCACCGATGACCGGGTCAGCGGCACCGTGCAGTTCCGGCGCTACCACCTGGGCCGTAACAGCGCCGTGCACGGCGGCGTGCTGGGTCTGCTGTTCGACTCACTGCTCGGCTACACCACCGCGAAGCTGACGAAGAGCATGTACCAGCGCACCGCGCACCTGGGCATCGACTACCGCAAGATCGTGCCGATCGGCAAGGTGCTGCAGGTCGACGCGGGCATCGACCGCATCGACGGCCGCAAGATGTTCGTCAGTGGCCGGTTGTCCGATGACGGCACGGTGCTCACCGAGGCCGATGCCCTGTTCGTGCGACTGAAGCCGGGGCAGCCATGAGTATCGACAACCGCGACAACCGCGACAACCGGGGCAAGCGCGACAAGCGGGCCTGGGCGCGCTGGCGCGACAAGCTGCGCGACCGTCCGATGGCGGACCTGACCTACCGCACCATCGTCGGTGTCGTCGGCACCCTGGTGCTCATCATCGGCATCGTCACCATCCCGTACCCGGGCCCGGGCTGGGCGATCGTCTTCCTCGGGCTGGGCATCCTGGCCACCGAGTTCCGCGCCGCGCAGGTGGTGCTGCACTGGGTGCGGGTCCGCTACGACAAGGTGATGGACTGGTTCGGCCGCCAGCACATCGCGGTGAAGGCGCTCAGCGCGCTGTTCACCGCCGTCGTGGTCATCGTGACGCTGTGGCTGTTCGGGGCGGTGGGCCTGGTCGCGGGCTGGGTCGGTATCGACTGGCCCTGGTTGACGAGCCCGATCGGCATCGGGTCGTAGGTATTGCGCTGGGGCAACCCCGATAGCATGGTCGCGATTCACTCGAGCCGCTAGGAGAACCACCGATGACCGCCGCCGCCAGTTCCGCCCCCGCAGCCCCGATCCGGGTCGCTGCCGGGACCACCGCCGGCGCGGCGGTGCGGGCGGCCGGGCTGCCCGAGCGTGGTGCCGCCGACGCCATCGTCGTGGTGCGCGATGCCGACGGCAGGCTGCGCGACCTGAACTGGGTGCCCGACGCCGACGCGCACGTCGAACCGGTGGCCGCCGACACCGAGGACGGCCGCAGCGTCATCCGGCACTCGTGCGCGCACGTGCTGGCCCAGGCGGTGCAGGAGCTGTTCCCGCAGGCCAAGCTCGGCATCGGCCCGCCCATCACCGACGGCTTCTATTACGACTTCGACGTCGCCGAGCCCTTCACGCCCGAGGATCTGGTCAAGTTGGAGAAGCGGATGGCCAAGATCATCAAGGACGGCCAGCTGTTCTCACGCCGGGTCTACGAATCCAAAGAGCAAGCCCGCCAGGAGCTTTCCGGCGAGCCGTACAAGCTCGAACTGGTCGACGACAAGTCCGGTGATCCCGATGTCATGGAGGTCGGCGGGGATGAGCTCACCGCCTACGACAACCTGAACCCGCGCACCAAGGAACGCATCTGGGGCGATCTGTGCCGGGGACCGCACATCCCGACCACCCGCTACATCCCCGCGTTCAAGCTCACCCGCAGCAGTGCGGCCTACTGGCGCGGGAACCAGAACAACGCCAGCCTGCAGCGCATCTACGGCACGGCCTGGGAGTCCCAGGAGGCCCTGGACCGCCACCTCGAACTCATCGAGGAGGCCCAGCGCCGCGATCATCGCAAGCTCGGTGTCGAGCTCGACCTGTTCAGCTTCCCCGACGAGCTCGGGTCGGGCCTGCCGGTGTTCCACCCCAAGGGCGGCATCGTGCGCAAGGAACTGGAGGACTATTCGCGCCGCAAGCACGAACAGGCCGGCTACCAGTTCGTCAACACGCCGCACATCACCAAGGAGAACCTGTACATCACCTCCGGTCACCTGGAGTGGTACGCCGACGGCATGTTCCCGCCGATGCAGATCGATGCCGAATACAACGAGGACGGGACGGTCCGCAAGCCCGGTCAGGACTATTACCTGAAGCCGATGAACTGCCCGATGCACCATTTGATCTACCGCTCCCGCGGACGGTCCTACCGGGAACTGCCGCTGCGGCTCTTCGAATTCGGATCGGTCTACCGGTACGAGAAGTCCGGCGTGGTGCACGGGCTGACCCGGGTGCGCGGGATGACCCAGGACGACGCGCACATCTACACCACCCGCGAGCAGATGCGCGAGGAGCTGACCTCGCTGCTGCAGTTCGTGCTCGACCTGCTGTCCGACTACGGCCTCGACGACTTCTACCTCGAACTGTCGACCAGGGACCCGGAGAAGTCCGTCGGCTCCGACGAGCTGTGGGAGGAGGCCACCGACACGCTGCGGGAGGTCGCCGAAGCCTCGGGGTTGGCACTGGTGCCGGATCCGGGCGGCGCCGCCTTCTACGGGCCGAAGATCTCGGTGCAGGTCAAGGATGCGCTCGGCCGGCACTGGCAGATGTCGACCATCCAGTTGGACTTCAACATGCCCGACCGGTTCGAGCTGGAGTACACCGCCGCCGACGGCAGCAGGCGGCGTCCCGTGCTGATCCACCGGGCGCTGTTCGGGTCCATCGAGCGGTTCTTCGGCGTGCTCACCGAGCATTACGCGGGCGCGTTCCCGGCCTGGCTGGCACCGGTGCAGGTGGTCGGGGTGCCGGTCGCGGACGCGCACCTGCCCTACCTGGAAGAGGTTGCCGCCCAACTGCGCAGCCGCGGGGTCCGGGTCGAGGTGGACGGCAGCGACGACCGGATGGCCAAGAAGATCGTCAACCACACCAACCAGCGGGTGCCGTTCATGCTGTTGGCCGGCGACAAGGATATCGAGGCGGGCGCGGTGTCCTTCCGGTTCACCGATCGCACCCAGGTCAACGGCATCGCCCGCGACGCCGCGGTGGACGCGATCGTGGATTGGATCGCCCGGCGTGAGAATGCCACTCCCACAGCGGATCTGCTGACGGTATCGACATGAGCGAAGACGAGGCGATCGTCGACACCGGGGTGGGGGAGCCGGACCACCTCCAGCGTCTGTGGACCCCGCACCGGATGAGCTACATCGCCGAATCGCCCATGAAGAAGGGCGCCGGGTCGGCGATGTCGAAGGAACCGTTCACCGACATCCCCGCCATGTCGGACGAGGACGGCCTGATGGTGGCGCGCGGGGACCTGGTCTATGCGGTACTCAACCTCTACCCCTACAACCCGGGCCACCTGATGGTCGTGCCGTACCGGCGGGTGTCCGAGCTGGAGGACCTCAGCACCGACGAGACCGCCGAACTGATGGCGTTCACCCAGAAGGCCATTCGGGTCATCAAGGCCGTCTCCCGCCCGCACGGGTTCAATGTCGGTCTGAACCTGGGTACCTCGGCGGGTGGCTCGCTGGCCGAACATCTACACATGCATGTGGTGCCGCGCTGGGGCGGGGACGCCAACTTCATCACCATCATCGGCGGCTCCAAGGTGATCCCGCAGCTGCTGGGCGAGACGCGGCGGCTGCTCGCCTCGGAATGGGCGGCCCAGCCCGGGCCGGGCGCAGCGACGGGGCACCCGGACAAATGAGCAACTTCTACCTGATGACCCGGGCGGCGTACACCAAGATCTCGCGCCCGGTCGCCAGGACGGCGCTGCGCGCCGGGCTCACCCCCGACAGCATCACGATCCTGGGCACCGCGGGTTCGATCGTCGCCGCGCTGACCCTCTTCCCGATCGGGCAGCTGTGGTGGGGTGGATTCGCCGTCTTCATCTTCGTGTTGGCCGACATGCTGGACGGCGCGATGGCCCGCGAACGGGGTGGCGGGACGCGGTTCGGCGCGGTGCTGGACGCGACCTGCGACCGGCTCAGCGACGGCGCCATCTTCTGCGGGCTGGCGTGGTGGGCCGCATTCGGCGCGCACAACACCGCGCTGGTGGTCGCCACCCTCATCTGCCTGGTCACCTCGCAGGTCATCTCCTATATCAAGGCCCGTGCCGAGGCCAGCGGTCTGCGCGGCGACGGCGGCATCATCGAACGCCCCGAGCGGTTGGTGATCGCGCTCACCGGTGCCGGGCTCTCGGGTCTGTTCGGGCTGCCGGTGCTGCTCGACATCGCCATGTGGGGTCTGGCGGTTGCCAGCCTGGTGACGCTGGCGCAGCGACTGCACGCGGTGCGGACCTCCCCGGGTGCGATGGACCCGTTGCCGATCGCGCCGGCCGGTCCCGCCGAGGACGGTCAGTGAGCACGCCGTCGGCCGGGCTGCCGAATGTGCGGGGCTTCCGGCTGCCGCTGGGCGGCCAGCTGTCCGACCTGGGATACGCCGCCGGCTGGCAACTGGTGCGCACCATGCCGGAGTTCGCCGCCCGCAACATGTTCGACGCCGGAGCGCTGTACGCCGCGCGTGGCGGCGGGCCCGAGCAACTGCGCAAGAACCTCGCGCGGGTCATCGGCGTGCCGCCGGCCCAGGTGCCCGGCAGCCTGGTGCGGGCGTCGTTGGCCTCCTATGCGCGGTACTGGCGGGAGGCCTTCCGGCTGCCGTCGATGAACCACGCGGCGATCGCCGCGCAGGTGCAGGACCGCGTCGAGGGCCACCACCACATCGAGGCCGCGCTGAACGCCGGCCGCGGTGTCGTCCTGGCGCTGCCGCACAGCGGCAACTGGGATATCGCCGGGGTGTGGCTGACCAACACCTACGGCAGGTTCGCCACCGTCGCCGAACGGCTGAAACCCGAGTCGCTGTATCAGCGTTTCGTCGACTACCGCGAGAGCCTGGGCTTCGAGGTGCTGCCGCTGACCGGTGGCGCCCGGCCGCCGGGCGAGGTGCTCGTCGACCGGCTGCGCGACAACGGACTGGTCTGTCTGATGTCCGACCGCGACCTCACCCGCTCCGGGGTGCAGGTGCAGTTCTTCGGTGAGGACACCCGGCTGCCTGCCGGCCCGGCCCGGCTCGCGGATGAGACCGGGGCCGCCCTGCTACCGGTGCACACCTGGTTCACCGATGACGGGTGGGGCCTGCGGATCCACCCGGCGCTGGACACCTCCACCGGCGATATCGGCACCATCACCCAGGCGCTGGCCGCCCATTTCGAGGCCGGCATCGCCGAACACCCCGCGGACTGGCACATGCTGCAGCCGCAGTGGATCGTCGACCTGTCGGCCGAACGCCGCGCCCGGCTCGAAGGAAGCTAGGGCGCCATGCGCATCGGGATGGTGTGCCCGTACTCCTTCGATGTGCACGGCGGCGTCCAGGCGCACGTCCTGCAGCTGGCCGAGGTCTTCCGGGGGCGCGGCCACGAGGTCAGCGTGCTTGCTCCGGCGTCCCCGCATGTCACGTTGCCCGAGTACGTGGTCTCCGGTGGCAAGGCCGTGCCGATCCCGTACAACGGGTCGGTGGCGCGTCTGCGATTCGGGCCCGCCACCCATCGCAAGGTCAAGCGGTGGCTCATCGACGGTGACTTCGACGTGCTGCACCTGCACGAGCCCAACGCGCCCAGCGTCTCGATGCTGGCGCTGATGATCGCCGAGGGGCCGATCGTCGCGACGTTTCACACCTCCACCACGAAGTCGTTGACGCTCAGCGTCTTCCAGGGGATGCTGCGGCCGCTCAACGAGAAGATCGTCGGCCGGATCGCGGTCTCTGACCTGGCCCGGCGCTGGCAGATGGAGGCGCTGGGTTCGGATGCGGTGGAGATTCCCAACGGGCTGAACGTCGCCGAGTTCGCCGAGGCGCCGCGGCTGCCGGGATATCCGCGGCCGGGCCGATCGGTGTTGTTCCTCGGCCGGTTCGACGAACCCCGTAAGGGGATGGCCGTGCTGCTCGGCGCGCTACCCCGACTGGTCGCGCGGTTCCCGGATGTCGAGGTGCTGATCGTCGGCCGCGGCGACAACGACGAATTATCGGAGCAGGCAGGCGAATTCGCGCGCAATCTACGTTTCCTCGGGGCGGTCGACGATGCCACCAAGGCCTCGGCGCTGCGCAGCGCCGACGTGTACTGCGCCCCCAACACCGGCGGTGAGAGCTTCGGCATCGTGCTGGTCGAGGCGATGGCCGCGGGGACGGCCGTGGTGGCCAGCGACCTAGACGCCTTCAGCCGGGTGCTCGACGGTGGCGCGGCCGGCCGGCTGGTACCGGTCGACGACGCCGACGCCCTGGCCGACAGCCTGATCGAACTGCTGGCCGATGATGACGCCCGTCGCCGCTATGTGCAGGCCGCTTCCGCCGCGGTGCGCCGCTACGACTGGTCGGTGGTGGCCGGCGAGATCATGCGGGTCTACGAGACGGTCAGCGGTTCCGGGGCCAAGGTGCAGGTGGCCGGCACCGCCGGCAGGAGCCTGGCGTGATGGTCTGGCTGATCGTCCTGCTGGTGCTGGTGGGGGCCGCGCTGTTGTTGCTGGGCAGCTGGGCCTATCTGACCGCCAACCGGCTCGACCGGTTGCATGTGCGCTACGACCTGTCCTGGCAGGCGCTCGACGGGGCGCTGGCCCGTCGCGCGGTGGTGGCCCGGGCGGTCGCCGTCGACGCCTATGGGCGGGGCCCGGAGGGCAAGCGACTCGCGGCGCTGGCCGATGCCGCCGAACGCGCCGACCGGCCGGCCCGCGAGGCCGCCGAGAACGCGCTGTCGGCGGCGCTGACGATGGTGGATCCGGTGGCCCTGCCGACCGCGCTGGTGGCCGAGCTCGCCGACGCCGAGGCCCGGGTGTTGCTGGCGCGGCGCTTCCACAACGATGCCGTGCGGGACACGCTCGCGCTGCGCGAACGCCCGATGGTGCGGCTGCTGCACCTGGGCGGCACGGCCGCGCTGCCCACCTACTTCGAGATCGCCGAACGGGCGGGGCCGGCGGCCCGCGACGCCGGGCAGGTCGGTAACCGCGTGTCGGCGCGCATCGTGCTGCTCGACGAGGACGGTCGGGTGCTGTTGTTCCGCGGATCGGACCCGGCCCGCGACGGCAGCCGACGCTGGTGGTTCACCGTCGGCGGGGCGGTCGAGGCGGGCGAGGAACTCGTCGACACGGCGGTCCGCGAATTGGTGGAGGAGACCGGTCTGCGGGTGAGCCCGGATGAGCTGGTCGGTCCGGTCTGGCGGCGTAATGCCCTGATCGACTTCAACGGGGCGGTCATGCGCAGCGAGGAGTACTTCTTCGTGCACCGCACGCGCCATTTCGAACCCACCGACGACGGCTACAACGACCTCGAGCGCCGCTACATTCACGGCCATCTCTGGTGCGATGCGACAATGATCGCCGAGCTGGTCGCCAACGGTGAGTCCGTGTACCCGCTGCAGCTCGGCGAACTGCTGGTCCAGGCCGGTGAGCTGGCCGATGTGCGGGGTGCCGGACCGGGTACGCAGCCTCAGCCCATTCGCTGAGACTGCGGATTCATTTGATTTGGCGCCACGTTTAGACTGTTTCAGTAGGTGAGTGAAGGAGATTGTGATGGATACCGTCGGGCAGAACGGCAGTAAGACCGGTACCGCGCGGGTCAAGCGTGGGATGGCCGAGATGCTCAAGGGCGGGGTCATCATGGACGTCGTCACCCCCGAGCAGGCGCGTATCGCCGAGGGCGCCGGTGCAGTGGCCGTGATGGCGCTGGAGCGGGTGCCCGCCGACATCCGTGCCCAGGGCGGGGTGTCGCGGATGAGCGATCCGGACATGATCGAGGGCATCATCGACGCGGTCACCATCCCGGTGATGGCCAAGGTGCGTATCGGGCACTTCGTCGAGGCGCAGATCCTGCAGTCGTTGGGTGTGGATTACATCGACGAGTCCGAGGTGCTGACCCCGGCCGACTACGCCAACCACATCGACAAGTGGCGCTTCACCGTGCCGTTCGTGTGCGGGGCGACCAACCTGGGTGAGGCGCTGCGCCGGATCACCGAGGGGGCGGCGATGATCCGCTCCAAGGGTGAGGCCGGCACCGGTGATGTCTCCAATGCCACCACCCACATGCGCAAGATCGGCGCTGAGATCCGCCGCCTGACCTCGCTGTCCGAGGACGAGTTGTTCGTCGCCGCCAAGGAACTGCAGGCGCCCTATGAGCTGGTGGCCGAGGTGGCCAAGGCCGGCAAGCTGCCGGTCACGCTGTTCACCGCCGGTGGTATCGCGACCCCGGCCGATGCGGCGATGATGATGCAACTCGGCGCCGAGGGCGTGTTCGTCGGCTCGGGCATCTTCAAGTCCGGTGACCCGGCCGCGCGTGCCGCAGCGATCGTGAAGGCGACCACCTTCTACGACGATCCCGATGTGCTGGCCAAGGTCTCGCGCGGACTGGGGGAGGCGATGGTCGGCATCAACGTCGACGACATCCCGCAGCCGCACCGACTCGCCGAGCGCGGCTGGTAACAGGTGTCCATCGAAGAGATCCTCGACCTCGAACAGCTCGAGGTCGACATCTACCGGGGCGGTGTGTTCAGTCCCGAATCCGGTTTCCTGCAACGCACTTTCGGTGGCCACGTCGCCGGGCAGTCACTGGTGTCGGCGGTCCGCACCGTCGACCCCAAGTTCCAGGTGCACTCGCTGCACGGATACTTCCTGCGCCCCGGTGACGCCCGGTCACCATCGGTCTACCTGGTCGAGCGCATCCGCGACGGCGGATCGTTCGCCACCCGGCGAGTCAGCGCCGTGCAGCACGGGCAGACGATCTTCAGCATGTCCGCGTCGTTCCAGACCGATCAGTCCGGTATCGAACATCAGGACGCCATGCCGTCGGCGCCGGGCCCCGACGAGGTCCCCGGCTTCAAGACCAACGCGAAGGTGTTCGACGACGCCAGCTTCCGCCAGTTCGACGAGTGGGACGTCCGCATCGTTCCCCGTGACCAGGTGAACAAGGTGGCGGGCAAGGCATCTCAGCAACAGGTGTGGTTCCGGCACCGCGACCCGCTGCCCGATGACCCGGTGCTGCACATCTGTGCGTTGGCCTATCTGAGTGACCTGACCCTGCTGGGGTCGGCGCAGGTGAACCACCCCGAGGAACGCAAGCACCTGATGATCGCCTCGCTGGATCACGCGATGTGGTTCATGCGGCCGTTCCGGGCCGACGAATGGCTGCTCTACGACCAGTCCTCGCCGTCGGCCTGCGGTGGGCGGGCGCTGACCCAGGGCAAGCTGTTCAACCAGTACGGCGAGATGGTCGCGGCCGTCATGCAGGAGGGGTTGACCCGCTACCAGCGCGACTTCGTCCCGCCCGCCACGTGACGGTCCGGGTCGGGGTTCTCGCGCTGCAGGGCGACACCCGCGAACACCTCGCGGCGTTGACCGAGGCGGGCGCCGACGCGTGCACCGTGCGCCGGCCGGCCGAGCTGGACGCGGTGGACGCCCTGGTGATCCCGGGCGGGGAATCGACCGCCATGAGTCACCTGCTGCGCGAGTTCGAGCTGCTGGAGCCGTTGCGCGCCCGGTTGGCCGACGGCATGCCCGCCTACGGATCGTGCGCGGGCATGATCTTGTTGGCCACCGAGATCCTGGACGCGGGTGTGCCGGGCCGGGAGGCGCTGCCGCTGGGCGGTATCGACATGACGGTGCGGCGCAACGCCTTCGGGCGCCAGGTGGACTCCTTCGAGGAGACCATCGCGTTCGCGGGTCTGGACGCGCACGTGCACGCCGTCTTCATCCGGGCGCCGTGGGTGGAGCGGGTCGGCCCGTCGGTCGAGGTATTGGCCAGCGCCGCAGGGCATCCCGTCGCGGTGCGGCAGGGGACGGTGCTGGCGACGTCCTTCCACCCGGAGGTGACCGGCGACCGCCGGGTGCACCGGATGTTCGTCGAGTCGCTTCAGGCCTGAGCCGGCAGCACGTGGTCGCCGACCTTGTCGGTGGACAGGCACAGCGAGCACACGAACGCGTCATGGGTGGCGCATTTCATCATGTCCGGCCGCTCATAATCGTGATGGCAGACATGACATTTGAGCTGCGCGTGCGACGGGTTCCCGTATTCGTCGTACATCGGCAGATCAATCCCGTCATCGGTGCGTCGTAGGTAGTACCTGCCCTTGGTGGCGACGGCGATGATGGGCGGCAACACCGCCCCCAGCACCATCGCGACCAGCGGTGAGTACGGCCGGATCGCCTCGCCGAGCAGGCCGAAGAACGTCAGCAGGGACACCCCTGCCGCAACGAGCAGCGAGACGAACCCGACCGGGTTGATCGCGTAGAGCATGCCGCGTCGGAACTCCGGCTGCATGGGCGAGATCTTGAGCAGGTATTTGTTGAAGACGATGTCGGAGGCCACCACCACAACCCAGGCGATACCGCAGTTGGCGTAGAAACCCAGGATCGAGTTCAGGAAGGCGAACATATCGGCCTCCATCAGAATCAACGCGATCAACAGGTTGAATCCGAGGAATACCAGACGGCCCGGATAGCGCTTGGTCACCCGGGTGAACGAGTTGGTCCACGCCAGGGACCCGGAGTAGGCGTTGGTGACGTTGATCTTCACCTGGCTGATCACGACGAGGATCACTGCCAGTGTCATCGCCAGCCAGGGCGGGAGGAAGTTGCGGTAGATCTCCAGGAACTGGTGCACGGGTTCGTTGGCGTTGGATACCGCGCCATCGAAGACGTTGGCTATCAGGTATACCGCCAGGAACAGGCCGACGACCTGTTTGATGGCGCCGAAGATCACCCAGCCCGGGCCGGCCAGGAACATCCACGTCCACCAGCTGCGGCTGTTCTCCGGCGTGCGCGGCGGCATGAACCGCAGATAGTCGATCTGCTCGGCGATCTGCACGATCAACGACAGGCACACCCCCGCCGCCAACAGGGTCATCCCCAGATCGAAGCCGGCGGTGCCACTTTCGCCCCGGAAGGCGAAGAAGTCCGATATCGATTCGGGGTGACTGACGACCAGGTAGCCGAACGGTGCGACCATCAGGACCAGCCACAGCGGGGTGGTCCACACCTGCAGCGTCGAGAGCACCTTCATGCCGTAGATGACCAGCGGGAAGATGATGATCGTCGATACTGCGTAGCCGACCCACAACGGGATGCCGAGTCCGAGTTCGAGCCCCTGCGCCATGATCGAGCCCTCGAGCGCGAAGAAAATGAAGGTGAACGTCGCAAAGATGACGTTGGTGACCACCGACCCGTAATAGCCGAAGCCGCTGCCGCGGGTGATCAGGTCGAGGTCGATGTTGTAGCGGGCGGCGTAGTAGGCCAACGGGAATCCGGTCACCATCACGACCACCGCGAATATCAAAATGCCCCACAGGGCATTTGTCGTGCCGTAGGCGATCCCTATGTTGGCTCCGATGGCGAAATCGGCCAGGTAGGCGATTCCGCCGAGCGCCGAGATGCCCACCACCCTGGTGGACCACTTTCGGTAGCTGCGCGGTGCGAAGCGCAGCGTGTAGTCCTCGAGGGTCTCCTTGGTGGCGGTCAACCGGTCAAGGTCGGTGTCGAGATCCGCGCCGCGTACCTCGTCGCCCAATTCTTGCGTCATGGGCAAAAGCTAGGCGCGCTGTGTTTCGCAGCGGTGAAGGTGGTGTTCCGGCCGAAAGTACCGCGTTACCGCGCCAAATTGACTAAGGCGTAAGTGACTTCGGATCGTCTAGCGGATCGCCAGGCCGGTCAGCGTGCGCGCCATCACCAGCCGCTGGATCTCGCTGGTGCCCTCGAAGATGGTGAAGATCTTGGCGTCGCGATGCATGCGCTCCACCGGGTACTCCCGGGTGTAGCCGTTGCCGCCGAGGATCTGGATCGCCTCGTCGGTGACGTAGGTGGCGGTCTCGCTGGCGACCAGCTTGGCCATCGACCCCTCGGCGGACTCGAAGGCCTTGCCGTTGCGCGCCATCCAGCCGGCCCGGTAGACCAGCAGTCGGGCGGCGTCAATGCGCGCCTTCATATCGGCCAGCTTGAACGCAACACCCTGGAATTCGCCGATCTTGCGGCCGAATTGTTCACGCTCGCAGGCGTAGTCGAGGGCGTACTCGTAGGCGGCGCGGGCCACCCCGACGGCCATCGCACCGACGGTGGGCCGGGTGCGCTCGAAGGTGGCCATCGCGGCCTGCCCGTTGGTCCGCTTGCCCTCGCGCACCCGCGCGATGCGCTCGTCGAACTTGTCCTTACCGCCGACGATCAACCGGCCCGGGATGCGCACGTCGTCGAGCACCACCTCGGCGGTGTGCGAGGCGCGGATGCCGTGCTTGAGGAACTTCTGGCCCTGGCTGAAACCCGGTGTCTGAGGCGGGATGATGAACGACGCCTGACCGCGACTGCCCAGTTCCGGATAGACCGAGGCGACCACGATGTGGACCTCGGCGATACCGCCGTTGGTGGCCCAGGTCTTGGTGCCGTTGAGCACCCACTCATCGGTGGCCTCGTCATAGCGGGCGCGGGTCAGGATGGCCCCGACATCGGAGCCGGCGCCAGGTTCCGACGAGCAGAATGCCGCCACCTTCGGGTCCTCCACCGTGCCGAACATCTGCGGCAGCCACTCGCCGATCTGCTCGGGGGTGCCGCTGCCGGCCAGTGACGCCGCGGCCAGACCTGTTCCCAGGATCGACAGCGCGATGCCCGCGTCACCCCAGAACATCTCCTCGAACGCCACGATCATGCCGAGGCCGGAGGGTTCGGCGGCCTGCTCGGCGAAGAACTCCATCGAGTACAGGCCGATCTTGGCGGCCTCGGCGATGACCGGCCACGGCGTTTCTTCGCGCTCGTCCCACTCGGGGGCGGCCGGCCGCACGACGTCGGCGGCGAACTCATGAACCCACTTCTGTACGTCGAGCAGGTCGGAGGACAACTCCAGGGAGAAGGTCATGTCCCGTACCTTACTTTGGAGTAAGTTAGCTGACCAGCGACTGTGGCTCAGTTAACATATGTTCATCGCCGATTGTCGGAGCGCTGCATTGACGGCCCCGGTACACCGGTCCGGGCTGGTGGTGCCCGTAGACTGGTCAACTGACGTTTCACCAGAAAGAGGGCGTATCTGCATGAGCGGCCATTCCAAGTGGGCCACCACCAAGCACAAGAAGGCGATCATCGACGCCCGTCGTGGCAAGAACTTCGCCAAGCTGATCAAGAACATCGAGGTCGCCGCGCGCACCGGTGGTGGTGACCCCGGTGGCAACCCGACCCTCTACGACGCCATCCAGAAGGCCAAGAAGAACTCCGTCCCCAACGACAACATCGAGCGCGCCCGCAAGCGCGGCGCCGGGGAAGAGGCCGGCGGCGCGGACTGGCAGACCATCACCTACGAGGGGTACGGCCCCAACGGGGTGGCCGTCCTCGTGGAGTGCCTGACCGACAACAAGAACCGGGCCGCCGGCGAGGTCCGGGTGGCGATGACCCGCAACGGCGGCAACATGGCCGACCCCGGATCGGTGTCCTACCTGTTCTCCCGCAAGGGCATCATCACGCTGGAGAAGAACGGTCTGTCCGAGGACGACGTGCTGGCCGCGGTCCTGGAGGCCGGCGCCGAGGAGATCAACGACCTGGGGGAGAGCTTCGAGGTCATCTCCGAGCCCACCGACCTCGTCGCCGTGCGCACCGCCCTGCAGGAAGCCGGTATCGACTACGACTCCGCCGAGGCCAGCTTCCAACCGTCGGTCAGCGTGCAGGTCGACCTGGAGGCCGCCCGCAAGGTGCTCAAGCTCGTCGACGCGCTCGAGGACAGCGACGACGTGCAGGACGTGTACACCAACGTCGACATCCCCGACGACGTCGCCGCCCAACTCGACGAGGACTGAGCCGCGCCTACAGCGCGTCGCTGATCGGGGTGTCCCCGCCGATCAGCTCGAAGGTGCGTCCGGCCGTACCCGGATCGTCGAGCACGGCCAGCAGCACCGCCGCCACGTCGGCGCGCGGGATCTCGCCCCGTCCGGTGGACTCGGCGATCTGCACCCGGCCGGTGCCGGCCTCGTCGGTCAGCCGGCCCGGGCGCACGATCGTGCTCCGCAGCCCGGCCCGCCCCCGCACGTCGGCGTCGGCCTCTGCTTTGGCGCGGATATATGCGCGGAACACCTCGTCGTAGGAATCGTCGAGGCTGCGGTCGTCGGCCGATATCGCCGACACCATCACGTAGCGATTCACCCCGGCGGCCTCGGCGGCATCGGCCAACAGGATCGCGGCGTCGCGGTCGACGGTCTGTTTACGCTCGACCCCGCTGCCCGGGCCGGCTCCGGCGGCGAACACCACCGCATCCGCCCCGCGCAGCACCTCGGCCACCTCGGCGACCGTACTGCGCTCCAGATCGAGCACCGCGGCCTGTGCCCCGATGGCCTGCAGATCCGGCACCTGCGCCGGGTTGCGCACCAGGCCGACCGCGGTGTCACCACGTTCGGCGAGCAACTTCTCCAGGATCAGCGCGATCTTTCCGTGTCCACCGGCAATGACGACTCGCATGTTGCCAGCCTGCCACGGCAAGATGTCCCGGTGGCTGTCGTGACGGATCCCAGCGGTGTGCAATGGTCGGTGCGCCGGCGCTGGTGGCCGTTCACAGATGTGGCCGACCTGGCCTTCGACGGGCTGCTCGGACTGCTGCTGGCCACGCCGCTGCTGCTGCTGTGGCCATTCTGGTTCGCTGCCAAGGGTCTCGGGGTGCGCTGGCGGATCATCGTCGAACGCGACGGCGTCGAAGTCGAGACCGTCCTGGTGCGCGGTTGGCGCCGGTCCGGGGCGCGCATCGAAGAATTGGCCCTGCAGGTGGCCCGCGGCTGGCGGTCCGGACACTTCGTCATCTGAGCGTGTCCCTGCCGCGCTGTGTCGGTGCGGGCCGCTAACCTATCGAACAGGTGTTCTGATGGTGAAGGGGTTGGCGTGCGGGTAATGGGAGTCGATCCCGGGTTGACGCGCTGCGGGCTGTCGATGATCGAGAGTGGGCGCGGCCGGCATGTCACCGCGCTCGATGTCGACGTCGTGCGTACTCCCGCCGACGAGCCGCTGCAGAAACGGTTGCTGACCATCAGCGACACGGTCGAGCACTGGATGGACACCCACGTCCCCGATGTCATCGCCATCGAGCGGGTGTTCGCCAACCACAATGCCAACACCGCGATGGGCACCGCCCAGGCCGGCGGAGTGATCGCGTTGGCCGCGGCGCGCCGCGGTATCGACGTGTACTTCCATACGCCCTCGGAGGTGAAGGCCGCGGTGACCGGCAACGGGCGTGCCGATAAGGCGCAGATCACCACCATGGTCACCAAAATCCTGGCGCTGCAACAGAAACCGACACCCGCCGATGCCGCCGACGCGCTGGCGCTGGCGATCTGTCACTGCTGGCGGGCGCCGATGATCGCCCGGATGGCCGAGGCGGAGGCGAAGGCGGCCGAACAGAAGAAGCGCTACCAGGCCCGACTGAAGGCGGTCCGCGCATGATCGCCTCGGTGCGCGGTGAGGTCATCGACATCGCCCTCGACCACGCGGTCATCGAAGCCGCGGGCGTCGGTTACAAGGTGATGGCCACCCCGTCGACGCTGTCCACGCTGCGTCGTGGTGAGGACGCCCGGCTCATCACCGCGATGATCGTGCGTGAGGACTCCATGACGCTCTACGGTTTCGCCGACGGTGCGGCCCGCGACCTGTTCACCACCCTGCTCGGGGTGTCCGGGGTCGGGCCCAAGATCGCGCTGGCCACCCTGGCGGTCTACGACGCCCAGGCGCTGCGCCAGGCGCTGGCCGACGGTGATGTCGCCGCGCTGACCCGGGTGCCCGGTATCGGCAAGCGCGGCGCCGAACGGATGGTGCTGGAGCTGCGCGACAAGATCGGCGCGGTGCCCGGCGCGGGCGGGACGGGCGCCGCCACCGGCCACGCCGTGCGTACGCCCGTCGTGGAAGCCCTTGTCGGCCTTGGTTTTGCGGCGAAGCAGGCCGAGGAGGCCACCGACAAGGTGCTCGCCGACGATCCGAACGCGACTACCTCCGGGGCGCTGCGGGCGGCGCTGTCGATGCTCGGTAAGAAGTAGGCATGGGCCGTTTCGACGACGAGGACGAACCGCAGGAGCGCGACGTCTCACCGGCGCTGACCGTCGGCGAAGGGGATATCGACGCCAGCCTGCGGCCGCGCTCGCTGAGTGAGTTCATCGGCCAGCACCGCGTCCGCGAGCAGCTGCAACTCGTGCTCGAGGGCGCCAAGAATCGTGGTGGCACACCGGATCACATCCTGCTGTCCGGCCCGCCCGGCCTGGGTAAGACCTCACTGGCGATGATCATCGCCGCCGAACTGGGGTCGGCGCTGCGGGTGACGTCCGGTCCGGCGCTGGAACGGGCCGGTGACCTGGCCGCCATGCTGTCCAATCTGGTCGAGGGTGATGTGCTCTTCATCGACGAGATCCACCGCATCGCCCGCCCGGCCGAAGAGATGCTCTATCTGGCCATGGAGGACTTCCGCGTCGACGTCGTGGTCGGCAAGGGCCCCGGGGCCACGTCGATTCCACTCGATGTCGCGCCGTTCACCCTGGTCGGTGCCACCACCCGCTCGGGCGCGCTGACCGGTCCGCTGCGGGACCGGTTCGGGTTCACCGCCCACATGGACTTCTACGACCCGTCCGACCTCGAGCGCGTGCTGCACCGTTCGGCCGGGATCCTGGGCATCGCGCTGGAGGCCACCGCGGGTGCCGAGGTCGCCCGCCGCTCGCGGGGCACCCCGCGCATCGCCAACCGGCTGCTGCGCCGGGTGCGTGACTACGCCGAGGTGCGCGCCGACGGGGTGATCACCCGCGATATCGCCAAGGCGGCGCTGGAGGTGTACGACGTCGACGAGCTCGGTCTGGACCGGCTGGACCGCGCAGTCCTCACCGCACTGACGAAGAGCTTCGGCGGCGGGCCGGTCGGGGTGTCCACGCTGGCCGTCGCGGTCGGGGAGGAGGCCACCACCGTCGAGGAGGTGTGTGAGCCGTTCCTGGTGCGGGCCGGGATGATCGCCCGCACCCCGCGTGGCCGGGTGGCCACCCCGCTGGCCTGGACACACCTCGGATTGCAGCCGCCGGTTCGCGGTCTAGGGCAGCAGACCGGCCTGTTTGAATGAGCGCCATGCTCGTCGCCGCTTCGATCATCGCCGGCCTGGCCGCGCTGCTGCACGTCTACATCTTCGTGATGGAGTCGCTGACCTGGACCTCGCCCCGCACCCGGGCGACGTTCGGACTCAGCGCCCAGGAGGCCGAGGCCACCAGGGAGATGGCGTTCAACCAGGGGTTCTACAACCTTTTCCTGGCCATCGTGTCGGGTGCGGGCATCGCCGCGGCGGCGCTCGGGCACACCGGCGTGGGGGTGGCGCTGATGCTGGCCGGTGTCGGCTCCATGCTGGCGGCGGCCGCGGTGCTGCTGGCGTCCTCCCCGGACAAGGCGCGCGCCGCGATCACCCAGGGCCTGCTGCCGCTCATCGCGGTCGTGCTGCTGGCGGTCCACCTGCTCGGATAGCGGTTTCGGGGCGGCCGGGCTGGGTAATCACACCGCGGCAGAGGAGGCCCACCATGACCGATAACCGAGTGACCGCCCGTGGCGGCAGGATGCACATCGCCCGCAGCCGCGGCGCACTGAGCGGCTTTCTGTTGATTGCCCTGGGCGTCTGGGGTGCGCTCATCCCGTTCGTGGGCCCGTACTTCGATTTCGCCTTCACCCCGGACTCGCCGTGGGCCTGGACGGCGGGGCGGGGCTGGCTGCAGGTGCTGCCGGGAGCGGTGGCCGTCCTGGGCGGGTTCCTGTTGCTGGTATCGCGTAACCGCGCCACCGCCATGCTCGGCGGCTGGCTCAGCGTCGCCGCCGGCGTCTGGTTCGTG
The DNA here is from genome assembly GCF_002086115.1 of Mycolicibacterium bacteremicum. Lineage (GTDB taxonomy): Bacteria > Actinomycetota > Actinomycetes > Mycobacteriales > Mycobacteriaceae > Mycobacterium > Mycobacterium bacteremicum. The sequence goes on from NZ_MVHJ01000014.1 coordinate 38,798, forward strand.
GTGGGGCGCGCCCTCGCCGCGCCGCTGGGGCTGGGTACGCCCGGCAGCCCGGTGGCGGTGACCGAGGCCAAGAGCGTGGCGCTGGAACTCGCCTACTTCTCCGGACTGGGCGCGCTGATCGTCTTCCTGGGCGCCGCCGCGATCGGCCGCGTCTCGGTGCGCAGCGTGCGCGATGTGACCCTGCACGACCCGGCGGTCTACGACAGCACCCACGACGACACCCGCGAGGTCCGCACGCACGAGGTGCCGGCGCGGGCGGTGCCGCTGCGCGACGAGCCGGTGGACGCGCGGTCCACCACCGGACCGATCGTGGCCACCGAACCCGATCGCACCACGGTGCCGACCCGGCGGCGCGGTCTCAAGGACCGGCTGTTCCGGTCCTCGCGGACGCCGGTGGCGCACTAGCCGGTCGATCGGCGCCATGGCACACCCGATTGCCGCCCGCGCGCTTGGCGGTGTACATGGCCTGGTCGGCGGTTTCCAACAACTGTTCCAGGCCGGCCGCGGTCGCCGACACCCGTGCGGGCAGCGGTGAGGACGCGGTGCCGATGCTGGCCGTGACCGGATGGGGCAGATCGTCGATGGCCCGGCGCGCACGGTCGGCGAGGTGGCGCAGCTGCCGCTCGCTCATCATGCCGGCCACGCAGAATTCCTCACCGCCGATGCGGGCCACCACCGCGTCGCCACCGGCCACCCGGCGCAGCACCGCGGCCACCGCCCTGAGCACCTGATCGCCGGCGGCGTGGCCCTGGGTGTCATTGACCTTCTTGAACGCGTCCAGGTCGACCATCACCACCCCCAGCGCACCGCGCTCGCGCACCAGTCGGGTCGCCCGGTGGGCGACGGCCCGGTGGAAGCCGCGCCGGTTGTGCAGGCCGGTCAGGGCGTCGACGTCGGAGTTCACCGCGTCCCCGCCGAGCAGTTGCACCAGCACCTGGCCCATCAACGGCACCGTCAGCATGCTGGCCAGTACCAGCAGCAGGATGCTGATCATCAGCGGGGCGTCCCCCGAAACAGCCGCGCGCACACCGCTTGTCACCGCCGTGGTCACACCGATGCCGAGGATCACCGCCAGGAACGGGGTGGTGTGGGTGAAGGCGACCAGACCCGCGATCGCGGCGAAGATGACGCAGGTCACCAGCGCATGTTCGGGGCGCAGCGACACCAGGCAGGCCAGCGCCACACAGATCGCCGAGGACAGCGCGAAGAACCGGGAGGCACGCCGGGACGGCCAGCGGGTCAACCAGGTGAACGCCATGGCCCAGCACAGCGCACTGGCGGGTACGGCGACGGCCGCGGTCGCGGTCCGCGACGGCATGGACGGGCTGAACACCATCAGGATCGGCACGAATCCGACGAAGGCCACCGTGACGGCCATGATGAGCTGCAGCGGCCAGCGGAGTCGCTGCGACTCCAGGTAGGCCGAAAGCCACTCGTAGCGGTCGGGTTGCCGCCACCACCGGCGGATGGTGTCCATCGTCTGAGAATTTCCAGGGAAGTATCGGGCACTGTGGTCGCTGTCACCATACGGGTTGCGTGCAGGGCATTCAGTCGCGCGCCGTACCCGGCCCCGGGCCGGCGGGCCGCCCGCTGTGCCGAACCCGGTTGCCGCCGGACCGTTTGGCGTCGTACATCGCGTCATCGGCGGCGTCCACCAGGCGATCCAGGATGGGGCGAATCTCGGTGTCGGCAGCGCCGGCGACGGCCGAACCGGCGACGCCGATGCTGACGGTGAGGGCATCCGGCAGGGCCGCGACATCGGTGCGGACCCGTTCGGCGAGGTCGTCGGCGGCGGCGGTGTCGAGCGTGCCGAGAACGACGAATTCCTCGCCACCGAATCGCGCGGTGATGGCGTCCAGATCGGCGGCGCACCGCCGCAGCACATCGCTGACCGCCACCAGCAGGGCGTCACCGGCCGCGTGCCCTCGGGTGTCGTTGACGCGCTTGAATCCGTCGAGGTCGACCAGGATCAACCCGACAGCGGCAGCGTCATCACGCGCCCGCACCACCAGATCGTGTGCGCCACGGTAGAACCCGCGCCGGTTGTGGGCTCCGGTCAGTGAGTCGAGATCGGATTCCGCGGCATCGGATCCCAACAGCTGCACGAGTATCTGCACCGAGGAGGGGACGGCCAGCACGCCCACCAGGATCACCAGATACTTGCTGATCGCCGCGGCGGGGTCCCCGGCGAGCGCGATCCGGACCGCGTCGACGGTGGCGATGCTGACGGCGATGACGATCACCGCCACCAGGTGACGACTGCTGTGGAAGAAGGCCACGTATCCGGCGATCGCCGCAAAGACCGCGCAGCCCAGCAGGCCCGACCCGGGGTCGCGGTCCAACAGACAGGCCACGCCGATGCACACGGTGGCGGTCATCGCGAAGGCCACCGACTGCCGCCTGCTCGGCCAGCGCCATATCCACAGCATCGCCAGGCCCGCGGTGATGACGGCGATGATGATCGACACGATGGTGGGCAGACCGTCCGCGGGTCCGCCCGGACTCCAGTGCATGACCAGCGGCGCCACCCCGACCAGCACGATTACGGCAACCATCATCACCCGGGTCAGACCGCGCAGACGCTGGACCTTCAGATAGCTCGACAGCCAGTCGAAGTGGTCCGGTTGCCGCCACGACGAGCCGAGCACGGCCAGGAAGGACACCGGCCGATGTTAGCCAGCGTCGACCGGCTAGGTGCGAAGTTCGCCCAGTGCGGTGGCCAGGATGTCCAGTGCCTCGGTGAGCAACTCGTCGCTGATGGCCAGCGGCGGCAGGAACCGCAGCACGTTGCCGTACGTGCCGCAGGACAACACGATCACGCCCTTGGCGTGGGCGGCCGCGCACAACGCCTTGGTCAACTCGGCATCCGGTTCGGTGCTGCCGGGCTTGACCAGTTCGACGGCGATCATGGCGCCGCGACCGCGGACATCGCCGATGCGGTCGTCATCGGCCTGCATCTGGTGCAACCGATCCTTCATCAGCCGCTCGATGGCACCGGCGCGGTCGACCAGCCCGTCGGACTCGATGGTCTCGATGGTGGCCAGCGCGGCGGCACAGGCGATCGGGTTGCCACCGTAGGTGCCGCCCAGGCCGGAGACGTGCGGGGCGTCCATGATCTCGGCGCGCCCGGTCACCGCCGACAACGGCAGCCCGTCGGCGATCCCCTTGGCGGTGACGATCAAATCCGGCTCGATGCCCTCGTGTTCACAGGCGAACATGGCCCCGGTCCGGGCGAAGCCGGTCTGCACCTCGTCGGCGATGAACACCACGTTGTTCTCCCGGCACCAGGCCAGCAGCGCCGGCAGGAAGCCCGGCGCCGGCACGATGAAGCCACCCTCACCCTGGATCGGCTCGATGATGACGGCCGCCAGATTGTCGGCGCCGACCTGCTTGTCGATGACGCTGATGGCACGCTTGGCGGCCAGTTCGCCGTCGGTGGCCAGCTCCTTGCCGAACTCGGCATCCCGGAACGGGTACGACAGCGGCGCCCGGTAGATCTCGGGGGCGAACGGTCCGAAGCCGTGTTTGTAGGGCATCGACTTCGCCGTCAGTGCCATGGTCAGGTTGGTGCGGCCGTGGTAGGCGTGGTCGAAGGACACCACGGCTTGTTTGCGGGTGTACGAGCGGGCGATCTTGACCGCGTTCTCGACGGCTTCCGATCCGGTGTTGAACAGGGCCGAGCGCTTCTCACCGCCGCCGGGGGTCAACCTGTTGAGGTGTTCGGCCACCGCCACATAACCCTCGTACGGCGTCACCATGAAGCAGGTGTGGGTGAACTGATCGACCTGCTCGCGGACGGCCTCGACGACGCGTGGCGCGGCATTGCCGATCGTCGTGACGGCGATACCGGACCCGAGGTCGATGAGCCGGTTGCCGTCGATGTCCTCGAGGATGCCGCCGGCTGCGCGGGCCGCGTAGACGGGCATGGTCGTGCCGACGCCGCGCGAGACAGCGGCGTTCTTGCGCTCGATCAGGGCCGCGGACTTGGGCCCGGGGATGGCGGTGGCGAGGTGGCGGGTCTGTTCGACGGCAGTCACACTGACTCCTGGATACGGGGGAAAACAGCAGCTGACGCGCAATCCACTTGCGGATCGCGTGCATTGGTCGCCATTGTGCCACGATTTCCGTCGGTCCGGAGCGGGTTGGCGGGGTGACCGGCAAATCGTGGGGGTCGGTGATGGCACACTGGTGTGCCGTACCCGCTGAACAACCGCGAAGGACAGCAGTTTCATGGATCTCGTCGTTTTCCTGCCCCTTTTCATCATTTTGGGCGCCTTCATGTTCTTCGCGTCGCGTCGTCAGAAGAAGGCCATGCAGGCCACCATCGACCTGCACAACTCGCTGACGGTCGGCGACCGCGTGCACACCACATCCGGTCTGCAGGGCACCATCGCCGGGATCACCGACGACTACGTCGACCTGGAGATCGCTCCCGGTGTGGTGACGACCTGGATGAAGCTGGCCATCCGCGACCGCATCGAAGAGTCGGACTACGACGAGGACGATGACGAGCTGGATCTCGACGAAGAGTCGGGCGCCGTCGAACTCACCGACCGTCCGACACCCAAGACTGACAGCAACTGAACCAGGGTCACCGCGTACCCTCCCGGTAGCGCACCACCTGTCAACGCCGTCCTGATCGTTTCGAGGAGACCCTAGAACCGTGGCTTCGTCTTCGGCGCCGGTCCACCCTGCCCGCTATCTGTCGCTCTTCCTGGCGCTCCTCGTCGGTGTCTATCTGCTGGTCTTCCTGACCGGGGACAAGAAGCCCGAGCCCAAGCTCGGCATCGACCTGCAGGGCGGCACGCGTGTCACGCTGACCGCCCGCACCCCCGACGGCTCCCGCCCCACCCGGGATGCCTTGCTGCAGGCGCAGGAGATCATCAGCTCCCGCGTCGATGGTCTCGGCGTGTCGGGTTCCGAGGTCGTCATCGACGGCGACAACCTGGTCATCACGGTGCCGGGCAACGACGGCACCGAGGCGCGCAGCCTGGGACAGACGGCGCGTCTCTACATCCGCCCCGTCATCCACGCGATGCCCGCCCAGCCCGCCGGTGAACAGCCGCCGGCCGGGCAGGAGGGCGCACCGGGTCTGCCGCCGGGCGGTCAACTCCCGGGGATGCCACCCGGCATGGACCCGGGCCTGCCGCCACTGATCGCGCCGGCCGAGCCCGAGGCGCCGATCCGCACTCCCGGTCAGCCCGGTGATCCGGCCGCACCGCCGGCCGCTCAACCCAGGCCCTACCCCTTGGAGCCGCCGCCGTCTCCGACGCCGACCCCGGCACCGGCGCCCGGCGGACCCGAAGCGCCTGCCCCGGGCACCCCCGCGGCACCCGCTCCCGGCGCGCCCGAGGCGCCCGGCACCCCCGACGACGATGCCTCGCTGGCCCAGCGCATCGCCGACGAGAAGCAGCTGCGCCAGAGCACCGATCAGAGCATCCAGCTGCTGGCCCTGCAGTTCCAGGCGACCCGCTGCGACGAGGACGATGTGCTCGCCGGCAATGACGACCCGAACCTGCCCCTGGTCACCTGCTCGACCGACCACAACACCGTCTATCTGCTGGACAAGTCGATCATGAGCGGCGAGGAGATCCAGACCGCTGGGTCCGGGCTGGATCAGCAGCGCGGCGACTACGTCGTCGACGTCGAGTTCAAGAGCGGGGGATCCAAGACCTGGGCCGATTTCACCGCGGCCAACGTCGGCACCCAGACCGCATTCACCCTGGACTCGCAGGTGGTCAGTGCCCCCGAGATCCAGGAGGCCATCCCCGGCGGGCGTACCCAGATCACCGGGCAGTTCACCGACAGTTCGGCCCGTGAGCTGGCCAACGTGCTCAAGTACGGCTCACTGCCGCTGTCCTTCGAGTCGTCGGAAGCCGAAACTGTCTCGGCCACACTGGGTCTGACCTCGCTCAAGGCAGGTCTGATCGCCGGCGCGGTCGGGCTGGCGCTGGTGTTGCTGTACTCGCTGCTCTACTACCGGGTGCTCGGACTGCTGACCGCGCTGTCGCTGGTGCTGGCCGGCGCCATGGTCTACGCCCTGCTCGTGCTGCTCGGCAGATGGATCGGCTACACGCTGGACCTGGCCGGTATCGCCGGTCTGATCATCGGTATCGGCACCACGGCCGACTCGTTCGTGGTGTTCTTCGAACGCATCAAGGACGAGATCCGGGAGGGCCGCTCTTTCCGGTCGGCGGTACCGCGCGGTTGGGCACGTGCCCGCAAGACCATCCTGTCCGGCAACGCGGTCACCTTCCTGGCCGCCGCCGTGCTCTATGTGCTGGCCGTCGGCCAGGTGAAGGGCTTCGCGTTCACGCTGGGCCTGACCACCATTCTCGACGTGCTGGTCGTGTTCCTGGTGACCTGGCCGCTGGTCTACCTGTCATCGAAGTCCGCAACGCTGGCCAAGCCGTCCTACAACGGCCTCGGCGCGGTCCAGCAGATCGCCCGCGAACGGCGTGCCGCGCCCACGACAGGACGGGGTTAGTCAGATGTCGGCCAAGCATTCACCCGAAGCGACCCCGGCCGCCGGAGCCGGCCAGCCGTCGCACGGCTTCTTCGTCCGCCTCTACACCGGCACCGGGGCGTTCGAGGTCATCGGTAAGCGCAAGCTCTGGTACGCGGTCAGCGGCGTCATCGTCGCCATCTCGATCCTGGCCATGCTGATCCGCGGATTCTCCTTCGGTATCGACTTCGAGGGCGGCACCAAGGTCTCCATGCCGGTGGACGGCGCCAAGGGGCAGGCCACCTCCGAGCAGGTCGAGACCGTCTACAGCGAGGCCATGGGCCAGGCCCCCGAGACCGTCGTCATCGTCGGCAACGGTCCGTCGGCCACCGTGCAGATCCGCACCGAGACACTGAGCAACGAGGACACCGAGAAGCTGCGCGCCGCGCTGTTCGACGCGTTCGCACCGAAGGGCACCGACGGCCAGCCCAGCATCCAGGCCATCAGCGACTCGGCGGTGTCATCCACCTGGGGCGGCCAGATCACCCAGAAGGCGCTGATCGCGCTGGTGGTGTTCCTGGTGCTGGTCTCGATCTACATCACGGTGCGCTACGAGCGGTACATGGCGCTGGCGGCCCTGGCGGCCATGTTCTTCGACCTGATAGTCACCGCGGGCGTCTATGCGCTGGTCGGTTTCGAGGTCACCCCGGCCACCGTCATCGGACTGCTCACCATCCTGGGCTTCTCCATCTACGACACCGTCATCGTGTTCGACAAGGTGGAGGAGAACACCGACGGATTCGAGCACACCACCCGGCGGACCTTCGCCGAACAGGCCAACCTGGCGGTCAACCAGACCTTCATGCGGTCCATCAACACCAGCCTCATCTCGGCGCTGCCGATCATCGCGCTGATGGTGATCGCGGTGTGGCTGCTGGGTGTGGGCACGCTGCAGGACCTGGCGCTGGTGCAGCTGGTCGGCGTGCTGGTCGGAACCTACTCCTCGATCTACTTCGCCACCCCGCTGTTGGTCAGCCTGCGTGAGCGCACCGAGGTGGTGCGCAACCACACCCGCAAGGTGCAGCGGCGCCGAGCCGCGGTGGCGGCCAAGAGCGGCACCGACGCCGACGCCGATGTCGACGATGTCGAGGACAGCGCCGAGGATGTCGTCGAGGTAAGCACGCCCGCGGGTCCGGCACCGGACAAGCCCGCACCCGGTGCCAAGCCGCTGCGGCCCAATCGACCGTCGGGCAAACGGCGGCCGTAGTGCCCGGCAGCATGACCGTCCGGGCCGGCACGGTGGCAGCGTGCGTGTCGCTGGTGCTGGCCGGGTGTTCGGCGGGCTCCGACGACGTCATCGACTATGCCGTCGACGGCAGGCTCACCAGCTACAACACCAACACCGTCAGCGGTGCGGCCTCGGGTGGTCCGCAGGCCTTCGCCCGTGTGCTCACCGGCTTCACCTACCGCGGTCCGGACGGACAGACCGTCAGCGACCGCGACTACGGCACCGTGGCGGTGGTCGGCCGGGCCCCGTTGATCCTGGACTACGAGATCAACGCCAACGCGGTCTATTCCGATGGCAAGCCGATCACCTGTGACGACATGGTGCTCACCTGGGCCGCGCAGTCCGGGCGGTTCCCGGCCTTCGACGCGGCCAGCACCGCCGGCTACCGCGACATCGCCGGCGTCGACTGCGTACCCGGGCAGAAGAAGGCCCGGGTGACCTTCGCCCAGGACCGCGGGATCGTGGACTACGGCCAGCTTTTCGGAGCCACCGCGATGCTGCCCTCCCATGTGCTGGCCGACGAACTGGGCCTCGGCGAGGGCGGTGTGACCCGCGCGGTACAGACACCGGATCTGCCGGCGCTGGACCGTATCGCGGCGGCATGGAACACCACCTGGAACCTCGGTTCCGACGTCGACGTGAAGAAGCTGCCGTCCTCGGGCCCGTACAAGGTGGATTCGGTCGACGGCGACGGCGCAGTGGTGTTGGTCGCCAACGACAAGTGGTGGGGCGCCAAGCCGGTGACGCCGCGGGTGACGGTATGGGCGCGCGGTGCCGACATCCAGGACCGGATCAACAACGGCTCCTTCGACATCGTCGACATCTCCGCCGGGTCCTCGGGGACGCTGAACCTGCCCGCCGGATTCACCCGCACCGACACCGCATCGGCCGGTATCGAACAGCTGATCTTCTCGGCGCAGGGGGTGATGGCCGCGCCGCCGAACCGCCGCGCCCTGTCGTTGTGCACCCCGCGGGAGACCATCGCCCGCAACGCGCAGGTGCCTATCGCCAACGCCCGGCTCAGTCCGACCACCGAGGACGCCCTCTCGGCCGCCGAAAGTGCCGGTGCGGCAAACCAGTTCGTGGTGCCCGACATCGGGGGAGCGCGACTGGCGCTGAACAATCAGCCGCTGACGGTGCGGATCGGCTACCAGAGCCCGAACCCCCGCCTGGCCGCCACCGTCGGATCCATCGCCCAGGCCTGCGCGCCGGCCGGGATCACTGTCACCGACGCCGCCGGCGACGCGGTGGGCCCGCAGAGCCTGCGGGACAACACCGTCGATGTCCTGATCGCCAGCACCGGTGGTGCGGTCGGCAGCGGTTCGACCGGATCGTCCGCACTCGACGCCTATGACCTTCACACCGGCAACGGCAACAACCTGTCCGGTTACAGCAACGAGCGCATCGACGGCATCATCGACGCACTGGTGGTGACGGCCGATCCCAAGGAACTCGCGCGGCTGCTCGGCGAGAGCGGCCCCATCCTGTGGGCGGACTTACCGACGCTGCCGCTGTACCGTCAGCAGCGCACCCTGCTGACCGCCAAGGCGGTGGGAGCCGTCAGCAGCAATCCGACCCGATGGGGAGCAGGATGGAACATGGACCGTTGGACGCTCTCGTGAGTGATGCCGCCGCGCTGATCAATCGGCTCACCCGTGAGGTGGACGATTTCCCGAGCCCGGGGGTGCAGTTCAAGGACCTCACCCCGGTGCTGGCCGACCCGCAGGGACTGGCGGTGCTGACCGACGCGCTGGCCGAGGCGGCCGACGGCGCGGATCTGATCGCCGGCGTGGACGCCCGCGGCTTCCTGCTGGGCGCGGCCGTGGCGTTGCGCCGGGGCACCGGCGTGCTCGCGGTCCGCAAGGGCGGCAAGCTGCCGCCCCCGGTGCACACGGTGTCCTACGACCTGGAGTATGGCTCGGCCACCCTCGAGATCCCGGCCGACGGTATCGATCTGAGAGGCCGCAGCGTTCTGGTGATCGACGATGTGTTGGCCACCGGAGGGACACTGGTCGCCGCCGCCCAGGTGCTGGCGAAGGCCGGGGCCCGGGTGACCGGCGCCGCGGTGGTGCTGGAGCTGGTGGGGCTGAACGGACGGGCAGCGGTACAACCCCTGCCGGTCACCAGTCTCATCACGGGCTGAGGGATATCCTCGAAGTCCAGACGATGGCGAGGAGGTGAACGTGGCCGGCGAAGACAGCGTTGCGGGCGGCACCGGACAGGTGGTCCAGACCCCGCCGTCAGGTGAGGGTGCGGCCCCGGACACCGCGAAGGTCAGCGCCTCGCGCCGGGTGCGGGCCCGGCTCGCCCGCCGGATGACCGCTCAGCGCAGTCTGGTCAACCCGGTGCTGGAACCGCTGGTCGCGGTACACCGCCAGTTCCATCCGAAGGCGGATCTGGCGATCCTGCAGCGCGCCTACGATGTCGCCGAACAGCGGCACGCCGATCAGCTACGTCGCTCCGGTGACCCGTACATCACCCACCCGCTGGCGGTGGCCAACATCCTGGCCGAACTCGGCATGGACACCACGACCCTGGTGGCTGCCCTGCTACACGACACCGTCGAGGACACCGGCTATTCGCTGGAGGAACTGACCACCGACTTCGGCAGCGAGGTCGGCCATCTTGTCGACGGGGTGACCAAGCTGGACAAGGTCGCGCTCGGCAACGCCGCCGAGGGCGAGACCATCCGCAAGATGGTCATCGCGATGGCGCGCGACCCGCGGGTGTTGGTGATCAAGGTCGCCGACCGGCTGCACAACATGCGCACCATGCGTTTCCTACCGCCGGAGAAGCAGGCCCGCAAGGCCCGCGAGACGTTGGAAGTCATTGCCCCGCTTGCCCACCGCCTCGGTATGGCGACGGTGAAGTGGGAGCTGGAGGATCTGTCCTTCGCAATTCTGCATCCGAAGCGCTACGAGGAGATCGTCCGGTTGGTGGCCGACCGGGCACCCTCGCGGGACACCTACCTGGCCAGGGTGCGCGCCGAGATCGGCTCATCGCTGGCGGCCATGAAGATCAACGCCACGGTCGAGGGCCGCCCCAAGCACTATTGGTCGATCTATCAGAAGATGATCGTCAAGGGCCGCGACTTCGACGACATCCACGACCTGGTCGGCGTCCGGATCCTCTGCGACGACATGCGGGACTGCTATGCCGCCGTGGGTGTGGTGCATTCGCTGTGGCAACCGATGGCCGGCCGGTTCAAGGACTACATCGCCCAACCGCGCTACGGGGTGTACCAGTCGCTGCACACCACCGTCATCGGGCCGGAGGGCAAGCCGCTGGAGGTGCAGATCCGCACCAACGACATGCACGACACCGCCGAGTTCGGCATCGCCGCGCACTGGCGGTACAAGGAGGCCAAGGGTCGCAACGGGGTTCCTGGCGGGCACACCGCCGCCGAGATCGACGAGATGGCCTGGATGCGCCAGCTTCTCGATTGGCAGCGGGAGGCCGCCGACCCCGGTGAGTTCCTGGAGTCGCTGCGCTACGACCTTGCGGTGCAGGAGATCTTCGTGTTCACCCCGAAGGGGGATGTCGTCACGCTGCCCACCGGGTCCACCCCGGTCGACTTCGCGTACGCCGTGCACACCGAGGTCGGCCACCGCTGTATCGGAGCCCGGGTGAACCACCGGCTCGTCGCCCTGGAACGCAAGCTCGAAAACGGGGACCAGGTCGAGGTTTTCACCTCCAAGGCGGCCAATGCCGGGCCGTCGCGGGACTGGCAGACCTTTGTGGTCTCCCCGCGCGCGAAGGCCAAGATCCGGCAGTGGTTCGCCAAGGAGCGCCGCGAGGAGGCACTGGAGGCCGGCAAGGACGCGATCGTGCGGGAGGTCCGCCGCGGCGGACTTCCGTTGCAGCGCTTGATGAGTGCCGACTCGATGGCCACTCTGGCCCGCGAGCTGCACTACGCCGACGTCTCGGCGCTCTACACCGCCGTCGGCGAGGGCCACACCTCGGCTCGGCACGTGGTGCAACGGCTGCTGGCCCAGTTCGGTGGTGACGAGGAGGCCGAGGACGAGATCGCCGAGCGGTCGACCCCGGCCACCATGCCGGTGCGCCAGCGCACCAGCGATGATGTCGGTGTCTCGGTACCCGGCGCGGTCGGGGTGCTGACCAAGCTGGCCAAGTGCTGCACGCCGGTGCCCGGTGACACCATCATGGGCTTCGTCACCCGGGGTGGCGGTGTCAGCGTGCACCGCACCGACTGCACCAACGCGGCGTCACTGCAGGAGCAGTCCGAGCGCCTCATCGAGGTGAACTGGGCGCCGTCGCCGTCCTCGGTGTTCCTGGTGGCCATCCAGGTGGAGGCGCTGGATCGGCATCGGTTGCTCTCCGATGTGACCCGGGTGCTGGCCGATGAGAAGGTCAACATCCTGTCGGCGTCGGTGACCACCTCCAACGACCGGGTGGCCATCAGTCGCTTCACCTTCGAGATGGGCGACCCCAAGCATCTGGGTCACGTGCTCAATGTGGTGCGCAATGTGGAGGGCGTCTACGACGTGTACCGGGTGACGTCCGCGGCCTGACGGCATGCGGTTACTGCACCACGACCGATTCGATGGTCACCGTCGTCGCGGGTTCGCCGTCGTCGCTGCCGTCGGCCACGCCGGCGCCGGCGATCTCGTCGAGCACATCCAGGCCGGAGGCGTCGATGCTGCCGAACACCGTGTACGTCGGTGGCAGCTGGGAATCCTGGTAGACCAGGAAGAACTGGCTGCCGTTGGTGCCGGGGCCGGCATTGGCCATCGCCAGCGTGCCGCGCGGGTAGCGCAGCGGGGTGCGGATCGCGGGGTCGGTGAGCCGGAACTGGTTCGTCGGATACTCGTTGGGGAACTGGTAGCCCGGCCCCCCGGTACCGGTGCCGGACGGGTCACCGCACTGCAGTACCCCCAGTTCGGCGCTGGTGGTCAGCCGGTGGCAGGTGGTGCCGTCGAAGAAACCCTGCGCGGCCAGGCTGGCGAAATTGTTGACCGTGCACGGGGCCTGGGCGTTGTCGAGTTGCAGGCCGATGAAGCCCTGATCGGTGCTGATCTCCGCCTCGACGGTCGCCGGTGTCGTCGGGACCCGACCCATCCGCGGCGGGTCCACCGGCCGGGTGGCCTTCTCCGGGGTCTGCAGATACTGACAGTTGGACCCGAGGGTGGCCGGCGGCTTGAACTCCGGCAGCGGTTCGACCAGGGCCGGGTCGGCGGAATACCCGGGTGAGGACGGGTTGTAGTTGCGGATGTCCTCGACCACCGCACGGGTCGCGATGATCGCGATGATCAGGACCAGCACCCCGAACACCGTCAACAGATAGCCGAGCACCAGCCCGGCGATGGCCATGCCGCGGCCCTCGTCGCCGGTGCGCTTGATCTGGTGCAGCGAGATGTGCCCGAACACGATGCCCAGCGGGGCGACCAGGATGCCGCAGATCAGCGCCGCCACCGCCAGCGAGTTCGTCGGCCGGGCAGCCGGCGGATAGCCGTACTGCGGCGGCGGGTAGCCGTACGGCGGCGGGACGCTCATCGGGTCGGTCGGCGGCTCAGTCGACCGCGATGGTCTTCACCATCACCTTGGTCGCGGGCTCGCCGTCCTGACCACCGCCGGCGACCCCGCCCGCGGCAATCTTGTCCAGCGTGGCCAGACCGGTGTCGTCGATGGTGCCGAACACGGTGTACTCCGGCGGCAGCTGTGAATCCCTGTAGACCAGGAAGAACTGGCTGCCGTTGGTGCCGGCGCCGGCATTGGCCATCGCGATCGTGCCGCGCGGGTAGAGCACGGGCTGCTGCAGTGCCGGGTTGTCCGGCTGGTACTGGTTGGTCGGGTACTCGTTGGCGAACTGGTAGCCCGGGCCGCCGGTGCCCTGACCGGTCGGGTCACCGCACTGCAGCACCGACAGGCTGTCGCTGGTCGTCAGCCGGTGGCACGGGGTGTCGTTGAAGAAGCCCTGCTGGGCCAGGCTGGCGAAGCTGTTGACCGTGCACGGGGCCTGGGCATTGTTGAGCAGCAGGCCGATATTGCCCTGGTCGGTCGCCATGCTGATGCTGACCTCGGCCTCGTCCATCGGGATGGCGCCGGTGCGCGGCGGGTTGACCGGCTTGCTGGCCGTCCCGGCCGCCGGGTACTGGCAGTCCTGGCCGAGCCCGGCCGGTGCGGCGAACGCGGGCAGCTTGCCGTCGGCGACGGGCTGCGGGGCATTGGGATCGACGCTGCTGGTGGTGGAGGCCGAGGCGGTGGTGTCGGAGTCCTTGTTGGTGATGACGACGGTGGCCACCACCGCGCCGACCACCACGACCACCCCGGTCACCGAGGCGATGATGGTGAGCAGCCGCTGCCGCTTGGCTCGCGCTGCCCGGCGCTCGAGTTGCCGATCGAGCTTGCGCTTGGCCGCTGCCCGTCGCTGTTCGTTGGTCGGCACCGCCGTTGTCCTCCTGTTTAGCCGAACACGTCGGCAACGAGTGTGCCAGGCGTTTCTGAGTGTGGCCCGGGCGACCCGCGCGAGTACCGGTCGGTTGAGTGGACATGGGAAACTGGCCGGGTGCTGATCACCGGATTCCCGACGGGGGTGCTGGCGTGCAACTGCTATGTGCTGGCGCCGCATGCCGGGGCCGACGCCGTCATCGTCGACCCGGGGCAGTCCGCGTCGGCGCGGTTGCAGCGCATCCTCGACGAGCACCGGCTCACCCCGGCCGCGGTGCTGCTGACCCACGGTCACATCGACCACATCTGGTCGGCGCAGAAGGTGGCCGACCGCTACGGCTGCCCGGTGTACATCCACCCGGCGGACCGGGCGATGCTCAGCGACCCGGTCAAGGGACTCACCACGAAGGGGCTGTGGGGCACACTCGGCCGGCTGACGGTGGGTGCGGTGTTCGCCGAGCCGCGCCAGCTCGTCGAACTGGGCACCGACGGCGAGGTGCTCGATCTCGGTGCGCTGCGGGTGACTGTGGACCACACGCCGGGCCACACCCGCGGATCGGTATGTTTCCGGGTCCCGGGTCAGGTGTTCACCGGCGATACCCTCTTCCAGGGCTCGGTGGGCCGCACCGATCTGCCCGGGGGGAGCGGCAACTCCCTGATCGACTCGATCATGACGAAACTGATGGTGCTCGACGACGACACCGTGGTACTACCGGGGCACGGCCCGCGGTCCACGATCGGTGTCGAGCGCCGTACCAATCCATTTCTCGAAGGCCTGGTTCTGTGACTGATTTTCGCGCGCCCAAGGGCGTTCCCGACTATTTCCCGCCCGACTCCGCGGCGTTCGTCGCGGTGCGTGACGGTCTGCTGGGTGCTGCGCGGCGCGCCGGGTACGGCGATGTCGAGTTGCCGATCTTCGAGGACACCGCGTTGTTCGCCCGTGGTGTCGGGGAATCCACCGATGTGGTCAGCAAGGAGATGTACACCTTCGCCGACCGCGGCGAACGTTCGGTGACGCTGCGCCCCGAAGGCACCGCCGGTGTCATGCGCGCCGTCATCGAGCACGGCCTGGACCGCGGCGCGCTGCCGGTCAAGCTGTGCTATTCGGGTCCGTTCTTCCGCTACGAGCGTCCGCAGGCCGGCCGGTACCGGCAACTGCAGCAGGTCGGGGTGGAGGCCATCGGGATCGACGATCCCGCGCTGGATGCCGAGGTGATCGCCGTCGCCGACACCGGATTCCGGGCCCTGGGCCTGGACGGGTTCCGCCTGGAGATCACCTCCCTGGGGGACGACACCTGCCGACCGCAGTACCGGGAACTGTTGCAGGACTTCTTGTTCGGGCTGGACCTGGACGAAGACACCCGCCGTCGCGCGCAGATCAACCCGCTGCGGGTGCTCGATGACAAGCGCCCGCACGTGCGCGAGATGACCGCCGATGCCCCGCTGATGCTCGACCACCTGTCCGAGGTGGCCAAGGCGCATTTCGACACCGTGCTGGCGCACCTGGACGCCCTGGGCGTGCCGTATGTGGTGAACCCGCGGATGGTGCGTGGCCTGGACTACTACACCAAGACGACGTTCGAATTCGTGCACGACGGATTGGGCGCGCAGTCCGGGATCGGCGGCGGTGGACGCTACGACGGACTGATGCGTCAGCTCGGTGGACAGGATCTCTCCGGTATCGGATTCGGCCTCGGGGTGGATCGCACCCTGCTGGCGCTGCGGGCCGAGGGTAGGGCGGTCGGGGCTTCGAGCCGCGTCGACGTCTATGGCGTGCCGCTGGGGGAGACGGCCAAGCTCGAGCTGGCCAAAGTCGCGGCGACCCTGCGGGCCAACGGTGTCCGGGTCGACCTCGCCTACGGCGACCGCAGCCTCAAGGCCTCGATGAAGGGTGCCGACCGCTCCGGTGCGCGACTGGCGCTGGTGGCCGGTGACCGCGACATCGAGGCGGGCACGATCGGGGTGAAGGATCTGTCCAACGGTGAGCAGACCGATGTGGCGGCCGCCGACGTGGTGGCCGAGGTGCTCTCCCGGCTCAGCTGAGTTCCCGGCGAGCATTCTCCTAAGGTGCGCCGAACACCGCGTAGTTCAGCACCGTGTCGAGGTCGCCCATCCCGCCGCCGAACGGGTTGGCGCGCTTGAGCACATCGGTTCCGTGTGGGGTGGTGACGACAAGCTTCGGTGAGCTCGACGCCAGCTGCATCTGCCGGTGGATGCGGATCCGGTCCAGCGGTGTCAGCCGTCCGGTCACATCGCGATAGGTGCGCTGCTCGCGGTCGAACACCGCGACCGGCGTGCAGGTGTCCAGTGGGGCGTCGCGCGCGCCGCGGAGCTTGCGCAGGATCGCGTACAGGCTTGCACCGGTGGCCAATCCGACGGCCAACAGCGCGGCGCCGATGATGCCGGGCACACCGATCGGCGTCAGCAACACCAACGCGCCGAATCCGCCGAATACCAGGGTGACGATCAGCAGGACGAACGCGGTGATCTCGCCCGCGCCGTTGCCGCGGTCGATGACGATGACGTCCCAGCCGTCCTCGGCCACCACCAGACCGCCGTGCTCGGCGATGATGCGCATCATGGACACACTCTAGGGTCGGGGGATGCGAGTTCTGGTGCAACGGGTGAGTTCGGCACGGGTCACCGTGGACGGCGCGACGGTGGGGGAGATCAGCCCCGCCGGCCAGGGCCTGCTGGCATTGGTCGGCATCACCCACACCGATGATGCGGCGCTGGCCGCCAAGATGGCCGAGAAGCTCTGGCGCCTGCGCATTCTCGACGACGAGGTGGCCGCCGCCGATGTCGGTGCGCCGATCCTGGTGGTCAGTCAGTTCACGCTGTACGCCAACACCGTCAAGGGACGGCGGCCGTCCTGGAATGCCGCCGCCCCGCGGCCGGTGGCCGAACCGCTGGTCGACGCCTTCGCCGATGCGCTGCGCGGTCTCGGGGCTCTCGTGCAGACCGGGACGTTCGGCGCGCACATGCAGGTCGAGCTGGTCAACGACGGCCCGGTGACAGTACTGCTGGAGCTCTGACTAGATCGCCATCGCCGCGCGCACTTCGGCTTCCGACGATGAGCCACCGGTGCCGCTGGAGGTCACCCGGCCGGACTCCAGGATGTAGTAGCGCTGCGCGGATTCCAGCGCGAATCCGATGTGCTGTTCGACGAGCAGCACCCCCAGGTCGCCCCGTTGGGTCAGCGCGGTGATGGCCTCCTCGATCTCGTGCACCACCGAGGGCTGGATGCCCTCGGTCGGCTCGTCGAGGATGAGGCACTTGGGGGTGGTGATGAGCGCGCGGGCGATCGCGAGCTGCTGGCGCTGGCCGCCGGAGAGCAGACCGGCGCGCCGGGTGAGCAGTTCCTTGAGCGCGGGGAACAGGTCGAGCTGCTCATCGATGAGTGCCTTGCCGTTCTTCCGGCCGTCGGCGACCACCTGCAGGTTCTCCGCGGTGGTGAGCTGACCGAAGGACTGTTGGCCCTGCGGCACATAGGCGATGCCGCGGGCGACGCGGGCGCTGGGCCGCAGCTTGGTGATGTCCTCGCCGTCGAACAGCACGGTGCCGGCACTGCATTTCAGCAGACCCACCGCGGCGCGCAGCAGCGTGGTCTTGCCCGCACCGTTGTGCCCCATGACCGCGGCGACCCCGTCCGAGGGCACCTCGAGGCTGACGCCGTGGATGACCTCCGAGCGACCGTAGCCGCTGCGGACGTCGACGAGCTCGAGCATCAGGCCTCCTCTTTCAGTTCGTCGGGCACACCCTCGGTGCCGGCTGCCGCGGTACCGAGGTACACCTCCTGCACCTTGGGGTTGGCCTGGACCTCGGCCACCGAACCCTCGGCGATCACCTGACCGCGGGCGAGCACCGTCACCGAGGTGGCAAATGCCCGCATGAAGTCCATATCGTGTTCGACGACCACGACGGTGCGCTCACCGCCGATGCGCCGCAACAGATTTCCGGTCTCCTCACGCTCCTCGTGGCTCATCCCGGCGACCGGTTCGTCGAGCAGCAGCACGTCGGCGTTCTGCACCAGCAGCATGCCGATCTCCAGCCACTGCTTCTGCCCGTGCGCCAACACCCCGGCGGGCTTGTCGGCCAGCGCGGCCAGACCCGTCGTCTCCAGCGCCTCTTCGATCGAGGGCAGGATGCCCGCGCGCCGCCGCAGCAGCGTCCAGGCCGAGCGGCCGGCCCCGGCGGCGATGTCGAGGTTCTGCAGCACGGTCAGCTGCTCGAACACCGTCGCGGTCTGGAAGGTGCGCCCGACACCGTTGCGGGCGATCTGGTGCACCTTCTTGCCCAGCAGTTCCACTCCGGATTTGCTGACCGATCCGGTGGCGGGCACCAGGCCGGTGATCGCGTCGATGACGGTGGTCTTGCCGGCGCCATTGGGGCCGATGAGAAAGCGCAGGTCGCCCTGGAACAGCGTCAGATCGACATCGCTGACGGCCTTGAACCCGTCGAAATCGACGGTGAGACCGCGTACTTCGAGGTATTGGGTGCCCATACCGACGTTACCGCCCGCGGCCGGCTCCGGGTGGTTCTCGGTCAGAGTGCTCATGCGGTGGCTCCGGCCTTCTCGGGTTCCGGTTCGGGATCGGGGTCGGACTCCAGGACGGGCTCGGGCTCGTCATCCGGCTTGCCCTTGCGCTTGCGGCGCAGGAAGACCGCGAGTCCGGCGAGGCCGGCCGGGAAGAACCCGACGACCAGGATGAACAGCAGTCCCTGTCCGTAGATCCACCCGGAGGGGTACTGCTCGGAGAACAGCGTCTGTGCCCATGCCACGCCGATGGCCCCCAGCACCGGGCCCAGCAGCGTGGTGCGTCCGCCGATGGCCACCCCGATCAGGAAGGCGATCGAGGGCAGGATGCCGACCTGTGACGGGCTGATGAAACCGACGATGGGTGCGAACAAGGCTCCGGCGATGCTGGCGAACAACGCCGCCGTCGTGTAGGCGACGACCTTGATGTTGGCCGGGTCGTAGCCCAGGAACCGGACCCGCTCCTCACCGTCGCGCACCGCCACCAGCAGTTCGCCGTAGCGGCTCTGCATCAGCTGGCGCACCACCGCGACGACCACCAGCAGGGTGCCCGCGGCGATGAAGTACAGCATCTGCTTGTTCGCCGGGTCGGCGAGGCGGAATCCGAAGAACGTCCGGAATCCGTTGAGGCCGTTGGACCCGCCGAGGCTCATCTGGCCGACCAGCAGGATGGCCAGTGCCGCCGCGAGTGCCTGGGACAGGATCGCGAAATACGCCCCCTTGACGCGGCGTTTGAAGACGCCGAGGCCCAGCAGGGCCGCGATCGCGGTGGGAATCACCACGATCGACACCAGCGTCACCAATGGCGAGGCGAACGGCGCCCAGAAGCCGGGTAGTTCACGCACACCCTGGATCTGCATGAAGTCGGGCACGTCGTTGCCGGCGATCTGGGCGTCGGCGATCTTCAGGTGCATGCCCATGATGTAGCCGCCGATACCGAAGAACACGCCCTGGCCGAGCACCAGCATGCCGCCGCGGCCCCAGGCCAGTCCGATGCCCACCGCGACGATCGCGTAGCAGAGGAACTGGCCGAGCAGTCCGAGCCGGAAGGTGGACAACGCCGCCGGTGCCACACCGAACAGCAGCACCGCGGCGATGCCGAAACCGGCCCAGGTCTGCCAACGTCCGAGGATCGTTTTCACACCAGACTCCTTGTCCGGACGGTGAACAGGCCCTGCGGGCGGGCCTGCAGGAAGATCACGATGATCACGAACAGAATCACCTTGGCCAGCGACGCCGTGGTGTTGTACTCGATGACCGAGTTCAGGAAACCGATACCGAACGCGGCGATCACGGTGCCCTTGATCTGGCCGAGCCCGCCGACCACGACCACCAGGAAGGCATCGATCAGATAGGCCTGGCCGATGGTCGGGCTGGTGGAACCGATCAGCGTCAGCGCCACCCCGGCGACCCCGGCCAGACCGGAGCCGATGAAGAACGTCGTGATATCGGTCTTGCGCGACGAGATACCGCTGGTTTCGGCGAGATCGCGGCTCTGCACCACCGCCCTGATCCGCCGGCCCATCGGGCTGGCCTTGAGTGCGATGGCCAGCGCGGTGACGCAGGCGACCGCCAACACCAGGATGAAGATGCGGGTCTTGGGAACGACGGCGCCGAAGATCTCGAAGCCACCGGACAGCCAGGACGGGGCTATGACGTTGACCGCCGGCGCGCCGAAGATGTCACGGGCCAACTGCTGCAACACAAGTCCCACACCGAAGGTCACCAGCAGGGTGTCCAGCGGGCGGTGATACATCCGCTGGATCAGGGTGACCTCCAGCAGCACACCGAACAGGCCGCCGATGACGAAGCCGACGATCAGTGAGATCAGCAGCGAGGCACCGGCGTTGGAGATGATCTGCTGAACGACGAACGTCGTGTAGCAGCCGGCCATGATGAATTCGCCGTGCGCCATGTTGATGACGCCCATCTGACCGAACGTGAGGGACAGGCCGAGTGCAGCGAGCAACAGGATCGAGCCGAGGCTCAATCCCGTTGCCAGCTGTCCGATGAGGACATCCATACCGTCTAATTCCCCGTCGCTTCGCTCGCCCCGGTCAGCCGGACAGCCCGGCGGCCCACGGGTAGGACTTCAGGAACGGGTCCGGCTCGATCGGAGCCGGTGACTCCCAGACCGTGTAGATGAGGCCGTCGGGCTTGATCTCCCCGATGCGCGCGGTCTTGGTGATGTGGTTGTTCTCGCCGTCGATGGTCACCTTGCCCTCGGGGGCGTCGAAGCTGACGCCACCGGCGTTGTCCTGAATTGCCTTGACGTCGAACGACCCTGCCTTCTCGACGGTGTTCTTCCACAGGTAGACCGACACGTAGGCGGCCTCCATCGGATCCGAGGTGGGCTTGTTCTCGCCGTAGGCCTTCTTGTAGGCGGCCACGAACGCGTTGTTCACCGGGGTGTCGATGGTCTGGTAGTAGTTCCAGGCCGTCAGCTGGTCGGTGATGTTCTGCACACCGATGCCGCCGACCTCTTCCTCGGCGATGGACACCGAGACCACCGGCATCGCCTGCGGGGTGAGCCCGACGTTCTTGTACTCGCGGAAGAACGCGACATTCGAGTCACCGTTGAGGGTGTTGAACACCGCGTCGGCATCGGCGGTGCGGACCTTGTTGATGATGGTCGAGAAGTCCGTCGAGCCCAGCGGCGTGTAGTCCTCGCCCTTGATCTCCATGCCGTTGGCCTCGGCGTAGGCCTTGATGATCCGGTTGGCGGTCTGCGGGAAGACGTAGTCGCTGCCGACCAGATACAGGGATTTGGTGCCCTTCTCCTTGAGGTAGTCCAGCGCGGGGACAATCTGCTGGTTGGTGGTGGCGCCGGTGTAGAAGATGTTGGGGGAGGATTCCAGGCCCTCGTATTGCACGGGGTAGTAGAGCAGGGAGTTGTTGTCCTCGAACACCGGCAGCATCGCCTTGCGGCTCGAGGAGGTCCAGCCGCCGAAGACCGCTGCCACACAGTCGCTGTTGATCAGTTTCTGGGCCTTCTCCGCGAAGACGGTCGGCTCGGACGCGCCGTCCTCGCCGACCAGTTCGATCTGCTTGTCCAGCACCCCGCCGCCGGCATTGATCTCGTCGACGGCCAACTTGATGGCGTCACGGACGGTGACCTCGGAGATGGCCATGGTGCCCGACAGCGAGTTCAGCGAGCCGACCTTGATGGTGTCGCCGGAGGTGTCGACACAGGACGCCGCGGCGCTGCCGCCCTCGTCGGTGGCCTTGCTGCCACACGCGGAGAGCAGCATCGACGCCGTGACCACGACGCTTCCCGCTAGCAGAAACGATCGCTTGGACGTCGGGCGAGGAAGTGGCATCTACGGCCTTTCGTTCGAGTTCTGCTGTATGCGCGGAACTTTCGGACCCGTACGGGTGTCGAATCGGCACGTTAGGGGCACCAGGTTTCTGTGAAATTTCTCTATGTGACGAACAAATTAACCTGTTGCTCAATCCGTGTTTTCTGGCGATTCACCGGGTACGCGGGCCTGTTGTACGGGTCTGACGAGGCGGTTGTAACGATCCGGTAGCGTCCGGCGATGTGACGGTCATGCGAAAAGCTACGAGCAAAATCGGGGCAAACGTAGGTGCAGCAGCGGGCGCGGCCGCCCTCCTGGCGGGTGCCGCCCTCGCGTTCGGTCCGGCGACTGCCAACGCCGAGCCGGAGGGTCAGCTGGTCCGCTACACGCTTGCCACCGGAGCGCCCTACCAGTTCCAGGTGTTCTATCTGACGGCCCAGCCGCCCAGCATGGAGGCCTACAACGCCGATGCGTACGCCTACGCCAAGCGCGAGACGATCACCGTCTCACCCGGCGCGCCGTGGGTCTTCGAGACGACGCTCGCCGACCCGCAGTGGGCCATCCTGCAGGTCAGCAGCACCACGAAGGGCAGTGTGGGCCCGCCCAACGCGCACTGCGACATCGCCGTCGGTGATCAGGTCATCGCCGCCGCGGACAACCCGTACAGCGTCACCTGCCAGGGCACCCAGTGGTAGGTCGCTAGCTCCGTAAGGCTCCGGGACGACCGCTCCGCCAAATCGGCGGGGCGGTCGTTCGTCGTATCGGGACTTGACAGCGACGGTCGAACAATTGTTCGATGGAGCCATGCGATGGGACGGTCAGGGAGTACGAGTCGACGACGGCGCGCTGCCGGGTCTGGCCCGCCTCGGCTTCGTCCGCAGTGTGCGCACGCCGGAGTTCGACGGGATCACCTTCCACGAAATTTTGTGCAAGTCGGCGTTGAACAAGGTGCCCGATGCGTCGATGCTTCCGTTCAGGTACACCGTCAACGGGTATCGCGGTTGCTCGCACGCCTGCCGGTACTGTTTCGCCCGGCCCACCCACGAGTACCTGGACTTCGATCCCGGATCGGACTTCGACTCCGAGATCGTGGTGAAAACCAATGTGGCCGAAGTTCTCTCGCGGGAGTTGCGCCGGCGGTCGTGGACCCGGGAGACGGTGGCGCTGGGTACCAACACCGACCCATATCAGCGGGCCGAGGGGCGCTACCGGCTGATGCCGGGCATCCTGGGAGCGC
Organism: Mycolicibacterium bacteremicum; assembly: GCF_002086115.1. Lineage (GTDB taxonomy): Bacteria > Actinomycetota > Actinomycetes > Mycobacteriales > Mycobacteriaceae > Mycobacterium > Mycobacterium bacteremicum. Next base: position 62,012 of record NZ_MVHJ01000014.1, read on the forward strand.
TGGCCGAGTCCGGCACGCCGTTCTCGATCCTGACCAAGGGCACGTTGCTGCGCCGCGACCTGCCGCTGATCGCCGACGCGGCGCACCACGGGGCCGGAGCCGGCGTGTCGATCTCGCTGGCGATCGGCGACCCGGAACTGCAGCGGGTCATCGAGCCGGGCACACCGTCGCCGCAGGCGCGGCTCTCGCTGATCTCGGCGATTCGGGATGCGGGGCTCGACTGCCATGTGATGGTCGCCCCGGTGCTGCCCCGGCTGACCGACTCCGTGGAACACCTCGACGCGTTGTTGTGCCAGATTGCCGAGGCCGGCGCTACCAGCGCGACGGTGTTCGGGCTGCATCTGCGGGGGTCGACGCGCGGGTGGTTCATGCAGTGGCTGGAGCGCACCTATCCCGAGCACGTCTTCGAGTACCGGCGGTTGTACCGACGCGGCGCCTATCTGCCGCCGGACTATCGCGACGAACTTCGTACCAGGGCGGCCCCGTTGCTGGCCCGGTACGGCTTGACCGGGCGGTCGGCGCGTGTCGCCATGTCGGCACCGCCGCCGCCGGCCCGCGCCGGTGCCGTTTCCTCCGAAGTCACGCCACGGGCGCACCCCACCCTGTTCTGACATTCCCGCCCGCGCGGCGTTGACCAGCGGTTTTCGCGGCTGGAAGGACTTGTCGGGATCGCGAGTACCATAGAACACATGTTCGAACGTTCGTCGTTACGCGAGCTCAGTGACGAGGCGCTGACGTCCGCGATCACCGCCGAGACGCAGGCCGAGGCCGCGGCCGCGGCGCGCCGGTTGGCGTTGATCGCCGAGGCCACCGCCCGCTGGTGCGAGGACGAAGACGAACAGTCCGCCCTGAGATTGATCGACGGCTGGGCCCAGGCCAAGGCCCAGGTCGGCGCGGCCTGCAACCTCGGCCCCCACGCCGCCAACACCCAGATGCGCATTGGGGTGGCGTTGCGGGAACGGCTCCCGCAGACCGCGGCCGTCTTCGGCACCGGGGCGATCTCGGCCAAGGTGATCAGTGCGATCACCTGGCGCACCCATCTGGTCACCGATCCTGACGCGTTGGCCTCGATCGATGCCGGGATCGCCGAGAACGCCCACGGGTTCGGCATGCTGTCGGAGAACGCGCTGACCGCGGCCGTCGACTTCTGGGTCCACAAATACGATCCGCTGGCGGTCATCCGGTCCAAGGCTGCTGCCAAGGACCGCTACATCGAATTCGGTGACAAGGATGACCCCGACGGGATCGTGTCCTTCTGGGGACGGATGCGCACCACCGACGCCAAGATCACCGAGGCCCGCGCCGACGAGTTGGCCGACGGTGTCTGCGCCAATGATCCGCGCACGAAACGGGAGCGCCGCGCCGATGCCGTGGCCGCCGTCATGGCCGGCGGGACCCGGTTGACCTGCCTGTGCGGGGACCCCGCCTGCGCCGGGTCGGGCAAAGACCCACGTGCGGGTGCGGTCACCATCTACGTGCTCACCGGTCAGCGCCCCGACACCGGACAGGGCTCCGAGCCCGCGACGGGGCCCGGACCGGATGGCGGACCCCAGCCCGGACCGGTCGAACCCGATGGGGGGCCGGGCGATGAATCTGATGAGAGCCAGTCAGCCGAGAAACCGGCCGCGGCTCAACAGCCCCCGGCCGAAGAACCCGCTCCTGCCGACGACCCTGCAGCCGAGCCGAAATCACCCGCCGCGCCCGCGGCGCACGCACGGCCCGCCGCACCTGCGGCGCGGTCCACCAGGCCCGGCGCTGGGGCCGGCATCTCCCTGGACGGCGCCATCATCCCCGCCCACCTGCTCACCGAACTCATCACCACCGGCGCCACCATCCGGCCCATCAGCAGCCCGTCAGATCTCGGCGCCGAAAACCGCTACCGGCCCTCCGCCAAACTCAGCGCCTTCGTCCGGATGACTTCGATGACATGCGCCTTTCCCGGCTGCGGGCGCCCCGCCCACAAAGCCGATCTCGACCACCTCACCCCCTGGCCCGCCGGCGCCACCCATCCGGGGAACCTGCGACCGTACTGCCGCGAACATCACCTCATCAAGACCCTCAAAATCGGCTGGACCCCGACCGCCCACACGGACGGCTCAACGACCTGGACCGCACCCACCGGCCACACCTACACCACCAGACCCCTGGGGCCAGTCCTGTTTCCGCACAAGGCCTTTGCCACCGAGATCCCGAGAACCAGGCACATCAGCCTCCTCGACCACGACAACCGCGAACCCACCCTGCCCACCCGACAACGCACCCGACAACAGGACCGCGAATACCGCATCAACGCCGAACGCGTCCGCAACGCACTGGAGATCGCCCTCGACAGCGACCCGCCGCCCTATTGACGCAGTCCCTGCAACACCGCCCGGGCCACCGGGCTCGGCTCGTCGGCTTCCAGGTCGAGCTCGCCGGTGGGCTCCAGCGGCGGCTGCGCCATGAAGCGCGGCACGCTGCCGTGGTGCTCGGTCGCGGTGTGGACGAGGAATGGGTGGCACAGGTACACATCGCCGATGTGACCGGTGGCCTGGACGACTGGACACCCCTCGGTGGCCGGGACGACCTGCTCGCAGACCGACATCCACGGCGCGCCCTCGGGTCCGTAGCGGGCGAGCACCGAAGGGACCGCCAGATGCGAGCCGACCCGGATCTCGGTCGGTGCGTCGTCCGGGCCGACATCGGAGAACAGGAACAGCATCAGCAAGGCGCGGCCGCGAGAGCGCAGGCTCAGCCGCATGCCGTCCTCGGCGTAGAAGGATGCTTCGACATGCCATCCCGCCTCGCGGGCCGGTTCGGTGCTGGGAAAGCGCAGCGGAAAGGTGCCCAGTCCCAGTCGAGGCCGCCATCGGCCGGTGCCGACCAAGGCGTTGTAGGCGGCGTGCAGGGTGTCGGTGTTGGCGGCGGCGGTGAATTCCGGCGTGGCCATGCTGGTCACCCGCACCAGCGATTCGGTCCAAGCACTCGGGTCGGCCGGGGTCAACCCGATGGTCCGCCACAGCTGCTGCTGGCACTGCACGCCGAGATCGCGGTCGAAGGCCGACTCGATCTTGACGAAGCCGTCGGCGATGAACCGGTCGATATCAAGCATGTGGCCATGGTGACCGGACCGGCGCCGCCGTTACAAGCGGATTTCGGCTCAGTCGGCGAAAGGTGTTGCGCACGAGCGGATGTCTGAGGGTTGCAGCGGGCCGGCGCGACGCGGAATACACTTCCGGCATGCCGATGATCACCACATCCGACGGGACCGAGATCTTCTTCAAGGACTGGGGGAGCGGGCAGCCGATCGTCTTCAGCCACGGCTGGCCGCTGTCGGCCGACGACTGGGACACCCAGCTGCTGTTCTTCCTGTCGCACGGCTATCGCGTCGTCGCGCACGACCGGCGTGGCCATGGTCGCTCCGCGCAGGTGGCCGACGGCCACGACATGGATCACTATGCCGACGACCTGGCCGCCGTCGTCGAGCACCTCGACCTGCATGACGCCGTGCATGTCGGGCACTCCACCGGCGGCGGTGAGGTCGCGCACTACCTGGCGCGTCACGGTGAGAGTCGGGCGGCCAAGGCCGCGCTGATCGCCGCGGTGCCGCCGCTCATGGTCAAGACCGAGGCGAATCCGGGCGGACTTCCCAAGGAGGTGTTCGACGATCTGCAGGCACAGCTGGCGGCCAACCGCTCCGAGTTCTACCGGGCGTTGCCGTCGGGGCCGTTCTACGGGTACAACCGCGACGGCGTCGAGCCCTCGGAAGCCGTCATCGAGAACTGGTGGCGCCAGGGCATGATGGGCGGGGCCAAGGCGCACTACGACGGGATTGTGGCGTTCTCGCAGACCGACTTCACCGAGGACCTGAAGAAGATCACCATTCCGGTGCTCGTCATGCACGGCGACGACGATCAGATCGTGCCGTACGCCGACGCGGGCCCGCTGTCGGCTGAGCTGCTGCCCAACGGAATCCTCAAGACCTACGAGGGATTTCCGCACGGCATGCCCACCACGCACGCCGACGTGATCAACGCCGACCTGCTGGAGTTCATCCGGGGTTAGACGGACCATGCGGCTCAGCATCCTCGACCACGGCCACCGACGGCGCGCGAAGCTCTTCCTCGCCGTGACCGGCGGCCCGGACATCGTGCGGACGTTGCTGTACCGGCCGAGCTTTCTCACCCGCCCGCTACTGGCGATCACCGTGCCGGCGATGCGCGGGCCGTCGTTCTGGTCGGCCGCCGAGCGGGAGTACTTCGCCATGTCGACCGCGGAACTTCTGCAGTGCCCCTTCTGCATCGAGACGCACGCCGAGCTGACCAGGGTTGCCAGTGGTGGCGCGGTCGATCCCGCAGATCCGGCATCGTTTCGGCCGGAGGTCGTGGCGATGCGGGACTTCCTGCGTACGCAGAAGCTGACGCGCCCTCCGGGTCTGCCACCCGACGCCGTGATCGAAGCGCTGCGTGTCGACCTCGTCTTCAACATCATCGCGAGACTGGCCAATGCGTTCGGCTTCGTGCTGCGCGAAGGCGAATTGCGCAGCGGGACTCGCGCATTGCACCGCTTCGGATACCGGTTCCCCGGATTTCTGCTCGCCGACGGGCCGTCAGTGCGCCATGACGGCACAGCTGAGACGCTCCGAACCTGGGTGCTCGAAGCGCCGGCGGTGACAGGTCCGGCGCTGCGGACGGCAGCCGTCACCGGGGAGGGGCTGCCAACGGAGTGGTCCGACTACGGGGGCAAGGTCCGAAACACGTCGTACGCGATCGACGACGACGACGTCGGTCGGCTGCGTGCGGCGGGCCACAGCGAGGACGAGATTTTTGAGGTCACGGTCGCCGCGGCCGTAGGTGCGGCGACGAGTCGTTTCCGAGACGGGTGCCGGACCAGCCGTAGCCTTGACCCGTGACTCGACCCGCTCGGCGGCCGGACCGGCGCACCCTCGCGACCACCGCGACGATCCTGGAGGCCGCCCAGCGCCTGTTCGCCGAGCGCGGTTTCCACACGGTGACCATGGACGCCATCGCCGAGGAGGCCGCGGTGGCGGTCGGGTCGATCTATCACCACTTCGGCAACAAGGACACCTTGTATCTGGCCCTGGTCGAGCGCGCCCTGGAGATCAACGAACAGGTGATGGCGCAGGCGTACACCGAGGATCGCACCCCGGTCGAACAGCTGATCGCTGCGAGCGACGCCTACTGCCGGTTCAACCTGGAAAACCCGGGCCACTTCCGGATGGTTGCGCTGCGCGCGGTGGACATGCCGCCGGGAGAACTCGCCGGCGAGGTCGAACAGCGCATCGCCGACAAGGTCGAGGCACTGGTCGCCGATGTCGCCGACGCCCTGCGTCGCGCCGATGCCGCCGGTCAGATCGACTGTCCCGATCCGGGTCGCACCTCGGTGTTCCTGTGGTCGGCGTGGAACGGCGTGCTGGGCTCGCGCTGGCGGCCGGACCGGCTCGCCCTCGACGATGCCGAATTGGAGCGGGTGCTCGCGGTCGGGCGGGACATCGTGATCCGCGGGCTACGCACCGGATAAAGTTCTTGTAGTAGCGTTCAATTTAGTAGTACCGTTCAAAACATGGTGCTGGCGGCGGCGGTGCAACTGGATGCGGTGCCCGGTGATGTGGCGGCGAATCTGTCTGCGTGCGAACGGCTTGCCGACGAGGCAGGACGGTCCGGGGCCAAGGTCATCGCCCTGCCGGAGTTCTTCACCACCGGCATCGGCTTCCTGCGCGAGCTGGTCGACGCGGCGCTCCCGGCCGACGGCCCGGCGGCCGACCTGCTCTGCGAACTGGCGCGCCGGCATGGCGCGATGGTCGGTGGTTCATTCCTGTGCCGGGACGTCGACGGCCATATCCGCAACGCGTATCTGCTCGCCGACGCGACCGGCATCGTCGGCAGGCATGACAAGGACCTCCCGACGATGTGGGAGAACGCCATCTACACCGGCGGGAATGACGACGGGGTGCTGACCGCCGGTGGGTACCAGGTGGGTGCCGCCGTCTGCTGGGAGTTGATGCGTACCCAGACTGTTCGCCGGCTCACGGGCAGAATCGATCTCGCCATGACCGGCTCGGGCTGGTGGTCGATTCCGGCGTGGCCGCCGCGGCGCCTGTTCGAGCGTCTGGAAGCGTCCAATGCGGCCACCGCGCACCGGGCCGCAGCCGATTTCGCCCGCTATATCGGGGCGCCCGTGGTGCATGCCGCGCATGTCGGTGAGCTGGAGTGTCCGATGCCCTGGCTGCCGGTGCGCTATCGCGGGCACTTCGAGGGAAATGCGTTGATCACCGACGCCGCCGGCAACATACTCGCCCGGCGCTCCCGCGCCGACGGCGAAGGCGTGGTGCTGGCCGAGATCAGCCTCGGCCGACAGCACCCGGTGTACGTTGCGCCGCAACGGTTCTGGCTGCACCGGCGCGGCGCCCTCCCGGCGGCGGTATGGCATTACCAGCGGCTGCACGGCCGACGCTGGTATGAGAGGAACGCGGTGGCGCGATGAGCGTATTGGTCCAGGTGGGACTCTTCGAACTGGCCTTCGGGGCACTGCTGGGCTGGTTGGTCGCGGGCAATCTGTTGGCGCCGGATCTCATCACGCGGTGGGGGATCGTGGCCCCACGCCGGATCATGCAGGCGCACCTGGACTTCATCATGATGGGAGTCATCCTGATCGCGGTGGGCTTGGCGGTGCCCGGCTTGACCACCTGGATCGCCGTGCTCGTCATCGTGGGCACCCTGCTGAACCCGGCGCTGTTCCTGCCGATGGCATTCAGCGACACGGTATCCCGGACGCGCGGATTCCAGGCGGTGAGCCTGTTGTCGTTCGTGGCGACCAGTGTGGGACTGGTCGGGGCAGCGGTGAGTGCGCTCTAGCTCTTGTTCCGTTTCACCTGATTGAACGGCACCCCGCGGTCGGCGGCAGGCTCGCGCGGGAATCCCAGGATCCGCTCGCCGATCACATTGCGGGCCATCTCGGAGGTGCCGCCGCCCAGCGACCCGGTCTGGCGCGACAGGTAACGGACCCCGATGTCCAACATGCCGGACCCGTCGTCGACCACGCCGGCGGTCCCGGCGATCGCCAGCGCGGTGTCGATCTCCAGCTCGGTGGTCTCGGCGTGCATCAACCGGATCAGCGTCCCGGCGTTGGGCGGCAGCGATCCGTTGCCGATGGACTTCGTCACGTGCTCGATCAGCTGATCCTTGACGATGCGGCGGACCAGGGCCCGGCCGGCCAGATCCTGCACCCGCGGATCATCGGCCTGCCCCGTCGCCTCGGCGGTCGCGACATGGTTCGGCGGCATCTCGCTGGCGTTCTCGGCCCCAGTGCCACTGGCGAACTCGGACCCGCCGCCGACCGCGCGCCGCTCGTGATGCAGCTGCCGCGACGCCACGGTCCAGCCGTCGTTGACCGCGCCGACCACGGCATCGTCACCGAGTTCCAGCCCATCGAAGAACTCCTCGCAGAACTCCTCGTTGCCGTTCACCTCGGTGATGCGCCGCATCGTTATTCCGGGCGCATTCAGCGGCACCAGGAACATCGTCAGCCCCTCGTGCTTGGGCACGGTCCAGTCGGTACGGGCCAGCATCAACCCGTAGTCCGCGGCGAACGCACTGGTGCTCCAGGTCTTGGCGCCGTTGATGATCCATTTGTCGCCGACCTTCTCGGCCCGGGTGATCACCCCGGCCAGATCGGACCCGCCGCTGGGTTCGGAGAGCAACTGGCACAGGATCTCGTCCCCGCGGATGGCCGCCGAGATGCGGTCGCGCTTCTGTTCCTCGCTGCCGACGTCCAGGATGGTCGCCGAGCAGATGGTGAACGACGGTGTGTTCAGGATCAGCGGCATCTCGAAGAACCGGCACTCGGCGTTGAACGCCTTCTGATACGCGTAATCCAAACCCAGACCGCCGTATTCGCGCGGGAAGCAGATCCCGGCGAACCCACCCTCGTACAGCTTGCGCTGCAACTCCTTGGCGCGGTCCCAGGACTGCTGTTCGGCGCGCACCGAGAACGGCGGGTTCTCCGGATCAATGGGCGGCATGTTCTCGGTCAGCCAGCGGCGCGCCCGTGCCCCGAAGTCGGCGACGGTCTCGGTGGAGGTCACGGTCTCGGTCATGCGGGAACCTTCCGGCTCAGTTCGAAGACGGCACGGTGATGATCTTCCGGTGAACCGAACATCGCCCGGTTCAGCGTGGCCCGGCGCAGGAACAGATGCAGATCGTGCTCCCAGGTGACGCCGATCCCGCCGTGCAACTGCACGCAGTCCTGCAGCATCACCGGGGCGCGCTCGGCCACATAGGCTTTGGCGACGCTGACCAATTTCGGCGCGTCCTCCGACCGGTTGCCGACGGCCTCGACCGCGCCGGCGGTGGTGGCCCGGGCCGCCTCGAACCACAGCTTCATATCGGCGAAGCGATGCTTGAGTGCCTGGTAGGACGCCAGCGGCCGGCCGAAACTGTGCCGGTCCAACAGCCACTGGTGGGTCATGGCCAACACCGAATCCAGGATCCCGACGATCTCGGCGCACTGCAGCACCAGGGCAACCTGGCGCTGCCGTTCGATCACCGCGGGTGTCTGCTCAGCCGTTCCCACCACCGCAGTGGCGGGTACCTCGGCGCCGTCGAACGACACCCTGGCATACCGGCGCACCATGTCCACCGACTGCTGCGCCTCGATGGTCACCCCGGCGGTGTCGGTGGGCACCAGGAACTGTCGGGCGACCCCGTCGACCGCCGCGGTGACCAGCAGCACGGTGGCCGAATCCCCGGCCTCGACACGGTCCTTCACCCCGTCCAAGCGGTAGCCGTCCCCGACGGCGGTGGCGGACAGCCCCGGTTGCAGCGGTGACCACGGCCGTCCGGGTTCGTACACCGCCCAGCTGGCGATCGCCTCACCGGCAACCAGCGACTCGATGGTGTCCTCGTGATTCTCGGGAGCCTCGCACAGCCCGGCCAACACCACGCTGACCGGGTGCAGCGGCCCGGGTGCCACACTGCGTCCGGCCTGTTCGGCCAGCACCGCGAGATCGGCCACCCCGTCTCCGGACACGCTTCCCCCGCCGAGTTCCTCGGGAACCAGCAGGCTGGCCCATCCGAGTTCGGCGGCACGCTGCCACCAGGCGGGGTCGAACGACACACCGGCCGCCTGCATCTCCCGTACGCGGCTCAGCGGCGTTTCCTTCTCGAGGAAGGCCTGCGCCGTCGACGTGAACAGCATCTGCTCGGGGTTTGTCATATGCGTTTCCGTCTTCTGCGAGGCTGATTCTCCAAGACGGTAATGACGTTACCACGCGTCAGAGCTGGTGCGAAGGATCCGCCAGCACGCTGCGGGCGCAGAACTCGAAAATGTGCCTGCCCTCGATCGGGGTGCCGTTGAGTTCGGCGCCCAGGGTGCGCAGCCGCAGCGCACCCAGCACGGTCTGCATGATCAGTGCCGCCGTCGTGTCGGTGTCGGTCTCCGGCCCGCCGCGGAACACACCCTCGGCGATCCCGGCAGTGATGATGTCCCTGATGAGGGCGTGCAGCGGTGCCAGCACCCTGGCGTACTCCTGCGGCAGCGTCTCGGCGAGGTGATCGTTGAAGAAGGTCAGGCCGCGATTGATGCTGTCCTGCTTGCTCGACGCGGCCGGCGCGCTGATCCGCTCGACCAGCATCCGCAGGGCCGCCAGCGCGTCCAGATCCGCGATATCGGCGCGCCAGCGCGCGGTCGACTCGCTCAAGATCTTGTCGACCAGCGCCAGCAGCAATTCGTCTTTGCTCGAATAGTGCTGGTAGAAGGACCGCAGTGAGGTCTTGGAGCGCTCGACCACCTCCAGCACGGTGAAATCGGTGCGTCCGGTCTCGCCGAGGATGGCCAGCGCGCATTTCATGAACCGGACCTGCCGGGATTCGGACGCCTCGGCGTCAGCCATGGATGCCCCTGCCTCCTGGACCCGTTGTGCGAGCGGTGAGAATGACGTTACCGTTTTCGTAGAGTGCGCATCGCGGACTCGCCGACATGGAGAAAGGGACCCTATGACGACGTCGGAGCCGACGACCAGTCCGGTCGAATGGACGGTGCAGGGCCTGCTGGACCTGTTCGAACCGCAACCCGACGGGGACAACCGCTTCATCGCGCAGACCGGGCTTGCCGACGCCGACGATCGTCAGGTGGTCGAGGGCACGCAGGTGCTGGCCCAGGCGATCGTCGCCGCCGCGCGCCGCTTCCCGGACAAATCGGTGCGCTCGGTGTACGCGGTGTTCGCCAGGGTGGTGCTGGTCGGTCCGCCGGTCGAGTTGGACATCGACGTCATCTCCGAGGGACGCTCCACGGCGACCGCGGTGATCACCGCATCGCAGAACGGCAAGCGCTGCATCACCGTCACCGTGTTGGCCGACGTGCCCTCCGGCGACGTGATCCGCCATCACCTGCCCAAGGCGCAGGTCGTGGGACCGCAGGACGCCCAGCCGTCCATCATGCCGATGGACGGCCGTCAGGTGCGGCTGGTCGACGTCGTGGACGTCAACAGTCCCGATGAGGTCGGTCCGCCTGAACTGCACGCCTGGTTGCACTACGATCCCATTCCGGCGCGTGCTGAACTCGCCAAGGCCTTGATTGCGTATTTTACTGGACACCTGGGGATTTCGACGACCATGCGAGCACATGAGGGTATCGGTACGGCGCAGGCGCATCTGACGGTGTCGACCGCGCCGATGACCGTTTCGGTCAGTTTCCATGAGCCGGTGCAGTGGCAGGGCTGGCTGCTCTACGGGCACGAGAGTACCCAGGTGGGCGCCGGCATGTCCTATGTGCGGGGTACGGTGCACACCGAGGAGGGCGAGCTGTTGGCCTCGTTCACCCAGGACGGGCTGATCCGTCCGCTGCGCACCAGCGACACCGACATCAAGCATCAGTCCCGGCTGTAGCTGCCCGCGACCAGGCCGGGCCGGCCGGCTCACGCGGTCACCGCTTCGGTGGAACTTCCCGCGCGACATCCCAGGCGTGGTGCACGATATCGTGCAGGTGGTAGACGGCGATGGTGGCCACGGTGAATTCGCTTCCGTTGCTTCGTAACCCGCGCCGCGACCAGGCGTCCTCGGGCACCTGGTCATAGCGGTCGGCGACGACGGTCGCCGCATCGACGAGTTCACCGGCCACCACCGCGGGATCCTGGGACCCGTAGTCATCGGCGATGGCCGTGGCGTCCTGGTCCCAGTTCGGGAACTCTGGATCGGTCTCGGTCAGCATCAGCTGCACGCGGTGGTCGAAGATGCGGTGCACATCGCGGATGTGGCAACCGTATTCGAGGTTGGACCACACTCCCGGCGCCGGACGGGTCCGCACGCCGGGCTGGGCCAGCCGGGTCACCCAGGCCGCCGCATCGCGACGGATCCGCCCGGCCACGCCGGTCGGCTGCACCCGCGCCGGGTCGAAACCGCAGTCCGGACAGGCCCGGGACAGAACCCAGGTCCAGTCCTTCGTGTCGGGTTCGATATCGCTCACCGCAAGGCGCCGGGCGCGAAGGTGTCGCACTTGTTCGGGTCACCGGTCTGGTAACCGGTGGTGAACCACTGCTGTCGCTGCTCGGAGGAGCCGTGCGTCCAGGACTCCGGGCTGACCCGCCCGGTGGCCGCCTCCTGGATCCGGTCGTCGCCCACCGCCGAGGCCGCCGACAGCGCATCGGCGATGTCCTTGTCGCTCAACGGTTCCAGGAACGGGACGTCGGTGCCGTCCTGTTTGGTGATCGCCGCGTAGTGTGCCCACACCCCGGCGTAGCAGTCGGCCTGCAGTTCGGTACGCACGCCGCCACCGGTCGGTCCGGTCGGGTCCTGCTGGGCGCGACCGAGCACCCCGAGCAGGTTCTGCACATGGTGGCCGAATTCGTGGGCCACCACGTACTCCTGGGCGAACGGTCCACCGCTGGAACCGAATTGATCGCGCAGCACGTCGAAGAAGCTGACGTCGAAGTAGGCGGTCTGGTCATTCGGGCAGTAGAAGGGGCCGACGTTGCTGTCGGCGAAACCGCACCCCTGGGTCTCGATCCCGCCGCTGAACAGGTGCACCTTCGGCCGGGTGTACTCGGGCAGGAGTTGGGGCCACACGCTGTCGAGCGAGTTACCGGTCGCCACCACGCGGCACTCGGCCAGCTCGTTGGCATCGGCACCGGTCTTGCACTGGCTCAGATCGAACCCGGGGGAGGAGACCCCCTGGGTGTCCATGCCCGCCCCCTGATCCTGCGGCAGCACGCTGCCCGGGTCCACGCCGAGGAACAACGCCACCACCACCAGCAGCAGGCCACCGATCCCGCCGCCGACCGCGATGCGTCGGCCACCACCGCCGCCCCGTCCGCTGCTCGACGTGGTGCTCGTGTCGATCTGCATGCCTTCGTTGAAGGTCATCGTCCCCACCAACCCATCTGACGTGTCGGCGCCGTCTCCTGTTCAGGCCGGGCTCAGCTTTCCACACTACGATTCGGGGGTGCCCTCTGTCGCCGAACTGTCGACGATCGTGCCGACCACACACGGCCTGTTACGCGGAACCACCGAGGGCGGTGTCGGGGTGTGGCGCGGTGTCGCCTATGCCGAGCAACCGGTGGGGGATCTGCGGTTCCGCGGTCCACAACCCCTGCAGCCCTGGGCGGGTGTGCGCGACGCCATCGACCACGGGCCGCTGCCGCCGCAGGGCCGCTCCTTCGTCGGCGGCGGCCGCGACGACCCGAAGATCCGGGACGAGGCCTGTCTGACGGTGACCGTCTGGTCACCCGACGTCTCGGCGTCGCTACCTGTCATGGTGTGGATCCCCGGCGGCGCGTTCGTGTACGGCGCGGGCCAACTGCAGCTGTACAACGGTTCGCGACTGGCCGCCAACGGCAACGTCGTCGTCGTCAACGTGACCTATCGGCTCGGTGTCTTCGGCGGCTTCGAACTCGGCGACCTCGGACCGGGATTCGACGACAACCTGTGCCTGCGCGACCAGATCGCCGCGCTGCAGTGGATCCGGGAGAACATCGGCGCGTTCGGCGGGGACCCGCACCAGGTGACGGTGTTCGGCGAATCGGCCGGTGCGACCTCGGTGCTGGCGCTGCTGGCCAGCCCGGCCGCCACCGGGCTGTTCGACCGGGCCATCGCGCAGAGCCCGGCGTTGCCGCTGATCGCCGACCGGGAGTCGCGGGCCCGGCAGTCGCACGCTTTCCTGGCCGAACTCGGCGTCGAGGCCGACGAGGTCAAGGCGCTGCCGCAGCGCCGGTTGCGCCGCGCCGCCGGCACGCTGCAACTGGCGAGCGTCGCGCACACCCCGACGCTGGCCTACGGGCTGACCCACGGGGTCGACCTGCTGCCGCACCACCCGATCGAGGCGGCCCGCCGTGGCGCGGTCGAACCCGTCCCGCTGATCATCGGCACCAACAGCCACGAGGCCTCGATGTTCGCCTGGGGTAAGCCGCCGATGCTGCCCACCACCGTCGCCGGGGTCGACGGATTCTTCACCCGCTGGGCGCCGGATGCCCGCGACCGGGTGCTCGCCGGCTATCCCGGATTTCCACGCCGCCGGGCGCTGGTCGACTTCGGTTCCGACGCCATGTTCGGCGCACCCACCTGGGCCTTCGTCGACGCCTACAGTGCGGATGCGCCGACGCACATGTACCGGTTCGACCACACCACCTGGACGCTCAAGGCGCTGGGCCTCGGGGCCACCCACGGCAGTGAGATCGTGCACATCCAGCACAGTTACAGCTCATATCTGGGCCGCAAGCTGCACCCGCTCGGGCGCCGGGTGCAACCATCGGTGGGCAGGCGCATGCAGCGCACCTGGCTGGACTTCGCCACCGACGGACTCAGCGAGTGGCCCCGCTTCGACACCCGGACCCGGCAGACCAGGGTGATCCGGTCGGCGCGCGATGTCACCGTCGCCGATCCCGATGCGGTGCGCCGGGCGGCATGGGAGGGCGTCTACTAGTAGCGCGCGTCGGTGTAGCGCCGCAGGTTGTGCAGGAAGCGCTGGAACATCCAGGCCATCACCGGCCGGCCTGCGGTCATGCCGAGGCGGGCCGCGCTGCCATTGGGTTTCATCGCCATCACCCAGGTCAGGTGGCAACCCCGGTCGGTGGGCACGATCCAGTAGTCCTCGGCGAAAGCGGCGATGCTCTTGGTCGATGCCTGATTGAACCGAAACGCCATGTGGCTGTGCGGTTCCCAGGCCAGGAACTCCTCGTCACCGACGATACCGCCGCGCATGGTGACGGTGCGGGTGGTGCCGATGTCATACGGCTGCGGGCTGGTCCAGACCACCTTGGTGATCACCGAGGCCCACTGTGGCCAGGACTGCGAGTCGGAGAGCACCTCGAACACCTGCTCCGGCGTGATGGCCAGATCGACGGTGCTGACGAAGCGGAACGGCGCATCGGAGATGAAGTCCAGGTCGACACGCTCGCACGGATACATCGCCACCAGCCGACCTTAACCGGGACGGCGTCGACCCGGTGAGGGAGGCGTATCTAGACTGAGCAGTCGTCATCCCCACCCAGACATCAGGAGTTTTTCGTGCTGCGCAGTCACCCCGCCGGTTCGTTGCGGTCCACCGATGCCGGTCAGACCGTGACCTTGGCGGGCTGGGTGGCGCGCCGACGCGATCACGGTGGCGTCATCTTCATCGACCTGCGCGATGCGTCCGGGGTGTCGCAGGTGGTGTTCCGGGAGGCCACCGTTCTGGAGCAGGCGCACCGGCTGCGCGCGGAGTACTGCGTGTCGGTCACCGGGGTCGTCGAGGTGCGGCCGGAGGGTAACGCCAACGCCGAGATCCCGACCGGGGACATCGAGGTCAACGCCACCGAGCTGACGGTGCTGGGCGAGAGTGCACCGCTGCCGTTCCAGCTCGACGAGACCGCCGGCGAGGAGGCCCGTCTCAAGTACCGCTATCTGGACCTGCGCCGCGAAGGCCCGGGCAACGCAATCCGGTTGCGCTCCAAGGTCAATGCTGCCGCGCGCGGCGTGCTGGCCGAGCACGATTTCGTCGAGATCGAGACCCCGACGCTGACCCGGTCCACCCCGGAGGGCGCCCGCGACTTCCTGGTCCCCGCGCGGCTGCAGCCCGGCAGCTTCTATGCGCTGCCGCAGAGCCCCCAGCTGTTCAAGCAGCTGCTCATGGTCGCGGGCATGGAGCGCTACTACCAGATCGCGCGCTGCTACCGCGACGAGGACTTCCGCGCCGACCGGCAGCCCGAGTTCACCCAGCTCGACATGGAGCTCAGCTTCGTCGAGGCCGATGACGTCATCGCGATCTCCGAGCAGGTGCTGCGGGCGGTGTGGGCGACGATCGGCTACGACCTGCCGGTGCCGTTGCCGCGGATCACCTATGCCGACGCGATGCGGCGGTTCGGTTCCGACAAGCCGGACCTGCGCTTCGGTGTCGAGCTGGTCGAGTGCACGGAGTACTTCGCCGACACCAGCTTCCGGGTGTTCCAGGCGCCGTATGTCGGTGCGGTGGTGATGACCGGCGGTGCCGGCCAACCGCGTCGCACGCTGGACGGCTGGCAGGAGTTCGCCAAGCAGCGCGGTCACAAGGGCCTGGCCTACGTATTGATCGGCGAGGACGGCACGCTGAGCGGTCCGGTTGCCAAGAACCTCTCCGACGCCGAGCGGGACGGGTTGGCCGCCCACGTCGGCGCCCAGCCCGGTGACTGTGTCTTCTTCGCCGCAGGTTCCCCCAAGGGGGCCCGCGCGCTGCTGGGTGCCACCCGCATCGAGATCGCCAAGCGCCTCGACCTGATCGATCCCGCGGCGTGGGCGTTCACCTGGGTGGTGGACTGGCCGCTGTTCGAGCCGGCCGATGACGCCACCGCCTCCGGCGATGTCGCGGTGGGCTCGGGCGCCTGGACCGCCGTGCACCACGCCTTCACCGCACCGCAGCCCGGCTCGGTGGACACCTTCGACTCCGACCCCGGCTCGGCACTGGCCAACGCCTACGACATCGTCTGCAACGGCAACGAGATCGGCGGCGGGTCGATCCGTATCCACCGCCGCGACGTGCAGGAGCGGGTGTTCGCGATGATGGGCATCGACCACGATGAGGCCGCCGACAAGTTCGGATTCCTGTTGGACGCGTTCACCTTCGGTGCCCCGCCGCACGGCGGCATCGCCTTCGGCTGGGACCGCATCGTGGCGCTGCTGGCCGGGACCGACTCGATCCGCGAGGTCATCGCGTTCCCGAAGTCCGGCGGCGGTGTCGACCCGCTGACCGACGCGCCCGCGCCGATCACCGCGCTGCAGCGCAAGGAAGCGGGAATAGACGCCAAGCCGGAGAAGCTGGACCCGAAATGACAGACGACATCGACAAGGACAAACTGGTCGCCGACGCGTCCGCGCTCGACGATTTCAACCGCCAGATCGTCGAGGAGTTCCGGGCCAACGGGGGCAAGGTCGGCGGTCCGTTCGAGGGCGGCACCCTGGTGCTGCTGCACACGGTCGGTGCGAAGTCGGGTCAGCCGCGGCTCTCGCCGTTGGCCTACCTGGAGATCGACGGCAAGGTGCTCATCGTCGGCTCGTACGCGGGTGCGCCGAAGCATCCCGCCTGGGTGCACAACCTACGGGCCAACCCGAAGGCGCACATCGAGATCGGCACCGACGCCTATGACGTCACCGCCCGGGAACTGCCCGACGACGAGCGGGACGCGACGTATCCGAAGATCGTCGAGAGGGCCCCGGTCTTCGCCGAGTACCAGGCCAAGACGTCGCGGGCGATACCGCTTTTCGAGCTCGTACGCACGTAGCGCGGCCGCCGGCCCGGGCGCTGTCTTTGCCAAAGACGCGCGCCGACGGGTAGCCGGCCGTACTCTCACCCCCGATACGTCACCGGATGGGGGTTGTGGTGGGCACGTCGGAATCGAACACGGTCGACTACATGGACCACGCGTCCTATGTCGCGCTCCGGGCGCTGCGACGCGGACCGGTCGGCCAGTCGGTGTGGATCTACGAGCGTGGCGTCGACATGGACGGGTTACGGCGTTTCCAGCGCAATCTCGGGCGCACCCTGCTGGGCAGGCGGATCGAACGTTCGCCGTTGCCGTTCGGCAGGCACCGCTGGGTGTCCTGGCCCGGGCCTGACGGGATCACCGTGGCGGCAACCGAACGCACCCGCGCCGAGGTCTGGAACTGGGCCGACGAACGCGCGAAGGTACCGGTCGATCCCGAGACCGGGCCGGCCTGGCATCTGTCGGTGCAACCGCTGGTCGGCGGCGGCGCCGCGGTATCGCTGGTGTTCTCGCACACCATCGCCGACGGTGCCGCCTCGACCCTGTCGATCGTCTCCGCGGTCGACGGTACCGATTGGGGGCTCGGATACCCGGCGTCCGGGACGCGGACCCGAGGGCAGGCGTTGCGCGCCGACCTGCGCACCACGGCCCGTGAGCTGCTGGGGATACCGGCGGCGCTGGCCGGGACCGCGCGCCTGCATAAGCAGCAGAGCGCCGGCAAGCCCAGACCGCCCAGGCGGCGGGTACCCGCGTCCGCGGGATCCACCGAACCGGTGACGGTGCCGATGGTCGCCGCGAGCATCGACGTGGCGACGTTCGACGAGCGGGTCGCCGCGCTCGGCGGCACCCGCAACGCGATGGTCGCCGCGCTGGCGGCTCGGCTGGGCCTGGAGTTGGGCCGCGTCGACGCCGACGGGAATGTGATGCTGACCTTCCCGGTGAGCGAGCGGACCGAGGGTGACACCCGCGGCAATGCGCTCAACGTCATCACCGTGACGGTGGACCCGAAAACCGTGGTCGCCGATCTCGGACCGCTGCGCAAGGCGGTCAAGGACGCCCTGGTCGAGATGCAGGCCACCCGCGAGGCGATGATGGCCCCGCTCCCGCTGATCCCGTTCGTGCCGAAGTTCCTGATGGCCACCGTCGAGAAGGCGGTGTTGCAGGAGGGCCTGCCGATCGGCTGCTCGAATGCCGGTGAGATGCCGCCGTCGCTGAGCCGGATCGACGGTAACGAGGCGGATTTCTTCATCGGCCGGATGATCGAGAACGGGGTCACCGAGGCGGCCTTCGCCCGCCGCGGCGGGCATCTGGCGCTCGGCGTGACGATCACCAACGGAACCGCCGCCATCAGTATCGCGTCGTGGAAGGTCGGCGGACCCAATTCGGCGCCGGCCCTGGCCGAGGCCGTCACAACGGCCTTCGCCGACTTCGGGCTGACGCCGGAGGTCGAATGGTGAACGTCCGCCGTCAGAGTTCAGAGCCGTTCGATGATGGTGGCGTTGGCCATGCCGCCGCCCTCACACATCGTCTGTAGGCCGTAGCGTCCGCCCCGCTGTCCCAGCGCGTTGACCAGGGTGGTCATGATGCGCGCGCCGCTGGCGCCGAGCGGGTGCCCGATGGCGATCGCGCCACCGTTGACGTTCACCTTCGCCAGGTCGGCTCCGGTGTCGGCCGCCCAGCTGAGCACGACCGGCGCGAACGCCTCGTTGACCTCGAACAGGTCGATATCCGAGATGGCCAGGCCGGCCTTGTGCAGCACCTTCTCGGTGGCCGGGATGACGCCGGTCAGCATGTAGAGCGGGTCGGACCCGACGACGACCGCGGTGTGGATGCGGGCCAGCGGCGTGAGCCCGAGTCGCCGTGCGGTGGCACCGCTGGTGATCATCACCGCGGCACTGCCGTCGGACAGCGGTGACGAGTTGCCCGGGGTGATCTCCCAGGAGATCTGCGGGAAGCGGGCCGCGTACGCCTCGGTGAAGAACGCCGGCCGCAGACCGGCCAGCGTCTGCACGCTGGTGCCGGGGCGGATGATCTCATCGGAGTGCAGCCCGGCGATCGGGGCCAGTTCGTTGTCGAAGGACCCGTCCTTGGTCGCCCGGGCGGCCTTCTCGTGGCTGGCCGCGGAGAACTCGTCGAGCTGGGTGCGTGAGAGCTGCCATTTCGCGGCGATCAGTTCCGCGCTGATACCCTGCGGCACAAGCCCTTCGGGGTAGCGGGCGGCCATGTCGTGGCCGAACGGGTCGCTGCCGGGCAGGACCGAGGAGCCCATCGGCACCCGCGACATGGATTCCACGCCTGCGGCGATCACGATGTCGTAGGCGCCGGCCAGCACACCCTGGGCGGCGAAGCTGATGGCCTGCTGGCTGCTGCCGCACTGCCGGTCCACCGTGGTGCCGGGCACCGACTCCGGAAATCCCGCACCGAGCAGGGCGTTGCGGGCGATGTTGACGGCCTGGTCGCCGACCTGGGTGACGGCGCCGGCGATGACATCGTCGACCAGCGCGGGGTCGACCCCGGTGCGGGTGATGAGTTCGCGCAGGCTGTGCGCCAACAGATCCGCGGGGAGTACCCCGTGTAGTGCGCCGCCCGGCTTGCCCTTGCCGACCGGGGTGCGCACCGCACCGACGATGACCGCGTCGCGATCCGAGTATCCGGACATGTCTCCTCCTGCTCACTCACCGCTGAGTACTGCTTCCTATACTCAGATGTAACACCTGAGTATGGTTCTAACAACCCAGCGCCTAGGGTGATGTACATGACAGTTCTGGAGGGTCCGCTCGGTGACCGCGATGCGTGGTCGGCCATCGGTGAATGCCCGATCGAGAAGACGATGTCGCTCGCCGGGCAGAAGTCGACGATGTTGATCATGCGGGAGGCCTACTACGGCACCACCCGATTCGACGATTTCGCCCGTCGGGTCGGTCTGACCAAGGCGGCCACCTCGGCCAGGCTGGGGGAGTTGGTGGCGGCGGGGTTGCTGAGCAAGCGCCCCTACCGGGAGCCCGGGCAGCGAACCCGGCACGAATACGTGCTGACCCAGGCCGGTGTCGATTTCACCCCGGTGGTCTGGGCGATGTTCGAGTGGGGTCGCACCCATCTGCCGAACAACGGCAGGCTGCGGTTGGGGCATCGCGGCTGTGGTGCCGACGCGCATGTCGAAATCGTCTGCGACAAGGGTCATTCGGTTCCGTTCGACGAACTGGGCATGCGATTGGTCCCACGCCGACACGACGACGCGGACGCCGTGACGTAACAGCCCGCGGTGTGCGGTTTCGGGGTACGGTCTGACGACCCGGGGCATCTTCGCCCGAAATATTGACCTATCCGTTAAAATTTCGCCCGGGTCAGCAGCAACCTGCTGAGGGCCCGCTCAGCGTCGGTGCGTGCAGGGGGGCCCACACGTGCCGACGACAGACCGTGGCGAGAAAGGGCCCTGGGGCGTATGAACCACCCAGCCGACAACACGCTGGCCTATATGGATCAGGGTTCCTATCTGGCGCTGCGCGCGCTGGGCCGCGGGCCGGTCATCCAGTACATCTGGATCTACGAACGCGGCGTCGACATGGACGGCCTGCGACGCTTCCAGCGCAACCTGGCCGACGGTCTGCTCGGCCGCCGCCTGGAACGCTCGTCGGTTCCGCTCGGTCGTCACCACTGGGTGTCCTGCGGTGATTCGGCGGGCATCGACATCTCGGCGGTCGAACGGCATCGCGGCGAGGTGTGGGAGTACGTCGAGGAACGCGCCGCGGTGCCGGTGGATCCCGAACACGGACCGCCCTGGCATCTGGGGGTGCAACCGCTGGCCGAGGGCGGATCCGTGGTCACCCTGGTGGTCTCGCACACCGTGGCCGACGCCGCGGCGCTCATCGAGTCCATCACCCACGCCGTCGACGGCACCGGACGTCACCTGAACTATCCGCAGGCCGGTGCGCGGTCCAGGCGCGCGGCGCTGCGCCGCGATCTGGCGATCACCGCCCGCGCGGTGCGTGAGGTGCCCGCCGCGGTGATCGGTGCGGCTCGGCTGGCCCGCGATCAGTCCGCCGAGCTCTCCGAATCGGCCAGGGCGGTGCCGGTGACGCGCAGTCGCGCGACCTCGGGCGGGCCCGTGAACCTGCCGACGGTCTCGGTGCGCGTCGACGCCGCGGAATGGGACGCCCGCGCCAAAGCCCTCGGCGGCACCAGCAATGCGCTGCTGGCCGGCATCGCGGCCCGTGTCGGGGCCATCACCGGACGTGTCGACGCCGACGGCCGGGCGATGCTGTCGCTACCGGTCAGTGAGCGGGTGCCGGGGGACACCCGCGGCAATGCGCTCAACACGATCACCGTGATGGCCGATCCGAAGGTGGCCCCTGAGGATCTGGGTCCGATCCGCGGCGGTATCAAGGCCGCGCTGATCGAGCTGGCCGACACCCGTGAGCAGATGCTGGCGCCGCTGCCGCTGGCGCCCTACACACCGAAGTTCCTGTTACGCCGGTTGGAGAAGCTGGTCCTCAAGGTCGGCAAACCGATCGGCTCATCCAACAGCGGTCCGCTGCCCGAGCAGGTGAACCGGCCCGATGGGACACCGGCGGACATCTTCGTCGCCCATTCTCCCGAGCCGGGCATCACCGCAACGGATCTGGAGCGCATGGGTGGGCGGATGCTGTTGGCGGCCGGGACGGTCGGCGGGGCGGTGTGCATCTCGGTGGCGGCCTGGGAGCCAGGGGCGCCCAACACCAAAGAGGCACTGATGCAAGCGGTGAAGGAAGCCTTCTACGATTTCGACCTCACGGCGGTCATGGAATAAGCCGCGCTGCGGTGGCTCCGATCCTGTGGTGGGATTCGGTGCATGGGCATCAAAGTGGCGCTGGAACACCGGACCAGCTACACCTTCGACCGGCTGGTGGAGTTACATCCACACGTGGTCCGGCTGCGCCCCGCGCCGCACTCGCGCACCCCGATCGAGGCGTATTCGCTGCAGGTCGAGCCGGCCGACCATTTCATCAACTGGCAACAGGATGCCTTCGGAAACTTTCTGGCGCGGTTGGTGTTTCCCGATCGAGCCCGCAGCCTGACCATCACCGTCGGATTGATCGCCGACCTGAAGGTCATCAACCCGTTCGACTTCTTCATCGAGGAGTGGGCCGAGTATTTCCCGTTCCGCTATCCCAGAGAACTGCTCGCCGACCTGGAGCCCTATCTCCGTCCGGTCGACGAGGGTGAAGACGGTTCGGGCCCCGGCGAACTCGTCCAGCAGTGGGTGCGGGACTTCGCCGTCGGCGAGGGCACCCGCACGATCGACTTCCTGGTCAAGCTCAACGCCGCGGTGCGCGCCGACGTCGGCTACAGCGTCCGGATGGAACCCGGCGTGCAGACACCGGATGTCACGTTGCGTTCCCGGATCGGGTCCTGCCGGGACTCGGCCTGGCTGCTGGTGTCGATCCTGCGACAGCTCGGCCTGGCCGCCCGGTTCGTCTCGGGGTACCTGGTGCAGCTGGCATCCGATGTCGCGGCCCTCGACGGGCCGTCGGGCCCGGCCGCCGACTTCACCGACCTGCATGCCTGGACCGAGGTCTTCATCCCGGGCGCCGGCTGGATAGGCCTGGATCCGACCTCGGCCCTGTTCGCCGGGGAGGGGCACATCCCGCTCTCGGCGACCCCACACCCGGAGTCCGCGGCGCCCATCACCGGAGCCACCGGCCGCGCCGAGGCGACGCTGGACTTCAGCAATGTGGTCACCCGTATCCACGAGGATCCGCGCGTCACACTGCCCTACACCGAGCAGACCTGGACGGCGATCAACACCCTCGGTGCACAGGTCGACGCCCGGCTGGCCGCCGGCGACGTGCGCCTGACCGTCGGCGGCGAACCGACGTTCGTGTCCGTCGACAATCAGACCGACCCGGAGTGGACGACCGCGGCCGACGGTCCACACAAGCGCGAGCGGGCCTCGGTGTTGGTCGAGCGGCTGCGCCAGGTGTGGGCGCCGCATGGTCTGGTACAGCGCAGCCAGGGCAAGTGGTATCCGGGGGAACCGTTGCCGCGCTGGCAGATCGGGCTCTTCTGGCGTACCGACGGGGAGCAGCTGTGGAATGATCCGGCGCTGCTGGCCGACCCCTGGGCGGTGGATCCAGCCCCGCCCGTCGCCGACGGGGTGGACGCCGAGTTGCTGGCGGCCGTCGCCGACGGGCTGACCCTGCCGGTCACCCAGGTCCGCCCGGCCTTCGAGGACGCGCTGGGTCGGCTGGCCGGCGCGGTCCGCCGGCCCGCCGGGGAACCGGTTGCCGCGGCCGACGACCTGGCCGCCGATGGTGTCCGACAGCGGGCGGCGCTGTTGGCCCGGCTCGACGAGCCCGTCGTCGAACCGGCTGCCCATGTGCTGCCGCTGCACCGCCGCGACGACGATTCGGGGTGGGCCAGCGCCGACTGGACGCTGCGGCGCGGCCGGATCGTGCTGCTGGAGGGCGATTCCCCGGCCGGCCTGCGGTTGCCGTTGAACTCGATCAGCTGGCACGCCCCGCCGCCCACCTACGAGTCGGATCCGCTGACCCAGCACGGCACCCTGGCCTCCGGACCCGCCCGGCAGGCGCAGGCCGAGGTGCAGGACGCCGAGGACGCACCGCCGACCGCGCTCGTCGCCGAGATCCGCGACGGACTGCTGTATGTGTTCCTGCCGCCCACCGACACGCTGGAGGCCTTCGTCGACCTGGTGTCCCGGGTGGAGGCGGCCGCCGCGGCCATCGGCACCCCGGTCGTCGTCGAGGGATACGGTCCGCCGCACGACAGCAGGCTCACCTCGATGACGGTCACCCCGGACCCCGGCGTGATCGAGGTGAACGTCGCTCCGACGGCCAGTTTCGCCGAACAGCGGGCGCAACTGGAGACGCTCTACGCCCAGGCGCGGCTGGCGCGGCTGTCCACCGAGCAGTTCGACTACGACGGCAGCCACGGCGGGACGGGCGGGGGCAACCACATCACCCTGGGCGGCATCACCCCGGCCGACTCACCGCTGCTGCGCAGGCCCGACCTGCTGGTGTCGCTACTGACCTACTGGCAGCGCCACCCGTCGCTGTCCTACCTGTTCGCCGGTCGCTTCATCGGCACCACCTCACAGGCCCCGCGCGTCGACGAGGGGCGCACCGAAGCGCTCTACGAGCTGGAGATCGCCTTCGCCGAGATCGACCGGCTGGCACGGATCGGCGCGGCACAGCCCTGGGTCACCGACCGGGCCCTGCGGCATCTGCTCACCGACATCACCGGCAACACCCACCGCGCCGAATTCTGCATCGACAAGCTCTACAGCCCGGACAGTCCGCGGGGCCGGCTGGGGCTGCTGGAGCTCCGCGGATTCGAGATGCCGCCGCACCACCAGATGGCGATGGTGCAGTCACTGCTGGTGCGCGCCCTGGTCGCGCGGTTCTGGGATGAACCGCTGCGCGCCCCGTTGATCCGGCACGGAGCCAACCTGCACGGTCGATACCTGCTGCCGCACTTCCTGATCCAGGATATCGCCGCCGTGGCGGCCGATCTGCGCGAGCACGGTATCGACTTCGACACCAGCTGGTTGGACCCGTTCACCGAGTTCCGGTTCCCGCGGATCGGCACCGCCGTGTTCGACGGGGTGGAGATCGAGCTGCGCGGTGCGATCGAGCCGTGGAATGTGCTCGGTGAGGAGGCGACCGCGGGCGGCACCGCGCGTTACGTGGACTCCTCGGTGGAACGTGTCCAGGTCCGGCTGGTCGGCGCCGACCGCAACCGCTACATCGTCACTGTCAACGGGCACCCCGTTCCGCTGCTGGCTACCGACAAGACCGACATCCAGGTGGGTGGGGTGCGCTACCGCGCCTGGCAGCCGCCCAGTGCGCTGCACCCCACCATCACGGTCGACGGGCCGCTGCGGTTCGAACTCGTCGACGCCGCCACCGGTGTCTCCCGGGGTGGCTGTACCTACCACGTCGCGCACCCCGGCGGCCGCTCCTATGACACCCCGCCGGTCAACGCGGTGGAGGCCGAGTCGCGCCGCGGCCGACGGTTCGAGGCGACCGGGTTCACGCCCGGCCGGGTCGATCTGGCCGATCTGGCCGAGAAGCAGGCCCGCCAATCCACCGATATGGGCGCGCCCGGGATATTGGATCTGCGCCGGGTGCGTACCGTTCTGCGGTGATGGTTGTACGTACAGACATGACGGCACGCGCCGAGGACGTGCTCTCCGGGTACCGGAGTCGCCGCGCCCAGCAGGCGTTGTTCGACGTCCGCGGCACGGTCGGCAACGGCTACGACGAGTTCGTCGACGCCGCGGGCGATGTCCGGCCGGCCTGGCACGAGCTGGCCGAATGCGTCGGCGACCGGGGCCGCGACGGGCTGAACCGGCTGCGCGAGACGGTGCGCAGTCTCGTCGACGACGACGGCATCACCTATGTCCGTTACGACCACCGCACCCCTGCCGACGGCACCGCCCACGAGACCGGTGTCGCCGAGCCCTGGCACCTGGATGCCCTGCCGCTGCTGATCTCCAGCGCCGACTGGGACATCCTGGAAGCCGGTCTGGTGCAACGTTCCCGGCTGCTCGACGCCGTGCTGACCGATCTGTACGGCGCGCGTCGCAGCCTCACCAGCGGGGTGTTGCCCCCGCAGCTGCTGTTCGCCCACCCCGCCTACGTGCGTGCCGCGCACGGCATCGTGGTGCCGGGTCGGCATCAGCTGTTCCTGCACGGCTGCGATGTCAGCCGGGCCGCCGACGGTGCCTTCCGGGTGAACGCGGACTGGACCCAGGCACCGTCGGGTGCCGGGTACGCACTGGCCGGCCGCCGCGTCATCGCGCATGCCGCCCCCGACCTGTACGAACGCATCGCCCCGCGACCGGCCTCACCGTGGGCGCAGACGCTGCGGTTGGCGCTCATCGATGCCGCGCCCGAGACCGCCGAGGAGCCGGTGGTGGTGGTGCTGAGCCCGGGCACCCATTCCGAGACGGCCTTCGACCAGGCCTACCTGGCCAGCGTGCTGGGTTTCCCATTGGTCGAGAGCGCCGATCTGGTGGTGCGCGACGGCCGATTGTGGATGCGCTCGCTGGGCACCCTGAAACGTGTCGACGTGGTGCTGCGCCGGGTCGACGCCGACTACGTCGACCCGCTGGAGCTGCGCGCCGATTCCCGGCTCGGCGTCGTCGGTCTGGTCGAGGTGCTGCGCCGCGGAGCGGCCACGGTGGTCAACACGCTCGGGTCCGGGATCCTGGAAAGCCCCGGCCTGCAACGCTTCCTGCCGGAGCTGACCGACCTGCTGGTGGGCGAGACGCCGGAGTTGGCGTCCCCGCAGATGTACTGGGGCGGCATCGATGTGGAGCGTTCGCATCTGCTGGCGCACCTGTCGGGGCTGTTGATCAAACCGGTCACCGGTGGCACGACGATCGTCGGGCCCGCGCTGTCGGTGTCGGCGCGGGCGGAGTTGGCGGCCCGCATCGGCGCCGCCCCGTGGCAATGGGTCGGCCAGGAACTGCCGCAATTCTCCTCGGCCCCCACCGATTTCCTGCCCGGCGGGGTGTCGGCGGCCGATGTCGGCATGCGGCTGTTCACGGTGGCCCAGCGCGGCGGGTACGCGCCGATGACCGGTGGCCTGGGGTTCCTGCCGGCGCCCGGTAATGCCGCCTACACGCTGGACACCGTTGCGGCCAAGGATGTCTGGATCCGCACGCCGGATCGCGCCCAGGCGGTGCCGACGCCGGCGGTGGACCTGGCCCCGCTGGAGCTCGCCGTCGGGGCGGCTCCGGCCGTGACCCGGTCGGCTACCGCGGCCGTCAGCTCGCCGCGTGTGCTGTCGGATCTGTTCTGGCTGGGCCGGTACGCCGAACGCGCCGAGAACATGGCCCGGCTGCTGACCGTCACCCGGGAGCGCTACCACGAGTTCCGCTACCGCCAGGACATGGTCGAAAGTCAGTGTGTGCCCGTACTGCTGGACGCCATCGGGGCGATCACCGGCACCGACACCGCGGTGGGCAGCGATGACCTGGAGGCCATTGCGACAGCGCCGAGCACCCTGTGGTCACTGACCGCCGACCGGCGCCGGCCCGGCTCGCTGGCGCAATCGGTCGAACGGCTGGGGATGGCTGCCCGCGGTGTGCGCGACCAGATGTCCAACGACACCTGGATGGTGCTGGCCGCCGTCGAGCGGGCGGTCGGGTCGCGGGCCGGCCAACCCGAGTCGCAGGCGGCCGGCGACGCCTATCTGTTGACCGCGCACACCCAGACCCTGGCCGGCATGCTGGCGCTGTCGGGGATGGCCGCCGAGTCGATGGTGCAGGACATTGGCTGGACGATGATGGACATCGGTAAACGCATCGAGCGGGGACTGGGGTTGACCGCGCTGCTGCGCGCCACGGTGACGACGGCGCGCCGGCCGGGCGCCGAGCAGACCGTCACCGAGTCCATGTTGGTGGCCTGTGAGTCGTCGGTCATCTACCGGCGCCGGATGCTGGGCAAGGTGAGCATCTCGGCGGTGGCGGACCTGGTGCTGTTCGACGCCGAGAATCCGCGGTCGTTGGTGTACCAGTTCGACCGGTTGCACCAGGGGTTGCGCCGGCTGCCGTCCGCATCGGGCTCGTCGCGCCCGGAACGGTTGGCCGACGAGATCACCGCCCGGCTGCGCCGGGTCGATCCCGACGATCTGGAGATCGTCGGGTCGGACGGCATCCGGCGGGAACTGACCGACCTGCTCGACGGGTTGCACGCCGACCTGCGCGAGCTGTCGAACCTGATCACCGCCGCCCACCTGTCGCTGCCCACCGGCATGCAGCCGCTGTGGG
Source organism: Mycolicibacterium bacteremicum (assembly GCF_002086115.1). Classification (GTDB taxonomy): domain Bacteria; phylum Actinomycetota; class Actinomycetes; order Mycobacteriales; family Mycobacteriaceae; genus Mycobacterium; species Mycobacterium bacteremicum. The sequence goes on from NZ_MVHJ01000014.1 coordinate 89,488, forward strand.
GACCCGATGAGCGGAGGTTGCTGCCGTGACCCGCAGCTATGAGATCACCCATCGGACCACCTACCGGTACTCCGCCGACGTCACCAGCTCCTACGGCCGCGGATTCCTGACCCCGCGGGAATCGGCGGGCCAGCGCAGGCTGTCCCACGAGTTGGTGATCGAACCCGAGGCATCGGACCGGTCGACCAGCCGCGACGGCTACGGCAATCTGAGTTCCTACTTCCACGTCACCGAGCGGCACCGCATGCTCAGCGTCACCAGTCGTTCGGTGGTGGAGGTCGATCCGCCGGGGTCCGAGCTCTACGACGGTGCAGCTGCGCGCGCCCCGTGGGAGATCTCCCGGCCGGTCGGCCCGGACGGTGCGCTGGCCTGCGAGTTCACCCTCGACCTCGCCCCGCCGGAAATCACCGATGAGGTGCGCGCCTATGCGGCACCGAGTTTCGTCCCGGGGCGACCGTTGATCGAGGTACTGCGCGACCTCAACGCGCGCATCTTCGCCGATTTCACCTACCGGTCCGGTTCGACGACCATCTCCACCGGGGTCGCCGAGGTACTCGCGGCCCGGGAGGGCGTGTGTCAGGACTTCGCCCGACTGGCCATCGCCTGTCTGCGCGCCAACGGGTTGGCGGCCAGCTATGTGTCCGGGTACCTGGCCACGGATCCGCCGCCGGGCAAGGAGCGGATGGTCGGCGTCGACGCGACCCACGCCTGGGCCTCGGTGTGGACGCCACAGAACCACTGGCTGGGCCTGGACCCCACCAACGACCAGATGGTCGACGAGCGGTACATCGTGGTGGGATTCGGGCGCGATTACGCCGATGTGCCGCCCCTGCGCGGGATCATCTACACCGAATCGGAGCGTAGCGTCATCGAGGTCTCGGTCGACGTTGCGCCGAACTGAGCCATCCGAGGTTTGGGCGCGGGCCGCAACGGGCACCTGCTAGCGGCCGTGCGAATCAGGGAGAACAAGAATGCGGGACTTCAACTGCCCGAACTGTGGTCAACGACTGGCTTTCGAGAATTCGAAGTGCCTGTCCTGTGGGTCTGCGTTGGGCTTCTCGCTCGACGATATGGCGCTGCTGGTCATCGCAAGCTCCGAGGAGAGCGACCACGCCGGCGCCGTCGATGAGAAGACCTACGAGCTGTGTGCCAATCTCTATGCCGCCGAATGCAACTGGCTGGTCAGGGTGGGCGACGGGGATGGCCTGTGCGCCTCGTGCTCGTTGACCCGGACCCGGCCCGCCGATACCGACACCGCGGCGATGGCGGCGTTCGCCGCCGCCGAACGCTCCAAGCGGCGGCTGATCGCCGAGTTGACCGAACTGAAACTGCCGGTGGTCAGCCGCGAGGAGGATCCCGAGTACGGGCTGGCCTTCGATCTGCTCTCCAGTGAGTTCGAGAAGGTCTTCACCGGGCACGCCAACGGTGTGATCACCCTCGACCTGGCCGAGGGCGATGACGTGCACCGCGAGCAGTTGCGGGTGTCGATGGAGGAGCCCTACCGCACGCTGCTCGGCCACTTCCGGCACGAGATCGGGCACTACTACTTCTACCGGCTGGTCAGTCCGATGCCGGAGTATCTCGAGCAGTTCAACGAGTTGTTCGGCGATCCCGACCTGGACTATCAGGTCGCGCTGGACCGGCACTACAGCGAGGGTGCCCCGGAGGGCTGGAAGGAAGAGTTCGTATCGTCCTACGCCACCATGCACCCGGCCGAGGACTGGGCCGAGACCTTCGCCCACTACCTGCACATCCGGGACACCCTGGACACATCGGCCGCGTTCGGTCTCGCACCGGCCGGGGCCACCTTCGACCGAAGGGTGCTGGGGCCCAGCGGTTTCGACACGATCATCGAGATGTGGCTGCCGTTGACCTGGGCCCTGAACATGGTCAACCGCTCGATGGGCCGCGATGACCTGTACCCGTTCGTGCTGCCGCCGGCGGTGCTGGAGAAGATGCGGTTCATCCACACCGTGATCGACGAGATCACCTCGTCACCCGAGAAGCTCGCGGCGGTCGGCGGTTAGCAGACTGCGGGCCGTCGCCGTCACCGCCTCGGCAGCCGGGCGGGGGCGCCAGCCCAGCTGCGCGACGGCCTTGGCATTGGACACCGCGCGCGGGGTGCCCAACAGGTCGACGAAGGCGGCCAGCTCCGGCCGATGTGCGGCCAGCGCGCGGATCTCGTCGTCATCGGCATCGCGCACCGGGACCGCCTCGGCGTCGGCGCCGAGGCGCTCGCGCAGGATCGCGGCGATCTGCGGCAGGGTCACCGGCGCGCCGGCGACGGCCAGATAGCGCTGGCCGGCGGCTGCCGGGCTGCGCATCGCGCGGATGTGCAGATCCGCCACGTCGCGCACATCGACCACCGAGAACGACGCCCGCGGCAGTGGTGACGGTTGACCGCGTAACAAGAGCGCGATGATGCCCACCGAGCTCGACAAACTCGGCCCGAGCGCCGGTCCGAACACGCCGACCGGGTTGACGACGGTCAGCTCCGGGCCGTCGGGGTGGGCGGCGGCGAAGTCCCAGGCGGCTCGTTCGGCCAGCGTCTTGGAACGGACATACGGGGTGTTGTCATCGTCCGGGTCGGTCCAATCGGTCTCGTCGAAGGGTCCCGACGGTTTCGGGCTGTATCCGACGGCAGCGAACGACGATGTCACCACCACCCGGCGCACATCATGGCGGGCGGCGGCGCGCAGCACCCGCAACGTTCCGTCGCGGGCAGGCCCGATCAGCTCCTGGGGATCGGCGGGCTGCTGCGGCGGGAACGGTGAGGCCATGTGCAGCACCTGGGGTACACCGCGGACGGCATCGTCCCAGCCGTCGTCGGCACCCAGATCGGCGATCGCAAAGCTCAGTGCGGTGGTGTCCACACCGGCACCGGCCAGTGCGTCGGTGAGCCCGGCGCGCCGTGCGGCGGAGCGGACCGTCGTGCGCACCGGGCGGCCCGCGGCCAGCAGTTGCGCGATGGTGTGGGTGGCGATGAATCCGGATCCTCCGGTGACGAGCACGGTCTCAGCGCTCATGTGCGCCCTCCTGTTCCAGCAATCGGTCACCCAGTTCGATGACGGTGGGGATGATCTGCTGCTCGGCCGCGGTGTCGCCGTCGGCGCGGGCACCCCACATCCGGGCCTTGGCCGCCACGTATCGCCGGCGTAGCTCCAGCCGTGCGATCTGCTCGCCGAGGCGTCGTTCGTGTTCGGCGAACAGCCGCTGTTGCTCGGCGGCCGCATCGGGCCCGCGCTGCATCAGGTCCACATAGCGCCGCATGTCCTGCACCGACATCCCGGTGCCGCGCAGGCAGGCCAGCGACTCGACGGCGGCGACCAGGTCGGGTGGGAACCGGCGGTGGCCGCTGCTCTGATCGCGGGGCACCGGTTCGATCAACCCGATGCGCTCGTAGTAGCGCAGTGCCGATTCGTTGAGTCCGGTGCGCCGCGCCACCTGCTGGATGGTCAGATCCTCGGCGAGTTCGGTGGTCATGGCACCACTCTGCCGAACTTGAAGCGCTTCAAGTCAAGCGCACATCTCGATGCTGTGACGGCGGCATGTCGCAGCACCCCCTCGGTCGGCGCCGTTCCTAGGATCGCCCGCGTGACTGATCGATACGGCTCCGACATCCTGTCCCGAAACCCGCACACGCCGAAACGTGTTCGCTCGGTGGAACACCCGGCGGAGCGGGGCCTGGTGGTCGAGGACCCGTCCAGCGGGTTCGTCGGCGCGGTGGTGCGCACCGCGAACAACCGGGTGGAGCTGGAGGACCGCGCGGGGCGGGTGCGCTCGTTTCCGCTCGGTCCGGGCTTCCTGGTGGAGGGCAAGCCGGTCATCCTGACCGTGCCCAAGGTCGCCAAGGTTGCCGCCCGCACCGCATCGGGGTCGGTGGCGGTGACCGGTGCCAAGGCACGGGTCGCGCTGGCCAGCCGGATCTACGTGGAGGGCCGCCACGATGCCGAACTCGTCGAACAGGTGTGGGGTGCGGATCTGCGGATCGAGGGGGTCGTCGTCGAATACCTGGGCGGCGTGGATGACCTGGCCGGCATCGTCGCCGATTTCCGGCCGGGGCCGGGACGCAAGCTCGGCGTGCTGGTCGACCACCTGGTGGCCGGATCCAAGGAGTCCAGGATCGCGGCCGACGCCATGAAGGCCGGCTCGGCGGAGCATGTGCTGGTCGTGGGGCACCCCTATATCGACATCTGGCAGGCCGTCAAACCAGAACGGTTGGGTCTGCGGCAGTGGCCGGTCATCCCGCGCGGAACGGACTGGAAGCACGGCATCTGCGAGGCGCTGGGCTGGCCGCATGCCAGCCAGGCCGATATCGCCGGGGCCTGGCAGCGCATCCGCGGGCGGGTGCGGGACTGGAACGATCTGGAACCGGCCCTGATCGGGCGGGTCGAGGAGCTGATCGACTTCGTGACCGCATAGCGTTGCAGGGTGGCCGACAGTCTGTTCGACATGCCCGGGGATCCCTCCCCGGGCGATGCGCTGCCCGCGACCGCCAGCCCGCTGGCCGTCCGGATGCGTCCGGCCACCCTCGACGATGTGGTGGGTCAACAGCACCTGCTCAAACCGGGGTCGCCGCTGCGGCGCCTGGTCGAGGGATCCGGCGCGGCCAGCGTCATCCTCTACGGCCCGCCCGGTACCGGTAAGACCACGCTGGCCTCGCTGATCTCCGGGGCGACCGGCCGTCGGTTCGAGGCGTTGTCGGCGCTGTCCGCCGGGGTCAAGGAGGTGCGCGCCGTCATCGAGGAGGCCCGCCGCGCCGCGATCCGCGGACAGCAGACCGTGCTGTTCATCGACGAGGTGCACCGGTTCTCCAAGACCCAGCAGGACGCGCTGCTGGCGGCGGTGGAGAACCGGGTGGTGCTGCTGGTGGCGGCGACCACCGAAAACCCGTCCTTCTCGGTGGTTGCCCCGCTGCTGTCGCGATCGCTGATCCTGCAGTTGCAACCGCTGGGCGCCGACGACATCCGCACGGTATTGCAGCGGGCGGCCACCGACGAGCGCGGACTGGCCGGCAAGGTCGCACTCGACGAGGATGCGCTGGAGTTGCTGGTCAAACTGTCCGCCGGGGATGCCCGCCGCGCCTTGACGGCGTTGGAGGTGGCCGCCGAGGCCGGCGACCGGATCACCGTGGATGTGGTGGAACAGTCGCTGGACCAGGCCGCGGTGCGCTACGACCGTGACGGTGACCAGCACTATGACGTCATCAGTGCCTTCATCAAATCCGTGCGCGGCTCCGATGTGGACGCCGCGCTGCACTATCTGGCCCGGATGCTGACCGCGGGGGAGGACCCACGCTTCATTGCCCGCCGACTGATGATCCTGGCCAGCGAGGACATCGGCATGGCCGATCCGACGGCGCTGCCGATCGCGGTCGCGGCGGCGCAGACCGTGGCCCTGATCGGGATGCCCGAGGGTCAGCTGACGCTGGCGCACGCCACCGTGCACCTGGCCACCGCACCGAAGTCCAATGCGGTGACGCTGGCCATCGGCGCGGCGATGGGGGACATCCGGGCCGGCAAGGCCGGACTGGTGCCACCGCATCTGCGCGACGGGCACTACTCGGGGGCGCAGAAGCTCGGCAACGCGGTGGGCTACAAGTACGCCCACGATGCGCCGGGTGGCGTTGCGGCGCAACAATATCCACCCGATGAGCTGGTGGGTGTGGACTATTACCACCCCACCGGTTACGGCGCCGAGCGGGAGATCTCGACCCGGCTGGAGAAGTTGCGGGCCATCCTTCGGAGGAAACGCGGATGACGACGTTCGGCGATGACGAGATGAAGGCGATGCTCGATACCGCCAAGACCTACAGTCTGATGTTGCTCAAGGACGGGCCGAATGCGGCGGACGCCGAGGCCCCGCAGCTCGTGTGGGAGCACGGCCGGCGCAACTTCGGGCTGCGCGACGAGGGCAGGCTCCTGATCGTGCTGCCGGTCGTGGACGATTCCGAGGTATGTGGCGTCGGGGTGTTCGCGGCCTCGGTGGAGGAGACCGTCGAGATCATGAACGGTGACCCCGGTGTGCAGGCGGGGGTGTTCACCTTCGAGGTGCACCCCTGCCTGGGTTTCCCGGGCGACGCCCTGCGCTGACGTCACGACCGGTGTTGACGCCGGGGTGCGCCGCACCGTACCGTTGTAGTCAACCAATTGGTTGCACAACTGAAAGGTTGACAATGGGGGCGCTCGACGACGACCTGGACCGCGCGTTCCTGGCGCTGGCCGATCCCGTCCGGGGCGCCATGGTGGCGCGCCTGGCCCGCGGACCGGCCACGGTCAACGAGCTGGCCGCTCCGTTCGACATCACCAAACAGGCGGTGTCCAAGCACATCGGAGTACTCGAGAAGGCCGGACTGGTCACCCGCAGCCGGGACGCCCAGCGTCGGCCGGTGCACCTGGACGCCGCCGCACTGGAACAACTCACCGAATGGATCGACACGTACCGATTGGTCGCCGAACGCAACTACCGCCGGCTGGACACCCTGCTGGCCGCACTCACCGACAAGGAGACACCATGACGAAAGCACTCGACCTCACCGCGCCGGTGGACACCCTGGCCATGGAGTTCACCCGCGACTTCGATGCGCCGGTCGAGGCCCTGTACCGCGCGCATGCCGAACCCGAGCTGCTCGCGCAGTGGCTGGGTCCGCACGGGCTGGAGATGGAGATCAGTGAGTGGGAGTTCCGCAGCCACGGCGGGTACCGCTACTCGCACCGCGACGCCGGCGGCACCTACGCGTTCAACGGCACCTTCCACACCGTGCGCGAGAACGAATTCATCCTGCAGACCTTCGAATTCGAGGGCGCACCCGACATGGTCAACATCGAGTACCTGTGGTTCGACGACCTCGGCGACGGTCGGTCGCGGCTGCGCGGCCGGTCGATCTGCCCGAACACCGAGGCCCGCGATGCCCTGTTGTCCTCGGGGATGGAGGGCGGGATGACCGAGGGTTACGACAAGCTCGACGCGGTGTTGCGCACGCTGCAGTCCTGACATCGGGGCGACATGAGAACGGCTGCCGACGAACATCGTCGACAGCCGTCTCGCGGGGCTGGAATCAGCGCAGGATGCCGGACCGGCGACGGCCCAGCAGCGGGGTGCGGCGGCGGTCCACCAGCGCGGCCACCAGGGCGACCCCGGCCGCCGCGACGAGAACCTGGACCAGCAGCTCCAGCCAATCGACGCCACCGGTGGCGGTCGGGACGCCGATCGCCCGCGCCAAAGCGGTGCCGATCAGCGCGGAGACGATGCCGACCAGGATGGTCAGCAACATCCCGATCTTCTGCTTACCCGGTAGGACCAGGCGGCCGAGCGCACCGACCACGATGCCGATGAGAATTGCGGTGAAGATTCCGGTGACGGTCATCATTCCTCCGTGTGGAGTGGGCTGTTCGGTTGTCGCAGAGATACCCTCGGCACACAGCCGATAAACGCCGGTGTCAATTCCGCGACCTGCTCGTAGGCTCGCTTGCATGAAGACCCGTCTGCTCGACCTGGACACCTCCCGACGCCGGATCGTCGATCTCACCGGCGAGGTGGCGCAGTTCTGCGCCGGCAGGGGCGACGGCCTGTGCAATGTCTTCGTCCCGCACGCCACCGCCGGCGTGGCCGTCATCGAAACCGGCGCCGGCTCCGACGACGACCTGATCGACACGCTGGAACGGCTGCTACCGCGCGACGACCGTTACCGCCATGCGCACGGCTCGCCGGGCCACGGCGCCGACCATGTCCTCCCGGGACTGGTGTCGCCATCGGTGACGGTGCCGGTGGGCGACGGCACACCGCTGTTGGGCACCTGGCAGAGCATCGTGCTGGTGGACCTGAACAGGGACAACCCGCAGCGTTCGGTGCGGCTGAGCTTCGTGTCGGGCTGAAGATTCCGACCGGTAACCAAACGGTACTGTGGTGCGGTCGTTGTATTCGCAGGTTGGACCAAAGGACAGCAGCACGTGCAGACACACGAGATCAGGAAACGCTTCCTCGATCACTTCGTGAAAGCGGGACATACCGAGGTGCCCAGCGCCTCGGTGATCCTCGACGATCCGAACCTGCTGTTCGTCAACGCCGGCATGGTGCAGTTCGTGCCCTTCTTCCTGGGCGCCCGCACCCCGCCGTACGAGCGCGCCACCAGCGTGCAGAAGTGCATCCGCACCCCGGACATCGAAGAAGTCGGTATCACCACCCGGCACAACACCTTCTTCCAGATGGCGGGCAACTTCAGCTTCGGCGACTACTTCAAGAAGGGCGCCATCGAGCTGGCCTGGACGCTGCTGACCAACCCGGTCTCCGAGGGCGGTTACGGCTTCGATCCGGAGCGGCTGTGGGCGACGGTCTACCTCGACGACGACGAGGCCATCGAACTCTGGCAGGAGGTCGCCGGTCTGCCGCTGGAGCGCATCCAGCGTCGCGGCATGGCCGACAACTACTGGTCGATGGGCATCCCCGGGCCCTGCGGCCCGTGCTCGGAGATCTACTACGACCGCGGACCCGAGTACGGCATCGACGGCGGGCCGGAGGCCAACGAGGACCGCTACATCGAGATCTGGAATCTCGTCTTCATGCAGAACGAGCGCGGTGAGGGCACCAGCAAGGACGACTTCGAGATCCTGGGGCCGTTGCCGCGCAAGAACATCGATACCGGCATGGGTGTCGAACGCATCGCCTGCCTGCTGCAGGGCGTGGACAACGTCTACGAGACCGACCTGGTGCGCCCGGTGATCGACACGGTGGCGCGGTACGCGCCCCGCGGTTACGGCCAGGGTAATCACACCGACGACGTCCGCTACCGCATCATCGGTGACCACAGCCGCACCGCGGCCATCATCATCGGCGACGGTGTCAGCCCCGGCAACGAGGGCCGCGGTTACGTGCTGCGCCGGCTGCTGCGCCGGATCATCCGCGCGGCCAAGCTGCTCGGTGTCGAGCAGCCCATCATGAGCGAGCTGATGGTCACCGTGCGCGACGAGATGGGCCCGTCCTATCCCGAACTGGTCACCGACTTCGACCGCATCCACCGCATCGCGGTCGCCGAGGAGACCGCGTTCAACCGCACCCTGGCGTCGGGGTCGAAGCTCTTCGAGGACGCGGCGCAGGCCACCCGGTCCGCCGGCGCCACGGTGGTGTCCGGGTCGGATGCGTTCACCTTGCACGACACCTACGGATTCCCGATCGAGCTGACCCTGGAGATGGCCGCCGAGGCCGGCCTGTCCGTCGACGAGGAGGGATTCCGCGGCCTGATGGCCGAGCAGCGTCGCCGCGCCAAGGCCGACGCCGCCGCCCGCAAGCAGGCCCACACCGACCTGTCGGCCTACCGGGACCTGGTCGACGGCGGGCCCACCGAGTTCACCGGCTTCGACGAATTGTCCACCGAGGCACGTATTCTCGGTATCTTCGTCGATGGCGCGCGGGTCCCCGTCGTCAGTCACGGTGGCGCGGACGGCACCGTCGAACTGATCCTGGACCGCACCCCCTTCTACGCCGAGTCCGGTGGTCAGATCGCCGACGAGGGCACCATCACCGGCACCGGATCCTCGGCGACGGCCAAGGCCACCGTCACCGATGTGCAGAAGATCGCCAAGACCCTGTGGGCGCACCGGGTCCGGGTCGAATCCGGCGAGTTCGTCGAGGGCGACACCGTCACCGCCGAGGTCGATCCGTCCTGGCGGCACGGCGCCACCCAGGGCCACTCCGGAACGCACATGGTGCATGCGGCGCTGCGAGAGGTGTTGGGGCCCAACGCCGTGCAGGCCGGCTCGCTGAACCGGCCCGGTTACCTGCGCTTCGACTTCAACTGGCAGGGGTCGCTGTCGGAGGATCAGCGCACCCAGATCGAAGAGGTCGCCAACGAGGCGGTGCAGGCCGACTACGCCGTCAACACCTTCAACACCGGACTCGACCAGGCCAAGGCGATGGGCGCGATGGCGCTGTTCGGCGAGAACTACCCCGACGAGGTGCGGGTGGTCGAGATCGGCGGCCCGTTCTCCCTGGAACTGTGCGGCGGCACGCACGTCGGCAGTTCGGCCCAGATCGGGCCGGTGACCCTGTTGGGCGAATCCTCGGTGGGTTCCGGCGTGCGCCGCGTCGAGGCCTACGTCGGGCTGGAATCGTTCCGGCACCTCTCCAAGGAACGCGCACTGATGGCGGGGCTGGCGTCCTCGCTGAAGGTGCCTTCGGAGGAGGTTCCGGCCCGGGTGGCCAACCTCGTCGAGAGACTCCGCGCCGCCGAGAAGGAACTCGACAAGGTGCGACTTGCCAACGCCCGTGCCGCTGCGGCAAATGCCGCCGCCGGTGCCGAGGTGGTCGGTAAAGTCCGTCTGGTGGCACAGCGGATGGCCGGTGGAGTCTCGGCCGCAGACCTGCGCAGTCTGGTCGGCGACATCAAGGGCAAGCTCGGCTCCGAGCCCGGCGTCGTCGCCCTGATCGCCGAGGGGGAGGGTGACAGCGTGCCGTTCGTGGTCGCGGTCAACGCTGGCGCGCAGGACCTGGGACTCAACGCGGGTGATCTGGTCAAGGTGCTGGGCGGTCCGGTCAACGGCCGCGGGGGTGGAAAGGCCGATCTGGCCCAGGGTTCCGGTAAGGGGGCGGCGGGTATCGACGCGGCGTTGGCCGCGCTACACGCAGAGATCTCCCGGAGCTAGCCGGTGCCACTGGACGTAGACCGCAGCCCGGACCGGCCCGGCCCCGACGACCCGGGGCGGGGCCGACGGCTGGGCGTCGACGTCGGCACCGTGCGCATCGGCGTGGCCGCCAGCGACCCCGACGGGATCCTGGCCACCCCGCTGGAGACCGTGAAACGGGAACGCACCGGGCGGCACCTGCGGCGGCTGGCGACGCTGGTCGAGGACCACGGCGCGGTGGAGGTGATCGTCGGCCTGCCGCGCACACTGGCCGACCGCTCGGGCTCCTCGGCACAGGACGCTGTCGAGGTGGCCGACAAGCTGGCCGAGCTGATCGCGCCGGTGCCGGTGCGGTTGGCCGACGAACGACTGACCACGGTGAGTGCACAACGGGCGCTGCGGGATGCCGGAGTACGCGCTAAGAACCAGCGGGCCATGGTCGATCAGGTTGCGGCAGTGGGAATTCTGCAGACCTGGTTGGACCAGCGCCGGTCCGCATTAAGGGTGACCGATGAGTGACCAGTGGGACTCGGAGTGGAGTACCGATCGCCATGAGCCGATCGCCGTGGGGCCCCCGCGGCGACGGATGAACCGGGCCGACCGGGCGCGCGCCCGGCGGATGGCCCGGCGCCGCCGGCTCTACACCGGACTGGCGGTGGCCACCCTGGTCATCGTCGTGGTCGGTGCCGTCTTCGTCGGCTCCCGGCTGTGGCACAACATGTTCGGGTCGAGTGAGGACTTCGCCGGCGACGGTGTCGACGATGTCGTCATCGAGGTCCACACCGGAGACACCACCACCGCGATCGGGCAGACCCTGCAGCAGCAGAACGTGGTGTCCTCGTCGAAGGTGTTCGTCGACGCCGCCGCCACCAATCCGGCCATCGCCGCGATCCAGCCCGGCTTCTACAAGGTGCGCACCGAGATCCCGGCGGCCAGCGCAGTCGAACGCCTGGCCGACCCGGCCAACCGGGTGGGCCAACTCGTCATCCCGGAGGGCCGCCAGCTCGATGACGTCGCCGATGTCAAGACCAATGCGGTGACCGAGGGCATCCTGACGCTGATCTCCAACGCCTCCTGCGTCGACCTCAACGGCAACCGCGAATGCGTGTCCGCCGACGACCTCAAGCAGGCCGCCGGCACCGCCGATCCCAGCGCACTCGCCGTACCGGCTTGGGCCGCACCGGGATTGGATGCGATGGGCGACGACCACCGCCGCCTCGAGGGGCTGATCGCCGCGGGCAGCTGGAATGTCGACCCGTCCGGCACCCCGCAGGACATCCTGGCCGGCCTGATCGGTGCCAGCACCGCGATGTACGAGGCCAACGGTCTGCTCGACGCGGCCACCGCGGCGAACATCACCCCCTACGAGGTGCTGGTGGTCGCGTCGCTGGTGCAACGCGAGTCCAAGCCGCAGGACTTCTCCAAGGTCGCCCGGGTGATCTACAACCGGCTCGCCGAGAACCGCAAGCTCGAGTTCGACTCGACGGTCAACTACTCGCTGGACCGCACCGAGGTGGCCACCACCGATGCCGACCGCGCCCGGGTCACACCGTGGAACACCTATGCCTCGCTCGGGCTGCCCAAGACGCCGATCTGTTCACCGGGTGCTCCGGCGGTGGTCGCCGCGGAGAACCCGGCGATCGGGGACTGGCTGTACTTCGTGACGATCGACCTGCAGGGCACCACGAACTTCACCCGCGATTACGAGGAGCACCTGGCCAACATCGAGCTGGCCCGCGCCAACGGAGTCCTCGACAGTGCCCGATAGGCGGCCTGACAGGCGCGCCGCCGTCCTGGGTTCACCCATCTCGCACTCCCGGTCACCCGATGTGCACCTGGCCGCCTACCGTGCACTCGGGCTCACCGCGTGGACCTACGACCGCATCGAGTGCACGGCCGAACAACTGCCCGGGCTGGTCGCCGGGCTGGGGCCGGAATGGGTCGGCCTGTCGGTCACCAAACCGGGCAAGTTCGCCGCGTTGGAGGTGGCCGCCGAACGGACCGACCGCGCCGGGCTCGTCGGCTCGGCGAACACCCTGGTGCGCACCGACTCCGGGTGGCGGGCCGACAACACCGATATCGACGGCGTCATCGGCGCACTGGCCCCGCACGTCGACGCACCCCGGCGAGCCGCCGTGCTGGGTTCCGGCGGCACCGCGCCGGCGGCCGTCGCCGGCCTGGTCGCCCTCGGCGTGCAGCACATCTCGGTGATGGCCCGCGACCAAGCCAAGGCGCAGTCACTACTGGGCGTCGGCCGCGCGCTGGGCGCCGAGATCGACTGGGTCCCGCTCGGCACCCCGGTGCCCGGACTGGACATCGCCGTCAGCACGCTGCCCGCAGATGTCGCCGTGCACCACGGCGAGGCCATCGCGACCGTGCCCGTGCTGCTCGACGCGATCTACGATCCGTGGCCCACCCCGCTGGCGGCGGCCATCGGCGCGGCCGGCGGCCGGGTCGTGAGCGGGCTGCAGATGCTGCTGCACCAGGCCGTCGCCCAGGTCGAGCAGTTCACCGGCATGACCGCCCCGCAAGAGGTGATGAGAGCGGCCCTGCAGGAGCCCTAGCCTCGTTGCATGGGGGTGGTGGCCGTCGCGCTGTGGCTGGCCGCCTTGAGCATCCACGACCTACGCACGCGCCGGCTCCCCAATGCGCTGACATTGCCCGGTGCGTTGGCCGTGCTGTGCTGGGCGGCGTGGTCGGGCCACGGCTGGTCGGCGCTCGCCGGTGCCGCGGCGCTGTTCGGCCTGCACCTGCTCGTCCATCTGATCGCGCCCGCCGACCTGGGCGCCGGCGATGTCAAGCTGGCACTGGGGCTCGGCGCGCTGACCGGTGCGTACGGGGTCGACGTCTGGACGCTGGCGGCGCTGGGCGCGCCGCTGCTCACCGCGGTGTGGGCGGTGACGGCCCGGCTGTTCGGGCGGACCGGTGCAGTGCCGCACGGGCCGTCGATGTGTGTGAGCACGGCCGCTGCGCTCGCCCTCGCCCGGTTCGGGTCCTAGGTTCGGACGATATGCCCGTGCGCACCGCCACCGCCCAGGACCTGCCGGCGATCGCCGACATCTACGCCCACTACGTCCGGCACAGCGTCGCCACGTTCGAGACCGACCCGCCCGACCCCGCCGAATGGGCCCGCCGGTTCACCGCGATCGTCGATGCCGGACTGCCGTTCGTCGTCACCGAACGCTCCGGTGTGGTGGCCGGATACGCCTACTGCGCCCCGTGGAAGACGCGGCCCGCCTACCGGAGCACCGTCGAGGACTCGGTGTACGTCGCGCCGTCGGCGGTCGGCACCGGCTGCGGTGCCGAACTACTGACCGCCCTGCTGGACCGGTGCACCGCCACAGGTCTGCGCGAAGTGATCGCGGTGATCGCCGATTCTGGGGATGCGGCATCGGTCCACCTGCACCGCCGGCACGGTTTCCGGGACGCCGGCCGGCTGACGCAGGTCGGTCACAAACACGGTCGCTGGATCGACACCGTGCTGCTGCAGTGGAGCGCGCCCCGCCCGGCCTGCTGACGGATTCGGTTGTCCCGACGGCGCATGAAAGAATGTCCAACGTGTTGCGATGGACTACCGCAGGTGAATCCCATGGTCGCGCGCTGGTCGCGATGCTCGAAGGGATGGTCGCCGGGCTGTCGGTGACCTCTGAGGACATCGCCGCCCAGCTGCAGCGGCGCCGGCTCGGTTACGGCCGCGGCGCGCGGATGAAATTCGAGAAGGACCAGGTCACGGTGTTGGCCGGGGTGCGGCACGGGGTGACCCTCGGCGGGCCCATCGCCGTTGAGATCGGCAACACCGAATGGCCCAAGTGGGAGACCGTGATGGCCTCCGACCCGGTGCCCGCCGAACAGCTCGACAGCGATGCCGCGCGCAACGCCCCGCTGACCCGGCCGCGTCCCGGCCACGCCGACTACGCGGGCATGCTCAAGTACGGTTTCGACGACGCCCGGCCGGTGCTGGAGCGGGCCAGTGCCCGCGAGACCGCCGCGCGGGTGGCTGCGGGCACCATCGCCCGGGCCTTCCTGCAGCAGGCGCTCGGCGTCGAGGTCGTCTCGCACGTCATCTCCATCGGCGCCTCCAAGCCCTACGACGGTCCGCCGCCGCAGCCCCAGGATCTGGCGGCCATCGACGACAGCCCGGTCCGCGCGTTCGACAAGGACGCCGAGGAGGCCATGATCGCCGAGATCGAGGCCGCCAAGAAGGACGGTGACACCCTCGGCGGCGTCGTCGAGGTGGTCGTCAGCGGACTGCCGGTGGGGCTGGGCTCGTTCACCAGCGGCGACAACCGCCTCGACAGCCAGCTGGCCGCCGCCGTGATGGGTATCCAGGCCATCAAGGGCGTCGAGATCGGCGACGGTTTCGAGACCGCACGGCGCCGCGGCAGCGTCGCCCACGACGAGATCTACCCCGGTCCCGACGGCATCATCCGGTCCACCAACCGGGCCGGCGGCCTGGAGGGCGGCATGACCAACGGACAACCGCTGCGGGTGCGGGCCGCGATGAAGCCCATTTCCACGGTGCCGCGGGCGCTGGCGACCGTCGATATGGCCACCGGTGAAGAGGCCGTCGCGATCCATCAGCGCTCCGATGTCTGCGCCGTGCCGGCCGCCGGGGTGGTCGTCGAGACCATGGTCGCCCTCGTGCTGGCCCGCGCCGCCCTGGCGAAGTTCGGCGGCGACTCGCTGGCCGAGACCCAGGCAAATGTGCAGAGCTACCTGGCGGCCGTCGCAGCGCGGTCCGGCGGGCTGGAGCGTGGCGACTCGGGAAACGACTCCGCTGTACAGGCGGGATAGTCATGGCGCCCAAGGCTGTTCTGGTGGGTATGCCGGGCTCCGGCAAGTCCACCATCGGGCGGCGGCTGGCCAAGGCGCTGGGAGTTCCCCTGCTGGACACCGACGTTGCAATCGTCGAGACCACCGGTCGCAGCATCGCCGACATCTTCACCGAGGGTGAGCCGGCGTTTCGCGCCATCGAGGCCGACGTGGTCCGCACGGCGCTCGCCGAGCACGAGGGTGTGGTGTCGCTCGGCGGCGGCGCGGTGACCACCCCCGCGGTGCGTGAGGCTTTGGCCGGGCACACCGTCATCTACCTGGAAATCAGTGCCGCAGAGGGGGTTCGGCGCACCACCGGGAGTGCGCGACCGCTGCTGGCCGGCGATGACCCTGCCGACAAGTACCGCGCCCTGATGGAGGCCCGGGTACCGCTGTTCCGTGAGGTGGCCACCATGCGGGTGAACACCAACCGACGCAATCCCGGTGCCGTGGTGCGCCATATCGTCACCCGGCTGCAGGGCTGCGGATCGTCGCGGCCGCGGCGCCGACGCCGCCCGGCCTGGCGGCGGCTCCCGACCGTCCTGAACCCGGCACCCACCACCGAGGCTCCGCCCACTCCGGCGGCGCTGGCCAAACGAGCAGAGGCACGCAATGAGTGAACCCGTCACCGTCGATGTTCTGGTGGATCGGCCGTACCCGGTGATCATCGGCACCGGCTTGCTGGAGGATCTGGGCCGCACGTTGACCGGCCGGCACAAGGTCGCCATCCTGCACCAGCCCACGCTGGCCCAGACCGCCGAGGCCATCCGCGAACACCTGGCCGGCCTCGGCATCGATGCGCACCGCATCGAGATTCCGGACGCCGAGGCGGGCAAGGAACTGCCGGTCGTCGGGTTCATCTGGGAAGTGTTGGGCCGCATCGGTATCGGTCGCAAGGACGCCGTCGTCAGCCTGGGCGGGGGAGCGGCCACCGACGTGGCCGGTTTCGCCGCGGCCACCTGGCTGCGCGGGGTCGACATCGTGCACGTGCCGACCACACTGCTGGGCATGGTCGACGCCGCCGTCGGCGGCAAGACCGGTATCAACACCGACGCCGGCAAGAACCTGGTGGGCGCGTTCCACCAGCCACTGGCGGTGCTCGTCGATCTGGCGACGCTGCAGTCGTTGCCGCGCAACGAGATCATCGCCGGCATGGCCGAGATCGTGAAGGCCGGCTTCATCTCCGACCCGGTGATCCTGGACCTCATCGAGGCCGATCCGCAGGCCGCGCTGGACCCGGCCGGGACGGTGCTGCCGGAGCTGATCCGGCGGGCCATCGCGGTCAAGGCCGAGGTCGTCGCCGCCGATGAGAAGGAGTCGGCGCTGCGCGAAATCCTCAACTACGGACACACTCTGGCCCACGCCATCGAACGCCTGGAGCGTTACAAGTGGCGCCACGGTGCCGCCGTGTCGGTGGGCCTGGTATTCGCCGCCGAACTCGGCCGGCTGGCCGGGCGGCTCGATGACGACACCGCCGACCGGCACGCCCGGGTGCTGACGGCGCTGGGTCTGCCGGTCACCTACGACGCCGACGCCCTGCCGCAGCTGCTGGAGTACATGGCCGGGGACAAGAAGAACCGCTCCGGAGTGCTGCGGTTCGTGGTCCTCGACGGGTTGGCCAAGCCCGGCCGCCTGGAGGGGCCGGACCCGACGCTGCTGGCCGCCGCCTACTCGGTGGTGGGATCGCGCTAGGAGCGCGCGGTCTCGTCCGGCCCGGGCTGCACCGCGGCGAAGACATCGGTGTCGGCCCGCTCCTCGTCACCCTCGCGGCGACGCTGGAACGGCGGAGCCTTGCGGTCCACCGACCACCGGCCGATGGTCACCGCGACGACACCGGCCACGAAGACCAGCAACGCGGTGAACGCCGCGAACGAGGTCAGCTCGGAGAGCAGGTTGCCGGTGTAGAGCGCCGGGTAGAACAGCCCGATGAACCAGCAGACCAGATCGCCGAGCAGTCCGGCGATGAGGCCGGCGACCAGCCACACCATCGCCAGATCCTGGCGGCGGTCCGGGTCGTTCTGCGCGCGCGCGTCGGCCCGGCCGTCGGCGTAGGCCCACAGCAACACCGGAATCGCGAGGAAAAGACCCAGCGTGGGGCTGATCCAGCCGGCCTGCGTCGGGAACGAATCCACCAGCACACCCTGGATCAATCTCAGCACCACCACGAGTGCGGCGAACACGAGTCCGCGCAGCAACCACTTGCTCATGAGGGGACAGCCTAGCGAGTAGCGTCATCGACCGTGACGATTTCTCAGCGCCGCGACCGGTTGCGGCACCGGTTGGTTGCCGCGGACCTGGACGCCATGCTGGTAACCGACCTGGTCAACGTGCGTTATCTGTCCGGATTCACCGGCTCGAATGCGGCGTTGCTGGTGCGCGCCGACCAGGACACGCCGGTGTTGGCAACCGACGGCCGGTATGTAACGCAGGCCGCGGCGCAGGCACCGGACGCCGAACTCGTCATCGAACGGGCGGTGGGCCCCAGTCTGGCCGGGCGGGCGGCCGCCGGCGGGGTGCGCCGGCTCGGCTTCGAGAGTCATGTGGTGACCGTCGACGGCTTCAGTGTCCTGGAGCGGGCCGGGACGGGCCTGGAGTTCGTCCGCGCCGCCGGGATGGTGGAGCGACTGCGCGAGGTCAAGGACGTCGGCGAGATCGCGATCCTGCGGTTGGCGTGCGAGGCGGCCGACGCGGCGCTGCACGATCTGGTGGCCCGCGGTGGGCTGCGGCCCGGCCGTACCGAGAAGGAGGTCGGCCGCGAGTTGGAGTCGCTGATGCTCGATCACGGCGCCGACGGGGTGTCGTTCGAGACCATCGTGGCCACCGGATCGAATTCGGCGATTCCCCACCACCGGCCCACCGACGCGGTGCTGACCGCCGGTGACTTCGTCAAGATCGATTTCGGGGCATTGGTGGCGGGCTACCACTCGGACATGACGCGCACGTTCGTGCTGGGCAGCGCGGCGGACTGGCAGCGCGACCTCTACGAGCTGGTGGCGTCCGCCCAGGCCGCCGGTCGGGCCGCGGTGTCGCCCGGTGCCGACCTGCCGGGTGTCGATGCCGCCGCACGCCAGGTGATCGCCGCTGCGGGCTACGCCGGGAACTTCGGGCACGGGCTCGGGCACGGTGTCGGACTGCAGATACACGAAGCGCCGGGAATCAGCGCGTCGGCCGTCGGTACACTGCTTGCTGGCGCTGCGGTCACCGTGGAGCCCGGCGTCTATCTGCCCGGCCGGGGCGGTGTCCGAATCGAGGACACCCTGGTCGTCGGCAGCGAGGACGCACCCGAACCCGAGTTGCTCACCCGGTTCCCCAAGGAACTGGCCGTCATCACCTGATCTAGGAGCTGTACACACCGTGGCATCAACCGCCGACTTCAAGAATGGTCTCGTTCTGCAAATCGAGGGCCAGCTCTGGCAGATCACCGAATTCCAGCACGTCAAGCCCGGTAAGGGACCGGCCTTCGTGCGCACCAAGCTGAAGAACATCCTGTCGGGCAAGGTCGTCGACAAGACGTTCAACGCCGGTGTGAAGGTGGAGACCGCCACCGTGGACCGTCGTGACGCCACCTACCTGTACCGCGACGGAAGCGATTTCGTCTTCATGGATTCCGAGGACTACGAGCAGAACCCGCTCTCGGAGGCGCTGGTCGGTCGGCTGGCCGACTTCCTGCTCGAGGGCATGGCCGTGCAGATCGCCTTCCACGAGGGTTCCCCGCTGTACCTGGAGCTCCCGGTCACCGTGGAACTCGTCGTCACCCACACCGAGCCCGGCCTGCAGGGTGACCGCTCCAATGCCGGCACCAAGCCGGCCACCGTGGAGACCGGTGCCGAGCTGCAGGTGCCGCTGTTCATCAACACCGGCGACAAGCTGAAGGTCGACTCGCGCGACGGTTCGTACCTGGGCCGCGTCAACGCCTGAGCGTGATGTCTGACCGTAAGGGCGACAAGGGTCGTCACCAGGCTCGCAAGCGCGCCGTCGACCTGCTCTTCGAAGCCGAGGCGCGGGGCATCACCGCGGCGGAGGCCGCCGACAAGCGCAACGCGCTCTCGCACACCCAGTCCGACATCGCCGCGCTGAATCCGTACACCGTCTCGGTGACGCGCGGTGTCACCGAGCATGCCGCGCACGTCGACGATCTGATCTCGTCGCATCTGCAGGGGTGGACGCTGGACCGGCTGCCGGCCGTGGACCGGGCCATCCTGCGGGTTGCGGTATGGGAGCTGCTGCACGCCGAGGACGTCCCGGAGCCGGTTGCCGTCGACGAGGCGGTCGAACTGGCCAAGGAACTGTCCACCGATGACTCGCCCGGGTTCGTCAACGGCGTGCTGGGCCAGGTCATGCTGGTGACCCCGCAGATCCGGGCCGCCGCGGCGGCGCTGCGTCCGTCGGACGGCACGGAGTAGGACCGTGCCGCAGGACTGGGCACCGTACATGAGCCTGCAGGACGCTGCGACGGTATACCTGCGCGATCCCGATCTGGCTCTGGAACAGCTACGCTCGGTCGTCGAGTTTCCGGGCATCGCGGCGTTCATCATGTCGCGCGGGGAATCCGACGAGCGCTGGGGCACCGCGGTGTGGCAGGAGGTGGTGGCCACCGACGGGTTGCGACTCATCCTGTGGCGCGCCGATGACGAGTTCGAAGACGACCGGCGGCAGCTGACCTCGTCGGTGCGCACCATCCTGCTCTCGACGATCAGCGACCACATCCTGAGCACCCAATTCGACGTGCTCTCCGACGGGACACGGCGGTTGGCGGAAGTGCGGCTGCGGATGTACACCCAGCTGGTCACCCGGGCCCGCCGGACGTCGGCCACCGACAGTGATCTCTACTGCGAGTCCTTCCGCTACACGAAGACGGTCGACAACGGGGGACTGGCCCAGATGGAGCGGCTGTTGCAGTTCGGGCGGGTGCTGTCCCGCTCGCTGTAGTCGCGAAAGCGTGTTCCCGACAGGCTTTTTCGTCGATTTCTGGTCTCGGTTTTTTCTTTGGTCTCGTTGGTTTCTACTGTCACATCCTGCCGTATTTTGTCGGTGGTCGCACGTATGTTCGATTCATGATCGGTGATGTGGTGGGCAGTGGGGCCGCGGTCGATGCCGCGATGTCCGATCGCGCCGCCTCGACCAAGGCGCTGCTGGACGCCGATTTCACCGCCTTTGACACCGCGGAGCTGCTGGCGTTGCAGTCCGCCCGCGAAGCCCACTCCCGCCAAGATGAGGCGATCGATCATCGCCTGCTGGCGGAGTTGATGGGCCGGGCGACCCCGCACGAGATCGGCGGCAATACCTGGGCCGATGTGCTGGCCACCCGGATGCGGCTGTCCGCCCAGGAAGCCGCCCGCCGGGTACGCCGCGCCAAGGAACTGGCTCCCCGGCAGTCGATCACCGGGGAGACGCTGGACCCGGCGCTCGGGCTGTGCGCGCACGCGCTGGCCGAGGGCCAGATCGGTGAGGGGCATGTCGCGGTCATCGCCGAGGCGGTGCGCCTGGCCGCCAAGTATGTCGATGCCTCCAAGTGCGCCGAGTTGGAGGCCACTCTGGTGCCGCTGGCCCGGGTCAGTTCCCCCGAGACGGTGCATGCCGCGGCGGTGACGGCGCTGTATCTGATGAATCAGGACGGCCACGGCCCCGACATCGTGCGCCACAAACGGGGTATCACGGTGGGCAAGCAGGATGCCGACGGGTTGACCCGGATCTCGGGCTGGGTCGATCCGGAACTGGCCGCCTATCTGGGCACCGTCAATGACACCTGGGCCCGCCCCGGAGTCAACAACCCTGAAGACCCCGACTCACCCGCCAACCCCGACAGCGCAGACGCCGACACCGCCGTGGATTCTCAAGCTGACGCTGAGACGGGTGCTCAGGCCGGAATCGGTTCGGAGCCGAAAGACACTGCTGCGCAGCCTGACCCGACCACGGCATCCGGGCAACCCGATTCGACGACGCCGTCCGGAGCATCGGCAACGTCCGGCGCGGAACCCGAAACGCCGGCGAGCAACCCGGCAGCCGAGCCTGAAACCCCTGGCGCACAACCCCCACCGGATCCGTCCGCGCTTTGGGAACAGCTGCCCCTTCCCACCACTCTGGACGAACTCGCCGACCGCATCACCGCCGTGGAAGCCGCCGCCGCGGCCGCGGCCACCCCGGCACCAAAACTGCCCCCGCTGACCGGGCCCGCCGCCCGCGACACCCGCAGCCTGGCCCAACGGCAGCACGACGCGCTCAAAGCCGTCCTACGCGACACCATCGCCTCCGGACGCCTCGGCCAACACAACGGGCTGCCGGTCACCGTCGTGGTCTCCACCACCCTGGCCGAACTCGAAGCCGCCGCCGGCATCGCGGTCACCGGCACCGGCACCCTCATGCCCATGCCGGACCTGATCCGACTCGCCGAACACGCCCACCACTATCTGGTCGTCTACCGCCACCACACCGCCGAACCGCTCTACCTGGGCCGCACCAAACGCCTGGCCACCAGAGCTCAACGCCTGCTGCTCCACAACCGCGACCGTGGCTGCACCCGGCCCGGCTGCACCCGATGCGCCAACCGTTGCCAAGCCCACCACGCCGACCCCAGCTGGAAGAACGGCGGCCGTACCGACGCCCCCACCCTCGCCCTGGGGTGCCCACCGGATAACCAACTCGCCGAACTGGGCTGGACCACCAAAATCGACCCCACCACCGGCCGCGTCCACTGGCACCCGCCTCCACTGATGGACACCGGCGGCGACACCATCAACCACCACTTCCATCCGGAAGAACTATTGAGCCACCCGGAAGAACTACTCGAACGGCACAAGCCGAGCGAGGACGAACCCGAAGACGGGGGCGATGGTGGCTGACTCCGATGCGGACATACCTGAATATTTCGATTCACCGCGATTGAAACATCGGGCTGCTCCGAGCAGGTGGCGCAATACCACAAGGCCCGCGAATTGTGGCTGGTCCCTGCGCCGTGAAGGCGGCGCAATGCCGGGCTACACCCTATCCGGGCTGTTCAGCGGTCGGGCACCCGCCGAGATCGGTTCTACGGTGATCGGGTGGCAGCCTCAGATCCGACACCGATTCGCCGCGCGCGGGCCGACCAGGCCCGTCCGGTCGCCGATGTGCTGCGCCATCAGATCCACGCCGGCGGCTATCCCGACGGGCTACCCAGCGAGTCAGATCTTGCCGCCGAATTCTCGGTCTCCCGCAACACCGTCCGCGAGGCGCTGGGAGTGCTCAAGGATGAGGGGCTCATCGATCGCGGTACCCGGGTGGGCACCCACGTCGCAGTGCGCAAGCTCGACCACGGCCTGGACGCCCTGGTCGGGCTGAAGGAGACCTTCAAGCATTACGGCGAGGTGCGCAACGAGGTCCGAGCCGTCCTGACGATGGCTGCCCCGCCTGCGGTGGCCCGCAAGCTCGAACTGGCCCCCGCCACCCCGGTGGTCTATATCGAACGGTTGCGCTACCTCGGCGACCTGCCGCTGTCACTCGATCTCACCTACCTGGCCCCCGATATCGGCGAACAGGTGATCAGACACCCGTTGGAAACCAACGATGTGTTTGCGCTCATCGAGCAGGTCAGCGGGCGGCAACTCGGTTCGGCGGCACTCGCCCTGGAGGCCATCGCGGCCGACCGGCACTCCGCGGACACCCTGCAGGTACCCGACGGCGCGGCCCTGCTGATGCTGGAACGCCTCACCTGCCTGGACGACGGCCGACCCGTCGACCTCGAATACATCCGGATGCGCGGTGATCGGATCACCATGCGCGGCAACCTTTCCCGAAACCAGCCCGGAAGGAGCTCAGAATGACCTTGGTGAACAACCGCGTCGACGTCCCGGTGACCATCGACGAGTCGCTGTGTATCGAGGGCTGCACGCTGTGCGTCGAGATCTGTCCGCTGGATTCGCTGGCCATCAACCCCGAGAACGGCAAAGCCTTCATGCATGTCGACGAATGCTGGTACTGCGGACCGTGTGCCGCCCGCTGTCCCACCGGCGCCGTGACCGTGAACATGCCCTTCCTGATCCGCTGATACCCAGCCCCAGACCAGCCCCCACGATAAGGCCCGATGTGAAAAAACCACTCGTTGCGCTGCTTGCTGCCCTCACCGCGTCCGTCACCGGCTGCTCACTGGATTCCACCGCGTCCTCCGACGACGTCGTCAACGTGGTCATCGGCTACCAGTCCAAGACCATCAACACTGTCACCGCCGGAACCCTGTTGCGAGCCAAGGGATTCCTGGAGCAACGGTTGGCTGACGTCACTGCCGAGAACGGCACCAGATACAACGTCACCTGGCAGGACTACGACACCGGCGCACCGATCACCGCGCAGATGGTGGCCGAGAAGATCGACATCGGGTCCATGGGCGACTACCCGATGCTCATCAACGGCTCCAAGACCCAATCCAACGAACGCGCCCGCACCGATATCGTCTCGGTCACCGGCTACCACCCCAAGGGTGCGCTGAACATGGTGGTCGTCGACCCCGCCTCGCCGGCGCAGACGCTGACCGACCTGGCCGGGCAGAAGGTGTCGGCGAGCGTCGGATCCGCCGGCCACGGCACCCTGGTGCGCGCCCTCGAGCGTGCCGGACTGGACCCCAAGACCGGTGTCGAGGTGCTCAACCAACAGCCGCAGGTCGGCGCGTCGGCGCTGGAATCGGGTCAGGTGGAGGGTCTTTCGCAATTCGTCGCATGGCCGGGACTACTGGTTTTCCAGGACAAGGCGCGCCTGCTGTACGACGGCGCCGAACTGGACTACCCGACGCTGCACGGGGTAGTGGTCCGCGAGGATTACGCCGCCCGCAACCCCGAGGTGCTCGACGCCTTCCTGCAATCACAGCTCGACGCCACCGAATTCCTCAACGACGAGCCGCTGGAGGCCGCACGCATCGTCGCCGAGGGCAGTGGTCTGCCGCAGGAGGTGGTCTACCTCTACAACGGACCCGGTGGAACCTCCTTCGACACCACGCTCAAACCGTCCCTCGTCGACGCTCTCGAAGGCGACGTCCCCTACCTCAAGTCGATCGGTGACTTCGCCGAACTCGACGTCCCCGGCTTCGTCAACGACGGCCCGCTGCGCAAGGCCTTCCAGGAACGCGGACAGGATTACGAGTCGGCACTGAACGCAACGAGCACACCTGCGGCGGGTGAACTCTGGCTGCAGGGATCCGATACCACCCAGGCCGTCGCCAACCCGACCGAGTTGTTGCGCGCGGTGCGCGCTGCGCAGGCTCGCGGTGCGACCGTGCGCGCCGCCTACGTCCCCGACACCGAACTGGGCACCCGCTGGTTCGCCGACAAGGCGGTCTGGGTCAGGGACGGGCAGAACTATCTGCCGTTCGGCACCCAGGCGGGCGCCCAGCGCCATATCGCCGCCCACCCGGGCGCCGCCGTCGTCACTTACCGCGAGGCCCTGGTAGGTGTCGAGTGACCGCGCTGCTGGACCCACCCACGACGGCGGCGCCGGAGACGAAGAGACCGGCGGCGCCCGGAGTGTGGCGGCACCGGCTGATCCGGCTTGCCTCGGTCCTGGCCGCGATCGGGCTGTGGGAACTGCTGACCGCCACCGGTGTTCGGTTCTGGCTACGGTTCGACACGCTGCCCACCGTCACCGAGATCGCCGGGGCGCTCGCGGCCAGGACCGCCACCGGCGAGTACTGGTTGGATCTCGCGCAATCGCTGATCCGGATCCTGACCGGCTTCGGACTGGCGGCGCTGCTGGGCGTGGTGACCGGCATCATGCTGGGTCGGTCCCGGTGGTTCGCCGACATCTTCGGGCCGCTGACCGAACTGGTGCGGCCCATCCCGGCCATCGCGGTGGTGCCGGTGGCGATCCTGCTGTTTCCCTCCGATGAGGCCGGCATCGTCTCGATCACCTTCCTGGCCGCGTACTTCCCGATCATGGTGAGCACCCGGCATGCGGTGCGGGCCCTGCCGACCATCTGGGAGGACTCGGTGCGCACCCTGGGCGGCGGCCGGCTCGATGTGCTGCGCCAGGTCGTCCTGCCCGGCATCCTGCCCGGCCTGTTCGGCGGTCTCTCGGTCGGCATGGGGGTGGCCTGGATATGTGTGATCTCGGCGGAGATGATCTCCGGACGGCTCGGTGTCGGCTACCGGACCTGGCAGGCCTACACCGTGCTCGACTATCCCGGGGTGTTCGTCGGCATCATCACCATCGGGGTGCTCGGCTTCGGCACCGCCGCGGCCATCGAGCTCATCGGCCGGCGCGCCACCCGCTGGTTGCCGCGCGGCGAGGAGACGAACCGATGACCGCCGCCACGATCACGGCCGGCATGCGACTGGAGCTCGACGCGGTCACCTTGTCCTACACCGGTTCTGCAGTTGTCCGGGATCTCGATCTGACCGTGCAGCCGGGTGAGATCCTGGTCCTCACCGGACCGTCGGGGTGCGGGAAGTCGACCGTGCTGCGGGCGCTGGCCGGCCTGCTCGCCCCCGATGCCGGGCGGGTACTGGCCGACGGCGAACTGGTCACCGGCACCTCCCGGGACCGCGGAATGGTGTTCCAGGACAGCGCCCTCTTGCCGTGGCGCAGCGTGCGCTCCAACATCGAACTGGCGCTGAAGCTCCGCGGGGTGCCCAAGGCCGGGCGGCGGGCCCGCGCCGAACGCTGGATCGACGAGGTCAACCTCACCGGCTACGCCGACTACCTGCCCAAGAGCCTCTCCGGCGGGATGCGCCAACGGGTGCAGCTGGCCCGCGGGTTGGCCGGCGCCCCCCGCGCGGTGATGATGGACGAGCCGTTCGGGGCGCTGGACGCGCAGACCCGCGCAGCCATGCAGCGTCTGTTGATCGACACCTGGCGGGCACATCCGACGACCATCGTCTTCGTCACCCACGATGTCGACGAGGCACTCAAACTCGGCGATCGGGTGGCGGTACTGGGCGGCGGCGGCCTCCGGCTGCTGCGCGAGGTTCCCCGACCCCGGACCGAGGGGCTGGACCGAGGCGCACTGCGTACCGAACTCATCGATGCATTGGACAATTCATGATTCCCGATCTCGCCGACACCGTTCGGCTCGACTGCGATGTGCTGGTGATCGGCGGCGGCACCGCGGGCACCATGGCCGCGCTGACCGCCGCCGAGAACGGCGCCCGGGTGCTGCTGCTGGAGAAGGCCCATGTGCGGCACTCCGGTGCCCTGGCGATGGGGATGGACGGTGTCAACAACGCCGTCATCCCCGGTAAGGCCGAACCCGAGGACTACGTCGCCGAGATCACCCGGGCCAACGACGGAATCGTCAACCAGCGCACCATCTATCAGACCGCCACCCGTGGTTTCGCGATGGTGCAGCGGCTGGAACGCTACGGCGTGAAGTTCGAGAAGGACGAGCACGGTGAATATGCGGTGCGCCGGGTGCACCGCTCCGGGTCCTACGTGCTGCCGATGCCCGAGGGCAAGGACGTCAAGAAGGCGCTCTACCGGGTGATGCGGCAACGCTCGATGCGCGAGAAGATCCAGATCGAGAACCGGCTGATGCCGGTCCGGGTGCTGGTCGATGGGGGACGGGCAGTGGGTGCGGCCGCACTCAACACCCGCACCGGCGAGTTCGTGGCCGTCGCCGCCAAGGCCGTCATCCTGGCCACCGGTCCGTGCGGCCGGCTCGGTTTGCCGGCGTCGGGCTATCTGTACGGCACCTACGAGAACCCCACCAATGCCGGCGACGGTTACTCGATGGCCTATCACGCCGGCGCCGAACTGTCCGGGATCGAGTGCTTCCAGGTCAATCCGCTGATCAAGGATTACAACGGACCGGCCTGCGCCTACGTGGCCAACCCGTTCGGTGGTTATCAGGTCAATGCGGCGGGGGAGCGCTTCGTCGACTCGGACTACTGGTCCGGACAGATGATGTCCGAAGTGCACAGCGAGATCGAATCCGCCCGCGGTCCCATCTACCTCAAGGTGTCCCATCTGCCGGATGAGACGCTGACCGCCCTGGAGAACATCCTGCACACCACCGAACGGCCCACCCGCGGCACGTTCCACGCCAACCGCGGTCACGACTACCGCACCCACGACATCGAGATGCACATCTCCGAGATCGGGCTGTGCAGTGGACATTCCGCGTCCGGGGTGTGGGTCGACGAGCACGCCCGCACCACTGTGCCCGGACTGTATGCCGCGGGGGATCTGGCCTGTGTCCCGCACAACTACATGATCGGTGCGTTCGTCTACGGTGACCTGGCCGGTGAGCACGCCGCGGGCACGCTGGCCGATACGCCGGTGCCGACCGAACTGCCGGCCGATCAGTTGGCTGCCGCTCACGAGCTGATCTATCAGCCCCTGCGGCAACCGGACGGGCCACCGCAACCCCAGGTCGAGTACAAGTTGCGCCGCTTCGTCAACGATTATGTGGCGCCGCCGAAGACGGCTGCCAAACTGTCCATCGCGGTGCAGACCTTCGAGCGGATGCGCGACGAGGTGGCCGGTATCGGGGCGCGCACCCCGCACGAGTTGATGCGTGCTGTCGAGGTGTCCTTCATCCGCGACTGCGCGGAGATGGCGGCGCGGTCGTCGCTGACCCGCACCGAATCCCGTTGGGGCCTCTACCATGACCGGGCCGACGTGCCGATGCGCGACGACACGGAGTGGGGGTTCCACCTGAACCTGCGCAAGAACGCCGCCGGTGAGATGGAGTTCCTGAAACGGCCGGTGGCACCGTATCTGGTCCCGGTGCCCGGCCTGGACCACGTGCCGTCGGATGCCCCGGTCGTGGCGGTGCAGCAGCCCGAACTGTTCGGCGGCAAGGCGCCGGCGTCGGTGGTGTCGCGGGTCGCCGAACCGGTCGTCGCGCCGCCGTCCCCGCGGATCGCCGCGGTGCTGGCACTCGACGAACCGACGCTGGTCGAGTTGTCGGAGTATCTCGCCGACGCCGATGCCGGGGTGCGGCGCACCGCGGTGGCGACCCTGGTGGAAAACCTGCCCGACGGATACTGTCCGGCGCTGCTGGCCGCGCTCGGCGACGGGGACCGCGAGGTACGGTTGCAGGCGGCCGACTCGGTACGCGAGCTCATCGAGGTGTTACCCGATCCCGAAGCCATTGCCGGGCACCTGCATTCGGATGATCCGGTGGTGCGCGCCGCGACGGTGTACGTGCTGAGTTCGCGGCGGGCCGGGGCCGCTGCGGGCTACCGGCAGGCGCTCACCGATACCGATCAGCGGGTCCGCATCGAGGCGGTACGCGCGCTGGTCTCGGTCGACGATGTGGAGGGTGTGGCCGTCGCGGCCACCGATGACAGCCGTGAGGTCCGCATCGCCGTCGCCAATGCGCTGGCGACGTTGATGGCCGGTGCGGATGTCGTACGCATGTTGCTCGCCGACCGTGATCCGCTGGTCCGTGCCGCCGCGCTGGGCGCACTCGGCGAGCTGGGTGACGCCGATGCCGATGTGCCCGTCATCGAACGGGCACTGGCCGAGCCCGCGTGGCAGATCCGGGTCGGTGCGGCGCGGGCGCTGTCGGGGGTGTCGGCTCCGCTGGCGGTGCCATCGCTGTCGCGGGCGCTCACCGACACCCACCTCGACGTGCGCAAGGCCGCCGTGCTGAGCCTGACCCGGTGGGCGGACTCGGAGGCCGCGGCCCGCGATGCGCTCGGCCTTGCGCTCAAGGATGTCGATGCCGACGTCCGCGCGTACGCACGCCGCGCGTTGGAGCCGGTCTAGAGGCCAAGCCCCTGATAGGTGCGGCGGACGAACTTCGGTTGTGCCAGGCGCAGTTTCGCCATCGAAGTGTTGCCGGCCACCTGTGCGACATCGGCGGTCAGGTCCGGATAGTTCTGGATCAGGTACAGCACGATGACGTCGTTGGCCGGGTCGGCCTGCCACCAGGTGCCGAACGCGCCGGGCCAGCCGAAGGTACCCCGACCGCCCGGACCGAAGAACCGCTCGGACTGCACCGGGTCGGTGACCACCGACATGGACAGCCCGAATCCGCGGCCGATCCAGAACGGGACGCCCAGGAAGTTGTGGCTCTTCTGTTCCTCGGTCAATCGGTCGGTGCGCATCAGCCGCACCGACTCCGGTGCGAGCACCCGCACCCCGTCGACGGTGCCGTTCTCCAGCAGCATCCGGGCGAACGCCAGGTAGTCGTCGGCCGTCGACATCAAACCCGCGCCGCCGGCGCAGAAGTCCGGCGGCGTCAGGGCCGGCGGTCCCATGACATCGTCGCGGAGGGTGGGCTGCTCGCCCTCGCCCAGCGCATACATCGTCGCCATCCGGCGCCGCTGAGCCAGGCTGAGGGCAAAACCGGTGTCGGACATGCCCAGTGGCCCGAAGATCCGCTCGGCGAGCAGCTCGTGCAGCGGTTGGCCGGCGATCCGGGAGATCGCGATGCCCAGCACATCGGTGCCGTGGCTGTAGGTGATGCGTGCACCGGGCTGGTGGGCCAGCGGCAGCTGGGTCAGCTCGGAAAGCCAGCGCTGCTCGTTCTGCCGGAAGGACAACCGGCCGTAGGCCTTGGCCAGCGGGCCGGTGATCGAGAACGGGTAGGCGAAGCCGGCCCGATGGGTCATCAGATCGTCGAAGGTGATGGCTCGACGCAGCGCGGTGGTGTCGTCGAGCGGGCCGTGCGGTTCGATGAGCACCCGCAGCCCGTCGAGTTCGGGCAGCCAGCGCGACACCGGGTCGTCGAGGCGGAAACGACCCTGCTCGAGCAGCGACATCGCCGCGGCGACGGTGACCGGTTTGGTCATCGAGGCGATCCGGAACACGGTGTCCCGCTGCATCGGCAGACCGGCCCGCACATCGCGGTGTCCGAGCTCGTTGACCTGGACGACCCGGCCGGCATGCCATACCAGGGTGACGGCGCCGGCGAGCAGCCCGGCGTCGATGGCCTCCGAGATCGAGGCCCGGTTGTTCTCGAGGTTCACCCACGCGACGTTAACCGGCGCGGCCGCAGGCGCATACTTCGGCGGTGACCGAAACGGGACAACCGGGCGCGACGGCGCCGCCGATGCGCAGGGTGGCCTTCGCCAGCTTCGTCGGCACCGCCATCGAGTTCTACGACTTCTACATCTACGGGACGGCGGCGGCGCTGATCTTCCCGCACGTGTTCTTCCCCGAGATGGGCCCGACCATGGCGACCGTCTCCTCGCTGGGCACCTTCGCCGCCGCCTTCTTCTCCCGGCCCATCGGCGCGGCGGTATTCGGGCACTTCGGGGATCGATTGGGCCGCAAGAAGACGCTGGTGGCCACGCTGCTGATCATGGGCATCTCGACCGTCGGTGTCGGGCTGGTGCCGGGTGCGGTCAGCATCGGGATCGCCGCGCCGATCCTGCTGCTGTGTCTACGGCTTTGTCAGGGTTTCGCCGTCGGCGGCGAATGGGCCGGATCGGCGCTGCTGTCGTCCGAATACGCACCCGCCGGCCGGCGCGGCCGGTACGGCATGTTCACCCAACTCGGCGCGGGAGCCGGCCTGGCCGTCAGCAATCTGGTCTTCTTCGTGGTCGCCGTGACGATCGGGGAGAAGAGCGAGGTGTTCCTCGACTGGGGATGGCGGGTGCCGTTCCTGCTGAGCGGTCTGCTGGTCATCGTGGCCCTCTACATCCGGCTCAGCATCGAGGAGACGCCGGTGTTCGCCGACGAACGGCGCGCCGGACAGGTGCCGCGTGCGCCACTGGCCGAGCTGGTGCGTCGGCAATGGCGTCAGGTGCTGCTGGCCGCGGGATGCATGGTCAGCATCTTCACCATGAGCTTCCTGGGCGGCACCTACCTGCTCAGCTATGCCAGCACCGAGATCGGGCATCCGCGTGCCCTCATCCTGGCGGTCGGCGTGCTGGCCGGCGTCGCGCTGATGTCCACCACGGCGATATCGGCCATCCTGTGTGACCGCCACGGGCGGCGCCGGATCATCCTCACCGGCTTCGCCGTCGCGCTGCCCTGGTCGTTCGTCGTCATGCCGATGATCGACACCGGCTCGGCCGCGCTGTTCGCGCTCGCGATCGGCGGCACCTTCGCCATCTTCGGCGTCTCCTACGGCCCGATCGCCTCGTTCCTGCCGGAGACGTTCGCCACCCGGTACCGCTACACCGGCGCCGGGCTGGCCTTCAATCTGGCCGGCATCGTCGGCGGAGCATTGCCGCCGTTGGTCGCCGGCCTGCTGGTCGAGGACTTCGGCGGCTGGGCGGTGGGCCTGATGATGGCCGGATTCGTCGCCGTCAGCGTGCTGTGCACCTGGGCGCTGCCCGAGACGAAGGGCACATCCCTGCGCGCCGGTCCGGCGTCGTCGGCCTGCTAAGCTCACCGGCAGTTCGACGTCCTTTAACGATCCGTCCAGAGAGGCGGAGAAGGGGGTCCAGGTTGACTGTGGGCGAAGCCGTGCCGAGCCCCGACCGGGAATTGATGTCCGCCGCCGATGTGAGCCGGACCATCTCGCGCATCGCGCATCAGATCATCGAGAAGACCGCGCTGGATGCACCGGACGCGCCGCGCGTGGTGCTGCTGGGCATTCCGACCCGCGGGGTCACGCTCGCCGCCCGGCTCGCCGAGCGGGTCGAGGAATTCTCCGGCGTGCAACTGCCGCACGGGGCCATGGACATCACGCTCTACCGCGACGACCTGAACATCAAGCCCCCGCGGCCGTTGGAATCCACCTCGATCCCGGCCGGCGGTATCGACGGTGCGCTGGTGATCCTGGTCGATGACGTGCTGTATTCGGGCCGGTCGGTGCGCTCGGCGCTGGACGCGTTGCGCGATATCGGCAGGCCACGGATCGTGCAGCTGGCGGTGCTGGTGGACCGTGGCCACCGCGAACTGCCGATCCGCGCGGACTATGTCGGCAAGAACGTGCCCACCTCGCGTGCCGAGAATGTGAAGGTGCGCCTGCAGGAGCCCGACGGAGAGGACAGCGTGCGGATCGCACCGCAGGGAGGGCCCGCCCGATGAGCGCTCGCGCCAAGAGGAAACAGCACGGATGAAACACCTTCTCACCGCCGCCGACCTGTCGCGCGAGGAGGCCACCGCGATCCTCGACGACGCCGACCGCTTCCGCGAGGCGTTGCTGGGCCGCGAGGTCAAGAAGCTGCCCACCCTGCGGGGTCGCACCATCATCACGATGTTCTACGAGAACTCGACCCGGACCCGGGTGTCCTTCGAGGTGGCCGGCAAGTGGATGAGCGCCGACGTGATCAACGTCAGCGCCTCGGGCTCCTCGGTCGCCAAGGGCGAGTCGCTGCGCGACACCGCGCTGACCCTGCGCGCCGCCGGCGCCGACGCACTGATCATCCGGCACCCGGCATCGGGTGCGGCGCAGCAGCTTTCGGAATGGACCTCCGAGTCCGACGACACCGGTGGACCGGCGGTCATCAACGCCGGCGACGGCACCCACGAACACCCCACCCAGGCGTTGCTCGATGCCCTGACGCTGCGTCAACGGCTCGGCAGCATCGAGGGCCGACGGGTCGTGATCGTCGGCGATGTGCTGCACAGCCGGGTGGCCCGCTCGAATGTGGAACTGCTGACCACCCTGGGCGCCGAGGTGGTGCTGGTTGCCCCGCCGACGCTGTTGCCGGTGGGCGTCGCGGGCTGGCCGGTGACGGTGTCGCACGACCTGGACGCCGAACTGCCCGCTGCCGACGCGGTGCTGATGCTGCGGGTGCAGGCCGAGCGCATGAACGGCGGTTTCTTCCCGTCGGCACGCGAGTACTCGGTGCTCTACGGGCTGTCCGAGAAGCGGCAGGCCACCCTGGCCGATCATGCGGTGGTGCTGCATCCCGGGCCGATGCTGCGCGGTATGGAGATCGCCTACTCGGTGGCCGACTCATCGCAATCGGCGGTGCTGCAACAGGTTTCCAATGGGGTGCATGTGCGCATGGCGGTGTTGTTCCACCTGCTGGTGGGGGCCGGCGCCGATGGAGTGGGAGTGACGGTGTGACTGTGCTGATCAAGGGTGTCCGGCTCTACGGTGAGGGCGACCCGGTCGACGTGCTGATCGCCGAGGGCCAGATCACCCGGATCGAGGCGCGGATCGGGTCCGAGGCCGCCGAGACCGAGATCGACGCAACGGGCCAGGTCATGCTGCCGGGGTTCGTGGACCTGCACACCCATCTGCGCGAACCCGGCCGCGAGTACGCCGAGGACATCGAAACCGGTTCGGCGGCAGCCGCGCTCGGGGGATACACGGCGGTGTTCGCGATGGCCAACACCGACCCGGTGGCCGACAGCCCGGTGGTCACCGATCACGTCTGGCACCGCGGCAGGCAGGTCGGGCTCGTCGACGTGCATCCGGTCGGCGCGGTCACCGTGGGCCTGGAGGGTAAGCAACTCACCGAGATGGGTCTGATGGCCGCCGGTGCGGGCCAGGTCCGGATGTTCTCCGATGACGGCATCTGCGTGCACGATCCGCTGATCATGCGCCGCGCGCTGGAATACGCCGGTGGTCTCGGTGTGCTGATCGCCCAGCACGCCGAGGAGCCGCGACTCACCGTCGGTGCGGTGGCGCACGAGGGACCCAATGCCGCGAAGCTGGGCCTGACCGGCTGGCCGCGCTCGGCCGAGGAGTCCATCGTCGCCCGCGACGCGATCCTGGCCCGCGATGCCGGCGCCCGGGTGCACATCTGCCACGCCTCCACCGCGGGCACCGTGGAACTGCTGAAATGGGCCAAGGGCCAGGGCATTTCGATCTCCGCCGAGGTCACCCCGCACCATCTGATGCTCGATGACGGCGTGCTGGCCGACTATGACGGTCGCAACCGGGTGAACCCGCCGCTGCGTGAGGCCAGTGATGTGGCTGCGCTGCGTCAGGCTCTGGCCGATGGCGTGATCGACTGTGTGGCCACCGATCACGCGCCGCATGCCGAGCAGGAGAAGTGCTGCGAGTTCGCCAACGCCCGCCCCGGCATGCTGGGCCTGGAGACCGCGCTGTCGGTGGTCGTCAAGACGATGGTGCAGCCCGGCCTGCTGAGCTGGCGGGACGTGGCCCGGGTGATGAGCGAGGCGCCGGCGGCCATCGTGGGTCTGCCCGACCAGGGCCGCCCGCTGGCGGTGGGGGAGCCGGCCAACCTGACAGTCGTCGACCCCGACGCCGGCTGGACGGTCACCGGCTCCGCGCTGGCCAGCCGGTCGGACAACACCCCATTCGAGTCGATGGATCTGCCCGCGAAGGTGACGCTGACACTGTTGCGTGGCAAGGTGACCGCGCGTGACGGGCGGAGTCCGGTCGCATGACGGCCCAGCGAGTAGCGGAGCAGGGCTCGCATGACGGCCCAGCGAGTAGCGGAGCAGGGCTCGCATGACGGCGCAGCGAGTAGCGGAGCAGGGCTCGCATGACGGCGCAGCGAGTAGCGGAGCAGGGCTCGCATGACGGCCCAGCGAGTAGCGGAGCGGATCGCGCATGAATGAAGGCACGCTCATCGGGTCGCTGGTACTGGCGGTCGTCATCGCGGTACTCATCGGCTTCTTCATCCGCCGCCTGGTGACCGGGTGGCGGCACCGCATCGAGCGCCAGATCGAGGCGATCGGCAACCTGCCTGCGCTGCCCGACACCGTGGGGCCGGTGCTGACCGGACCCACCCCGGGTCTCTATGTCGGCAGCACCATCGCCCCGCACTGGAATGACAAGGTCGCCGCGGCGGCGCTGGGATTCCGGTCCAAGGCCGTGCTCACCCGCTACCCCGAGGGCATCATGCTGCAGCGCAGCGGAACCGGCCCGATCTGGATCCCGGACGAGTCGATCGTGGCGGTGCGCGGCGAGCGCGCGATGGCCGGTAAGGCGCTCACCCACGAGGGCATCGTGGCCATCCGCTGGAAGCTTCCGTCGGGCACCGAGATCGACACCGGTTTCCGTGCCGACGATCGGAGAGAAACGAACAAATGGGTCAAGGAGGACGTGTGACCACCAGCAGCGAGAAGCGCAGCGGATCGCGCATCGACACGGAGCGAGCACTTCTGGTGCTGGAGGACGGCCGGGTGTTCACCGGGACTGCGTTCGGTGCCATCGGACAGACACTGGGTGAGGCGGTCTTCTCCACCGGCATGTCCGGCTACCAGGAGACCCTGACCGACCCGAGCTACCACCGCCAGATCGTGGTCGCCACCGCGCCCCAGATCGGCAACACCGGCTGGAACGGCGAGGACGGCGAGAGCCACGGCGACAAGATCTGGGTCGCCGGCTATGCCGTGCGCGACGCCTCACCGCGCGCATCGAGCTGGCGCGCCACCGGCACCCTGGACGACGAGCTGGAACGCCAGGGCATCGTCGGGATCGCCGGGATCGACACCCGCGCGGTGGTACGGCACCTGCGCACCGTCGGGTCGATGAAGGCCGGGGTGTTCTCCGGGGATGCGCTCGCCGACACCGATACCCTGGTCGACCGGGTGCGCAATCAGCCCTCGATGCTCGGCGCGGACCTCGCCGGCGAGGTGTCCACCGAGACGCGGTACACGGTGGATCCGATCGGCGAGGCGCGATTCTCGGTCGCCGCGATCGACCTCGGCATCAAGACCAACACCCCGCGCAACTTCGCCAAACGCGGCATCCGCAGCCACGTGCTGCCCTCGGCCACCACGTTCGACGAGATCGTCGCGCTCAAACCGGACGGGGTGTTCCTGTCCAACGGGCCGGGCGACCCGGCCACCGCCGATCACATCGTGGGTGTGACCCGCGAGGTGCTCGGCGCCGGGATCCCGTTGTTCGGCATCTGTTTCGGCAATCAGATCCTGGGCCGGGCGCTGGGACGGTCCACCTACAAGATGACCTTCGGGCACCGCGGTATCAACATCCCGGTGATCGATCACGCCACCCGCAGCGTCGCGATCACCGCGCAGAACCACGGTTTCGCGCTCGAAGGTGAGGCCGGCGAGGAGTTCGACACCGAGTTCGGGCGGGCGATCGTCAGCCACACCTGCGCCAACGACGGCACCGTCGAGGGCATCAAACTCGTCGACGGCAGCGCGTTCTCGGTGCAGTACCACCCCGAGTCGGCCGCCGGGCCGCGCGATGCCGAGTACCTGTTCGACCAGTTCATCGACCTGCTGGACGGTCAAAAGTGACTGCAGACGCGGCGAGCGTGCGCAGATGTTGGAATTTCCAGGGTGTGTCGTGTGCAGACACGCACGCTCGCGGGGAAGAGGAGAAGTAGTCAATGCCACGTCGTTCCGACCTCAACCACGTGCTGGTGATCGGCTCCGGGCCGATCCTGATCGGGCAGGCCGCCGAGTTCGACTACTCGGGCACCCAGGCCTGCCGGGTGCTGCGCGCCGAGGGGCTGCAGGTCACCCTGATCAACTCCAACCCGGCGACGATCATGACCGACCCCGAGTACGCCGACAACACCTACGTCGAGCCGATCACCCCGGGCTTCGTCGAGAAGGTCATCGCCCAGCAGGCCGAGCGCGGTAACAAGATCGACGCCGTGCTGGCCACCCTGGGCGGGCAGACCGCGCTGAACACCGCGGTCTCGCTGTATGAGAACGGGGCGCTGGAGCGCTACGACGTCGAGATGATCGGCGCCGACTTCGACGCCATCCAGCGCGGCGAGGACCGGCAGAAGTTCAAGGACATCGTGGCCAAGGTGGGCGGCGAATCCGCCCGCAGCCGGGTGTGTTTCACCATGGACGAGGTGCGGGACACGGTCGCCGACCTGGGCCTGCCCGTGGTGGTGCGGCCGTCGTTCACCATGGGCGGTCTGGGCTCGGGGATGGCGTACTCCGCCGAGGACGTCGAGCGGATGGCCGGCGACGGGCTGGCCGCCTCCCCGTCGGCGAACGTGCTGATCGAGGAATCCATCTACGGGTGGAAGGAATACGAGCTCGAGCTGATGCGCGATCACCACGACAACGTGGTGGTGGTCTGCTCGATCGAGAACTTCGACCCGATGGGCGTGCACACCGGCGACTCGGTGACCGTCGCCCCGGCGATGACGCTGACCGATCGCGAATACCAGACCATGCGCGACCTCGGCATCGCGATCCTGCGTGAGGTCGGCGTCGACACCGGTGGCTGCAACATCCAGTTCGCGATCAACCCGAAAGACGGCCGGCTCATCGTCATCGAGATGAACCCGCGCGTCTCGCGCTCCAGTGCGCTGGCCTCCAAGGCGACCGGTTTCCCGATCGCCAAGATCGCCGCGAAACTGGCGATCGGCTATACCTTGGACGAGATCGTCAACGACATCACCAAGGAGACCCCGGCCTGTTTCGAGCCGACGCTGGACTACGTGGTGGTCAAGGCCCCGCGGTTCGCGTTCGAGAAGTTCCCGGGCGCCGACCCGACGCTGACCACCACCATGAAGTCGGTCGGTGAGGCGATGTCGTTGGGCCGCAACTTCATCGAAGCCCTCGGCAAGGTCATGCGCTCGCTGGAGAACAAGAAGACCGGCTTCTGGACCGGTCCGGACCGCGATGCCACCCTCGAGGAGCTGCTCACCGATCTGCGCACGGCCACCGATGGCCGGATGTATGACATCGAGCAGGCGCTGCGGCTCGGCGGCACCGTCGAGCAGGTCGCCGAGGCGTCCGGGGTGGACCCGTGGTTCGTCGACCAGATCGCCACCCTGCTGGCGCTGCGCACCGAGCTTCTCGCCGCCCCCGTCCTGGACGAGTGGTTGCTGCGCCGGGCCAAGCACAGCGGGCTGTCGGATCGTCAGATCGCCGCCCTGCGGCCCGAACTGGCCGGTGAGACCGGTGTGCGGGCGCTGCGCGAGCGCCTCGGCATCCATCCGGTGTACAAGACCGTCGACACCTGTGCCGCCGAGTTCGAGGCCCGCACCCCGTATCACTACAGCAGCTACGAACTCGACCCCGCCGCCGAGACGGAGGTCGCTGCGCAGACCGAGCGTCCCAAGGTGCTGATCCTCGGTTCCGGCCCCAACCGCATCGGGCAGGGCATCGAATTCGACTACAGCTGCGTACATGCGGCGACCACGTTGAGCCAGGCCGGGTTCGAGACGGTGATGGTCAACTGCAACCCCGAAACGGTGTCCACCGACTACGACACCGCCGACCGGTTGTACTTCGAACCGCTGACCTTCGAAGACGTGCTGGAGGTCTACCACGCCGAGCAGGCGTCGGGGGCCGGCGGTCCCGGCGTCGTCGGCGTCATCGTCCAGCTCGGTGGTCAGACCCCACTGGGGCTGGCCGAGCGGCTGGAGCGCGCCGGCGTGCCGATCGTCGGAACCAAGCCCGAGGCGATCGACCTGGCCGAGGATCGTGGTCTGTTCGGTGAGGTGCTGGTCAACGCCGGACTGCCGGCACCGCGCTTCGGCACCGCCACCAGCTTCGACCAGGCCCGCCGGATCGCCGCCGACATCGGTTACCCGGTGCTGGTGCGCCCGTCCTATGTGCTCGGCGGCCGCGGGATGGAGATCGTCTACGACGAGGAGACGCTGCAGGGTTACATCGAGCGGGCCACCGAACTGTCCCCGGAGCACCCGGTGCTGGTGGACCGGTTCCTCGAGGATGCCATCGAGATCGACGTCGACGCGCTGTGCGACGGCTCGGAGGTGTACATCGGCGGCGTGATGGAACACATCGAGGAGGCCGGCATCCACTCCGGCGACTCGGCGTGCGCGCTGCCGCCGGTGACACTGGGCCGCACCGATATCGAGAAGGTCCGCCAGGCCACCGAGGCCATCGCACACGGGATCGGCGTGGTCGGCCTGCTCAACGTGCAGTACGCGCTCAAGGACGATGTGCTCTACGTGTTGGAGGCCAATCCGCGCGCCAGCCGCACGGTTCCGTTCGTCTCGAAGGCCACTGCGGTGCCGCTGGCCAAGGCGTGCGCGCGCATCATGCTGGGCACCACCATCGCCGAACTGCGGGCCGAGGGCGTGCTGGCGCGCACCGGTGACGGCGCCACGGTGTCCCCGCACGCACCGATCGCGGTCAAGGAGGCGGTGCTGCCGTTCCACCGGTTCCGCAAGGCCGATGGCTCCCAGATCGATTCGCTGCTGGGCCCGGAGATGAAGTCCACCGGCGAGGTGATGGGTATCGACCGTGATTTCGGTACGGCCTTCGCCAAGAGTCAGACCGCCGCCTACGGGTCGCTGCCGGCCTCGGGCACGGTGTTCGTGTCGGTGGCCAACCGGGACAAGCGGTCGCTGGTGTTCCCGGTGAAGCGTCTGGCCGATCTGGGCTTCCGGGTACTGGCCACCGAGGGGACGGCGGAGATGCTGCGCCGCAACGGGATTCCGTGCGACGAGGTGCGCAAGCACTTCGAGACCGAGAACGAGCCCGGTTCCGATGGACGCCGGTCGGCGGTCGACGTGATCCGGGCCGGTGAGGTCGACATGGTGATCAACACCCCGTACGGCAACTCCGGCCCGCGCATCGACGGGTACGAGATCCGATCGGCGGCGGTGTCGGTGAACATCCCGTGTGTGACGACGGTGCAGGGCGCCTCGGCGGCGGTGCAGGGCATCGAGGCGGGGATCCGTGGCGATATCGGGGTGCGCTCACTACAGGAGCTGCACAGCCAGCTGGCCGAGAAGTGAGTTCGTTCGGCGACCGGCTGGCGCGGGCCGTCGCGGCTCGGGGCCCGCTGTGCCCGGGTATCGACCCGCACCCGGAGCTGCTGACGGCCTGGGGGCTCGGTACCGATATCGACGGGTTGCGGGCCTTCAGCGACATCTGCGTGCAGGCCTTCGCCGACGTGGCCATCGTCAAACCGCAGGTGGCTTTCTACGAGGCATACGGTTCGGCCGGGTTCGCGGTGCTCGAGCGCACCTTCGCGGGTCTGCGTGACGCCGGCGTGCTCGTGCTCGCCGACGCCAAACGCGGTGACATCGGCTCGACCATGGCGGCCTACGCCCAGGCCTGGGCCGGGGATTCCCCGCTGGCCGCCGACGCCGTCACCGCCTCGCCCTATCTCGGCTTCGAGTCGTTGCGCCCGCTGCTCGACCTGGCGGCCGCCAACGGGAGAGGGGTGTTCGTGCTGGCAGCCACCTCGAACCCCGAGGGGGCCGGGTTGCAACGCGCCACAGTGGGGGACCGTACCGTCGCGCAGTCCATCGTCGACGCGGTGGCGGCCGAGAATCACGGGTCCGGATCGGGATCGGTCGGCGTGGTGGTGGGGGCCACGCTGCGGCAGCCGCCTGATCTGGGTGAGCTGAACGGACCGGTGCTGGCACCGGGCGTCGGCGCCCAGGGCGGCCGGGCCGAGGACCTCGGCCGGCTCGGGGCGCGGGTGCTGCCCGCGGTGTCCCGCGAGATCCTGCGTGCCGGTCCGGACGTCGCGGCGTTGCGCGCGGTCACCCGGAGCCTGCACGACCAGGTCGCCTACCTGGCCTGAACCACCTGCCGGCGGTGCCACGCTGCTCGCCGGGTGCGCGTCCGCGCCCTCCAGCGCGCCGCTGGCGCGGCTGAGCGAGCCGATCGCGGCCCAACCCGCCACCGGCTGTTGCATCGCCGACAGGCGGGCGGTCAGCCACGCCGGTTCATCGTCGGTCCACCGCCGATGCACCGCCGATCGCTCGTCGAGCGGCGGCGATCCTACTCATGCGCGCAATCGAACGGTTAGGAAGGCTACCGACCGGTAGGTGGCGCCCCGACGACACGCCCGACACGCCATGACCAGCGAAAATTTCTCATTCCACCGCCAGAATTCGCGTTTCCGCAAAGCCGGGCTCCGCGTCCCGAAACCGGCGCCAACCTGCAGAAGGCGTGAAAACCCTTGTTATGCAGGCATATCAGCGTCCCAGGTCGCCGACCGGCTACCGGGGCCCGATAATCCGGCGTCGTGCGCGCACGCTGTACACGCTGGTCTTTTGGCCCGACAACCCGGGGGTGGGGTTAGCTTTCGTCAGGAACCGTGGGTACGGTCGTCGTCGCTGGCTGGTTACGTGATCCAGCCGTGATGAAACAACAGATGGCGAGAGACGGAGGAACCCCGTGGCCCTTCCCCAGTTGACCGACGAACAGCGCGCGGCAGCGTTGGAGAAGGCTGCTGCCGCACGTCGAGCGCGAGCCGAGCTCAAGGATCGGCTGAAGCGCGGCGGCACCAACCTCAAGCAGGTGCTCACCGATGCCGAGACCGATGAGGTCTTGGGCAAGATGAAGGTTTCCGCGTTGCTGGAGGCTTTGCCCAAGGTCGGCAAGGTCAAGGCGCAGGAGATCATGACCGAGCTGGAGATCGCCCCGACCCGCCGCCTGCGCGGCCTCGGTGATCGTCAGCGCAAGGCGTTGCTGGAGAAGTTCGACTTCTCCTGAGCGCGCACAAGTGAGAACCGGTGGTGGGCCGGACAGGGCTGCGGTCGTAGTTTTGTCCGGCCCGTCCGCCGTCGGGAAGTCCACGGTCGTCCGCTGTCTGCGGGACCGGATTCCCGACCTGCATTTCAGCGTGTCCGTGACGACACGCGCGCCGCGACCCGGTGAGGTCGACGGCGTGGACTACTCATTCGTCTCGCCCGATGACTTCCAGCGCCTGATCGACGACGGCGAACTGCTCGAATGGGCCGAGATCCACGGCGGCCTGCATCGCTCGGGAACACCCGCGGCACCGGTCCGGACCGCGACCGCCGCTGGAGTTCCGGTGCTCATCGAGGTCGACCTGGCCGGCGCCCGCGCCGTCAAGGCCGCGATGCCCGAGGTCACAACGGTGTTCCTGGCGCCCCCGAGTTGGGCGGTGCTGCAGGAGCGGCTGACCGGCCGCGGCACCGAGAGCGCCGAGGTCCAGGCCCGCCGGCTGGCAACGGCACGGCAGGAGTTGGCCGCCCAGGACGACTTCGACGTGGTCGTTGTCAACAGTCAATTGGAGTCGGCGTGCTCGGAATTGGTATCCTTGCTGGTGGCCCACTAGCCGGTAGGACCGGCGGCCGCCTTTCTACTACCCAAACTTGATTACAGCCGGGAGATATTTCGTGAGCACGCCTGTCGAGAACATCGACGCCGCCAGCGCCTACGACACGCCGCTGGGCATCACCAATCCGCCCATCGACGAGCTGCTGGACCGTGCGTCGAGCAAGTACGCCCTGGTCATCTACGCCGCCAAGCGTGCCCGCCAGATCAACGACTACTACAACCAGCTCGGCGACGGCATCCTGGAGTACGTCGGCCCGCTGGTCGAGCCGGGTCTGCAGGAGAAGCCGCTGTCGATCGCGATGCGCGAGATCCACTCCGATCTGCTCGAGCACACCGAAGGCGAGCAGTAGGGCCCTCGGGCTGATGGACCGCAAGCGCATCGTCGTCGGCGTCGCCGGCGGGATCGCCGCGTACAAGGCGTGCACCGTCGTGCGCCAGCTGACCGAGGCCGGACATTCGGTGAAGGTCATTCCCACCGAATCGGCGCTGAAGTTCATCGGCGCCGCGACCTTCGAGGCGCTGTCCGGCCAGCCCGTGCACACCGGCGTCTTCGAGAACGTCGACGAGGTGCCGCATGTGCGGATCGGCCAGCAGGCCGATCTGGTGGTGGTCGCGCCGGCCACCGCCGACCTGCTGGCCCGCGCGGTCGCCGGCCGCGCCGACGATCTGCTCACCGGAACGCTGCTCACCGCGCGATGTCCGGTGTTGTTCGCCCCGGCCATGCACACCGAGATGTGGTTCCACCCCGCCACCACCGACAACGTCGCCACGCTGCGCCGGCGCGGAAGTGTGGTCCTCGAGCCGGCCTCCGGGCGGCTCACCGGCGCCGATACCGGCCCGGGCCGGCTCCCCGAGGCCGAGGAGATCACCACTCTGGCCACGCTGCTGCTGGAGCGCGGCGACGCCCTGCCGTATGACATGGCCGGGGTGAAGGTGCTGGTCACCGCGGGCGGCACCCGCGAGCCGCTGGACCCGGTGCGGTTCATCGGCAACCGCAGCTCGGGCAAGCAGGGCTATGCCGTCGCCCGGGTGATGGCCCAGCGCGGCGCCGAGGTCACCCTGATCGCGGGCAACACCTCCGGTCTGGTCGACCCGGCCGGTGTCAACGTCGTGCACATCGGCTCTGCCGCCCAGCTCGGCGATGCCGTGTCCAAACTCGCCCCCGAGGCGCACGTCCTGGTGATGGCCGCCGCCGTCGCCGATTTCCGGCCCGCGCAGGTGGCCACCGCCAAGATCAAGAAGCGCGCCGACGACAACGGCGCGCCGTCGGTGGAACTCGTCCGCAACGACGATGTGCTCGCCGGTGCCGTGCGTGCCCGCGCCGACGGTCAGCTGCCCAATATGAAGGCCATCGTGGGGTTCGCCGCCGAGACCGGAGATGCCAACGGGGACGTGCTCTTTCACGCGCGTGCCAAGCTGGCGCGCAAGGGTTGCGACCTGCTCGTGGTCAACGCCGTCGGTGAGGGTAGGGCGTTCGAGGTCGATCACAACGATGGCTGGATGCTGTCGGCGGACGGCACCGAGACCGCTTTGGAGCACGGTTCCAAGACTCTGATGGCAAGCCGTATCGTGGACGCGATCGGAGCACTCCTCAAAGGGTGACTTCGCAGTGCGGGTAACGGTTGCGTCAATCGGGTTTTACCGGTTGGCTGCCAATGAGCACACCAATGATTTGTCTGTCTAACTAATGGAGGATGCGACGTGAGCGCAGGTCGGCTGTTTACCAGTGAGTCGGTCACCGAAGGTCACCCCGACAAGATCTGTGATGCGATCAGCGACTCGATCCTGGATTCTCTGCTCGCCGCTGATCCGAAGTCCCGCGTCGCCGTCGAGACCGCCGTCACCACCGGCCAGGTGCACGTCATCGGTGAGGTGACCACCTCGGCCAAGGAGGCGTTCGCCGATATCAACCAGACGGTGCGCGACCGCATCCTGGAGATCGGCTACGACTCGTCGGACAAGGGCTTCGACGGCGAGACCGCCGGCGTCAACATCGGCATCGGCCGGCAGTCGCCGGACATCGCCCAGGGCGTGGACACCGCGCACGAGACCCGCGTCGAGGGCGCGGGCGACCCGCTGGACCTGCAGGGTGCCGGCGACC
Organism: Mycolicibacterium bacteremicum; assembly: GCF_002086115.1. Lineage (GTDB taxonomy): Bacteria > Actinomycetota > Actinomycetes > Mycobacteriales > Mycobacteriaceae > Mycobacterium > Mycobacterium bacteremicum. The sequence continues at coordinate 133,756 of NZ_MVHJ01000014.1, forward strand.
AGGGCCTGATGTTCGGTTACGCCATCAAGGACACCCCGGAACTCATGCCGCTGCCGATCGCGCTGGCCCACCGGCTGGCGCGCCGCCTCACCGAGGTTCGCAAGAACGGCAAGCTCGACTACCTGCGCCCGGATGGCAAGACGCAGGTCACCGTGCAGTACGACGGCACCACCCCGGTCCGGCTGGACACCGTGGTGCTGTCCACCCAGCATGCCGAGGGCATCGACCTCGACGGCCAGCTGGCGCCCGACATCCGCGAGCAGGTCGTCAACACCGTGCTCGACGACCTCGGCCACGAGAGCCTGGACACCTCCGACTTCCGGCTGCTGGTGAACCCGACCGGCAAGTTCGTGCTCGGCGGCCCGATGGGCGATGCCGGCCTGACCGGCCGCAAGATCATCGTCGACACCTACGGCGGCTGGGCCCGTCACGGCGGCGGCGCGTTCTCCGGCAAGGATCCGTCGAAGGTGGACCGCTCGGCCGCCTACGCGATGCGCTGGGTCGCCAAGAACGTCGTGGCCGCCGGACTGGCTGAGCGCGTCGAGGTGCAGGTCGCCTACGCCATCGGCAAGGCCGCCCCGGTCGGTCTGTTCGTCGAGACCTTCGGCTCCGAGACCGTCGACCCGGCCCGCATCGAGAAGGCCATCACGGCCGTCTTCGATCTGCGGCCCGGCGCGATCGTTCGCGATCTGGACCTGCTGCGCCCGATCTACGCGCCGACGGCCGCCTACGGCCACTTCGGCCGCACCGATGTGGACCTGCCCTGGGAGCGCACCGACAAGGTCGACGAGCTCAAGGCCTCCGTCTAACTCTCCTGCGCGAGCAGACGCAAATACCCCCGATTCTTGATGGAATCGGGGGTATTTGCGTCTGCTCGCGGCACGGACTTTCGACCGCGCTGAACGCAATCCTGGTGCCGCAGCTGCGGATCGGAGTTAATGGTCGATCGTGTCCATCTACACCGAAGACCTGACCAAGCTGTACGGGAGCACCCGCGCCCTCGACGGGGTCTCCATCTCGGTCGAGCAGGGCGAGATCCTCGGTGTCGTCGGCGCGAGCGGATCGGGCAAGAGCACGCTGGTGCGGACCATCGCCCTGCTGGAACGACCGACCAGCGGGCGGGTGGTGCTCGACGGCCAGGACCTCACCGCGCTGCCGGAGCGCGATCTGCGGGCCGCGCGCCGCCGCCTGGGCAACGTCTTCCAGGCGGCAAACCTGCTGGACAATCGCACCGCCCGGGCCAATATCGAATACCCGCTGGAAATCGCCGGCTGGGACCGGAAGAAACGCTGGTACCGGGCCCAGGAACTGCTGGAATTGGTGGGCCTGGCCGGCCGCGGCGAGGACTACCCGGCGCAGCTTTCCGGCGGCCAGCGGCAGCGCGTCGGCATCGCCCGCGCCCTGGCCGCCCGGCCCAGCGTGATCCTGGCCGACGAGCCGACCAGTGCGCTGGACCCGACGACCACCCAGGAGATCCTGGCCCTGCTGACCGGGCTGCGCGCCGAGCTCGACGTGACGGTCCTGCTCATTACGCACGACCTGGCCATCGTGCGCCAGATCGCCGACCGGGTCACGGTGCTGCGCGACGGAAAGGTCGCCACCCAGGGAACCCTGGCCGAGGTGGCCGGAGATCCCGATGCGGGGTTGCTGCCGAGCCTGCAGCCCCCGTCGGCCACGACCGACGGTGAGCTGATCGTCAACGTGCACGCCGGCGTGGACGCGTCGGCCTCGTTCATCAGCAAGCTGTCCCGCGATCTGAACACCGATGTGCGGATCATCGACGGTGAGGTGTTACAGCTTGGCGGACAATCGGTCTCGCAGTTCCAGCTGGGACTGACGGGGCTGGACCACTCGGCGCCGGCACGCGCCGAGGAGTACACCCGATGGCTGCGCCGGCACGGTCTGGCGGTGGTGGCATGAGTGGGTTCACCGCATGGCTGAACGACTCGATCCTGCTCAGCAGTGACGCGGTGCCCACGGCACTGATCCAGACCCTGCAACTGGTGTTCGTGCCGTTCGTCTTCGTCATCGTGTTCGGCATCCCGCTCGGCGTCGTGCTGTACGTCACCGCCCCGGGCGGACTGGCGCCGGTGCGCTGGCTCAACAGCAGCCTCGGTGCGGTCGTCAACGTCACCCGATCCCTGCCGTTCCTGGTGCTGGTGATCGCGCTGTGGCCGCTCGGCCGGCTGCTGGTCGGCTCCAGTCTGGGCACGGTGGCGGCCATGGTGCCGCTCACCATCGGCACCATCCCGTTCCTGGCCCGGCTGGTGGAGGCCTCGCTGCGTGAGGTCGACGGCGGCAAGATCGACGCCGCCCGCGTCGTCGGCGCCACCCGCTGGCAGATCATCACCAAAACGCTGCTGCCCGAGGCCATCAGCGGCATCATTGCCGGACTCACCATCACCATCGTTGCGCTGCTGGGCTTTTCCGCACTGGCCGGCGTCATCGGCGGCGGCGGGCTCGGCGACCTGGCGATCCGCTACGGCGCCCGCTCCTACGACGGGCCGGTGCTGTGGGCAACCGTGCTGCTACTCATCGTGCTGGCCCAGATCTTCCAGGTGGTGGGGGACCACCTCACCCGCCGGACCGACCACCGCAGCTCATCCACCACCGAAAGGACATCGAAGAATGACCAGCGTGCCTGAGGGCCCACCGAAGTCGAAGACCCCGGTGTACGCGGCGATCGCCGTCGTGATCGTCGTCGTCGCCGCCCTCGCCGGCTATTTCCTGCTGCGCGGGGAGGACAAGCAGCGCATCACCGTCGCTGCCACCCAGGTGCCGCATGCCGAAATCCTGGAGTTCATCAAGAACGGCCCTGCCAAGGACGCCGGGCTGGACTTCGACATCCGGGTGTTCGACGACTACTCGTTGGGCAACCGGTGGCTGTCCGAGGGGGACGTCGACGCCAATTATTTCCAGCACAAGCCCTATTTCGATGAGCAGGTCGCCGACTTCGGCTATCAGCTACACGAATTCCCGGGCGTACACATCGAACCCTACGCGGCCTTCTCGCAGAAGTTCGATTCCGCCGAGCAACTGCCCGACGGCGCCCGGATCAGCATCACCGACGACGGCTCCAACCAGGCCCGCGCGCTGGCCCTGCTGGCGAGCAAGAATCTGGTGACCCTACCCGCCGACGGTGAGGTCAACGTCTATACCGTCGGCAATCCGAAGAATCTCCAATTCATCGAGGCCGCACCGGATCTCCAGGCCAAGGCCATCCCGGACGTGGACCTGGCGATCCTGAACGGCAACTACTTCCTGGACGCCGGCTACACCCTGAAAGACGCGCTGATCGTCGAGTCGCTGGAGGACAACCCGTACGCGAACTTCCTGGCCAGCCGCCAGGACAATGCCGAGAATCCCGATGTGGTCAAGCTCGACGAGCTGTTGCACAGTGACGCGACCCGCGCCTTCATCGAGGAACGCTGGCCCGGGGGAGACGTCTCACCGGCGTTCTGAGAACTCGTAGTCGCCGAGCGGGAAGCTGCGGCTGCGCCAGTACGTCTCCGGCGTACTGGCCGGCCGCAGCGGCACATCACCGTTGCGGTCGAAGTAGTAGCTGTTCGCGGTCGAACAGCTGTCCTGCCAGAAGATCTGCCGGTGCCGCTTACGCATCATCTCGTCGAAGTATCGCGCGTTGGCCTCGGCGCGGATCTCCACCCGGGTGGCCCCGGTCCGGTCGGCCTCCCGCAGGCAGCGCACGATGTGCCGGGTCTGGGTCTCGATCAACGCGAAATACGATGATCCGACATACCCATAGGGCCCGCAGACGTTGTAGAAGTTCGGGAAGCCCGGCACGCTGACACCCTCGTAGGCCTGCATCCGGTGCTGGGTCCAGAACTCGGCCAACGATCGGCCGTCGGCCCCGATCAGCGGGAAGGTCCCCGAATCGACGTCCATCACCTTGAAACCCGTTGCCAGCACCAACACGTCGACCTCGTGGGTGACCCCGTCGGAGGTCACCACACCGGTGGGAGTGATCCTCTCGATCGGCTCGGTGATCAGCGCGACGTTGTCGCGGTTGAAGGTGCGCAGATAGGTGTTGTGGAAGGCCGGACGCTTGCACCCGACGGCGTAGCGCGGCGTCAGCTTGTCCCGCAGCACCGGATCGGTGACCTCGCGGCGCAGATAGTTCCGCGCCAACCGCTCGGCGCCCCCGCTGAGCGGCAGGACGCTGTGATACTGCGCCGAGAGCGGGAACGTCACCTCGACATAGGCCTGGCTGAGGGCGCGCTGCACCGCGCTGCCGAAGGGAAGGCGCATCGCCCACCGTGCCGGGGCCGGCAGCGGCACGTCGAACTTCGGGAAACACCAAATCGGGGTGCGCTGGAAAACGTTGAGCTGCCCGACGATCGGTGCGATCTCCGGGATCAGCTGGACCGCCGAGGCGCCGGTGCCGATCACCGCCACCCGCTGACCGCGCAGATCGGCCGCATGGTCCCAGCGCGCGGTGTGCAGCGTGGTGCCGGCGAAGGTCTCGACGCCGTCGATATCGGGCAGCTTCGGGACGTTGAGCACACCGGCGGCGTTGATCAGGTGCCGCGCGGTCAGCGTGCCGGCCTCGCTCGCCCCGGTGCCTTTCCCCGTCGCTTCGCTCGCCCCGGTGCCTTCCCCCGTCGCCTCGCTCGCCCCGGTGCCTTCCCCCGTCGCTTCGCTCGCCCTGGTCTGGACCCGCCACAGGTCGGCATCGGAGTCGAAACGGGCTGCGGTGATCTCGGTGTCGAACCGGATCCGGGAAGCCAGCTGGTACTTGGCGACACAGTGGTCGGCGTAGGCCTTCAGTTCGTGGCCCGGTGCGTAGGTGCGCGACCATAGCGGGCTCTGCTCGAACGAGAACTGGTAGGAGAACGACGGGATGTCCACGGCGATACCGGGATAGGTGTTCCAAAACCAGGTGCCGCCGGCCTCGGCGCCTGCCTCCACGATGAGGTAGTCACCCAGTCCGGCCTTGTCCAGGGCGATCGCGGCGCCGATGCCGGAGAACCCGGCCCCGATGATCAGGGTGTGAAAGTCCGGTGTCATGACGTGCCCTTCACGGGTGCAGGGCGGCCCGCAGGGCGGCGATCCCGCGGTCGGTGGCCTCGGTCGCGACGGGGGAGGCCAGCGCCAGACTGACATAGCCGTGCACCAGCGTCGGTTCGTTGCTGTGCTGCACGGCAACTCCGGCCGCGGTGAGCAGTTCGGCGTACGTGCCGCCGTCGTCGCGCAGTGGATCGTGCTCGGCGGTGCCGATATAGGCCGGCGGCAACCCGGCCAGCGACTCGGCGTTGGCCGGCGCCACATCGGTCGGCAGCGCCGCCGGGTTGTCGAGGTCCATGCCGGGCAGATACCAGGTCAGGAAGGCGTTCGTGACATCCCGATTGAGGATGTAGGCGTCGGCGTTCTCGATGAACGACGGTGCCGAGCGGTCGCCGACGGCGACCGGGTACCACAGCAGCTGGAAGACCAAGGGTGGCCCACCGGCGTCGCGGGCCCGCAGCGCCATCACCGCCGACAGGTTGCCGCCCGCCGAATCACCCGCCACCGCAATGCGTTCGGGATCACCACCGAGTTCGGCGGCGTGCTCACCGACCCAGCGCAGTGCCGCCCAGGCGTCCTCGACGCCGGCCGGGAACGGGTGCTCGGGTGCCAGCCGATAGTCCACCGACACCACGATGGCCTCGGCACCCACCGAGTGTGCGCGCGCGACATGATCGTGGGTGTCCAGATCACCGATCGCCCATCCGCCGCCGTGGTAGTACACGACCACCGGCAGATTCTCGTGCTGGTCGACCGGCGGCCAGTAGATCCGTGCCGGGATGTCGGACAGCTCGCCGTATCCGATGGTGCGCTCTTCGATACGCAGCTGCACCAACATGTTCGGCGGCGGCTTGAGCGCCCGGAACTTCTCCCGGGCCACCTCGACACCATCGGTGACCGAGAACTCCAGCGGCACCGCGTCCAGCAGGGCCTTGAGGTTCGGATCGACGTCGGGACGCGTGGCGGTCATGTGTTTCAGGCTAACGCGGCGCGCAGTGCCGCAAGGCCACGATCGGTCGCTTCGGTGGCCGCCGGCACCACGCCGCGGTAACCGAGGTAGCCGTGCACCAGCGTCGGTGCGTTGTGTACCTGTACCGGCACCCCCGCCGCGCCGAGCAGCTCGCCGTAGCGCACCCCGTCATCGCGCAGTGGGTCATGACCGGCGACCGCGATGTAGGCCGGTGCGACCCCGGCCAGCGATTGGGCCCGGGCCGGGACCAACGTGGCGGGTGGGTTCTTCAGGTCGGTGTCACCGGCGTAGAGCTTGGAGAACCCGCCGATGGCGCCGCGCCCGAGGATCGGTGCGTCGGCGTTCTCGGTGAACGACGGCAGTGAGGTGTCCCAGGTGGTGGCCGGATACCACAGCAGCTGCATCCGCAGGTTCAGGCCGGTATCGCGGGCCAGCAGGGCGACGACGGCGGCGAGGTTGCCACCGGCGGAATCACCGGCCACGGCGATGCGGGTGGCGTCGGCGCCCAGTTCGTCGGCGTGCTCGGCCACCCACTGCGTCACCGCCCAGACGTCGTCGACCGCGGCCGGATAGGGATGCTCGGGGGCCAACCGGTAGTCCACCGATACGACGACGGCGCCGGCGCCGACGGCGTGCTCGCGCGCGGTGCCGTCATAGCTGTCCAGGTCGCCGACGACCCAGCCGCCGCCGTGCAGGAACAGCACCACCGGCGGGCGGGGATCCGAGGATTCGGGACGGTACACCCGGACCGGGACACCGGCGATGGTGCGGTCCTCGGTATGCAACTCGGGGTGCACCTCGCGGCGCGGCAGGGCACGGAAACGCTCGCGGGCCGCCTCGGGGCCACCGTCCATGGTCAATTGGAACGGCACCGCTTCCAGTACCTTCTCCAGGATGGCGTCCAAGGCGGGTCTGTCGGCACCGGGTTCAGGCATGGCAACACCGTACGCAGCGCGCCCGACCCGGCTGCTGTGGGCTCTGGCCGTGCTGGCCGGACTCGGTTACGGCATCTTTCTGATCACGGTCGCCCTGCGGGTGCCGGCCGGCACCGACCTCACCGGGCAGTTCGCCCTGCAACCGGCGGTCAAGGCCGCCGCCGCGGTGCTGCTGGCGGCGGCGGCGTGCACGCACCCGGTGGCTCGGGAACGGCGCTGGCTGATCGCGGCGCTGATCGGTTCGGCCGCCGGCGACTACCTGCTGGCCATGCCGTGGTGGGAGCCGTCCTTCGTGCTGGGGTTGGCTGCGTTCCTGATCGCGCACCTGTGCTTTCTGGCCGCGCTGATCCCGCTGGTGGCCCGGCAGCGATCCCGGCTGATCGCCGCCGGCGCCGTCGTGCTCGCCTGCCTCGCGCTGCTGGTGTGGTTCTGGCCGGCGCTGCTCGTGCAGGGCATGGCGCTGCCGGTGACGGTGTACATCGCCGTACTCGGGGCGATGGTGTGCGCGGCCCTGCTGGCCCGGCTGCCGACACCCTGGACCGCGCTGGGAGCGGTGTGCTTCGCGGTGTCGGACTCGATGATCGGCATCAGCAAGTTCGTCCTCGGCGACGAGCGGTTGGCGGTCCCGATCTGGTGGGCCTACGCGGGGTCGCTGTTCCTCATCACCGCCGGGTTCTTCTTCGGCCGGGCGGACGGGACGAGCGACTAGTGGGCCGGCGGTGACCCCCGTCGTCCGACATCCCGCCGAGCACGAGCCGATCGCGCGGGTCCTGCCGATGCTGTCGGTGCCGCACCTGGATCGCGATTTCGACTACCTGGTCGCCGCCGACCAGTCCGACGACGCCCAACCGGGAGTGCGGGTGCGGGTGCGTTTTCACGGCAGGCTGGTCGACGGGTTCATCCTGGAACGGCGCTCGGACACCGACCACGCCGGAAAACTGGGCTGGCTGGATCGGGTCGTCTCACCCGAACCGGTGCTGACCCCGGACGTCCGCCGCCTCGTCGATGCCGTCGCCGCCCGGTATGTCGGGACCCGGCCCGACGTGCTGCGCCTGGCGGTGCCGCCGCGGCACGCGCGGGCCGAGAAACCCGCGGAGGCACCGGCGGCCACACCGATACAACCGATCGACGAGAACGCGTGGACCGCCTACGGCCGCGGCGAACAGTTTGTGGCCGCATTGCGCGACGGCCGGGCCGCGCGGGCGGTCTGGCAGGCGCTGCCGGGGGAGCGCTGGGCGCAGCGGCTCGCCGAGATCGCCGCCGTCACCGTCGCGGCCGGCCGCGGCGCGCTGATCATCGTGCCCGACCAACGGGATGTCGACGCCGTGCAGGTCGCGGCGGTGGAACTGGCCGGAGCGCAGGTGGCCGCGCTGTCGGCCGGGCTGGGACCGGCACAGCGCTACCGGCGCTGGCTGTCGGTGCTGCGCGGACAGACCCGGCTGGTGATCGGCACCCGCAGCGCGGTGTTCGCGCCCGTGGCCGACCTGGGTCTCATCGCGGTCTGGGACGACGGGGACGACTCGCTGTCCGAGCCGCGTGCACCCTATCCGCACGCCCGCGATGTCGCGATGCTGCGGGCGCATCAATTACGTTGTGCCGCAGTCATCGGTGGCTACGCCCGCACGGCAGAGGCGCACGCCCTGGTGCGCAGCCGCTGGGCGCACGACCTGGTGGCCACCCGCGCGGTGGTCCGCCAGCACGCACCGCGCGTGACGGCGCTGGACGACAACGCCTTCGATCACGTTCGTGACCCGGCCGCGCACACCGCCCGGCTGCCCTCGATGGCGTTGCGGACGGCACGCGCGGCGCTGGACGCCGGGCACCCGGTGCTGGTGCAGGTGCCGCGGCGCGGTTACATCCCGGCATTGGCGTGCGCGAAATGCCGGACCGTCGCCCGCTGCCGGCACTGCACCGGGCCGCTGCAGCTCACCGGTCGCGACGCCCAAGGTGCGGTGTGCCGCTGGTGTGCCCGGACCGACCTGATGTTGCGCTGCGCCAACTGTGGTTCCGACGCCGTGCGCGCCGTCGTGGTCGGGGCGCGGCGCACCGCCGAGGAACTCGGCCGCGCACTGCCCGGCGCCACCGTCATCACCTCCGGTGGGGAGTCGGTGATCTCGACCGTGCCGGCCAAGCCTGCCGTCGTGGTGTCCACTCCCGGTGCCGAACCGGTGGCCGACGGCGGATACGGGGCGGCGCTGCTGCTGGACGGTTGGGCGCTGCTCGGACGTCAGGACCTGCGGGCCGCCGAGGACACCCTGCGCCGCTGGATGGCCGCTTCGGCGCTGGTGCGAAGCCGTGCCGACGGCGGCACCGTGGCCGTCATCGCCGAATCGGCGATCCCGACCGTGCAGTCGTTGATCCGCTGGGATCCGCTGGGCCACGCCGAATCCGAGCTGGTCGCCCGTGACGAGGTGGCGCTGCCGCCGGCCGTGCACCTGGCGGTACTGGACGGGGTGCCCGAGGCGGTGCACGCGCTGCTGGACGCGGCACACCTGCCGGACGGCGCGGAGCCGCTCGGCCCGGTGGACCTACCGCCCGGTGCCCGGCGCCCACCGGGAATCGCGGTCGACAGCCCGGTGGCCCGGATGCTGGTGCGGGTGCCGCGGGCCGGTGGCCTGGAACTGGCGGCCGCGTTGCGGCGGGCGGTCAATTCGCTGAGCTCACGCCACGATCAGGAGCCGGTTCGCGTCCAAATGGACCCGTTGCACATAGGCTAGCGACGACGACGGCGGGAGGTGCACGATGGCACGGCTGTTCAAGATGCTGATCCCGTTGCTGCTCATCGCGTTTGGCGTGCTCTGGCCGGTGGTGTTCAGCGCCGCGTTCGGCACCGGTGGCGGCGAGCCGGTTGACGACCCCGTGCGGATCACCGAATACCGTGCCCACTACACCGTCGCGGCGGACGGCGCGCTGCAGGCCGTGGAGACCATCACCGGCGACTTCCCGCCCGATCGGCACGGCATCTTCCGCTACTGGGACATCACCAACCAGAACAGCCCGCAGGTGCGGCAGATCCCCGAGATCGAATCGGTCCTCCTCGACGGCGACCCCGAGTCCTACCAGATGCTGTGGGAGGGCCGGGAGCGGTTCCGGGTGGCCAAGATCGGCGACCCGGACTGGACGCTGGACCCGGGCAGCCACGTCTTCGAGATCCGCTATACGGTGCCCGGTGTGCTCGATCCGGGAGACACCGGCGCGGGTCGGGATTTCGGATCCGCGACCGGGCAGGGTCCGGCCGAGACCGTGTTCTTCTGGAATGTGGTGGCCCCGGGCTGGAACAACCGCATCGACCGCGCCGACATCACGGTCACCCTGCCCGCACGCGTCACCGGCGCCCAGTGTTCGGTCGGCTACGGCCGCGGCGGGGCGTGCACCGACCTGAACGCCGAGGGCAGGACCGTCACGCTGTCGGCTCAGGACCTGCCGCCGCGTACCCCGGTGACCGTGCGTGCCGGCCTGGACATGCCGACACCGCCGCGCGCCGAGGTGCCGTGGAACCAGCACTGGGACCGGGTGCTGGGCCAGTCGGTGATCTCGGTTGTGGTCCTGATCGGGCTGTCGGTGCTGGCCGGCGGGGCGGCTCTGCTGTGGTACCGCAGCACCGTCGAGCCCGCGCCCGGATTCGGGGTGCAGTACGCCCCGCCACCGGGCCTGGGACCGGTGCAGGTGGAGTACATCCGCACCGAGTCGGTACCGCGGCACGGTCTCACCGCGACGCTGTTCCACCTCGCCGAGCGCAGGCTGGTCGAGTTGCGTCAGGTCAGCGAGGACCACTGGGATGTGACCGGCATCGCGCAGCCCGGGGCGTGGGCCGATGTCGACCCGGTCAGCGTCGCCGTCGGCTCGGCGTTGAAGGTGATCGGACCGGGGGCGCAGTTCTCGGCGGAGAAATCGGCGAAATCGGGCGAGAAACTCAACAAGGCCAAGACCGACATGGCCGACGCAGTGCGCGCGTGGGCGGCCGATGAGGGCCTGATCGTGAAGCGCCGCAAGGAGTTGTGGCTGCGCACGGCCAATGCGGTCGCCGCGATCGCCATGGTCTGTGGATTCTTCCGGTGGGGCTTTCCGACCACGCTGTGGGCGCTGCCGTTCGCGAGCTTCTTCCTGTTCTCGGCGGCATCCTGGGCAGATGGCGTCGGTACCCGCCGTACCGAGGCCGGCCGCGCCCTGTGGTCGCAGGCCGGCGGGTTCCACCGGTTGCTGTCCACCGATTCGGCCGAGAGCCGTTTCGACTTCGCTGCCCGCAAGGACCTCTACACGGCCTACATCCCGTTCGCGGTGGCGGCCGGCACCGCCGCATTGTGGGCGCAGAAGTACCAGGCGGGCACCGGTACGGCAGCCCCGGTGCCGGACTGGTACAACACCTCGTCCTCGACGAGCAGCACATCCGGTTTCGGTTCCGGCGTACCGAGTTTCGACAGTTTCGAGTCCGCGCTGTCATCGTCCATCGGTGCCTACACCGCAGCTCAGTCGTCCTCGTCCAGCGGCGGCGGCAGCAGCAGTGGCAGC
>NZ_MVHJ01000015.1 GCF_002086115.1 Mycolicibacterium bacteremicum
GGTGTTCCATGCTCCCGGGCATGACCAGCGCCGGTTCCTGGAACTGTTCAAACGCGATCTGGAACCGCGGCTGCGCAAGCTAGCGTGATGCCGGTGCCGCTGGTGGCGGTCAGCCGCACCCGGTCGGCCCGGAACAGGTCATAGGCGTATTCGAATGGCCTGCCGGATTCGGCGCGGGCCAGCCGGGTGATCGCCAGCAGTGGCTTGCGGTGCGCGATGTCGAGGCATTGCGCCTCCCGCGGGCTCGCGCTGACCACCTCGATGGTCTCGGTCGTGGTGGCCGGAGCCAGCCCGTAGCGGGTTTTGAACAGCTCATAGAGCGAACCGCCCAGCGGCTGCTCCAGCAGGTCGGGCGCCTGCTCGGCAACGAAGCAGGACTGGTCCACCGACAGTGGCACCCCATCGGCGTAGCGCAACCGGCGGATGACGAACACCGCCGCGTCCGGAGCGATCTCCAAAGCGACGGACTCGGCAGCGGTCGCCGGCCGGCTGTCGGTCGCCAGCACCTTCGTGTAACTGCTGTGCCCGCCGCTGTGCAGCAGCGCCGGCAGCCCGGCCTGCTCGGCGGCGTTGCGCTGCACCATGTCCGCGCGCACGAAGGTCCCACCTGCACGGCCGGTGCGGCGCTCGAGGACGCCGGCCTGGCTCAACGGCAGCAACGCACTGCGCAGCGTCGCCCTCGACACGCCGAACTGTTCGGCCATCTCACGTTCGGTGCCCAGCCGCGAACCCGGCCGCAGCGCACCGCTGGACAACATGGACAGAATCCGGCGGCGCACATCCTCGGCGACCGCTCCCCCCGCGGTTTCCTCCACGATCAGGTGGCCATTGCGTCCAGTGACTCGGGCAGGACCTGCCCACCGTCGACGGCGATGGCCTGCCCGGTGATGTAGGCGGCCTCCCGGGTGGCCAGGAACGCCGCCAGGTGACCGATATCCTCCGGGGTGCCCAGCGCGCCGGCCGGGATGGACCGCGCCATGCTGGCCAGATAATCCTCACCGTTGTCGAGCAGCCCCTCGGTGAGGATGTTTCCCGGCAGGATCGCGTTGACGGTGATGCCTTTCGGTGCGAGTTCGATTGCGGCAGTACGCATGAAGCCCAACTGCGCAGCCTTGGTGGCACCGTAGTGCGACCACCCGGGATAACCGGTGATGGGCCCGGTGATCGACGAGGTCAGCACGACCCGGCCGGAGCCCGAGGCGATCAGCGCGTCCAGGCAGGCCTGCACCGCGTAGAAGGTGCCGTTGACGTTGACGCCCATGATCTCGTTGAGCTGCTCCGGGGTCATGGTGGCCAGCGGTGCGTCGGGAAAGATCCCGGCGTTGGCGCACAACACATCCAGACCGCCGAACGTGTCGATCGCGGCCGCGGCCATCTCCGCGCAGGACTGCCGGTCGCTCACGTCGACACGTACCCCGAGCACCTTGCCGTCACCGAGTCCGTCGAGGGCGGCCACGGCCTCGTCCAACCCGGCCGCCGACCGGGCCGCAATCGCCACGTTGGCGCCCGCCTTGGCGAACACCGAGGCGATACCGCGGCCGATTCCCTTACTGCCGCCGGTCACCAGCACCGAGCGGGACTGCAGGTCGAACATCTGTCTCCTTAACGTAGCCAGGTCTGATCATGGAGGTACCGCTCGGCGAGCCGAGCGGTACCGAGCGCATATCCGGGACCGATCGCGATGGCGGCGTCGGCGTCGGCATGTGAGGCGATCCAGGCGGTCAGCTGGATACGCCGCAGCATCACGAAGGTAGGGATGAGGGCCAGGTGCTCATCGGACAGTGCCCGCACCTTCGTGTATCCGCGCAGCCACTCGGCCACGATGCGCTCGGCATCAGGGGTGTCCTCGATCCAGGACACCACCGCGCCGAGATCGGCCAGGTTCCAGCCCCATCCGGCATCGTCGAAGTCGATCACGGTGATGCCCGCCGACGGTGCGGCCGGGTCGACCATCAGGTTGGACAACCGCAGATCGGCGTGGATCAGGCCGAATCGGTCGGGGCCGGTGCCGTATTCGGCCAGCTGCTCGGTGATCTGATGTGCGGCGCGCTGAACCCAGGTCCGGTCCTGCTCTGACAGACCTGGTGCCTCTCGCCAATCGCCCCACCGGGCGCCGGGGCCCAGGATGTCGTCCAGGTCCCACCGGAAACGGGTGAAGTCCGCCGGTGCCGCCCAGCCCAGCACGTGCTCGTGCATGATCGCCGTCAGTTCACCGAGCTGGGCGAAACCGACCGCGTGCGGCACCTCCTCGGCGGTGCACCCGGAGATCAAGGAGACGGCGTCGACGTGCAACTCGCGGTCGTCCACCGCGGCGCCGACGACGTCCTCGCCGGACTGCGAACGCACCAATTCCGGGGTCTGGACGGTGGTGTCGCGGCGCAGTGCGGCCATCCAGGCCAGCTCCGAACGGATCGCCTGCGCGGAGTGGTACCCAGGTCGGTGCACGCGCAGCACGATCGGGTCGTCGTCGCACACCAGGTAGGTGGCGTTCTCGGACAGGCTCAACAGCCGCAACGGGGTGTCGGGCGCACGGCCATAGGCGGATAGTGCCGCCCGGGCGAAGCGCTCATGATCGGAAGGCAGTCCCGGCATGACGGACAGTGTGGACCAATTGTCGGGGCAAAGCAGACCAAATCGCGGATTTTTACGTGGCTGTTGCAATATTCTCAGCTTCGAAACGTGCCCGAAACACAGCGGAATGTCAGTCGAATTTCCCAGTTGACCAAGCGATCTGAGCGGGGTAACAATTGCCGGCGTCGTTCTCTGTCATCGGCATCGAAGCCGGCGACGCTCCTAAAACCAGACCAAATAGTGGTCCGGAACATGCCCTCAGATTGGGATCCTATGAGTGAGACTATCCAGCGCCTCAAGCCGAATGCGGTCGGCTTGATGGGTGTGCTGTTCATGGCGGTCGCCACCGCCGCCCCCATCACCGCCATGGTCGGCAACGTGCCCATCGCCGTCGGCTTCGGCAACGGCGCGTACGCGCCCGCCGGCTATTTCGTCGCGACCATCGTGCTGACGCTGTTCGCCATCGGCTACGCGGCGATGAGCAAACACATCACCGCCACCGGCGCGTTCTACGGTTACATCTCGCACGGGCTGGGTCGCATCGTCGGACTGGGAGCCGGCTTCCTGACCGCGCTGGCCTACATGGTCTTCGAGGCATCGCTGATCGGCATCTTCTCGTTCTTCGGTACCGACCTGTTCTCCTCGCTGTTCGGCATCGACGTGCCGTGGCTGGTGTTCGCGCTCGTCATGCTGGCCGTCAACGCGCTGCTGACCTACTTCGACATCAACCTCGCGGCCAAGGTGCTCGGCGTCTTCCTGGTCACCGAGATCGTGATGCTCGCCGCGATGGCTCTGTCGGTGCTCTTCACCGGTGGCGGGCCGCAGGGCTGGTCATGGGGATCGCTCAACCCGCTCAACGGTTTTCAGAGCCTTTCCGGCGTGGTCGAGGGCGCCGACGGCGCCACCATGGCCGTCGTCGGATCGGCCGGTGTCGGCCTGTTCTTCGCGTTCTGGTCGTGGGTCGGTTTCGAATCCAGCGCCATGTACGGCGAGGAGTCGCGCAACCCCAAGAAGATCATCCCGATTGCCGTGGTGAGCTCCGTGATCGGTATCGGCGCGTTCTACGTCATCGTGTCCTGGCTGGCAATCGTGGGCACCGGACCGGAGAATGCCGTTGCGCTGGCCCAGGATTCGGCGACGGCCGGCAACATCTTCTTCAACCCGGTACATGACCACCTCGGGCAGTGGGCCGTCGACCTGTTCAAGATCCTGCTGATGACGGGTTCGTTCGCCTGCGGCATGGCCTTCCACAACTGCGCGGCTCGGTATCTCTACGCACTCGGCCGCGAGGACGTCATCCCGGGGCTGCGCAAGACCCTGGGCGCGACCCACGACAAGCACGGTTCCCCGCACATCGCCGGCTTCGTGCAGACCGGGTTCGCCCTCCTGGTCGTGCTGTTCTTCGAACTCACCCAGCGCGATCCCTACACCGGGCTGTACGGCCTGATGGCCCTGCTGGGTACCACCGCCATCATGATCGTGCAGGCGCTGGCGGCCTTCTCGGTGATCGCCTACTTCCATGTGCACAAACGGCATCCGGAGACCGCCAACTGGTTCACCACGTTCCTGGCCCCGCTGCTCGGTGGCCTCGGCATGATCTACGTCGTCTACCTGCTGGCCAAGAACGCCTCGTTCGCAGCCGGTGCGGCGGCCACCGACTGGATATTCGCGGCCATCCCGTGGGTGGTGGGTATCGTCGGCATCGGCGGTGTGCTGCTGGCCGTGTTCCTCAAGTACAAGGACCCGCAGCGGTACGCCGAACTGGGCCGTACCGTGTTGGAAGAAGCCCACGAGCGCTGATTAAGGAATCATGCCTTTCTCCAACATCATGGACTCCAACAGCTATCAGGGTGGTCGGCTGGATGACCCCCTGATAGCTGCTCGGGGTCGTGTCCTGGGCCCGGCGTACCGGTTGTTCTACGACGAACCGGTTCATCTGGTGCGCGGTCAGGGCACCCGGCTCTACGACGCCGACGGGCAGGTCTACCTGGACGCCTACAACAACGTCGCCAGCGTCGGACACTGCCACCCGCACGTGATCGACGCGGTGACAAGGCAATTGAGCACGCTCAACACTCACACCAGGTACCTGCACGAGGGAATCGTGGAGTACTCGCAGCGGCTGTTGGCGACCTTCCCAGAGCCGCAGCAGGCCGGTGCCTACCAAATCATGTACGCCTGCACCGGCAGCGAGGTCAACGATCTGGCGTTGCGGGTGGCCGGTATGTACACCGGCGCCCGCGGCGTCATCGTCACCACCGAGGCATATCACGGAAACACCGAAGCGGTGACGGCCATTTCGCCGTCACTCGGCGGTGCGGCCACACTGGGTCCGCACGTACGCACCGTCGAACCGGACCTCAAGGGTCTGCCGGCGGCCATCGCCGATCTGCAGGCGTCCGGGCACGGTGTGAGCGCCCTGATCGTGGACACCATCTTCTCCTCCGACGGCATCTACCCCGATCCGACTGTCCTGGCACCGGCCGCCGAGCTGGTGCGGGCGGCCGGCGGGGTGCTGATCGCCGACGAGGTGCAGCCCGGTTTCGGGCGCACCGGGGCGGGCATGTGGGGATTCAGCCGGCACGGTGTGGTCCCCGAGCTGGTGACCACCGGCAAACCGATGGCCAATGGTATGCCGGTGGCGGCGATGGCCGCTCGCAGCGAGGTACTGGCACCGTTCGCCGAGACCGTGCCCTACTTCAATACGTTCGGCGGAAACCCGGTGTCCATGGCGGCCGCGTCGGCGGTGCTCGACATCATCGAGGACGAGAAGCTGATCGCCAACGCGGCAAGTGTCGGTGCCGCGCTGCGCTCGGCGGTGTGCAACCTGGCCGACCCGCGCATCGGTGCGGTGCGGGGCGTCGGTCTCTACCTCGGGGTGGAACTGCCCGACCGGGAATTCGCCCGTCGGGTGGTCAACGGCATGCGGGCGCGGCGGGTGCTGATCTCGGTGTGTGGGGCCGGGGGCAACGTCCTCAAGATCAGGCCGCCGATGGTGTTCTCGCTCTCGGACGTGGACTGGTTCATTGCCGAATTCGCGGAGGTACTGGCAAGCTTGGCGGAGTGACCGCGCCCGCAGCTTCGGCCATCTACATCGCCTCACCCGAGGGTGACACCGGAAAATCGACCATCGCGCTGGGCATACTGCACCGGTTGGCGGCCACCGTGGCACGTGTCGCGGTGTTCCGGCCCATCACCCGCCAGGGCGATCGTGACTACATCCTGGAATTGCTGTTGGCCCACACCACCGCGGGCCTGAGCTACGACGAGTGCGTCGGCGTCGGGTATCAACAGCTGCACGAGGATCCCGAGGCGGCCATCGCCGAGATCGTCGAGCGGTTCCACCATGTCGCCGAACGCGCCGACGCGGTGCTGATCGTCGGCAGCGACTACACCGATGTGGCGACGCCGAGTGAACTGAGCGTGAACGCCCGTATCGCGGTCAATCTCGGCGCGCCGGTGGTGCTCGCGGTCAAGGCCCAGGACCGGACCCCCGACGAGGTCGTCCAGGTGGTCGAACTGTGCCTGGCCGAGCTGGCCGCCCAGCACGCCCACACCGCCGCCGTGGTGGCCAACCGCTGTGACCCGGCACAGCTCGGCGCGGTGGCTGCGGCCCTGGGCGAGTTGGTCCCCACCAGCTACGTGCTGCCGGAGGAACCGCTGCTGGTGGCGCCGTCGGTGGCCGAACTGCGCGCGGCCGTGCACGGCGAACTCACCGGCGGCGACGAGGAATTGCTGGGCCGCGAGGCGCTGAGCGTGCTGGTCGCGGGGATGACCGCCGAGCACGTGTTGGAGCGGTTGCGGGACGGGATGGCCGTCATCACCCCCGGTGACCGCTCCGATGTGGTGATGGCGGTGATGGGAGCGCATGCGGCAGCGGGCTTTCCCTCGTTGGCCTGCGTCGTGCTCAACGGTGGACTGGCGTTGCATCCCGAGATCGCGCGGCTGGTCGACGGTCTCGGATCACGGCTGCCGATCATCAGCACCGACCTGGGCACCTATGACACCGCGCGGGCGGTGGCCAACACCCGCGGCCGGGTCACCGTGCACACCCAGCGCAAGATCGACACCGCGCTGGCGCTCATGGAGGAACACGTCGACACCGGCGATCTCATTGCGCGGCTGTCCATCCCGATCCCCAGCGTGGTCACCCCGCAGATGTTCACCTATCAGCTCATCGATCAGGCCCGCGCCGACGCCCAACGGATCGTGCTGCCCGAGGGCGACGATGACCGCATCCTGCGGGCGGCCGGCCGGCTGCTGGCACACCGGGTCGCCGAGCTGACGATCCTGGGCGACGAGCCGGTGGTCCGGGCCAGGGCGGCCGAGCTCGGTGTCGACCTGTCCGCGGCGACGGTGCTGAATCCGAAGACCAGCGAGCTGTGCGATCAATTCGCCGAGCAGTACGCCGAGCTGCGCAAGCACAAGGGCGTCACGGTCGACCAGGCCCGCGAGATCATCCACGACGTCTCGTATTTCGGCACCATGCTGGTGCACAACGACATGGTCGACGGCATGGTGTCCGGCGCCCGGCACACCACCGCGCACACCGTGCGGCCGTCCTTCGAGATCATCAAGACGCTGCCGGGGGTCTCGACGGTGAGCAGCATCTTCCTGATGTGTCTGGAGGACCGGGTACTGGCCTACGGCGACTGCGCCATCGTGCCGGACCCGACGTCGGAACAGCTCGCCGATATCGCGATCTCCTCGGCGCGGACGGCCGCTCAGTTCGGCATCGATCCGCGGGTGGCCATGCTGTCCTATTCCACCGGTACATCCGGTACCGGTGCCGATGTCGACAAGGTCCGCGCGGCAACCGAACTGGTCCGCGAGCGCGAGCCGGACCTGCTGGTGGAGGGGCCGATCCAGTACGACGCCGCGGTGGACCCGGCGACCGCGAAGACCAAGATGCCCGACTCGCCGGTGGCCGGCCGGGCCACCGTGCTGATCTTCCCGGACCTCAACACCGGCAACAACACCTACAAGGCGGTGCAGCGCAGCGCCGGTGCCATCGCGATCGGGCCGGTGCTGCAGGGGTTGAACAAACCGGTCAACGATCTGTCCCGCGGTGCACTGGTGGAGGACATCGTCAACACCGTGGCCATCACCGCCATCCAGGCGGCCCGCCGATGACCGCGCGTTCGGTGCTGGTCCTCAACAGCGGCTCCTCCTCGGTGAAATACGAACTGCTGGAACCCGAATCGGGCACGTCGCTGGCCGACGGCATCGTCGAGCGGGTGACCGACTACAGCAAGGCACTGGCCGAGGTGTTCGACGCGCTGCCCAGCCTGGACGGGCTGGTCGCGGTCGGGCACCGGGTGGTGCACGGTGGCGACAGGCTCTACCGGCCCACTCTCATCGACGATCAGACCATCGCGACCATCAAGGAACTGGCCCCGCTCGCGCCGCTGCACAATCCGCCGGCCCTGCTCGGCATCACCGAGGCCCGCAAGGCACTGCCGGACCTGCCGCACATCGCCGTGTTCGACACCGCGTTCTTCCACGATCTGCCCGCCGCCGCGGCCGAATACGCCATCGACCGCGACATCGCCGAGCAGTGGCACATCCGCCGCTACGGCTTCCACGGCACCTCGCACCGCTACGTCAGCGAGCAGGCCGCACTCTTCCTGGGCCGCCCGGTCGGGGACCTGAATCAGATTGTGCTGCATCTGGGTAACGGTGCCTCGGCATCGGCCATCCGGGGTGGCCGCGCGGTGGACACCTCGATGGGCCTGACACCGATGGAGGGCCTGGTGATGGGCACCCGCGGCGGTGACATCGACCCGGGCATCATCATGTATCTGTGGCGGACGGCGCAGATGAGCGTCGAGGACATCGAGACGATGCTCAACCGACGCTCGGGCGTGTACGGGCTCGGCGGCGAGGTCGACTTCCGGGAGCTGCACAAGAAGATCGATGCCGGTGACGCGGCGGCCCGGTCGGCCTACGCGGTCTACATCCACCGGCTGCGCAAGTACGTCGGCGCATACCTGGCCGTCCTGGGCGGCACCGATGTCATCACGTTCACGGCCGGGGTGGGCGAGAACGACGCCGCGGTGCGCCGCGACGCGCTGACCGGGCTGCAGAGCCTGGGCATCGAGCTCGACGAGGACCGCAACATCGCCAAAGACCGTGCTGCCCGCCGGATCTCGGCCGATGACTCGCCGATCAGCGTGCTGGTGATCCCGACGAACGAGGAACTGGCGATCGCGCGATCCTGTCTTGCCGTGCTCGACGCTCGGTGATGCCCAGCGCGATCAGCACATCGGCCGCGGTGATCACCAGTCCCCACCAGTACATCCACTTCATGTCGTGGTTCGGGGTGGCGCCGAAGTAGATGAGCAGGAAGATCGGACCGACGATGCCGTACACGAACAGCTGGCCCTGGATCTTCAGATAGATCTTGAGGGTGTCCACGTCAGAAGGTGCTCATCGGGCGCACGCTGTTGGCCAGGTCGACCAGGGCATACCGATGCTCCTGGGTCGGCGCGACACGTGCCAGCTGACGCAGGGCGGCCTCCACACCCAGTTGCAGACCGTGCTGGGTGAACGGGAAACCGAGGATGTGGTTGGTGCTGGCGGTGTTGTCGGCCAGCCAGTCCATCGCGGTGCCCAACACCAGTGCCCGGATCTGCAGCACCCGCGGCTCGGTGTCCGGCAGCGCCTCCACCCGCCGCGCGGCGCTGCGGATCTGTTGTTCGGTGACCTCGTTTGCGGAGCGTCCGGACAACAGCGTCACCGAGCTCGTCAGTCGCGCCGTGGTGAAATGCCTTGAGGTCGGCGGAACTTGGTCCAGGGTGCGCACCGCGTCATCGCGCTCACCGGCCGCCGACTGCGCGCGGGCCAGTCCGAAACCGGCCGAGATCACGCCGTTGTCGGTGCGCCACACCGTCTGGTAGAAGCGGCGCTCGTCGGAGGTCCCGGCCAGTTCGGCGGTCGCGGCCAAGGCCAGCTTGGGCGCCAGCTCGCCGGGCAGGGTGTCCAGTACCTCGGTGAAATACTTTGTCGCCGTGTCGTAGTCGGCGGTCAACATGGCGGCCACACCGCGGAACCAGGCCAGCCGCCAGCGCCAGCCGACGCGTTCGGCCAGCTCGTCGAGCTTGCGGGTGGCCTTGGTGACATCGCCGAGGTCCAACAGGGCGCGGGCCTCCATCAGCGGCAGCTCGACCGAGTCGGACAGGTCGACCCCCTCGGAGTCCAGCGTGCCGTGCCGGGCCGCGCGCAACGAATCCAGCGTCTGCACCGGCTGGCTCAGCACGGTCGCCGACAGGATGGGTGCGCCCACGTCGGCGGGATCGACCAGCGGGACCTGCAGTGCTTTGACGATTTCGGCGGCGGTGAGCTTCTCCGAGTGCACCTGTCCGTCGAGGTACACGTCGGTGTGTGCCACCAGCAGGTCCACCCCGAACGTCGAGCGCGGCGGGCTGAACACCGTGGACAGACCGGACCGGGCCACCCCGGTGTCCTGGGCGACGACCTCGCGCAGCACGCCCAGCAGCTGCCCGGACATCTCCTCGGCGCTGGCGAAGCGTCGCAGCGGGTCGGGGTCGATGGCGCGGCGCAGCAGCCGGCCGAACGAATCGTATTTGGCCAGCACCGGATCATCCTCGGGCAATCCGTCGACATACCGGCCCTTGCGGGTGCGCAGGTTCAGCGTCAGCGCCGCCAGCGTACGGCCCACGGTGTAGATGTCGGTCTGCACCGTGGGGCCGGTGCGCACGATCTCGGGCGCCTGGTATCCCGGTGTGCCGTAGAGGAATCCGAACGAGTTGATCCGCGAGACCGCGCCCAGGTCGATGAGCTTGAGCTGCTCCTCGGTGACCATGATGTTCTCCGGCTTGAGGTCGTTGTAGACCAGGCCGAGCGAATGCAGGTAGCCGAGGGCGGGCAGGATCTCCAGCATGTACGCGATGGCTTGTGCCACTGGCAGTTTGACGCCCTTTGCCTGCTTGAGCGAGGTGCCCCCGACGTACTCCATGACGATGTAGCCGACCGGTTCGCCGTGCTTGTCGTCATGTTCGACGAAGTTGAAGATCTTGACGATGGCCGGGTGGGTCACCTCGGCCAGGAACTGCCGCTCGGCCATCGCGGTGGCCTGGGCCTCGGCGTCACCGGAGTGCACCAGGCCCTTGAGAACCACCGGCCGCTCGTTGACGTTGGTGTCGTAGGCCAGATACACCCACCCCAGGCCGCCGTGCGCGATGCAGCCCTTGATCTGGTACTGGCCCACCACCATGTCGCCGGGACTCAACTGGGGCAGGAACGAATACGGGCTGCCGCAGTGCGGGCAGGTCCCTTCCGAGCGAGCCGGGCCGTCGGCGGTGGCGCGGCCGACGCGCTTTCCGCAGTTCCAACAGAACCGTTTGGACTCGGCCACCACCGGGTTGGTCATCAACGCGGTCAGCGGGTCCCGCTCGAAGACCCGCGGCACCTCGACCAGCCCGCCACCCAACCTGCGGACGCGGGACCGCGGCCGGGTCAGTACGCCGAGGGTGGTCGCGGACGGCTCGGTCGACGCGGTGGTGGTGCGGTCGGTGTCGTCGAAGTCGGGGCGGTAGACCGCCTGGGTGGCCATCGGCCGCACGGTGGCCACGGACTCGTCGTCGAGATCATCGAGATCGGCCAGGCTGGCCGGCTGGGTGCCCGGGTCCTCACTCATCCGGAGTACCTCGCCACCGGCGGTGCGGGCGTGGGACCCAGCACCGTCAACCACTTGCGGTACAGCGTGTTCCAGGTGCCGTCGCGGCGGATCCGTTCCAGGGTGCCGTTGACGAACCTGACCAGAGGCTCGTTGTCCTTGTTGATCCCGATGCCGTAGGGCTCCTGATTCATGCTGGGCCCGACGATGTGCAGGTACGGATCCTGGCTGACCAGTCCGGCCAGGATCGAGTCGTCGGTGCTGACCGCGTCGACCTGCCGCTGCTGCAAAGCGACCAGGCAGTCCGCCCAGGTGATCACGTCGACCAGGTTGACCGGCGGCTGGATCTGCTGCACCCGCTTGCGGGAGGTGGTGCCCTTCACCGCACAGACGCGCTTGCCGGACAGGTCCGAGGCCTGCCGGATCCGCGAGTCGCGGGCGGCCAGGATGCGCTGGTTGGCCGACAGGTATTCGGTCGAGAACGCCACCCGCTCGCGCCGCTCGCAGGTCATGCTCATGGTCTTCACCACGATGTCGACCTGGTTGTTCTCCAGCGCCTCGATGCGATCGGCCGAGGACAGGATCCGGTACTCCATCTGCGACGGGGTGCCGAAGATGTCGCGGGCCACCTCACCGGCGATGTCGACGTCGAACCCGGTGATCTCGCCGGTGATGGGATCGCGGAAGGAGAACAGATTGCTGCCGATGTCCAACCCGACGATCAGTCGACCACGGTTGCGGATGTTCTCGACGGCCTCGTCGGCATCGGCCCGGTTGGGGAACGGGCGCAGGCTCGCGGTGCGATCGCAGTCGTCGTTGTCCGGTAGTTCGGGGGCCGGTTCGGGCGGCGCGGTCTCCATCCCGGCCGGCGTCGGTGGGGCCAGCGTCACCTCAGGGATCGGTTCCACCGGCGTGCTCTGCTGGCAGCCGGCCAGCACGAGGGTGACGGCCAAAGCGCTGAGGATCTTCTTCACTAGCGGTACTCGCTCAGCCTCGGCCACAGGCCCAGCGTCACCGCGAACGCGGCGATGATGGACAGCGCGGCGGCGCCGACGGTCGTGCCGGAGAGCACTCGGCGGGCGTTCACGATGTCGGTGCGCAACTGGCTGCGGCTCTCCTCGATGGCCTGCGACAGTGCGGCATCCAGTGTCCCGAACGCCGGGGTGGAATCGTCCTCACCAGTGCCCAGCGCCACCTGTGTCGCGGCCTGGTAATCACCCACCGAGATGTAGGCGTTGATCCGGTCGTTGGACGCCCGCCACTTGCGCAACAGGTCGTCGGCACCGGCCAGGTCGCCCTTGTCGATGTCGTTGTCGGCGCCCAGATAGGCGGCCAGCTGCTGCTGGATGGTCTCGATGCGCTGGTAGTAGGACTGCTTGCGGACGTCTTCGTCGCCGCGG
Source organism: Mycolicibacterium bacteremicum (assembly GCF_002086115.1). Taxonomy (GTDB): domain Bacteria; phylum Actinomycetota; class Actinomycetes; order Mycobacteriales; family Mycobacteriaceae; genus Mycobacterium; species Mycobacterium bacteremicum. Next base: position 12,610 of record NZ_MVHJ01000015.1, read on the forward strand.
CGCACCAGCGCCAGGGTCTCGTCGGCGCGGGCCTGCTGCGCGGTGATCTGCATCGTCGTCACCGTCTTGAGCGACTGCGCCGCAGTGTTTTTCGCACTGCGGCTGTCCGCGGTGGAGATAACCAGTGCAGTGCCCACCCAGACCACCATAATCAGCACCGCCAGTCCGCCCGCCACGAAACCCATGTTGATCCGGCGCCGTGTCCGCTTGCTCAGCCAGCGGTTGGCGAACAGGCCGAACATGATGGTGGCCAGCACCACCAGGATCACCGGGGCGGGGATGCGGGTGGATGCGGTGGTCTCGGTGTCCACCCGCGCCGAGGTGGCCTCGTAGAGCCGCTGCGCCTCGGGCAGGATCTTGCTCTGCATCAGGGCCGAGGCCTCGGACAGGTACGACGAGCCCACCGGGTTGCCCGCCCGGTTGTTGGTCCGGGCCGTCTCCACCAGACCGGTGTAGACGGCCAGCTCGGCGTTGACCCGGCCGAGCAGTTCGATCATCGGTTCGGTGGTCAGGCCGGCCGATGCCCGGGTGACGGCCACCGACGCGTCGGTGATGGCCTGCTCGTAGCGTTCGCGAACATCCTGCGGTTCCGCGCCGGCGATGAAGGCGGTGGCCGCGGCGGCGTCGGCGACCGACAGGGTGGTGTAGAGCTGCCCGGCCGCGAAGGCCAGCGGCTCGCTGTGGTCGAGCACCGTGGTCAGCGCTTCCTGCCGATCGGTGATCGTCGTCGACGTCGCGAAGGCACAGGCCATCACCAGTGCCGACAGCACGACGCCGATGGTGAGGATCCGGCCCGGGGTGGTCCACAGGAACCACCACCGCGGGTGTACGGGATTGGTCGGCGAACGTGACGCCAACGGTTCGGTCGACGGGTGCGCCAACTCCACGGTCACGTGTCCGCGAACCTCCTCCCGTTTCTAAGAAGTCTAAGAGACATTGGAGTGACGTGTGGGAATTCGCGAGCCCCTATTCTTGAACAGTGCGGGGAGACGGTGACGGTTGGGTGTTGTCGGACGGCGGTGCCCACTTCTGGGGCCGGCATGGAGCCGCCGGTCTGCTGCTGCGGGCACCTGACATCCACGGTAGCTTCGTGGTCCTGCTGCAGCATCGGGCGCCGTGGAGCCACCAAGGTGGCACCTGGGGTCTGCCCGGTGGAGCGCGCGACAGCCACGAGACGGTCGAGGAGGCCGCCGTCCGCGAGGCGGCCGAAGAGGCCGGTCTGGAGGCCGGGCAGCTGACCGTCCGCGTGTCCGTGGTCACCCACGAGGTGCCGGGCTGGAGCTACACCACGGTGATCGCCGACGCCGCCGAGCGACTGCCGACCGTCGCCAACCGGGAGAGCTCGGAGCTGCGCTGGGTGGCCGAGGACGAGGTCGCGTCCCTGCCGCTGCACCCGGGCTTCGCGGCCAGCTGGGACCGGCTGCGCGTGGTCACCGCCGAGTTGCCGCTCCGTCCCTGAGCGCGGCCTTCAGCATGCGCGCCGCCGCCGCCGGGTCCTCGGCCTCGGTGATCGCGCGTACCACCACGATGCGTGTCGCGCCGGCGTCGAGCACCTCGGGCAGTCGGTCGCCGTCGATGCCGCCGATGGCGAACCATGGCTTGGCCGGCGCCAGCGCCGCGGTGTGCCGCACCAGGTCCAGGCCCGGTGCGGGGCGGCCCGGTTTGGTCGGGGTGGGCCAGCACGGGCCGACGCAGAAGTAGTCGACGTCCTCCGCGACGGCGCGGGCCACCTGATCGGTGTCGTGCGTGGACCGGCCGATCAGTGCACCCGGGGCGACCGCGCGGGCGACATCCAGCGGCAGATCGTCCTGACCCAGATGCAGGACGTCCGAGTCGGCCGCCCGGGCGATGTCGGCGCGGTCGTTGACCGCGAGCAGTGCGCCGTGGCGCCGGGCGGCGTCGGCGAGCACCTCCAGTGCCTGGAGTTCCTGGCGGGCCTCCAGCCCCTTCTCGCGCAGTTGGATGATGTCCACCCCGCCGGACAGCGCCGCATCCACGAACTCCGCGAGGTCACCGCGTTCGGAGCGGGCATCGGTGCACAGGTAGAGCGAGGCGGATTCGAGTCGGGACACCCGAGTATCCTTTCAGCAGACACGGGAGTCCCGGGAGCGGGGACTGAGAGTGGGCGCGCACCTGCCCTGACCGTCGTACCTGATCCGGGTCATGCCGGCGAAGGGAGAGGAATGCGGAACAACATGTTGGCAGTCATCGGCGGCGGTGTCATCGGCCTGGCGGTCGCCCGGCGTGCCGCCGCCGACGGCTGGTCGGTGCGGGTGCACCGCACGGCGGAGCGCGGTGCGTCCTGGGTGGCCGGCGGCATGCTGGCCCCGCACAGTGAGGGCTGGCCGGGCGAGGAGGCCCAGCTCGCAATCGGACTGGAATCGCTGAAACTGTGGCGCACCGGCTTCCTGGAGGGCCTGCCCGAGGGCATCGTGACGGCCCGTCAGTCGCTGGTGGTGGCCGTCGACCGGGCCGATGTTGCCGATCTGCAGACGGTCGCGAAGTGGCTGTCCGCTCAGGGGCACCCGGTGACCCCGACCACCGCGGCGCGGGATCTGGAACCTCTTCTGGCCCAAGGTATCCGGCACGGCTTCACCGCCGACACCGAGCTCGCGGTCGACAATCGGGCACTTGTGGGTGCGCTGGAGCAGGCCTGCGAGGCCGCCGGCGTGCAGTGGGCGCCGCCGGTCACCGACCTGGCCGAGGTCGACGCCGATGTGCGGGTGATCGCCAACGGTATCGACGCGCCGACGCTGTGGCCCGGACTGGCGGTCCGTCCGGTCAAGGGCGAGGTGCTCCGGCTCCGTTGGCGTAAGGGTTGTATGCCCCTGCCGCAGAACGTTGTTCGGGCCCGGGTGCACGGCAGGCAGGTGTACCTGGTGCCGCGTCCGGACGGTGTCGTGGTGGGTGCCACCCAGTATGAGCACGGCCGCGACACCACTGTGGTGGTGACCGGTGTGCGGGATCTGCTGGACGACGCGTGCGCCGTGATGCCCGCCCTCGGTGAGTACGAGCTGGCGGAGTGTGCGGCAGGATTGCGCCCGATGACTCCTGACGGGCTGCCGCTGGTCGGTAGGCTCGACGAACGCACGCTGGTCGCCACCGGCCACGGGCGCAACGGATTTCTGCTGGCACCGTGGACCGCCGAGCAGATCGCCGCCGAGCTCAGAGGGACGAGATGATAGTGCTGGTCAACGGCGAGGATGCCGATGTTCCCGACGGCACCACGATCGAGGATCTGGTGACCCGACTGGGGTTTCCGGAGAAGGGGATCGCGGTGGCGGTCGACTGGGAGGTGTTGCCCAGGTCGTCCTGGCACACCGTGCTCACCGACGGCGCCCGCATCGAGGTCGTGACGGCGGTGCAGGGTGGCTGACTCGACACTCACGATTGCCGGTAGGGAGTTCGGCTCGCGGCTGATCATGGGGACCGGCGGGGCCGCCAACCTCGCCGTGCTGGAGGAGGCGCTGATCGCCTCGGGCACCGAGCTGACCACCGTGGCCATGCGGCGGGTGGATGCCGAGACCGGCACCGGTGTGCTGGACCTGCTGAACCGGCTCGGAATTGCGGCGCTACCCAACACCGCGGGCTGCCGAGGTGCCGCCGAGGCGGTGTTGACCGCGCAGCTGGCCCGCGAGGCATTGGGCACCGACTGGGTGAAGCTGGAGGTCATCGCCGACGAGCGCACCCTGCTACCGGATGCCATCGAATTGGTCAGGGCGGCAGAGCAACTGGTCGACGACGGCTTCATCGTGCTGCCGTACACCAATGACGACCCGGTGCTGGCGCGCCGCCTGGAGGACACCGGATGCGCCGCCGTCATGCCCCTCGGGTCACCGATCGGCACCGGCCTGGGGATCTCCAATCCGCATCACATCGAGATGATCGTCGACGCGGCGAACGTGCCGGTGATCCTCGACGCCGGTATCGGGACGGCCAGCGACGCCGCCCTGGCGATGGAACTGGGCTGCGACGCCGTGTTGCTGGCCACCGCGGTGACCCGCGCCGCCGACCCGGCCACCATGGCCGCCGCGATGGCCTCGGCGGTGACGGCGGGGCACCTGGCCCGGCAGGCCGGGCGCATCCCGAAACGCTTCTGGGCACAGGCATCCAGCCCGTCGCTGTAGGCCATCCATGACCCGATACGTGGCGCTCGGTTCGTCGATGGCCGCCGGCCCGGGGATTGCCCCGACGGCTGCCGGCGCACCGCGGCTGGCGATGCGCTCGCAGCGCAACTACCCGCACCTGGTCGCCGCACGCCTGGGGCTGGATCTGGTGGACGTGACCTATTCCGGGGCCACCACCGCCCACGTGCTGTGCGACTCCCAACACGGACAACCGCCACAGGTCGAAGCGCTGGACGGTACCGAGGCGCTGGTCACGGTGACCATCGGCGGTAACGACGTCGGCTATGTCCCGATGCTGTCGGTGGCCGCACTGCCCGCGCCGTTGCGTGGGCTCCCGCCGTTGCGCGGGCTGCGCGACGCCGGACAGCGCCGCCAGGCACTGGCGGAGGTCGCCGACAGCCTCGTCGCGGTGGGCCGCGAGATCCGGCGCCGCACGCCCGACGCGCGGGTGCTCTTCGTCGACTATCTGACGTTGCTTCCGCCCGCCGGATCGGCGCCGCCGCTGTCGGACCGCGACACCGACCTGGGCCGGGAGATCGCCGCCGAACTGGCCCGGCTGACCGCGGACGCGGCGGCCGCGACCGGCGCGAGTCTGGTCGGGGCGGCGGCGGCCAGCGGGCAGCACCACGCGTGGTCTTCACGGCCGTGGACGACGCGCCCCAGCAGGTTCCCGCTGCCGATCCCCGGTCGCACCGCGCCGTTGCACCCCAACGCCGAGGGCATGCGCGCGGTCGCCGAACTGGTGGCCGCCGAGTTCGCATCATGATCGAACTCATCGGTCTGACAAAGACGTTCGGACGCACCCGTGCAGTCGACGAGCTGACATGCACCGTCGAACCGGGTGTGGTGACCGGCTTCCTCGGGCCCAACGGGGCCGGCAAATCGACGACCATGCGGATGATCGTCGGGCTGGATCGGCCGACCGGCGGGACCGTCACGGTGGCCGGACGCCGCTACCACGAGCACCCGCACCCGCTGCGCACGGTGGGTGCGCTGCTCGACGCCCGGCAGGTGCATCCGCACCGCTCCGCACGCGCGCACCTGCGCTGGATCGCCGCGACCAACCGGCTGGCGACGGCGCGGGTCGACCAGGTGCTCGACGAGGTCGGACTCGCCGAGGTCGCCGGTAGACGGGCGGGGTCCTATTCGCTGGGCATGCTGCAACGTCTCGGGATCGCTGCGGCGCTGCTCGGCGACCCGCAGGTGCTGCTGTTCGACGAACCGGTCAACGGACTGGACCCGGAGGGTATCCGCTGGATCCGGACGCTGATGCGCACGCTGGCCGCCGAGGGGCGAACGGTGTTCGTGTCCAGCCACCTACTGGCCGAGATGGCCAACACTGCCGATCGGCTGATCGTGATCGGGCGCGGCCGCCTCATCACCGCGACGACGATGGCCGACTTCCTCAGCCGCGCAGCATCGGTGCGGGTGCGCAGTCCCGAGCTCGAGCGACTGGCCGCATTGTTGCCGGGCGCCCAGCGCGACGGCGACGCCCTACTGGTGGACGGCAGCAGCACCGAGCAGGTCGGTGAGCTGGCCGCCGCCAACGGTATCGCCCTGCACGAACTCAGCACGCAGCGTGCGTCGTTGGAGGAGGCCTACATGACCCTCACCGACGCGGCCGTGCAGTACCGCGCAGGTGGTGCTGACGCATGATCTTCGGGGCCGTCGACGCCGAACGCATCAAGTTGCAGAGTGTCCGTTCGCCGCTGTGGCTGGCGCTCACGGTGGCGGTGCTGAGTCTGGGCTTCGCCGCCGTTCAGGCTGCCGCCGCTCTGCCCTACAGCACCCTGGGCCCCGAGCGTGCCGCGCTCGGTGTCGCGATGTTCGGTGTCCCGGTCCTGATGATCCTGGCGGCGCTGAGCGTCACCGGTGAGTACCGCACCGGGATGATCCGCACGACGTTCATGGCCACACCGCACCGGTGGCAGGTGCTGGTGGCCAAAGCGATTGTCGGCATCACGCTTTCCGGGGTTCTCGCCGCACTGATGTCGTTGGGTTCGATGATCCTGATCCAGGCGATGGTCGACGGGCGGCAGGGCGAGCAGCTCGCCCTCACCGAGTTCGGGGTGTGGCGTACCACCGGGGCGGTCGCCCTGTACGCGGGGTCGGCGGCACTGCTGGCGGTCGGCCTCGGCGCCCTGTTGCGACACAGCGCCGCGGTGATCGCCGTCTTGCTGTTGCTGCCATTCGTCGTCGAACCGCTGCTGGGAGCCACCCCGGGTGTCGGATCGAAGCTCGGCCCGCTGCTTCCCTTCGCAAACGCCAATGCATTCACCGGTATCCCGTGGCTGCAGAGCTTTTCCATGTTCTGGGGGCCCGTTGGGTCGGCTGTCTACTTTGCCGGGGTGTCCGCGGCGATGTTCGTGGCGGCGGTCATGGTGGTCGGGCGACGCGATCCCTAGCTGAGCAAACGTGTTCCGGAGCTTTTCCCGTACGTCTGAGAAGTTTGCTGGTGCTTATCGGCGAAGAATGGGCCGAAAAACGAATTTCTTGCAGTGTCAATTCCGGCGAGCGGATCTCCTACCCCACTGAACTGGCATTAACTGCTTTTGTGGCTGGTTTCACCGGCCCGTATTCGTTGCGTATGCAACGGAATGAAATTAACGTCACCGAAAGTCGGGTGTAGTCTCCGTTCCGGAATTACGTTGCTCTCCTGGGGAGCTGCCGACAGCTGGGGATCGGCAGGGGCAACGCGTCTCGGAGGCGGATACATGTGCGCGAATACGTCAAGGCACCGTGCAGAACGTCTCCGGGAGGGCTCCGGCGCGTCCGATATCTGGCACGCGAAGGAGTTGCTGACCGGTGCCCGCGGCCCGCGGCACGTCCGGCCTGTCGACACGACCTATGCGAAGTTCATCGGCCGCGTCGGTGCGTTGGCGGTATCCCTCGGTGTGGGCGTCGCGGTGGCGACCACACCCGGGGTTGCCTTCGCGACCACCGACGACGCCGGTGCGCAATCGGAGAGCCCGTCGAAGGCCGGTGAGTCTCCCGCCTCTGCCGGTGAATCCGCCGCGCAGGAGCCCGCGGCCGAGTCGGTGGCGGGAGAGGAGCCGACGGACGACGAAGGCGCCGAGGAAGAGGACGCCTCCGAGTCCGAGGAAGACGATGACCCGGAGCTGGAGGAGCCGGCCGAACTCGAGCCTCCGACGCCGTCCTCGCCGACATCGAACAACGACAATGATGATGCGGAACCCGTCGACACGGAGCTCGAGGTGGAGGCGGAGCAAGAGGTGTCTGCGCCGCAACAACTGTCGCCGGCGGTCGCGCCGGACCGGCCTGCCGACAACAGCTATGCCTCGGATGCGGGGCCCGCCCCGAGTGCTGTCGAGTCAGCCCCCGCCGTGCCCGAACCGCCACAGCCTGCCGAAACCGGCACGCTCGGCATCGAGGTGTCCGATCCGACGGCCGAACAGACGGCGGGCGTGTTGCCTGCAGCGTTCACCGCGGCACCGTCTCTGAACTCGACCGCGGTGAATCCTGTCGACGCCCTCCTGGCGGTGCCGCGCACCCTGGTCGGCATGCTGTCGGGGGCCATCTCGACCATCTTCTCGCCGTTTCTCCTGGCGGGCACCGCCGTGCCGGTGCAGACGCCGCTGTTGTGGACGGTGCTTGCCTGGGTGCGGCGCGAGATCGTGCACACCTTCTTCAACCGCACGCCCGAGGTCAACGTCGTCAAGGTCTTGCCCGATATCCCGGGTGTCGCGATCTTCGACCTCAACGAGAAAGACCCCAACTGCGATCCGCTCACCACGGTGATCACCGATCAGCCCGAATTCGGCACGGTGGTGAAGAATCCGGACGGCACGTTCACCTATACGGCCGATGTGGAACACCTGCTCTCCGGCGTCACCGACAGTTTCACGGTCACCATCACCGATTCGGTCGGCACTCACCTGCCGGGCGTGCTCGGACACATCCAGAACTTCTTCCACCGCATCGCGCAGTTCGTCGGGTTGGCGAAGCCGGACACCATTCAGGTGACCGTGCCGGTGACCATTCCGGGAGTGGGCGCCAACATGCCGCCCGTACTCGTGGTGTCGCCGGCCGCGGCGGTCGGGGTCGGTGAATCGGTGGTCCTGTCGCCGACGGTGCTCCTCACTGATGCGGACTCCTCGCAGCTCTCGGGTGCGACGGTCACCATCACCGGTGCCGACCCCGGCGATCAACTGACGTTCACCGGTTCCAACGGGATCACCGGCGCGTACGCCGACGGCGTCCTGACGCTGACCGGCAACGCCTCGGCCGCGGCGTACCGGGCTGTCCTGCAGTCGGTGTCGTTCTCCACGGACGCTACCGGTCTCCTCGGACTCCGCACGGTCACCTGGTCGGTCACGGATGACGAGGGCGCGAGCAGCTCGCCAGGGGTGACCGAGGTCGTGGTCCTCGGTGAGCTCAACGCACCGCCCACGGTGGTGTCGACGCCTGTAGGTGTGGTGACGGCGGGCCAGTCGACGGTGGTGTCGCCGATCATTGTGATTGTCAATGAACCGGGTGAGCTGTTGTCCGGCGCGACGGTGACGATCACGTCGCCCGGTGGCAGCGATGAGCTGACGTTTGTTGGGTCCGGTGGGATTACGGGTTCTTACGCCAACGGCGTGTTGACGTTGACCGGTGACGCGTCCGCTGCGGCGTATCAGGCTGTGCTGCAGTCGGTGTCATTCTCCACGGGTGCTGCGGGCCTGGTGGGCGTGCGTACCATCGAGTTCTCGGTGACCGACGCGGTGGGTCAGGATTCGGTGGCCCCGGGAGTGACGCTGCTGACGGTGATCGGTGCGCTCAACGCGCCCCCATCGGTGGTGGCCACCCCCGTTGGAACGGTCACCACAGGGGGCTCGACGGTGGTGTCGCCGGTCATCGTGATTGTCAACGAGCCCGGCGAGTTGTTGTCCGGGGCGACGGTGACGATCACGGTGCCTGATGGCAGTGACGAGCTGACGTTTGTTGGTTCCGGTGGGATTACGGGTTCGTACGCCGATGGTGTGTTGACGTTGACCGGTGACGCGTCGGCTGCGGCGTATCGTGCTGTGCTGCAGTCAGTGTCGTTCTCCACTGATGTGGCGGGTGTGCGGACGATCGAGTTCTCGGTGACGGACGCGGTCGGCCAGGATTCGGTGGTCCCCGGGGTGACGCTGCTGACGGTCGTCTCCGGATTGAACGGTGCGCCGACGATTGTGGCGACGCCGGTGGGGGTGGGGTCGACCGGTCAATCGACCGTCGTGTCGCCGATCATTGTGATCGTCAACGAGCCCGGGGAGCTGCTGTCCGGGGCGACGGTGACGATCACGTCGCCGGATGGCAGTGATGAGCTGACGTTCACCGGGTCCGGTGGGATTACGGGTTCGTACGCCAACGGTGTCCTGACCTTGACGGGGGACGCGACAGCTTCTGCTTATCAGGCAGTTCTGCAATCAGTGGCCTTGTCCACTGATGCGGCCGGCGTGCGGACGATCGAGTTCGCGGTCACTGATGCGGCCGGCCAGGATTCGGTGTTGCCTGGTGTCACGCTGTTGACCGTCACTCCGGCGTTGAATGGCGCGCCGACGATCGTGGCGACGCCGGTGGGTGTGGGGTCGACCGGTCAGTCGACGACGGTGTCGCCGATCATTGTGATCGTCAATGAACCCGGTGAGTTGTTGTCCGGTGCGACGGTGACGATCACGGTGCCCGATGGCAGTGACGAGTTGACCTTCACCGGGTCCGGTGGGATCACGGGTTCATACCTGAATGGCGTGCTGACGCTGACGGGCGATGCCTCGGCTGCGGCCTATCAGGCTGTGTTGCAATCAGTTTCGCTGAGCACCGATGCGGCGGGTGTGCGGACGATCCAGTTCTCGGTGACCGATGCGGCGGGCCAGGAATCGGTGTTGCCTGGTGTCACGCTTTTGACCGTCACTCCGGTGTTGAATGGTGCGCCGACGATCGTTACGACGCCGGTGGGGGTGGGGTCGACGGGGCAGTCGACGGTGGTGTCGCCGATCATTGTGATTGTCAACGAACCGAGCGAGTTGTTGTCCGGGGCGACGGTGACGATCACGGTGCCTGATGGCAGTGACGAGCTGACGTTCGTTGGTTCTGGCGGGATTACCGGTTCGTACGCCAATGGGGTTCTGACGTTGACCGGGGACGCGACAGCGTCTGCTTATCAAGCAGTTCTGCAATCAGTGGCCTTGTCCACTGATGCGGCCGGCGTGCGGACGATTCAGTTCGCGGTCACTGATGCGGCCGGCCAGGACTCAGTGCTGCCTGGAGTCACGTTGCTGACCGTCACACCCACGCTGAATGGTGCGCCGACCATTGTGACCACGCCGGTCGGGGTCGGGTCGACGGGGCAATCGACGACCGTCTCGCCGGTCATTGTGATCGTCAACGAACCGAGCGAGTTGTTGTCCGGGGCGACGGTGACGATCACGGTGCCTGATGGCAGTGATGAGCTGACCTTCACCGGGTCCGGTGGGATCACGGGCTCATATGTGAATGGCGTGTTGACGTTAACCGGTGATGCCTCGGCTGCGGCCTATCAGGCGGTTTTGCAGTCAGTCGCTTTGAGCACTGATGCGGCGGGTGTGCGGACGATCCAGTTCTCGGTGACCGATGCGGCTGGTCAGGTGTCCGCCCTTCCGGGCGTGACCTTGTTTACGGTGACACCCGCTTTGAACGGTGCCCCGACGATTGTGGCGACGCCGGTCGGGGTGGGGTCGACTGGGCAGTCGACGACCGTCTCGCCGGTCATTGTGATCGTCAATGAACCGGGTGAGTTGTTGTCCGGGGCGACGGTGACGATCACCTCGCCGGATGGCAGTGACGAGCTGACCTTTGTTGGTTCTGGCGGGATTACCGGTTCGTACGCCAATGGGGTTCTGACGTTGACCGGGGACGCGACAGCTTCTGCTTATCAAGCAGTTCTGCAATCAGTGGCCTTGTCCACTGATGCGGCCGGCGTGCGAACGATCGAGTTCGCGGTCACTGATGCGGCCGGCCAGGATTCGGTGTTGCCTGGTGTCACGCTTTTGACCGTCACTCCGGCGTTGAATGGCGCGCCGACGATTGTGGCGACGCCGGTGGGGGTGGGGTCGACGGGTCAGTCGACCGTCGTGTCGCCGATCATTGTGATTGTCAACGAGCCTGGGGAACTCCTCTCCGGTGCGACGGTGACGATCACCTCGCCGGATGGCAGTGATGAGCTGACGTTTGTTGAATCCGGTGGGATTACCGGTTCGTACTCCGGTGGGGTCCTGACGTTGACGGGGGATGCGTCGGCGGCGGCGTATCAGACGGTTTTGCAGTCAGTCTCATTGAGCGCTGACGTTGCGGGTGTGCGGACGATTGAGTTCGCGGTCACGGACGCGGCTGGCCAGGAGTCCGCACTTCCGGGCGTGACACTCCTGACCGTCACTCCAGTGTTGAATGGTGCGCCGACGATCGTTACGACGCCGGTGGGAGTGGGGTCGACGGGTCAGTCGACGGTGGTGTCGCCGATCGTTGTGATCGTCAACGAGCCGGGTGAGTTGTTGTCCGGGGCGACGGTGACGATCACGTCGCCGGATGGCAGCGACGAGCTGACGTTCACCGAGTCCGGCGGGATTACCGGTTCGTATGTGAATGGCGTGTTGACCCTCACGGGCGACGCCTCGGCTGCGGCGTACCAGACGGTTTTGCAGTCAGTCGCATTGAGCACTGACGTTGCGGGTGTGCGGACGATTCAGTTCGCGGTGACCGATGCGGCTGGTCAGGAGTCGGTGTTGCCCGGCGTGACCTTGCTTGCGGTCACTCCGGTGTTGAATGGCGCCCCGACCATTGTGACCACGCCGGTCGGGGTGGGGTCGACGGGTCAGTCGACGACGGTGTCGCCGCTCATTGTGATCGTCAATGAACCGAGCGAGCTGTTGTCCGGGGCGACGGTGACGATCACGGTCCCTGATAGCAGTGACGAGCTGACGTTTGTTGGTTCTGGCGGAATTACGGGTTCGTACGCCAACGGTGTCCTGACCTTGACGGGGGACGCGACAGCTTCTGCTTATCAGGCAGTTCTGCAATCAGTGGCCTTGTCCACTGATGCGGCCGGCGTGCGGACGATCGAGTTCGCGGTCACTGATGCGGCTGGTCAGGAGTCGGTGTTGCCTGGTGTCACGCTGTTGACCGTCACTCCGGCGTTGAATGGCGCGCCGACGATTGTCACGACGCCGGTGGGCGTGGGGTCGACGGGGCAGTCGACGGTGGTGTCGCCGCTCATTGTGATCGTCAACGAGCCGAGCGAGTTGCTGTCGGGTGCGACGGTGACGATCACGGTCCCTGATAGCAGTGATGAGCTGACGTTTGTTGGTTCCGGTGGTATTACCGGCACGTACTCGGGCGGAGTGCTCACCCTCACCGGTGATGCGTCGGCGGCTGCTTACCAGGCTGTGTTGCAATCCGTTTCGCTGAGCACTGATGCGGCGGGTGTGCGCACGATCCAGTTCTCGGTGACCGATGCTGCCGGCCAGGCATCCGCCCTTCCGGGCGTGACCTTGTATACGGTGACACCCGCATTGAACGGTGCGCCGACCATTGTGGCCACGCCGGTCGGGGTCGGGTCGACGGGGCAGTCGAACGTCGTGTCGCCGATCATTGTGATCGTCAACGAACCGGGTGAGCTGCTGTCCGGGGCGACGGTCACCATCACGATGCCGGACGGCAGTGATGAGTTGACCTTCACCGAGTCCGGTGGGATTACGGGCTCATATGTGAATGGCGTGTTGACGCTGACGGGCGATGCGTCGGCAGCGGCCTATCAGACGGTTTTGCAGTCGGTTTCGCTGAGCACCAATGTGGCCGGTGTGCGAGCGATTGAGTTCGCGGTGACGGACGCGGCGGGCCAGGAGTCCGTCCTGCCGGGCGTGACCTTGTTTACGGTCACACCGGCATTGAATGGTGCGCCGACGATCGTCACGACGCCGGTCGGGGTCGGGTCGACGGGGCAGTCGACGACGGTGTCGCCGATCATCGTGATCGTCAACGAGCCCGGTGAGCTGCTGTCCGGGGCGACAGTGACGATCACCGAGCCGGACGGCAGCGATGAGCTGACCTTCACCGGCTCCGGTGGGATCACGGGCTCATATGTGAATGGCGTACTGACCTTGACCGGGGATGCGTCGGCAGCGGCCTATCAGGCTGTGTTGCAATCCGTTTCGCTGAGCACCGATGCGGCCGGCGTGCGGACGATTCAGTTCGCGGTGACCGATGCGGCAGGCCAGGATTCGGTGTCGCCCGGCGTCACGCTCTTGACCGTCACACCCACGCTGAACGGTGCGCCGACCATTGTGGCCACGCCGGTCGGGGTCGGGTCGACGGGGCAGTCGAACGTCGTGTCGCCGATCATCCTGGTTGTCAACGAACCGAGCGAGTTGCTGTCCGGGGCGACAGTGACCATCACCGCGCCCGATGGCAGCGATGAGCTGACGTTCACCGAGTCCGGCGGAATCACCGGTTCGTACTCCGGTGGTGTCCTGACGCTGACGGGGGATGCCTCAGCTGCGGCGTACCAGGCTGTGTTGCAGTCCGTCTCACTGAGCACCGATGTCGCCGGTGTGCGGACGATTCAGTTCGCGGTCACGGACGCGGCTGGTCAGGTGTCCGCCCTTCCGGGCGTGACCTTGTTTACGGTGACACCCGCACTGAACGGTGCGCCGACCATCGTGGCCACGCCGGTCGGGGTCGGGTCGACCGGTCAGTCGAACGTCGTGTCGCCGATCATTGTGATCGTCAACGAGCCCGGTGAGCTCCTGTCCGGGGCGACGGTGACGATCACGGTTCTGGATGGCAGCGACGAGTTGACGTTTGTTGGGTCCGGTGAGATCACGGGTTCGTACTCCGGTGGGGTTCTGACCCTCACCGGCGACGCCTCAGCTGCGGCGTATCAGGCCGTTTTACAGTCGGTTTCGCTGAGCACTGACATTGCGGGTGTGCGGACGATCGAGTTCTCGGTCACGGACGCGGCTGGCCAGGAGTCCGCCCTTCCGGGCGTGACCCTGTTTACGGTCACACCGGCATTGAATGGTGCGCCGACGATCGTCACGACGCCGGTCGCGGTCGGGTCGACTGGGCAGTCGACGACCGTCTCGCCGGTCATTGTGATTGTCAACGAGCCGGGTGAGCTGCTGTCCGGGGCGACGGTGACGATCACGGTTCCGGATGGCAGCGACGAGTTGACCTTTAATGAGTCCGGTGGGATCACCGGTTCGTACTCCGGTGGCATGTTGACGCTGACCGGGGATGCGTCGGCTGCGGCGTATCAGACCGTTTTGCAGTCGGTTTCGCTGAGCACTGATGCCGCCGGTGTGCGGACGATCGAGTTCTCGGTCACGGACGCGGCCGGCCAGAGTTCGGTACTGCCGGGCCTGACAACGCTGACCGTCGTCGCCGTACTGAACGCGCCGCCGACCGTCGTTGCGACGCCGGTCGGGGTCGGCACGGCAGGCCAGCCCACGACCGTCTCGCCGATCATCACCATCGTCAACGACCCCGGCGAACAACTCTCCGGGGCGACGGTCACCATCACCAACGCCGAGGGCACCGATGAGCTCACCTTCACCGGGTCCAACGGCATCACGGGCACCTATTCCAACGGTGTCCTCGCCCTGACCGGGAACGCCTCGGCGACGGCCTACCAAACCGTCCTGCAGTCGGTGTCCTTCACCGGTGACGTTGCCGGCCTGCGCACCATCGAGTTCTCCGTGACCGATATCGGTGGGCAGCCGAGCCTGCTGCCGGGCGTCACCGCACTGACGGTCGTCGGTGTCCTGAACACCGCGCCGACCATCGTTGCGACACCCGTCGGAGCCACCGCGGTCGGTCAGTCGACCACCGTGTCGCCGATCATTGTGATCGTGAACGACCTCGGCGAAAATCTGACCGGCGCAACGGTCACCATCACCAACGCCGAGGGCACCGATGAGCTCACCTTCACCGGTTCCAACGGCATCACGGGCACCTATGCCGACGGCGTCCTGGAACTGACCGGGAACGCCTCGGCGGCGGCCTACCAAACCGTCCTGCAGTCGGTGTCGTTCACCGCCGACACCGCCGGTGTGCGAAGCATCGAATTCCAGGTCATCGACGCGGCCGGGCAGGAGGCCGTCATCGCCGGAGTAACGCTGGTGACCGTGGTGGGCCTGCCCAGCATGTCCCCGACCGTCGTCGCCACTCCGGTCGCCACCACCACCGTGGGCCAATCGACCACGGTGTCGCCCGTCGTCACGATCGTCAACGACTCCGGGGAGAACCTGTCCGGTGCGACGGTGACCATCACCGTCGGGCTCGACGGCAGCGACGAGCTGACCTTCACCGGGGCGGGTGGCATCACCGGCAGCTACAGCAACGGTGTGCTGACGTTGTCCGGTGACGCATCCGCTACCGCTTATCAGACGGTGTTGCAATCGGTGTCGTTCAGCACCGACATCGCCGGCGTCCGCACGATCAGTTTCCAGGTGACCGATGTCGCCGGGCAGCAGGCGCTACTGCCGGGCAGCACCGTGGTGACGGTGCTCGCGGCGCTCAATGCCCCGCCGACGGTGCTGACCCTGCCCGCCGGGGTCGCCACCACCGGCCAGCAGACGACGGTGTCGCCCGTCGTGACAATCGTCAACGACCCGACCGAGAACCTGTCCGGTGCGACGGTCACCATCACCGCCGGGCTCGACGGCAGTGACGCACTGACTTTCACCGGGTCGGGCGGCATCACCGGCAGCTACAGCAACGGTGCGCTGACCCTGTCCGGCAACGCCACCGCCGCGGCGTATCAGACCGTGTTGCAGTCGGTGTCGTTCACCACCGGCGTTGCCGGCCTGCGGACCATCGAGTTCCAGGTCATCGACGCCGCCGGGCAACAGGCGCTGTTGCCGGGCGTCACCGCGGTCACCGCTGTCGCACCGGTCAATGCCGTGCCGACGGTCGTTGCCCTGCCGGTCGGCGTGGTGACCGCCGGTCAATCGACCACGGTGTCGCCGATCGTGACGATCGTCAACGACCCGACCGAGAACCTGACGGGGGCCACCGTCACCATCACCGCCGGGGCCGGCGGATCCGATGTACTGACCTTCACCGGGTCGGGTGGCATCACCGGCAGCTACAGCAACGGTGTGCTGACCCTGTCCGGCAACGCCACGGCAGCCGCGTATCAAACTGTGCTGCAGTCGGTCTCGTTCACCACAAACACCGCCGGTGTTCGTATCATCGAATTCTCGGTGACCGATACCGCCGGGCAGAGCCCCCTGCTGCCCGGGCTGACGACACTGACAGTGGTCGCGGCGATCAACGCGGCGCCCACCATCCTGGCCACCCCGGTCGCGGCAGTGACCGCCGGCCAGACCACGACGGTGTCGCCGGTCGTCACCATCGTCAACGACCCGGGCCAGAACCTGTCGGGGGCGACGGTCACCATCGGCGCCGGCCGCGACGCCGTCGATGTGCTGACCTTCACCCCCTCCGGCGGCATCACCGGCAGCTTCGCCGACGGTGTGCTGACCCTGTCCGGAAACGCTTCCTTGGCGGCCTATCAGACCGTGCTGCAGTCGGTGCAGTTCACCACCGGGTCGGGAGCGCTGATCGGGGTCCGCACCATCGAGTTCGCGGTGACCGACGTGCAGGGGGCCACCACAGCGCTGCCGGGTGTGACCGCTCTGACGGTGTCGGCGGTCAACCTGCCACCCACGGTGCTCACCTCGATCGTGGGAAATCTGGTGTACAACTCGGGCAGCCCGGCCATCACCGTCGACCCGCTGATCACGGTCTCGGACCCGACGTCGTCGAAGCTGTCCAGCGTCACGCTGGCGATCACCGTCGGGCACGACACCGACGACGTGCTGACCTACACCAAGCCGGCCGGCAGCCCGATCAACGGCAGCTACAACTCGGCGACGGGCGTCCTCACCCTCACCGGAGACGGCACCCCGGCCCAGTACCAGGAGGCCCTGCGCGCGGTGAAGTTCTCCACACCGCAGCTCCTCCTCGCAAGCACGCGGACGTTCACGGTCTTCGCCACCGACAACGGGGGCCTGTCCAGCCTGCCGCTGCTGATCGCGCTGGTGATCCTGCTGTAGACGGTTGCGGGTCGGCTAACGTGGGATTCCATGCAGCGCACCTCACGGTCCCTGGTGGCCATGCTGGCCCTGACGGCCCTCGTCGCGGGATGCGGTACCGACACCGCAGCGCCGCCGACCCCGCAGGCCGACGTCGACGCCGCCGGGTACGCCGAGGAGATCAGCCAGCGCCTGCAGACCGACGCCATGATGGCGCACCTGACCCGGCTGCAGGAGATCGCCGACCAACACGACGGTAACCGGGCGCTGGGCACCGCCGGCTACCAGGCCAGCGTCGACTACGTCGTGAATGCGCTGCGTGACAAGGGTTTCGACGTTCAGACCCCTGAGTTCGAGGTGCGAATCCCGTTCGCCGAGGAACCGACCGTCGAGGTGGCCGGCGCCAGGGTCGCCGCCTTGCCGATGAGCTTCACCGTCGGCACCCCGGCCGACGGCGTGCGCGGACCACTGGTCGCGGCGCCTGTCGACGACACCCCGGGCTGCGCCGACGCGGACTATGCGGGCCTGCCGGTGCAGGGTGCGGTGGTGCTCGTCGACCGCGGCTCCTGCCCGTTCAGTGACAAGCAGGCCATCGCCGCCAAGCGCGGCGCGGTCGCCCTGCTGGTGGCCGACAACGTCGAGCGGCCCGTTGAGGAGTTCGGCGGCACACTGGGTAGCGGCACCGATGTGAAGATTCCGGTGCTCGGCATCACCAAGGGTGAGGGAGCCCGGCTGCGTTCCGCACCGGGCGAGGCGTCGATCCGGCTGGAGGCCGGGGTGAACGTCGAGCGTAGCCAGAACATCATCGCGCAGACCAGCACCGGGGCAACGGACAACGTCGTGATGATCGGTGCCCACCTGGACAGTGTGCCGGAAGGCCCTGGTATCAACGACAATGGTTCCGGGGTGGCGGCGGTGCTGGAGACGGCCCTGCAGATGGGCAGCGCGCCCGAGGTGCGCAACGCCGTCCGCTTCGGGTTCTGGGGTGCCGAGGAGGTCGGCCTGGTGGGTTCGGATCGCTACGTCTCCTCGTTGGACATCGAGGCGCTCAAAGACATTGCGCTGTACCTGAATTTCGACATGATCGGCTCACCCAATCCGGGATACTTCACCTATGACGGCAATCAGTCGGCACCGCCGGCCGCCGACGGCAGCGTGCCGCGGGTTCCGGAGGGTTCGGCAGGTATCGAACGGATGCTGGTTGCGTACCTGGACGCCGCCGGAAAGCCGGCCCAGGACACCGGCTTCAACGGTCGGTCCGACTACGACGCCTTCACCAAGGCCGGAATCCCCTCGGGCGGAACATTTTCAGGGGCCGAGGAGAATATGACGGCCGAGCAGGCGCAGCTCTGGGGTGGGCAGGCCGACCAACCGTTCGACCCGAACTACCACAAGGCGACCGACACCTTGGACCGCATCGACGAGACCGCCATGGAGATTCTGGGCCGCGGCGTCGCCTACGCCGCGGCGCTTTATTCCCAGGACATCGGCGGCCGCAACGGGGTGCCGGTGCGCGAGGACCGCACCCGTCACGTGCTCTCCGGCTCATGAGGAAGCTGCTGGCGGCCATCGCCGCGGCGCTGCTGCTGGCGTCGTGCACCTCGGCACCCGAGCCCGAGCCGCTCGATCCGAAGGAGTTGGCCGGCGCGGTGACCGCCGATGCGATCTTCGCTCATCTGGAACGGCTCAACGGTATCGCCGACGCGAACGACGGCAGCCGGGCCGTCGGCACGTCGGGATACGATGCGACCGTCGATTATATCTCGGAAGTGCTGCGCGACAACGGGTTCGAGATCACCACCCCGGAATACGAATGGCTCAAGATGGGTGATCCGGGTAAGCCGACACTGGAGGTTGCCGGTCGCAGCTATCCGGTCACCCAGGCGTCGCCGCTGGCGTCCACTCCCCGTGGGGGAGTCCGCGGGTTGTCCCTGCGACCACGCGATCCGGCCGGTTGCAAGGCCGCCGACTACGGCAACATCCGCGGCGCGCTCGCGATCGTGGACGACACCGGGTGCTCGGTGGTCGTCAAGCAGAACGCCGCGGTGGCCAAGGGAGCGGTCGGCCTGCTGGTGGTCAGCGCCGGTGGCACCAAAGGACTCTTCGAGCCCGGCTACTACCAGAAGCTGACCCTGCCGGTCGCCGTCATCGACCGCACCATCGATGCCGCGCTGCGGCGCACCAACGATCCGGTGCGCTTGATACTCGATGCTCAGGCCAGCGTGGCCCGTAGCAAGAGTGTCATCGCGCAGACCTCCACGGGAGACAGCACCGATATCGTGGTCGCGGGCGCACACCTGGACAGCGCACCGCGCAGTCCCGGCGTCAACGACAACGGATCCGGGGTCGCGGCGCTGCTGGCCATCGCCGACGCGATGGGCTCGGCGCCCAAGATCGACAATGCCGTGCGGTTCGCGTTCTGGGGCTCGCAGCGCCTCGGCGCCGCGGGGAAGTACCTGGCCGGTCTGGATGACGGTGGCCTCGACGACATCGCGGCCTATCTCGATGCCACCATGATCGGCTCGCCCAATCCCGGTTACTTCACCCTCGACGGCGATCAATCCGGACAGCCGAACCCGGCGATTGCCGCGGACACCGTGCCGGAGGGGTCGGCCGGGATCGAGCGCACGCTGGCCGGGTATCTGAACGGCGCCGGGGTCCGGCCGGCCGACATGCCACTGGACATGGCCGGCGACTACGGACCGTTCCTGGCCGCAGGCGTGCCCGTGGGCGGTCTGACCACCGGTGCCAAACAACAGAAGACACCGGTGCAGGCGCGGTTGTGGGGCGGCCGCGCCGGCGCGCCCTTCGACCCGAACGCCGGTGGGCCGCGGGACGGGATGGACAACGTCGACCACCGGGCACTGTCGATCACCGGCCCGGCGATGGCGTTCACCATCGGCACCTACGCCCGCTCCATCGAGGGTGTCAACGGCCTCCCACCACGGGACAGCCGCAACCGACGCGGATAGGACGGGCCGCAGATCCCGAGTGGCAGCAGAGGCTGGCCGCCGCGCCGGCCTACGCACGTCGAGGTGCAGACCACCTGGCGGCGTCCATCGGGCACCATGTTCGGGTGAACAACCCCGGCGTACTCGAACGCCTCGCCCGCCAGGCCATGGCGACGCCCCGGCGGATCCTCGCGGCCACTGCGCTGATCGCCGTTGCTGCAGCAATTTTCGGGGTGCCGGTCACCGGGGAACTGAGTGCCGGCGGCTTCGCCGATCCGGATGCCGAGTCCTCCCGGGCCGCCGAGTTGCTGGCCGGGAAATTCGACCAGGGCGATATGCAGCTGCTGATCATCGTCTCCGATCCCGCCGGCGTGATGAGCCCGGCCGCCCGCCGGGTGGGCACCGAGATCGACACGGCACTGCGCGAATCCGACCACGTGGCCCGGGTGAGCTCCGCGTGGACCGCGCCCGAGCCGGCAGTCGCCCAATTGGTCAGCAGGGACGGTACCGCCGGGCTCGTCGTCGCCGGTATCACCGGCGGCGAGCAGCACGCCCAGGAACACGCCGAGGAGCTCACCGACCGACTGGTCCACGACCGCGACGGGGTGCGCGTACAGGCCGGTGGCGTCGCCATGGTCAACACCCAGATCACCGAGCAGTCCCAGCGCGACCTACTGGTCATGGAATCCATCGCCATCCCCTTCAGCTTCCTGGTGCTGGTATGGGTGTTCGGCGGCCTGCTGGCCGCGGCGGTGCCCGTGGTGGTCGGCGTGCTGGCGATCCTGGGTTCGCTGGCGGTGCTGCGACTGGTCACCCTCGCCACCGATGTCTCGGTGTTCGCGCTCAACCTGTGTATGGCGATGGGGCTCGCGCTGGCAATCGATTACACGTTGCTGATGGTCAGCCGCTACCGCGACGAACTGGCCGAGGGGGCCGCCGCCGAGGACGCCCTGGTGCGAACCATGGGGACGGCCGGTCGGACCGTGGTCTTCTCGGCGACGACGGTCGCGCTGCCGATGTCGACGCTGGTGCTGTTCCCGATGTACTTCCTGAAGTCCTTCGCCTATGCCGGCGTGGCAACGGTGGTCTTCGCCGCGGTCTCCGCCCTGGTCATCACCCCGGCGGCGTTGGTGCTGCTCGGAGATCGCGTCCGCGGACGCCGCAGCAAGGCTCCCAAGCCGGTGCAGCAACAGTTCTGGTATCGCTCGACGAAGTTCGTGCTGCGCCGGGCGATGCCGATCGGGCTCGCCGTGGTGGCGCTGTTGATCCTGCTGGGGCTGCCGTTCACCGGCGTGAAGTGGGGATTCCCCGACGACCGGGTGCTGCCGAGGTCGGCGTCGGCGCATCAGGTCGGCGACCGGTTGCGCGAGGATTTCGCCGACAACTCCGCCACCGAGATCAATATCGT
Organism: Mycolicibacterium bacteremicum; assembly: GCF_002086115.1. Classification (GTDB taxonomy): domain Bacteria; phylum Actinomycetota; class Actinomycetes; order Mycobacteriales; family Mycobacteriaceae; genus Mycobacterium; species Mycobacterium bacteremicum. Next base: position 34,151 of record NZ_MVHJ01000015.1, read on the forward strand.
CATCCCCGACTCGGTGGGCATTCCGGTCACCGAGCTGGACCGGTTCGTGGCGGAGTTGGCCGCCGCACCAGAGGTTTCGGGCGTCGCCCCGCCGGTCGAGCGCGACGGCAGCCTGTTCATCCGGGTGTCCAGTTCGGCGCCGCTGTTCTCCGAGGGCTCTGCGTCGCAACTGGACCGCCTGCACGCGATCCGGGGTCCCGACGACCGGCAGGTGCTCCTCGGTGGGGTCGCCCAGACCGATCGCGACAGCGTGGCCGCCATCGGCGCAAGGCTGCCGCTGGTGCTGGGGCTGATCGCGGGCATCACCTTCTGCCTGCTGTTCCTGCTGACCGGCAGCGTCGTGCTGCCCGCGAAGGCGTTGGTGCTCAACATCTTGTCACTGTCTGCCGCGTTCGGCGCGATGGTGTGGATCTTCCAGGACGGGCACCTGGGCGCCTTCGGCACCACCGCCACCGGGACGCTGGTGGCCAACATCCCGGTGCTGCTGTTCTGCATCGCCTTCGGCCTGTCGATGGACTACGAGGTGTTCCTGCTCGCGCGCATCCGCGAGTACTGGCTGGAATCGGGGCGTACCGCGGCCGATGTCGGCCAGAGTGTGGCACTCGGGTTGGCCCGTACCGGCCGGGTGGTAACCGCTGCGGCGCTGGTGATGTCGATATCGTTTGCGGCGCTGATCGCCGCCAACGTCTCCTTCATGCGGATGTTCGGCCTCGGCCTGACATTGGCGGTGCTGATGGACGCCACACTCGTGCGGATGGTGTTGGTGCCCGCCTTCATGCAACTGATGGGTCGGTGGAACTGGTGGGCACCCGCGCCGCTGGCCCGGCTGCATCGGCGAATCGGCCTGAATCATTGAACCGGACGGGGTAGCACCCCGTATCAGTGATATGTCAACTAATCTCGCCGAAATGCCCAGTTTCAGCACGATCGCCGGCGTGCACGGCGTTCTGCCCCCGCATCGCTACACCCAGGACGAGATCACCGAGGCGATCCTCGCGCTGCCCGGGTATGAGGGCGCCGAGGATGCGGTCCGCAAGCTGCACAAGAGCGCGAAGGTGCAGAGCAGGTATCTGGTCCGTCCACTCGAAGAGTATTCGCGGCTCACCGATTTCGGGGAGACGAACAACCTGTTCATCGAGCACGCCACCGACCTCGGCGCGTCGGCACTGCAGGGCGCGCTCGACGAGGCGGGCCTGCGACCGCAGGACGTCGACCTGATCATCACCACCACGGTGACCGGCGCCGCCGTTCCCTCATTGGACGCGCGAATCGCCGGCCGGCTCGGCCTGCGCCCGGACGTGCGCCGGATCCCGGTTTTCGGCCTGGGCTGCGTCGCCGGGGCCGCCGGCATCGCCCGTCTGCACGATTACCTGCGCGGTGCCCCCGACCAGGTGGCCGTGCTGGTCTCTGTCGAGTTGTGCTCGCTGACCCGCAAACATCATCCGTCGATGCCCACGGTGGTGGCCGGCGCACTGTTCGGCGACGGTGCCTCGGCCGTGGTCGCCGTCGGTGCCGAGCGTGCCGAACAACTCGCCCCGACCGGTCCGGACGTCCTCGACTCGCGCAGCCACCTGTACCCGGACTCGCTGGGCACGATGGGCTGGGACATCGGCTCCAAGGGGTTCGAGATTGTGCTCAGTGCCGAGGTGCCCACCTTCGTCGGTCGCTACCTCGGCGCCGATGTCACCGAATTCCTTGCCGCACACGACCTCACCGTCGCGGACATAAGCACCTGGGTGAGCCACCCCGGCGGCCCCAAGGTGATCGAGGCCATCATCGAGACGTTGTCGCTGCCCGCGGACGCGCTGGACCTGACCTGGCAGTCGCTGGCCGAGGTCGGCAACATGTCCTCGTCCTCGGTGCTGCACGTACTGCGCGACACCATCCGCAAACGACCGGCAGCGGGCAGCCCGGGCGTACTGATGGCGATGGGCCCAGGATTCTGCTCCGAACTCGTGCTGCTGCGGTGGCGCTGACATGCGTGCCTTCCTGACGCTGATCCTGCTGGTGGCCGTCGAACGCGTCGCCGAATTGGTGGTCTCCCGGCGCAACCTGGAATGGTCCAAAGCGCACGGCGGCAGGGAATTCGGGGCCGGTCACTATCCGGTGATGGTGGCGCTGCACACCGGGTTGCTGGTCGGCGCCGTCGCCGAGGCACGGATCCGCAAGCGGTGGATCTGGCCGGCATTCTGGGTCGTCGTCGCCGCCCAGTTGCTGCGCTGGTGGTGCATCACCACGCTGGGCAAGCAGTGGAACACCCGGGTGGTGGTCGTGCCCGGGGTGCCGCGGGTGACCGGCGGTCCGTACGGCGTTGTGCCGCATCCCAACTACGTTGCCGTCGTACTGGAGGGTGCCGCGCTGCCGCTGGCCGGCGGAGCCTGGGTCACCGCGGCCCTGTTCTCGGTGGCGAATGCGCTGTTGCTGCGCACCCGGATCCGGGTGGAAGACGAAGCGTTGCAGAGCCTCGCGTGATCGATCTGCTGGTCGCCGGCGGCGGACCGGCGGGCCTGGCCACCGCGCTGCACGCCGCGCGCGCGGGACTGGAGGTCGTCGTCGTGGAGCAGCGGCGCGGACCCATCGACAAGGCGTGCGGTGAAGGTCTGATGCCGCACTCGCTGGCGCATCTGGAGCGACTCGGCGTCGACCCCGGCGGGCATTCCTTCGGCGGTATCCGCTATCTCGACGGCCGGCGCACCGCCGAGGCCAGGTTCAGCCACGGGCCGGGCCGAGGCGTGCGGCGAACGGTCCTGCATGCCGCGCTGACCGACGCCGCCGAAGCTGCCGGGGTGACCGTCGTCCGCGGCGAGGTGGGGGAGGTCGGCCACGGCGCGACATCGGTGTGTGCGGCCGGATTCCGGGCGCGGTACCTGGCCGCCGCCGACGGTCTGCACTCACCGATCCGGCGCGCGCTGGGCCTGGCGGCGGGGGAGTCCAATCGACGCAGATGGGGGATCCGCAGGCACATTCAGATCGCGCCGTGGTCGGATTGCGTCGAGGTGTACTGGGGCCGCGACACCGAGGCCTACATCACCCCGGTGTCCGACGACTGCGTCGGGGTGGCGATCCTGACATCGTCGAAGGGCGGCTTCGAGCAACACCTGCAACAGTTTCCGGCCCTGATGGACCGGCTGCACGGTCGGCCGCACGGGCCGGACCGCGCCGCCGGACCACTACGGCAACGGGTGCGCCACCGCACCGCCGGCCGGGTGCTACTCGTCGGTGACGCCGCCGGATACGTCGATGCGCTGACCGGCGAGGGCATGGGGCTGGCCTTCGGGGCCGCCGAACTGCTGGTGGACTGCGTCCGCACCGACACGACGGCGCAGTACGACCGGCGGTGGCGACAATTGACCCGCCGTTACCGCTTCCTGACCGCCGCCCTGTTGCACGCCACCGCGATCCGTCCCGTGCGGGCGGCCATCACTCCGGCGTCGGCGGCGCTGCCCGCGGTGTTCGGCCGGGTGGTCAACGCACTCGGCGAGTAGCGCCCAACAGGTTCATCCCGTGAAACACCAGCAGTGCTGCGATGGACCCCAGCGCGATACCGGTGAACGTCAACGACCCTGCCTGCCAGGTGAAGTCGGCGATACCGATGATCAGCGGGATGGCGGCCGTCATCTGGTTGACCGGTTTGGCGAAGTCGACGTGATTGGTCAGCCAGATCCGGATGCCGAGCACACCGACCAGTCCGTACAGCACGATCGTCGCGCCGCCGAGAACGCCGGGTGGGATGGCCGAGATCGTCGCACCCACCTTGGGGCACAACGCCAGCAGGATCGCCACCACCGCCGCGACCCAGTACGCAGCGGTCGAGTAGATGCGCGTCGCGGCCATCACCCCGATGTTCTCGGCATAGGTCGTGGTGGCCGAGCCCCCACCGGCGCCGGCGAGCACGGTGGCCACCCCGTCGGCGGCCAGCGCGCGACCCATCAGCGGATCCAGGTCCCGGCCGGTCATCTGGCCGACCGATTTCACGTGGCCGATGTTCTCTGCCACCAGCGCGATCACCGCGGGAATGAACATCGGCAGCACCGCGAGGCTGAAGGCCGGCGTCTGGAAGTCGGGCAACCCGATCCACGCGGCCTGCGCGATCCCGGAGGTATCGACCTCGCCGAGCGCCAAGGCCAACAGGTAACCGAACACCACCGCCAGGAAGATGGCCAGTCGGCCGATGAGCCCCTTGAAGAATGCCAGAGCACCGACCAACAGCACCAGCGTCACGAGGCCCACCAGCGGGCCCTGCTCGAAGTTGTTCTTGGCCGCCGGTGCCAGGTTGAAGCCGATGAGCGCCACGATGGCTCCCGTGACCACCGGCGGTAGTGCCACATCCAACCAGTGCGTGCCGACCAGGTGCACGACGCCGCCGATGACGATGAGCAGCAGCCCGACGGCGATCAATCCGCCGAGCGCGCTGCCGGTGCCCTGCGCGGCGACGGCCGCCGTGACCGGGGCGATCACCGAGAAACTCGATCCGAGATAACTCGGAAGTCGATTGCCGGTGATGATCAGGAACAGGATGGTCCCGACACCGGAGAACAGCAGCGTGGTCGCCGGCGGGAACCCGGTGAGCACCGGAACCAAGAAGGTGGCACCGAACATGGCCACCACGTGCTGGGCACCGATACCCAGGGTGCGGGGCCAGCTCAGCCGCTCATCCGGTGCGACGACATCGGCATCGGGGCCGACATGTTTCCAGCGCAGGATCGTCATCAGGACACGGTAAACCGTCGCGCGGCGTACAGCGCGGCGCCGACGGCTATGACCCCGGATCCGACGAGTACCGATGTCAGCGGCAGCGTGAACGCGAGGACCAGACAGCCCAGCAGCCCGAGCGCCGGGATGATCCGCCGGGCTGGTTGCAGAGTCCACGCGCAGGCATTGGCGATTGCGTAGTACACCAGTACCGCGAACGACGAAAAGCCGATCGCCCCACGGACATCGACGAACGCGGCCAGCACCGCGACGGTCAGCCCGACCGCCACTTCGGCACGGTGCGGCCCGCCGAAGCGGGGGTGGACCGCGGCCAGCGCCGGCGGCAGATGGCGGTCCCGGGCCATTGCCAGCGTTGTCCGCGACACCCCCAGCACCAGTGACAACAGCGCACCCAGCGCCGCGACCGCGGCCGCCGCCCGCACCACCGGTGCGAGATCGCGGTGTCCGGCCGCGGTCACGGCATCGGCCAGCGGCGCGGTGGCGGTGGCCAGCCCGCCCCCGCCGAGAACCGCGAGCACCGCCACGGCGACCACGGCGTACACCGCCAGCGCGATACCGAGCGCGATCGGGATGGCACGCGGGATGGTGCGGGCCGGATCGCGAACCTCCTCGCCCAAGGTGGCGATGCGGGCGTACCCGGCGAACGCGAAGAACAACAGCCCGGCTGCCTGCAGTACACCCCAGAAGCCGGCATCCGCGCCGATGTCGAGTCTGGTGGCCTCAGCCGCCCCGGCCAACAGCACGACCACCGCGGCGAGCACCGCCAGCACGACCGCGACGATCACCCGGGTGAGCAACGCCGACTTCTGCACGCCCGCGTAGTTCACCGCCGTCAGTGCGACCACCGCGCCGACCGCCACGGCGTGCGCGTGCTGCGGCCAGGCGTACACCCCGACGGTCAGCGCCATGGCGGCGCAGGAGGCGGTCTTACCGACGATGAAACACCACCCCGCGGTGTGACCCCAGAAGGGGCCCAACCGTTCCCGGCCGTAGACGTAGCTGCCACCGGATTGCGGGTAGATCGCGGCCAGCCGCGCCGTGGAGGTCGCGTTGCAGTAGGCGACGGCCGCGGCGACGGCCAGGCCGATCAGCAGCCCGGAGCCGGCGGCTGCCGCGGCCGGACCGAGGGCGACGAAGATGCCGGCCCCGACCATCGAGCCCAGCCCGATGACGACGGCGTCCAGCGTGCCCAGCCGCCTCTGCATGTGCACGGGCAAAAGTGTAGAGCGGCTACCTGTTCCGTGCAGCGTTGGCGCCCAGGTACGCCACGTACCCGAGAGCGCCGATGACCGCCAGCTTGCGGGTTTTGGGAACCAGCAGGCCGACGCCGATGGCGGTTTCGATGCTGCCGTTGATCTTGATGTGCCGGGCGGTGTCCCGCGGGAAGGCGGGTTTGGTGATCGGCTCGAACAGCTGCGGTGCGACGAAGTGGGCCAGTCCGGCACCCACCAGGGACACCCCTGCGACGGTGGCGCCCGGCGAACTCTTCTTGTCGGTCAACGGATTTCCTCTCGGCTGCTAACTGATCGAGTAGTCGCTCAGGGGGAACTCGGAAGCCTCCCTGATCGCGGTGTCGGTGGTGGTGGGCCGCAGCAGGGTGGGCTCACCGGCCGGGTTGTAGTAATAAGACCGCGCGCTGGCGCAATTGCCCAGGGTGAACAGCGAATTGCCGAGCAGCTCGGTCATCCTGTCCAGGTAGCGGCTGTTGGCCTCCTCGGTGACCTCGAAGGTGCTCGCGCCGCGGCGCTGCACCTCCGAGAACAGCCGGTCCATCAGCCGCATCTGGTACTCCATGGTGTTGAAGAAGTTCAGGCCCAGGAAGGCGTACGGGCTGGCCAGGCTCAGATAGTTCGGGAAGTAGGGCATGGACACGCCCTGGTAGGCCTGGAAACGCGTTTCGCGCCACCACTTCCCCAGGTTGCGGCCATCCCGTCCGATGACCTCGATGGCCGGGAAGTTGGCCTCCCACAGGTCGAACCCGGTGGCCAGCACCAGCGTGTCGACCCGGTTCTTGGTGCCGTCCTTGGCGACGATGCCGTCGCTTTGGATGTGGTCGATGCCGACATCCTGCAGATGGACGTTGTCCCTGGTGAACGCGCGGTAGTAGCCGTTGCTGAATGTCGGCCGTTTGCAACCGAAGTCGTAATCGGGGGTGAGCCGGCGGCGCAGATCCTTGTCCCGGATGGTGATGAAGCGGTGCAGCTTGGACAGGTCGGCGGCGGAGATGTTGCCGCGCCCCCGGAAGGTCTTGTAGTAGACGACCCCGATGGTCACCATCCACTCGTAGATGGAATCGGTGAGCCAGCGCAGCGCGCGCTGGGTGGCCGGGACGCGCGCGAAGAGCCGCTTGGTTCGCGGACCGAACCGCAGGTCGATCTTGGGCACCACCCAGATGGGGGTGCGCTGGTACACCGTGAGATCCGCGGCCGCCTTCGCCAGCTCCGGGATGAGCTGCACGGCGGTGGCGCCGGTGCCGATGATCGCGATCCGCCGGCCGGCGGGGTCGAAGTCGTCATCCCATTCGGCGGTGTGTACGACCTTGCCGGCAAAGCTGTCGATGCCGGGGATGTCGGGAAGCTTGGGCTGCGACAGGAAGCCGGTCGCGGTGATCAGATAGCGGGCGGTCAGCGTCTCACTCGTCGTTCCCTGGGAGGTGACGCTCACCTGCCACGCCTTGGCATCGTCATCCCAGCGGGCGCCCCCCACCACGGTGTTGAACCGGATGTGGCGGCGGACGTCGTATTTGTCGGCGACGTCGTCGGCGTAGCGCTTGATCTCCGGGCCGGTCGAGAACAGACGTGACCAGTTCGGGTTCGGCTCGAAGTAATAGGAGTACGTGGTGGTCGGGACGTCGACGGCCAGCCCGGGGTAGTGGTTCACATACCAGGTGCCACCCAGATCGTCCTCCCGGTCCAGCAGGACGATGTTGTCGATTCCCAACCGCTTGAGCTGGATCGCGGCGCCGATACCGGCGAATCCCGCGCCCACGATGACGGCGTCGAACATGGTTGAACGGTACCCCGCTACTCCTGCAGCGATCCGGTGCGTGGGACGTCGGTGGTGGCGATGCAGGTCACGGCGCGGTCGCCGCGCTTCCAGGAGTCCTCGGTCGGGTAGAGCACGAACATCCCGACCTCGGGGTCGGCCATCGCGGTCGGGGAGAACTCCTCCAGGGCCGGCTGGCAGCGGTCCTGGTAGTCGATGATGGCGGCCTGACCGGGGAAGTCCCCGCCCGGGACGTCGACGACGAAGTACACCTCACCCTTGTGCGGTTCGGCGCAGTTCACCGTCTTGACCGAGGCGACCAGACTGGCGTCCGACGGGATCTCCGAGAGGCAGTCGCCCAGGCCGATATCGGCGGCGTTGACCGAGTTGGGGTCGAAGATGTCGGCGAAATCACTGTCGGCGATCTTGTCCTTGTTCGCGGCGAACAGCGCGAACACCGCGATCAGGCCGATCACCCACAGCGCCGAGAGCACCAGACCCGCGATGGCCATCCCGCGCCCGCCCTGGCCCTGCTTGGCCTTGTTCAGGCCGACGATGCCCGCGATCACGCTGATCAGCACGCCGCCGATGACACCGAAGATCAGCGAGACGACGGCCCACCAGTTGGTGCCCTGCGGCTGCGGCGGTGGATAGGGCTGGCCGTACTGGTCGGTGTAGGGCAGCGGTGGGGGCGGCGGCGGGAGGTGTCCGGCCGGCGGCACGGGGTAGTGCCCCGTCGGAGGAGGGGGCGGCTGGTAGCCCTGCGGGTACTCCGGCGGCTGTGTCATGCAAGAAAGATAACCGCGGCGGACACCGCTAGCACCGGCACGTCCAAAGTCTTCGACACAAGATCATGACGGGCCCCGGTGATCTCCACGATCTCGGTCCGGCCGGCGACCAGCTCGGCCGCTGCGCGGATCTCGTCGATGGTGCCGAAGGGGTCGGCGGTGCCGTGCGTGAAGACGGTCGGCACCCCGATGTCGGGCAGATGCTCGGTGCGGGCGCGCTCGGGTTTTCCGGGTGGGTGCAGCGGATAGGAGGACAGCGCCAGCACGTCGGGGCCGTCGGATGTGGCGGCGACCATCGACGTCATCCTGCCACCGTAGGAATGGCCGCCGGCGATGACGGGTCCGGCGGTCTGTGTGCGCGCCAAGGCGATGGCCTCGGCGATCCCCTCCTGATCGGTCTTGGCGGAGTTCGACGGCGGGCCCTTGGGCCGGCGGCGTCGGTAGGGCAGGTTGTAGCGGATGGCCAGGTAACCGTGGCGGGCCCATTCCTCGCACAGGGCGATCAGCAGCGCGGAATCCCGGTTACCGCCCGCACCGTGGGTCAGCAGCGCGATGCCGCTGGGTGCGCCGTCCGGTTCGTGGGCTGTGCCATCCATACCGGCGATGTCCTGCAGCGTCATGCCTGCAGCCGGAACAGCGGGTTCACCGGGCCGTGCCCGTGGCCCAGTGGATAGGCGGCGCGGATGCACTCGGTGATCCAGGCTTTGCCGAAGGCGACCGCGTCGGGAACCGAGAAGCCATGTGCCAGAGCGGATGCGGTGGCGGCGGCCAGGGTGTCACCGGCACCGTGGTCATGGCCGGTATCGACGCGGGGCTCGCTGAACTCGTGGAACTCGGTCCCGTCGAAGAGCAGGTCGGGGCTGAGCTCGGAGGACCGCAGGTGCCCACCCTTGACCAGGGCCCACTGCGGTCCCAGCGCGTGCAGTGCCCGCGCGGCGTCCTTCTGGGTGGCGGTGTCCACCACGTCGATGCCGGTGATCAGGCGCACTTCGTCGAGGTTCGGGGTGACCAGGGTGGCCAGCGGGAACAGTTCGTTGCGCACCGAGTCCAGCGCCGACGGGTGCAGCAGCGGATCACCGTGCATGGAGGCGCACACGGGGTCGACCACCAACGGGACGGTGCCCGCCAGTCCCTCCGCCCGCCAGGTCTCGGCGACCACGCCGATGATCTCCGCCGACGCCAGCATCCCGGTCTTGGCCGCCTGGATGCCGATATCGGAGGCCACGGCGCTGATCTGGCCGGCGATGATGTCGAGTGGAATCTCGTGAAAGCCCTTGACGCCCACCGAGTTCTGTACGGTGACCGCGGCCAGCGCCACGGTGCCGTGGATGCCCAGCATGGCGAAGGTGCGCATGTCGGCCTGGATGCCTGCGCCGCCGCCGGAATCGGACCCGGCGATCGTCATCACCCGCAGGGGTGTCTGCCCGGGCTGGGGTAGCGGTAGGAAGTTCATGGCACCAAGGGTAGATAGACCTGATTTCCGCGTTCGGCGAACTCCGCCGATTTGTCCTTCATGGCCTCGCGGATGTCGGCGGTGATGCGCATCGAGCAGAACTTCGGGCCGCACATCGAGCAGAAATGCGCGGTCTTGGCGGGCTCGGCGGGCAGCGTCTCGTCGTGGAACTCGCGTGCGGTGTCGGGGTCCAGCGACAGGGCGAACTGGTCGGCCCAGCGGAATTCGAACCGGGCCTTGCTCAGTGCGTCGTCGCGCTGCTGGGCGCGGGGATGGCCCTTGGCCAGATCGGCCGCGTGCGCAGCGATCCGGTAGGCGATCACCCCGTCCTTGACGTCCTGGCGGTTGGGCAGGCCGAGGTGCTCCTTGGGGGTGACGTAGCACAGCATGGCGGTCCCGGCCTGGGCGATGATGGCCGCGCCGATCGCGCTGGTGATGTGGTCGTAGGCGGGGGCGATGTCGGTGGCCAGCGGGCCGAGGGTGTAGAACGGCGCCTCCTCGCACAGTTCCTCCTCCAGGCGCACGTTTTCCACGATCTTGTGCATCGGAACGTGACCGGGGCCCTCGATCATCACCTGAACGCCATGGGATTTCGCGATCTTGGTCAGTTCGCCGAGCGTCTCCAACTCGGCGAACTGGGCCGCGTCGTTGGCATCGGCGATGGAGCCGGGCCGCAGCCCGTCACCGAGGGAGAAGGTGACGTCATAGCGGGCGAGGATTTCGCAGAGCTCGTCGAAGTGGGTGTACAGGAACGACTCCTGGTGGTGGGCGAGCATCCAGGCGGCCATGATCGACCCGCCGCGGCTGACGATGCCGGTGACCCGGTCGACGGTCAGCGGGATATAGGCGAGCTTCACCCCGGCGTGCACCGTCATGTAGTCGACACCCTGCTCGCACTGCTCGATCACCGTGTCCCGGTAGGACTCCCACGTCATCTTGGTGGGATCGCCGTTGACCTTCTCCAACGCCTGATACATCGGCACCGTGCCGACCGGGACCGGTGAGTTGCGCAGGATCCACTCCCGTGTCAGGTGGATGTCGCGACCGGTGGACAGATCCATGATGGTGTCCGCACCCCAGCGGGTGGCCCACACCATCTTGTCGACCTCTTCGGCGATGGAACTGGTGACCGCCGAGTTGCCGATATTGGCGTTGACCTTCACGCCGAACGCCTTGCCGATGATCATCGGTTCGCTCTCGGGGTGGTTGTGATTGGCCGGGATGACGGCACGTCCACGCGCCACCTCGTCGCGAACCAGGTCCGGTGACACGCCCTCGCGTTCGGCGATGAACGCCATCTCGGCGGTGATCTCACCGTTGCGGGCACGCTGCAGCTGGGTACCACGGTCGCGAACGACGTTGCCGCGCTTGGGCAGACCGCGATGGAGGTCGATGACGGCGTGCTCATCGGTGTACGGGCCGGAGGTGTCATACAGGTCGAAGTGCTCCCCGGTGCTCAGCTGCACCCGGCGCGCCGGCACGCCGTTCGGGGAGTAGTGCTTGGAGCTACCCGCAATGGGCCCGGTGGTGACATCGGTGTTCGATGGACGGGGGTCGACAAATGCACTCATCACGCATCTCCCTACGCCGGCATTACCCGGTCAGGTTCGTACGGTCGACGGCCCTAGCCGTCCTCTCAGCGCGCTGGTGCGTGCTCCCGTGTGGACGCCGTCCAACGTAGCGCATGACGCTCGGATTGCCGAGCGATCGTTTGGATAGCTAATATATGTTTTTACCGATTCACGGGATTGAGTGGCGATGACCCTTGAACTTGAGCAGAACCGCGCACGGATGGACCACGAGCATCCGTTCTACAAGTGGGTGGTCCTGTCGAACACGACGCTGGGCATCCTGCTGGCGTCGATCAATGCGTCCATCGTGCTGATCTCGCTGCCGGCGATCTTCCGCGGTATCGGACTGAACCCGTTGGATTCAGGCAACATCAGCTATCTGCTGTGGATGCTGATGGGGTACCTGGTGGTCACCGCGGTGCTGGTGGTGCCGTTCGGTCGGCTCGGCGACATGTTCGGCCGGGTCCGCATCTACAACCTGGGCTTCGTGGTGTTCACGGTCGCCGCGGTGGCGCTGTCATTCGACCCCTTCCATCTCGACGGCGGGGCGATCTGGCTGATCGGGTGGCGGGTCATCCAGGGCATCGGCGGCGCCATGCTGATGGCCTCGTCCTCGGCGATCCTCACCGATGCGTTCCCGGCCAACCAGCGCGGCATGGCGCTCGGGGTGAACATGGTCGCCGCCGTCGCGGGCTCATTCCTCGGCCTGCTGATCGGCGGGTTCCTGTCCGAATGGCATTGGCAGGCGATCTTCTGGGTGGGCGTGCCGATCGGTGTGCTCGGCACGGTCTGGAGCCTGCGGTCGCTGGTAGAACTCGGAGTGCGCACCCCCGGCCGGCTCGACTGGGCGGGGACGCTGACCTTCGGCGTCGGTCTGACCGTGTTGTTGATCGGCATCACCTATGGCATTCAGCCGCATGGGGATTCGAGCACCGGCTGGACCAATCCCTGGGTGTACGGGTCGATCATCGCCGGGTTGGCCATCTTGGTCGCGTTCTGTCTGATCGAGCTGCGGGTGGCGCAGCCGATGGTGGACATCAGGCTGTTCCGGTCGGCGGCCTTCGGGATGGGGAACCTGGCCGGGTTGATGTCCTCGGTGGGTCGCGGCGGGCTGCAGTTCATGCTCATCATCTGGTTGCAGGGCATCTGGCTTCCGTTGCACGGCTACAGCTTCGAATCGACGCCGCTGTGGGCGGGCATCTACCTCTTGCCGGTCACGATCGGGTTTCTGATCGCGGCGCCGCTGGCGGGATCGCTGGCCGACCGCTTCGGCGCGCGGCCGTTGACCGTCGGCGGCATGCTGTTGATGGCGGTGTCTTTCATTGCGCTGCTGCTGATCCCGGTGAACTTCGACTACTGGGTGTTCGCGGTGCTGGTGTTCCTCAACGGTCTGGGCGGCGGTATCTTCACCGCGCCCAACACCGCGGCCATCATGTCCAGCGTGCCCGCCTCACAGCGCGGCGCGGCGTCGGGGGTGCGGGCCACCTTCTTCAACGCCGGATCGTCGTTGTCGATCGGCATCTTCTTCTCGCTGATGATCATCGGGTTGGCCAATGCCCTGCCGTCGGCGATGAGCAGTGGGTTGCAGGCCCAAGGTGTACCGGCCCAGGTGGCGCACGAGGTGGCCAACACGCCCCCGGTCGGCAGCCTGTTCGCGGCCTTCCTCGGTTACAACCCGATCGACGAGCTGTTGGGGCCCTCGGGAGCGCTGGAGAACCCGGCCGTCAACGCCGAGGTGCTGACCGGCAAGACTTTCTTCCCCGAGCTCATCACCGGCCCCTTCCATTCCGGGCTGACGGTCGTGTTCACAGCCGCCGCGGCGATGATGCTCATCGGGGCGGTGGCCTCCATGTTCAGCGCCGGTCGCTACGGCGCGGCCGCGCCCCGGGACGCGGTGTCGGCCGCCGAATGAGAGTCCGGGCGGCTCAGGTGGCCTGATCGGCGGGGGCGCCGGCCCTGATCCCGGCCAGCACCACCGCAACGATGCGCTCGGCATCGCGCCGCGTGAACGACCGGATGCCTCTGTTGACGATGAGGTGTACCGGGCCGGAGAGCATCTCGCCGAGGAAGCCGCTGTCGACCGGTGGGAGTTCTGCTCGCTCGACCGCGGCCTCCACCCGGCGCCGCATCGCCGTGACCCGTTCGTCGAGGATCTTCGTCAGCGCCTGCGCCGACGATCGATACAACTCCTGCTCCAGTGCGCGGCCGAACGGTGACTGCAGGGCCTGGGCCATGGCCTGCAGAAAATCGACCAGGTCGCGGTGGATGTCACCGGTGTCCGCGATGGCCGCGAGTTCGTCGGCGTGGTGCAGCACGGCCTCGATCACGAGATCCTCCCGGTCGGGCCAGTGCCGGTACACGCTGGCCCGGTGGACCCCGGCACGCTCGGCGACATCCTCGTATCGGAAACCGGCGGCGCCGTCGCGCGCGACGAGTTCGGCGGTGGCGGCCAGGATCTGCGACCGCACCCGGGCATTGCGCCCGCCGGGCCGCCGCGCGGGCGGGGAGCCGGCCGTCTCATCCGTCACCGGCGCCATTGTTCCAAAGTCCTGCTAGCCTCATGGCTAAAGCGACAAATAGTCGTTTTAAGGAGTGGAATGCTGCGCGCAGTGGTTCTGACACTGGCGAATGTCCTCGCCGACCTGGCCATCGGCTCGCCGGTGATGGTGCTGCCCCAGCTCATGGCCGACTTCGGCACCGGAGAAGCCGCCTGGCTGAACGCCGGGGCGCTGCTGGCCGGTGCGGTCTGGTCGCCGTTACTGGCCAAAAGCGCCGACCTCTACGGCAAGCGGCGCATCCTGCTGGCGATCCTGCTGCTGTCCTGTCTGGGCGCCGTGATCTGTTATCTGGCAACCAATGTGGTGATCTTCCTGATCGGTCGCTTCCTCCAGGGCGCCGCGTTCGCTGCCGTCTTCGTGACCGTCGCGCTGGCCGCCGAGATCTACTCCGCCGGTGTGGCGATGTCCGTCGTCGGGGTGGTGACCTCGGCGTCATCGCTGATCGGGATCGTCGAACCGTTCGTGATGACACCGATCATCGCGGCGTTCGGGCACCGCAGCGTGTTCCTCGTTGCGGCAGTGCTCGCGGGCCTTGCGGCACTGAGTGTCCAGCTGGCGATTCCGGAGTCGCCGATCCGCGCCACCGGCCGGGTGGATGTCCTTGGTGCGTTGCTGCTCGGCGGTGGACTGGCCGCCGTGCTGGCCTCGCTGACCGGTGCTCCGGTCGCGCTGCTGGTCGTCGGTGTGGGCGCATTGGGTGGCTGGCTTCTTCTGGCCTGGCGCGCCACCGATCCGATCATCGACATCCGCGCGCTGCACCGCCCGATCCTGCTGACGTTGCTCGCCGTGGTGCTGGCGGCCGGCGCCTTCCGCAGCATGCTGCATCTGGTCGGCATGACCGGCGGTGACGATGTCGCGGTGCTGCTGGCCGCGCCGAATCTGGGCATCGTGATCGGCGGCGCGGCGGCGGGGTGGGCCGCCGGGCGGTTCGGTCCGGCGCGGGCGCTGCTCGGCGGAATCGTGATCGGCACCGTGGCGACCGCGGGGATGTGGACCGGTGTCTCGGTGTTGTGGGTGGCCGTCGCGTGCGGCGTCTCGATCGGGGTCGCGGCGGGGGCGGTGGGCGCCTCCGGATACAACCTCGCGACCAGCATCGAGCCCCCGGAACGCCACGGCACGACGGCCGGCCTGGTGTCGGTGATGACGGCACTCGGCGCGGTCACGTTCACCTTCGCGGGCAACGAGGTGCTCACCACGATGGACGACGGTGTGCATCGCTATGTCCTGTTCGCCACCGCGGTGTTCGCGCTGGCACTCATCCCGGCACTGCGGCTCGTCCGATTTGCCGGCGCGCGGTAGGACACACTCCGGCCCGTCGCGGCTGCTGTTTCCCTACGCAGCGTGGGGAGTGGCGGCCGCGTCGTCCGGTGGTCGTCGGCCGGCATCATCCGGCGCCCACAACTGAATGTGGTGTGCATCACATCAAGATCGGGATGAATCGGCTGTTCTGAGGCGTGCCGAGATTTGCTAAAGGTTGCATTTACAAATCGCCGCGACGCGGTTTCAAGATCAGGTTC
The DNA here is from genome assembly GCF_002086115.1 of Mycolicibacterium bacteremicum. Taxonomy (GTDB): domain Bacteria; phylum Actinomycetota; class Actinomycetes; order Mycobacteriales; family Mycobacteriaceae; genus Mycobacterium; species Mycobacterium bacteremicum. The sequence goes on from NZ_MVHJ01000015.1 coordinate 49,736, forward strand.
TTGCATTGCAAAATGACGTCTGGGCAAATGCGGAATCGGGCGCTCGACCATATTGATGAGATTTCCTGATGTGATCTTGAACAGCAACAATGTTCGTGATTTGTGCGACGAAAGGTTGTACAGTCGGGCTGGTCAGCAATTGCATTCCAGGGGGAGTCGCAGCATGAGGAAAATACTGGCCGGGGCAATTGCCGGAGCGTTTGCCATCGGGGCACTGGCCGGTGCCGGTGCGGCGCAGGCCGCGCCGTTCGAGTACGTCGACAACCCGAGTCCGTTCGTGGCGCCAGGCCCGAACAACACCGTGATCGACACCAATCCGAGCCCGTGGGACTTCACCGGCGATGTGATCCGGTTCCTCGGCTTCGAGACCCAGTTCATCAGCGACGGCACCGTGTTCGGCCCCGGCTACCAGGGCGTCAAGGGGCCACGCGGCGCAGATCTCACGGGCCCCCGGCAGGCCGGTCGCCCCGGGGGCTAGAGGGGTGCCCCGCTGAGCGTCGCCCAGGCTCCGGCGCCGGGGCCGCGCCTACACTCGGGACGGTGACCACGATCCAGCGCCGCGCCTTCAACGATGCGATCACCAGGTTCTGGAGCTTCGCTGCTCCGGCCTATGACTCGGCCTGCCTGCAACGGTTGGTGTACCAGCCGGCTCAGAACGAGGTCATCGAGCAGCTGCGGCAGCGCGGATCCACCCAGATCGCCGATATCGCCTGCGGCACCGGGATCCTCGCCGACCGCATCCAGCGCGAACTGCGGCCCGAGGAGGTTTACGGACTCGACATGTCCGACGGCATGCTGGCCCAGGCCCGCAAACGCTCCGACCGCATCCGCTGGATGTCCGCGCCGGCCGAGCAGCTCCCGTTCGAAGACGAGTTCCTGGACGCCGTCGTCACCACGTCGGCCTTCCACTTCTTCGACCAGCCCGCCGCACTGCGGGAGTTCCACCGGGTGTTGCGCCCGGGTGGCGTGGTGGCCGTCACGACGATGAGCCCGCGGCAGTCCTTCCCGCCGCTGCACGCGCTGTCGGCCGGCCTGGGCGCCCCCGCGCATGCGCCGACACCGGATGCGATGCGCATCCTGTTCACCGACGCCGGTTTCGAGATCGCCGATCAGCACCGGGTCCGGCGGCCGGTGTGGACGCCGATATCGGATCTGATCACCGTGGGTGTGAAGCCTTCGTGAGCCACTTCTGGCCGGCCTTGGCCGCCCGGTGCAGGGCGCCGTACTCGCCGAGGTAGGCGGCAACCGCGCCGACGACGGGGAGCATCCCGACGTAGCGGAACACTGCCCGCGGATGCGGTCGCTTGCCCAGCTCCCCGCCGATGGCGTTGAGGATCCCGGCCAGATGCCACACCTTGGCCACGATATTGTCCGGCCACGGCTCATCGTTGTCGGGCAGCGGCGGGTCGGGGATCTCGCGCCCACACAGCACCGAGGCCAGCATGCGCACCGTGTCCCGGCGGTCGGTCACCCCGTACTCGCGGGCCACCGCGCACAGGATCAGCGTCTGCGAGGCGAACCCGAGCAGATCCTGGATCGGTAGCCGGCTGGCGAGTGCCCCCAACGCGCCCGGCCAGGCCACCGCGACGGTGTCCAGCGCGCCGACCCGCCATATCCACCAGCCGATCCGCTCGTCGCGGGTCTTCTGCTCCCACGCGTCGGAACCCGGCACCTCCAGGAACTCCAGGTGCCGGCGCACGCCCAGTGGATCGAACCCGGCGAGCACATCGAGGATCAGATCGGACAGTGCGACCGCACGGGCGAGCACGTCGGCGACATCATTGTCCGAGATATCGACCTTGGGTAGCAGATCCATCACGTCAACTCCACGAGTACGGGCGCATGATCACTGGGGGCCTTGCCTTTTCGTTCCTCCCGGACGATCTCGGCGTGGGTCACCCGCTGCGCGAAGTCGGCTGATCCAAGGATGAAGTCGATGCGCATGCCCTGGCGCTTCGGGAACCTCAACTGGGTGTAGTCCCAGTAGGTGTACACCCCCGGGCCGGGAGTATAGGGCCGCACGACGTCGGAGTAACCGGCATCGATCACGGCCTGGAACGCCGCGCGCTCGGGCGCGGACACGTGCGTGGACCCCTCGAACACCGCCGGATCCCAGACGTCCTCGTCGGTGGGTGCGATGTTCCAGTCGCCGACCAGGGCCACCGGACCCGTCCAGGATGACGCGGCATCACGAAGGGCGGCAAGCCATTCCAACTTGTACGGGTAGTGCGGGTCGGCCAACGTCCGGCCGTTGGGCACATACAGGCTCCACACCCGCACCCCGCCGCAGGTGGCCCCGATGGCGCGCGCCTCGGCGATGTCCTGCCAGGACGGTGCACCGTCGAATCCGATCTGCACGTCCTCCAGGCCGACGCGGGAGGCGATCGCCACCCCGTTCCACTGGTTGTGCCCCACATGCGCGATCTCATAGCCCAGCGCCGCGAACGGCATCGTCGGGAATTGGGCGTCTTTGCACTTGGTCTCCTGCATGGCCAGCACATCGACATCGGCCCGCGCGAGCCAGTCGGTCACCCGGTCCACCCGGGTGCGGATCGAGTTGACGTTCCAGGTGGCGATACGCATCAAACGGGCTCCGGGACCTTGAGTTCGCGTTTCAGTGCCGTGAAATCACTGATGGTCTTGGTGGTGACGTGGGCGACCGGGCGGGCATTACGGCCGCTGGCCTCGGTCTTGGACACCATCACCACACCGTCGATGTAGGGCTGGATGGTGGTGGCGTTCTGCACGGTGGCGACGATGACGAGCTGGAAGCCGAACTTGCGGAACGCCTGGAGAGCCTGCTGGGCGAACTGGGGGTCGGATTTGGAGAACGCCTCGTCGAGCATCAGCTGAGCAAAAACCGGCTTGTTGTCCCCACTTTCGGGGTTCGCGAGGTTGAAGCTCAACGCACCGGCCAGGCAGAACGCCATCAGCTTCTCCTGCTCGCCACCGGAGTTGTCGCCGGCGTTGCTGTGCGTGCGGATCAACTCCTCGGTCCGCACGTCCCATTCGGCGCAGTCGAAGGTGAACCGGTTGCGCACGTCGAGCGCGTCACGGGTCCACACCCGATCCTCGGGGGTGTTGCCGGCCAACCGGTTCCGCAATCGCAGGATGTCGGCGTACTGCTCCAGGATGGCCTTCTTGTCGCCGAGACCGACCTCGGCGATGCGTCGCGAGATGGCCTTGACGATCTCGGTCAGCTCCGTCACCGCCGTCAGGCTGCGGGGGGTGGCCCGCAGCGTCAACCGGGTGCCACGGTTGAACTCCACCGCGCCCAGACCGGTGTTCACCCGATCGATCTGCTCGGCAATCCGCCGGGCCTCCTGCTCGGCGACCCGGTGCAGCGTCAGGATGGCATCCGGGGCCTGCTCGGTGATCAGGCGCATCATCCGCTCGTAGGCATCGGGGAGTTCACGCTCGTCGATGTGGCGGCACACCGCCACATAGTCGTGCACCCGCTCGTCGAGATCGTCGGAGTCGTTGGGGATCGCGTCCGGGAACGACGAGTCATAGGTGGCGATGATGCGGGCCAACTCGTCGTGGGAACGCCTGCGGCTCTCGGTGAGTCGATCCCGTTCCCGCCGGATCGCGGCGAACAGCGCCTCCCGGTAGGGCTCGGGGTTGAGCAACTCCAGGCTCACCGGGATCTGCGTCGAGTACCGGTTCAGCAGCTCGGTCGCCGGCTCGGACACCGCGGCCGGCGCGAGTCGGTCCTGCAGGTCCAGCAACCGGGTGCGACGCGAGTCCAGATCGTCGCGCCGGGTCTGGATCGCGCCGCGCCGGGTCATCAGGACCTGGATGTCGTTCCAGCATTCCTCGGCCCGCGTGCTCAACGCCTCGACGTCGGGATTGTCGGCCAGCAGCAGGTCGTACTGTTCGCGCAGGCGTTCGGCGTGCCCATCGGCGGTTTCGGTGTCGATGTGGCTCCACTGCGGGAACTGCTCGCAGATCGCCTTGCAGGCCGCCGCCTGGTCCCGCCACCGCTGCCGGCCGGCGGCGATCTCGTCGGCCGCGCTGCGCGCGGTGGCGAACACTTCCTCGGCCTCGGCCAGCTCGGCGGTCAACGCGTCCAGTTTGGCGGTGATGTCACCCTGGTAGATGTATTCCGACGGTTTGAGCGGGCGCCGGTCATCCTTGATGGCCAACCGGTCGGAGTCCTTGTAGAGACCCGTGTCGGTGACCGCACGGCGGAACCGGGCGAACAGATCCGGGCTGTCGACGCAGATGTGATCACCGGCAGCGGTCAGCACATCCAGCGCCTCGGCCGCGCACGGGTGGCCGGGATCGACCACGAACAGCTTGCCCGCCAACGTGTTGGGCTCCGGGCGACGGTCGGGGGCGTTGACCCGCACCTGGTGCAACGCCAGCCGGCCCCGCATGTTGTTCTCGTTGACGAAGCGCAACACCTTGGCGTAGTGCTGATCCGGTACCAGCAGGCGGAGCCCGACCGACCGCAGCACCTTCTCCACCGCGCCGCGCCAGCGGGTCTCCTCGGGACGCAGGTCCATCAGCTCGGCGACATACGGCAACGCGCTGGGGTCGATTCCCAAAGCGGTGCAGATGTGTTCGCGCATGGTCACGGCGAACTCGGGTAGCGCCGAGCCGACCTGCTCCACCCGCTTGAGTTCCTTGGCGGCATGATCGCGCGCCATCCGGGCCGCCTTCTGGGCGTACTCGGCGTCGGTGGAGGACTCCCGGCCGCGGTCCAGTTGCACGGCGAGCCCGGCGGCCTGCTTGGACAGATCCTCCCGCAGATTCCAGAACTCGTCGGCGGTCTCGGGGACCTCGACACCGTGCGCCGCCACCATCTCGGAGTAGGCGGCGTACCGGCGGGTGACCTCCTCGGCCTGCGCCTCCGCGGCGGCGACCTGCGACTGCAGCGGTCCGATGCTGGCGCTGGCGCCGCTGATCTGCGCGTTGAGGGCATCTCCTTCGGCCTTGGCGAGGTTGAGCTGGCGGGTGATGTCGCCGTACTCGTTCTCCAGCTGATCGATGGTGCCGTCCAACGATTCGATCTGCGCCGGGGCCTGCTGCAGGCGTTGATGATCGGTGTGCGCGCGGACCATCGGCATATCGACCAGGTCGATGATGCCGAGGTCGGAGGATTCCGAGGCATAACGCAGCTGGATGGCCTCGATATCGCCGAGCACCTTGCGCTTTCGCTGGGCCACCGCCAGCAGCTCGCGGGCCTCCACCAGCGGGTCGATCTGCTTGAGCGCCTCGGGAAGCCGTGCCAGACTGTCCGGCTCGTCGAGCATGAAGTCGCGGACGAACTGTTCCAGACCGCCGACACTCTTGAGCGACTTGGCCTTCCCGAGCAGCTGCTGGGCGGCTTCGGAGGCGCGGATGCCGATGGAGGCGTACAGCTGGGCCAGGTACTGCGATTCGACCTTGGTGGAGAACCGCCAACCCTCGGTGAAGACCTTGCTGTCGAAACGCCCGGCCGCCCAACGGTTGCAGACACCCTCGATGTCCAGATCACCGTCGCCGAGCACGAACCGGCTCGACGAGTCCGAACGGGATTCGCCGGTGAGCCATTTCAACACCAGGCCGGTGATGGTGCGCCCGGTGTTGGAGGTGTACGTGACCGCCACCGCCGACCAGGTGGTGCCGTCACCGCGCAGGTACATGACCTGGCTGGTGCCGCCGTCGCTGCGCTGTCCCCATGCGCCGCGGACGTACTTGTCGACGGTGCGTCGACCGGCGCTGGAACCCGCGGCGGTGTTGTCGCCGGAGGCGTTGAAGTTGCGCCGGTTGAACGGCAGGAAACCCAATGAGATCGCGTCCAGCAGTGAGGATTTCCCGCTACCGGAGGAGCCGGCGATCAGCGAGCCGCCGGCATTGATGGGGATGGAGTGATACCCGTCGAAGACGCCCCAGTTGATGACCTGCAGGCGGGACAGGTGGAACTGCTCGCTCATTCGGCACCACCTTTCACCAGCTGTTCGAACTGCTGCTGCAGTTCGGTGATCACCGAGGCCGTCATGATGGCGGTGATGACGGGTGAGACCGTGTAGGAGTCCTCGTCATCGCGGGTGCGGCGCAGGATGTCCAGGCCGGCGAGCCGGGCGATGGCGGCGTCGATGCGCGCGGTGAAGGTGACGGTGTCGCGATCGGTGTCGTTGAGCACCCCGGCGAACAGGCCGTGCACCTCGTCGCGCGTGATCAGGAAGCTCACGTCACCACCCGCGCGCATCATCTGCGCCAGGTGCAGCGCCAGGATCGAGTCGTAGGTTCCCAGCGGTTCGCGGCGCAGCAACTTCGCACCGCGGGTCGGTTCGTAGCGGGCCTGTTCGATGTAGGCGATGTCGACCTGTGCCGAAATCTGCAGCTGCAGATCGAGTTCGGAGAGCCGCACGGCAAGATCGTTGCGATACTCCAGGATCCAGCTGTAGACATCCGGATCGGATTCGCTGCTGATGTAGCGTCGCGTCAGCAGATGCTGCAGAGCCCAGCAGGCGCGGTCCGGCAGTACGCTGACGTCACCGTCGAAGCGCGGTTTGCGACTCCCGGTGCTGCGCCCCGAGCGGTCCACCTCGGGTAACGAGGCGAAGTCGATGTCGGCGTCGGTCATGAGGCAACCTCGGTGACGGGTTCGGTGAACATCAGGTGCGGGACCTCCATCTCGCGGTCATGGCCGTCCAGCGAGTGGAAGCGCACGGTCACCGATCCGGCGGTGGCCGGGGCCGGTTGTTTGAGCGCCCAGGACCACAGCACGATGACGTGGCCCAGGTAGGGCGAGTCCAGCATCGACAGCGCGTCCGGAAGGGACACCGGCAGTGCGGCATTGAGCATCTCGGTGAGCGCGGGCGCATCGACCTGTGTGGTGAGGGCGGAGAAGGTGGTCAGATCCACCTCGCCCTGGGCGATCTCGGCCGGTTTCGGTGAGGACAGGTCGTTGATCCGGAAGCTCAGTGCGCCGACGGAGGTGATGGCGTGCCGGGCCAGTGGCACCTCGATGGCGAGGCGGGAGTCGGTCAGCGACTCCTTGAGCAGGGCGCGGGCGGCCCCGATGGCCTCGTTGAGCTGGCGGGCCACGCCGCGACTCTGCTCGAGGGTGCCGAACGCCGTGAAGCGCTTCACCCGCTGGGCGCAGCGCTGCTGAATGCGCTCCACCTCATCGATCTGGTGTCCGACGAGTTCGAAGAAGTTGGCCATCACCTTGCGCAGCGCCGGGTCGAGCTCGGGCAATTGCGCAGCGACGGTGGCGATATCGGCCTCGAACTCGGCGCGCTGCTGCGGGTCGTTGATCATGTGCAGGAACGCACGGTGCGAGTCGCGGCCGGCGGAGTCCCAGGCCGCCTGGTAGTCGGCGTACATCCGGCGCTGCCGGTCGCGGTACTCGAGGTTGGTGTCGATCGGGTCGTCCAGTGCGGCCGTCGCCTGCTCGATCATGTTGCCGTACAGACCGATATCGGTGATCAGCCGTTCCATCTGCATGGCGATGGCACGTGCCTCGTCGTACATGGCCGTGACATCCGGTTCGGGTCGGGTGCCTGCGTCGAGCTCATCGAGCTCTGCGTGCAGCGCGGCGATCTCGGCCTCGATGCCGGCGCGGATCCGGTCGGGATCGTCGCCGGCGCGGGTGGCGACCTGCTTGAGCCGTGCGGCGATCCCGTGCATGGACCCGCCGGTGGCGATGGTGTCGTTGCGACGCACACCGCGGACGAAGTCCAGGGCGCGCCGGGCATCCTGGGTCAGGTAACAGACGTTGCGTTCAGCCCCGGCATGTTGGCTGGCCACCCGGTGCAGCCAGCCCTGGCTGGCCCAGGACTTGATCAGGGCCAGCCCGGACTGTTCGCCGGCCTCGTGCAGGGCGTCCAGATCGCGCTCCAGCCGGACGACCAGGTCGGTCTCGCCGACCAGCCCGTCGAACAGGTGGCGTTCCATCAGGGTGGCGTAGACCGCGAGGTTCGACGTCGCCAGCAGTCGCAGCGCCCGGGAGCCCTGCACCTCGCGGTTGGCATCGAGTAACTCACGCATGGGCCACGAGGCTATCTGCGCGCACATAGCGGTGCCGGTGGTGCAGCCGGAATCCGAGCGAGTGGTACAGCGTCAGCGCGGGGCCGTTGTCGTCGAGCACCTGCACATACGCGCGGGTCGCGCCCTGTTCGGCGCCCCAGACCGACAATGCCGCGACGATCGACCGGGCCAGCCCCCGCCGGCGGGCCGACTCGGCGACACGCACGCACGACACGCCGAGCCAGCGGCTGCCGTCCGGCCCGGCGGTCACCGCCCCGCGGCCGACGGCGGCGCCCGCGGCGGCGAACGTGAGCACCCCGTCGACCACGGCGGTGAGGATCTCCGGCGGCACGTCACGTTCGTAGACCCGCTGCCAGTGCTCGTCGGGCGACTCGCCCAGTGCGACGCCCGGGGAGGGCGGCGCGGGGGAGAGTTCGCGCACCAGCACGCGGGTGCTCTTGATGCCGGCAGCCGTGATCGGGAGCAACCGCTCCGGCAGCGCCAGCCACGGTTGCAGTCCGCGGTCGGCGTACCAGGAAGTGATCTGCGGCAGGGACTGCGTCGACGACGAAAACAGCAGCGGAACGGCCGAATTCGCCCTACTGGTGTGACCGGAGCCGGCGCGCAACAGCCACCCGTCCTGCCAGTGCTGTTCGGTGCCGGGCCAGGCCAGCGCCGCGGCGTGTTCCAGTGCCCGGATCTCGGAATTGCGGACCGGGGTGTGGGAGAGCTCGCGGACCGACACCACATCGGCGGGGTCGATCTCGACGGGTTCACCGGACTTGGGCCGCACCACCACCATCGGTTCGAGTGCCTCCAGATGTCCGACCACATCGGTCAGGCCATCGGAGATCCGGTAGCGCAGCGAGACCCGGCTGCCGCAGGAAGCCGCGAAAAGCACGGCTAGTGGCCGAAGGGGTCGGGATCCTCGCCGGGCGTCCAGCTCAACCCCGGGACACCCCACTGGTTGTGCTTGACCATCCGCTTGGCGGCCCTGGCGTGCCGGCCGATGAGCCGGTCCAGGTAGGTGAACCCGTCCAGATGTCCCGTCTCGTGCTGCAGCATCCGGGCGAACAGACCGGTGCCCTCCAGCGTGATCTCGGTGCCGTCGGCGTCCAGTCCGGTGACCCGCGCCCAGGATGCGCGGCCGGTGGGGAAGGACTCGCCGGGCACCGACAGGCAACCCTCGTCGTCGTCATCGGGATCGGGCATGGTCTCGGGAACCTCGGAGGTTTCCAGCACCGGGTTGATCACCACGCCGCGGCGGCGCGCGGTCTTACCGCGGTCGTCGGCGCAGTCGTAGACGAACACCCGCTCGGTGCGACCGATCTGGTTGGCGGCCAGGCCAACCCCGTTGGCCGCGTCCATGGTGTCGTACATGTCGGCGATGAGCGCCGCCAGGTCGGCAGGTAGGGTCCCGTCGGCGCCCACGGGCACCGGGGTGGTCGGGGTGTGCAGGACGGGATCGCCCACAATACGGATCGGTACGACAGCCACGGTTGGCAAGCTTAAGTCAGCCGACGCGCGGGTAACGATCACGCCTCAAATAGCGGGGCCGTGATTGAATGATCGCCGAACCACACCAATGTCATTTTGTGAGTGATCGGAAGGGTCCAAACAGCGATATGGATGGCGCCATCGCGCGGACCGGCCAATCCGGGGACGACTCCGAACCCGCGGACGGGCTGACCCGCCGCGAACACGACATTCTGGCGTTCGAACGCCAGTGGTGGAAATACGCGGGGTCCAAGGAAGATGCCATCAAGGAACTGTTCTCGATGTCGGCGACCCGGTACTACCAGGTACTGAACGCCCTTGTCGATCGGCCCGAGGCGCTCGCCGCCGACCCGATGCTGGTCAAGCGGCTGCGTCGGGTGCGCGCGAGCCGGCAGAAGGCCAAGGCGGCCCGGCGGCTCGGTTTCGACATCACGTGAGCCGTTAGGCTGGCCCCGATGAACCAGCGAGACTCTTCCGGGCTGCCCCTGCGCGCCATGGTGATGGTGCTGTTGTTCCTGGGAGTCGCGTTCCTGCTGATCGCCTTCCAGTACATGGGCTCCGACGGTGACGACGAGGCCGACTCGGTCGCCATCAGCGCCACGACGACCAGCAGTCCCACCTCCAGCGCCGAACCGACGGCGGAACCCGATGCGCGCGAGGCCGAGGTGCGGGTGTTCAACACCTCCGAGGTGGCCGGCGCCGCCGAGGGGGCGGCCAACCGGTTGCGTGAGGATGGCTGGAACGTCACCGAGACCGGCAACCTGGTTCTGGAGGGTCTGCCGGCGACGACGGTGTTCTTCGGCGAGGAGCCCGGTGAACGGGAAGCCGCCGAGGAGGTCGGCCGGCTACTGGAGGCGCCCGTGGAGCCCAGACGCCCTGAACTGGTGGAGCAACCGCCGGGCGTCATCGTGGCGGTCACCGGCTAGAGTCTCGGACATGCCGATCTCAGCCTCGATCCGTCTTCTTGCCGCCGCCGCACTGACCGTGCCGATCGCCGCAGCTTGCGCACCGTACGAGCCGGAGGCCACCTCGCCGGGAACCACGCCGCCGGTATGGACCGGATCACCGTCGCCCTCGGCCCCGGCCGCAGAGGGCGACGGCGAAGAACACGGATCGGGTGCCGAGCATGGATCGGCGGCCGGGGCCGAGACGTTGACCGCCGACCTGAAGACCGCCGACGGCACCGACGTGGCGACCGCCACCATCGACTTCGCCGAGGGCTTCGCGACCGTGACGGTCGAGACCACCACCTCCGGTGAACTGGCCCCGGGATTCCACGGTCTGCACATCCACCAGGTCGGCACCTGCGAGGGCGATTTCACCAGCGCCGGTGGACACTTCCAGCGCGAAGGTCACTCCGGGCATCCCTCCAGCGGCGACCTCAGCTCGCTGCAGGTCCGCGCCGACGGATCGGCCAAGCTGGTCACCACCACCGACGCCTTCACCGCCGAGGATCTGCTCGCCGGCAGCAAGACCGCGATCGTGATCCACGAGAACGCCGACAACTTCGGCAACATCCCGCCCGAGAAGTACCAGCAGATCAATGGAACCCCCGGCCCCGACCAGCAGACGCTGGCCACCGGTGATGCCGGCGGCCGGGTAGCCTGCGGTGTCTTCTCCGCGGAATAGCAATCGCATCGACTTCGCCGGGTCTCCCCGGCCGACCGTCGGTGTCGAATGGGAGTTCGCGCTCGTCGATCCCGTCACCCGCGACCTGAGCAACGAGGCCGCGGCGGTGATCGCCGAGATCGGCGAAACGCCGCATGTGCACAAGGAATTGCTGCGCAACACCGTCGAGGTGGTCACCGGCATCTGTGAGACGGTGCCGGAGGCGATGACCGACCTGCACGACACCCTGGTGCCGGTGCGCCGTATCGCCCGCGAGCGCGGCATGGAGCTGTTCTGCGCGGGCACCCATCCGTTCGCCGAATGGGAGATGCAGCAGCTCACCGAGGGGCCGCGCTACGCGGAGCTGATCAAACGCACCCAGTGGTGGGGACGGCAGATGCTGATCTGGGGCGTGCACGTGCACGTCGGCATCTCCTCGGCGCACAAGGTGATGCCGATCATCACCTCGCTGCTCAACCACTACCCGCACCTGTTGGCGCTGTCCTCGTCGTCGCCGTTCTGGGATGGCGAGGACACCGGTTATGCCAGCAACCGCGCGATGATGTTCCAGCAGTTGCCGACCGCCGGTCTGCCGTTCCACTTCCAGAAGTGGTCGCACTTCGAACGGTTCGTCTACGACCAGAAGAAGACCGGCATCATCGATCACATGAACGAGATCCGTTGGGATATAAGGCCGTCCCCGCATCTCGGCACCATCGAGGTGCGCATCTTCGACGGGGTGTCCAACCTCGCCGAGTTGGGCGCGCTGGTGGCTTTGACGCACTGCCTGATCGTCGACCTGGACCGCCGCCTCGACGCCGGTGACCAGCTGCCGACCATGCCGCCCTGGCATGTGCAGGAGAACAAGTGGCGCGCAGCGCGTTACGGGCTGGACGCAGTGATCATCTTGGATTCCGACAGCAACGAACGTCTGGTCACCGAGGACCTCGACGACCTGCTGAACCGGCTGGAGCCGGTGGCGGTGTCGCTGGGATGCGCCGACGAACTGCGCCGGGTGGAGGGCATCTACCGCGACGGAGCGTCCTATCAGCGTCAGCGCCGGGTGGCCGAGGAGCACGACGGCGACCTGCGCGCGGTGGTCGACTCGCTGATCGGCGAGCTGGACCTGTGAGCACGCCCGCGCCGACGGCGATGTTCCCGCTCGAGGTCGCCATGCTGCCGGGTGAGGAACTGCCGCTGCGGATCTTCGAACCCCGCTACTCGGCCATGATCTCGGACTGCCTGGCCGGCACCGGTGAGTTCGGTGTGGTGCTCATCCAGGCCGGCCGCGAGGTCGGCGGTGGCGATGTGCGCAGCGACGTCGGGGCGTTGGCGCGCATCGTCGAGCACACCGACCTGGGCGGCGGCAAGTACCGGCTGCGCAGCGTGCTCGGCGAGCGGATCCGGGTGATCCAGTGGCTCGACGACGCCCCCTATCCGCGGGCCCAGACCGAGAGCTGGCCCGACGAGGCCGGTCCGTCCATCACCGGGGACGACATCGCGGGCGTCGAGGACACCGTGATGGCCCTGTTCGAGCGGATCGCGGCCGCGCGGGATGCCGAGTTGCCGCCGCGCGAGGTGCTGCTCGGCGGGCCCGAACCCGGCCAGCAACCCGGAGATCGGCTGTACGCGTTGGCCTCCCGGATACCGATCGGACAGGCCGACCGGTACGCGGTCCTGGCGGCTCCGCACGCGTCGGCGCGGTTGGCCGCACTGCGCGAGGCCGTCGAGACGGTGGCCGCGCTGGTGGAGTTCCAGCTGTCGGAGTAGCTACTCGGGGTCGGGCAACGGGTTGTGCTTCAACTCGTCGGCGATCACGCTCTCCTGGACGTTCTGTTCACGGTAGGCCAACTGGCCGACCCGATTGGCCACCACCGGCGCGGTGATGATCGTGAACAAGCCGGCGAGGATGATCATGCCGACATCTGGATGGCCGCTGAGCCGGACCGCCGCGCCGGCCAGGACCAGCAGCAGCCCCAACACCTGCGGCTTACTCGCGGCGTGCATGCGCGTCAGGGTGTCGGGGAAGCGCACGACCCCGATGGCAGCGGTGAGCGCCAGCGCCGAACCGCCCAGCACCAGGATCGAGGTGATGATGTCGACTACGGTCACGATGCCCTCCGTTCGTCCGGATCGCGGTCGGGCACGCGGAAGCGCGCCACGCTGACCGACCCGACGAAACTGATCAGCGCCAGCGCAGTGAGGCTGTAGGTGACGGTGCTGTCCAGACTGAACGCCGCCCAGGTGCCGATACCGCACATCGACACCGCGACAAAGGCATCCAGCGCGACCAGCCGGTCCAGCGTGGTGGGTCCGGCCAGCAAGCGGTAGACGGTGATGGCGGCGGCGGCCGAGAGCATCACCGCCGCGGCGACCCAGACGATATGCATCAGGCGTCCTCCTTATCGGCGGACGCCCGCCAGTCGGCATCCCGTTCGAACGCGGCCACCATGAGTCGCTCGACGGTCTTCACCTGCCGGTAGAAGGCCGCGACCGCCTTCTCGGAACCGACATCCAGCACGTGCAGGTAGATGAGCCGGCGCCGCTGATCGATCTCCAGGACCACCGAACCCGGGATGAGGGTGAGTACGCCGACCGCCAGGGCGAGCACCAGATCGGACTTGACGGCCAGGTGTGCGCGCAGCACCGCGGTGGCCGGCTGAGGACCGGGTTTGATTGCCAGCCAAGCCACTTGGAACGAGGACACCACGAGTTTCACCGCGACATAGAGCACCAGGCGAAGCAGCGCCAACGGCCGGAGCTTCCCTTCCACCGGTACCGCGGGCAACGGGAGCAGCAACGTGATGACCAGTGCGACGACCAGACCGCCGATGATGTTGGCGGCCGAGAACGTGCCCCACAGCAGGATCCACACCAGCGTCAGCCAGCACAGCGTCCAGATGCGTAACGTGATCTTTCTCATCGTGAACCTCGGCTCTTCGCGCAGACGCTCATCGCAACACCGCCGAGATGTATTGGCCGCGATCGATTATCTGTTCGGCGGCGCGCTCGCTGTATCCGTAGATCGGACCGGCGAACACCGTCAGCGCCAGCCCCACCGCGATCAGGGCCCCGGTGGGCAGCAGCATCCCGACCGGCATCTTGCCGACATCGTTGCGATCGGCGAAGGCGATATCGTCGTCATCGTCGATCAGTGCCGCGGGCACGGTGTTGGACAGGTTGCCCTCCGGCGCGTCGGCGCGGGCCCGCCAGAACGCCTTGGTCCAGACGCGGGTCACCGCGTACAGAGTGAGCAGGCTGGTCACCACGCTGCCACCGACCAGCACCCAGGCCAGCGAGGTACCCGATTCGGCACCGGCCTCCAGCAGGGCCACCTTGCCGATGAATCCGGAGAACGGCGGTATGCCACCGAGATTCAGCGCCGGCACCACGAAGATGAAAGCCAACAGCGGGCTTGCCGCGGCCAGGCCGCCGAGGCGCTGCAGCGTCGACGCGCCCGCCTGCCGTTCGATGAGACCGACGACGAGGAACAGGGTGGTCTGCACCACGATGTGGTGCGCCACGTAGTACACCGCGCCCGACATCCCCAGCTGATTGCCCAGGGCGACACCGAAGATCATGTACCCGATGTGGCTCACCAGAGTGAAGGACAGCAGGCGCTTGATGTCGTTCTGCGCGATTGCGCCCAGGATGCCGACCACCATGGTCAGCAGTGCGGCCACCAGCAGCACGTCGTCGAGGCCGCCCTCGGGGAACAACAGCGAGTGCGCCCGGATGATCGCGTACACACCGACCTTGGTCAGCAGGCCGGCGAACACCGCGGTGACGGGTGCGGGCGCGGTCGGATAGGAATCGGGCAACCACGCCGACAGCGGGAACACCGCGGCCTTGATGCCGAACGCGACCAGCAGCACGGCGAACAGCGCCGTGCGGGTGCCGTCGGGAACGTCGGAGAGCCGCACCGCGACCTCGGCCATGTTGAGGGTGCCGGTGGCGGCGTACACCAGCGCGATACCGATCAGGAAGATCAGCGAGGACACCATCGACACCATGACGTAGGCGATGCCGGCACGCACCCGTTCGGCGCTGCCGCCGATGGTCAGCAGCACGAAACTGGCGGCCAGCAGCACCTCGAAACCGACGAACAGGTTGAACAGGTCACCGGCCAGGAACGCGGTGCAGACACCGGCCGACAGGATCAGGTACGTGGGCTGGAAGATCGAAACCGGCTGGCGTTCATCGCCGTCGCTGATGCCCTGGCCGATGGCGTAGAACACGACCGCCAGCAGCACGATCGAGGACACCACCAGCATCAGCACCGAGAGCCGGTCGGCGACCAGCGTGATGCCCAGCGGGCCCATGCCCGGCTCGGTCTGCCCCCAGCCGCCGACCTGGACGGCGACGGTGCCGTCGCGGTCGACCAGATAGAGCAGCACCGCGCACACCGCCACCACCGCAGACAGCGCGGTCAGCGAGATCAGTTGCTGGATACGCGGACTGCGCCCGGCGACCATGGCAATGGCGGCGGCGATGGTCGGGATCAGTACCGGCAGCGGGGTGAGGATCTGTGCCAGGGCCATCAGCGGGACCCCTCCGCACCCGGCAGGGCGTCGAGTTCATCGGGCAGGTCGGTGTCGCGGGAGGGCACCACGTCGGGGATATCGCGGTCGACGACCTCCTCGTCGGCGCGCTCGGCGACCCTGGTGTCCTCGGGGTCGTTGCTGACTTCCTCGACGGTGGTCAGTTGATAGGACCGGTAGGCCAAGGCCAGCACGAAGGCCGCGACACCCATCGCGATCACGATGGCGGTCAGGATCATGCCCTGCGCCAGCGGGTCCGCGTCGGTCTGTGCGCCGTTGCTGGTGCGGCCGTACACCGGCGGATTACCGGACGGCCCACCCACATTGAGCAGGAGCAGATTGACGGCATTACCGATCAGCAGCAGTCCCAACAACATCCGGGTCAGGGTGCGTTCCAACAGCAGGTACACGCCGGTGCTGGTCAGCCCGCCGATGAGGATCAGGGGAACAAGATAGGTGATCATCGCACCCTTTCCGCATCGACGCGGGCACCGAGGCTGCGCAGGATGTCGAGGACGAGGCCGACCACGATGAGGTACACACCGAGATCGAAGAACAGGGCAGTGACGAGCTTGATGTCGCCGAGCACCGGTACCTCCAGGTGCAGCACCGCCGAGGACAGCACCGGTGCACCCAGCAGCAGCGAGGTCACCGCCGTCCCCGCGGACAGCAACAGACCGGTGCCCAGTACCTTGCCGGCATCCAGCGGCAGCGTCTCGCCCAGTTCGTAACGGCCGCCGGCCAGATACCGCAGCACGAGTGCCAGGCCCGCGGTCAAGCCACCGGCGAATCCGCCGCCGGGGGTGTTGTGTCCGGTGAAGAAGAGGTAGGCCGAGAGCACCATGATGAGCGGGAAGATGATCCGGGTCGCGACCTCCAACACCAGCGAGCGGTGCCGCGGATCGCGCAACTCGCTGCCGCGCAGCCAGGTGACGTCACCGGCGGCCGGACTGTAGGCGGTGACCAACCCGATATCGGGCTGGCCCGCGGCGCTGGGCCTGGCCTGCGACACCCGCGGTGCCGCGCCGAACCGCCTGTTGCGGAACACCATCGAGGCCACCCCGGTCGCGGCGACCACCAGCACCGAGATCTCGCCCATGGTGTCCCAGGCGCGGATGTCGACCAGCAGGACGTTGACGGTGTTGGCGCCGTGCCCGCGGTGATACGCGGCCTCGGGCAACAATTCGGCGATCGGGCGGGTGTCGCGGGCAGCCATCGCGAACACCGCCAGTGCGGTCACCGCCGCGCCGACCGCCAGCGACAGCGCCGCGCGCGGCACCCGGCTGCGGTTGACGTTGGACCGGTCGGCCTCGGCGGGCAGGGTACGCAGCACCAGCACGAAGATCACCAGCAGCAGCGTTTCCACCAGGAACTGGGTGAGCGCCAGATCAGGCGCGCCGTGCAGGGCGAAGATGGCGCCGCAACCGTAGCCGGTGACGCCGACCAGCAGCACCGCGGCCAGTCGGTTGCGCATCACGGTCGCGCCCAGGGCGGCCGCCAGGATGACCGCTCCGATGACGACCTGCAACGGCGAATCCCACAGGGCCATCTCCGGTCGGTTGCGGGCCCCCAGCATCAGCACCGCGACCGGAAGCAGGACCAGCGTGCACAGGATGACCGACTGGGTGGCCGGCAGTGACCCGCGCTGGGTCTGCGCGGTCAACCGGACCGCCAGCACGTCGAGACCGCGCATCACCTCGTCGTAGATGCGGTCGGCGTTGCCCAGCGGGGTGAAGCCCAGACGCCCCCGCGGCAGCCGCCGGCGCCCGAAGAACAGCGCGGTGCCGGTGATCAGGATGAGCACCGACAGCAGCAGCGGCAGCCCGAATCCGTGCCACAGCGCCAGGTAGTAGTCGGATCCGCCCGGAATGGTCTCGGCGTAGTCGTCGAGCACCCGGTCGATGCCCGACGGCCACAGTCCGAACACCAGGCCGGCGGCGGCCAGGATGGCCGGCGGCAGCAGGAAAGTGACGGGGGGACGGTGCATCTCGGCGACGCGGACGCTGGGCTCGGTGGCGCCCTTGTCGGCGAAGGCGCCCCACAGGAACCGCAGGCTGTACATGGTGGTGAAGACCGAGCCGATGACGATGCCGGCGAGCACGAACGGGGCCGCCGCACCCAGCACCTCACTGTGCAGCACCGTCTCCAGATCGGCTTCCTTGGCGATGAATCCGAAGAAGGGGGGCAGCGCGGCCATGCTTGCGGACGCGCCGACGGCGATGATGAGCATCGGCCGGTGCGCCCGCCCCAGACCGGCGAGCTTGCGGATGTCACGGGTTCCGGTGGCGTGGTCGATGACGCCGACCACCATGAACAGCGCCGCCTTGAACATGGCGTGCGCGCAGAGCATGGCCAGCCCGGCCAGCATCATGTCCGGGCCGCCGGTGCCCACCATGATCGTGATCAAACCGAGCTGGCTGACGGTGCCGAATGCCAGGATGAGTTTGAGGTCGTATTCGCGGATCGCGCGCCAGCCCGCCAACAGCATGGTGAGCAGACCCAGCCCCACCACCATGGGCCGCCAGAAGGCGGTGTCGGCGAAGCCCGGGGTCAGCCGCGCCACCAGGTAGACACCGGCCTTCACCATGGCCGCGGCGTGCAGATAGGCGCTGACCGGGGTGGGCGCGGCCATCGCGCCGGGCAACCAGAAGTGCAGCGGCACGATGGCGGACTTGGACAGCGCACCGATGAGAACCAGGGCGATGCCGACGCTGGCGGCCAGCCCGGTCGGCGGGGCGGCGATCAGCTCCGAGAGCAGATAGGTACCGGCCAGGTTGCCCAGCACCACGATGCCGACGAGCATGGCCAGCCCGCCGAACGTCGTCACCAGCAGCGCCTGGGTGGCGGCGCGCCGGCTGGTGGCGCGTTCGGCGTAATGGCCGACCAGCAGGAACGACAGCACCGTCGTGGTTTCCCAGAAGATGTAGAGCAGCAGCATGTTGTCGCTGACCACCAGTCCGAACATGGCACCGGAGAAGGCGACCAGTTCGGCGGCGAAGCTGGGCAGCCGCTTCTCGATGCGGCCCTCGTGGTGATGGAAGTACTGCGCGCAATAGAAGAGCACCAGGGCGCCGATGGCCAGCACCAGCACGCTCATGATGGCGGCCAGGGAATCGAACCGCAGGGTGATGTCCATCGACAGCATCGGCATCCACGGGATGTGCACTGTCGGGATGTGCTCGTCGGTCGGCCAGTTCAGCCCGACCCAGATGAGGGACAGCAGTGGGACTGCCGCGAGCGGGTAGAAGGCCAGGCGTCCCCATCTGGCGACCAGAAGGGGCGCCACCGCGGTCGCGACGACGTGGGCGAGCAGAACGACGAGCATGGCACTCCGATCGTGTTGGGTCGGGGTGTCATTGGCCGATGAGCGCTTGCGCGAGGCGCATCGACCACAGGTATGACGGCTGGTACGAACCCAGTCTACGTGGGCGGTTTTGAGTTCATCGAACCGTAGGCTGAACCGGTGAGCAGGATCGTGAGCGCCGACCGGGAGATCGCGGCGGCCGCAGACGTCGTCTTCGAACTCATCGCCGACCCGGCCCTGCACCCCCGCTGGGACGGCAACGACAACAACGTCGAGGCGGCAGCCGGGCAACGCGTGCATGCCGTCGGCGACGAGTTCCGGATGACGATCTACACCGGCGCGGTGCGGGTGAACCACATCGTCGAATTCGAGGAGGGCCGGCTGATCGCCTGGCTGCCGGCCGAGGAGGGCAAGCAGCCGCCCGGGCACCTGTGGCGCTGGCAGATCGAGCCCGTCGATGACGAACGCTGCCGGGTCATCCACACCTACGACTGGACCCGGCTGACCGACGAGCAGCGGCAGGTGCGGGCGCGGGCCACCACCGCGGACAAATTGGCGGCGTCGATCGAGCGGTTAGCGGCCCTCTGCGAACGCACGCAGTGAGTCGACCTGCACCGGATCCAGCGACGGCCGCACGTTCTGCCGGGCGGTGGCGACGTCGGCGGCGGTGACATCGGCGGCGTCGATAGAACGGCGCATCGCGCTCAAAGCCGCCTCGCGCAGCAGCGCGACACAGTCGGCGGCGCTGTAGCCGTCCAGCTCGTCGGCCAGGGTGTCCAGATCGACCTCGGCTGACAGCGGTATGGATTTGCCCGCGGTGCGCAGGATGTCGCGGCGCGCATCGGCATCCGGTGGCTCGACGAAGACCAGCCGCTCCAGGCGGCCGGGCCGCAGCAGCGCCGGGTCGATCAGGTCGGGCCGGTTGGTGGCGCCGAGGACCACGACATCGCGCAGCGGCTCGATACCGTCGAGCTCGGTCAACAGCGCGGCGACCACCCGGTCGGTGACACCGGAGTCATGACTCTGCCCGCGCCGCGGCGCCAGCGCGTCGACCTCGTCGAGGAACACCAGCGACGGCGCCGAATCACGGGCCCGGCGGAACAGTTCGCGCACCGCCTTCTCCGATGAGCCGACCCATTTGTCCATCAGCTCGGCGCCCTTGACGGCATGCACGGACAACCGGCCGGAGCTCGCGAGTGCGCGGACGACGAAGGTCTTACCGCAGCCGGGTGGCCCGTAGAGCAGCACCCCGCGCGGGGGCTGCACACCGAGCCGGGCAAAGGTGTCCGGATGCTGCAGCGGCCACAGCACCGCCTCGGTGAGGGCCTGTTTGGTGGCGACCATGTCGCCGACGTCCTCCAGCGTCACCGAGCCGACCGCCACCTCCTCGGTCGCCGACCGGGACAGCGGGCGGATGACCGAGAGCGCGCCCACGAAATCGTCCTGGGTGAGCGACGGCGATGCGCCGTCGGCGCTGGCCCGGGCGGCCGCCCGCAACGCCGCCTCGCGGACCAGCGCGGCCAGATCGGCGACCACGAACCCCGGGGTTCGCTCGGCGACCTTCTCCAGGTCGAGTTCGGCGGCGGGCACACCGCGAAGCAGCACCTCCAGCAGCGCCTTGCGGGTGGCGGCATCGGGCAGGCTCAGGCCCAGCTCGCGGTCGCACAGCTCGGGAGACCGCAGCCGCGCATCGACGTTGTCCGGCACCGCCGAGGTGGCGATGAACGCAACACCCTTTGTGGCCACCGCTTTACGCAGTTCGGCGAGGATCAGGGTGGCCACCGGCTCCGGCGTGGAGGGCAACAGCGCGTCGATGTCGGTGATGAGCAGGACGCCACCGGACTGCACCGCGGCGACGGCCGCGGTGACGCTGCCCAGGCGGTCGTCGGCGGCGAGTGCGCCGACCTCCGGGCCGTCCAGTTCGACGAGTCGGCGTTCGGCGCAGACCGCCCGCACCAGGGTGGCCTTGCCGACCCCGGCCGGCCCGGAGACCAGCACTCCGAGATTGGCTGCGGCGCCCAGGGTTTCGAGCAGTTGGGGCTGGTCGAGGGCGAGCTTGAGCCACTCGGCCAGCTTGCCGGCCTGGGTGTGTGCACCCTTGAGGTCGTCCAGCGGTACCGCCGGCGCGGCGGGCGCCTGGCTGGGCGCCGGTGGCGGGGCCGTCGTATCGACGTCACCCCAGGTGACATTGGAATTCGGTTGCACACTGACGGGCCCGGCCGGGTCCACCCCGGTCACCGTCAGCAACTCCGAGGTCCAGGTGATCCCGACGGAGGTGGTCAGCGCGGTGGTGGCCGCCGAGGTCGAGGTGCCGGGGCCCAGATCGCGGGGCAGCAGTGACACGGTGTCGCCGACCGAGAGCACCTTGCCCAGCAACGCCATCCGCAACGTCGCCGAGGACACCGACCGGGTGGCCAGCCGGGAACCGGTCAGGGTGACCGACCGGGCCCCGTTGACCGTCACCGGGGACACCACCACGCCGGCGTCCTCGCGGAGGCCGGCATTGGACAACGTCACGTCGTCGAGCAGTGCGGTGCCCGCCGGGGTGCCGGGCGGGGCGATCCCGACCACTGCGGCGGTGGTCCGGGACCCCAGTAGCGAGACCGCATCCCACTCGCGCAGACCGAGCGCGGCGATGGCTTCCGGGTGCAGGCGCACCACCCCGCGGCGGCTGTCCAGGGCGGAGGTGTTGAGCCGGGCTGTCAGGGTCAAACTCATGACGTCGAACTCACTGGCGGCCCGGCGGCTTACGCAGGCCCAGGCGCGCCATCGACCGCCGGTGCGGCTGCGCCCGACGGATCTCGCGGCGCTGCGCCCGGCGTTCCTTCGGTTTGGCATCCCAGGCTTCCGGACGCGCCGCGACCCAGCGTTGGCTGCGCACCGTGAACGGGATGATCAGCAGGTAGCCGACGATGATCAGCAGCACCAGGACATAGGGGAACAGCAGCAGCGCCGCGGCGGCCGCGGCGATCGCGATCAGCAGGATCGGCGCGGCGTTCGGCGGCATGGACACCGATTTGAGTGCCAGCGTCGGCACCCGGCTGACCAGCAGCGCGGCGTTGGCGGCGAACCACAGGCAGACGAACCACTGCGATGTCCACCAGCCCTCACCGAACTGCAGCAGGGCCGCCAGCGGACCGATCACCCCGACCGCGCCGCACGGCGCGGGCATCCCGGTGAAGTATTGCCGGGTGTAGGCGGGTTTGGTGTCGTCGTCGAGCAACGCATTGAACCGCGCCAACCGCAGCACGATGCACACCGCGTAGAGCAACGCGAAGATCCACCCGACCGGCGAGGTCGGCAACAGCGTCACATACACCACCAGCGCGGGGGCGACGCCGAAGTTCACCGCGTCGGCCAGTGAGTCGATCTCGGCACCCATCCGCGATTGTGCGTCCAACGCGCGGGCGATACCGCCGTCGATGCCGTCGAGTACCGCGGCGGCACCGATCAGCGCCAGCGCGATGTGCGGCTGGCCGTCGAGGGCGAATTTGATCGACGTCAGCCCGGCGCAGATCGCCAGCACCGTGGTGGCGCTGGGCAGGATCCGCATCGCCGACGGGCGCGCCTTGGCACGGTTGCGGTTGGCCATCAGGGCAGCTCGGCCAGGATGGTCTCGCCGCCGATGGCGCGCTGCCCGGCTTCGACCAGGATGCGGGACCCCTGCGGGAAGTAGGTGTCCAGCCGCGAGCCGAACCGGATCAGCCCGTAGGTCTCGCCGAGTTCGAGTTGGTCGCCGGTCCTGGCGGTGCACACGATGCGCCGTGCGATGAGCCCGGCGATCTGCACGGCGACGATGTCGACACCGTCGGGGGTGCGCAGCCACAGACTGTTGCGCTCGTTGTCCTCGCTGGCTGTGTCCTTGTCGGCGGACAGGAACTGACCGGGCCGGTGCACCACGCCCATCACCTGCCCGGCCACCGGCGCCCGCTGCACGTGGGCGTCGAAGATGGACAGGAAGATGCTGATCCGGGTCATCGGGGTGTCCCCGAGCCCGAGTTCGGCGGGCGGCACGGCGGTGTCCAGCAAGGTCACCAGACCATCGGCCGGTGCGACGACGGCGCCAGGCCGGCTGGGCGGGACGCGGGGCGGGTGCCGGAAGAACAGCGCACAGAAACTGGCCACCCCGAGGCCGGTGTTGCGCAACCAGCGCCGGTTGCGGCCGGCGGCCGCCACGCCGAGGCCGCCCGCGATGAACGGGAGGCCGGCCGGGTGCAGCGGCGGGACGGTGGAGCGGACCAATTCGATGAAGCGCTGGGCTTCTGAGCTGGGGTCATCGGGTGAACGCGCAGGTCTGGCCATGTTGGCTCCCGATTCTACGTGGATTTGCCGGGCACTCAGCCGGTAGACAGGTCCCACACGTCGAGCTGGGAGCCGGCGGCCAGCCTGTCGACGTCTGCCGGGATGTCGAGCAGGCAGTTCGCCGATGCCAGCCAGCGCAGGTGGTGCGATGCCGGTGGGCCGTAGCTGGTGACGGTGGTGCCGGCCAGCACACCGCGGCGGAACTGCCGTTTGCCCAGGGGTGAGGTGAGGTCCTCGGTGAGGGTGGCCGAGATCCGCGGCCGGTCCGGCGGCAGTCCCATCGCGGCGCGCAGCGGACCGCGCAGGAACACCTCGAAGGACACCAGCGAGCTGACCGGATTGCCGGGCAACGTGACGATCGGCGTGCCCGCCACCAGGCCGGCGCCCTGCGGCATGCCGGGTTGCATCGCCACCTTGGTGAACTCGACCTGACCGCCCAGGGCGTCCTTGACCACCTCGTAGGCCCCCGCGCTGACGCCGCCGGTGGTGATGATCAGGTCGACGTCGCCGGCGTGGGCGTCGAGCGCCGCACGGAACGCCGCCGGCTCGTCACGGACCGTCGGCGCGGTGACGGCGATGGCGCCGGCCTCCCGCACGGCGGCGGCCAGCATGACGGCGTTGGATTCGTAGATCTGCCCGGGCAGCAGGGGTGTGCCGGGGGCGATGAGTTCCGAGCCCGTCGACATCACCAGTACCCGTGGCGGCGGCAGCACGTCGACCTCGGCCAGGCCCAGCGCGGCGACCAGTCCGAGCGCGGCCGGGGTGAGCCGCTGCCCGGTGCGCAACACGGTGGTGCCGATGGCGACGTCCTCACCGGCGCGGCGGATGTGCTGGCCCTCCGTGGTGGCGGTGCGGATGGCGACCCGCTGACCGGCCGGGGGAGCCGGGGCGGCGAAGTCGGCATCGGTCGCCTCCACCGGCACGACACTGGTCGCCCCCGGCGGCAGCGGGGCACCGGTCATGATGCGGACGGCGGTCCCGGGCTGCAGCGGCCGGATGTCGGTGCGGCCGGCCGGGATGTCGTCGGCGACCGGCAGGGTGACCGGATGCTCGGCCGAGGCCGAGGCGATGTCGGCGGCCTGCACCGCGAATCCGTCCATCGCCGAGTTGTCGAAACCGGGCAGCGCCAGCGTCGCGGTCACGTCGGCGGCCAGTACCAGCCCCAGGGCGTCCCCCGGTGCGCGCCGCTGCGCGGGACGCGGCCGGATCAGGTCGGCGATGACCTGCTGGTGTTCGGTGACCGAGCGCATCAGACGGGGAAGGTCACGCCGGTCAGTTCCTCCGAGACGGCCCAGAGGCGGCGCTGGATGCCCTGATCGTGGGACTGCGCGCTGGAGCTGACCAGGTGCGGATGCCCGACCACACCCATCGAGGCGACCGGGAACGCCGGGCCGTAGTACTGCCCGCCGCGCACCGCGGGATCGGTGGCGGCCCGCAGCGTGGCCAGGGCTCCGACCAGCGGCGAGTTGGTGACCAGGTTGGCCAGCGTGTTGAAGCCGGGCAGACCGGTGCCCGGGGTGTGCCGCATCAACTCGGTGTTGGAGACGCCGGGGTGGGCGGCCACCGAGATGGTGTCCTTGCCGGTGAGCCTGCGGTCGAGTTCGTAGGCGAACATCAGGTTGGCCAGCTTGGACTGTCCGTAGGCGGCGACCCGGTTGTAGCTGCGCTCCCACTGCAGATCGTCGAAGTGGATCTTGGCCTGATTGCGGTGCGCAATGCTGGCGACCGTGACCACCCGCGAATCCTCGGCTGCGAGAACGTTTTCCAGCAGCAGTCCGGTGAGTGCGAAGTGGCCCAGGTGGTTGGTGCCGAACTGCAGCTCGAACCCGTCGGCGGTGGTCTGCTTGGGCGGGTACATCACCCCGGCGTTGTTGATCAGCAGGTCGATGCGGGGGTGGGCGGACTTGAGCTGTTCGGCCGCTGCCCGCACCGAGGCCAGCGAGCCGAGGTCGAGGGCGACGACGTCGACCTCGGCCTGCGGACTTGCCGAGCGGATCTTGTTCGCCGCGGCGTCGCCCTTGGCGGTGTCACGCACCGCGATGACCACGTGTGCGCCGCGACCGGCGAGCACACGGGCGGTCTCATATCCCAGGCCGGTGTTGGCGCCCGTCACGATCACGGTGCGTCCGGACTGGTCGGGGACGTTGGATTCGGTCCATTTCTGGCTCATGTCTAGAACATACGGCGGCCGGCGGCCATGCTCGAGAGATGGGTGCTCGCGTGCTGATGGCCGATCCCGCTCATCCGCCCAGCAGGAGCGCACCGCTGGCCTGGGCGTTGGGGGCGGCGATCCCCTGGTTGGCGGTGGCCGTCGGGCAGGTCGTGTGGTTCGTACTGGACGGCCGGATGCCCGTGCTGCACGTGGCCGCAGCCGTGGTGACGGTGCTGGGCATGCTGGTGTCGGTGGTGGTGGTGCCGCTCTGGCGCTACCGGGTGCACCGCTGGGAGATCAGCCCGCAGGCGGTCTACACCCGCACCGGCTGGTTGGTGCAGGAGCGCCGGATCGCGCCGATCTCACGGGTGCAGACCGTCGACACCTACCGGGGTCCGGTGGACCGGCTGTTCGGCCTGGCGAACGTGACGGTGACGACGGCATCCTCGGCCGGTGCGGTGCGCATCGTCGCGCTGGATGCGGCGGTGGCCGATCAGGTGGTGGCCCAGCTGACCGACATCGCCGCCCTCGGTGGGCACGACGCCACATGAGTGATACCGGCTGGCAACGTCTTTCGCCGCGCATGCTGCTGGTCCATCCCGTGCACGAGGTGCTCAACCAACTCCCGCTCCTGATCGGGGCGATCGTGCTGGGGTCGACCACGCAGAACCCGCTGTGGTCGCTGCTGGGCGTCGGTCTGATCGTGGCGTTGGGCCTGGCCCGCTGGTTCACCACCAGCTACCGCATCGACGAGCAGGAGCTCTCGCTGCGCAGCGGGGTGCTGCAGCGCAACGAACTCTCGCTGCCGCGCAACCGGATCCGATCGGTCAGCACCGAGGCCAGGTTGCTGCACCGGTTGCTCGGTTTGACGGTGCTGAGGGTCAGTACCGGCCAGGAAGCCAAGGGCGAGAACGAGTTCAGGCTCGATGCGGTGCGGGCCGAGCAGGTGGCCGAGCTGCGGACGGTGTTGTTGGGTGCGCCGGCGCGCACCGAGCTGGGCCACGAGCTAGCCCGCTGGCGGCCGAGCTGGTTGCGCTACAGCCCGTTGAGCCTGTCCGGGTTGGTCGCGGTCGGTGCCGTGGTCGGGATGGTCTATCAGGCCGGATTCGGTGACCGGTTGCAGGGCTGGCTGGTGGTCGCACTGCTGGTGGCCTCGGTGCCGCTTGCCGTGGGCCGTTCGGTGCTGACCTTCGGCAACCTGGTGCTGACCCGGCGCACCGACACCCTGCATCTGGTGCACGGACTGGTCCGTATCCGTGAGTACAGCTATGACCTGCGCCGGTTGCGCGGTGCGACGCTGCGCGAACCGCTGCTGGTGCGGGCGCTGGGCGGGGCGCGGCTGGACGCGGTGATGACGGGGGTCTCCGGGGCCGGGGAGTCCTCGCTGTTGCTGCCACCCTGTCCGGTCGGCACCGCGCGCGCGGTGCTGACGCGACTGACCGGGCGCGCCGATGTGGTGACCGGGCCGCTGGTGTCACACGGGCCGGCGGCGGCGCGCCGCCGGGGGGGGCGGGCGATGGCGCTGCCGGTCGCCGGTCTCGGTGCGCTGCCGTTCGCGCCGGTCTGGGCGTGGGCGGTATGGGCGGCACTCACCGGGGCCTGCGGGCTGCTGGCGGTGGATCGGGTACGCGCACTGGGGCATCGGGTGGACGCCGAGTGGCTGGTGGTGCGGGCGGGCAGCGTCGACCGGCACCGCGACTGCGTGCAGACCGCCGGGATCATCGGCTGGACGGTGCGCCAGACCTGGTTCCAGCGCCGGGCCGGCGTGGCCACCCTGGTGGCGGCCACGGCGGCGGGCACAAAACGCTATGTGCTGATCGACGTACCGGCCGACATCGCCTGGACGGTGGCGGCGACCGCGTCGGCGTGGGTGGCCGACAGTCAGTGGTGCGCCTAGTCTCGCTGCATGGCTACCGGCGGAGTGCTCTTCGATATCGATGGTGTGCTGGTCACCTCGTGGCAGCCCATCCCGGGTGCCCGCGAGACGCTGCAGGCGTTGGCGGCCAAGCAGATCGCCCGCTCATATCTGACCAACACCACCACCCGCACCCGGGTGCAGATTGCCGACCTGCTGACCGAGGCCGGGATGGACGTGACCCCCGACGAAGTGATCACCGCGGCGGTGCTGACGGCGGACTTCATCCGGGACCGCTATCCGGGTGCCCGCTGCTTCCTGGTCAACAGCGGCGACATCACCGACGACATGCCGGGCCTGGATCTGCAGGCGTCGGTAGACACCCACGGCGGCCCGATGCCCGACACCCCGGACGTGGTGCTGCTCGGTGGTGCCGGTCCGGAGTACGACCACGTGACACTGTCCTGGGTCTATGACTGGATGGCGCAGGGGGTTCCGGTGGTGGCCATGCATCGCAGCATGTCGTGGACGACGACCGAGGGCCTGCGTATCGACACCGGCATGTACCTGGCCGGCATGGAGGAGTGTTCGGGCCGCAAGGCCACCGCCGTCGGAAAGCCGGCGCCGGAGGGCTTTTTAGCGTCGGCCGCGCGACTCGGTGTGGAACCCGACGAGATGTACATCGTCGGAGATGATCTCAACAACGACGTGCTGGCCGGGCAGGTGGTCGGGATGACCGGAGTGCTGGTGCGCACCGGCAAATTCCGCGAGCAGACGCTGGAGCGTTGGGCTGCAGACGAATTCGCCATGCAGCCCAACCACGTCATCGACTCGGTGGCCGATCTGCCGGAGCTGCTGGGACTCTAGTGCTGGCCGGACCGTAACCCGCGCACAGCATCGATGCGCGCCTTGATCTGCTCGCCGGTGGCCGCGGCCAGAACCGGCCCACCGCACAGCTGGCGCAGCTCGTTGTGGATCTGACCGTGCGTCTTGCCGGTGCGGTGATGAGCGATCGACACCAGCGCGTTCAGTTCGCGCCGCAGCTCCTGTAGCTGGCCATGGGTGGTGCGCGGGGGTGGTGGACCGCCGGCGGCGGCGGCCGCCGCGGTGCGCTTCTGCAACTGCTCGTCCTGGCGCTTGCTGAGCAGGTCGCGCATCTGCGTGGCGTCCAGCAGACCGGGGATGCCCAGGTAGTCGGCCTCCTCGTCGCTGCCCGCGGCCGCCGCGGTGCCGAAGGTGGAACCGTCGAAGATCACCTGGTCCAGTTCGGCATCGGCGCCCAGCGATTCGAAACCCCGGTCCTGGTCGGTCTTCTCGTCCTTGGTCTTGTTCGCGTCCTCGATCAGCTCGTCGTCGAGGCCGTCGGACTCGCGGTGCGGTTTGCCCAGGACGTGATTGCGCTGGGCCTCCATCTCGCTGGCCAGCTGCAGCAGGTTGGGCACCGAGGGCAGGAAGATGCTGGCCGTCTCACCCTTCTTGCGGCTGCGCACGAAGCGCCCGATCGCCTGGGCGAAGAACAGCGGGGTCGACGCGCTGGTGGCGTACACACCGACGGCCAGCCGCGGCACGTCGACGCCCTCGGAGACCATGCGCACCGCGACCAGCCAGGGTGTCGAGGACTCCGAGAACTGCGAGATGCGACTCGATGCCGTCGGGTCGTCGGAGAGCACCACCGTGGGCTCCAGACCGGTGATGGTGGTCAGCAGTTTGGCGTATGCGCGGGCGGTGGTCTGGTCGGAGGCGATGATCATGCCGCCGGCGTCGGGCACGTGTTCGCGCTTCTGCATCAGCCGCTTGTGGGCGGCCGCGATCACGGCGGGCATCCACTGGCCCTCGGGGTTCAGCGCGGTGCGCCAGGCGCGGGCGGTCTGCTCGGCGGTCAGTGGCTCACCGAGCCGGGCCGCGTGTTCCTCACCGGCACTGTCGCGCCACCGGGCCTCACCGGAATAGGCCATGAAGACCACCGGCCGCACGACGCTGTCGGCCAGGGCGTCGGAGTAGCCGTAGATGTGGTCGGCCTTGGAGCGCTGGAAGCCGGCGGCGTCGGTCTCGTAGGTGACGAACGGGATGGGACTGTCATCGGACCGGAAGGGGGTTCCGGTCAGTGCCAGGCGGCGGGTGGCATCGCTGTAGGCCTCGCGGATGGCGTCACCCCACGATTTGGCGTCACCGCCATGGTGGATCTCGTCGAAGATGACCAGTGTCTTGTGGTTCTCGGTGCGCACCCGGTGCCGGGTCGGGTGGCTGGCCACCTGTGCGTAGGTGACGACGATGCCGTGGTAGTCGCTGGAGGTGTGGCCGGCAGAGTTGCTGAACTTGGGATCCAGCGACATCCCGAACCGCGCGGCGGCCTGGGCCCACTGGATCTTGAGGTGCTCGGTGGGGACCACCACCACGACCTGGGTCACGGTGCCGTCGGCCAGCAACTCCGAGGCGATGCGTAGAGCGAAGGTGGTCTTACCTGCACCCGGGGTCGCGACGGCGAGGAAGTCCCGCGGCTTGGCCGTCAGGTACTTCACCAATGCCCGACGCTGCCAGCTCCGCAAATCCTGGGTGCTGGGCGCTGTGTAAGCCGGCACCCGAGACTCCTATCTGGTCGAAGGGCAGTCTAGGGCAAGGGGTTCCGGGTACGCATATCCGCTTCGGGAGTGTCGTCGCCGACGGCGTGTCAGACGAAGAAGTTGTCGTTCTCGATGAACCAGCGGGTGCGTTCCTCGTCGGTCAGGTCGCCCAGCTGGGTGAGGTTCTCGAAGTAGTGCTCGCGCGGAGCGCCCGGAGCAAACAACATCAACATCGACGCCGGCGCGTCGGCGGTGTTGCGGAAGCCGTGGATGCCGCCCGGTGGCACGTACAGGAAATCATTCGGCCCGGCCGTCGACCAGCCGGTGCCGTCATGGATCTGCACTTCACCGGAGAGCACATAGAAGGCCTCGCTCATGGCGCGGTGGAAGTGCGGGGCGGGTCCGCCGGCGTTCGCGCCGAGCTCGATGCGGTAGAGCCCATAGTCGCCGCCGGTCTGCTGTTGGTCGGCCAGGTAGTGGTAGCGGACCAGGCCGAGCGAATCGTGGTCGGCCGGAGTGTCGGCGCGGCGCACCCAGGCGCTGACCTCCGGCTCGTCCGCGGTGTACCGGGGCGGGGGATAGGGCGGCACGACCAGTGACACGCCCCTCACGCTAGACGGCGAACGTCACTCCCGTGAGCTCTTCGGACACCGCCCACAGCCGCTGTTGCAGGGCGATGTCGTAGGACTGGTCGCTGGAGGCGACGACGACCGGTGCGCCGCGCCACTGGGCCAGGTTGGCCGGACCGTAGTACTGGCCGCCCAGTACGCCGGGGTCGGTCGCGGCGCGCAGGGTCGGCAGGGCCCCGTCGGCGGCCGGCTGGGCGGCGACCTTGGTGACCAGTTCGGTGACCGGCCGGGCGAGCGAGGGCAGGTGGCGGGCCAGCTCGGTGCTCGAGGTGCCCGGGTGGGCGGCGACGGCGACGGTGTTGCCGCGCGGGGCCAGCCGGCGCTGGAGTTCGTAGGTGAACAGCAGATTGGCCAGCTTGGACTGGGCGTAGGCGCCGAGCCGGCTGTAGGAGCGCTCCCACTGCAGATCGTCGAAGTGGATGGCGCCGCCCATCTTGTGGCCGTTGCTGCTGACGGTGACGATGCGGGAGCCGGGCGCGTCGAGCAGCCGGTCCAGCAGCAGCCCGGTGAGGGCGAAGTGGCCGAGGTGGTTGGTGCCGAACTGGAGCTCGAATCCGTCGGCGGTGGTGCTGCGCGGCGGGGTCATCACCCCGGCGTTGTTGATCAGCAGGTCGATGCGGTCGTGTGCGGTGCGCAGTTCGGCCGCCGCAGCGCGGACCGAGTCCAGCGACCCCAGGTCCAACTCCTGGACGGTGACATCGCCGGCGATCTGACCGGCGGCGCGCTTGCCCTTGTCGAGATCGCGGACGGCCAGGACGACGCGCGCGCCGCGGGCGGCCAGCGCCTTGGCGGTCTCCAATCCCAGCCCGGTGTTGGCCCCGGTGACGACGGCGGTGCGGCCGGTCTGGTCGGGAATGTCGGTGGTGGTCCATCTGGTCATGCGGGCCTCCTGAGTATCCTGGATCAACCGGGGCGTTCGCCCCGCTTCATCCGACCATACGGAACGATCGCCCCGCTTACCAGGAGGTGTGCTGTGAGCGAAACGGAACGACCGTTGCGCGCCGACGCCGTCCGCAACCGGGCGAAGGTGCTCGCCGTCGCATACGACACCTTCGCCGCAGAGGGCCTCGGCGTGCCCATCGACGAGATCGCCCGTCGCGCGGGTGTCGGCGCCGGAACGGTGTACCGGCACTTCCCCACCAAGGAGGCGCTGTTCGCCGCCGTGTTCGCCGACCGCATCGGGCGTATCCAGCAGGGCGCGCGGGAGCTGCTGGGCACCGAGGGGCCGGGTCAGGCCCTGTTCGCCTTCCTGCGCGAGATGGTGCGGACCGGCGCCAAGGATCACGGGCTCGTCGATGCGCTGGCCGGTTACGGCATCGACATGGAGACGGCCGCTCCCGGCGCGGAAGCGGAATTCCTGGCCACCATCGGTGAACTGCTGCACGCGGCACAGCGGGCCGGCACCGTGCGGGGCGACGTCGGTGTCTCGGAGATCAAGGCCCTGCTGTTGGTGTGCAAGAGCGCGCAGCTCTACGGCGACGGGGTGCCCGAGCGGGTGACCGCGGTGATCCAGGACGGCCTGCGCCCGCGGTGATCAGGCGCCGGCCTTTCGAGTCACGCCGAGCAGAACCCTAGGCGGCCGCCACCCGCCGAACCATCCTCGATCAGATGGTCACCGAGGTGAGCACGTCCATTCGTGCTGCGACGAATGCCGGGCCGCCGGGTGCCCGCTCAACGCGCCCCTGGTTTCGGCGTCCCGGGTTCCTCCGGTCGATCGCGCCCGTGGTGTTACTGGTCTGCTGGCAGGTCGCCAGCCAGAGCGGGTTGCTGTCGGCGAAGATCCTGCCCGCACCGTCGGTGGTGTTCGAGGCGGGACTGTCGGTGCTGGAGTCCGGGGCGCTGGCCGATGCCCTGCTGGTGTCCGGACAGCGCGCGCTGATCGGTTTCGCGCTCGGCGCGGTTGTCGGCATCGGCTTCGGCATCCTGGCCGGGCTGTCCAAGATCGGTGAGTACACCGTCGACCCGCCGCTGCAGATGCTGCGCACCATCCCGCTGTTCGGTCTGATCCCGCTGTTCATCATCTGGTTCGGGATCGGCGAGGAGCCCAAGGTCTACCTCATCGCCCTCGGGGTGGCCTTCCCGCTGTACCTCAACACCTTCGCCGCGATCCGCCAGCTCGATCCCAAACTCGTCGAACTCGGTGATGTGCTCGGCCTCAGCCGTGGCGAGCGGCTGCGCAACCTGGTGATCCCGGGTGCGCTGCCGCAGATCCTGGTGGGCATGCGGCAGAGCCTGGGCATCGCCTGGCTGTCGCTGATCGTGGCCGAACAGATCAATGCCAGCGCCGGGCTGGGCTACATCATCAACAACGCGCGCGAATTCCTGCGCACCGACATCGTCATCTTCGGCCTGCTGGTCTACGGCCTGCTCGGGTTGATCACCGACTCGATCGTGCGGTGGTTCGAACAGCGGGCGCTGCGCTGGCAGCCCGGGGCGGTGGCCCGATGAGCGCTTGGGTAAAGGGCCTAACCAAGAGCTTCGACGGACATGTGGTCCTCGACGGCATCGACCTGAGTGTCGGCCGGGGTGAGATCGTCGCGCTGGTGGGCCGCAGCGGGTCCGGTAAGTCGACGCTGCTGCGGGTACTGGCCGGACTGTCCACCGACCACGACGGCGAGGTGGACGTGCAGGGCACCCCGACGGTGGTGTTCCAGGAGCCACGGCTGGTGCCCTGGCTGACGGTCACCCGCAACGTCGCCCTCGGTGATCCGCAGCGCCGCCGCAAGCGCGCGGCCGAGGAGAAGGCGCGCCGGGTGCTGGGCGAGGTCGGACTGTCGCACCGCGTCGACGCCTGGCCGCTGACGCTGTCCGGCGGGGAGGCCCAGCGCGCCGCGCTGGCTCGGGCGCTGGTCGCCGAGCCCACGCTGCTGCTGCTCGACGAACCGTTCGGAGCGCTCGATGCGCTGACCCGCCTGGCCATGCACGATCTGCTGCTGCGGTTGTTCGCCGAGCACGGTTTCGGCGTGCTGCTGGTCACCCACGACCCGGCCGAGGCCGTCACCCTGGCCGACCGGGTGCTGATCCTGGAGGACGGTCGGATCGCGCATTCGCTCGACATCGACCTGCCGCGGCCGCGCCGCCACGCCTCGCCGGAGGCCGCCGTCTACTCCGCTCGGCTGCTGGAACTGCTCGGCGTCGAAGACCTGCAACGACAACTCTGAGGAACACCTGGTGAAGATTGCATCCCTACTGATCGCTGCCACGCTGCTGCTGACGGCGTGCGGTGGCGGCGGGTCGGAGAACGCGGCCCCCGAAGGACCCGTCGACCTGTCGACGGTGACGCTGAAGGTGGGTGACCAGCGCGCGATCTCGATCGAGGTGCTGATGAAGGCTTCCGGTCAGCTCGCCGATGCCCCGTACAAGGTCGAGTTCTCCACATTCACCGCGGGCCCGCCGCTGGTGGAGGCGGCCAGTGCCGGCGGCATCCACCTGGCGCAGGTTGGCAACACCCCCGGCGTGTTCGGCGCCGCCGCCGGTGCCGACATCAAGTTCGTCGGCGCTCTGGAAGCCACCGGCAAAGGCGACGCGATCCTGGTCGCCAAGGAGTCCCCGGTGGCCGGTGTCGCCGACCTGAAGGGCAAGAAGGTCGCGGTCACCAAGGGCAGCTCGGCCAACGCCAACCTGCTGCTGCACCTGAAGAAGGCCGGCCTGGGGCTGTCCGATATCGAGCCCGTCTACGTCGCGCCCGCCGACGGGTACGCCGCGCTGACACGCGGTGAGGTCGACGCGTGGGCGGTGTGGGACCCCTACACCGCGATCGCCGAGCAGGAGGTCGGTGCGCGCATCATCGCGGCGGCCGACACCGCGGGCAACGGGTACAACTTCTGGGTGGCGTCGGCGGGGGCGCTGGACGATCCGGCCGTCAGCGAAGCGATCGCCGACTTCCTCGACCGGTATGCGGTGGCCACGAAGTGGTCGGCGGACAATCTCGACAGGTGGTCGGCCGACTACGCAAAGCTGACCGAGATCAGCCCGGAGGCCTCCAAGATCACCTGGACCCGG
Organism: Mycolicibacterium bacteremicum; assembly: GCF_002086115.1. Classification (GTDB taxonomy): domain Bacteria; phylum Actinomycetota; class Actinomycetes; order Mycobacteriales; family Mycobacteriaceae; genus Mycobacterium; species Mycobacterium bacteremicum. The sequence continues at coordinate 84,149 of NZ_MVHJ01000015.1, forward strand.
TCGATCAAGCATCCGGTCCCGCTGAGTGATGACGTGGTGGCCTCCGAGCAGCAGATCGCGGATGCGTTCACCGAGGCCAAGGAGTTCCCGGGTTCTGTCGAGATCGCCGACTTCGTCGACGACCGGTTCCAGGGCGAAGGCAGTTAGTGACCTTGCACTCGCCATGGGCGAGTGCTAAAAATGTCTTGGCACTCTCGATCTGTGAGTGCCAGGTCGGGACGGTGAGGCAGGGAGCACACCCAGGCCGTCCGTCGCGGGCACTGAACCCGACCAACAAGACGTGCAATTCCCAACCGGAGGAATCACTTCGCAATGGCCAAGACAATTGCGTATGACGAAGAGGCCCGTCGTGGCCTCGAGCGTGGGCTGAACGCCCTCGCCGACGCCGTAAAGGTGACGCTGGGTCCCAAGGGCCGCAACGTCGTCCTGGAGAAGAAGTGGGGCGCCCCCACGATCACCAACGATGGTGTGTCCATCGCCAAGGAGATCGAGCTGGAGGACCCGTACGAGAAGATCGGCGCCGAGCTGGTCAAAGAGGTCGCCAAGAAGACCGATGACGTCGCGGGTGACGGCACCACCACCGCCACCGTGCTCGCCCAGGCCCTGGTTCGCGAAGGTCTGCGCAACGTCGCGGCCGGCGCCAACCCCCTCGGCCTGAAGCGCGGCATCGAGAAGGCCGTCGCGGCCGTCACCGAGCGCCTGCTCTCGACCGCCAAAGAGGTCGAGACCAAGGAGCAGATCGCTGCCACCGCGGGCATCTCCGCCGGTGACCAGTCGATCGGTGACCTGATCGCCGAGGCGCTGGACAAGGTCGGCAACGAGGGTGTCATCACCGTCGAGGAGTCGAACACCTTCGGCCTGCAGCTGGAGCTCACCGAGGGTATGCGCTTCGACAAGGGCTACATCTCGGGCTACTTCGTGACCGACGCCGAGCGTCAGGAAGCCGTCCTGGAGGATCCCTACATCCTGCTGGTCAGCTCCAAGGTCTCGACCGTCAAGGACCTGCTGCCGCTGCTGGAGAAGGTCATCCAGTCCGGCAAGCCGTTGCTGATCATCGCCGAGGACGTCGAGGGCGAAGCCCTGTCGACCCTGGTGGTCAACAAGATCCGTGGCACCTTCAAGTCCGTCGCCGTCAAGGCCCCGGGCTTCGGTGACCGCCGCAAGGCGATCCTGCAGGACATCGCGATCCTGACCGGTGGCCAGGTCATCAGCGAAGAGGTCGGCCTCTCGCTGGAGACCGCTGACCTCGCCCTGCTGGGCCAGGCCCGCAAGATCGTCGTCACCAAGGACGAGACCACCGTCGTCGAGGGTGCCGGTGATTCCGACGCCATCGCCGGCCGGGTGGCCCAGATCCGCGCCGAGATCGAGAACAGCGACTCCGACTACGACCGCGAGAAGCTGCAGGAGCGCCTGGCCAAGCTGGCCGGTGGCGTTGCCGTCATCAAGGCCGGCGCTGCCACCGAGGTGGAGCTCAAGGAGCGCAAGCACCGCATCGAGGACGCCGTCCGCAACGCGAAGGCTGCCGTCGAAGAGGGCATCGTCGCCGGTGGTGGCGTGGCCCTGCTGCAGTCGGCTCCGGCCCTCGACGAGCTGAAGCTCGAGGGTGACGAGGCGACCGGTGCCAACATCGTGCGTGTCGCGCTGTCGGCTCCGCTGAAGCAGATCGCCTTCAACGGTGGTCTGGAGCCGGGCGTCGTCGCCGAGAAGGTGTCGAACCTGGAAGCCGGTCACGGTCTGAACGCCGCGACCAACGTGTACGAGGACCTGCTGGCCGCCGGCGTTGCCGACCCGGTCAAGGTCACCCGCTCGGCGCTGCAGAACGCGGCGTCCATCGCGGCGCTGTTCCTCACCACCGAGGCCGTCGTCGCCGACAAGCCGGAGAAGGCCGCCGCACCTGCGGGCGACCCGACCGGTGGCATGGGCGGTATGGACTTCTAAGTCCGTTTTTTCGGAAGGCCCCGGTCTGCTTCGGCAGGCCGGGGCTGTTCCGTTTGCGAGGGTGCATACAGATCGAGATTCCAGCCGAAAACTTGATCTGTATGCACCGTCAGCGCTCCTTGAGCGGCACGCAGTCGTGCAGGCCGCCCGGGTCGGTGCCGGCGCCGGGCTCGATCGCACTGCGGTGCAGCACCGCGCGACTGGGCGTCAGCCGCAGCCCCTCGCCGGTGACCTCCGCGGTGCCATCCACGATCAGCGAGTATCCGGTCGGCTCCCGCGGCGGCCACAACACGGTGACGGCGTCGTGCGCGCCGGCATTGCGGCGGGTGGTGTTGCCGAGCGGGCCGATGGTGAAGACGCCGTCGTCGAGGACGGGTGTCACGGCCACGGTGTGTGCGCGGAAATCATCGCCGACGGTGATCAGGTAGCCGAGGGCGAAATCGGCCAGCGCGTCGGCAAGCTTGTCCAGATCGACCTTGACGCTCATGACGCGAGGGTACGGCGTAGGTTCGGAAGACATGGCCTTACCCACGCCCTCGCCGACCGCCACCGCCGTCGTCACCGGAGCCTCCTCGGGCATCGGTGTGGACCTGGCCCGTGAGCTCGTCGGCCGCGGCCACGGTGTCACCCTCGTTGCCCGCCGGGAAGACCGGTTGCGGGAGTTGGCCGCCGAACTCGGCGAACGGGTGCGGGTCGAGGTCATCGCCGCCGACATCGCCGACGCCGCCGCCCGGGCCGACCTGTTCGCCGAGGTGGAGCGTCGCGGGCTGACCGTCGACGTCCTGGTCAACAACGCCGGGCTCGGCACCATCGGCGCTGTCGTCGACTCCACCCCGGAGGCCGAGATCGCCCAGGTGCGGGTGAACGTGGAGGCCGTCATCGACCTCTGCACCCGGGCGGTGGCGCAGATGGTGCCCCGCGGCCGCGGCGCGATCCTCAACGTCGGCTCGACCGCGGGGTTCCAGCCCTTCCCCGGGCAGGCCGGGTACGCGGCGACCAAGGCCTTCGTCCGGTCCTACACCGACGGCCTGCGCGCCGAACTCGCCGGCACCGGCGTCACCGTCGCCGCACTGCACCCCGGCCCGGTGCGCACCGAATTCCTGCAGACCGCGGGCATGGACGAGCGCACCTTCGCCGACGCGTTCCCGAAGTTCATGTGGGTGTCCTCGCCCGCGGTGGCCAAGGCGGGTATCGACGCACTGGCCTCCGATCGCGGCAGTGCCATCCCCGGCCTGCCGAATCAGATCAGCGCCAAGATCTTCGAGGTGTTACCGCGCCGGGTGCTGCTGCCCCTGCTCAGGAGCCAGCACCCCGCGCTGAAGAAGTAGGCCAGGGCCGCATCCAGCCCTCGATCGGCAGGTCCAGGCCGTTGCACAGCGTGCAGATGGTCCGATACCAGCCGACCGCGATCAGCAGTTCGATGCGCTGCTCGTCATCGAGGTCGGCGCCCAACGCGTCCCAGGTCTGCGGTGACCAGGTCCCGGATCGCTCGAGTTCGTCGACGGCGGCGATGAGGACACGCTCGGCATCGGACCAACCCGGGTCGGCGCCGGTCACCAGCGCGTCGCATTCGGCATCGGCAACCTTGGCGATCGGGCCCCAGAACGCGGCCTGCCCACCCCACTCGTAGGCGCAGCCCAGTAGCGCGCAGATCCGCAGGATGGCGATGGTGCGGACCCGCGGCGGCAGTTTCGTGTCGACGTAGAGCGATTCGCCGAGCGCGCGCAGTTTGGCCGCCATCGCGGGGTGCCGCTGCAGGATCCGCACCAGCACCAGCGGTTCGTAGGTCCGGTCCGGGTGGCCCCACGCGGAGATCCCGGCGGCGTCCTGCGCACTCCAGGGCGGGGCGAGCGGTTCGACCCGGCTCATGCCGACGGCGCCGGTTGACGTCCCCGGACCAGCCGCCCCGGCCGGGCCTGGGTCGGCACACCGTTCTCGGCGATCACCTGGCCGGAGACGATGGTGGCGACATAGCCCTCGGCAGCCTGGTCGAGGCGGCGGCCGCCCGCGGGCAGATCGGCCTTGACCGTCGGTCGGTGCAGCCGCATGGCGTCTGCGTCGAGGATGTTCACATCGGCCTTGTAGCCGGCCGCCAGCCGGCCGCGGTCGGCCATTCCGGCTATGCGCGCAGGTACCGAGGTCAGCTCCTGGATCACCCGCGGCAACGGCAGCCGGCCGGCCGGTCGGTCGCGCACCCAGTGCGTCAGCATGTAGGTGGGAAAGCTTGCGTCACAGATCATCCCGTAGTGGGCGCCACCGTCGCCGAGGCCGAGGACGACGTCATCGCGCTGGATCAGCTCGGCGACCGTGTCCAGTGAGTGGTCGCGGAAGTTGGCCAGCGTGACCAGCAGCATGGCGTGACCGTCGTCGTCGAGCAGTCGGTCATAGGCCTCCGCCAGCGGGCTGACATCACGTGCCCGGGCCCGTGCGCCGATCGAATCCTGCGGCGCCGGTTCGTAGTTCGGTGGCTCGCCGAGCGGGTACATGTAATCCCAGGCCTGCGCGGCGAACATCAGCGGATGCCCGTCGCTGGCCGGGATGTCGGTGAGGATGCGTTCGCGCACTTCAGGTTTGCGCATCTCGGCGACGCGTTCGGCCAGCGGCAGGTCGGCGATCTCCCGGTAGGACGGGTACATGACGAACGGATTGCCGGAGAGCTCCAGGCCCAGCACCAGGCCGATCGGCCGCGGGAAGATCTGCCCGGTCACGTCACCGCCATCTGCGTTGGCCTTCTCCACCATCCGCATCGCGTCCAGGTGCAGCGGCGGGCCCGCGTTGCCGATCGCGAGGGTGAACGTGACCGGCAGGCCCACCTCGGCGGCGACGTCGAACACGGCCTTCAGCGCGCCCTCGTAGTCACCGGCCATCAGGTCGGGCACGAACTGCAACAGACCGCCACCGGCATCGTGGACGCCGCGCGCGATGGCCTCGATCTCGGCGTACTGCGCGTCGTAGCTCGGAATCGGTTGCCCGCCGGCAGTTTTGTGCAACGTCAGCCGCGACGACGCGAAGCCGACCGCGCCTGCACGGATGGCCTCCTCGGCGAGCTTGCGCATCATCGCCAGATCCTCGGCGGTGGGCACCTCGCGATCGACCCCGCGCCGGCCCATCACGTAGACCCGCAGCGGAGAGTGCGGCAGGAAAGCGGCCACATCGATATCGCGTGGCCGGGCATCCAGTGCGTCGAGGAATTCGGGGAAGGTCTCCCAGGTCCACGGCAACCCGTCGACCATGACCACGCCGGGGATGTCCTCGACGCCGGCCATCACGTCGACGAGCGTGTCGTGATCCTCGGGTCGGCACGGCGCGAACCCCACACCGCAGTTGCCCATCACCGCGGTGGTGACGCCGTGCGCCGAGGACGGTGTCATCCGATCGCTCCAGATGGCCTGACCGTCGTAGTGGGTGTGCAGGTCGACGAAACCGGGTGTGACCAGCAGGCCGGTGGCGTCGATCTCGCGGTCGCCGGGGCCATCGACGGTGCCGATGGCGGTGATGGTCCCGCCGGAGATCGCGAGGTCGCCGACGTACGGTTCGCCGCCCAGACCGTCCACGATGGTTCCACCGCGGATGATCAGTTCCGGTGGTTTCCCGTCGCTTCGCTCGTCCCGAGTTGTCATACCCCGAATGTACGGTGACCGTGTGATAGATCACTTCGGAATCAACTGTGCTGATTGGGAGCGGTCGAAGGCCTTCTACGACAAGGTTCTCGGCGTACTGGGGTACACCCGGCAGATGGATTTTGACGTCGCCATCGGTTACGGCACCGAGGGCAAGCCCGACTTCTGGATCTCCGACATGAGCGCCGGGGACGCCGCCGGGCCCAACCGGGAATCACACTTCGCCTTCCAGGCCGCCGGCACCGATGCGGTGCAGGCGTTCTATGACGCCGCGCTGGAGGCCGGGGCCGAGTCGTTGCACGCGCCGCGGTTGTGGCCGGAATACCACCCCGGATACTTCGGGGCATTCGTTCGCGACCCAGACGGCAACAATGTGGAGGCGGTCTTCCACGGTGCGGCTTGACGGACCCTGCCCGCGGGTACCTTTCGGACATGGCTGAAGCTGCACGGGAACTGCTGCGGGACGCGTTCACCAGACTCATCGAGCACGCCGACGAGGTGACCGACGGGTTGTCCGAGGAGGTGTCGTCGTGGCAGCCCGTCGAGGGCGCCAACAGTATCGCCTGGCTGGTATGGCACAGCGCCCGCGGCCAGGATCTGCAGTTGAGCGATATCGCGGGCACCGAGCAGGTGTGGACGCGCGACGGCTGGCGGGAACGGTTCGCCCTCGATCTGCCGGGCAACGACATGGGCTACGGCCACACCCCGGCCGAGGTGGCCAAGGTGCGCGCACCCGCCGACCTGCTCGCCGGGTACTACCACGCCGTGCACAAGGTGACCTTGGAGTACATCGCCACCGTCGACGACGCCGAACTGCAGCGCATCGTCGACGACAGTTGGGATCCGCCGGTGACGGCCGCGGCGCGGCTGGTCAGCATCATCGACGACTGCGCCCAGCACCTCGGGCAGGCCAAGTACATCCGGGGCACCCTGCGCCAGAGTTGACAGGTGTCAACCCCGATGCGAGCCAGGTCACAGCTCGGGTTTAGCATGTGCCTATGACCGCAACCGCAGACCGTTCCGACGTGTCGACCATCCTGAATCCAGCAACCGGCGAGGTCGCCGGTGAGGTGCGGTGGACCAACGCCGCCGATGTCCCCCAGATCGCCGCCGGCCTGCGCGAAGCCCAGAAGGAATGGGAAGCGCGCGGCGCCAAGGGGCGGGCCAAGGTGCTCGCCCGCTACGCCGTGTGGCTCGGCGAACACCGCGACGAGATCGAACGACTGCTGATCGCCGAGACCGGCAAGTCGGCGACCGACGCGGCCCAAGAGGTGCCGCTGTTGATCATGATCCTGTCGTACTACATCAAGACCGTCGAGAAGGCGATGGCGCCGGACAGCAGGCCTGCACCGCTGCCCTTCCTGTCGATCAAGAAGATCGCCGTGCACTACCGGCCGCGCGCCGTCGTCGGGATCATCGCCCCGTGGAACTATCCGGTCGCCAACGCGATGATGGACGCCATCGGCGCGCTGGCCGCCGGTGCCGCCGTGCTGCTCAAGCCGTCCGAGCGCACCCCGCTGACCGCCGAGGTGCTGCTGCGCGGCTGGCTGGACTCCGGTGCGCCCGAGGTGCTCGCGCTGGCCCAGGGCGCGCGTGAGGTCTCCGAGGCCGTCATCGACAACTCCGACTACATCCAGTTCACCGGGTCCAGCGCCACGGGTGTGAAGGTGATGGAGCGCGCCGCGCGCCGGCTCACCCCGGTGAGCCTGGAACTGGGCGGCAAGGATCCGATGATCGTGCTGGAGGACGCCGACATCGCGCTGGCGGCCAACGCCGCGGTGTGGGGCGCGATGTTCAACGCCGGGCAGACCTGCGTCTCGGTGGAACGGGTCTACGTGCTCGAGCCCGTCTACGACCAGTTCGTCAATGCGGTGGTGCAGGCCGTCAACAAGCTGAAGGTGGGGGCCGGCGAGGGGCACGATTTCGGCGCGCTGATCGACGAGTCCCAGGTGGCGGTGACGGCCAAGCATGTCGACGATGCCCTGGCCAAGGGTGCCAAGGCGCTCACCGGCGGCAAGCGCGGCGAGGGTAAGGGCAGCTTCTACCCGCCGACCGTGCTGGTCGACGTCGACCACTCGATGGCGTGTATGACCGAGGAGACCTTCGGTCCGACGCTGCCCATCATGAAGGTGTCCTCGGTCGGCGAGGCCGTCCGGTTGGCCAACGACAGCCCCTACGGGCTCAGCGCGGCGGTCTTCTCCAAGGACGTCGAGCGCGCCAAGGACATTGCGCTGCAACTGGATTGCGGAGCGGTCAACATCAATGACGTGATCTCCAACCTGATGTGCACCACCGCCCCGATGGGTGGCTGGAAGACCTCGGGTATCGGTGCCCGGTTCGGCGGGGTCGACGGGGTGCGCAAGTACTGCCGCCAGGAGACCGTGGTCGTGCCGCGGACCTCGGTAGGCGCCGGCGGCAACTACTACAACAACTCGCTCAAGGCGCTGGCGCGGATGAACAAGATGATGACCAAGATGGCCCTGTCGCGGCCCCGGCGCGAGGCCAAGTAAGCACCCCGGCTGTTCACCCGGGCGTCACCGTTCTGTACGCCCGGGTGGATAGCTTCGGCCGGTGACCCTGGATTCCTCCGGCTACGCCGTCCGCGACGATGACGACGACGATCCCGAACTGTTGCTGTTGCCCGGCGGCGATGTCGTCGACACCTGGCGGGAGAACTACCCGTACGACGAGCGGATGCCGCGCAGCGAGTACGAGGAGCAGAAGCGGCTGCTGCAGATCGAACTGCTCAAGCTGCAGAAGTGGAGCCAGGCCAACGGCCTGCGGCACGTGATCGTCTTCGAGGGTCGCGACGCCGCAGGCAAGGGCGGCACCATCAAGCGGTTCATGGAGCATCTCAACCCGCGCGGGGCGCGGGTGGTCGCGCTGGAGAAGCCGACCGAGAAGGAACGGACCCAGTGGTACTTCCAGCGCTACGTCTACCACCTGCCGCACGCCGGCGAGATCGTGATGTTCGACCGGTCCTGGTACAACCGGGCCGGCGTGGAACGGGTGATGGGGTACTGCACGTCCAAACAGCACGCGGAGTTCATCCGGCAGGCCCCGCTGTTCGAGCAGATGCTGGTCAACGACGGCATCAGCCTGACCAAGCTGTGGTTCTCGGTGACCCAGAACGAGCAGCGCACCCGGTTCACCATTCGGCAGGTCGACCCGGTACGGCAGTGGAAGCTCTCGCCGACCGACCTGGCCTCACTGGACAAGTGGGACGACTACACCGCGGCCAAGGAGGACATGTTCGCCTGGACCGACACCGAGACCGCGCCGTGGACCGTGGTGAAGAGCAACGACAAGAAACGCGCCCGGATCAACGCGATGCGCCATGTGCTGAGTAAGTTCGACTACGACAACAAGGACTACGACGTGGTCGGTCGGCCCGATCCGCTGATCGTGGGACGCGCGTTATCGGACTGAGCAGGAAAGGGGCGGCATGCGTTCTCTGCTGGCCGCCCTGCTCTGGCTGCTGACGACGGCGCTGTTGGTGATCACGCTGCCCGCGCTGTGGGCCCAGCAGAACATCGTCAGCGTCGACGGATACGCCGACCTGGCCGCATCCGCGGCGCGCGATCCCGCCCTGCAACAGGCGATGGCCGCCGAGTTGACCGATGAGATCACCGCCGCCACCGGGACGTCGGGAACGCAGGCCACCCTGATCGGTGCCGCCGCCGGCGCGTATACCGCCAGCGAGGTGTTCCCCGGCCAGTTCTCCGCGGTGAACCGGGTGGCGCACCGCTGGTTGTTCACCAACGACGCCCAGGGGCAGTGGGTGGTGGATCTGACCCCGATGCTCGAGGACAGCTCGATTCGCCAGACGCTCAACGATTTCGGTGTTCAGGCCCCGGCCGGGCTGCAGGTGCCCATCACCGAGAACGAGTCCGGCGGATTGCGGCCCGGGCAACTACGGCCGGTGGCGCTGTGGGGTCCGTGGGCCAGCATCGGGGTGGCGGTCCTGACCGGGGTGTTCGCGCTGCTGACCCTGGCGGCGTCGCGGCGGCGCGGCAAGATGTTCGGTGCGCTGGGCGTTTCGGGTCTGCTGGTCGGCGCCGCCGGCTGGGCGGGCATCGAGATCGGCCGGCGCCACGTCGACGACGCGTTGAACCGGACCACCGGCAACATCCGCGAGATCGCCGATGTGATGGTGCAACACGCCATCGACAGCATGCACGTCTGGCTCAATCTCACGTTGACCATCAGCGGCGGTGTGGTGATCATCGGCGTGATCGTGTCGCTGCTCAGTGGGCTGGGGTCACGTCACGAGGACGTGCCGGTCACCCGGAAGCGCTGACGCGCTATCGGCGTCCGCGTGTCCTGACCCGCTTGCCGGGTTGCGTGTCGGCCAGCCCGGCGGCCACCTCCAGGTCGTACAGCGCGGGCTCGATCAGGTCGGCCATCTTGTGGATGTCCGCGGCCACCTCGGGTGTGGTGATGAACCCGAAATCGACCGAGTCGCAATAGCTGAAGCACGTCACGTTGAGCGCCACGTCGAACAGCAGCGGTCCGAGCGGCATCAGGCTCTCCACCTTCGCGCCCGCCAGGTACAGCGGGAATCCCGGCCCGGGCACATTGCTGATCACCACGTTCATCGGTGCGATCGAACTGCCGATCCCGCTGGCGGCATAGGCGCGCGAGGCCAACGCCAGCAGACCGGGCGGCGTCGTCTCGGTGTAGCCCATGATCTGGTTCGCCGTCAGCGCCTTGGCCATCTCCTTGGCGCCCTGGGTGTAACCGTAGATCGCCTTGATGCGCTCGGCCGGGTCGGCGATATCGCTGGCCAGAACGACCGTCATCGCCGAAACCTGGTTGCCCACCGCGTTGTCCGCCTCGGACCGGGTGGACACCGGCACCTGGGACACCAGCGACTTGTCGGGTAATTCGCCTCGCTCCTTGAGGTAGTCGCGCATCGCCCCGGATACCAGGGCCAGGACCACGTCGTTGAGCTTGACCCCGAACGCCTCCTTCACCGCCTTGACCCGGTTCAGCGGTACCCGCGCGCCGGCGACCCGCCGGTGTTGGGAGATCGGGGCGTTGAAGCGGACTGTCGGCGAATCGAAATACCGCGGCGGCTTGTTGTCGATGTTGCGCACCGCGATCTGCTGGCGCACCGTCTGCTCCAGGAGCCGGGCGATCCGGTAGGGCGTCTTCACGCCGAGGTTGATCAGACCGTTGACCAATCGCACCTCGGGCCGCGGCAGGGACCTGCCGACCAGGGATCGATCCACATCCACGGCGGGCGGGCGCGGTTCGGGGGTGACATCGAAGAGGATCTCGGTGAGCCCGGCGCCGGAGACACCGTCGACCACGGCGTGATGCATCTTGGTGATGATGGCCACCCGGCCGTCGCGCAGACCCTCGATCCACCACAGTTCCCACAGCGGCTTGGAGCGGTCCAGCTTGTAGGACATCAGCCGTCCGGCGAGTTCGTCGAACTCCTTGCGCCCACCGGGCGCCGGCACCGCGATACGCCGGATGTGGAAATCGATGTCGAGGTCGTCGTCCTCCACGAACCACGGCCGGTCCAGCCCCATCGGAGAGCCCGTCACCCGCCAGCGCAGCTGTGGCAGCTCCGGCAACCGGCTGGCGACCAGGTCGCGGACGCGTTCGAAGGTGAAATCCGGTGCGTCGGAGGGGTCGCAGATCGCGCACGCGCCGATGTGCATGTGCCAACCGTTGGTCTCGGCGAACCAGAACGCTGCGTCGACGCTCGAAAGGCGGCTCATGAGATGCAGCCTACGGAAGCACTGCGTTTGGTGGATGCTTTATGCGTCAGGGCGGCGGGTGGTCGCCGCCGTGATCGCCAGGGCGATGAGGATGTCGGCGACGGTGACGAACAGCCCGGCCCAGTACATCCACTTGATCGTGGCGTCGGGCTGTGTCGCGAAATAGACGAACAAAAAGATCGGCCCGACGATGCCGCACACCAGCGTCATGCCCTGGATGAGCAGATACCGCTTGAACACCGTGAAGCCGGACATCTAGCCGCCCAGCGTCTGCCACAGGTAGCGGTAGATCAACGCGGAGCGGAACGCCGCCTGGGAGTTGTCCGCCGCGCCGCCGTGACCGCCTTCGATGTTCTCGTAGTAGCTCACCGGGTGCCCGGCCTCTTCGAGCGCCGCCGTCATCTTGCGGGCATGCCCCGGGTGTACCCGGTCATCACGCGTGGAGGTGGTGATCAGAATGGGCGGGTACTCGCGGTCGGTCGAGATGTTCTGGTAGGGAGAATATTTCGAGATGAACTCCCAATCCGCCGGGTCGTCGGGGTTGCCGTACTCGGCCACCCAGGATGCGCCCGCGAGCAGCAGGTGGAAACGCTTCATGTCCAACAGCGGCACGCTGCACACCAGGGCGCCGAAACGGTCCGGATAGCGGGTCAGCATGATGCCCATCAGCAGTCCGCCGTTGCTGCCGCCCTGGGCGCCCAACCGCTCCACCGTCGTCACCCCGCGCTGCACCAGATCGCTTGCCACCGCGGCGAAATCCTCGTCGACCAGATGCCGGCCCGCGCGCATGGCCTGGGTGTGCCAGCCCGGCCCGTATTCGCCGCCGCCGCGGATGTTGGCCAACACGTAGGTGCCGCCGCGCGCCAGCCACAGTCGGCCGAGCACACCGTCATACCCGGGGGTGCGCGACACCTCGAAGCCGCCGTACCCGCCGAGCAGGGTCGGCCCGCTCGCGCCCGGGCGTCCCACCACGAAGTAGGGGATCGAGGTCCCGTCGGCCGAGGTGGCGAAATGTTGGCTCACCTCGATGCTGTCGGCATCGAAGAAGGCGGGCGCCTGCTTGATCGGGCTGACCGGCCCGTCCGCCGTACCGTGCAACAGCGTTGACGGTGTGACGAAACCGCTGGAGTCCAGGAAGATCTCGTCACCGTGTGAGTCGGCCCCGGCGATCACCGTGTTGGTGTTGGGTGGAACCCCCGCCAGGTCGGACGAGGTCCATGTTCCCGGGGTGACGATCTGTACCCGGCTGGCCACGTCGACCAGCGTGACGACGACCAGCTTGTCCCGGGTCCAGGAGTACTGGTGCAGGCTGGTCCGCGCGTCCGGCTCGAAAACGACAGTGAGATTCTTTGTCCCGGAGGTGAACTCGGCGTAGTCCGCGGCCAGCAGCGAGCCTGCCCGATAGTCGTCCCAGTCGGTGCGCAGCTCGATGAGCAACCAGTTGTGGTGCACCGACACCGATGCGTCGGTCGGTGCGTCGATGCGCACCAGTTCCGCGCCGCGCAACTCGTAGATCTCGTCGTTGAAGAAGTCGACCGCGCGGCTGATCAAGGTCCGTTCGTGACCGGGGGTGCGGTCCACCGAGGCGGCGACGATGACATCGGTCTGGTCGCCGGCAAACACCTGCTCGGCATCGGCCAGCGGCGTGCCGCGCCGCCACCGCTTGACCTGCCGGGCGTACCCGGAGTCGGTCAGTGACCCCTCGCCGAAGTCGGTGCCGACCAGCACGGTGTTCTCGTCGGCCCAGCTGATCTGCGTCTTGGCTTCCGCCAGTTCGAAGCCGCCGACGACGAATTCGCGTGTGCGCATGTCGAATTCGCGCACCACCGCGGCGTCGGCCCCGCCCCGGGACAGGCTGATCAGGGCCAGCGAGTGGTCCGGCTCGATGACGTCGGCGCCCGCCCACACCCAGTTGGTGTCATCGGCGGCCGCCAGCGCATCGACGTCGATGACCACGTCCCAGTCCGGGTTCTCGGTGCGATAGCTCGCCAGCGTGGTGCGTCGCCACAGTCCGCGCGGATTGGCCTCGTCGCGCCAGAAGTTGTAGAGGTATTCGCCGCGCCGGCGCACATAGGGGATGCGTGCATCGGTGTCGAGGACGTCGAGCGCCTCGGTGCGCATGGTCTCGAACTGCTCGTCACGCAGTTCGGCCAGGGTGGGTTCGTTGTGCCTGCGCACCCAGTCCAGCGCCTCGTCGCCGGTGACGTCTTCGAGCCACAGGAAGGGGTCCGCGGAGGAGTCGGCAGAAGTCACACAGACATTCATACCGTGCGCGTAGCCTTGGCACATGACCAGCCGAGCCCTGATCACCGCGCCGGCCGCAGATCTGCTGCGCACCTTGCAGAACCAGCACGGCGCGTTGATGTTCCACCAGTCCGGTGGATGCTGCGACGGTTCGTCGCCGATGTGCTATCCCGACGGCGACTTCATCGTCGGCGACCGTGACATCCTGCTCGCCGTCCTCGATGTCGGCGCCGGGGTACCGGTGTGGATCTCCGGTCCGCAGTTCGACGTCTGGAAGCACACCCAGCTGATCATCGACGTGGTGCCCGGCCGCGGCAGCGGGTTCAGCCTGGAATCTCCGGAGGGCAAACGGTTCCTGAGCCGGGGACGGGTGTTCACCGACGACGAGCTCACCGAGCTCGCGACGCGGCCACCGATCACCGGGGCCCGCTACGAGGCGGGGGAGCGCCCCGCCGACGAGCAGACCCGCATCGTGGCCGAGGCCGCGGAGGCCTGCCCGGTGCCGGGACTCATGCGCTGAACTTTTGCCCTTCATGTGTTCAGATGGACACATGAAGGTGCCGGCGACCGTGCTCTGCGCTGTCCTGCTCGCCGGCTGCAGCAGTGCCGCGCCAGGGGCCGCCACCGATCAGATCGTCTTGTCCGACGGATACGAACTCGGCGGCTACAACCCGGTCGACGGCTACGCCGAAACCGGTGTCTCGCCGCTCTATGACGGCCTCTACCGGCCCGCTGCCGATGTCGACGACGTGCTGCCCGACCTGACCCCGGCGCTCGCCGACGCCCCGCCCGAGCCGCTCGGTGAGAACCGGTGGCGGGTGCCGCTGCGGGCCGGGGTGCGGTTCTCCGACGGCAGCGCCCTGGACTCGGCCGATGTCGTGGCGACCTACCGGGCGGTCCGTGACCCGGCGGTGGCATCCCAGATCTCGACCTCGATCGCACCGATCGTGAACCTGGCGGCCGACGGGCCGTCCGCGGTGACCGTCGAACTGAACACCGCCGCCGACCCGCGGCCGTACCTGCTACTGGGCATCCTGCCCACCGAGAAGGTCGAGAGCGGACCCGCCGCGGACTGGGCCGTCAACACCGAGCCGGTCGGCACCGGGCCCTACCGCCTGGAGAGTCTGCGACCCGATCAGGCCGTGATGGTCGCCCGCGACGACTACTGGGGTGCGCCGGCGCAGGTGAAGAGGGTGGTCTACCGCTACACCCCCGACGACAACGCGCGCGCACAGGCGATGGTCTCGGGGGCGGCCGACGGGACGAACCTGCCGCCGCGGCTGCTCGACTCGATCCGGCGCGACGGCATCCAGACGGTGGGCGTGCAGTCCGCGGACTGGCGCGGTATCGCGCTGCCTGCGGGCAACCCGTTCACCGCGGACGTCGCGGCCCGGCTGGCGATGAACATCGGCATCGACCGCGGGGCGCTGGTGCGCGACGTGCTGGCCGGTTACGGGCGCGCGGCCAGCACGCCGGTGGCCGGGGTCTACGGCGCCGCCCACAACCCGGACGCCGAATTCGACTTCGACCCCGACCGCGCCGCCGCGCTGCTGGACGGCGCCGGCTGGCGGACCGGCACCGATGGTGTTCGCGAGAAGAACGGCGCAAAGGCCCGATTCGAGGTGCTCTACAACGCCCAGGACACGCTGCGGCGCGACCTGGCGGTGGCGTATGCGGCGGCGATGACACCGCTGGGCATCGAGGTGCGCCCGCGGGGCAGCAGCTGGGACGAGATCGACACCCGGTTCGGCGACGCCGCCGTCGTGCTCGGCGGTGGGGCGACGCCCTACAGCATCGATCTGCAGGTCCACGACACCCTGCACACCCGGGTGCCGGACTCGTCGCCGTACGCCAACCCGGGGAACTTCACCGCGCCGGGGCTCGACGATCTGCTGACGCGGGCGGCCGCCGCACCCTCGGGTGCGGCCAAGGATGCGCTGTACCGCGAGGTCCAGACCAGCTATGCCGCCGCCCCGTCGCAGGTGTTCCTGGTCTTCCTCAACCACGCCTACGCCTACCGCGACCTCGGTTGGCGCCAGAGCGCGCCGATCCTGGAACCGCACTCCCACGGAGTCGGTTGGGGACCGTGGTGGGCCGTCGCATCCTGGCGACGATGAGCCGCCCGGCCGCGGTGCGGTTGCTCGGCGTCCGCGCCGCGATCGCGCTACCGCTGACCGTCGCCATCTCGGCGGCGATGTTCTGGGTGGCCGCGCGCTCGCCGTTCGATCCACTGGCCGGCCGGCTGGGCGGAAACTACCAGTTCGCCACCGAATCGCAGCGGGCGGCGATGCGCGAGGCCTACGGCACCGACGTCCCGTGGTGGCAGGCCTGGTGGCAGTGGATCGGCGGGGTGGCCCGCGGTGATCTGGGCTTCTCCTCCACGCAGTCCCTGCCCGTCACCACGGTGCTGGCCGAACGCCTGCCGTTCACGCTGGTGCTCTCCGGGGCGGCGCTGGTGACGGCCACCGTCTTGGCGATCCTGCTGGGCTGTGTCGCCGGCATGCGCCGCGGCGGGTGGGTGGACCGGCTGTGCACCGGGCTCGCGGTCGTGTTCGCCGCCGTCCCGCCGTTCGTGGTGGCGATGGCGCTGGTGCTGATCTTCGCGATCGGCCTGCGCTGGCTGCCCGCCGCGGGGGCGGTGGCGCCCGGGGCCGAGTACACCGAGACCGGCATGCTCCCGTACGCGGTGCTGCCGTGGGTGGCGCTGACCGTCTCCCAGCTCCCCTGGTTGCTGCTGACCACGCGCACCGCGGTGGTGGCAGGCGTGCAATCCGATGCGGTGCGTGCGGCGCGGGCACGCGGGGTGCACTCCGTGGCGCTGCTGCGAGGGCACGTGGCGCCGGTGTCGGTGCTGCCCACGCTGGCGCTGCTGGGCACCCGGCTGCCCGAACTCATCGCCGGCGCGGCGGTGGTGGAGACCGTGTTCGGATGGCCGGGGATGGCCGCGGTATTGGTGGAATCTGCTGCCGCACTGGACTTTCCGTTACTCGCGGCGCTGACGGTCGGTGCCGCACTGGCGGTGCTGGCCGGGTCGGCGCTGTCCGACGCGGCTGCGGTCGCGATCGATCCACGGGTCCGGATGCGAGCGTGAGCGCAGCATGTCGATGAAGTGGCCGTCGATCACGCTGGCGAGCATCGCGCTGGCCGCGCTGGTCATCCCGCTGCTCGCCGGTGAGCAGGTGGCCGACTTCTCCGCCGCGTTGCGCCCGCCGGGCGCGGCGCACCCGGCGGGGACCGATCACTTCGGGTACGACCTGCTGGTCCGCACCGCCGAGGGTCTGCGGGTGTCGCTGCTGATCGCGGCGGTGTGCGCGGTGGTGGCCACCCTGCTGGGACTGCTGATCGGGGTTGTCGCGGCGACGCTCGGCGGCTGGTTCGACGCGGTGGTGATGCGGTTGGTCGACGGGTTCAACGCGCTGCCGCACCTGGTCGTCGGCATCGTCATCGCCGCCATGTGGCGCGGGGCGCCGCTGGCGATCATCGCCTCCATCGCGCTGACCCACTGGCCCGCGGTGGCCCGGGTGGTGCGCGCCGAACTGCTCGCGGTGGCCGACGCCGGCTGGGTGCAGACCTCGCGGTTGGCCGGCGCGTCGCGGTGGTTCGTCGCGCGACGGCATCTGATCCCCGCGGTCACCGGCCAGGCATTGGTCGCGATGGTGCTGCTGCTCCCGCACGCGGTCTGGCATGAGTCGACGCTGTCCTTCCTGGGTGTCGGGTTGTCCCCGGACCGGGCCAGCCTCGGCACCCTGCTCAGCCAGGCCCGCGGTGACATCCTGACCGGGGCGTGGTGGACGTTGGCGGTGCCGGCCGCCGCGTTGGTCGGCACCGCCCTGGCCTTCGCCGCCGTCGGTGCCGGCGCACGCAACCGGCACCGTCCTCCGGTGGGGCAGGTGTGGTGAACGGCCGGGCGGCCGGACTGTCCGGCCTGACGGTCGACATCGCGATCCGCCGGGGCCGCGGCGCCGACCGGGTCCGGGTGCTCGACGCCGTCGACCTGGACGTGCCGGCCGGTGCGGTGACCGCGTTGGTCGGCGAGTCCGGCTGTGGCAAGTCCCTGGTGGCCGCGGCGCTGGCCGGGCTGCTGCCGCCCGGGTCGACGGTCACCGGCCGGGTGTCGGTCGGCGGTGTCGAGCTGGGTCACGCCGACGAGAAGCGCTGGCGCCTGCTACGCGGCAGGCACATCGGTGTGGTGCCGCAATCGGCGGCGACCTCGTTCACCCCGGTCCGCACGCTGGGGTCCCAGCTCGCCGAGATCTGCGCGCGGCTGGGCGCCGACCGGTCTCCGGAACGTCTGTGCGAGACGGTCGCGCTGCCGTCGGACGCGCTGCACCGCTACCCGTTCGAACTGTCCGGCGGGATGGCCCAGCGCGCCGCGATCGCCGCGGCACTGGCAGGCCGCCCGCGACTGCTGCTGGCCGACGAGCCGACCTCGGCGTTGGACCCGGCCAACGCCGCGCACATCTGGCGGCTGCTCGGGGCGGCGGCCGAGGCCGGGGCCGGCGTGCTGGTGATCACCCACGATGTGCCGTCGCTGCGGCGGGCGGCGGTGTGCGCCGATATCGCGGTGATGCGGCGCGGTGCGGTGCTCGGCCGGTGGCCGTTCGGTGCGGCGCAGCGCAGCGCGGACCCCTACGTCGAGGCGCTGCTGGCATGAGTGATGTTTGCGCGCAACAGATCACGGTGCGTTTCGGTAGCCGGACGGTGCTCGACGCCGTCGACCTGGAGGCCCCTGCCGGCGCGATTTCCGGGGTGGGCGGCCCCTCGGGCAGCGGCAAGACGACCTTGCTGCGGGTGCTGGCCGGATTGCAGCAACCCGACGCCGGCCGGGTGCGCTACGGGACGGAACCGGTACCGGGCAAGGGGGCCGTGGCGCTGCTGGCCCAGCATCCCCGGCTGGTCTGCAATCCACGCTGGACGTTGCGCCAGATCATCGCCGAACCGGCGACCATCCGCGGGGCGTCGGCCGGTGTCGACGGGCTCGGCACCCGGGTGGGGCTGGATCCGGATCTGCTGGCCCGCTACCCCGGGCAGGTCAGCGATGGGCAGCTGCAGCGGGCCTGTCTGGCCCGGGTGCTGGCCCAGGCCGCGGGCGTCGTGCTGTGTGACGAGCCCACATCGATGCTGGATCCGATCGCCGCGGCCGCGGTGGCGGCCCTACTGCGCGAGATCGCCGCCGCCGGCGCGGCGGTGGTCCTGGTCAGTCACGACCCGGACCTGCTCGCCCCGGTGGCCGACCGGACGATCAGCCTTGCGCGCCCTTCGCCAGGGTGAACTGCACGACGTCGATCTGGCCGTTGCGGAACAGGTTGGCGCAGCCGACGAGGTACTTCATGTACCGGTCGTAGACCTCCTGGGACTGGATCTCGATGGCTTCGGCGCGCCGGGCCTCCAGCGCCTCGGCCCACCGGTCCAACGTGATGGCGTAGTGCGGCTGCAGGGAATGCTCACGGGTGAGGGTGAAGCCGCCCTCGGTCGCGTAGTCCTTGACCATGTCGATCGACGGCAGCCGACCACCCGGGAAGATCTCCTCGGCGATGAACTTCGCGAAGCGGATGCCCTCCATCGTCAGCGGCAGCCCCTTGGCCTCGGCGGCCTCGCGGCTGTAGTTGCAGATGCTGTGCAGCAGCATCACGCCGTCATCGGGCAACGCCTCATAGGTCATCCGGAAGAAGTCGCGGTAGCGGTCGAATCCGAAGTGCTCGAAGGCGCCGATGGACACGATGCGGTCGACGGGTTCGCTGAACTGCTCCCAGCCCTGCAGCAGCACCCGACGGTCGCGGGCGGAGTCCATCTCGTCGAAGCGCTTCTGCACGTGGGCGGCCTGATTCTTGGACAGGGTCAGCCCCACGACGTTGACGTCGTACTTCTCCACCGCTCGGCGCATCGTGGCGCCCCAGCCGCAGCCGATGTCGAGCAGCGTCATGCCTGGTTGGAGGCCGAGTTTGCCGAGAGCGAGGTCGATCTTGGCGTACTGGGCCTCTTCCAGCGTCATGCCGTCGCGCTCGAAGTAAGCGCAGCTGTAGGTCTGGGTGGGGTCGAGGAACAACTTGAAAAACTCATCTGACAAGTCGTAATGCGCCTGCACATCCTCGAAATGTGGGGTCATATTCTTCGGCATCAAGCTCGCCTTCCTGGTCGAGGAGCGACACATCTAAAGGTATTCGGAACAGCCGGACACCCGGATGGGTTTTTGCTCGACTGGGCGTACCCATCTTGCCCCGCGCCCAATCGCGGTCGCCATCCGGCCCGTCGTGCCACCGGAGATAAGGTGGTGTCCGTGACCCACTATGACGTCGTCGTACTCGGAGCCGGCCCCGGCGGATACGTGGCGGCCATCCGCGCTGCCCAACTCGGCCTCAACACCGCGATCATCGAACCCAAGTACTGGGGCGGCGTCTGCCTGAACGTCGGGTGCATCCCTTCGAAGGCGCTGCTGCGCAACGCCGAACTGGCCCACATCTTCCACAAGGAGGCCAAGACCTTCGGCATCTCCGGGGAGGCCAGCTTCGATTTCGGAGCCGCCTTCGACCGTAGCCGCAAGGTCGCCGACGGTCGCGTCGCCGGCGTGCACTTCCTGATGAAGAAGAACAAGATCACCGAGATCCACGGCTACGGCAAATTCGACGACGCCAACTCGATCACGGTCGACCTGAACGAGGGCGGCACCGAAAAGGTCACCTTCGACAACGCCATCATCGCCACCGGCTCGTCGGTGCGCCTGGTGCCGGGCACCTCGTTGAGCGAGAACGTCGTCACCTACGAGAAGCAGATCATGACCCGCGAGCTGCCCGGGTCGATCATCATCGCCGGCGCCGGTGCCATCGGCATGGAGTTCGCCTACGTGATGAAGAACTACGGCGTCGACGTCACCATCGTCGAGTTCCTGCCGCGTGCGCTGCCCAACGAGGATGCCGAGGTCTCCAAGGAGATCGAGAAGCAGTACAAGAAGCTGGGCGTGAAGATCCTGACCGGCACCAAGGTCGAATCGATCGAGGATTCCGGTAGCGAGGTCACCGTCACGGTGAGCAAGGACGGTAAGACCGACGAGCTCAAGGCCGACAAGGTCCTGCAGGCCATCGGCTTCGCCCCCAACATCGAGGGCTACGGCCTGGAGAACACCGGGGTCGCGCTGACCGAGCGCAAGGCCATCGACATCGACGACCACATGCGCACCAGCGTGCCGCACATCTACGCGATCGGCGATGTCACCAGCAAGTTGCAGCTCGCCCACGTCGCCGAGGCGCAGGGCGTGGTCGCCGCCGAGACCATCGGTGACGCCGAGACGCTGACGCTGGGTGACTACCGGATGATGCCGCGCGCCACGTTCTGCCAGCCGCAGGTGGCCAGCTTCGGCCTCACCGAAGAGCAGGCCCGCGACGAGGGCTACGACGTGAAGGTGGCCAAGTTCCCCTTCACCGCCAACGGCAAGGCGCACGGCCTGGCCGACCCGACCGGCTTCGTCAAGCTGATCGCCGACACCAAGTACGGCGAGCTGCTGGGCGGGCACCTGATCGGTCCGGACGTCTCCGAGCTGCTGCCGGAGCTGACGCTGGCCCAGAAGTGGGATCTCACGGTCAATGAGCTGACCCGCAACGTGCACACCCACCCGACGCTGTCCGAGGCGCTGCAGGAAGCCATCCACGGCCTGGCCGGCCACATGATCAACTTCTGACGGGTAGCGCGTGCCGACCCGGGCAGTGATCGTCGCCGCCATCGGCGGTCTGGTGATCGGCCACATGCTGTGGCTGGTCGCGATCTCGCTGGCGATCAACACCAGCGACGTCGCGTTCTGGGTGCTGGTCGTGTCCGGGGTCATCGCGGTCCTGGCCGCCGGTGTCTCGCTGCTGGGTTGGCGGGCCTACCAGCGCAAGGATCAGGTTCGCACGGCATTCCTCTGGTCGGTGCCGGTCGCGCCGGTGCTGCTGACGCTGACGGTGCTGGCCGTCACCTATCTGTAGCTGTCGACCAGTTCCGGGACGCCGGGTAGCGAATTTGCAAGAATGTCGGTGTGGGCGACGGGGGACGCAGTGACCTGCTCCTTCAGTGGTGGCGCCAGCGTGACGACTACCAGTGGCGAATCGAGTTCCTGCGCAACCGGGGGTTGCTGCCCGTCCTGCGGCAGCTGATCGCGGGCATCGGCGCGGTCATGGGGCTGCTCGCCGCGGTGAACGCGTTCCTCCCGCCGGTCAACGACAGCCCGCTGATCCGGCTGGGCTGGGCGGTGGTGTCGGTCGGTTCGCTGGCCTGGGCGGCGCGCTGGGCCCTGCGCCCCTGGCCGACCGCCCGGGCCTCGGCCGTGCTGGTCGTCTACGTCGATGTGATCATGACGCTGTCGGCGCTGCTGTTCGGCGACCCCAACCTGGCCATGTCGGGCATCCCGATCCTGCTCTGCGCCGGTGGTTACGTGGTGTTCTTCCACGGCCCGCGGCTGCACCTCGCGCACATCCTGTGGTGCGTGGTGTCGGTCGTCGGCATCGCGGTGTGGATGGTGATCGACACCTCCGAGCACGGGCTGCAGGTGGCCGTCTCGCGGGCGGTCATCGCGCTGGCCGTCACGGTGTTCATCCTGCCCGCCCTGCAGTTCGGGTTCTGGCTGCTGCAGGGCAGCTCCATCCAGTCGCTGACCGATCCGCTGACCGAGCTGACCAACCGGCGCGGTGTCGATGTCGCGGTGCGCCGGCTCAACGAGGGCGCGGCCGCGGGCACCGACCTGTGCGCCCTGCTGATCGACGTCGACGGGTTCAAGAGCGTCAACGACAATCTCGGGCACGCGGTCGGCGACGAGGTGCTGATCCGCACCGCGCGGCGCATCCGCGCGAGCGTCTGCCCGCACGCGGTGGTGGTGCGCTGGGGCGGCGAGGAGTTCCTGGTGGTCGATCGCATCTCGGCGGACCAGGTCGTGGGGTTGGCCGAACGGATCCGGGCCGCGGTCGCCGCGCAGGCCGAACCGCCCGTCACCGTCAGCATCGGGGTCGCGGTCTGCACCGAACCCGGGTCGGGTCTGCACGAGGTCATCCCGGCCGCGGACCGGGCGATGTACGAGGCCAAGGCGCTCGGTGGCGACCGGGTGGTGGCCTCGGGCGCCCTGTGCTGAGAGCTCAGTCCGGGAAGTCCAGCGGGATCCGCAGCGTCTCCATGGTGGCGGCCAGTGCATCGTATTGGCCTGCCAGCGTGCAGAATTCGATGATCTGGGCGCGGTTGTAGAGCTTGGACAGCGCGGTCCAGGTCTCGGCCGACATGGACCGGGTGACGACGAACTCGTCGGTGGCGGTGATGAGCACCCGCTGATGCGGGGCCAGTCCCTCGGCGTCGGGACCCTCGAAGATGGCCGCCTGGATATCGGCCTTGAGGCCGCGGCTGCGCGCCAGCCGACGGTGCTGCTGCAGCTCGTACTCGCAGTTACGCAGGTGCCCCACCCGCAGGATCACCAGTTCGGCATCCTTGCGGTCCAGCTTGCCCGCGTAGAGCAGGTAGCCCGAGAACGGCAGCCAGGCCAGGAACAGCAGCCGGTGCTGGCCCAGCACGTTGAACAGGTGGAACTTGGGGGCCCGGATACCGCGGGCGCCCGCCTTGGCGATGGCCCAGTTCAACGGGCCGAGCTCACGGAATCCGCCGGGCGGGATACGGGCAGGGGCGGTGTCGGCGCTCACGGACCCGAGTCTAGGTACTGCGCACCAGATACGGGGACACCGTGCTGCGGTGCTCGTCGAGGTCGAGCGCCTTGCCCAGTGCGGGGAAGGCCCGCTGCGGGCAGTTGTCGCGCTCGCAGACCCGGCAGCCCGCACCGATCGGGGTGGCCGAGATGTTGGGGTCACCGGCCAGATCCAGCCCCTCGGAGTAGACCAGCCGGTGCGCGTGGCGCAGCTCGCAGCCCAGCCCGATCGCGAACGTCTTGCCGGGCTGGCCGTAGCGCGCCGCGCGGCGCTCCACGGTGCGGGCCACCCACATGTAGTTGCGGCCGTCGGGCATCTGGGCGATCTGCACCAGGATCTTGCCGGGGTTGGCGAAGGTCTCGTAGACGTTCCACAGCGGGCAGGTGCCGCCGCTGGAGGAGAAGTGGAAACCGGTCGCGGACTGGCGCTTCGACATGTTGCCGGCCCGGTCCACCCGCACGAAGGACAGCGGCACCCCGCGCATGTCGGGCCGTTGCAGGGTGGACAGTCGGTGCGCGATGGTCTCGTAGGACACCGCGTAGAACGCCGAGAGCCGCTCGACGTCATAGCGGAAGGATCCGGCGATCTCGTGAAATTGCCGGTAGGGCAACACGATTGCGGCGGCGAAATAGTTGGCCAGGCCCAGCCGGGCCAGCGTGCGGGACTCGTCGCTGGTGAAGTGGCCGTCGTCGACCAGTTTGTCGACCAGGTCGCCGAACTCCAGCAATCCCAGTTCGGCGGCCAGCTTGAAGACGAACTGGCCGCTGGACAGGTGCCCGCCGACCTCCAGGGTCCGGGTCTGCGGGTCGAAGCGGTGCAGCACACCCTCGCCCAGGTCGATGCGCCGCACGATGCGCACCCCGTGGACCCGGGTCAGCCGGTCGGACAGCTCGCGGGTCAGCTCGGCCCGGTGCATGCGCATCCGGATGGTGAGATCCTCTGCGGCGGTGTCGAGTTCGTGCAGATAGTTCTGACGTTGGTAGAAATAGTCGCGCACCTCTTCGTGCGGCATGGTGATGGCACCGGAGCCGGACTCGGATGCACTGAACCGGCCCTCGGTGGCGGCGGCCAGCTGGGTGGTGGTGAGCCGATAGCGCTGGTGCAGGCTGACCATGGCCCGGGCGATGGCGGGATGGGCGCTGACGACGTCGGCGAGCTCGGCCGGGTCGATGTCGATGTCGAGATCGCGGTCCAGGGTGACCTCGCGCAGTTCGGCAACCAGCCGGGTGTCGTCCTGGGAGGCGAAGAAGCCGGCGTCCACGCCGAACACCTCGGTGATGCGCAGCAGCACCGACACGGTCAGGGGCCGGACGTCATGCTCGATCTGGTTGAGGTAGCTGGGGGAGATGTCGAGCATCTGCGCCAGGGCGGCCTGGCTGAAGCCGCGTTCCCGGCGGAGCTGCCGAACCCGGGATCCGACGAAGGTCTTGGCCACCTGTCCAGGGTAATGACCGTTGCAAAGGTTGGCTTTGCATTCTTCGCAGACCATATTGGAACCATGACCGGCTTGGCCAAGACGATGATGCCCGTACCCGATCCGCACCCCGACGTGTTCGACACGCAGTGGCCGTTGCGCGTCGCCGATGTGGACCGGACCGGCAGGCTCAAATTCGACGCGGCCACCCGGCACATCCAGGACATCGGCTCGGATCAATTGCGTGAGATGGGTTATGAGGAGACCCATCCGCTGTGGATCGTCCGCCGCACCATGGTCGATCTGGTCGAGCCGATCGAGTTCAAGGACACGCTGCGGTTGCGGCGGTGGTGTTCGGGAACATCGAACCGCTGGTGTGAGATGCGGGTCCGGATCGACGGACGCCGTGGCGGACTGATGGAATCCGAGGCCTTCTGGATCAACATCAACCGCGAGACCCAGGGGCCGGCCCGTATCTCCGATGACTTCCTGGCCGGGTTGCAACGCACCACCGACGTCAACCGGCTGCGCTGGAAGGCCTACCTGAGCGCCGGTGCCCGCGACGACGCCGAGGAGATCCGCCGCTACCCGGTGCGGGTCAGCGATATCGACATCTTCGACCACATGAACAACTCGGTGTACTGGAGCGTCGTCGAGGACTTCCTGGGAACGCGCCCGGATCTGGTGCAGCGCCCCCTGCGGGTGACCATCGAGCACGATCTGCCGGTGGCACTCGGCGACGACCTGGAGATCATCAGGCACACCTACCCGGCCGGTTCGACCGACAAATTCGGCGCCGAGCTCGCCGACCGGACTGTTACAACGCTCACATATGCCGTCGGCGACGAGACAAAAGCGGTCGCGGCGATCTTCCCGCGGTGATCGCCGAGTTTTAACAGTACGGGCGTACTGACCAGCGCAAACCGGCTACCGGCCAGTAAGTTCTGAACCGGTAAAGCACTCGACATGATTTGCAAACTTAACAACTTGGCATGACGGGTTGGAGAAAGTTGGCAAGTTAAACGGGTGGACCTGCGGATATGTGATGAGGCATCCTCGGTTTATCAGCTCAGCGAAACCGCTGCAGCGTTAACAAAAAACCGATTGCCACATCGATTAGGGAGCAGCCATGTCCACCGTTGGCACGCCGAAGAGCCCGGAGCAGATCCAGCACGATTGGGACCACAACCCCCGCTGGAAGGGCATCACCCGCACCTACACCCCCGCCGACGTCGTCGCGCTGCAGGGCACCGTCGTCGAGGAGAACACCCTGGCCCGCCGCGGCGCCGAGGTGCTGTGGGACCAGCTGCACGAACTCGACTACGTCAACGCGCTGGGCGCGCTGACCGGTAACCAGGCCGTCCAGCAGGTCCGTGCCGGCCTCAAGGCCATCTACCTGTCGGGTTGGCAGGTCGCCGGTGACGCGAACCTGTCCGGCCACACCTACCCCGACCAGAGCCTCTACCCGGCCAACTCGGTGCCGCAGGTCGTCCGTCGCATCAACAACGCGCTGATGCGCGCCGACCAGATCGCCAAGGTGGAGGGTGATCGCTCGGTGGAGAACTGGCTGGCCCCGATCGTCGCCGACGGCGAGGCCGGTTTCGGTGGCGCGCTCAACGTCTACGAGCTGCAGAAGGCCATGATCGCGGCCGGTGTCGCCGGTTCGCACTGGGAGGACCAGCTGGCTTCGGAGAAGAAGTGCGGCCACCTCGGTGGCAAGGTGCTGATCCCGACCCAGCAGCACATCCGCACCCTGACCTCGGCCCGCCTCGCGGCTGACGTGGCTGACGTTCCCACCCTGGTCATCGCCCGCACCGATGCCGAGGCCGCCACCCTGATCACCTCCGATGTCGACGAGCGCGATCAGCCGTTCATCACCGGTGACCGCACCGCCGAGGGCTTCTACCGCGTGAAGAACGGCCTGGAGCCGTGCATCGCCCGCGCCAAGGCCTACGCGCCGTACGCCGACCTGATCTGGATGGAGACCGGCACCCCGGACCTCGAGCTGGCCAAGAAGTTCGCCGAGGGCGTCAAGAGCGAGTTCCCGGACCAGATGCTGTCCTACAACTGCTCGCCGTCGTTCAACTGGAAGCAGCACCTCGACGACGACACCATCGCCAAGTTCCAGCGCGAGCTGGGCGCGATGGGCTTCAAGTTCCAGTTCATCACGCTGGCCGGCTTCCACGCCCTGAACTACTCGATGTTCGACCTGGCCCACGGCTACGCCCGTGAGCAGATGAAGGCCTACGTCGAGCTGCAGGAGCGCGAGTTCGCCGCCGAGGAGCGCGGTTACACCGCCACCAAGCACCAGCGCGAGGTCGGTGCCGGCTACTTCGACAAGATCGCCACCACCGTGGACCCGACCAGCTCGACCACCGCGCTGGCCGGTTCGACCGAAGAGGGTCAGTTCCACTGAACGCGCCGTAGGCACGTGTTGATAACGTCAGGCCCCGTCCGTGCATTCGGGCGGGGCCTGACGCCGTATCGGGAGTCTGAGGGAGAGCGGATGAGTACGGAACGGATCGAGCGGGTCGGCGTCGTCGGCGCCGGACAGATGGGCGGCGGTATCGCCGAGGTGTGCGCCAAGGCGGGCGCCCAGGTGATCGTCTACGAGCCCGCCGCCGAGTACCTGGACGCCGGCAAGGCACGGATCACCGCCTCGCTGGAACGGGCCGCGGCCAAGGGCAAGCTCAGCGAGGCCGACCGCGATGCGGCGCTGGCGCGACTGTCCTTCACCACCGATCTCGGTGAGTTCGCCGACCGCCAGTTGGTCATCGAGGCGATCATCGAGGACGACAAGGTCAAGACGAAGGTCTTCGCCGAGCTCGACGCCATCGTCACCGATCCCGACGCGGTGTTGGCATCGAACACGTCCAGCATCCCGATCATGAAGATCGCGGCGGCGACCAAGAACCCGCAGCGTGTGCTCGGGCTGCACTTCTTCAACCCGGTGCCGGTGCTGCCGCTGGTCGAGTTGATCTCCACGCTGGTCACCAGCGACGCCGCGCTCGCGCGGGTCGAGCAGTTCGCCGGGGAGGCCCTCGGCAAGCAGGTCGTGCGCTGCGGGGACCGGTCCGGTTTCGTGGTCAACGCGCTGCTGGTGCCCTACCTGCTCGCGGCGATCCGCATGGTGGAGAGTGGTTTTGCCTCCGTCGAGGACGTCGACAAGGCGGTGGTCGGCGGACTGTCGCATCCGATGGGCCCGCTGCGGCTGTCGGATCTGGTGGGCCTGGACACGCTCAAGCTGATCGCGGACAAGATGTACGAAGAGTTCAAGGAGCCCCTGTACGGTCCGCCGCCGCTGTTGTTGCGGATGGTCGAGGCCGGTCAGCTCGGTAAGAAGTCGGGGCAGGGCTTCTACACTTACTGAGGTCAACTAAGATGTTAGCCAGGCTAAATGAGGTAGAGTCATCCAATGCGGTGTGGGGGCACCGGGTCATCGGTCCCTCACGCATCAAATGTGGTCGACACCAGGGGTTGCTTTCGTATGTCAAAGGTTGAGTCCGAGTTGGAGCCGTACTACGAGGAGTCGCAGTCCATCTACGACATCTCCAACGACTTCTTCGCACTGTTCCTCGGGCCCACCATGGGCTACACCTGTGGCTATTACGAGCGCGAGGACATGAACCTCGACGAGTCGCAAAACGCCAAGTTCGACCTGGCGCTGGGCAAACTCGCCCTGGAGCCCGGTATGACCCTGCTGGACATCGGGTGCGGCTGGGGCGGCGCGTTGGAGCGCGCGCTCACCCAGTTCGACGTGAACGTCATCGGTATCACGCTGAGCAAGGCGCAGTCCGAGTACGCCCGTGAGCGGCTGGCCAAGATCGACACCAACCGCAGCATCGACATCCGGCTGCAGGGCTGGGAGGAGTTCGACGAGCCCGTCGACCGCATCGTGTCCATCGGTGCGTTCGAAGCGTTCAAGGCCGAGCGCTACCCGCTGTTCTTCGAGCGGGCCTACAACATCCTGCCCAGCGACGGCCGGATGCTGCTGCACACCATCCTGGCCCACACCCAGGAGTTCTTCCGCACCAACGGCATCAAGGTCACCCTCAGTGACCTGAAGTTCATGAAGTTCATCGGTGAGGAGATCTTCCCGGGCGGACAGCTGCCCGCCGTCGAGGACATCGAGAAGCTGGCCGCCGATTCGGGCTTCGATCTGCAGCGCATCCACCTGCTGCAGCCGCATTACGCCCGCACCCTGGACATGTGGGCGGCCAATCTGGAAGCGGCCAAGGACGAGGCAATCGCCATGCAGGGCCAGGAGGTCTACGACCGGTACATGAAGTACCTGGTCGGGTGCGCCGACTTCTTCCGCCGCGGCATCACCAACATCGGGCAGTTCACCCTCGTCAAGTAGGGCCGCCCGCCTCGGCGAGACTACGGGTTTTGCCGTCGAATCGCCCGAAACGCGCCACAAACCGTAGTCTCGGCGCCGAAGTCAGGCAGAAGCCAACCGCTTCTTCTCGGCCTCGACGTCGAACTCGGCCGGCG
Organism: Mycolicibacterium bacteremicum; assembly: GCF_002086115.1. Classification (GTDB taxonomy): domain Bacteria; phylum Actinomycetota; class Actinomycetes; order Mycobacteriales; family Mycobacteriaceae; genus Mycobacterium; species Mycobacterium bacteremicum. The sequence goes on from NZ_MVHJ01000015.1 coordinate 113,244, forward strand.
GCCACTGCAGGTCCAGGCTCTTGAGCGCCTCGATCATCAGCTCGAGAACGGCCAACCGGCTGTACCACTTCCGGTTGCACGGCACGATGTACCAGGGCGCGTACTCGGTGGAGGTCTTGTCCAGCATCGCCTGGTACGCCTCCTGATACAGCGGCCATTTCAGCCGCTCGTCGATGTCGGCGGGGTTGTACTTCCAGTATTTGTCCGGGCGATCGAGGCGGTCGGCCAGCCGCTGCTTCTGCTCGTCGAGCGAGACGAACATCGCGACCTTGACGATGGTGGTCCCGGCGTCGACGAGTTCGCGCTCGAACGCGTTGATCTCGTCGTAGCGCGCACCCCAGACATCCGGCGGCACCAGGTTGTGCACGCGCACGATCAGCACGTCCTCGTAGTGTGACCGATCGAAGACGCCGATGTGGCCGGCCGACGGCAACGCCTTGTTGATCCGCCACAAATAGTGGTGCGAAAGCTCCTCGGGTGTGGGCTTGCCGAAGCTGGTGTACTGGATACCCTGCGGATTGCCCGCTCCGACAACGTGTTTGACGATGCCGCCTTTACCGGCGGTGTCCATGCCCTGCAGCACCAGCAGCACCGAACGCCTGTCGCCACTGCGACTGTTGGCGTACAGCATCTCCTGCAGGCCGGCGAACCGCTCACCGCGCTCGGCGGCCAGGGCCGGCGCGTCGGACTTGGAACCGGTGAACCCCGGTGTGGCCTCGGCGTCGATCTCGGAGACCTTGTCCCCGGGCCGGAATCTCAGGTACGAGTGGGGCTCATGGCTCCACAGCTTCGACAGTTCCGAGGTGTTGTCCTGGCTCACAGCATCTCAGTCAAGCAGGTGCGACGGCAGCGTGGGCGAGGGATGGGCCTGCGAGTTGAATTTCTCCAGCGAGCCGCCGACCTCGACGATCCCGCGTAGCGCGCTCCAGGACAGCATTGCCAGATAGTCGATCAGCTGATCGGTGCTCATCCGCGGGTTCGACATCCACGAGTGGGTGGCCAGCTGCACCCCGCCGACGATGTGGAACGCCCACGGCTCCACGCCGCCGGTGTCCATGCCGGCGGCCTGCATCCGGCGGCGCAGCATCACCGCGAGCATGCGGGCGATGATCTGCTCGGAGTCGTTGATGGCCTTGGTGCGAGCCGACGAGTTGTTGGACATCACGAAGCGGTACGGCTCGGGCTCGGCGGCCACGGTGTCCACGTAGACCCGGATGATCTCGCGCACAAGGGCATAGCCGTCGAGGTTGGTCGACAGCGCGGCGGCCATGTTCGGGATCAGGGTGGTCTGGGCGAACCGCATCATCACCGCGGTCGTCAGGTCGTTCTTGTCGACGAAATACCGGTAGAGCACGGTCTTGGAGACGCCGATCTCGGCGGCGATCTCATCCATGCTCACATTGGCGCCACGATGCCGGATGGCCTCCAGCGTGCCGTCGACGAGCTCGTTGCGCCGTTCGACTTTGTGCTGATGCCAGCGCCGTTTACGGCCGTCTGTCTTCACGGCCGCTGAGCTCTGCTGTGCCACAGTCGCGAAATTCCGTTCACTAGGTCGCCTTGATACTACGGTGGACGGGCCGCCGGCGCGGTAGCGGATGATGGTGGGGTGGTACACACGAGTTTCGCTGAATCGCTGGCCGGAGCCGACTCCGCGGCCGATGAAGAACGCCGCGTAGCGCTGCGCCGGATGAAGGGCGTGGCACTGGGATTCCTGGTCGGGGCCACGGTGATCTTCCTGGTGTGCACCTGGCTGCAATCGCGCGGGGCCGCGCCCTGGGTCGGGTATGTCCGGGCCGCCGCGGAGGCGGGAATGGTCGGGGCGCTGGCCGACTGGTTTGCGGTGACCGCACTCTTCAAGCATCCCCTCGGTATCCCGATCCCGCACACCGCGATCATCAAACGCAAGAAAGATCAGCTCGGTGAGGGTCTGGGCACCTTCGTGCGGGAGAACTTCATGTCCGCCGAAGTGATCGCCACCAAGCTCCGCGATGCCGATGTGGCATCCCGCACCGGCAAGTGGCTGGCCGACGAGCGCAACGCCGAACGGGTGGCCGCCGAGGTCTCGACGGTGCTGCGGGTGCTGGTGGAGATGCTGCGCGACGAGGACGTCCAGCAGGTGCTGGACCGGATGATCGTCAAGCGCATCGCCGAACCGAAGTGGGGCCCGCCGATCGGCCGGGTGCTGACCAGTCTGCTCGACGAGGGCAGGCAGGAGGCGCTGATCCAGCTGCTGGCCGATCGCGCCTTCCAGTGGTCGCTGAACTCCGGTGAGGTCATCGAGCGGGTGATCGAGCGGGATTCGCCCACCTGGTCGCCACGCTGGGTCGATCACCTCGTCGGTGACCGCATCCACCGGGAGTTGATGGACTTCACCGACAAGGTGCGCCGCGATCCCAACCACGAGCTGCGTCGCTCGGCCACCAAGTTTCTCTTCGAGTTCGCCGCCGACCTGCAGAACGACGATGCGACGATTCAGCGCGCCGAGAACGTCAAGGAACAGATCATGGCGCGCGACGAGGTGGCCCGTGCCGCCGAGACGGCCTGGGGCGCGGCCAAGCGGATCCTGCTGGAGAACGTCGAGGATCCGTCTTCGACGCTGCGCGCCCGGGTGGCCGACACCGTGGTCCGCATCGGGGAGTCGCTGCGCGACGATGCCGAGCTGCGCGGCAAGGTCGACGCCTGGATCATCCGGGGCGCCCAGCACCTCGTTTCCCAGTATGGGACGGAGATCACAGCCATCATCACGGAGACGATCGAGCGCTGGGACGCCGACGAGGCGAGCCGCCGGATCGAGCTCCATGTGGGCCGTGACCTGCAGTTCATCCGGATCAACGGCACCGTGGTGGGGTCGTTGGCCGGCTTGGCCATCTACACGGTGGCCCAGCTACTTTTCTGAGACTGCTAGCAGAGTGCTTGCAATAGTTAGCACTCCGTGTTTACCGTTGATTCGTCAGCCACAAACCGACGGATCGAGGGACCATCATGACGCAGGACGAAAATCTTGCCGGCGTCGTGGTCAACGCTGCCTCTGATATCGGCAGCTACATCCGGACCCAACGCGAGGCGGCGCAGGTGTCGGTGCGCCAACTCGCGGAGAAGGCCGGAGTCAGCAACCCCTATCTCAGCCAGATCGAGCGGGGGCTGCGCAAACCGTCGGCTGATGTGCTCAATCAGATCGCCAAGGCACTGCGTGTGTCCGCCGAGGTGCTCTACGTGCAGGCCGGGATCCTCGAACCCAGCGAGGGCAGCAAAGTCCGCGACGCGATCGTCACCGATACCGCGATCACCGAACGGCAGAAGCAGGTGCTGCTCGACATCTACACGTCGTTCTGTCAGCAGAACGAAGCGGAAGCCGAAGCCGAGGCCGCAGCGGCCGACGCCGGACAGCTCGACACCGCAGACGCGCCAGCCGCGCAACCGTCCACTATCTGAAAGGAAACGCCATGTCTGAGAAGAACCAGCCCACCATCGAAGACCTCAAGGCCCCGCTGCTCGCCGCGGTCGGCGCCGCCGACCTGGCCCTGGCCAAGGTCAACGAGATCGTCGAGACCCTGCGCGACCGCGCCGGCGACGCCCGCACCGACGCCGGCACCCGCGTCGAGGAAAGCCGGGCCCGGCTGACCAAGCTGCAGGAGGACCTGCCCGGCCAGTTCGACGAGCTGCGCGACAAGCTGACCCCCGAGGAGCTGCGCAAGCTGGCCGACAAGTACGCCGACGAGGCGCAGAGCCAGTACAACAAGCTGGTCGAGCGCGGTGAGGCCGCCCTGGAGCGACTGCGCAACCAGCCCGCGCTGGAAGAGGCCGCCTCGCGCGTCGAAGAGGTCACCGACCAGGCCGTCGAGCTGACCCAGGATGCGCTGGGCACCGTCGCCAGCCAGACCCGCGCGGTCGGCGAGCGGGCCGCCAAGCTGGTCGGCGTGGAGCTGCCCAAGCGTGCCGAGCAGGCCGCCCCGGCCAAGGCCGCCCCGGCCAAGAAGGCTCCGGCAAAGAAGGCGCCGGCCAAGAAGGCGGCCGCCCCGGCCGCCAAGAAGGCCCCGGCCAAGAAGGTCACCCAGAAGTAGGTTCGCCAACTTCGATGGCACCCGCCTAGGCTGCAAGTGTGATGCTTGCAAACCTGGCGGGTGCCATTCTTTTTGGCCTGGGCATTCTGGTGGCCCTCGTGGGGCTGTACTCGTTCATCCATGCTGCGATGCAGCGACCGGACGCCTACACGGCGGCGGGCAAGCTGACCAAGCCGGTGTGGCTGTTGATCCTGGGCGCCGGCGTCGCGCTGAGCCTGTTGATCAGCGGTGGCTTCGGTGCCGCCATCGGCGCCTGCGCGGCGGGTGTCTATCTGGTCGACGTCCGGCCCAAGCTGCTGGAGATCCAGGGAAAGTCGCGCTGACCCGATGCGGAGACACCTCGCGGCCACCACACTCTGCGCGGCCGGGCTGCTGCTCGGCGCGCCGGTAGCGCATGCCGAGCCCGCCTATATCGACCACACCGAGTGGGTGCAGTGGGGCGACCTGAAGAGCCTGCGGGTCTACCCGACCGCGGTGGGCCGGGCGCAGGCGGCGGTCCCGGGCACCCAGCCGCAGCAGGATCAGGCCTGGGCGGAGGTGTTGGCGTTCGCCCCGGAGGCCGACATCGCGGGTATGCAGTCCCAGTTCAACTGCCACTGGCAGTTCGCCGAGTTCGTCGAGCCCGGCAAGACAAGCTGGAATCTCGAACCGTGGCGACCCGTCGTCACCGACGCCGAGCTGGTGGCCGCCGGGTGCAACCCCGGCGGCAGCGAGGAACCCTTCTAGGGCAACCCGGCGAAGCAGGGATCGCCGCCGTCACCGCTGCGTCCCGGCGGCATGGTGGCGTTGCGGGTCGAGAACTTGGCGACCACACCGGTATCGGTGACCTCGACGCTGTCGGCGTGGATACCCATCGGGTAGTTCTCGGTCATCTGGGTGAGGAACGCGTCGAGTGCCGGCTGGACGCTCTCGCGCGGCAGCACGAAGCCCAATCCGGTCAGCTGCTCGACGGTCAGCGTCAGCTCCTGGTTACGCACCTCGGGCTTGGCCACGATGCTGCCGAGCGTGCCCTGCAGCTCCACGGTCCCGTCGCTGGGGTTGGTGGTCACCCCGTTGACGAAGCTGCCGATCAGCGGCACGGCGTTCTGGATGGTGCGCTTGATCCCGTCGGCCGACCAGGTGATCGTCGCGTCCAGGGCGCCGACGGTGCCCGGGGACTCCGGGTTGCCGGTCACCCGCACGTCGTTGATGACGATCTCGGCCTTCATCCCCTCGGCCTCACGGATGCGGTTGCCCGCCGTGGTCGCGGTGATGTTGTTGTAGTTCTTGGCGAAGTGCTGCAGCAGGAACGGCCGCGGGCCGAAGGACACGTCGACGTTGTCCTGCACGACGCAGGAGGTGACCCGCGAGACGGTGTCATCGGCGATCTTGCGGGCGATCAACTCGGCGCCGACGGCGCCGGCCAGCGCCAGCGCACCGACGATCACCACCACCAGCACGATCGACAGCGGATCGCGGAAAAGGCGCTTGACCTTGTCCGACAGCGACGATTTCGGCTCAGTCGGCTCGTCGAGCGGCGGGGGTGGGGGC
>NZ_MVHJ01000016.1 GCF_002086115.1 Mycolicibacterium bacteremicum
GGGGAGACGGGCGTGAGTGAGGATCGCAGCGAGGGACGAGCGAGGACCGGAGCGAACGCGGGAGTCGACCGATGAGCTTGAGTCTGGCCCAGATCGCCGTCGACGCCCGGGACCCGGAAGCCCTGGCCAGGTGGTGGTCGGAGGTCCTGGGCTGGCCGCTGCGCGTCGACTCCGATGGTGACGCCTTCCTGACCCCGCCGACCGGCGACGGTGCCGAACTGCTGTTCCTGGGTGTCCCCGAGGGCAAGACCGTCAAGAACCGTCTGCACCTCGACTTCACCCCCGATGACCAGCAGGCCGAGGTCGACCGGGTGCTGGCGCTGGGGGCCACCCGTGTCGACATCGGGCAGGGTGAGCAGACTTGGGTCGTGCTGGCCGATCCGGAGGGCAACGAGTTCTGCATTCTCTCCGCCCAGTGACGCTCAATCTGAACCAGATGGCGACAATCTGGGGATTTGTCGCCATCTAATTCAGATTCGCGTCGACCTCAGTTGGCGACGACTCAGTTGGCGTCGACCTCAGTTGGCGTCGACTCAGTTGGCGTGCAGGGCCTCGTTCAGCGTGATGCCGGTGCCGTCGCGCTTGACGACCTCGACCGCGCCGGACACCGAGTTGCGGCGGAACAGCAGGTTGCTGGACCCGGACAGCTCCTTGGCCTTCACAGTCTGGCCGTCAGAGGTGGTGACCTTGGTGCCGCCGGTGACGTACAGGCCGGCCTCGACGACGCAATCGTCGCCGAGTGAGATGCCGACGCCGGCGTTGGCGCCCAACAGACAGCGCTTGCCGATCGAGATGACCTCGGTGCCGCCACCGGACAGCGTGCCCATGATCGAGGCGCCGCCGCCGATGTCGGAGCCGTCATCGACCACCACGCCGGCCGAGATGCGACCCTCGACCATGGAGTTGCCGAGCGTGCCGGCGTTGAAGTTGACGAATCCCTCGTGCATGACGGTGGTACCGGTGGCCAGGTGGGCACCCAGGCGGACACGGTCGGCGTCGGCGATGCGCACCCCGGTGGGCAGCACGTAGTCGACCATCCGCGGGAACTTGTCCACCCCGTACACCGCGACGGCACCGCGGCTACGCAGCTTGGCGCGCACCAGTTCGAAGCCCTCGACCGCGGCCGGGCCGAAGTTGGTCCACACCACGTTGGCCAACAGGCCGAAGATGCCGTCGAGGTTGGCCTCGTGCGGCTTGGTCAGCCGGTGGCTGAGCAGGTGCAACCGGAGGTAGGCGTCATAGGTGTCGACGGGCTTGTCGTCGAGCGAGGCGATGCTGGTGCGCACGGCCACCACCTCGACGTCACGATCGGCGTCGGGGCCGGTCAGCGCGGTGAGCGCGTCGGTCAGCTCGGCCACCGACAGGCGCACCGTGCCGGTGCTGCCGTCGCCGGTCAGTTCGGGGTTGGGAAACCAGGTGTCCAGGACGGTTCCGTCGGCGGCGATGGTGGCCAGGCCGACGCCAGATGCGGCAGTCACGTCGGCACACGTTACTGGACTAGCCTCGACGGGCATGGGGCTAGACCTGCGCGCCGATCCGATCACACTGACCGCCGCACTGGTGGACATCCCCAGCGAATCGCGCCACGAGCAGCGCATCGCCGACGAGATCGAGGCCGCGCTGCGGGCGCAGGCCCCGCACTTCGAGGTGATCCGCTCCGGTGATGCGGTACTGGCCCGCACCAACCTGGGCCGCGGATCGCGGGTGCTGCTGGCCGGGCACACCGACACCGTGCCCGCCGCCGACAATGTGCCCAGCCGACGCGAGGGTGACCTGATGTACGGCTGCGGCACCTCGGACATGAAGTCGGGCGACGCGGTGTTCCTGCATCTGGCCGCCACCATCGCCGAGCCCGCTCACGACCTGACCCTGGTGATGTACGACTGCGAGGAGATCGAGTCCAGCGCCAACGGGTTGGGTCGCATCGAGCGCGAACTGCCCGATTGGTTGGCCGCCGACGTCGCGATCCTGGGCGAGCCGTCCGGCGGGTTCATCGAGGCGGGCTGCCAGGGCACCATCCGGGTGGTGGCCTCGGCCGCCGGCACGCGCGCACACTCTGCGCGATCGTGGTTGGGCGACAACGCCATTCACAAACTCGGTGCCGTGCTCGACAGGTTGTCCCGGTACCAGGCCCGCAGCGTGGACATCGACGGCTGCGTGTACCGCGAGGGATTGTCCGCGGTGCGGATCGACGGCGGGATCGCCGGCAATGTCATCCCGGACGCCGCATCGGTGACCATCAACTTCCGGTTCGCCCCCGATCGCGGCGTCGAGCAGGCGGTGGCCCACGTCCACGAGGTGCTCGACGGCCTGGATGTCTCGTTGCAGACCACCGACGCCGCCGCCGGAGCGCTGCCGGGGCTGGCCAATCCCGCCGCGGCCGCCCTGGTCGCCGCGGCCGGGGGACAGGTGCGCGCCAAGTACGGCTGGACCGACGTGTCCCGCTTCGCCGCCCTCGGCATCGCCGCGGTGAACTACGGCCCGGGTGACCCGAATCTGGCGCACAAGGTCGACGAGCACGTCGAGGTCGGCGCCATCACCGCGACCACCGAGACCTTGCGGGCGTACTTAACCGCTTGACCCGATCGCTAACATGGTTTCCGTGCTGGGAATCGACGACATCTCCGGGTAAGACCCCGAGATCTCTGCTGTCGTCATCCACCCTCGTCGTTTTCTCGGGAGTTCCCGCATGTCTATTGTCTGTTCCCATCTTTCGTTCAGTTGGCCCGATGACACCGAGGTCTTCGCGGACCTGTCGTGTTCGTTCCCGCGCGGCCGCACCGGTCTGGTGGCGCCCAACGGGGCCGGTAAGAGCACCCTGCTGCGGCTGATCGCCGGCGACCTGACCCCGACGGCGGGCACCGTGTCGGTCGACGGCGTCCTGGGTTACCTGCCGCAGAATCTGCCGTTCTTGGCCCGGCACACGGTGTCCGACGTGCTGGGGGTGACGCCGGTGGTGGCGGCACTCGATGCGCTGGCCGCCGGGGACGCCGGCGAGGAAGTGTTCGCCGCGATCGGCGACGAGTGGGACATCCAGGAGCGCTCCCGCGCCCAGCTGGACCGGCTGGGCTTGGAGGATCTGGAATTGGACCGGCCGCTCTCGACGCTGTCGGGTGGGCAGGTGGTCTCGCTGGGCCTGACCGCGCAGCTGCTGCGCAAGCCCGATGTGCTGCTGCTCGACGAACCCACCAACAACCTGGATGCCGATGCGCGGCAACGGCTTTATCAGGTCATCGATGATTTCGGCGGCTGTCTGCTGGTGGTGAGCCACGACCGGGTGTTGCTGGACCGGATGGACGGCGTCGCCGAACTGCGGGCCGGCGAGGTGTCGCACTTCGGTGGCGGATTCACCGACTACCGGGCTGCGGTACAGGCGGCACAGGTGCTGGCCGAGAGCAACATCCGCAATGCCGAGCAGGAACTCAAACGGCACCGGCAGCAGATGCAGCAGGCGCGTGAACGCGCCGACAAGCGCGCGTCGACCGCCAAGCGCAACCTCAAGGACGCGGGTCTACCGAAAATCGTTGCGGGAAAGATGAAGCGGGACGCCCAGCAGTCCGCGGCCCGCGCCGATGATGTGCATGCCCGGCGGGTCAGCGACGCCCGCGACCGGCTCGATGATGCCGAGCGGGCCCTGCGCGACGATGATCTGCTGGCTCTGGACCTGCCCGACACCGAGGTGCCGGCGGGCCGGGTCCTGTTCAGCGGGTCGGGTCTGTCGGCACCGGTGTTCTCCGGTGTCGACCTGGACATCCGCGGCCCGGAACGTATTGCGCTGACCGGTGCCAACGGGGCCGGAAAGTCGACGTTGCTGCGCATCATCGCCGGGGACGCCGACCCGGGAGACGGCGTCGTGCAGCGTGGTGAGGGTCGTATCGCATATCTGTCGCAGCGTCTCGATCTGCTCGACGAGCAGGTGTCGGTGGCCGACAGTCTGGCAACCTATGCGCCCGGTCTTTCGATCACCCGGCGTCGACACCTGTTGGCGCAGTTCCTGTTCCAGGGTGACCGAATCGATCTGCCGATCGCGGCGCTGTCCGGCGGGGAACGGTTGCGGGCCACCCTCGCCTGTGTGCTGTTCGCCGAGCCGGCCCCGCAGCTGCTGCTGCTCGACGAGCCGACCAACAATCTCGACCTGGCCAGCGTCGCGCAGTTGGAGTCGGCGCTCGATGCCTACCGGGGCGCCTTCGTCGTCGTCAGCCACGACCGCAGCTTTCTGGACAACATCGGGATCGGGCGACGGTTGCGGCTCGCCGACGGGGTGCTGGCGAGGATTTAGCGCAAAGTTGCCTTCAGCGCATCGGCGTAGCCGGCGGGGGAGACGTCACCGAGCAGGAGCCGTTGCAGCATGTAGCCGGGGACCAGGCTGAAGTAGGCGGATCCGGCGGCCGCGGGGTCGGTACCGGCGGGCAGCAGACCGGCCTCGGCGGCGCGCCGGGCATACGTGACGAACAGACCCCGGATCTGGCCGTACCCGTCACCGGCCAGCCGGGCCAGGTTCTCGTCGCGCAGTGCCTCGCCCCACACCTGCACCGCCATCCGCAGCGGATCGTCGTGATCGCCGGGGTCGATGGCGGCAACGACACCGTGGACCGCATCGGCGGGCGTCGGTACCGGATCGGCGAGCAGGACACTCTGCAGTTGGACGTGCGCGCCGGCCAGCACCCGTTCGGCGACGGCGGCCACCAACTCGTTCTTACCGCGGAAGTAGCGGTACACCGCACCTGCAGACAGGTCGGACTCCATCAACACGTCCTGCATGGTGGTCGCGTGAAAGCCCTGCCGGGCGAAGCGTCGAGTGGCGGCGTCGAGTATCTGGGCGCGGCGGGCGTCGAGGTGTTCCTGGGAGACCTTCGGCATACCAGCAATGTAAAGCGAATGTTCGTTCTTGACAATCGTCCGGAAGCCAATACTAATAGAAGGGTCATTCGTTTTTAATAAGGAGCTGGAGATGAGCCAGGACATCCACGTTGTGATCGGTGCCAGTGGCGCCACCGGCAGCGTGATCGTGCGGGAGTTACATGAAGCCGGTCGACGGGTGCGTGCGGTCAACCGCAGCGGTCGAACGTCCGTGCCCGGCGGCGGGGTGGAATTCGTCGGCGCCGATGCCACCGACCCCGCCCAGATGCGCGAGGTCTGCACGGGCGCCGCAGTGGTCTACAACTGCGTCAACCCGCCTTTCCTTCAGTGGCGCGACGCGTTCCCCGCAGTGGTCGACGGGGTACTGGCCGGTGCCGCCGAGGCCGGAGCCACATTGGTGCATGCGGACAACACCTGGATGTACGGAACGGTCGCCGCGCCGATGACCGAGGCCACACCGTATCGCCCGGTGAGTAATCTCGGTGTGCTGCGCGCCTGGCTGGCGGATCGCATTCTGGCGGCCCATCAGCGGGGCGAGGTCCAGGCCGTGATCGGGCGCGCCGGTGAGCTTTTCGGCCCGCGGGTGGAATCCACGATTGGTCGCAACGTATTCGGGGCCGCGCAGCGGGGCCGGACCGTGCATTGGCTGGGTGCCGTGGATGTCCCTCTCACACCGTTGTACATCGATGACTTCGCCCGTGGCCTGATCACATTGGGAGAGAGGGAGGAAGCGCTCGGTCAGGTGTGGCACGTGCCGCACCCCGAACCGGTGACCGCGCGGCAGTTCGTCGGCATGATCACGGCGGTGGCCGGTCAACCCGTCCGAATCATCGCCCATGGCAGCAGAACTGCGCGGGCACTCGGGGTCGTCTCGGCGATCGCCCGGGCCGGGGCCGAGATGATCTACCAGTTCGAGCAGCCCTTTGTCGTCGACGGCTCGCGGTTCGCGCGGGCGTTCGGCGAAAAGCCCACCGGATACGACGACGCCATCCGGTCGACGCTCGACTGGTACCGCGCCAACCCGGGCGCGTTGCGACTCGGTCGTTAGTCCACCTGCGGCCGGGTGGGCGCGGGCTGCGCCGGGACGGGCACCTCGACCGGGGCGCGACCGGCGCTACTCTGTCCGGCCTGCGCCTCGGTGTCCGCCGTCGGGCCGGCCTCGCGCTTCTCGCGCGGGTCGTCCTTTTCCTCGCGCTCGGGCCGCTCCGCCCGCTCACCGATCTCGTCGTCGGCGGACGTCTCGACGCCGGGCAGTTTTCCGGCGCCCACTCCGGACGCACCGGCGGCCTGTGCCGCCTGCTGCACGCCCTGCATGATCTGCTGCGGGACCTGCTGTAGCCCCTGAGCCAGGCCCTGCAGCGGTGCGGTGATGGACTGGGCCAGCTGCCCGACCTGTTGGCCGACCTGACCCATGATCTGGCCCATCTGGCCCATCGGGTCGGCACCGGCGGCCCCCGATGACCCGGCGGCTCCGGGAGCCCCAGCGGCACCGGAGCCGGTCTGTCCCGTGCCATCCAGCGCATCGGCCGCGGCCTTGAGGCGACGGCCACCCTCGGCGTCCCCGCCGGCATACGCGGCCGCCGCCTTCTGCAGCAGCTCGGAGATGGTGGCGGCCGAGGTGGAGGTGACGCCCATGGTGGCGCCGCGACCGTCCAGGACACTGCCCAGGGCCGAGCTCACCGAGGCGGCGATGGTGCCGTGGCTGGTGTTCACCCCGGATCCCTCGGGGGCGGTCAACCCGGCCAGCCCGGACCTCACATCCGAGTGGATCTGCGAGTAGTTGCGCACTCCGTCGGTCTGGACAAAGAGCGGATCGGTCATCTGCGGCCCCCGTTCGATACCGGGATAATTCTATGGCCGCGGTGCTGGCCGGGGCCGCACGAAATCCGGCCCGTTCATTCGCCGGCCTGCCGGGCGGCGTCCCGGGCCGCGCCACCCCAGCCCAGCGCATCCCACCGGGCCGACACCGAATGCAGCCCGGCGACATCCCGGGCAGCCGATGCGCGGGCATGCTCCAACGTCAGCCCGCCGACCACACAGTCACAGGTCAGACCGGAGATGACGGCGACCGCACGCCCGTCGCCAAGGCGCACCGCGTCGTGCGCGGCCCGCAACGCCACCGCCTGCTGCCCACCGCGCAACGCCGCCCGGACCGCCTCGCGCGCCGCGGTGATCGCACCCACCTGGTCACGGCGTGCAGCGGCCGTCCACGCCTTGGCCAGCGCCAGCTCCGGTGCGAACAGCATCGACTTCAAGCCATGCCGGGACTCCGCGCGCGCCAACGCTTTTGCCGCCTCCACCGGTGATCCCTGCTGGGCCAGCGCCTGTGCCAACAGCATCCACGCCAGCGGACCCCACGAGTAGCCGGTGACCGACAGTGCGGTCGCCGACTCGCGCAGCGGCCCGACCGCATCGGCGGGCGCACCGCGCGCCAACGCGATATCGGCGAGCAGCAGCCGGCCGATCGCCGCGGCGGGTGCGGTGTCGGCGGCCAGGCCGCGCACCAACGACTCGGCGTCGTCCAGCCGGCCGGCCAACATCAACGCGGTGGACTGGCCGTAGGCCGAGGTGAACCGCAGCACGCCGGGGTGGCCGGCGGCCGCCGCCCGTTCGGCCAGCGCATCGACCTGCTCCCATCTGCCCATCCGGGCCGCCGACAGTGCGGCCGCGGCAGCCGCCCAGCCGACCGCGCGGTCCTCGGCCGCGGCGGATCCGAGCACCGACTCGGCGATGTCCATCGCCCGTTGCGGGCTGCCGGCGTTCATGGCGAACGTGCACAGCAGCGCATCGATGGTCGGCGCGGAGAGCAACCGGCCCCGGGTCGCGCGCAGAAACGCCGTGGCCCGCTCCGGCTCGTCGAGCATCCAGAACTGGTTGGCCGCTCGCGGCAGCGCCCAGGCGATCAGTTCGTCATCGTCGAGACCGGCCGGATCCACCTGCGCCAGCACCGCATCGGCGTCCGGGCCGCGGCCCTGCCAGGCCAGGGCCTGGGCCAGCGTCAGCCGCGCCGGCAACGATTCCGCGTGCTGCAGGGCGTCGCGTGCCCGTTGCTCGGCGGCCGCGAGGTCGCCACGACCGAGCGCGGCGGCGGCTGCCTCGACCAGATCCGGCACAGCCGCAGTGTAGGGCGACAAGGAATGGAGCCACGGCGAAACCGCCGGTACGTTCTACCCGTGCCCGACTCCAGCCCGTGGGCGGTCTGCGTGTACTGCGCATCCGGTCCCACCCACCCCGAACTGTTGAAACTCGCCCACGACGTCGGTCGGGCCATCGCCGACCGCGGCTGGACCCTGGTCTCCGGTGGCGGCAACGTCTCGGCCATGGGTGCGGTCGCCGACGGTGCCCGCCAGCACAACGGACGCACCATCGGCGTCATCCCGAAGGCGCTGGTGCACCGCGAACTCGCCGACGTCGACGCCGACGAACTGGTGGTCACCGACACCATGCGGGAACGCAAGCAGGTCATGGAGGAGCGCGCCGACGCGTTCATCGCCCTGCCCGGCGGGATCGGCACCCTCGAGGAGTTCTTCGAGGCCTGGACGGCCGGCTACCTGGGCATGCACGACAAACCGATCATCATGCTGGATCCGTTCGGTCACTACGACGGACTGCTGGCCTGGCTGCGCGGACTGGTCGGGACCGGGTATGTCGGCGAACGCGCGCTCGACCGGCTGGTGGTCACCACCGATATTGAGACGGCTCTCAGCGCGTGTAGCCCCGGTCACTAAGGTGTGGTCATGAGTGACGACACAACGCGCACCAGCGTGGGCCTGCTCGACATCGCCACCAAGATCCCAGGGCTGGTCCTCGACGCCCCGGCGATCGTCCGTGGCGTCCTGACCGGCATGGGCGCCCGGCCCAGCGCCAAGACCTCCATCGGCAAGGTGTTCCAGGAACGCGCCGCCCAGTACGGCGACAAGATCTTCATCAAGTTCGACGACGAGCAGATCACCTACCGCAAGGCCAACGAGACGGTCAACCGGTACGCCGCGGTGCTGGCCGCCAAGGGTGTCGGCCACGGCGACGTCGTCGGCATCATGCTGCGCAACTCGCCGGACTCGGTGCTGCTGATGCTCGCCACCGTCAAATGCGGTGCCACCGCCGGCATGCTGAACTATCACCAGCGCGGCAAGGTGTTGGCGCACAGCATCGGTCTGCTCGACGCCAAGGCGATCATCGCCGAGTCCGACCTGGTGGAGCCGATCACCGAAAGCGGGGTCGAAACAACCGGTTTGACGACGCTGGAGGAGCTGCGCCAGGCGGCCACCACGGCACCGACCACCAACCCGGCCACCACGGCCGCGGTGCTGGCCAAGGACAAGGCCTTCTTCATCTTCACCTCGGGGACCACCGGGATGCCCAAGGCCAGCGTCATGACGCACTATCGCTGGCTGCGCGCGCTGGCCGGATTCGGCGGTCTGGGCCTGCGCCTGAACAGCAATGACACGTTGTACTGCTGCCTGCCGCTCTACCACAACAATGCCCTGACGGTGTCGGTCGGTTCGGCGCTGAACGCGGGAGCCGCGCTGGCGCTGGGCAAGTCGTTCTCGGCGTCGAAATTCTGGGACGACGTCATCCGCTTCGACGCGACCGCGTTCGTCTACATCGGCGAGATCTGCGGGTACCTGCTCAACCAGCCGCCCAAGCCCACCGATCGCCAGCACAAGGTGCGTGTGATCGTCGGCAACGGTTTGCGGCCGGCCATCTGGGACCAGTTCACCGAGAGGTTCAACATTCCCCGGGTGTGCGAGTTCTACGGCGCCAGTGAGGGAAACACCGCATTCGTCAACGTGTTCAACGTGTCCAAGTCCACCGGTATCTGCCCCAGCCCGGTGGCCTTCGTCGAATACGACCTGGAGACAGGCGAACCCGCGCGTGGCTCCGACGGGCGCCTGCGCAAGGTGAAGAAGGGGCAGCCCGGTCTGCTGCTGTCCAAGGTCAGCAACTTTCAGCCGTTCGACGGGTACACCGACAAGTCGGCCTCGGAGAAGAAATTGGTCCGCGACGCGTTCAAGGACGGCGATGTCTGGTTCAACACCGGGGACCTGATGCGTTCGCAGGGGTTCGGCCACGCCGCGTTCGCCGACCGGTTGGGGGACACCTTCCGCTGGAAGGGCGAGAACGTCGCCACCACCGAGGTCGAGGCGGCGATCTCGGCCGACAGCCAGGTCGAGGAGGCCACCGTGTTCGGGGTCGAGGTGCCCGGCGCCGGTGGCCGCGCCGGCATGGTCGCGCTGCAACTCAAGGAGGGCCAGGAGTTCGACGGCGCCGCGCTGGCCAAATCCGCCTACGCGCACCTGCCCGTCTACGCGGTCCCGCTGTTCGTACGGCTGGTCAAGGAACTGGCGCACACCTCGACGTTCAAGAGCCAGAAGGTCGAGTTACGCAAGCAGGGTTACGGCGACGAGGTCGAGGATCCGCTCTACGTGCTGTCCGGAAAGTCGGAGGGCTACGTGCCGTTCTACCCCGAGTACGTCGACGAGGTCGTCGAGGGCAAGCGCCCGAAGTAGTCGCCGGGTTCGGTTCTAGTCGTAGACGATGACGGCGCGGCCGATCACGTCACCGCGGCCGATGGCGTCCAAGGTGTCGTTGACGTCCTCCCAGCGCACCTCGGTGATGGTGTCGGTGACCCGTCCGGCCTCGGCGAGGGCCAGCACCTCGGTCAGGTCGTTGAAGTTGCCCCAGAACGACCCGTAGTAGGTGAACTCACGAGATACCAAGGGAAACAACGGGATATCGATCCGATTGCCGATCAGTCCGACCGAGGCGACGGCACCCTCGACGGCGAGGAGCTCGAACGCCAGCTTGATCGAGTCCTCGGCTCCGGCGCAATCGAGCACTGCGTCCAGTTCGGCGCGGCCGGTGAGGTTTTCGAGTTCCGCGGCCACCGCTGCGGCGGTCTTGCCGCCGACGTTGACGACATGGTCGGCGCCATGGCGGGCGGCCGACTGCAGCTTGTCGTCGCTGCGCCCCAACGCCACCACCGTCGCACCGCCGCCCAGCAGCCTGGCGTACTGCACCCCGTAGCTGCCCAGTCCACCGATGCCGGTGACCGCCAATGTGCGCCCCGGGCCCAGGTGGCCGCCGTCGCGCAGTTTCTGCAATCCGCGATAGGGGGTCAGCCCGGCGTCGGTCAGTGGGGCCAGGGTCGCCGGCGTGAGCCCCTCGGCAGCCGGCACCGTGATCACGTAGCGGTAATTCACCGGGAGGTACTCCTGGTAGCCGCCGTGCCGGCCGAATCCGGCCCAGGTGCCGTGCCCGCACAGTTGCTCATTGCCCTCATGGCACTGCCGGCAAGCGCCGTCACCCCACGGTCCGAACACCACCACCTGGGCGCCCTCCGACAGCGCCGCCGCTGCGGGCACCTGCGAGCCCACCCGGTCGATCCAGCCCGCGATCTCGTGACCCGGGGTGATCGGGTAGTCCATCGCGAGGCCGCGGTCGAAGTAGCCGTCGATGAGCTGGTAGTCGGTGCGGCACATCCCGGCGCCGCCGACCTTGACCAGTACGTCCTCGGGTCCGATCTCGGGGACGTCGATCTCTTCCAGGCGCAGGGGCTGGTGGTAGCCGTACATGCGGGCCGCGCGCATCTTCATGGGACGTCCTCCGTGTGACCGGTCAGAAATCAAGATCATGGTGACATCCCGCTGTGCTGCGCGCACCCGTTCCGGCAAGTGCGGACCTGGTTCGCCGCCCATCCCGCGAAACCCGCGTACCCGGGGTTCCCGCGCGACGGATCGCCCCGGGTACGGGGGTTTCGCCGGGAAAAGCGGGCCGCCGAGCCGCACGGCTAGCCTGGATGTGTGCAGTCGACTTTCCTGGGCCGCCCGGTCGCCGGTGACCGCGCCCTGATCATGGCGATCGTCAACCGCACGCCCGATTCGTTCTACGACCGCGGTGCCACGTTCACCGACGGGGACGCGATGGACGCCACCCACCGCAAGATCGCCGACGGCGCCGACATCATCGACATCGGCGGGGTGAAGGCCGGCCCGGGCCAGACGGTCGACGCGGACGAGGAGATCGCCCGGGTGGTGCCGTTCATCGAATGGCTGCGCGGCGCCTACCCGGACCAGTTGATCAGCGTCGACACCTGGCGCGCCGCCGTCGCCAAGCAGGCCTGTGCGGCCGGGGCGGACCTCATCAACGACACCTGGGCGGGCGCCGACCCGGGGCTGCCCGAGGTCGCCGCGGAGTTCAATGCCGGCCTGGTGTGCTCGCACACCGGTGGCGCCGTCCCGCGCACCCGTCCGTTCCGGGTGAACTACGGCATCACCGAGCGCGGAGTCGTCGACGACGTCATCGCCGAGGTGACCTCGTCGGCCGAAAAGGCGGTGGCAACCGGGGTCGCCAGGGACCGTATCCTCATCGACCCGACCCACGATTTCGGGAAAAACACTCATCACGGTCTTAGTTTGTTGCGCCACGTGAAAGATCTTGTAAACACGGGATGGCCCGTCCTGATGGCCCTGAGCAACAAGGATTTTGTCGGGGAGACTCTGGGTGTGGGACTGACCGAACGCCTGGAGGGCACACTGGCGGCGACGGCTTTGGCCGCCGCCGACGGAGCCGCCATGTTCCGGGTCCATGAGGTCGGCCCCACTCGACGCGTACTGGAGATGGTCGCGTCGATCCAGGGATCGCGTCCACCGACGCGCACGGTGAGGGGACTGGCATGACTCTGATATCCGAGCTGACACCAGAACTGACCGGTATCGACAAGACTGACGCGGTGGTGGGACACCCGTGGTTGACGGACCACAGCTTCGGCCGCCCGTCCTGGACGGTCGAGGAACTCGTCGAGGCCAAACGAGGACGCACCATCTCGGTGGTGCTGCCCGCGCTCAACGAGGAGGAGACCGTCGGGTCGGTGGTCGAGACCATCGCCCCGCTGCTGGGCAATCTGGTCGACGAGCTGATCGTGCTGGACTCCGGTTCCACCGATGACACCGAGATCCGCGCGCTCGCCGCCGGGGCCCGGGTGATCAGCCGGGAGGTGGCCCTGCCCGAGGTCCCGCCGCGTCCGGGCAAGGGCGAGGTGCTGTGGCGGTCGCTGGCCGCCACCACCGGTGACCTGGTGGTCTTCGTCGACTCCGACCTGATCGATCCCGACCCGATGTTCGTCCCGAAGCTGCTGGGTCCGCTGCTGACCGTCGACGGTGTGCACCTGGTGAAGGGTTTCTACCGGCGGCCGTTGAAGGTCAGCGGCAGCGAGGACGCCAACGGCGGCGGGCGCGTCACCGAACTGGTGGCCCGACCGCTGCTGGCCGCCCTGCGGCCCGAACTGACCTGCCTGCTGCAACCGCTGGGCGGCGAGTACGCCGGCACCCGGGAGCTGCTGACCTCGGTGCCGTTCGCGCCGGCGTACGGGGTGGAGATCGGTCTGCTGGTCGACACCTACAACCGGTACGGCCTGGACGGCATCGCGCAGGTCAATCTGGGGGTGCGCACGCACCGCAACCGGCCGCTGACCGAACTGGCCAGCATGAGCCGTCAGGTGATCGCCACGCTGCTCAACCGCTGCGGCATCGAGGACTCCGGGGTCGGGCTGACGCAGTTCTTCGCCGACGGCGATGACTACACGCCCCGCATCTCGACGGTGTCACTGGCCGACCGCCCCCCGATGAACACGCTGCGCCCGTAGTCACCGGACGGGGTTGTCACACCGGTAGGGCAATATCGATGTCGTGACGCTGATACTCATGTACCTGGTGGTGCTGATCCTGGTCGGCGCGGTGTTGTTTGCCCTGGGCAGTGTGCTGTTCGGTCGCGGCGAGCAGTTGCCGCCGTTACCGCATGCCACCACCGCGACGGTGCTGCCGGCGTCGGGAGTCACCGGCGCCGACGTCGAGGCGGTCAAGTTCACCCAGACGCTGCGTGGTTACAAGACCAGTGAGGTGGACTGGGTACTGGACCGCCTCGGTGCCGAACTCGATTCGGTGCGTGCGGAGTTGGCGGCGCTGCGCGCGGCCTACGGTGTGGAGGATCCCGCGGCGGTGGTGGGCGAGCACGGGGCCGCGCACGCCAGGGTCGACGAGCCGTGACCGTGTCCGAGGTCGACGCCCGCGTCCGATGTGGCTGGGTGCCAACCGATTCCAAACCGAATTCGGTGCTCTACCGGGAGTATCACGACACCGAGTGGGGGGTACCGCTGCGCGGTGAACGTGCCCTTTTCGAACGGGTCAGCCTGGAGGCCTTCCAGAGCGGGTTGTCCTGGCTGACGATCCTGCGCAAGCGCGACGCCTTCCGGCGCGCCTTCGCCGGGTTCGATCCGGAGCAGGTTGCGCGCTTCACCGATGCCGACATCGCGCGCCTGATGGACGATGTCGAGATCGTGCGCAACCGCGCGAAGATCGAGGCCACCATCAACAACGCCCGCGCCATCGGTGATCTGGACGTCGACTTCTCGGATTTGCTGTGGTCATTCGCCCCGGCCGCCCGCGCACGGCCCACGACGCTGTCCGACGTCCCGGCCGTCACCGCCGAATCGACCGCGATGGCCAAAGATCTGAAGCGGCGCGGCTTCCGGTTCGTCGGGCCGACGACGGCCTACGCGCTGATGCAGGCGACCGGCATGGTGGACGACCATATTGCGTCCTGCTGGGTGCCGAGCGCGGTGTAGGGCGCACCGATCCGGTTACGTTCCGTCAGTTTTGCCGGGTCTTTTCACACCGCGCCGCTGGGATAGGGAACAATAGGATGAGTTCACTGGCAATTCTGTGCCGGCACTTGCCGGTCTTGATCGGGTCCGTCTCACGACGGGCCGGCTCACGCGGAGGGAGCACACGATGGCGGCGATGAAGCCCCGGACTGGAGACGGTCCATTGGAAGCGACCAAAGAGGGGCGCGGCATCGTGATGCGGGTACCACTGGAAGGCGGTGGACGGCTCGTCGTGGAGCTGACCCCCGATGAGGCCGCCGCGCTCGGCGACGAACTCAAGGGTGTCACCAGCTAGGTCGGATACCTGCGGGGACGCGCTGACCTCCGGGTCAGCGCGATACCAGCTCGTAGATACGAAGGGTCTGCTCGGCGATCTGCGCCCAGGAGAACTCCTCGATGCACCGTTGCCGCCCGGCCGCGCCGTAGGTGCGTGCGCGCTCGGGGTCGGCCACCAGGGTGTTGACGGCGTCGGCCAGGCGCTCCTCGAAGCCGCGGGCGTCGGCGGCGTCGTAGTGCACCAGCAGCCCGGTCCGGTTGTCGTCGACGACCTCGGGGATTCCGCCGACATCCGAGGCGACCACCGCGGTCCCGCAGGCCATCGCCTCCAGGTTCACGATGCCCAGCGGCTCGTACACCGACGGGCACACGAAAACGGCTGATGCCGACAGGATTTCGCGGATCTTCTCGACCGGCAGCATTTCGCGCACCCAGAACACCCCGGTCCGCGCCGTGCCGAGCTCCTGCACCGCAGCGCTGACCTCCTCGGCGATCTCGGGAGTGTCCGGAGCGCCCGCGCACAGCACCAGCTGGATGGCGGGATCGAACCTGTGGGCGGCGGCCACCAGGTGTGCCACGCCCTTCTGCCGGGTGATCCGGCCGACGAACGCCACGATCGGCCGGGACGGGTCGACGCCCAGCTCGGCCAGCACCGATGCGCCCGGCTGCGGTGCAGCCGGATACCAGACATCGGTGTCGATCCCATTGCGCACCACATGCACCCGGGCCGGATCCAGCGCGGGATAGGTGGCCAGCACATCGCCCCGCATCCCGGAGCTCACCGCGATCACCGCATCGGCGGCCTCGACCGCCGTGCGCTCCACCCACGACGACACCCGGTACCCGCCGCCGAGCTGTTCGGCCTTCCACGGTCGCATCGGCTCCAGCGAGTGCGCGGTCAGCACATGCGGGATCCCGTGCAGCAACCCGGCCAGGTGCCCGGCCATCCCGGTGTACCAGGTGTGCGAATGAGCCACCGTCGCGCCAGCGGCCGCGTTGACCATCACCAGATCGGCCGACAGCGTGGACAGTGCGGGGTTGGCCGACTGCAGCGCCGGATCGGGTTGCGCGACGATCGCGGTATCCCGCGGCGTACCCATGCAGTGCACGTCGACCTCGCACAGGTGTCGCAGCTGCGAGACGAGTTCGGTCACGTGTACGCCGGCTCCACCGTAGATCTCCGGCGGATACTCCCGAGTCATCATCGCCACCCGCATGGTGTGCACGGTATCGGTCGCGGGGTCACCGGCGCACCCCTGTGCGCTTTCTGGACATCGAGTCGCCCCAAACACCTTGACATGCAGCACTTCGTTCGGGCGATTGGCTAGCCGCACTGCGGCCAGCCCGATAGGTTGGGAGCATGAGGGAAGCGCCACACGTGCTGGGCATCGTCCTGGCGGGCGGGGAGGGCAAGCGCCTTTACCCACTGACGGCAGACCGCGCGAAACCGGCGGTGCCGTTCGGCGGTTCCTACCGGCTCATCGATTTTGTGCTCTCCAACCTCGTCAACGCGCGTTACCTGCGGATCTGCGTTCTGACGCAATACAAGTCGCATTCGCTGGACCGGCACATCTCGCAGAACTGGCGGCTCTCGGGGCTGGCCGGTGAGTACATCACCCCGGTCCCGGCGCAGCAGCGGCTCGGGCCGCGGTGGTACACCGGCTCGGCCGATGCGATCTACCAGTCGATGAACCTCATCTACGACGAGGATCCCGACTACATCGTCATCTTCGGTGCCGACCACGTGTACCGGATGGATCCCGAGCAGATGGTGCAACACCACATCGAGAGCGGCGCCGGTGCCACCGTTGCCGGCATCCGGGTGCCGCGCGCGGAGGCCTCGGCGTTCGGCTGCATCGATGCCGACGACTCGGGTCGTATCCGCGCCTTCGTCGAGAAGCCCGCCGACCCGCCCGGCACCCCAGACGACCCCGAGCAGACCTTCGTCTCGATGGGCAATTACATCTTCACCACCAAGGTGCTCATCGACGCGATCCGCGCCGATGCCGACGACGACCATTCCGACCACGACATGGGCGGGGACATCATCCCGCGGCTCGTTGCCGACGGGATGGCCTCGGTCTACGACTTCGACGACAACGAGGTGCCCGGCGCCACCGAGCGCGATCACGGCTACTGGCGTGACGTCGGCACCCTGGACGCCTTCTACGACGCGCACATGGACCTGGTCTCGGTGCATCCGGTGTTCAACCTCTACAACAAGCGCTGGCCCATCCGCGGTGGCTCCGAGAACCTCGCGCCGGCGAAATTCGTCAACGGCGGCTCGGCACAGGAGTCCGTCGTCGGCGCCGGCAGCATCATCTCGGCGGCGTCGGTGCGCAACTCCGTGCTGTCCTCCAATGTGGCCATCGACGACGGTGCGATCGTCGAGGGCAGCGTGCTGATGCCGGGTGTGCGGATCGGTCGCGGTGCCGTGGTGCGCCGCGCGATCCTGGACAAGAACGTCGTCGTCGGCCCCGGCGAGATGGTCGGTGTCGACCTCGACAAGGACCGTGAGCGGTTCTCGATCAGCAACGGCGGTGTGGTGGCCGTGGGCAAGGGTATCTGGATCTGACCGTCGGACAACGGTTATCGGGGCGCCGCCGGTCCCGCCGTCCGCGCGGTGCGCCGACGGTGGATCAGCCTGACCGCTGCCCATGCCAGCGCCGCCACCGCGACGAGGACGAGCACCGGTAGCAGGATGGCCATGAACACCAACCCGATACTGGTGATGTCCTCGACGGTGCTCAGCACCGGCGCGGCGACCCCGGCGGTCGCGACGTTGGCCGCCGGGCGCACGGTGCTCTTGGTCAGCGATACGACCAGGGCGATCACGATGCCCGCCACGACCGGGATCCACTGACCGGACTGGGCGAACGCGCCAGGGTCGGTGACGGTGGCCGTCTGCGCCGCCGTCCCCGATCCGAACACGATGCCGCCGGCGGTCGGACGCACGAACGTCTGCACCATGTCGTTGACGCTGTCGAGTGCGGGTACTTTGTCGGCGACGACCTCGATGAGCAACAGGATGGCGACGATCAGCATGACCCAGCCGTTCTCCAGCCACGCCCATCCCGACGGTAGCGACACCAGATCGGTGAACCGGGACAGCAGCCCGAGCGCCAGCAGTGGGATGTAGGCGTTCAGTCCCGCCGCCGTCGCCAGGCCGAACCCGGTGAGCAGTTCCATCGGCTCAGTATGTCGCCGGCACCCGACCGCGCGGATCAGTTCGGGCGGCGGGCGTTCTTCGCCGAGGCGCGGGTGGGTTTGTCGTGGCGGGGCACCTCGGGCAGATCCCGGATCTTGCGGCCCCGGCCCGCGACGGTCGCCAGGGAGCGGCGGCACCGCGGACAGATCGGTTTGCCCTCGATGTCGACCGTCCAATTCTTGCCGCTGCCCGGGCATGCACTGTCGGCCATGGGTGCAACTCTATCGATGCTCACCACACATGCGGAATCAGCCGGCAACGGACCTTGTCCCGGTAGTCGCGGTAGCCGGCGAGTTCGTCGATGAGCATCTGCTCCTCGTCGCGGATGCGCGCGGCGATCACCGGCGCCGAAGCTGCGACGCCGAGCAGACCCCACAGCGAATCCAGGGCCGGCGGAGTGCCGATCATCATGATGGCCGCCCCGGTGTACATCGGGTGGCGCACCCAGCCGTAGAGCCCGGTGGAGACCAGCGGCTGATCGGCCTCGATCCGCACGGTCGCCGCGGCATAGTTGTTCTGCACGACGACCAACTGCGCCATGCTCAGCCCGATGGCGACCAGGACGTTGCCGACGATCACGAGCCACACCGGGACATCCGACCAGCCGAAGCGGTGATCCAGCGCGGACAGCACGAACGTGGCGACCACGAGCGTCAGCGTCAGCGCCATGATGATGCGTTGCGCAAGGCGGGTTTCGGCGGTCGGGCCGGCCTTCATGCGGCGGGCCAGCGCATCCGGGTGGCGGATCGCCAGATAGACGCTCGGGCCGATGGTCGTGGCGATGAAGACGGCCAGGAACACCCAGGCCTGCCAATAGTCGAACGTTCCAGCGGGCCAGAACAGGACGGCGACGAAGAACAGCAGACCCAGCACGGTCTGAAAGGCGAGTTTCATGCGGCGTCCCTGTTCCGATAGAGGTGACCGGCCGTCGCGGTGAGCGCGATCGCGACGAACACCATGACCGTGAGCGCGAGCGCGGAGACATCCGCGGGGGCCGTCGTCCGGTTCACCGGGGAGAGGTCCAGCAGCCACTGCGGCAGCCGCAACAACGCCCCCAGATACAACGATGCCACAACGAATCCGACTGCCAGCCAACCGATCAGCGGCCGACGCACGGCCACCGCCAGCGCGGCGACGCCGGCCAGCACCGCCATCGCCGGGAGGAAGGACAGTGCCGCCACAGCCAGCCGCCAGATGTCGGCGGGCGCGCCGATCGTGATCCCGGCACCCAGACCGTTGCCCAACCCGGCGCTGAGCAACAACGCGGCGGCGCCGAGCAGAGTCGCCACCACCGCGCTGAGCATCCAGACCCAGCGCGACACCGCGGCGGCCAGGACCGGTTCGGCCAGGCCCCGCTGCTCATCGGTGTAAAGGCGTAGCACCGCAGACACCACGTAGGCGCTGGTCGCCGCGGCCAGGAACTGCGTCATGGTGGTGTATGCGCCGTCGGTGCCGGAGTCGGCCAGCACGCGGGCCAGCAGCTCGTTGTCACCCGCCGCGTCGAGCAATGAGTCGGTCATCGACCCGAACGTCAGTCCGGCCAGGAACAGCGCCACGCCCCAGCCCAGCAACTGGCCCCGCTGCAGGGTCAGATGCAGCACCAGAACGTTCGGGATGGCATGGGCGCGCGGATGTTCGGTGGTCGAGGCGATGATCGCGTCGTCGTACTGGCGGTGGCTTTCCAACACCAGCGCCACCGCGGTCAGGGCGATCGCCAGCACGATCAGCATGGCCAGCGGCCACCAACGTAACTCGACGAAAGACCGCATCTGCTGCGCCCAGGCGATGGGGGAGAACCAGCTCACCGCGCTGCCCGAATGGTCGATCACATCTCCCACGCCGCGGATGAGTACGGCCGTTGCCAGTGCGCCCATGGCCGCGCCGGTGGCCGCCCGCGCCTGTCGCCACAGTTGGGCGGTGACGGCCGCCAGCGTCCCGAACACCATTGCCACCGCGACGATGCCGAGACCGAAGGCGGCGCTGTCGAGCGCGCCGAAGCCGTCGAGGATCAGCGCGGCAGTCATCGTCACGGCCAGGACGGCGTTGGTGACGCTGACCAGGATCAGCGCTGCGACGGTGCGGGCGTAGCGGCCCACCACCGAGGACTGCACCAGTTCGGCGATGCCGTTCTCCTCCTCGGCGCGGGTATGCCGGATCACGGTGAGGATGGCCAGTATCGAGGTGGCGATGATCAAGGTGAGCATCAGTTCGTTGGCGATCATCGCGCCCAGTGCGGTCGGGTCGGGACCGAACATCGGGCCGCTCAGCATGATTCCGGCGGGGGTCTGCATCAGCTCGATCCGGGCCAGGCGCTGCTCCTCGCCCGGGTAGGTCAGGGCCAGGGCGCCGGGGGTGTAGGCGAGCAGGGCGGTCAGCACCACGATCCACACCGGCAAGCGGATCCGGTCGCGGCGTGACGCGAGCCGCAACAGGGTGGCGGTGCCGGCGAGCGGTGATCCGGTCGCGCTGTCAACGGTGGCCGTCATCAGCTCACCGCCTGGTACTCACGCAGGAACAGATCCTCCAACGATGCCGGGGCGACCTGCAATTCGACGATCCCCAGAGCGGTGAGCTGCGTCATCACGGTGTCCAGGTCGGTGCGATCGACCGAGAAGCTGACCTGCC
The DNA here is from genome assembly GCF_002086115.1 of Mycolicibacterium bacteremicum. Lineage (GTDB taxonomy): Bacteria > Actinomycetota > Actinomycetes > Mycobacteriales > Mycobacteriaceae > Mycobacterium > Mycobacterium bacteremicum. The sequence continues at coordinate 20,631 of NZ_MVHJ01000016.1, forward strand.
CGTCGTGCTCGCCGAACTCGTGGACGAACGGCAGGTGCCGCAGTCCGCTGCCGGCGGCGCGGGTGCGGGCGGTCACTTTCGTACGCATCAGGTGCCGCAGATCGGTCAGCGACCCGGAGCGTACGGTCCGGCCCGACCGCACGATGGTGACGGTGTCGCAGAGCTTCTCGACCTCGGCCAGGATGTGGCTGGACAGCAACACCGCCGCACCGCGGTCGGCCACCTCCGTGACGCACTGTTGGAAGTGGTTCTCCATCAACGGATCCAGACCGGACGTCGGTTCGTCGAGGATGTAGAGCTCGGCATCGGTGCTGAACGCCGCGATGATGGCGACCTTCTGCCGGTTACCCTTGGAGTAGGTGCGTGCGACCTTGTGCGGGTCGAGTTCGAACCGCTCGATGAGCTCGTCGCGGCGTCGGGTGTCGACCTCTTTGCCGCGCAACCTGGCCAGGAAGTCGATGGCCTGCGCCCCGGTGAGATTGGGCCACAACGTGACATCACCGGGTACATAGGCGATGCGCCGGTGCAGGGTGACCGCCTCGCGCCACGGGTCTCCGCCGAGCAACCGGACGGTACCGCCGTCGGCGCGCAGTAGGCCCAGCAGCACCCGGATGGTCGTCGACTTGCCGGCGCCGTTGGGTCCCAGGAACCCGGTCACGTCGCCGGGTGCCACGGTCAGGTCCAGACCGTCGAGAGCGGTGCTTCGGCCGAATCGCTTTGTCAGGCCGCGTATTTCTACAGCATCGGTCATGACTGCTCTCCTTCGGGTGCGTGGCTGAACGGGATGCCCTGGCGGCGTTGGGCGAGGAAGGCGTCGTACATCGTGGAATCCGTCATCAGGCCGCGGGTGTAGATCTCCAGTGCGGGCAGCACCATGTCCTCGGCGTAGTCGCGCAACACCGCGCGGAGATCGGTCGGGTTGGCGTGCAATTGGATGTAGAGCAGGAAGCCGCCGCCGCTGAGCATTCCGAGGAATCGCGCTCTGGCCTTCGGGTCGTCGCTGGGTTTGATGGTGCCCGCGCGCACGCCCTCGTCGAGGTACTGCTCGGTGTTGTCGAGCATCTTCTGCCAGAAGGCCTTGGCCAGGTCGCCGCCGGACTGCATGCTGCGCACCAGGTAGGCCATCAGTGGCGCGTACTCCTCGATTTCGGCCATCTGGGCCAGCCAGGTTGCCGGGTCAGAGGACTGGATCGACTCGGACTTGGCGCTGCGGACGTAGTCGGCGATGTAGTCGTCACACGCCTTGCGCAGGCCGTCCTTGGAGCCGAAGTGGTGGATGACCAGGCCGGGGCTGACGCCGGCCGCGGTCGCGATGGCGCGGACGCCGGTGGTGAAGCCGTGCGCGCCGAACTGCGCGATCGCCGCGTCGCGGATGCGGGCGGTGGTCGTCAGATCGTCGCTTGAACGCATGTTCAACAGATTAAACGCGCGTTCAGCCCGCGGTCAAGGTTCTTCCCCCGAGCAGACGCATGTACCCCTTCAGAGCACAGCTTTCAGGGGTATAGGCGTCTGCTCAGCTCGCGCGACGGGCCATATGGTGACCAAGGCGACTTACCAGTTCGACGGGATGCCGTCGAACGTCGTCGACAACCAGGGGGGTGGACAACCACCCGCACTCCTGTAGCCGGGCCACCTTCATCCGGTCGTGCCGCATGGCGACGGGGTTCGCATGCCACTCCATGCTTTCGTATTCGGCGATCAACATGAACTCGGGCCACGCGAAGTCCACACGCCACAACCTGCCGTACAGATCGACGATCTCGTATTGCAGTTCCGGCACCGGCAACCCGCCGTCGTGGAACACCAGCCGAGCTTCACTCTCCATGGGCGATTCTGCGCGACTGTCGGCCAGCGCCAGCATTTCTCGGACGTGCACGATGCCGCGTCGGCCGCGCTGCTCGGCGGCAATGGCGGCTAGCGTGGCGGCATCGCAGGTTTGCGATCTCAGAGCTGAATCGAGGACAGCAAGCGCACGCGGACGCCGGACTGAGCGCGCGATCTCGACGGCAGTCCACGCCGGCGCGGTGCACAGCCGATCGCCAATGTGTTTCAGCGGAGCGCCGATTCGCTGGTGCACCATCACATCTGGGCTTGGTCGCAATCGAATTCCGGGATCCAGGACGTGGATGCGATCGTCGGGTTCGGCATTGAATCCGTAGAGTTCGGCCGCTGTGTTCATGCACGCGACGACGCGCACACCTGCGCAAATGTCTAGTGCGGCAAGCCGAGCGGAGACATCGGGAGGCTGCAGGGCGTAGATCCCGCGGCGGACGCGCAGCAGTTCGCCCTTGCGCAGCATCACTTCGATGCGCTTGGGCGTCGCCCATCTCAGGACTTGCTCTCGCGTCGCGACACCGCCATTGGCGGCGAAGAGTTCGTGCAACGGCATGCGGTGATACTTGCCGTTGTCACCCGGCGACGGTAGCCACCGGCCGCCACACTTGTGGATAACTCGACGAACAGACGCGTCTGCCCCTCAGGGGCCCACTTTCGGGGGTACATGCGTCTGCTCGCGGGGCGCGGGGAGAGGCGAGAGGGGAAAGGGGAGAAGCTAGTCGCGGGCGGCGGCGAGCAACCCGTCGCCCAGCGGCACCAGCACCGGGGTGAACCGCTCGTCCTCGGCGATCAGCCGGGCCGCCTCGCGCACCGCGCTCACCTCGGCGTCGTTGGCCGACGCATCCCCGGCGCGGCCACCGAGCGCGGCGCGGTGCACCACGATCGCCCCGCCGGCCCGCAACAGGCGCACCCCCTCCGCGACGAACTGCGGCTGATCGGCCGGGGCGGCGTCGATGAAGACCAGGTCGTAGGACTCATCGGCCAATCGGGTGAGCACCTCCTGCGCCCGCCCGCCGATCAGCCGGGTGCGCGACGCGCCGACCCCGGCCTCGGTGAACGCCTGCTTGGCCAGCCGCTGGTACTCGGGTTCGACATCGATGGTGGTGAGCACGCCGTCCTCGCGCATCCCGGCCAGCAGCCACAGCCCGCTGACACCGGCGCCGGTGCCCACCTCGACCACGGCCTTCGCCCCGGTCAGCCGGGCCAACACGGACAGCAGGGCACCGACGGCGGGGGTCACCGCACCGGCGCCGCTGTCGACCGCCCGTTCCCGCGCGGCTGCGGTCACCGCGTCCTCGGTGATCGACGCCTCCGCGTGCGAGACGATCGATTGGGCGGCGTCATCGGTGTCGGCCATGCCCGCAGCGTAGAGCGAACCGGCATCCGGGTGCCCCGCGACACGCCCGCCCCGACGACGCACATCACACCCGGAATCCGCCGGTTTTGCCTGGTCGAGCCGGGGGTATCTGCTTTCTCAGGAATTGTTCAGTTTGCTCATATGTCAGGCACACCCCGGCGGGAGAACGTACTACGCATGGAACACGGTGACAGCTCGCGTTATCGGAATACGGATGGCTCCGGCCACGTTTTTCCCAGCAACGAGCAGACGTCCGCCTGCCACCTTGATTTGGAGGATCAGATCACCGCCTCAAGCACCGCGAGCAATCCGGTCGCCAGTCCCGTCTCCATGCCCCATCTGGAGCAGTACACCGATGCCGAATGGGTGGAGCCTTCCGACGAGCTGACCGGGACCGCGGTATTCGACGCCACCGGCGACAAGGCCGCCATGCCGTCCTGGGACGAGCTGGTGCGCCAGCACGCCGACCGCGTGTACCGATTGGCCTACCGCCTGTCGGGCAACCAGCAGGACGCCGAGGACCTCACCCAGGAGACGTTCATCCGGGTATTCCGGTCCGTGCACAACTACCAGGCCGGCACCTTCGAGGGCTGGTTGCACCGCATCACGACCAACCTGTTCCTGGACATGGTCCGTCGCCGCACGCGCATCCGCATGGAGGCGCTGCCCGAGGACTACGACCGGGTGCCCGCCGAGGATCCCAACCCCGAGCAGATCTACCACGATTCGCGCCTGGGCCCGGATCTGCAGGCCGCCCTGGATTCACTGCCGCCGGAGTTCCGCGCCGCCGTCGTCCTGTGCGATATCGAGGGTCTGTCCTATGAGGAGATCGGCGCCACCCTGGGCGTGAAGCTCGGCACCGTCCGCAGCCGTATCCACCGCGGCCGGCAGGCCCTGCGTGAACATCTGGCCAAGCACTCCGACCAGTTGAGCGCTTCGGCCTGAGCGTCAGGGGTGTGAGGCACGGCTTGCCGCGCTACATTCAGATGAGTGGTGTACGAGTGACGGCGCGGCGATCCGGAAGGAGCGGGGTGATGGCTGACCCGGGCGATGTATTTCGTCGTGCGTTCTCCTGGTTGCCCAATCAGTTCGCCTCGCAGAGCAGCGCACCCGTCGGCCCGCGCCGCTTCGGATCCACCGAACATCTCTCGCCGGAGGCCATCGCCGCGTTCGTCGACGGCGAGTTGCGGATGACCGCGCATCTGCGCGCGGGGCACCATCTGTCGCTGTGCCCGCTGTGCGCCAACGAGGTCGAGGCCCAGCGCCAGGCCCGTTCGGCCCTGCGGGATTCGTGTTCGATCCCGATGCCGAGTTCCCTGCTGGGCCTGTTGTCGCAGATTCCCGACCGTGATCAGCCGGAGCCGGCCGCGCAGGAAGACCCACAGCGAGTCGCCGACGGCGTCGCCAGGTCGCGCCGTAAGCGCCGGTAGGGTTGAAGTCGAGATCAGCCGTCGCGTATCCCGCTCTGGGTGCGCGCTGTGAGCGGGGAGTGATGCACCGGTGAGCAATCAGGACGATTCGGGTACCAACCCCCGGCTGGCTCCCCGTCCGGTGTCGCGGCCGCCGGTGGACCCGGCCGCTCAGCGCGCGTTCGGCCGGCCCGACGGCGTGTCCGGGTCGTTCCTCGGCGCCGACAAGCACATCGACCAGGGTGAGTACACCCCCAAGAGCCTGAACCCCGACCCGGTACTCGCCGAGGCCTTCGGTCGTCCCTACTCCGGTGGTGACTCGCTGCAGCGCCACCCGGCCGACGCCGGCGCGCTGGCCGCCGAGCACGAGGCCGACGAAGACGACACCCCCGATCCGTGGCGCGACCCGGCCGCCGCCGTCGCACTCGGGTCACCGGCGATGACACCGGGCGCGCCCGTCGTGGTGCAGGCGCCGCAGGGCAAGCTCGGGGTGCGTGACGTGCTCTTTGGTCGCCGGGTGTCCGCGGTCGCGCTGGTGATCCTGGCCATCATCGCGCTGGTGATCGGCGCGCTGGGCGGTGTGGTCGGCCGCAAGACCGCCGAGGTCGTCGAGGCGTTCACCACCTCGAAGGTCACCCTCGAAACCAGCGACCGGCCCGCCGAGCCCGCCGGACGCCTCGCCGAAGTGGCTGCCGCCGTTGCCGATTCGGTGGTCACCATCGAGGCGACCAGCGATCAGGCGGGATCCCAGGGCTCCGGTGTGGTGGTCGACGGTCGCGGCTACATCGTCACCAACAATCACGTCATCTCCGAGGCGGCGACCAACCCCGCCAAGTTCAAGATGTTCGTCGTCTTCAACGACGGCAAGGAGGTGCCGGCCAACCTCGTCGGCCGCGACCCCAAGACCGACCTGGCCGTCCTCAAGGTCGACAACGTCGACAACCTGAGCGTGGCCAAGCTGGGTGACTCGGAGAAGCTGCAGGTCGGCGAGGAAGTGATCGCGGCCGGCGCCCCGCTGGGCCTGCGCAGCACCGTCACCAGCGGCATCATCAGCGCGCTGCACCGCCCGCTGCCGCTCTCGGGCGACGGCTCGGACACCGACACCGTGATCGACGGTGTGCAGACCGACGCCTCGATCAACCACGGCAACTCCGGCGGTCCGCTGATCAACATGAACGCCGAGGTCATCGGCATCAACACCGCCGGTAAGTCGTTGTCCGACAGCGCCAGCGGCCTGGGCTTCGCCATCCCGGTGAACGAGGTCAAAGATGTCGTCCAGAAGCTGATCGAGGCCGGCCGGATCGAGCACCCGACGCTGGGGCTGACCGCCCGCTCGGTGAGCAACGACCTGGCCTCCGGCGCGCAGATCGCCAACGTCAAGGCGGGCGGCCCGGCCGAGCAGGCCGGCATCCTGGAGAATGACGTCGTGGTCAAGATCGGCAACCGGGATGTGGCCGACGCCGACGAGTTCGTCGTCGCCGTCCGGCAGCTCAAGATCGGCGAGCCCGCCCCCGTCGAGGTCGTCCGCGACGGCCGCCGGGTCACCCTGACCGTCACTCCGATCGGCGACGGCGCGGCCTGACATGTTCTCCAATGTCGGCTGGGGCGAGATGCTGCTCCTGGTGGTGGCCGGTCTGGTCATCCTCGGCCCGGAGCGGCTGCCCGGCGCGATCCGGTGGACCTCCAACGCGGTGCGACAGGCCCGCGAATACCTCAGCGGGGCCACCAATCAGCTGCGCCAGGACCTCGGGCCCGAGTTCGACGACCTACGTCAACCGTTGAGCGAGTTGCAGAAGCTGCGGGGGATGACGCCGCGCGCGGCGCTGACCAAACACCTGCTCGACGGTGACGATTCGTTCCTGACCGGGAACTTCGACGACAAGCCGGTCAAGCCGGTGTCACCCGACGCGCCCAAGCCGGCCACCCCCGAGCCACCGAAGCCGCCGTCGGAGCCCGGCGTGACCCGGTTCGACGCCGACGCCACCTAGCCTGACGGCCCGGCGCTACCGTCCGGCCGGATCCAGCCCCAGCGACATCCCGGCCAGTCCACGCTTACGGGCGCCCAGCGCATCGGCGACCTTGCGCAGCTCCTTGCCCGCGGCCGAATCCGGCGCCGAGAGCACCAGCGGCACACCGGAATCGCCGGCGGCCACCAGGGCCGGCTCCAGGGGAACCTGGCCGAGCAGCGGCACATCGGCCCCCACCGCGCGGGTCAGTGACTCGGCGACCTGCGCGCCGCCACCCTCACCGAAGATCTGCATGACGGTGCCGTCGGGCAGGGTCAGGCCGGCCATGTTCTCCACCACGCCCACGATGCGTTGGCGCGTCTGCAGGGCGATCGCGCCGGCCCGCTCGGCGACCTCGGCGGCCGCCGACTGCGGCGTGGTCACGACCAGGATCTCCGCCCCGGGGATCAGCTGGGAGACCGAGATGGCGATATCTCCGGTGCCCGGCGGCAGGTCGAGCAGCAGCACGTCGAGATCGCCCCAGTAGACATCGGCCAGGAATTGCTGCAGGGCCCGGTGCAACATCGGCCCGCGCCACACCACGGGCGTGTTGCCCTGGGTGAACATCGCGATCGAGATGACCTTCACATCATGCGCGATCGGCGGCAGGATCATGGAATCGACCTGGGTCGGCCGATCGACGATGCCCATCATGCGCGGCACCGAGTGACCGTAGATATCGGCGTCCAGCACGCCCACCTGCAGCCCGCGGGCGGCCAGCGCGGCGGCCAGATTGACCGTCACGCTGGACTTCCCGACGCCGCCCTTACCGGAGGCCACGGCGTAGACCCGGGTCAGCGAATTGGGTTGAGCGAACGGGATCACCGGCTCACGCGAGTCGCCGCGCAGCAGCTTGCGGAGTTCGGCGCGCTGCTCGTCGTTCATCACGTCCAGGCCGACCGTGACCGCGCCGGTCCCCGGGACATCGGTCACTGCCGCGGTGACCTTGTCGACGATTTCGGTTTTCTTCGGGCAGGCCGAGGTGGTCAGGTAGATCTCCACCGCGACGGCATGGTCGTCGGCGATGGTGACGCTCTTGACCATGCCGACCTCGGTGATCGGACGGCGCAATTCGGGGTCGACGACCTTGCTCAGCGCGGAGCGCACCGCGGCTTCCAGGTCGGTATGTGTCGAGGACATCACTGCCGAGTCTAGGCCGCTGCGGCCGGGAACCGGACCGCCGGTCCGGCCAGTCGGTCGGTGCGCCGACGTGCAGGCCGCCGGCCGGGCGCGACGCTCAGGCCGCGGGGCCGTTGTCGACGCTCAGGCCGCGGGGCTGTAGTCGACGCTCAGGCCGCTGGGCCGGGTGCGGGACCGACCGCCGCAGGCAGCACCGGTGCGGCCGGGGCCGGCGCGGGCGGCGGCGCGAACGGATTGAACGGCGCGGGCGGCGCGACCGGGGCGGCCGGCGGGGGCGGTGCGAACGGATTGACCGGGGCGGCCGGCGGCGGCGGTGCGAACGGATTGACCGGAGCCGCCGGGGGCGGTGCGAACGGGTTGAACGGTGCGGCCGGCGGCGGCGGCGCGAACGGGTTGAACGGGGCCTGCGGCGCCGGGGTGTTCTCGCCGATGCAGAACACCGCGCAATTCGGGACGGCCGCGGGCTGATCCGGTCCGGGCGGCACCGGAAGCCGGTCGGCGACGTCGGCCCGGCCCAGATCGAAGAACGGCATCACGGCCATCGGGTCGGTGGACGGCAGGCCCAGCGCATTGAGCGGCAGCCCCGGGCCGAGGCCCTCGCCATTGGCGTTGAGGTGGATGTTGGCGTCGCGCAACTGCGGTACCGACCCGGTGATGGGTGGCAGGTCCACCGGGACGACCCCGGTGGCGTAGGCGGCCGCCCAGCCCAGCACGTTGCGCGCATAGGCGACCGAGTTGTTGTAGCGCAGGATGGCCGTCATCACCTGGCCCTGGTCCCGCATGCTCAGCCCGCCGCTGCACAGATAGCGCGCCGCGGCCAGGGTGGCGTCGAACAGATTCTGCACCTCGGCCTTACCGTCTCCGTTGCCGTCGGAGGCGTACCGCGACCACGTGCCCGGCAGGAACTGCATCGGGCCCATCGCACGGGCGTAGGTGATCCGGTCGTTGTTGCGGCTCTGCACGATGACCTCGTTGCCGGGCAGCGTGCCGTCCAGCGCCGGGCCGAGGATCGGCTGCACCGCGGTGCCGTTGACATCGGTGGCACCACCGCTGGCGTGCATCGACTCGATGCGCCCGATACCGGCCAGCAGGTTCCAGCTCATCCCGCAGTTGGGGGCGGCGGAGGCCATCATCCGCTCGGCATTGCGGTAGGCGTTCAGGGCGACCGTCGGGATGCGAAGGCTGCCCGGGGAGTTGACCACCGCGGCCGGCGGGGGAGCCGACAGAGCGGTGCCCGCGGTCTGGAACGGCCGCGGCTGCTTGTAGGCGGCGACCACGGTGGCGCCGGTGTTCTCATCGGGTGTATCGACGACGGCGGCCAGCGGCGTGACGGTGGCTTCCAGCACCGGTTTCACAATCGGCGCCGACGCGCCGACACCGAGAGTCAGCACCAGCGGGGTGAGCACGGCGATACCGAACAAACCGCGTGAGCTGGGAGCCGAATCGGCCACGGACCGGAGCGCCTTGTCTGCGCTGCGCCGCGCCGCAGCGAGTGCGGCGCCTCCCCGTTTTGCCACTCAACCGTCCTAGATTCGTTACCCGACCGTTGTGAACCAGGTCACCATACCTACTGCTGCCGCGCCGTGGTGCGGCAATGCGTTTACCGGCTCGGTTCGTCCTCGTCGGTGAACGCCGGTTCGGACAGGTCCGCGGGCGTGCGCTTGCCCTTGCTCTTCTTCGGTTTCGGCGGCACCAGTTCGACGAGCATGTCCCGCAGGTCCTCCAGCTCGCGGCGCATGTAGTCGCGGGTCGCGACCTCACCGACGGCCAGTCGCAGCGCAGCCAGCTCGCGGGCCAGGTATTCGGTATCGGCCTTGGTCTGCTCGGCGCGCCGGCGGTCCTCCTCCAGTGCCACCCGGTCACGGTTCTCCTGTCGGTTCTGCGCCAACAGGATCAACGGTGCCGCGTAGGCCGCCTGCGTGGAGAACGCCAGGTTGAGCAGGATGAACGGGTACGGATCCCACTGCCAGGCGAACGCACCGATGTTCAGCAGGATCCAGACGATCACCACGATCGTCTGGATGGCCAGGTAGCGGCCGGTACCCAGGAACCGCGCGATCCGTTCGCTGAACCGGCCCACCGCCTCGACATCGAAGCGCGGCCGCAGCGACCGGGACGGCCGCGGCGTGTCGAGTCGCTGCCGTGCCGAATCGCTCATGCCACCCCCTCGCAGGCTCGGGCCTCGCATGTGGGCCGATGATTCGCTCGGCGAGCCTGACTCATGTCGCGGGCTCCTTCACGATCACCGGTTCGCCCTCACCCTCGCGCCAGTCGTCGGGCAGCAGATGATCGAGCACGTCGTCGACCGACACCGCGCCCAGCAGATGGTTCTCCTCGTCGACCACCGGCCCGCAGACCAGGTTGTAGGCGGCGAAGTACCGCGTCAGCGCGCCCAGTGCCTGCTCGGGGCGCAGGCTGGGCAGATCGGTGTCGACGATGCCGCTGACCAGCGCGGCGGGCGGTTCGCGCAGTAATCGCTGCAGATGCACGCAGCCCAGATAACGGCCGGTCGGCGTGGCGGTCGGCGGACGCACCACGAACACCAGTGAGGCCAGCGCCGGCGTGAGGTCCGGATCGCGCACGCGGGCCAGCGCCTCGGCGACCGTGGTGTCAGGGGCCAGCACCACCGGCTCGGAGGTCATCAGACCGCCCGCGGTGTTCGGCGAATGGCTCAGCAACCGTCGGACGTCCTCGGAGTCCTCGGGGTCCATCCGGCGCAGGAACTGTTCGGCATCGGCCGGGGACATCGACCCCAGCAGGTCGGCGGCGTCGTCGGGATCCATCGCCTCCAGGACGTCGGCCGCACGATCGGTCTTGAGCTGGCGCAGCACCGCGGCCTGCTCGTCCTCGGGCAGCTCCTGCAGCACGTCGGCCAGTCGCTCGTCGTCGAGGGCGTTGACGACCTCGAAGCGGCGCTTGGCGGGCAGGTCGCGGATGGCGTCGGCGACCTCGACCGGTCGCTGGCCCTGGAACTGTTCGAGCAGCTGGGCCACACCCTGATCCGGCATCGCCAGCCCGGACGGCGTCAGGCCGTGCACATGCTTCCAGTCCACCGAGTAGACGTTGCTGCGCCGGCCGAGGCGGCGCTGCGGGCGCACCGCCACCTTGGTCACCATCCAGTCCCTGGTGCGGGTCTGCTCGATGCCCAGGTCGACGACGATGACGTCGAGACCGGCGAGCTGGCTCAGGTCGGGATCGTCGACGCGCACCCGGGTCTCCAGCACCTGCCCCAGGGCGAGCACCTCACCGGGCCGCTGCGAGAACCGGCGTAGTGAGACGTTCCCGGTGGACAGCGTCACGGTGCCCGGCTCGATCGCGGTGACCCGCAGGATCGGCACGAAAATCCTTTTGCGAGTGAGCAATTCGACCACCAGGCCGAGCACCCGCGGTTGCTGTCGGACGATGCTGATGCTGACCACGATGTCGCGGACGCGCCCGACGGACTCGCCGTCGGGGCCCAGGACGACCATGCCCGCCAGGCGGGCCGCATATACCCGGGTGACCGCAACCATGCCCCAAAGCGTAGAGACTTGGGGCGTGGACAACGTGTATCGCCCCCGCCGAACCTGCCTGTCGGTACCGGGTAGCAGCGACAAGATGATCGAGAAGGCCAAGACGCTCGCCGCCGACCAGGTGTTCCTGGACTTGGAGGACGCGGTGGCCCCCGATGCCAAGGACGCTGCGCGGGTGCGGGTCGCCGAGGCACTGGCCGAGCCGGGATGGTCGGCGGACGCGCTGCGCGGGGTGCGGGTCAACGACTGGACGACAGCATGGACGCACGCCGACGTCATCGAGGTCGTCTCCCGGGCCGGCGCCCAGCTCGACGTCATCGTCCTGCCCAAGGTGCCCGACGCCACCCACGTCCACGCGCTGGACATGTTGCTGACCCAGCTGGAGAAGACGCACGGTCTGCCGGTGGGCCGCATCGGTATCGAACCGCAGATCGAGAACGCCCAGGGCCTGGTCAACATCAACGCCATCGCCGCCGCGCCGCGGGTGCAGGCGCTGGTGCTCGGCCCGGGTGACATGGCCGCCAGCCTGAACATGCGCACGCTGGAGGTCGGTGGGCAACCCGAGGGCTACGACATCGGCGATGCGCACCACCACGTGCTGATGACCATCCTGATCGCCGCGCGTGCCCGGGGCATCAACGCCATCGACGGGCCGTATGTGAAGGTGCGCGATGTCGAGGGGTTCCGCCGGGTCGCGGGGCGCTCGGCCGCGCTCGGCTACGACGGCAAGTGGGTGCTGCACCCCGACCAGATCACCGCGGGCAACGAACTGTTCAGCCCGCGGCAGGCTGATTACGATCACGCCGAGTTGATCCTGGAGGCCTACGAATGGCACACCTCGCAGGCCGGCGGCGCGCGCGGGGCGGTGATGCTCGGCGACGAGATGATCGACGAGGCCAGCCGGAAGATGGCGTTGGTGGTGGCGGGCAAGGGGCGGGCGGCCGGCATGGCCCGCACCGGTGAGCCCTACCGGCCGCCGGCCTAGGCGGTCAGGCCGGTGGCGAACACCCCGATCCAGAGCAGGAATCCCAGCGCCATGAACGCGGTGACCAGACCGCCGATGATCGTTGCGGCCAAGGCCAGCCCGTATCCGTCCTGGCCGGTCTGCCTGGTCTGGCGCATCGCGATCACGCCGAGGATCAGGCCCGCCACCGATGGCAGCCCGCAGAACACCAGACCGGCCAACGCGCTGACCAGTGCGCCGATCGCCATCCCGCTGGTGCCCGGGGGCTTGTACGGGGCAGGGAACGGATAGGGCGGGTAGCCGCCGTTGTAGCCGGGGTAGCCGGGGTAGGGCGGCGGGACCGGCGGTGGCAGTCCGGCGTCGTCGGGATAGTCGAACGGACGGCCGTCGGTCACGGTGAGACGCTGGCGATGCCGAAGAGCAAGACACCCAGCGCGATGCCGAGGACCAGCAGCAGTCCACCGAGCACGATGCCGGAGATGGCCAGCTCCTTACCGCGCTGCCCGGTTCGCTTGATCTGGTTCAGCGCGACGATGCCCAGCACGATCCCTGCGATGGCGGCCGGCGGGCCACCGAAGAAACAGAAGAAGAACAGCGGGATGGACAGTCCGGAGCAGACCAGCGAGGCGATCGCCGAGTTGTTCTGCGGGGCGACGGCCGGCCCGCCGTAGGGCGACGGGTATCCGGGAGCGCCATACGGTGGCGGCGCGCCGAACTGCGGAGGGAACGGCGGTGGGGCGCCGTATCCCGGCGGCGGTGGGTATCCGGGTGCGCCGTACCCCGGGGGCGGGTAGGTGGCGCCGGGATCTGCCCCGTACCCCGGTGGCGGGTACCCGCTGTCCTGGGGTGCGCCGTACCCCGGGGGTGGATATCCGGTGTCCTGGGGTGCGCCGAACCCCGGGGGTGGCGGCGGGTACCCGGTGGCCGAGTAGTCGGGTGCGGTGTTACCGGGATGCGGATAGCCCTGCGGCGCGGCGGTCGGCTCGGGCTGGCCGTAGGCGGGCGGCGGGGTGTAGTCCGGGTAGGCCGGTGACTCGCCGGCGGCCTGCTCGATGGGCGGCGCCTCGTACCCGGCCGCGGTCGGCTCGGAACCCGGACCGGAACCCGACCCCGAACCGGCATTCGAATCCGAACCCGACTGTGACGACGGCGTTGCTGCTGCGTCCTCTCCCGGATTGGTCATCCTCCAAACCTAGCGTACGTGCTGGTCTGCGGGATGATTCGGCAATGTGGGCAGGGGTACCCACGATTGCGCGTTCAGGCATAGGGTTGTTGCGCATACCGGCTGTTTCACGTGAGGAGAGCAGAAGCCATGACGGGTCCCCTTCGACCAGGCCAAGACCCGGCGGGACGGCCGGGTGCACGCGGGCCCGCCGCGCTGCCCACCCCGCCCAAGGGGTGGCCCATCGGCTCGTACCCCACCTACGCCGAGGCGCAGCGCGCGGTGGATTACCTCTCCGATCAACAGTTTCCGGTCGAACAGGTCACCATCGTCGGGGTGGACCTGATGCAGGTCGAGCGCGTCACCGGACGGCTGTCGTGGCCCAAGGTGCTCGGTGGTGGCGTGCTGTCGGGTGCCTGGCTGGGTCTGTTCATCGGCCTGATCCTGGGCTTCTTCAGTCCCAGCCCGTGGGGAGCACTGGCCACCGGCCTGATCGCCGGTGTGTTCTTCGGTCTGATCACCTCCGCCATCCCGTATGCGATGGCGCGCGGCACAAGGGATTTCAGCTCCACGCTGCAACTGGTGGCCGGTCGCTACGACGTGCTCTGCGATCCGCAGGGTGCCGAGCAGGGGCGGGATCTGCTGGCACGCTTGACGATCTGATCGCCCGACGCGCCCACGAAGTGGTTGCATAGTACGCGTCTGTGGATCTACGTTGGCCCGGCAGGAGGTTCGCTCCTGCAAGTCGCCATGGCGGCGACATCGGACGCAGACGGAGGCCGGTAGTGCGCACACGACGGCTTTGTGCGGCGGTGATGGCTGCAGTGACGGCCGGGTCGATCACGACGGCGTGTGGTTCCGCCGACGACGGCATCGTCATCAGCTACTACACACCCGCCAACGAGATGGCAACGTTCACCGCGGTTGCGCAGAAGTGCAACGAACAGCTCGGTGGGCGCTTCACCATCAGACAGGTTTCGTTGCCCAAGGGCGCCGACGATCAGCGCCTGCAGCTGGCCCGGCGGCTCACCGGCAACGACAAATCGCTCGACGTGATGGCGCTGGACGTGGTGTGGACCGCGGAGTTCGCCGAAGCCGGTTGGGCGCTGCCGCTCTCGGACGACCCGGCGGGCCGGGCCGAGTCCGACGCGACGGAGAACACCCTGCCCGGTCCGCTGGAAACCGCGAAATGGCAGGACAAGCTCTACGCCGCCCCGATCAGCACCAACACCCAAATGCTGTGGTACCGGGCCGATCTGATGCCCGCGCCGCCGGCAACCTGGGACCAGATGGTGGCCGAGGCCACCCGGCAGTACGCCGCGGGCGGGCCGAGTTGGATCGCCGTTCAGGGCAAGCAGTACGAGGGTCTGGTGGTGTGGTTCAACACGCTGCTGGAAAGCGCCGGGGGACAGGTGCTCTCCGACGACGGGCAGACCGTCACGTTGACCGACACCCCCGAGCATCGCGCCGCGACGGTCAAGGCCCTGCAGATCATCAAAGACGTTGCCACGGCACCGGGTGCGGACCCGTCGATCACCCAGACCGATGAGGGCACCGCGCGTCTTGCGTTGGAGCAGGGCAAAGCTGCCCTCGAGGTCAACTGGCCGTTCGTGCTGCCCTCGATGCTGGAGAACGCGGTCAAGGGTGGCGTCCCGTTCCTGCCGCTGAACCAGGATCCGACGCTGGCCAGTGCGATCAACGATGCCGGCAGCTTCTCGCCGAGCGACGAGCAGTTCGACGTCGCCTACGAGGCGAGTAAGAAGGTGTTCGGTTTCGCGCCGTTCCCGAGCGTGATCGAGGGCTCGCAGGCCAAGGTCACCCTGGGTGGGCTGAACCTCGCCGTGGGCAAGAACACCCAGCACAAGGCCGAGGCGTTCGAGGCCATCCGCTGCCTGCGCAATGTCGACAATCAGCGCTACACCTCGGTCGAGGGTGGCCTGCCCGCGGTGCGGGCCTCGTTGTACGACGACCCGGCATTCCAGGAGAAGTACCCGCAATACGAGATCATCCGCCAGCAGCTGACCAACGCCGCGGTGCGTCCGGCCACGCCGGTGTATCAGGCGCTGTCGACCCGGATCTCGGCCACGCTGGCCCCGATCACCGAGATCGACCCGGAGCGCACGGCCGATGAGCTGACCGAGCAGGTGCAGAAGGCGATCGACGGCAAGGGGCTCATCCCGTGATCGAGGCAGAAGCGGAGCGGGATCGCCCATGAGTACCAAGACCGACGACCTCGCCGCGCAGCGCAGACTGGCCTACTGGCTGATCAGCCCGGCGGTGTTCCTGATGCTCGCGGTCACCGCCTACCCGATCGGGTACGCGGTCTGGCTGAGCCTGCAGCGCTACAACCTGGCCGCCCCCGATGATGTCGAGTTCATCGGGCTGGGCAACTATCAGACCATCCTCACCGACCGGTACTGGTGGACGGCCTTCGCGGTGACGGTGGGCATCACCATCGTCTCGGTGGCCATCGAATTCGTCCTCGGCATGGCGCTCGCGCTCGTCATGCATCGCACCATCTTCGGCAAGGGCACGGTGCGCACCGCGATCCTGGTGCCCTACGGCATCGTCACCGTCGCGGCGTCCTACAGCTGGTACTACGCCTGGACGCCGGGAACCGGCTATCTGGCCAACCTGCTACCCGACGGCAGTGCCCCACTGACCGAACAGCTTCCGTCGCTGGCCATCGTGGTGCTGGCCGAGGTGTGGAAGACGACGCCGTTCATGGCGCTGCTGCTGCTGGCCGGTCTGGCCCTGGTGCCCCAGGATCTGCTCAACGCCGCCCAGGTCGACGGGGCCGGTGCCTGGAAGCGCCTGACCAAGGTGATCCTGCCGCTGATCAAGCCCGCGATCCTGGTGGCGTTGCTGTTCCGCACGCTGGATGCGTTCCGCATCTTCGACAACATCTATGTGCTCACCGGCGGGGCCAACGACACCGGATCGGTCTCGATCCTGGGTTACGACAATCTGTTCAAGGCATTCAACCTCGGCCTGGGCTCGGCCATCAGCGTGCTGATCTTCCTGTGCGTCGCGGTGATCGCGTTCATCTTCATCAAGATCTTCGGCGCCTCGGCGCCGGGTAGCGAAGACGAGAGGGCCGGGCGATGAGCGTGTGCGCGAAGAGCAGAGGGAACAGATGAACGAGCACGTGGGTGCCCGGCGCGCCACCGGCTGGGCCGTCGTCAACGTCATCGTCGTGCTCTACGCACTGATCCCGGTGCTGTGGATCCTGTCGCTGTCGCTCAAGCCGACGTCATCGGTCAAGGACGGCAAGTTCATCCCCGAACAGATCACCTTCGACAACTACAAGGCGATCTTCGAGGGCAACATCTTCACCTCGGCCCTGATCAACTCGATCGGCATCGGGCTGATCACCACGCTGATCGCGGTGACCATCGGCGGGATGGCCGCCTACGCCATCGCCCGGCTGGCCTTCCCAGGGAAGAAGTTGCTCGTCGGCGTCGCGTTGCTGATCGCGATGTTCCCGCAGATCTCGCTGGTGACACCGATTTTCAACATCGAGCGCCGGCTCGGGCTGTTCGACACCTGGCCGGGTCTGATCATTCCCTACATCACCTTCGCGCTGCCGCTGGCGATCTACACCATGAGCGCCTTCTTCAAGGAGATCCCGTGGGATCTGGAGAAGGCGGCCAAGATGGACGGTGCCACCCCGGGACAGGCCTTCCGCAAGGTGATCGCCCCGCTGGCCGCGCCCGGTATCGTCACCGCGGCCATCCTGGTGTTCATCTTCGCCTGGAACGACCTGCTGCTGGCACTGTCGCTGACCGCGACCGAACGGGCCATCACCGCACCGGTGGCCATCGCGAACTTCACCGGGAGTTCGCAATTCGAGGAGCCGACCGGTTCCATCGCGGCGGGCGCGATGGTCATCACCATCCCGATCATCATCTTTGTTCTCATATTTCAGCGACGGATCGTGGCCGGGTTGACCTCCGGCGCGGTGAAGGGGTAACACATGGCCGAAATCGTGCTGGAGAACGTGACGAAGAGCTATGCCGGTGGTGCGACGGCGGTCAAGGACTTGTCGCTGACCATCGCAGACGGCGAGTTCATCATCCTGGTGGGTCCGTCCGGGTGCGGAAAGTCGACCACGCTCAACATGATTGCGGGCCTGGAGGACATCAGCTCCGGGGAACTGCGCATCGGTGGCGAGCGGGTCAATGACAAGGCGCCCAAGGACCGGGACATCGCCATGGTGTTCCAGTCCTACGCGCTCTACCCGCATCTGAGCGTGCGGCAGAACATCGCCTTCCCGCTGACGCTGGCCAAGGTCGGCAAGGACGAGATCAACCGCAAGGTCGAAGAGACCGCCAACATCCTGGACCTGGCCAACCTGCTGGACCGCAAGCCGGCTCAGCTGTCCGGTGGCCAGCGGCAGCGAGTTGCCATGGGGCGGGCGATCGTCCGCAATCCCAAGGCCTTCCTGATGGACGAGCCGCTGTCCAACCTCGATGCCAAGCTGCGGGTGCAGATGCGTACCGAGATCGCCCGCTTGCAGAGCCGGCTGAACACCACCACCGTCTACGTCACCCACGACCAGACCGAGGCGATGACGCTCGGCGACCGCGTCGTGGTGATGCTGGCCGGCGTCGCGCAGCAGATCGGCACGCCGGAGGAGTTGTACAGCACCCCGGCCAACCTGTTCGTCGCCGGCTTCATCGGGTCGCCGGCGATGAACTTCTTCCCGGCCACGCTGACCGACGGCGGCATCAAGCTACCGTTCGGCGAGGTCGTGCTCACCGACGAGGCGCAACGCGTGCTCGACCAGCACCCCCGTCCCGGCAATGTCATCGCCGGTATCCGTCCCGAACATTTCGACGACGCCAGCCTGATCGACACCTACTCGCGCATCCGTGCGGTCACCTTCGAGGTGGAGGTCGACCTGGTCGAGTCGCTCGGGGCCGACAAGTATCTGTACTTCCGCACCGAGGGCTCCGGGGCGAGGTCGGCTCAGCTCGAGCAGCTGGCCGCCGAGTCCGGGGTCGGTGAGAACGAGTTCGTCGCACGGGTTTCCGCCGACTCGAAGGTGACGGCCGGCAGCAGGGCCGAACTCGCGGTCGACACCTCCAAGCTGCTGATCTTCGACGCGGACTCCGGAGTGAACCTGTCGATCCCACCGGCGGGCTAGTGACCGACATCCTGGGCGAGGTGCGGGCGCGGCTGCGCACGCACTTCGCCGACGCCGGGGTGCTCGGCGAACCCGGCGAGGCCAGCGTGACCTTCCTGGGGGCCGACCGGATCGACATCCTGCGTTTCGGGCCGGACGGTGATGGCGTCAATCACTATGTGTCGCTGGGCTGTTCGCGGTACCCGATGACCGATCCGACCGATCTGGTCGCCGACGGGGTGCGCGGTCCGCGGGCCGAGGTCGTGGTGTCGCTGCGCCCACCCAGTCCCGTCGGGCTGGCGAAATCCATCGCGATCCTGGCGGCGGCGCCCGCGGTGGAGGGGCTGGTGCTCGAACCCGACGCGTTGATCGACCTCAGCGGACCGCTGTTCGAGGCGGCACCGTTCACCGCATTCCTGCTGAGCGCCGGCGACATCGCCGATGTCGTACTGCCGGAACCGCTTTCGGCGGTAACCCTGCTGCAGGCCACGCCGATCACGCCCACCGAGGCGGCGTGGGTGCGGCTCAAGGGTGCCGAGGCGATGCGCGAGGCCTGGCGTACCGACGGGGTCGACGTGTTCGACGCCAATCGCCGCGCCTCCGAACCCTCCTGACCCCGGCGATCCGTGGAGCCGGAGCCGTACCGGTTACGGCTCCGCACATCGCCGGCGTCAGAGCCAGTGGTTGCGGCGGAACGTGCGGTACAGCAACAGGCAGATCGCCAGCATGGTCAGCAGCACCGCCGGGTAGCCCCAGGTGGCCTTCAACTCCGGCATGTGTTCGAAGTTCATCCCGTAGATCCCGGCCATCGCGGTCGGCACCGCGGCGATCGCGACCCACGCCGAGATCTTGCGCATGTCGGTGCTCTGCTGCATCGACACCTTGCCCACGGCGGCCTGCACCAGCGAGCTGAGCACCTCGTCGTAGCTACTGATGCGGTCGGAGGCCTTGATCGCGTGATCCAGGACGTCGCGCATGTAGCGGCGGACCTCCTTGGAGATCAGGTCATTGTGGTCAGAGGTCATCCGTTGTAGATCTGTGGCCAGCGGGCTGACCGCTCGGCGCAGCTCGACGACCTCCCGTTTCATCAGATAGATGTGCTCGATTTCGGTGGCGCGGTTGGGCGAGAAGACGTTCTCCTCCATCTCGTCGATGTCGTGCTCGACGAGGTCGGTCACGTCGAGGTAGTCATCGACGACGTGGTCGGCGATCGCGTGCATCACCGCGTACGGGCCGAGCTTGCAGTTGGCGGGGGTGGTATCGATGTGTTTACGAACGCCGGCCAGCCCCCCGTGCTCGCCGTGCCGGACGGTGACCACGAAGTCGGGTCCGACGAAGATCATGATCTCACCGGTCTCCACGATCTCGCGGGTCCTGGCCACCGCATCGTTGGCGACATATTTGACGGTCTTGAGCACCAGGAACAGGGTGTCGTCATAGCGCTCAAGCTTGGGACGTTGATGGGCGTGCACCGCGTCCTCCACGGCCAGCTCGTGGAGCCCGAAGACGTCGGCGACGGCCTGCATCTGATGTTCGTCGGGCTCGTGCAGGCCGATCCACACGAAGGCCTGCAGTCCGTCGGACTCGATCTCGCGCACTTTGTCGAGCGCCGCGGCGTGGGTGTATTTGCCGGGTAGCCGAACGCCGTCGCTGTAGACGCCGCAGTCGACCATGGCGCGCGCGACCGGCACGTGGATGCTGCTCGCATCGGGTTCGGCCACCGGCTGCCGTCGACCCGTATTGCGCAGCTTGGATGGCGGAAGTGCGCGGAACGTCGGCATCGCTACCTCCCAGCATCACCGGATGACACATCCGAATGTTACTAGTCGGTCGCATTTCCAACCTCTCACCTGCGGGGTTGGGGTGCCGGTGAGTTCGGGGCATGAAGTAGCGTCGAGCGCATGTCCGAACTGGTGCGAACCCCACAGGTTGTCGTCGATGACGCCGAGATCTTTGCGGCCCACGAGGGTGGAAAGCTCTCGATCGACCTGAAAGCGCCGCTGGATACCCAGCGGGCACTGTCGATCGCCTACACCCCGGGCGTAGCCCAGGTCAGTCGCGCGATCGCCGCCGATGCGACGCTGGCCAAGAAGTACACCTGGGCCAACCGACTGGTCGCCGTCGTCAGCGACGGCAGCGCCGTGCTCGGCCTCGGTGACATCGGCGCGGCCGCCTCGCTGCCGGTGATGGAGGGCAAGAGCGCCCTGTTCAAGACCTTCGGCGGGCTGGACTCGATCCCGATCGTGCTGGACACCAAGGACCCCGACGAGATCGTCGAGACGCTGATCCGGCTGCGCCCCACCTTCGGCGCGGTCAACCTGGAGGACATCTCGGCGCCGCGCTGCTTCGAGATCGAGCGCCGCGTCATCGAGGCGCTGGACTGCCCGGTCATGCACGACGACCAGCACGGCACCGCCATCGTTGCGCTGGCCGCCCTGCTCGGCGCGGTCAAGGTGCTCGACCGCGAGTTCACCGACCTCAAGGTCGTCGTCTCCGGCGCCGGCGCCGCCGGGGTGGCATGCACCAACATCCTGCTCAACAGCGGGATCACCGACATCATCGTGCTGGACAGCAAGGGCATCGTGGAAACCGGCCGAGCCGATCTGAACTCCTTCAAGGCCGAGCTGGCGCAGCGCACCAACCCGCGTGGCCTCGCCGGAGGAGTTGCCGAGGCGCTCGACGGCGCCGACGTGTTCCTGGGGGTGTCGGCCGGTCTGGTTCCCGAGGAGTTCATCGCGACCATGGCGCCGGGCGGCATCGTGTTCGCGCTGTCCAACCCCGACCCCGAGATCCACCCGGACGTGGCGCGCAAGTACGCCGCGGTGGTGGCGACCGGCCGCAGCGATTTTCCGAACCAGATCAACAATGTGCTCGCCTTCCCCGGTGTGTTCCGCGGCGCGCTGGATGCCGGTGCGCGGCGTATCACCGAGGAGATGAAGGTCGCTGCCGCGCACGCCATCTTCTCGGTCGTCGGGGACGATCTCGCGGTCGACCACATCGTGCCCAGCGCACTGGACCCACGGGTCGGCCCCGCGGTGGCCAAGGCCGTGGCCGAAGCCTCCGGGGTCTGAGGTCGGCTCCACGATGCGGTGGCTGACGGCTGCGCTCGTCGCGCTGCTGATGGCCGGTTGCGGTGGGCAGGCGCCCCCGCCACCCTCGGTGGCGGTCGGGGCGCAGCCCGGCGCCGAGTCGGCGCTGCTGGCCCACCTCTACGCCGCGGCGCTGCGCTATTACGGCAGCGCCGCGCATGTGAAGGATGTCGCGGACCCGTTGGGGGCGCTGGACTCCGGGGACGTCGACGTGGTGCCGGCGTTCACCGGTGCCGCGCTGAGCCGGTTCGCTCCCGATGCCCCCGCGCGCTCGGCGGCCCAGGTGTACCGGGCCATGGTCGGATCTTTGCCGGAGGGGCTCGGGGCCGGTGACTACACCGAAAGTGCCTCGGACAAGCCGACCGTGGTGGTGACCGGGCCGACCGCCACCGACTGGGACGCCACCGATGTGCTGGCACTCGTCGGTCGGTGCGCGGATCTGCAGCCCGGTGCGGTGCGCGGTGCGGACGTGCCCGCAACCCTGGGTACGTGTACGTTGGCGCAGCCGCGTGAGTATGCCGACGCCGACGCGATGCAGGCCGCGTTGCGCGACGGCCGGATCAACATGGCCTGGACGACGGCCGCCGCGCCGGGGCTGTCACCGGAGCTGACCGTGCTGTCCGACCGCACCGCGCTGATCCGGGCCGAGAACATCGTGCCGGTGTTCCGGCGCAACGGATTGACCCAGACCCAGCAGCGTTCGGTGAACGAACTGGCCGGTGTGCTCGACACCGATGCGTTGGCCCAGATGCGGGCCGAGGTCGCCGCCGGCGGTGAGCCGGGCGCGGTGGCGGGTGCCTGGCTGGGCACCCACCCGCTCGGCCACTAGACCCCTACTTCGGGATCAGGCCCTTGGCCACCGATGAGAACAGCTTCTGGTAGCCACCGGATCCGGTGATTCGGATCAGCACGTCCAGGATCTTGGCGTCGGCGCCGACGAGCACCCGGGCGCGGTCCTTGCGGACGGCTTCCAGGATGATCTGGGCGGCCTTCTCCGGGCTGGTGCGGGCCAGCTTGGTGTCGAAAGCCTTGGCCATCTCGGCGACGTCGATACCCTCGGCCGCGGTGGCATTGCGCGCGATGGCGGTCTTGATGCCGCCCGGGTGCACGCAGGTCACCTTGACCGGATGCTTGTTGATCGCCATCTCCTGGCGCAGCGCCTCGGTGAACCCGCGCACCGCGAACTTGGCCGAGTTGTACGCCGCCTGGCCGGGCACCGCGAACAGGCCGAACACGCTGGACACGTTCACCACGTGCCCGTCACCGGAGGCGATCAGGTGCGGCAGGAACGCCTTGGTGCCGTTGACGACGCCCCAGAAGTCGACGTCCATCACGCGCTCGATGTCCTTGAACGCGCTGACCTCGATATCGCCCTGGAAGGCGATACCGGCATTGTTGTAGATCTGGTTGACCTTGCCGAAGTGTTCCTTGACCGCGTCGGCGTAGAGCTCGAATGCCTCGCGCTCGGTGACGTCGAGACGGTCGGCCTTCACCGGTACACCGATGGCCTTGAGGCGCTCCTCGGTGACCGCCAGGCCCTCGGTGTCGACATCGCTGATCGCCAGCTTGGCGCCGGAGCGGCCCAGCTCGACAGCCAGTGCCTGCCCGATGCCCGACCCGGCCCCCGTGACGACGGCAACTTTCCCGGCAAAGCCCTCCATGCGCACGCTCCTCTGCGATCGACTGTCCACGCGATTGTGTCCGACCTTAGCCGTTACCGGCGGTACCGAGGCCGACAGGGTCGGTCCGTTCTCCACGAAAGCGGTGACGAGGTCGGCGAACTCGTCGGCCCGCTCGATCTGCGGCATGTGCCCGGTCGCGGCGAACAGGTGGACCTGCGCGTCCGGGAACTGGCGCCGCGCCGCGGCCAGGTGCGCCACCGGAAGGATGCGGTCGCGGTCACCCCAGATCAGCAGGGTGGGCCGGGGATGCGCGGCGACGGCGGCCAGCAACTCCGCGCGCCACTGCGGCCGGACACCGCGCATGGTCCCGAGATGGCTCGCCATCTCGAGCAGGAACTCTCCGGTGCCGGGCTGGGCGGCGATGCGCAGCGCATGGTCGATGCGTTCCCGGGTGGCCAGGGACGGGTCTGCGAAGAGGCGCCGTTCCATCAGCCGCGCGCCCGCCGGGGTGCTGCGGGTGGCGAGCTGGCGCCCGATGCCGGGAAGCGAGAGCATCCGCAGCAGTGCGGTGACCTCGGCGCCGAAACCGGCGCTGTTGACCAGGGTGAGACTGGCGACGCGTTCCGGGTGGGAGGCCAACAGCTGCATGGCCACCGCACCGCCGAGCGAGTTGCCGATGACATGGCACGGTCGGTTCTCGTCGAGCGCGGCCAGGGCACCGGCCACCCCGTCGGCCAGGCCGGCCAGGTCCGCGGGGCCGTCCCGGCGTGCGGATCGGCCGAATCCGGGCAGGTCGACCGCGATCACGTAGAAGCGCCCCGACAACCGCTCGATCTGCTCGGTCCAGTCCTCCAGGCTGCGGGCGATGCCGTGCAGCAACAACAGCGGGGTGCCGGCGCGATCACCGGCGGTCAGGGTCCGGACGGGGCGGCCATCGACATTCACGACGTGCATCGGATCATGATGTGACGACCGCTACGCGTTGGCCAGAGTCAAAGCGCACCTGATCGCGGCAACTGCGGTGCACTGTGTGCGAGCCGGCCGTAATGATTACGTGGCCGGCAGCGATGTCCCGGGCATGATGCGTCTGATCGTCACCTCCGCCGCTGCCCTGTCGGTGGGCCTGCTCGCCGCGGCACCCGCCCAGGCCGACCCGGCCACCGATTTCCTGAACACCCTCGACGGCACCGGCCTGAGCACGCTCAACCCGGCCGATGCCGTGGCTGCCGGTCAGTCCGTCTGCCCGATGCTGGCCGACGGCGGTCAGAACCTCGCCGATGTCGCCGGACAGGTCGCCGACACCATCGGACGCCCGCTCGGCCCGGCCACCATGTTCACCGGCTTCGCGATCTCGGCGTTCTGCCCCGGCGCGGTCACCTCGATCGCCAACGGCGAGTCGCCCGTCCCGCTGGGGATGCTGGGCTTCTAGCGCCACGAGCGTGCACGAACTGCGCCCCGACACCGGAGTGTCGGGGCGCAGACACGCACGCTCGGCGGGAAGTCGGCGGGAACTTAGGCGAACGCCTCGTCGATGATCTCCTGCTGCTCGACGGCGTGCACCTTCGACGACCCCGAGGACGGGGCGCTCATGGCGCGCCGCGAGATGCGCTTGATCCCGGTCAGCTTCTCCGGCAACAGCTCCGGCAGCGACAGACCGAAGGTCGGCCACGCTCCCTGGTTGGCCGGCTCCTCCTGCACCCAGAAGTACTGCTCGACATTCGGATACTCGTCCAGCGTCGCGTTGAGCCGGCGCCGCGGCAGCGGGTAGAGCTGCTCGATGCGCACGATCGCGATGTCGTCGCGCTTTTCCTTGGCCTTGCGCGCGGCGAGCTCGTAGTAGATCTTGCCGCTGGTGAGCAGCACCCGCTTCACCTTCGACCGGTCGCCGTCGCCGTCCTCGTACATCGGCTCCTCGAGCACCGAGCGGAACTTGATCTCGGTGAAGTCGCGCACCTCGGAGACCGCGGCCTTGTTGCGCAGCATCGACTTTGGGGTGAACACGATCAGCGGCCGGTGGATGCCGTCGAGCGCGTGGCGGCGCAGCAGGTGGAAGTAGTTCGCCGGGGTGGAGGGCATGGCCACCGTCATCGACCCCTCGGCGCACACCTGCAGGAACCGCTCGATGCGGCCCGAGGTGTGGTCGGGGCCCTGGCCCTCGTGGCCGTGCGGCAGCAGCAGCACCACATCGGAGAGCTGACCCCACTTGGCCTCGCCGGAGGAGATGAACTCGTCGATGATCGACTGCGCGCCGTTGACGAAGTCGCCGAACTGGGCCTCCCACAACACGATCGCCTCGGGGTTGCCCACCGAGTAGCCGTATTCGAAGCCCACCGCCGCGAACTCCGACAGCGCCGAGTCGTAGACCATGAAGCGGCCACCGTTGGGGTTGCCGTCGGCGTCGGCGGTCAGCAGGTCGATCGGGGTGAACTCGGCCCCGGTCTTGCGGTCGATGATCACCGCGTGCCGTTGGGTGAACGTGCCGCGGCGGACGTCCTGACCGGTCAGCCGGACCGTCTTACCCTCGGAGACCAGCGACCCGATGGCCAGCAGCTCGCCCATGGCCCAGTCGACCTTGCCCTCGTAGGCCATCTCGCGGCGCTTGTCGAGCACCGGCTGCACCCGCGGATGGACGTTGAAGTCCTCGGGCGCGGCCAGGTGCGCGTCACCGATGCGGGCCAGCACCGACTTGTCGACGGCGGTGTTGAGGCCCTTCGGGGTCTGCTGGTCGGATTCCACCGATTCACTCGGTTCGATCTCGTGCTTCTCCAGCTCGCGGACCTCGTTGAACACCCGCTCCAGTTGGCCCTGATAGTCGCGCAGCGCGTCCTCGGCCTCCTTCATCGAGATGTCGCCACGACCGATCAGCGCCTCGGTGTAGGACTTGCGGACACCGCGCTTGGTGTCGATCACGTCGTACATACCGGGCTGGGTCATCGACGGGTCGTCACCCTCGTTGTGCCCGCGGCGGCGGTAGCACAGCATGTCGATGACGACGTCCTTGTTGAACTTCTGCCGGAAGTCCATGGCCAGTTTGGCCACCCAGACACACGCCTCGGGGTCATCGCCGTTGACGTGGAAGATCGGCGCGCCGACCATCTTCGCCACGTCGGTGCAGTATTCGCTGGAGCGCGAATCGTGCGGCGAGGTGGTGAAGCCGATCTGGTTGTTCACGATGATGTGGATGGTGCCGCCGGTGCGGTAGCCGCGCAGCAGCGCCAGGTTGAGCGTCTCGGCCACCACGCCCTGACCGGCGAAGGCCGCGTCGCCGTGCAGCATCATCGGCACTACCGAGAAGGCCGGATGGCCCTCGGGAGAGGTGAAGTCGATGATGTCCTGCTTGGCGCGCACCAGGCCCTCCAGGACCGGGTCGACGGCCTCCAGGTGGCTCGGGTTGGCAACCAGCGACACGGAGATGTCGTTGTCGCCGAACATCTGCAGGTAGGTTCCGGTCGCGCCGAGGTGGTACTTCACGTCACCGGAACCGTGCGCCTGGCTCGGGTTCAGGTTGCCCTCGAACTCGCTGAAGATCTGGCTGTAGGGCTTGCCGACGATGTTGGCCAGCACGTTGAGCCGGCCGCGGTGCGGCATGCCGATGACGACCTCGTCGAGCCCGTGCTCGGCGGCCTGGTCGATCGCGGCGTCCATCATCGGGATGACGGTCTCCGCGCCCTCCAGCGAGAAGCGCTTCTGCCCGACGTACTTGGTCTGCAGGAACGTTTCAAAGGCCTCGGCGGCGTTGAGCTTGCTCAGGATGTACTTCTGCTCGGCGACCGTCGGCTTGTCGTGCTTGGTCTCCACCCGTTCCTGGATCCAGCGCTGCTGCTCGGGCTCCAGGATGTGGGTGTACTCCACACCGACATGGCGGCAGTAGGCGTCGCGCAGCACCGAGAGGACATCGCGCAGCTTCTTGTATTCGGCGCCGGCGAAACCGTCGACCTTGAACTCGCGATCCAGGTCCCACAGCGTCAGGCCGTGGGTCAGCACATCCAGATCGGGGTGGCTGCGGAAGCGGGTCTTGTCCAGGCGCAGCGGGTCGATATCGGCCATCAGGTGGCCGCGGTTGCGGTAGGCCGCGATCAGCTCGATGATCCGGGCGTTCTTGTGATAGATCGAGTCCGGGTTGTCGGTGCGCCAGCGCACCGGCTCGTACGGGATGCCGAGCTCGCGGAAGATCTCGTCGTAGAACTCGTCGTCGAGCAGCAGGGTGTGGATGGTGCGCAGGAAGTCACCGGACTCCGCACCCTGGATGATGCGGTGGTCATAGGTGGAGGTCAGCGTGATCAGCTTGCCGACACCGAGTTCGGCGATGCGCTCCTCGGAGGCGCCCTGGAACTCGGCGGGATACTCCATGGCGCCGGCGCCGATGATGGCGCCCTGTCCGCGCATCAACCGCGGCACCGAGTGCACGGTGCCGATGGTGCCGGGGTTGGTCAGCGAGATGGTGACGCCGGCGAAATCCTCGGCGGTCAGCTTGCCGTCGCGGGCACGCCGGACGATGTCCTCATAGGCGGCGATGAACTGCCCGAACCCCATCGTCTCGCACTTCTTGATGGCGGCCACCACCAGCGAGCGGTTGCCGTCCTTGCCGGCCAGGTCGATGGCCAGTCCGAGATTCGTGTGGGCCGGCGTCACCACGTTGGGCTTGCCGTCGACCTCGGCGAAGTGCCGATTCATGTTCGGGAACTTCTTGACCGCCTGCACGATGGCGTAGCCGAGCAGGTGGGTGAAGCTGATCTTGCCGCCGCGGGTGCGCTTGAGGTGGTTGTTGATGACGACGCGGTTGTCGATCATCGCCTTGGCCGGGATGGCCCGGACGCTGGTGGCCGTCGGCACCTCGAGGGAGAAGTTCATGTTCTTGACGACGGCGGCGGCGGCACCCCGCAGGACGGCGGACTGGTCGTCGGCGGATGCGGCGGCCTTGGGCTTGGCCGGCTCGGACTTGGCCGGCTCGGCCTTGGCGGCCGGTGCGGACTTGGCGGGGGCGTCGTTCTTGGCCGGCTTCTCGGCAGCGGGCTTGGCTGCGGCGGGCTTCTCGGCAGCCGGCTTCGCGGGGGCGGAGCCGTTCGAGGACGGTGCCGCGGTCTTTGCGGGGGCCTTCGGAGGAGCCGAGGTCTTGGTGGCCTGCGCTGGTGCCGCGCTCGTGGCGGGCTCGCTGCTCACCTCGACCGGTTCCGGCGCGTAGTCCACGAGGAACTCATGCCAACTCGAATCCACCGACGAAGGATCCTCGCGGAACTTGCGATACATCTCTTCGACGAGCCACTCATTTTGTCCGAAGGGTGAAGGTGCACTGCTCACAGCAGCTTTTCGCCTCGATTCCATCTGCTCACGGCGAGCACCGTCTCACGCCACCCGCGCCCATGATTTCTGCGGTTTACCGCGTTTTGCCGCCCTAAAGGCTACGCCTCGGAGCACACCCCCACCACGAGAGTGGGACTTGTCACTCGGACTGCGCGGAGGGCAGCACATGCAGGGTCGACGGCCACCGCGCGGGAGGGTTGCCGAACGCCAGTTGCGCGTTCTTGACGATCTTCTTGCCCATCAACCGATTACCCATCCCGCCAACGACCGCGCCGACGCCGACCGGCAGCATCTTGCCGAAGGCCAACGCGCCGCGTTTGAGGGCGTACTTCTTGACGAAGAACTTCAGCAGCCGGTTGTTCAGCTGTGACACCGCGGGCAGCGGCAGGGTTGCCGCGCCGTCGGAGATCCACGCGCCGCTGGTGCGTCCGCCGCCGACCAGGTCGGCCACGGCGCCGCGGCCGTCCTCACCGACGAGGACGGCGAGCACCAGCGCGCGACGACGCTCGCGGTGGTCGGCCGGGATGCCGTGCACCTCGGCGACCGCGAGCACGAACACCGCCGTCGCCTCCAGGAACACCACCGTCTCGCCGGCGACCGCCGACATCGCGGCCAGCGTGCCGATGCCCGGGAACGCGGCCGCCGAACCGACCGCCGCACCGCTGGCCATCACCGCGGCCAGGTAGTGCTTCTCCAGGGCGGTGATGATCTCGGCCGGGGTGGCGTCGGGGCGCTGGCGGCGCATCCGGTCCACATAGGCGGTGACCGCGGGTGCCTGCAGGCGGGTGCTGCGCTCCAGGATCTGGGACAACGCCTTGGCGGCGGCGCTGGGATCCTCGCTGCCGCCGTCGCGGGTGGCAGGCAGATTCTTGGTGCTGGACCGGGCGTTCATCGGCGTACTTCCCTTCGCATCCTCGGGTGCGTCCCGCGGTGCCTGTCGAATACCCAGGCTAACCACAGTTCAACGACCGGGAGGCCGGTCTGAGTGCCCGACCGGCGAATTGCGGTGACCTGGCTCACTCCTGGCCGGATCGGGAAGAAAAAAGTCGGATGCGACGCTGCCCCTACCCGTGACAACATCCCTGGGCGTGACGACCGAGACCGCACCGCCCAGCAGGTTGCGGATGATCGCCGTGCTGGGCCTGATGGTGGCGCTCGGTCCACTGACCATCGACATGTATCTGCCGGCGCTGCCCCGGATCGCCGGGGACCTGACGGTGTCCTCGTCGGTGGTGCAGTTGACGTTGACCGGCACCCTGGCCGGGCTGGCCGTGGGCCAGCTGGTGATCGGGCCGCTGTCGGATTCGCTGGGCCGCCGGGTTCCTTTGATGGCCGGCATCGTCCTGCACATGGTGGCCTCGCTGATCTGCCTGTTCGCTCCGAACATCGCGGTGCTCGGCGCGGGCCGGGTGCTGCAGGGGTTCGGTGCGGCCGCCGCCGCGGTGGTCGCGGTGGCCGTCGTCGGTGACCTCTACGTCGACAGTGCGGCCGCGACGGTGATGTCGCGGCTGATCCTGGTGCTCGGCGTGGCGCCGGTGATCGCGCCGTCCCTGGGTGCGGCCGTGCTGTTGCACGCGTCGTGGCACTGGGTGTTCGCGGTACTGGTCGTGCTGGCCGGCGGTCTGTTCCTGCTCGCTGCGTTGGCGCTGCCGGAGACCCTGCCGGTATCGCACCGGCGCCCGCTGCGGGTGCGCGGGATCGCCGCCACCTACGGCTCGCTGCTGCGCGACCTGCGCTTCGTGACGCTGGTCGCCGTCGCCGGCCTGAGCATGGCGGGGCTGTTCGGCTACATCGCCGCGGCACCGTTCGTGCTGCAGGGGGACTACGGCCTGAACCAGCAGACCTTCGCGCTCATCTTCGCGGCGGGGGCGATCATGCTGATCGGCTCCACCCAGTCCAATGTGGTGCTGCTGCGCCGGTTCGCCCCGCAGCAGATCATGGTGGCCGCACTCGGCGTCTCGGTGGTGGCCGGCATCGCGTTCGTCGCCCTGGCCGTGACGGCGGTGGCCGGCTTGGCCGGGTTCCTGGTGCCGGTGCTGGTCATCCTCGGTGCCATGGGTCTGGTGCTGCCCAACGCGCCCGCGGTGGCGCTGTCGCGGCACTCCGAGGCCGCCGGTACCTCGGCGGCGCTGCTCGGGGCCGCCCAGTTCGGCATCGGCGCGGCGGTCGCGCCGTTGGTCGGAGTGCTCGGCAACAGCGAATTCGCCTTGGCCCTGGTCATGTTGGTGGGGTCGGCGGTCGCGCTGCTGGGTCTGCTGACCGTCGGCTCGGCCGCACCGCTGCACGGCGAGGGGGCCGCGGTCGAGGACGCCGAGACCGAACGGGTCTGATCGCCCGGCTGTGACCGGGCCCGACTTGTCACCGCAACCGGCGTGACCGTAGCGTCGGGCGGGTCGCCACTTTCCCGATGACGAGTAGATGTTCGAGAACCCCACTGACCGAGCTGTGCGCCCGGCCTCGCGGATGACCGCGCAGGCCGACCGAGCCAACCCGTGGCACGCGCTGTGGGCCATGCTCGTCGGCTTCTTCATGATCCTGGTCGACTCGACCATCGTCGCGATCGCCAACAAGCCGATCATGGAGGCGCTGGGCACCGACTACGACGGCGTCATCTGGGTCACCAGTGCCTACCTGTTGGCCTACGCCGTCCCGCTGCTGGTGGCCGGGCGGCTCGGGGACCGGTTCGGGCCGAAGAACATGTACCTGATCGGGCTGGCGGTCTTCACGCTGGCGTCGCTGTGGTGCGGTCTGGCCGGGTCCATCGAGGAGCTCATCGCGGCCCGGGTGCTGCAGGGGCTGGGCGCGGCGTTGCTGAGCCCGCAGACGTTGTCGACGATCACCCGGCTGTTCCCCGCCGCCCGCCGCGGCGTCGCGATGAGCGTGTGGGGCGCGACCGCCGGCGTGGCGACACTGGTCGGCCCGATCGCCGGCGGTCTGCTGATCGATGGACTGGGCTGGCAGTGGATCTTCTTCGTCAACGTGCCGATCGGCATCATCGGTATCGGGCTGGCGGTGTGGTTGGTACCCACGCTGCCCACCGAGAAACACCATTTCGACCTGATCGGGGTGGCGCTGTCGGGGCTGGCGATGTTCTTCATCGTCTTCGCGCTGCAGGAAGGTCAGTCCCACGACTGGGCGCCGTGGATCTGGGCGTTGATGGCCCTCGGTGGCGCCTTCCTGGTGGCTTTCGTCTACTGGCAGTCGGTCAATCCGCGCGAGCCGCTGATCCCGCTGCGCATCTTCGCCGACCGCGACTTCACGCTGTCGACCGTCGGTGTCGCCGTCATCAGCTTCGCGGTGACCGCGATGATCCTGCCGGTCATGTTCTACGCGCCGGTGGTGCTGGGGTTGTCCTACACCCGCTCGGCGCTGCTGACCGCGCCGATGGCGATCGCCTCGGGAGTGCTGGCCCCGTTCGTCGGTCGGATCGTGGACCGCAAGCCGCCGACACCGATCATCGGTTCCGGGTTCTCGCTGCTGGCGATCGGACTGACCTGGTTGTCGTTCGAGATGACGCCGACCACGCCGATCTGGCGGCTGCTGCTGCCGTTGACGCTGATGGGGGTGGGCATGGCATTCGTCTGGTCGCCGCTGGCGGCGACGGCCACCCGCAATCTGCCGCCGGAGTCGGCCGGCGCCGGGTCCGGGGTCTACAACAGCACCCGGCAGGTGGGCGCGGTGCTCGGCAGTGCCGCCATGGCGGCCTTCATGACCAGCCGCATCGGTGCCGAACTGGGTGGGGGCGCGCAGCCGGTCGCGGGTGAGGCCGGACCCGCCCCCGACCTGCCGGCCTTCCTGGAGGCGCCGTTCTCCTCGGCGCTGTCGCAGTCGCTGCTGCTGCCGGCGTTCATCGCCCTGTTCGGGGTGGTGGGGGCGATCTTCCTGCGCGGCGACGGCCAGGGTGCGCCCGGGCCGGACAGCCCGCCGCCGGTGTCGGTGCCCGTGGACGAGCAGCACTCGCTGGACGAGGACTGGGTCGACGATGACGACTACCTCGAGTACGAGGTGGACTGGGATGCCGCGCCGGACCGCGCCGACGACCGGCCGACCGATATCGTGCCCGCGGTCCTCGTCGACGAGTCGGTGACCGATCAGCTGGGCACCTGGCACGACGAGACCGACGAACTGACACCGGTCGGGCAGGCCGAGCGGTCCGCCGATACCTGGCGCAGCGGCCCGGCGGATCTGCCGGCCGGGCCCGATTACGGCCGGATCGCCCACGCGCACAATGGCTTTCACGCCGATCAGCCGGTCTGGTCAGAGCCGCTGGAACCGCCGGCCGAGGATTCGGTGGGCAGCCTGGCGCCGCGGCCGACCCGGGGCAGGCACTCCCGCGAGGATTGAGCGCCGATGCGCGGCTAGACCGGGTCGGTCAGCGCCAGGAATGCGCCCAGTTCGACGAGACCGGCCGGGGTGCTCGGCAGATAGTCGGTCAATGCCGCGGACCGGACGATCACCGCGGTGTACTTGGCCCGGCTGATCGCGACGTTGAGCCGGTTGCGGTTGAGCAGGAACGACACGCCGCGCGGCACGTCCTGGGCCGAGGAGGCCGTCATCGACACGAACACCAGCGGGGCCTGGCGGCCCTGGAACTTGTCGACGGTGCCCACCTCGACATCGCCGAGGCCCGCCGCGTCGAGGGTGCGCCGCAGCATCACGACCTGGGCGTTGTAGGGCGTGACCACCAGCACGTGCCGCTGATCCAGTGCGACCGTGCCCTTTTCGTCGGTCCACGCGCTGCCCAGCCGCCCGGTGATCGCAGCGGCGATGGCCTCGGCCTCCTCCGGACTGTCGGTGGCGTTGCCGGTGTGCTCGACGGTCAGCACATGCACGCCCGGATCGACACCGTCGAGCCGGCGGGATCCGCTGACCTGTGCCTGGGCCTGCAGCCGTCCGCCATAGGACAGCCGCGACACCGGCCCGCAGACGTCGGGGTGCATGCGGAAGGACCGGTCCAGGAAGTACCCGCGCTCCTCGGGCAGGGTGGCGTGACCGTCCACCAGCCAGCCCAGCGCGGACCCGTCGACCGGTTCAGGGTGGGTGCCCTGGCTGACCTGCGGCAGCTGCTGCGGGTCGCCGAGCAGCAGCAGATTGCGGGCCGCCGTGGCGACGGCGATGGTGTTGGCCAGGCTGTACTGGCCGGCCTCCTCGATGACCAGCAGATCCAGCGCACCGCGTCGCACCCGGGTCGGGTTGGCGAAATCCCATGCGGTGCCCCCGATCACGCAGCCATCGGTGTCGGCGATGAACGCCGGGTAGTCCTTCTCGGCGACCTCGCGCCACGGCCGGTCCGGGCTCTTCTTCTTGCCGACGCGCTCGGCGTCCACCCCCGCGTCGACCACCCCGCCCAGCAGGTTCTCCACCACGGCGTGGGACTGCGCGACGACGCCGATGCGCCATCCGTGCTCGGTGATCAGCCGGGCGATCACCGCGGCCGAGGTGTAGGTCTTGCCGGTGCCAGGTGGGCCGTGCACCGCCAGGTAGGACGAGTCGAGATCCAGCAGTGCTGCGGTGATGTCGGCGCCGACGTCGCCGGTACGGGGGAGCGGACCGCCGCGGCGCATGCGCGGCGGGCGGCGCAGCAGGATGTCGGTGACGGCGTCGGCGGGCAGGTTGGGCAGGCCGGCGGCCAGCAGCGCTGCGGTGTCCGCGATCGACTCCTGCAGCGGTTTGGTGTTGATCGGGCCCGGCGGGGTGAGCGCGAACGGCAGCCGGTCGAACGGCTCGCTGTGCTTCTCGACGATCACGACCTCGGTCGGCGCCTCCGGGTTGTCGCATCCGGTGACCACGACATTGCCGAACGCCCGCCGGTCCGGGTCCTCGGACAGCCCGGCCGGTGCGGGCGGGTCGTAGAGGGCGAACATGTCGCTGCACAGGTCACCGTTGGCGATCTCACCGGTGAGGCGCAGGTGCCGCTGCGGTTTCCGGGCCCGGGGCGGGGTGTGCCAGTCGGCGACGATCTCGGCCGACTCGGCGATAAAGACATCGCTGTTGTCCGACCATTCGTCGACCGGATTGTTCACCCGGTCGAAATGCGCCCACCAGAACGGTTTGTCCTCGCGCTTGTGGTAGCCGCGGGCGGCGGCGACCATGGCCACCGCGGTCTGCTCGGCCGATCGTTCGGCGGTGTTGTCCCCGGCGAATCGCAGCAGTGCGCGGTCGGTGTTGTCGGCGACCGCGACGGCGGTATGAGATGCGGTGTCACGCACCGGTTGCGGGCCGCGCGGGGGCACCGCGGACTCGATGGCGCGGGCCACCAGCCAGTCACGCAGCCGCCGTGTCGACCGGCAGTCGTAGCGGTTGTAGTCCTCGATCTGCTTGAGTACCACCGCGGCGTCGTCGACGCGGCCGTCGGCGGCCAGCGCACAGTACTTGGCGTACTGGGTGATCGAGTCGGTGGCGGTGGTGACCTCGCCGTCGCGCAACTCGTTGCCCATGTAGAGCGGTTCCAGGTATTTGATGCTGTAGCTCTCGGTGCCGACCCGGATGCTCTTGCGCACCAACGGGTACAGGTCGACCAGCACCCCGTTGCGCAACAGGTCGTCGACATCGTCCTCGCCGACACCGTAGCGGCCGGCCAGCCGCAGCAGCGTGCTCTTCTCATACGCCGCGTAGTGGTAGATGTGCATGTTGGGATAGCGCCTGCGCCGTTTGCGGACCATGGCCAGGAAGTCGCACAGCGCCTGCTTCTCCGAGGGCCGGTCGTGGGCCCAGTACGGGGTGAACTCGTCGTTGACGGTCAGTACGCCCCACAGGTATTCCAGTCCCCAGTCGACCCCGTTGCGGGTCCACAGTGGGTCGCCCTCGAAGTCGAAGAACAGGTCGCCCTTGTCGGCGTCGGGGAGCACCATCAGCGGTTGGGCGTCGACGATCTCGTAAGGCGGCTTACCGTCGGTACGGTCGGCGATCTGCAGCCGGGCCTGCGCGGTCAGCGCACCGACCGTACGCCTGGACAGCTCGGGCACCGGCCCGTCGTGGGCGGCCAGCTGGTGCACGGTGGTGATCCCGGCGTCCAGCAGCCGGGCCCGCTGGGTGACCCGCATCCCGGCGACCAGCAGCAGGTCGTCACTGTCCTTGACCTGCACGCTGCAATCGGGGCAGCGGAAGCAGGCCCGCACCGTGTCGTCTGCCCAGGACACCGCCCGGCCGCCGGCGAGGTGATCGTCGAGCAGCCGTTCCAGTGCGGCGCGGCGCGGCCGGTACACCGGCAGCAGTTCGTCGACGCGGTAGGTGGCCACCGCGCCGTCGCCGAGCAGTAGGTCGATCTCGTCGGCCACCGGCACGCCCGCGGCGGCCAGGGTGTCGGCGTAGGCGGCCAGTTGCAGCAGCGCCTCCACCTTCACCGAGCGGGCCAGCTTGGTGTCGCGCAGCCGGTAGCGGCCGTCGGCGTCGAGGGTCAGGAAGTCGGCGAAGCCGGCGAACCGGCCGTCGAACATGGCGGCCTGATAGATCGCCGGGGCTCGGCGCTCGATGGCGGCCATGGTCTGCTCGGCGGCGGCGGTCAGTCCGGCCACGGTGTAGCGCGGCCGCCCGATCACGGTGACCTCGACCTGCTCGCGCAGCGCCTCGAGGTGGCGCTGTTCGTGGTCGTCACCCAGATCGGCGGTCCGGGCCAGCAGTTCGTCGTCACCAGAGGTCTTCGGCCCGCGGCCCAGGTGCGCATCGAAGGAGCGCAGCAGGGCATATTCGCACCGGGCGGCGGCCGCGAGGTCGGAGGCGCTGTAGATGACGAGGCCTGCGGTCCCGGGGTCGCTGAACACGGGTCCAGGCTAGGGGAGCGCACCGACACCGCCGGGCCGCCCTTGCCCGCGAAACCCGCGAATTCGGGGTGCCCGGGTGTGTGCGCCGGACCCCGGGTACGCGAGTGTCGCCACGAATGACGTCAGCCGGTGTTGCCGATCAGCTCGACCCCGGCACCGTTCCAGCGGAAGCGCACCACGCTGTCCAGGCCGGGCACGCCGCCGGTGAACACCAACGCGACGGTGTCGCCGGTGCTCTGGGTGGTGTCGATGTCGTTGAACCCGTAGGTGTCGGGCACGCCGGTGGGGATGAACTTGCCCTGGTGGAACATCACCGCGCGGGTGTTGACGTTCTCGGCATTGGTGTTCGCCTTGACGATCACCGCCGACAGCTGTGCGCACTCGTTGTAGTTGCCCGCCAACGGTTCCGGGCTCCAGGGCTGATTGCTGCGCGGGTCACGAGGCAGCTCGGAGACCGCCCGCACCACCTCGGGGGCGGCCAGGTTCACCGCGCACGGATCGGGCGCCGGGGTCGGCTCGGCAGGCGCAGGCGGCGGAGCGGCGACGGGGGATTCGACCGGGATGGAGGTGGGTGCGGGGGCGTCGGGTGTCTTGGACACCGTCGAATCGCTGGAGCCACAACCCGCCAGTACGACGCTGGCGGCCAACACCCATGCACCCTTCGTCGCCGACCTCACAACACCGCACCGTACCGGTGTGGCCGGTCTGTCCCGGCGTGGCGACGCGCACAGATTAGACTGCTCGTGAAATGACCTCGCCCGATGAACCCAGCCCCGCCGCCGAACTGACCTTCGCTGACCTGCACATTCACCCCTCGGTGCTGCAGGCTGTCACCGAGGTCGGCTATGAGTCGCCGTCGGCCATCCAGGCCGCGACCATCCCGCCGATGCTGGAGGGATCCGACGTCGTCGGGCTGGCCCAGACCGGAACGGGTAAGACGGCGGCGTTCGCCATCCCGATCCTGTCCAAGATCGACCCCGCCAGCAAGAACACCCAGGCGCTGGTGCTGGCGCCCACCCGGGAGCTTGCGCTGCAGGTCGCCGAGGCGTTCGGTCGCTACGGCGCGCATCTGCCGAACGTCCAGGTCCTGCCCATCTACGGCGGTTCGTCCTACGGCCCGCAGTTGGCCGGGCTGCGGCGCGGGGCGCAGATCGTGGTCGGTACCCCCGGTCGCGTCATCGACCACCTGGAGAAGGGCAGCCTGGACCTCTCGCACCTCGATTACCTGGTGCTCGACGAGGCCGACGAGATGCTGCAGATGGGCTTCGCCGAGGATGTCGAGCGCATCCTGGCCGACACCCCCGAGTACAAGCAGGTCGCGCTGTTCTCGGCCACCATGCCGCCGGCGATCAAGAAGATCACCAGCAAGTACCTGCACGACCCGGTCGAGGTCACGGTCAAGTCCAAGACCCAGACCGCGGAGAACATCACCCAGCGCTACCTGCAGGTGTCCTACCCGCGCAAGATGGATGCGCTGACCCGGCTGCTGGAGGTCGAGGAGGGCGACGCGATGATCGTGTTCGTCCGCACCAAGCAGGCCACCGAAGAGGTGGCCGAGAAACTGCGGGCGCGCGGCTTCGCGGCGGCGGCCATCAACGGCGACATCCCCCAGGCCCAGCGCGAACGCACCATCGCCTCGCTCAAGAGCGGTTCGATCGACATCCTGGTCGCCACCGACGTGGCCGCCCGCGGTCTGGACGTTGAGCGCATCTCGCATGTGGTGAACTTCGACATCCCGCACGACCCGGAGTCCTATGTGCACCGCATCGGCCGTACCGGTCGCGCGGGACGCTCGGGCACCGCGCTGCTGTTCGTCACGCCGCGGGAACGCCACCTGCTCAACTCCATCGAGCGGGTCACCCGGCAGAAGCTCGTCGAGATCCAGTTGCCCTCGGTCGACGATGTCAACGAGCAGCGGGTCGCCAAGTTCCGCGACTCCATCAGCGAGGGTCTGAACAAGCCCGGTATCGACCTGTTCCGCCGCCTCATCGAGGACTACGAGCGCGACAACGATGTGCCGTTGGCCGATATCGCCGCCGCGCTGGCGCTGCTGTCGCGCGACGGCGAAGCGTTCCTGATGACCGAACCGCCGCCGGAGAAGCGCAAGGAGCGCAGTGAACGGCCGCCGCGGGAGGACGGGCCGGGGCGCAAGAAGCACAGCACCCGAACCGATCTGGCGACCTACCGGATCGCCGTCGGCAAGCGGCACAAGGTGGCGCCGGGGGCGATCGTCGGCGCGATCGCCAACGAGGGCGGTCTGAACCGCAGCGATTTCGGGCACATCAACATCAAGGTCGACCACTCTCTGGTGGAGCTGCCGGCCAAGCTGCCGCGTGAGGTCTACAAGAAGCTGGAGAACACCCGGATCCAGGGTGTGCTGATCAACCTGCAACAGGATCGCGGCGGGCAGAAACCACGACGCAAGGACTCGTGACGTTGCAGCGCGACGCCCAAGGTGGTCTGGAGTCGGTCTCCACCACCGGTCGGGTCGCTGCGCTGACCGGAGTCCGGGCGGTCGCGGCCATGCTGGTCGTGCTGACCCACGCCGCCTACACCACGGGTAAGTACCCGCAGGGCTTCACGGGCTCGTTCTGGTCGCGCGCCGAGATCGGGGTGCCGATCTTCTTCGTGCTGTCGGGGTTTCTGCTGTTCCGGCCGTGGGTGCGCGCTTCCGCGAGTAGGTCTTCGGCGCCGTCGGTGCGTCGCTATGCCTGGCACCGGGTGCGCCGCATCATGCCCGCCTACGTCGTCACCGTGCTGGTGGCCTACGCGGTGTACCACTTCCGGGAGGCCGGGCCGAACCCCGGCCACACCTGGGAAGGCCTGCTGCGCAACCTGACGCTGACGCAGATCTACACCGACAACTATCTGTATTCCTTTCTGCACCAGGGCATGACCCAGATGTGGAGCCTGGCCGTCGAGGTCGCGTTCTATCTGGTGCTGCCGTTCCTGGCGTGGTTGCTGCTGGTGGTGCTGTGCCGTAGGCGGTGGCAGCCGGCGGTGCTGATCGCCGGACTTGCAGGTCTGTTCGCGATCAGTCCCGCCTGGTTGTGGTTGGTGCACAGCACCGACTTCCTGCCCGACGCCGCGCCGTTGTGGCTGCCGACGTACCTGGCCTGGTTCATCGGTGGCATGTTGCTGGCGGTCCTGGAGGCGACGGGAGCCCGGGCCTATGCGCTGGTATGCCTGCCGCTGGCGGTCATCTGCTATCTGATCGCCGCCACGCCGTTGGCGGGGGCGCCGACCACCTCGCCCGCGCTGTTGAGCGAGGCCCTGGTGAAGACGGTGTTCTACATGGTGATCGCGACGCTGGTCGTGGCACCGCTGGCGCTGCCGGGCACCCCGGCGTCCGGCCGCAACGGCTGGTACTACCGGGCGATGGCGAGCCGGCCGATGGTGTTCCTCGGGGAGATCTCCTATGAGATCTTCCTGGTCCACCTGATCCTGATGGAACTGGTGATGGTCGAGGTGCTGCGCTTCCCCATCTACACCGGCTCGATGTGGGCGCTGTTCTTCGGCACCATGATCGCGACGATCCCGTTCGCCTGGCTGCTGCACCGGCTGACGAGGGTACGAGACCGCCCCGCCTCAAATAAGGGTACCCTTACTTCCTAGGGCTGACCGATTTGTGGAGCGTCTGTCGGTCCCATTCCGACGCAGGCTCCACGAATCGCACGACTCGGGAGGGCTCATGATCGACCTCAAGCCGGCACGCGGTATCGAAGGCGTTCTGGTCAAGCTGTGGCGCGGCGGGGACTACGAACTCACCGTGACCGGCCGCACCGAGATCACGCCGAACTTCCTGCGGCTGCACTTCACGGCACCCGCTCTGCTGACCGAGCGGTCCATCCATCCGACCATGTGGGTGCGCGGCTGGTTCCCCGACGGGCCGCGCTCGCATCAGCGTGGCTACACCCTTGTCAACCCGGATCCCGAAAACGGGACCGTCGACATCGATTTCGCCATGCACGACGGCATCGCCACCCGCTGGGCGCGCAACGCCGCGCCCGGTGACACGCTCGAGGTGACGGTGCTGGGTAGTGACTTCGCGATCCCGGAACCGGCCCCGGCCGGCTACGTCATCGTCGGCGATGCCGCCTCGTTGCCGGCCATCAACTCGCTGCTGGCCGCGATCGGGGATGCCCCGGCGCAGGTGTTCCTGGAGTCCGCGCACTCCGATGACCGCGAGATACCCACCGGCAGAGCCGATGTCACCTGGGTCGACCGGGCCGACGACGGCGCCGCCCTGGTGCGGGCGGTCGCCGACGCCGCCTTCGACGCCCCCGCGCACTTCGGTTGGGTGGCCTGTGACAACCGCACCACCCGCGCGGTGGCCAAGGTGCTGCGTGAGGATTACAAGATACCGCGCAGGTCGGTCAAGGCCCGCGCCTACTGGGCTGCCTGAGGTATCCGCCGACCGTCGGCGCCACGAACATCTCCAGCATGGCGCGTTCGTCGGCGTCGTCGCGACCGGGGAACTGCAGCAACGAGATCAGCACCCGCACCAGCCAGCGTGCCCGCAGGGTGAGGCCGGGCTGATCGTCGCCGAGTCCGGCCAGGAAACCCTCCACGAGGGTGTGGATGACGTCGGAGCGCTCGGCCATCTGGGCGCCGATCGGGCTTGCCGTCGCAGCGAACCAGGAGACCAGCGCCGGGGTGTCACGGACCCGGCGCAATGCCAGCAGGGCCCCGTCGACCAACGGGTCGCGCGCATCGGGCATCTCGGCCAGTCGGGCACCGATCTCGGCGAACAGGCGATTCGTCTCCCGGTGCACATACGCCGAGTAGAGCGCATCGCGATTCTCGAAGTAGCGGTACAGCGTGGCCCGTGAACAGCCTGCGGCGCGGGCGATCTCATTCATCCCGACCGCGGCCGCATCGTGGCGGGTGAACAGCTGCTCGGCCGCGTCGAGGATACGCTCGGCGGCGGCCTCGGTCCGCCGGTCGGCCAACCAGTCGCCCATTAGCGCACGGTGAACGGCACCGAGAGCGGCCGGCGGACGTAGCTGCCGCCGGCCCACACCACATGGTCCAGGTCCACCTCGAATTCCGGTATCCGGCATAGCAATTCCTCCAGCGCCACCCGCGACTGCATCCGGGCCGCCGCGGCGCCCAGGCAGTGGTGTGCGCCGTGGCTGAACGTCAGGATGTTGCGGGGCCGGCGCCGCACATCGAGGTCATCGGCGTCCGGACCGTATTGCCGCTCGTCGTGGTTGCCCGAACCGTAGAGCAGCAGCACCTTGCGGCCGGTGGGAATCGTGGTGTCGCCCAGCGTCACATCACTGGTGGCGGTGCGCGCCAACCCCTGCACCGGCGAGGTCAGCCGCAGGAACTCGTCGACCGATTCGGCGATCAGCTCCGGGTTCTCGACGAGCAACCGGCGCTGATCGGGATGGCGGTGCAGCAGTTGCACCGAGCCGCCCAGCATTCCGGTGGTGGTGTCGTTGCCGCCGGTGACCATGGTGAAGGTGAACGCCAGGATCGACAGCACCCCGGCGATGTCCCCGTCGGCGCCCACACCGGCGGCCACCAGATGCGACACGGTGTCGTCCTCGGGCTGGGTGCGCCGTTTCTCGATGAGCGCGGTGAAGTACGCCATCATCCCGCCGAGCGCATCACCGAGGGTTTCCAGCGCGCCGCCGATCCCGCCGTCGGCGGTATTGGCCGCGACGATCGCGTCGGTCCACCCGTCGAATTGCCCGCGGTCGGATTCGGGCACCCCGAGATAGTGCGCGACCACCATGGACGGCAGCGGCTTGAACAACTCGGCGACGATGTCCCCGCCACCGTCGGCGCGTAACCGCTCGATGCGCTCGATGACGAACTCGCGGACCTTGGGTTCCACGGCCTCGACCTGCCGTGGGGTGAATCCCCGGGACACCAGCTTGCGGAACTCGGTGTGC
Organism: Mycolicibacterium bacteremicum; assembly: GCF_002086115.1. Taxonomy (GTDB): domain Bacteria; phylum Actinomycetota; class Actinomycetes; order Mycobacteriales; family Mycobacteriaceae; genus Mycobacterium; species Mycobacterium bacteremicum. The sequence continues at coordinate 62,820 of NZ_MVHJ01000016.1, forward strand.
ACGGGTGGGTCCTGCATGACCATGGGCGGGTTGTCGGTCAGCCCGATCATCTCCAGTTCGCCGTAGTTGACGGTCAGCCCCTGGGCCGAGGAGAAGGTGCGGTGGTCGCGGGCGGCGGCCCAGATGTCGGCGTGCCGGGACAGCACGTAGTAGTCGTGGTCCGGATTGTCGGTGCGCACGTGGTGCACCGGGTCGTGGTCGCGCAGCGCGCGGTACATCGGCCACGGGTCGGGCCAGGTCGCCGCGGACCCGAGCTGGAACACCGCGTCATGAGACATCTGCGCCGTCATGTCTTATGACTACGACAGTCAGACCTACCTGTCAAGGGTGGGTGATCGGATTGTCGGGCGTCAGCCCCGTCGCGCGTATATCGCCGTATCGAGGCTGTCGGCCCGACATTGCGTCGGAGCCCGACCCGCCGCCGTGACCACTGAGCACGACAGGGCGGACGTCATCAGACCCGAGGTGGTCTCGTCGGGCGTGCTGACCAGCATCTCCCGCCGCGGCGGGCCGCCGATGCCGGTCAGCACCAGGACGACGGCGAACCCGTCATGGTCACCGGTGGTCGTGGTCGCGGTGTTGTAGGCGTTCTCCAGGGGAACCAGACCGCCGAATGTCGCCTGCCCGCTGTTCACCAGCGCCGTGGCCAACGAGTCCCGGGCCCGGTTCGACGAGACGTAGACGTGGCCGGGCAGCCAGCCGGTGAAGCCGACCTTCTCGGTGGAAAACGCCGCACTCCACACGAACCCGGTGTCGGTCTCGACCGGGTCCGGCCCGAAGATGCGGCCGTGATCGTTCTGGCGCAGGAAGAAGTCGTCGGAATAGCTCAGCAGCGGGCCCGGCCGCTGCCCGTAGGTCACATCATCGATGCGGCCCCGGAAGCCGAAGCTGTGCAACGGCCGGGCGGGGAAGCCCGATCGGAACATCGCCTGGTTCAACCGCTGCCCCGCCTGGGTCCGGGTCGTCGAGTTCGGATCGACGATGATGACGTTGACCGCTTCCAGCAGCGTCCGGCCCTGGTATTTCTTGCCACCCCAGTTGGCGATCTTGTTGCCCCACTGCAACATCCACTTGCCGACCTCGCCGTAGGGAGTGGTGACCTGGTCGGTGGGTACGGGTGCCACCGGCTCGGCGGCGGCCTGCGGCTCGGGGGCCGCTATCTCGGCGCGGGCCGCGGCCCGCTCCAGCAGCGCCGTCGCGTCCGGGCGGGTCGCGGTGCGTGGCCGGACCCGGCGCTCGACGGGAGCCTCGTCGCGGTCCCGCGCGGTGAGCCCCCGGACACCGTGTGCGCCGTCATCCTCGTCGTCCTCGGCACGCGTCGGTGCGGATGCGGACGGCTGCGAGGACTCCGCAGTCGAGGAGGCCGCCGAGGCCGAGGTGGACGACGAGGTATCGGTGGGGGAGTCGTCGGCGTGCGCGATCCCGGCCCCGCCGATCCCCAGCAGCAGCACCAGTACCGCGAGCACACCGGCCCGCCGCACCGCGTATGACGAATTGCCTGAGCCCACAGTCATCCCCGCCTCCCCAGCGAAACACCCGTCCGCAGGAGCGTATCCGCGCCGGGCGCTCGGCGCGGGCCGGTTCGGCATCGGAGAACCGGCACAATGTCCACATGGCCGACAGAACTGACACGGTGCGCGTCGCGATCGCCCAACTCGATGTCGCCGCACGCGATGTCGCGCGCAACAGCGCGCGGCTGAGCGCGCTGGTCACCGAGCACGCAGACGCCGATCTGGTGGTGGTGCCCGAGCTGGCGCTCACCGGCTACCAGGTCGATGATCTCGACGAGCTCGCCGCACCGCCGGAGCAGGCGCTGGCCGAGATCGCGGCGGCGTGCGCCCGGGCGGGAACCGCGTTCGTCGGCGGGTACCTGGAACCCGGACCCGGCCGGCCCTACGACGCGATGGCGGTCATCGACGCGTCGGGCGCCTTGGTGGCCAACTACCGCAAGACGCACCTGTTCCACGCCGAGGCCGCCGCCTTCGCCACCGGTGACCGACTGGTCGTGGCCCGACTCGGCGAGCTCACGATCGGCCTGATGAACTGCTTCGACATGGAATTCCCCGAGGTGGCCCGCACGCTGGCCGACAACGGCGCGCAGCTGCTGGTGGTCAGCTCGGCCAACATGGACCCGCTCTTTCACGACCACCTGATCGCCGGCCAGTCCCGCGCGCTGGAGAACCGATTGCCGCTGGTCTACGCCAACCGCTGCGGCACGGAAATCGGGCATCGGTTCTGCGGGGGCAGCCGCGCGGTCGACCCTGACGGCCGGGTGCTCGCCGAGCTGGACCGCGACGAGGGCGTGCTCACCGTCGACGTGCCGCTGCACAGCGCGCTGGGCGACTTCGTCCAGTACCGGAGCCTGCTGCGCCCGGAGCTGTACAGCAGACGCTGACCCGGCGGCCGGCGCCGAGGTGCCCCCGGATCGGAGCGCGAGTAAGGCTAGCCTTGGCTCCGAAGGGTGCAGCCATGGCGCCCGGGGAGGAGACGCCGCGATGGCACGCGGATTCCAGGGCGTGATGATGCGCGGTTTCGGTGCACGTGATCACGAGGTGACCGTGCTGGGCACCGAATGGCTGGCCCCGCACTGCCTGCGCATCCGGATGGTGTCGCCGACGGTGTTCGAGGACTCGGCCGCCGAGCCCACCTCGTGGTTGCGGTTCTGGATCCCCGACCCCGACGGCACCGACACCGAATTCCAGCGCGCCTACACCATCTCGGAGTCCGATCCCGACACCGGTCACTTCGCCATCGACGTGGTGCTGCACGAGCCCGCCGGCCCCGCCTCCACCTGGGCGGCGAATGCCGAACCCGGTGCCACCATCGCGGCAATGGTGATGGGCTCCAAGGGGTTTTCGGTGCCCGAGGACCCGGCGGAGCGGCCGGCCGGCTATCTGCTGATCGGTGACACCGCGTCCCAGCCCGCCATCAACGGCATCATCGGTGCCGTCCCGCACGACATCCCCATCGAGCTGTACCTGGAACAGCACCACGACGACGATCCGCTGATCCCGCTGGCCGAGCACCCCCGTCTGCGGGTGCACCGGGTGCCGCGGACAGATGCCGCCGCGGTGGCCGCCGCGATCGAGGCGCGGGACTGGTCCAACTGGTATGCCTGGGCCGGCCCCGAGGCCGGTGCGCTCAAGCACCTGCGCACCCGGCTGCGCGATGAGTTCGGGTTCCCCAAGCAGGAGATCCACGCCCAGGCCTACTGGACCGAGGGCCGCGCCATGGGCAGCAAGCGTGGCGACGAACCGGCTGCCGAGAAGCCCGCGTCCGCCCCGGTGTCGGCCGCCGCCCCGGTGGCGCTCCCGGCCGCCCCGGCGGGCACCTGGCGGGCGCAGGCCGCCGGCCGGTTGCTGGCCCCGCTGAAGCGCAAGCTGATCATCTCCGGGCTGCTGCAGGCCCTGATCACGCTGATCGAACTCGCCCCGTTCGTGCTGCTGGTCGAGTTGGCCCGGTTGCTGCTCGTCGGTGCCGACGGGGACCGGCTGTGGGACCTGGGTCTTGCCGCGGTGGCGCTGCTGGGCACCGGCACCGTCCTGACCGCGGCGCTGGCGCTGTGGCTGCACCGGGTGGACGCCGCATTCGCCCGGGACCTGCGCGCAAGGATGCTGACCAAGCTCTCCCGGCTGCCGCTGGGCTGGTTCACCGCCCGCGGCTCGGGGTCGGTCAAACAGCTCGTGCAGGACGACACGTTGTCGCTGCACTACCTGATCACCCACGCCATCCCCGATGCCGTCGCCGCCGTCGTCGCGCCCGTGGCGGTGCTGGTGTACCTGTTCGTCGTGGACTGGCGCATCGCGCTGGTGCTGTTCGGCCCGGTGCTGGTCTACCTGGTGCTGATGTCGGTCATGACGATCCAGTCCGGTACCAAGATCACCCAGGCGCCCAAGTGGGCCGAGCGGATGAGCGGGGAGGCCGGCGCCTATCTCGAAGGCCAACCCGTGGTGCGCATCTTCGGTGGTGCGGCCTCGTCGAGCTTCCGCAACCGCCTCGATGACTACATCGGATTCCTGGTCGACTGGCAGCGCCCGTTCGTAGGCAAGAAGACGCTGATGGACCTGGTGACCCGCCCGACCACCTTCCTCTGGCTGATCATGGTCGTCGGCACCCCGCTGGTGATCGGCGGTGGACTGGACCCGGTGGACCTGCTGCCGTTCTTGTTGCTGGGCACCACCTTCGGGTCCCGGTTGCTGGGTATCGGCTACGGACTGGCGGGTATCCAGGGCGGCATGCTCGCCGCGCGCAGGGTGCAGAGCGTGCTCGACGAGCCCGAGCTGACTGTGCGCGACGGTATCGCCGATGCGACCGCGGCGGCAGCCGGTGCCGTGGTCTTCGACCGGGTCACCTTCGGATACCGACCCGAGGTGCCGGTCATCAAGGAGGTGTCGCTGACTCTGGCGCCGGGCACCGTCACCGCGCTGGTCGGTCCGTCGGGCTCGGGCAAGTCCACGCTGGCCGCGCTGCTGGCCCGCTTCCACGACGTGCAGCAGGGCGCGATCACCGTCGGCGGCATGGATATCCGTGCACTGCCGGCCGAGGAGCTCTACCGCCGTGTCGGTTTCGTGCTGCAGGAGACCCAGCTGGTACACGGCACCGCGGCCGAGAACATCGCGCTGGCCGATCCGGAGGCCGGCGCCGAGCGGGTCACCGCCGCGGCCCGCGACGCCCAGATCCACGATCGCATCACCCGGATGGCGGAAGGTTATGACACCGTGCTCGGGTCCGGATCCGGCCTGTCGGGTGGCGAGCGGCAGCGCCTGACCATTGCCCGCGCGATCCTGGCCGACACCCCGGTGCTGATCCTCGACGAGGCCACGGCCTTCGCCGACCCGGAGTCGGAATACCTTGTGCAACAGGCGCTCAATCGGTTGACGAAAGATCGGACCGTGCTCGTCATAGCGCACCGGCTGCACACCGTCACCCACGCCGACCAGATCGTGGTCCTCGACGACGGTGTGATCGCCGAGACCGGGACCCATGAACACCTGCTCGCCGCCGGTGGGCGGTATCGGGCGTTGTGGGAGTCCGGGCGTCCCGTCACCGCCGGTCAGGAGGCCACCCGATGATCCGCACCCTGCTGGCCCTCATTCCCGCCGACCGGCGCGGCACGGTCGGTCGCTACACGGTGCTGGCCATCGCCTCGGTGCTGCTGCGCGCGGTCGCCGTGGTGCTGCTGGTGCCGCTGGTGGCCGCGCTCTTCAGCGCCACACCGGCCGATGCCTGGATGTGGCTGGGCTGGCTGACCGTGCTGACGGTCACCGGCTGGGTGGTCGACACCCTTACGGCCAGAATGGGATTCGACATCGGCTTCACCGTGCTCGACCGTACCCAGCACGATATGGCCGACCGGTTGCCCGATATCAGGCTGGACTGGCTGTCCCATGACAACACCGCGGCCACCCGCCAGGCCATCGCGGCCACCGGCCCGGAGCTGGTGGGACTGGTGGTCAACCTGATGACGCCGCTGATCGGTGCGGTGCTGCTGCCCGCGGCGATCGCGCTGGCGCTGCTGGTGGTCTCGGTGCCGCTGGGCCTGGCGGCACTGGTGGGCGTCGCGGTGCTACTGGGCGCCCTGTGGCTGTCGGGCCGGCTCACCCGCAGCGCCGACCGGGTCGCCGGGGCGGCCAACACCGCCTTCACCGAACGCATCATCGAGTTCGCCCGCACCCAGCAGGCCCTGCGCGCCGCCCGCCGGGTGGAGCCGGCCCGCAGTCTGGTGGGCAGCGCGCTGGAGGCCCAGCACGGTGCCGGCCTGCGGCTGCTGACCATGCAGGTGCCCGGGCAACTGTTGTTCAGCCTGGCCAGCCAGCTGGCGCTGATCGTCTTCGCCACGGCCACCACCCTGCTCACGGTGCGCGGCGAGCTGACCGTGCCCGAGGCCGTCGCGCTCATCGTGGTGATCGCGCGCTACCTGGAACCCTTCACCATCCTCAGCGAATTGTCCGGCGCGCTGGAATCCACCCGCGCCACCCTCGGTCGGATCCAGCAGGTGCTCGACGCCCCGACCCGCAGCGCGGGGACCGGCGCACCTCGCCACGACGGCGCCCCGCGCATCGAATTCGACCGGGTGACTTTTGGTTACGGCGATTCGACTGTGCTCGACGAGCTCAGCTTCGCGCTCGAACCGGGCACCACGACCGCGATCGTCGGACCGTCCGGCTCGGGCAAGAGCACCATCCTGGGCCTCATCGCCGGTCTGCACGAACCGGATACCGGACGCGTGCTGTTCGACGGGACGGATCTGGCCGACCTGGATCCGGCTGCCCGCCGCGCCGCGGTCAGCATGGTGTTCCAGCACCCCTATCTGTTCGACGGATCGGTGCGCGACAACATCCTGGTCGGTGACCCGGCGGCCGATGCCGAAACCCTGGCCGCGGCAACCCGGCTCGCCCGTGTCGACGAACTGACCGCACGCCTGCCCGACGGTGAGCTCACCCCGGTGGGCGAGGCGGGCTCGGCGCTGTCCGGTGGTGAGCGGCAGCGGGTCAGCATCGCCCGCGCGCTGGTCAAGCCGGCGCCGGTGCTGCTGGTCGACGAGGCCACCAGCGCGCTGGACACCGAGAACGAGGCCGCCGTGGTCGATGCGCTGACCGCCGATGTGCGGACCCGCACCCGGGTCATCGTCGCGCACCGGCTGGCGAGCATCCGCCGCGCCGACCGGGTGCTGTTCGTCGACGGCGGACGGATTGTCGAAGACGGCGCCATCGACGAACTGCTCTCCGCCGGTGGCCGTTTCGCGCAGTTCTGGCAGCAGCAGACCTCGGCATCGGACTGGCAGCTGGCGGTCAGGTCAGCCTGCTAGCCGCGAGCGCCGGGACGACGCCCCACCCGGGACGCGGACGGTTCGCGACCCCGCGCCGACCGAGCGCGTCGGTAACCGCGTTGACATCGCCGTTTGTCCCGCATGCCGGCGGCCCGAATGCGACTTGAATGCGACGTATCGGTCGCAATAACGTCGCCAACCGGTCCAAGGCCGCCGAACTGCTCCGCGCAGCGCGCCGATACGGAAGGTTTGTCCCCATGCGTGAATACCTCCAGTTCTTCATCGACGGCGCCTGGGTGGATCCGATGCAGCCGGCCACCCTCGACGTCGACGACCCGCGCACCGAACAGGTCTCGGGCCGCATCGCCCTCGGCGCGGCTGCCGATGTCGACAAGGCGGTCGCCGCCGCCCGTCGCGCATTCCCCGGCTGGTCGGCCACCGGCACGCCGGAGCGGCTGGCCGTGCTGGGCGCGATCCTGGCCGAATACCAGACCCGGATGCCTGATCTGGCCGACGCGGTGGCCGAGGAGATGGGCGCCCCGCCGGGACTGGCCGGTGGGCTGCAGGTGAACCTGGGGCTGGGCCACCTGGCCTCGGCCATCGAGGCCCTGACGAACTTCGAGTTCGAGACCGACCGCGGATCCACCAGGGTCATCAAGGAGCCCATCGGGGTGTGCGGGCTGATCACCCCGTGGAACTGGCCGCTGAACCAGATCGCGGCCAAGGTGTACCCGGCACTGGCCGCCGGCTGCACCATGGTGCTCAAACCCTCGGAGGTGGCCCCGTATTCGGCGCAGATCTTCACCGAGATCCTCGCCGCCGCCGGGGTGCCCGCCGGTGTCTACAACCTGGTCTACGGTGACGGTCCGGGAGTGGGCGCGGCCATCGCCGGCCACCCGGACATCGACATGGTGTCCTTCACCGGATCCACCCGGGCCGGCATCGAGGTGGCCCGCAACGCCGCGCCCACCGTCAAACGGGTCAGCCAGGAGCTCGGCGGCAAGAGCCCGAACATCGTGCTCGATGACGACTCGTTCGCCACCGGTGTCGGGGCCGGCGTCTCGGCGATGATGCTCAACAGTGGGCAGAGCTGCAACGCGCCCTCCCGCATGCTGGTGCCGAACTCCCGGATGGACGAGGCCATCGCGATCGCCCGTTCCGTCGGCGCCGCGGTCACCGTCGGTGATCTCGCGGACGAGAACGCGATCGGACCGGTCGCCTCGAAGGCGCAGTTCGACAAGATCCAGGGTCTGATCGGCCAGGGCATCGACGCCGGGGCCGAACTGGTGGTCGGTGGTCTCGGCCGCCCCGACGGTCTGGACACCGGCTACTACGTCAAACCGACGGTCTTCGCCCGGGTGCGCAACGACATGGTCATCGCCCGCGAGGAGATCTTCGGCCCGGTGCTGTGCATCATCGGCTACGACGACCTGGACCACGCGATCGACATCGCCAACGACACCGACTACGGCCTGGCGGGTTACGTCTGGGCCGCCGATATCGAGGCCGCGCGTGCGGTGGCCCGCCGGATCCGGGCCGGTTCGGTGGCAATCAACCACGCCTTCGACATCAACGCCCCGTTCGGTGGTTACAAGGCCAGTGGGAACGGCCGGGAGTGGGGCGATTTCGGGTTCGAGGAATACCTCGAGGTCAAGGCTGCGGTCGGCTACGCGCCGGCGTAGGCGAGTGCAGCGACGGATCAGGCGCTACAGCCCGGTCCCCGGGTTGAGGATGCCCGCCGGGTCGAGCGCGGCCTTGATCCGGCGGTTGAGCTCCATCGCCTCCGGTCCCAGATAGCCGGCCAGCCACGGCTTCTTGAGCCGGCCCACCCCGTGCTCGCCGGTGATGGTGCCACCGAGCGACACGGCCAGATCCATGATCTCGCCGAACGCGACCTCGGCGCGGCGGGCCATGTCGGCGTCGGCGGGATCGAACACGATCAGCGGGTGGGTGTTGCCGTCCCCGGCGTGCGCGATCACCGAGATCAGCAGATCGTGGTGCGCGGCGATCTTCTCGATACCGGCCACCAGATGCGACAGCGCGGGCAGTGGCACCCCGACATCCTCGAGCAGCAGCGACCCCTTGGCTTCCACCGCCGGGATCGCATAGCGCCGGGCCACCACGAAGGCTTCACCCTCGGCCGGGTCGGAGGTCGAGAAGACCTCCGTGGCACCGGCTTCGGTGAAGACCCTGGCCATGAACTCGGCATCGTCGGCGCCGGCCGGTCCGCGGTCGTCGGAGGCGGCCACCATCATCGCCGCCGCCGTGCGATCCAACCCCATCTTCAACTTGTCCTCCACCGCATTGATGGCGGCGGCGTCCATGAACTCCAGCATGGACGGCCGGATCTTCCCGGTGATGGTGACCACCGCATCTGCCGCCGACTCCACCGAGGCGAAGGTGGCCACCACCGTGCACGGCGTGTGCTGCGGGGGCAGCAGTCGCAAGGTCACCTCGGTGATGACACCGAGGGTGCCCTCACTACCGACGAACAGCTTCGTCAGGCTCAGCCCCGCAACATCTTTCAGGCGCGGACCGCCCAGTCGCACCGCGGTGCCGTCGGCCAGCACCACCTGCAGGCCCAGCACGTAATCGGTGGTGACGCCGTATTTGACGCAGCACAGACCGCCGGCGTTGGTGGCGATGTTGCCGCCGATGGTGCAGATCTCGTAGGAGGACGGATCCGGTGGGTACCACAACCCGTGCTCGGCGACGACCTGCTTCACCTCCGCGTTGAGCAGCCCGGGCTGGACCACCGCGGTGCGGGTGGCGGTGTCGACGGTGATATCGCGCATCCGCTCGGTGGACAGCACGACGCTGCCGTCCTGGGCCGTCGCGCCGCCGGACAACCCGGTGCCCGCACCGCGGGGGATGACCGCGATCCCGTGCCCGGCGGCCCACCGCACGACGGTCTGTACATCCTCGGTGCACCGAGGGCGGACCACCGCCAGGGCCGTGCCCGCGTCGGGATCCGCGGCGCGGTCCTGCCGGTAGGACGCGACGATATCGGGGTCGGTGACGACGGTGCCCTCGGGCAATGCGGCGATCAGGCCGTCCAGTGCGGAACTCACCTGCGCAAGTCTAGGGTCGTCGCCGGCAGCGGATTTCGGCACTGGCCGGCCCGCGTGCCTGCGCGCACGAATAGCGTTACGCGGCAGCGTAATGCGATCCGGCGGTGCCCGATCAGCGGCCGGGCGACCGATCGCGGTCCAGCTCACGCAGCGATGGCAGCCCGATGGCCACCAGTCCCATCAGCAACATCGGTACCGACAACGCCAGGAACGTGGCGTGCAGCCCGGCGGAGTCGGCCAGCGGTCCGGCCAGCAGCAGGCCCAGCGGGCCGGCGGCATAGGCCAGCGAGCCCATCACCCCGACCACCCGGCCCCGCAGGTGCGGCGGTGCGTTGGTCTGCATGACGTGGTTGTAGATGGGCTGGATGGGTCCGTAGACGAAGCCGACGACCGCCGACAACCCCAGGATCAGCGGCAGCGGCGGCAGGAACGCGATGATCGTCATCGCCACGCCCAGCGTGATCACGGCGATCAGCATGGTGGTGCGCCGCAACATGTGCCGGGACAGCACCGCATAACTGAGCGCGCCGACCAGCCCGCCGATCGACAGCGCCATCAGCACCCAGCCCAGCTGGGCCGGCTCGTCGCGGTCGGTGAAGTACTTCGGGAACAGCACGGCCTCCATCGGCATGTACAGCCCGGTGACGGTCAGGTCGATCAGCGCCAGGGTGCGCAGCACCTTGAGGTTCCACACGAAGGACAGACCCTCGACCACACCGGCCCAGACCCGCTCGGGCAACTCGGACCGGTCCGGTGGACCGGCGCCCTCCAGTCGCAGCACCGAGATGGCCAGGATCGAGCAGCCGAATGCGGCCGCGGTCACCCACATGGTCTCGACGCCCCCGATGGTGGCGATCAGCACGCCGCCGATGCCGGGGCCCACGATGTAGGCCAGGTTGAACACGGCCTCGTAGACGCTGTTGGCATGGTCCAGGGTCCACCGGGCGCGCGCCGCGGCCTCGGGCAGCATGGTCTCGCGCGCGGTCATCCCGGCCGGGTCGAAGGCCGCGCCGAGTGCGGCCAGCGTGGCCAGCACGGCGACGTTCACGGCGTCGACGCCGAAGAGCAATGCGATCACCGGCACCGCCGCCACCGACAGCCCGGAGAGCACATCCGAGATCATCGACACCCGGCGCCGGCCGATGTAGTCCACCGCCGCGCCCGCAATGACGGTCGAGGCCAACAGCGGCAGCGTGCCGGCCATCGCGACCAGCGAGGCCTCCCACGCCGACCCGTTGCGCTGCAGCACCAGCCAGGGGAACGCGACCATCGAGATGCCGTTGCCCGCGCCGGCCATGAGGGCGGCGAACAGGATCAGGTACGCCGGACCGCGGCTGGGTGTGTTCATGGGTATCGCGGCGAATTTAGCAGCGGTGTCGGCGGTCCGGCGATCGATTTTGCCGCGGCCGCGGGCAGGATGGATATGTGCCCGGAAACGACCCCAGACTGCCGCACCCACGCACCGGGCGACTGTTCGGTTCCCCCGTGCCGCCCGGTGCGGGCTGGCCCGGTGACCCCGCCAAGCGCACGACCCCGGTGGCACACACGGCGGCCGAGGTCGCCGCACTGGCTGCCGCGGCGCCGTCGCTGCCTCTGCTCGACGCGCAGGTCAGTGTCTGCCGGGCCTGCCCACGGTTGGTGGCGTGGCGGGAGGACGTCGCGGTGCAGAAGCGCCGCGCCTTCGCCGAGCAGCCGTACTGGGGCAGACCGATTCCCGGTTGGGGTGCGCGGCGCCCGCGCGTGCTGATCGTCGGGTTGGCCCCGGCCGCGCACGGCGCCAACCGCACCGGCCGGGTGTTCACCGGCGACCGCTCGGGCGATCAGCTGTTCGCGGCGCTGTTCCGGGCCGGGCTGGTCGACGCCGGGGTGAGCATCGACGCCGCCGACGGGCTGGGCACCCGCGACGTCCGGATCGTCGCACCGGTGCGCTGCGCGCCACCGGCGAACAAGCCCACCCCGGACGAGCGCACGACGTGCGCGCCCTGGCTGACCGCGGAATGGCAGCGGGTGCGTCGGCATGTGCGTGTGGTGGTCACCCTGGGCGGGTTTGCCTGGCAGGTGGCGCTCGGACTGCTGGCCGACGAGCTGGCCGGCCGGCCCAAACCGGTGTTCGGCCACGGTGCACAGGTGCGGCTCGACTCCGGCGCGGTGTTGCTGGGCTGCTACCACCCGAGCCAGCAGAACATGTTCACCGGCCGGCTCACCCCGGCGATGCTCGACGATGTCTTCACCACGGCGGCGGCACTCGCGCACGGTCAGTGACACCTGGGCGTTGACGAATGTGCGCACTTCGGCGGGCGGTCGGGAACGAAACCGGCACCGCCAGGTGTTGAGGTGTTAATGCGTCTTTCTGTCCTGGACCTCGTTCCTGTCCGCACCGACCAGAGCACCGCGGACGCGGTGGCGGCGACCGTGCAGGTCGCGCAGGCCGCCGACCGGCTGGGCTTCACCCGCTACTGGGTCGCCGAGCACCACAACATGCCCGCGGTCGCGGCCACCAGCCCGCCGGTGCTGCTGGCCTACCTGGCCACCCAGACCGCCCGGATCCGGCTCGGCTCCGGTGGGGTGATGCTGCCCAACCACGCGCCGCTGGCCGTCGCCGAGCAGTTCGCCCTGCTCGAGGCCGTCGCCCCGGGCCGTGTCGACCTCGGCATCGGCCGGGCGCCCGGCTCGGACCCGGTCACCTCGATGGCGCTGCGCGGTGCGCGTGCGGCCCACGACGAGGACATCGAACGCTTCCCCGAATACCTCGACCACGTCGCGGCGTTGATGAGCACCCGCGGTGCCCGGGTGGAGCTGTCCCGCGGCATGCTGGCCCAGCAGGACTACACGCTCAAGGCCACCCCGGCCGCGGTCGGGGAGTGCACGCTGTGGCTGCTGGGTTCCTCGATGTACTCGGCCCACCTGGCCGCGGCCAAGGGCCTGCCCTACGTGTTCGCCAACCATTTCTCCGGGCACGGCACCGCCGAGGCGCTGGCCGCCTACCGTGCCGAATTCCGGCCCAGCGCTGAGCTCTCCGAGCCGCGCACCTTCCTGACCGTCAATGCTTCGGTGGCCGACAGCAGCGCGGAGGCCCACCGGTTGCTGCTGCCCAACCTGCAGATGATGGGCCGGCTGCGCACCGGCCGGCCGCTGGGACCGCTGGATCTGGTCGAGGATGCCGAGGCCGCCGTCGTATCGGCCCAGGAGCAGCTGATCATCGACTCGTCGGTGGCGCGCACCGTCGTCGGCGACGCCGCCGAGGCGGCCGATCAGATCCGGGCGCTGGCGGCGGAATTCGACGTCGACGAGGTGATGGTCAACCCCGTCGCCTCGGCATTCGCCGGCACCGCGGCCACGACCGCACCGGCCCGCCAGCGGACCCTGGAGCTGCTGGCCAAGGAACTGCTCTAGGGGCTCAGCACGATCACCGGGATCGGGCGCGAGGTGCGTTTCTGATACCCGATGTAGCGGTCCTTGTTCCCGCGCAAGTCGTTGACTCTCGCCCACAGCCGGTCGAAGTCGGGATCGCCGGGGAAGACCGCCCTGGCCGTCACCGGGATGCGTCGCGGCCCGACGTTGATCTCGACCTGCGGGTTGGCCTTGAGGTTGTGGTACCAACCCGGCGCCGTGGGCTCGCCGCCCTTGGAGGCCACCACCAGGTAGTCGTCCCCGTCCCGGGCGTAGGTCAGCGAGTTGGCCCGGGCCAGGCCGGTCTTGGCCCCGACGGTGTGCAGGATCAGGGCCTTGGGCCCGAACGGGATGGTGTGCCCGATCCGGCCGTCGGTGGCCTTGTACAGCTTGTCGTGCAACAACAGCAGCGGGAGGCCGATATAGCGCTCCCAGGGCGGCATGCTCATGGGTCAATCCTGCTCGGCGGCGTCGAGTTCTGCCAGTGCCGCGCGCAGCAGCCGGCCGGACTCCTCGCGGTCGGGGTCGCGGCGCACCAGCATGCCCTTGGCGAAGGACAGCTTGTCGCCGCTGCGTCGCGGTACCACGTGCAGGTGGATGTGGAACACGGTCTGGAAGGCCGCCTTGCCGTCGTTGATGGCGATGTTGTTGCCGTCGGCATGCAGACCCGACCGCCTGGCCGCCCGGGCGATGCGCTGACCCAGGGCCGCCATCGCCGCGACGGTGTCCGGTTCGGTATCGGTCAGGTCGACGCTGTGCTTCTTGGGGATCACCAGGGTGTGACCGCGGGTGAAGGGACGGATGTCGAGGATTGCCAGCAGCTCGTCATCTTCATGGATGCGGACAGCGGGCGCCTCGCCGGCGACGATGGCGCAGAACACGCAGGACATCGGGTCACCGTAGCCACGTGTGGCGCCGACGGTGCACACAGACCCGGAAATCGGCCGCGACCGCGATCTGGCTGCACCGTCGGGTGGCGCGGTGGCTGCGGACTCAGCCGAGTGCGGCCCGCCAGCAGCGCAACTTGTCGGCGAAGGCCATGGTGTGCGCGGGGCTGGTCGAGGGCAGCAGCACCGTCGGCAGATCGGGTGGGTCGCGAATGAGACGGCGATGGTTGCGCGCCGCCGCCGCACCGTTGAAGGCGAGCAGTCCGATACCGGGGTGCTCGGCGAGGAAGCCGACGATGTCGTTGGCCACCATGCTGTCCGGTTGCACCGCGGAATCCAGGCTGCCGACCCGTCGACAGGACCGCAGGACATCCCACACCGCCACGCCGTGCCCGGTCAGCGCGGCCGCGCGCTGCGCATAGGGAGCGTCCGCATCGAACCCGTAGATCTGCCCGCAGATCCGCCAGAACGCGTTGCGCGGATTGCCGTAGTACCGGTCGTGCGCCAGCGACAGCACACTGGGCATGTTGCCGAGCACCAACACCGTGGGGTGAGCGCCGACGAGCGGTGGCAGGCCGTGCAGCAATTCGCTCACCGCCCCGATGATGCCGGTCACCGGTATAGGTTGGCCCGGTGGGTAGCGACTTCGACATCGAGGCCTCGGGCCTGCTCGACGGACTCGAGGGCGCCGCCCGCGCCGACCGGGCCGAGCTGATCCCGTGGTTGCTGGACCAGGGGGTGACCGTCGAGCAGATCCGCGACTCCGACACCCCGGTGCTGCTGGCGTCCCGGCGCATTCTGGGCGATGACGGTGACTACGTGTCGGCGCGCGAGATCAGCGAGCGCACCGGGATCGATCTGGAGTTGCTGCAACGCATCCAGCGGGCCCTCGGCCTGCCCCGGGTGGACGACCCGGACGAGGCCGCACACCTGCGTGTCGACGGTGAGATAGCCCGGTATGCCAAGCAATTCGCCGATATGGGAATCGACGCGGACAATATCGTGCTGGTCGTGCGGGCGCTGGCCGACGGCCTGTCGAAGACGGCGGAGGCCATGCGGTTCACCTCGATGTCGGCGGTGATGGCGCCCGGCGTCAGCGAACTCGACGTCGCCGTCGCCTCCGAAGCGTTGCTGCGCCAGGTCAATCCACTGCTCGGGCCGATGATCGAGGACATGCTGCGACTGGAGTTGCGGCGCACCATGGAGACCGACGCGGTGACCGCGGGGGAACGTGCCGAGGGCCGGCCGCTGCCGGGTGCCCGCGAAGTCACCATCGCATTCGCCGATCTGGTGGGGTTCACCAAGCTGGGGGAGGCGGTGCCGCCGGAGGAACTGGAGGGGCTGGCGAACCGGCTGGTCGAGGCCACCCATGAGGTGGTGGCCCCGCCGGTGCGCTTCATCAAGTCGATCGGCGATGCCGTCATGCTGGTCAGCCCGGAGCCGGTGGCCCTGCTGACGGCCATGTTGGCGCTGTTGGAAGCCGCCGGTGCCGACGACGAATTCCCGCGCCTGCGTGTGGGTCTGGCCTCCGGGATGGCGGTCAACCGTGGCGGCGACTGGTTCGGCAGCCCGGTCAATCTGGCCAGCCGGGTCACCGGCGCGGCGCGCCCCGGTGCAGTCCTGGTCACCGAAGCGGTGCACGAAGCGATCGGCGACGACGCCGGGGTCGAATGGTCCTTCGCCGGCGCCAAACGGCTCAAGGGCATCAAGGACGAGGTGAAGGTGTTCCGCGCCCGCTACCTCTCCGAGCAGTGATCAGCCGGCCGAGAACCTGCGCAACCGCAGGCTGTTGGTCACCACGAACACCGAACTGAACGCCATCGCCGCGCCCGCGATCAACGGGTTGAGCAGCCCCGCCGCGGCCAGCGGCAGCGCGGCGACGTTGTAGGCGAACGCCCAGAACAGGTTGCCCTTGATGGTGCCCAGCGTGGCACGGGACAGCCGGATGGCGTCGACGGCCGCGCCCAGATCTCCGCGGACCAGGGTCAGATCGGAGGCCTCGATGGCGACGTCGGTGCCGGTGCCCATCGCCAGTCCGAGGTCGGCCTGCGCCAGCGCCGGTGCGTCGTTGACACCGTCACCGACCATCGCGACCACCCTGCCCTCGGCCTGCAGGTGCTTGATCACGTCGACCTTGCCGGCCGGCAGCACCTCGGCGACCACCCGGTCGATACCCAATTGGGCCGCCACCGTTTCGGCGGCGCGCCGGTTGTCACCGGTGAGCAGCACCGGGGTGAGTCCGAGCTCGCGGAATCCCGCGACCGCCTGGGCGGCATCGTCCTTGATGGTGTCGGCGACCACCACGACGGCCCGGATCTTCCCGTCGGCGGCGAACCAGATCGGCGTATACCCGTGTCCGGCAGCGTCATCGGCGAGCCGCGCCAGGGCCTGCGGTGCATCCAGCGACCAGTCCTGCCGCAACCAGCTCGCCCGTCCGGCGGCCAGCGCGCGGTCCTCGACCACCCCGGTGACGCCGAGCCCGCCGTGGTTGGCGAAGTCGTCGACGGCCGGCAGCGGGCCGCGACCGGCCGCGTGCTCGGCGATGGCGCGGGCGATCGGGTGCTCGGAACCGTGCTCCAGGGCGCCGAGCAATCGGAGCACCTCATCGGCGTCCTCGCCGTCGGCGACATGCACGTCGACCACCGACATCCGGCCGGTCGTGACCGTTCCGGTCTTGTCCAGCACGACGGTGTCGACGCGACGGGTGGATTCCAGGATCTGCGGCCCCTTGATCAGGATGCCCAGCTGGGCGCCACGCCCGGTCCCCACCAGCAGCGCGGTCGGCGTGGCCAGACCGAGCGCGCAGGGGCAGGCGATGATCAACACCGCGACCGCCGCGGTGAAGGCGGCCGACGCAGTGGCGCCGGCCAGTAGCCAGCCCACCAGGGTGGCCAGCGACAACACCAGCACGACCGGCACGAACACGGCCGACACGCGGTCGGCGAGACGCTGCACGTCGGCCTTCCCGCTCTGGGCGTCGCTGACCAGCCGGGCCATCTGTGCCAACTGGGTGTCGGTGCCGACGTGGGTGGCGCGCACCTCGAGACGTCCGCTCACGTTCACGGTCGCGCCCACCACGGAGTCGCCGGCGGCGACCTCCACCGGCACCGGTTCCCCGGTCAGCATCGACGCGTCCACCGCCGACGCCCCGGCGACCACCGTGCCGTCGGTGGCGATCTTCTCACCGGGTCGCACCACGAAGACGTCACCGACGGCGAGTTGTCCGATGGGTAGCCGCGTTTCGTCACCGTCACGCAGCACGGTGACGTCCTTGGCACCCATCTGCAGCAGGGCGCGCAGCGCGGCACCGGACCGGCGTTTGGCGCGGGCCTCGAAGTAGCGGCCGGCGAGCAGGAAGGTCGTCACGGCGGCGGCCACCTCGAGGTAGAGGTGTGGTTCGTCGCTGCGCGAGATGAACTCGAACGGCATCGTCATGCCCGGCATGCCGGCGTGGGTGAAGAACAGGGCCCACAGTGACCAGGCGTAGGCGGCCGTCACGCCCACCGAGATGAGGGTGTCCATGGTGGCCGCGCCGTGGCGCAGGTTGGTCCACGCCGCCCGGTGGAACGGCCAGGCCCCCCACACCACCACCGGCGATGCCAAGGTCAGGGTCAGCCACTGCCAGTTGGTGAACTGCAGCATCGGGATCATCGACAGCGCGACCACCGGCAGCGACAGCGCCACCGAGATCAGCAGTCGCTGCCGCCACGGGGCGGACTCGTCGGGTTCCTCGATTTCGGCTGCGGGGTCGGCCGCACTGGGCAGGGTCGCGGTGTAACCGGTGGCCGCGACGGCATCGACGAGGTCCTGCGGGGTGACGGTGTCGGGATACTCGACGCGGGCCTGTTCGGTTGCGAAGTTGACGCTGGCCTCGACACCATCGATCCGGTTGAGCCGTTTCTCGATTCGGGCCGCGCACGACGCGCAGGTCATACCGCCGACGTCGAGGGTGAGGGAACTCATGACATGCCTCCTAGGCGGACACGGTGGAACTCACGTCGTAGCCGCAGTCCTCGATGGCGGCCGCGACGACGCCGGGATCGGCGTTGCCGGTCACGGTGACCTTCTTCGCCGCGAGATCGACATCGACCGAGGTCACACCCGCAAGCGGGGTGACGGCGGCGGTGATCGACTTCACGCAGTGGCCACAGCTCATACCTTGGACGTCGAGAACGATGTTCATACCGCCATGATATACCGGTAGGGGGTATGGGTAAATGTCCACATCTGCAAGGAGGATCACAGTCATGAGGAAGTCGGCGATGGCGATCGCAACGGGTGCGGCCGCCGTGCTGTTACTGGCGGGCTGTTCGGGCGGATCCGAACAATCCGAACCCACGGCGCAGGACCATTCCGGACACGGCAGCAGTCACGCCGGTAGCGGTGCCAGCCCCGGCCCCGCCGCCGACGCCGGCGCGCACAACGACGCCGATGTGGTGTTCGCCCAGCACATGATTCCGCACCACAGCCAGGCGGTGGAGATGGTCGACATCCTGCTCGCCAAGACCGATGTGGACAGCCGCGTGACGGCGCTCGCCGAGCAGATCCGCGCGGCGCAGGCTCCCGAGATCGAGCAGATGCAGAGGTGGCTGGACGAGTGGGGCAACCCGCCGATGCCGGCGATGGACCACGGCTCGATGGACGGCATGGTCGCCCCGGCCGATCTGGACACGCTGCGCGATGCTCCCGGCCCGGAGGCGACCAGACTGTTCCTGGAGCAGATGATCGGTCACCACGAGGGCGCGGTCACGATGGCGCAGAGCGAGATCGACGGCGGGAGTTACGCCCCGGCCAAGGATCTGGCGCGCGCCATCGTCGACAGCCAGCAGCAGGAGATCGACGAGATGAAGTCGATCCTGGACAGCCTCTGATCACTGCACCGGGATGGTGATGCCCTCCGAGGGCTGCACGATCACGAATCCCTGCCCGTGGAAGGCGACCTGCAGCGCCTCGCCGGACCCGCGACCGATCAGGGCGCCCGCCTTGAAGCTGGTCTTCAGCTGGGTCTGCAGGTTCGCCGACCAGGCCACCACCGCATTGGTGTCGGCGAACGTCGGCGCCTCCGCGGCATTGAGCACCACCGGCGGTCCGTCCGTGGTCAGCGCGACCCAGCCACTGCCGCGCAACGTGGTGTTGAACAACCCCCCGGTGGCGATAGTGCCACCCTTGACCCGCTCGATGTTCCAGTCCAGGCTCGCCGAGAACGCCAGCACGTTCTTCCCGCTGATCGACAGGCCGGAGTTGGTCAGCTGCAGCAGGTGTACGTAGTTGGCCTGCTCGGCCAGGAACACATCCCCCTGACCCTGCACCCGCATCAAGGGCAGGCCCTCACCGGTGAGCGCCTTCTTCAGGAACTTGCCGGCGCCCCCGCCCTCGAAGGCGAAGTCGACATTGCCCTGATAGGCCACCATCGACCCCTGGCGTGCCATGAACGGCTCGCCGAGGCGGACCCGCAGCAGGCGCTCGTTCTGCAGCGCGATCGCCTTGGCTTCCTTCTCGCTGAACCGGCCGTCGATCAGATCGCCGCTGATGCCGGCGAATCCGTCACCCTGGGGCTGACTTTGGCCGGGGTGGGGTTGCTGCTCGTGCGGCGTGCCGCCGGGTTGCGGCTCGGCCGGCCGGGCGGGCGGCGGGCCCAACGGCGATGCGAAGACCTGGCCCTGATGGGACACCTGGTCGGTCCAGCTCTGACCGTCATACCAGCGGTACTCGAAGCGACCCTCGGGATCCCGCAACCACTGACCACTCACCGTGCACTCCTGTCCACTTCGGCCGTTTCGACCAGTATCCAACCACCTCAGGCTGGCATCCTGGGATGTATGGCAGGTGACGAGATCGATCGGGTGCGGGCCAGGAGTGCGTGGGCGGTGGTCCGGGAGCATCCGGGCATGGTGCTGTTCCTGGCGTCGCCGGCGATCGTCGGGCTGATCGCGGTGTGGTGGCTGGCCGGCGCGGGCTGGGCGGTGCTGCTGCTGGTGGCGCTGTTGCTCGGCGGCGGCTTCGCGCTGCGCGCCGCGCGCTGAGCGGTAGCACACGCCCGATTCCGCAGGTGGCCGGCGCGGGTGTCGGGCGCCGGGTACGCCGTGGGTGAACGTCGCTCCATCGTCGCTGTAACGGTGTAATCATGTAATCATGAGTCGTCGACATGGCGCGCGGCCCGCCGAAGAGGCCGCTGAATGGTTCGCCGGGCGGCTGCCCGACGGTTGGTTCACCGCAGACCCGGCCGTCGTGGTCGACCGGGAAGAGATCACCGTGATCGGGACGTTGCCCGAACCCGAGGACGAAAGCAGCGCCCGCCGGTCCGGTCGGGTGGCCAAATTCCGGGAGGAGACCCGCGGCGAACGCATCCGGATCGCCGAGGAGGCCCAGGACCGGTTCGGTCGCAAGGTGTCCTGGGGTGTGCAGGCCGGTGGGGAGCGGACGCTGTTCACCCACATCGCCGTGCCGGTGATGACCCGGTTGCGCCAGCCCGAGCGGCAGGTCCTCGACACCCTGGTCGACGCCGGGGTGGCCCGGTCCCGCTCCGATGCGCTGGCCTGGTCGGTGAAGTTGGTCGGCAGGCACACCGAGGAATGGCTGGCCGATCTGCGCGAGGCGATGACCGCCGTCGACGACCTGCGCGCCCAGGGGCCCGACCTCTAGTCGAGCCGCTCGACGCGCACGTGTGCACCGCCGAGCGCCGAGGTCTGCGACAGCGGATCCAGCGCCGCACCGTCGACCAGCAGATTGCGGTTCACCCCGAAGCTGATCGGCGCGCCCCCGGATCGCGGGTCGAAAATCCGTGAGCCCCAGCCGTGTTCCAGCACCACCAGGCCGCGGCGCGGGCGGTCCGAGAGTGCGGCGGTGGTTTCCACCGACCCGGTCGGGGAGGACACCCGGACCCGGTCGCCGTCGGTGATGCCCAACGCGGCCGCATCCACCGGGTGGACGAACACCGCATTGTGCTTACCGGCCGGATGCAGCCCGGGCAGTTCGTTGAGCCAGGAGTTCATGGCATGGCGGTTGCGCCGGTTACCCAGCACGAACGGGTAGTCACCCGGCGGTACCGGGACGGCATCGGCCAGCAGCTCGCGGGCCCGCGCGACGAACTCCGGCGGCGCGACCCGCACCCGCTTGCCCGGTGTCCGCAGCGCGGCACGGAAGTGTCCGAACGACCGCGGCCCCAGCACCAGACCGTGCGGGTTGTCCCGCACATCCCGCCAGCGCAACCTGCGCCCGTTCACCTTTCGCGCCGACAGCAGCAGCAGCCGGTCCAGCCAGCGGGGGGTGAAGGCCACACCCGGCCTGCCGGTCAGCCCGGCCAACCGCCGGCTGGCCCGGATGAACCCGTTGAGGCCGCGTGCCCCGAACAGCG
This sequence comes from Mycolicibacterium bacteremicum, assembly GCF_002086115.1. GTDB lineage: Bacteria > Actinomycetota > Actinomycetes > Mycobacteriales > Mycobacteriaceae > Mycobacterium > Mycobacterium bacteremicum. Next base: position 84,291 of record NZ_MVHJ01000016.1, read on the forward strand.
GGCGCCGCATGGCCAGCGCCAGATCCACGAAGATCAGCCATTCCTGCCGGGCCTGCGGTGGCGGTTCGACGGCGCGGCGCCCGTACTGCACGAACGGCTCGTCGTGCATGCTGCCGGTCAGCGCCGGCAGATCATCGCGCTCCAGCCAGTGCACGGCGGGCAGCAGCCAGTGCGCGTGCCGGTGACTTTCCCGCTGGACGAGGTCGATCACCACCAGCAGGTCCAGCTTTTGCAGTGCCGCATCGAGGGCGGCGCCGTCCGGACCGGAGATGACAGGGTTGCCGCAGTTGATCAGCAACGCCCGCAGCTGTCCCGGCCCGGGCGTGCTGATCTCCGCGGGCAACTCCGCCAGGGCGTGCGCACCGGCCACCAGATCACGCCCGGCCACCCGACTCCGGTGCGGTGTGGGCTCGGCCAGCCCGGCCAGCCGCAAGGTGTCGATGTAGCCGGGCTCGAAGCGGCGGCCACCGGGCCGGTCCATCCGGCCGGTGATCACATTGAGTACGTGGCCCAGCCACTCGGCGACGGTTCCGCCGGCCTGCAGCGACACGCCGGTGCGGGTGATGACCATGGCGGTCGCGGCGCCGGCGAAATCCTCTGCCAGGGACACGATCTGCGTCCGCGAAACCTCGCAGCGGCCGGCCAGGTCATCGAGGTCGGCGGCGTCGACCAGCGCACGCAGTGCGGGCATCCCGTCGGCCAGCCCGGCGCAGTCGCCACGGTGCTCCATCCCGGCGTCCAGGATCACCTTCACCATCGCCAGCAGCAGCGCCCAGTCCTGGCCCGGCCGCACCGCCACGTGCACATCGGCCCGGTCGGCCGATTCGGTGCGTACCGGGTCGACCACCACGATCCGCGCGCCGCGGCGCTGACGTTCCAGCGCCCGCCGCCATCCGCCGGGTACCGATTCCAGCCAATTCCAGGCGCTGACAGCCGGATTCGCGCCGACCAGGAGAAAGAATTCACAGCTGTCCACATCGGAGACCGGGACCATCAGCGACGACCCGTACATCGCCTCGGCCACCACGTGCACGACGTTCTGATCCACCGAGCCGACCGCATACCGGTTGTGCGTACCCACGGCGTCCAGCCAGCCGTTCATGAACACCAGGTTCGACGCCGAATAGCCGGCCGGGTTGCCGTAGTAGGCGCCCACCGCGTCCGGGCCGTCGGCGTCGATCAGCGCGTTCATCCGCTCGGCGATATCGCGGATCGCCTCGTCCCAACCGGCGGGCTCGTACCGGTCACCCACCCGGCGCATCGGGGTCAGGATGCGCCGTGGATGTTCGACCACCTCGGCCGCGGTCCGGCCCTTGGCGCAGAAGTCGTGCCAGCTGTGCGGGTTGTCCTTGTCGGCGGCGATCTTGCGGACCCGGTTGTCCTCCACGGTCACCGTCACACCGCAGGCAGCCAGGCAGTAGCGGCAGAAGGTGTGCACGGTGCGGACCATATCCCCATCGTGCACAACGGGTTCGGGCACTGTCCGCGGAATGGGAATGAGCACACTGCTTGAGGCCCTCGCCGTCCCTACGCTGTGTGCTGAGACAGCCGGCTTTTCGCGCCAGAGCCCGTAGCGTCGCGGGGCGGAATCAGGAGCGGGCCATCGCCCAGTACTCACCATGGCGCGCCAGCAACTCCGCATGGGTGCCGCGTTCGACGATCCGGCCGGCGTCGAGCACCAGGATCTGGTCGGCGTCGCGGATGGTGGACAACCGGTGCGCAATGATGAAACTCGTTCGGTCCTTGCGCAACTCGGCCATCGCCTGCTGGATGAGCAGTTCGGTGCGGGTGTCCACCGAGCTGGTCGCCTCGTCGAGGATCAGTAGCTGCGGTCGCGCCAGTACCGCCCTGGCGATGGTGATCAGCTGCTTCTCCCCGGCGCTGATCGCCCCACCGTCATCGCCGACCCGGGTCTCATATCCCAACGGCAGCGTCTGCACGAACCGGTCCACGTGCGCGGCACGCGCCGCCGCGTACACCTCATCCGGTCCGGCCTCCGGTCGGCCGTAGCGGATGTTGTCGTACACGGTGCCGCTGAACAGCCAGGTGTCCTGTAGCACCATGCCGATTCTGGAACGCAGGTCCGCGCGGGGCATGGTGGCGATGTCCACACCATCGACGAGGATCCGTCCGGCGTCGACATCGTAGAACCGCATCAGCAGGTTCACCAGGGTGGTCTTACCGGCGCCGGTCGGCCCGACGATCGCCACCGTGGACCCCGGCTCGGCGGTGAGGGACAGGTCCTCGATGACCGGCGCGTCGGGCCGGTAGCCGAAGGACACCCGCTGGAACTCCACCCGGCCCGGCCCGGCCGGCACGGGCCCGGTGGACACATCGGCGGATTCCTCGTCGGCGTCGAGCAGGTCGAAAATGCGTTCTGCGCTGGCGATCCCGGACTGCAGGGCGTTGTACATCGCGGCCACCTGCGTGAGTGGCTGGTTGAACTGGCGAACGTACTGGATGAACGCCTGGATGCTGCCCAGCGTGATCTGCCCGGTGGCCACCTGGATCCCCCCGACAACCGCCACGGCCACATAGCTCAGGTTGCCGATGAAGGTGGTCGCCGGGCCCACCAGACCGGACAGGAACTGGGCGCCCAGGCTGGTCCGGTGCACGTCGGCGTTGAGCCGGTCGAACTGGTCGGCCGCCGCGGCGCGGTGACCGTAGGTCTTGACGACCGTGAAACCGCTGTAGGTCTCCTCGATGTGGGCGTTGAGGCGGCCGGTGTTGGCCCACTGCTCGGCGAACAGCTTCGCCGAACGCCGGGTGATCGCGCGGGTCGCCAACAGCGACAACGGCACGGTCAGCACCGTGATCAGGGTCAGCAACGGCGAGATCGTCAGCATCATCACCAGGACCGCGACCACGGTGATCAGCGCGGTCAGCAGCTGACTGATGGCCATCCCCAGCGAGGACTGCACGTTGTCGACGTCATTGGTGACCCGGCTGAGCAGCTCGCCGCGCTGGCGCCCGTCGACATAGGACAGCGGCAGTCGGTGCACCTTCTGCTGGATGTCGGCCCGCATCGTCATCATGGTGCGCTGCACCACCACGTTCAGGATCCGGGCCTGCAGCCACACCAGCAGCGCCGCAACCAGATACAGCCCCAGGGCCAGCAGCAGCGTCCGGGCCACCGCGGCGAAGTCGACCCCCTGGCCGGGGGTCACATTCATCCCGGACACCAGGTCGGCCAGCCTGTCGTCACCGCGGGCCCGGGCGGCATCGATGGCCTGCTCCTTGGTCAACCCGGCCGGTAGTTCGCGCCCGATGACACCGTTGAACAGCAGATCGGTGGCGTGGCCCAGGATCCGCGGGCCGATGACGCCGATCGCGATCCCCCCGATGGCGAGCGCGATCACCGTTGCGGTCAGCCCCCGCTGCGGCGTCAGCCGCCGCACCAGCCGGATGGCCGATCCGGTGAAATCGCGCGAGCGGGTGACCGGTGGTTCCATGCCGCGCATCGGCCGCGTCATGAGGCGGCCACCGACTGCGAGTCCACGAACTCCACGTAGGTCCGGCAGGTCTGCAGGAGCGACCCGTGGGTGCCGGCGCCCACGACCAGGCCGTCGTCGAGCACGATCACCTGATCGGCCTCGGCCACCGTGCTGATCCGCTGCGACACGATGATCACGGTCGCATCGGCGGCCGCGGCGCGCAGTGCGCTACGCACCCGGGCGTCGGTGCGGGTGTCCAGCGCCGAGAACGCATCGTCGAACAGGTAGACCGCCGGCCGCCGGATCACCGCGCGGGCGATGGCCAGACGCTGGCGTTGCCCACCGGAGAAGTTGATCCCGGCCTGGGCCACCCGCATCTGCAGCCCGTCCGGGTGGGCGCGCACGAAATCGTCGGCGGCGGCGACCCGCAACGCCTCCCACATCTCGTCCTCGCTCGCGTCGGCCTTGCCGTAACGCAGGTTGTCCGCGACGGTGCCGGAGAACAGGTAGCCGCGCTGTGGCACCAACCCGACTGCCGCCCAGAGGGCTTCGGTGTCGTAGCGGCGCACGTCGACACCGTCGAGGCGCACCGACCCGGCGGTGACGTCATAGAGCCGGCAGATCAGCGACAGCAGGGTCGATTTTCCGGAGCCGGTGCTGCCGACGATCGCGGTCGAGGTGCCCGGCCGGGCGGTCAGTGAAATGCCCTGTACCACCGGACGGTCCGCGCCCGGGTAGCTGAAGGTGGCCCCGTCCAGGGTGATCTCACCGCGCACCGCCGCGGCCGCGAACGGCTCGGCAGGGCTGGTGATGGCCGGCTCTGTGCGCAGCACCTCGGTGATCCGCTCCGCGCACGCCGAGGCCCGGGGCAGCAGCACCAGCAGCAGCGTCGCCATCAGCACCGCCATCAGGATCTGCATGAAATAGGCCAGGAAGGCGATCAGCGAGCCGACCTGCATCTGCCCGGCGTCGATGCGCATGCCCCCGAACCAGATCAGGGCGACGCTGGAGATGTTGATGACCAGCGTGGTGGCCGGCAACATCAGCGCCTGCCAGCGACCCGCGGTCAACGCGGTCTCGGCCAGCGCAGTGTTGGCCTCGCCGAACCGCTGCCGTTCCAACGGTTCCCGGGCGAATGCGCGCACCACCCGGATACCGGACAACTGCTCACGCATCACCCGGTTGATGTTGTCGATGAGTCGCTGCATGGAGCGGAAGATCGGTAGCAGCTTGGACACCACCCACCAGTTCGCCAGTGCCAGCACCGGGACGCTGATCAGCAGCAGCCAGGACAGGCCGGCGTCCTGGTGCACGGCCATCGCGATACCGCCGACACCCATGATCGGCGCGGTGATCAGCATGGTGGCCGTCATCTGTACCAGCAGCTGGATCTGCTGGACGTCGTTGGTGGTGCGGGTCAGCAGGGTGGGGGCGCCGAACCGGGCGGCCTCGGACGCCGAGAAGCCCAGGACGTGGCCGAAGACGGCGGCGCGCAGGTCGCGACCGAACCCGATCGCGGCGCGCGACCCGAAGAACACGGCGCCGATCGCGCAGACCACCTGCAGCGCCGTCACGCCGAGCATCACCAGACCCAGCTGCATGATCCGGCCGGTGTCGCCCTGGGCGACGCCGTCGTCGATGATCGCGGCGTTGACGGTCGGCAGGTACAGCGATGCCAGCGTGCTGACCACCTGCAATGCGGCGACAATCGCCAGCAGCCCGCGGTAGGGCTGCACGTGACGGCGCACCAGGGCCAACAGCATCTGGCCACTCTCGCACACTCGGGCACCTGGCCCGATCACCGGTGAGACACGAAAAGGCAGGTCAGTACATATGTCAACGGTGTACGCCCGGGTGGCCGCTACAGTGCATGTCGTGACCTTCCGACACGGTGACGGCCGACTCCGCAGTGCGGCGAAGATGCTGGTTGCCGCCACTGCGATGCTGCCCATCGTCGTCGCGTGCTCAGACTCGGACAGTCCGGGTTCCCCCTCGGTGCCCCCGACCACCGAGTCCGCTCCCGAGGCCCAACACGGCCCGGTGTTCCCCGAGTGCGGCGGTATCAGTGACGAGACCGTCGCCCAGCTGACCGAGGTCCGGGGCCTGGTCAACACGGCGCGCACCTCGGTGGGCTGCCAGTGGCTGGCCGGCGGCGGCATCGTGGGGCCACACTTCTCCTTCACCCATTTCCGGGGCAGCCCGATGGGCCGGGAGCGCAAAACCATGGAGCTGTCCCGCGCCAGTGTCGAGGACATCAGCATCGAGGGCCACGACGGATTCATCGGTATCGGAGAGGACCTGGTGCTCGGGCAGAACTTGTGCGAGATCGGCATCGGGTTCGGCGATGACTTCATCGAATGGTCGGTCAGCTACACCCAGAAGCCGTTCCCGGATGCGTGCGAGGTCGCCAAAGAGCTGACCCGCCAGTCGATTGTGAATGCGCAGCGATGAGCAGGATGAAGCGCCCGGTGACGGTGGTGATCGCGCTGCTGGCCGCGCTGACCATGGTGCTCGGTGTCCAGGGCTGCTCGCGGGCGGTCGACGGCACCGCCATCAAGTCCTCCGGCGCCGGGCCGCGCAACAACGATTCCGAGCGCACCTACCCGAACCTGCTCAAGGAATGCGATGTCCTCACCGAGGACATCCTCGCCGAGACGGTGGGCGCCGATCCGCTGGACATCCAGAGCACCTTCGTCGGCGCGGTCTGCCGCTGGCAGGCGGCCAACCCGAACGGGCTGGTCGACATCACCCGGTTCTGGTTCGAGCTGGGCAGCCTGGACTACGAACGCCAGGTCGCCGACGAGCTGAAGTTCCCGGTCGAGGAACGCCGCATTGCCGGGGTGCAGTCGATCGTCATGCGCAACCCCAACGACGCCAACGCCTGTGGCGTGGCCAGCGACGCCAGCGGCGTCGTGGGCTGGTGGGTCAATCCGCAGGCGCCCGGCATCGACGCGTGCGGGATGGCGATCAAGCTCATGGAGCTGACGCTGGCCACCAACTCCTGAGCCGGCTCAGCGCGGCACGTGGAAATCGGCCAGTCGCGCGCCGCCGAGCTGCAGGTCCCGCCACGAGCCGCCGACCTCGAGCAGTGATATGGCCGACGTCGGGTATTTCGACTCGACCTCCGCGATGGCGGCGGGGTCGCTGCCCTGGCCGGCCAATCCCAGCGTCAGCCCGGACATCACCGGCTCGTGCCCGATGACCAGCAGGGTCGCCACATCGTCGCCGACCGCGTTGATCTCGGCCAGCACGATTCCCGGTGTGGCGTCGTAGATCCGGTCGACGAAATGCGCGGGCGCGTCGATGCCGGTGCGCTCCAGCGTCTGCCGGGTCCTGGTCGCCGTCGAGCACAGCACCGCGTCGACCGCCGGTGCGTTCGCCCGCAGCCAGTCGCCGGCCAGCCCGGCCTCGGCGACACCGCGCGGCGCCAGCGGACGCTCGTGATCCCCGATACCGGATGGATAGTCCGACTTGGCGTGACGCAGCAGCAGCAGGGTCCTCACCGCATCCAGGTTAGGCCATGCCGACGCACGTCCCGGGACTTGTCGGACACCGGACCTAGACTCACCGCTGGGTCTTTCGGGACCGGTGGACGACTAGGGAAGGGAGTGCGCCGATGCGCTTTCTGCACACCGCCGACTGGCAGCTCGGTATGACACGGCACTTCCTCAGTGCCGGTGGCGGAGAAGCGCAGTCGCGTTACGCCGCCGCCCGTCGTGAGGCCGTCGCCGGACTCGGCGTGCTGGCGGCCGAGGTCGGCGCGGAGTTCGTGGTGGTCGCCGGTGACGTCTTCGAGGACAACCAGCTCTCCCCGCGTGAGGTCAGCCTCGCGCTGGAGGCCATGCGCGCCATCGAGGTGCCGGTGTATTTGCTGCCCGGCAACCATGATCAGCTCGACGCGGGATCGGTCTACACCAGCGCGCTGTTCGCCGCCGAGTGCCCGGCCAATGTCACCGTGCTCGACCGGGACGGCGCCTTCGAGGTGCGTCCCGGCGTACAGATTCTGGCTGCCCCTTGGCGTTCCAAATCGCCGACGACCGATCTGGCCGCCGCGGTCACCGCCGATGTCCCGGCCGACGGCACCGTGCGGGTGCTGGTCGCGCACGGTGGCGTGGACGTGCTCGACCCGGACCCGGCCAAACCGTCGCTCATCCGGCTGGCCGCCGTCGAGGACGCGCTGGCCTCCGGTGTGGTCCACTATGTGGCGTTGGGGGACAGGCATTCTCGCACCCAGGTCGGTGCCACCGGTCGGGTCTGGTACTCCGGCTCACCGGAGGTCACGAACTACGATGACATCGAGACCGACCCCGGGCATGTGCTCGTCGTCGACATCGACGAGGACGATCCGGCGCACCCGGTGCAGGTCACCGCGCGACGGGTGGGTAGGTGGCGCTTCATCACGCTGCGCCACGATGTCAACGACGACCGCGATATCGCCGGCCTGGACATCAACCTCGACCAGCTGCCCGACAAGGAGCGCACGGTGGTCCGGATGGTGCTCACCGGCTCGTTGACGGTGGGGCACAAGGCCAAACTCGACGAGTGCCTGGACCGGTACGCCCGGCTGTTCGCCTCGCTGCGCTCCTGGGAGCGGCACTGCGATCTGGTCGTGCTGCCCGCCGACGGCGAATTCGACGACCTGCCGATCGGTGGGTTCGCCACCGGGGCCGTGGCCGAACTGGTGGCCGCCGCCCGTGCCGACGGGGACGAGGCCGATGACGCGCGGTCCGCGCTGGCGCTGCTGCTGCGGCTGACCGCGAACAGTCAGGGGAACGTGGCATGAAACTGCACCGGCTGGTTCTGACCAACTACCGGGGGGTCGCGCACCGCGAGATCGAGTTCCCGGACCGCGGCGTCGTGGTGGTCAGCGGCGCGAACGAGATCGGCAAGTCCTCGATGATCGAGGCCTTGGACCTGTTGTTGACCGTCAAGGACCGCTCCTCGAAAAAGGAGGTCAAGGCGGTCAAGCCGACCCATGCCGATGTCGGTGCCGAGGTCACGGCCGAAATCTCCACCGGTGCTTACCGTTTCATCTACCACAAGCGCTTCCACAAGAAGGCCGAGACGGTGTTGACCGAGCTGACGCCGAACCGGCGCCAGCTCACCGGCGACGAGGCGCACGACCGGGTGCTGGCGATCCTGGACGAAACGATGGACACCGCGCTGTGGCAGGCGCAGCGGGTGCTGCAGGCCTCGGCGACCGCCCCGGTCGACCTGTCCGGTTGCGACGCCCTGTCGCGGGCCCTGGACGTGGCCGCCGGCGCCGCCGAGGACACCGTCGATGCCGCCGACGCCGACCCGCTGCTGATCGACAAGATCGAGCGCGAATACCTGGACTACTTCACCGCGACCGGCCGTCCCACCGGTATCTGGGCGGCCGCCACCGGCCGGTTGCGCACCGCCGCCGAGGCCGTGGACCGGTGTGCGGCGGCGCTGCGCGAGGTCGATCAGGCGGTTGCGCGGCATGCGACGCTCACCGCAGAGCTTGCCGGACTCGCCGAACAGATCGCCGCCGCCGAACAGCGCCGTACGCTCGCCGAGCAGGCCGCCGGTGCCGTGCAGAAGCTGGCCGCCGAGCGGGATACCGCCAAGCTGGTCGCCGAGGCCGCCACCTCCGCGCACACCGCTGCGCTGGCCGCCGTCACCGAGCGGCGCAGACTGCGCATCGCAGCTGATGAAAGGTCAACGGCCGCTGCGGAACTGGTGGCCGTCGCCGCCGAGTCCGCGCGGGCTCACGGCCTTGCCCGCCAGGTGGTCGAAGCCGCCGAGTCCGACGCCGAGCGTGCGCAGCTCACCGCGACGGCGGCGGCCGCCGCCGTCGAGTCCGCGCGCGCCGAGGTCGCCGCCCTGGTGGCACGCGACGAGGCCGCCCGACTGACGGCGCATATCGCCAAGCTCGACGCCGCCGCCGCCGAACTCGCCGATATCGAACGCGAACTGGCCGCCAATCCGATGACCGACGCGCTGCTCAAGCAGATCGACGCGGCCTCCAGGTCGGTCGAGCGTGCCGCCGGACGCGCCGAACTGGCCTCGGCGCGACTGGAACTCATCGCGCTCGCCGATATCCAGGTGCAGTGTGCCGACACCACGACCGGCCTGAGCGCCGGCCAGGACTGGGGGATCTCCGTCGGCGAACCCGCCACCGTGGAGGTGCCCGGTGTGCTGCGTGTGCGGGTGGTGCCGGGTGTCGACGCACTGCAGACCCACGCCGAGCTCGACGCTGCGCAACGCGATCTGGCGCAGGCGCTCGCGCAGGCCGCGGTGGTCGATGTCGAGGCGGCACATGCCCTCGATGCGCGGCGCCGTGAACTGCGCGCCGCACGCGACACCCTGCGAGCGACCGTGGCGGCGATCACCGGTGCCGAAACACCTGCGCAGCTGCGCGCCCGCCACGCCGAGTTGACCGCCGATCAGCCCGTGGTCGTCGGGGACACCGGTGCGGCCCGCACCGCGCTGGCCGCTGCCGTCGCCGCTCACACCGCGGCCACTGCGCAGGCCGACACGCTGCGCAAGGTGGCCGCCGCGGCCACCGCCAAGTGCAACGACGCCGCCGTCGCCGCCGGGGTGCTGCGCGAGAAGCTGGAGGCCGCGCAGTCCGAGCACGATGCCGCAACCCGACGGCTGGCCGCGGCGCGGCTGGCGGCCACCGACGAGCAGCTCAGCCTGCAGGCCGAGGCCGACGCCGAACGCGCCACCCGGGCACAGGCCGAGCTGACCCGTCTGGAGACCGAGCTGGCCGCCGCCCACCCCGATAGCGTTGCCGCCGAATTGGACTCGGCCGCCGCTGGGCTGCGCCGATTGCACGCCGAGCGGGAGGCCGCCGCCACCGCGCTGACCGAGGTGTCCGCCACGTTGAAGCTCTACGGCAGCGAGGGCCGCCGCGGAGCACTCGACGCCGCCGAGACCGAGCGGGAGCATGCCCACGCCGAGTTCCTGCGGGTCGGCCGCCGCGCCCGGGCCGCGGCGCTGCTGCGCACGGTCATGCTGCGCCATCGCGAGACTGCGCGGCTGCGCTACGTCGAACCGTTCCGCACCGAGATCCAACGCCTGGGCCGCATCGTGTTCGGAGCCGACTTCGAGGTCGACATCGACACCGACCTCACCATCCGCAGCCGCACCCTCGACGGCACCACCGTCGGCTATGAGTCGCTGTCCGGTGGGGCCAAGGAGCAGATCGGCATCGTCGCGCGGCTGGCCTGCGCCTCGCTGGTGGCCATTGAGGACACCGTGCCGGTCGTCATCGACGATGCGCTCGGGTTCACCGACCCCGACCGGCTGACCAGAATGGCCGCGGTGTTCGACTCCGTGGGCGGGGACGGTCAGGTCATCGTGCTGACCTGCAGCCCCGACCGCTACGCCGGCATCGGCGATGCCCGCGTGATCGAGCTGACCGCCTAGGCGACGGCCTCCACCCGGCCGGCGCCGGTGCTGTCTCCCGTCGCGTCGCTCGCCGGGGTGCTGTCTCCCGTCGCTTCGCTCGCCGGGGTGCTGTCTCCCGTCGCTTCGCTCGCCGGGGCGGGCAGCGCGCTCAGCCCCAGGTGATCGCGCAGCGTATCCCCGGTGTACTCGGTGCGGAACAGTCCGCGCCGCTGCAACTCGGGCACCACATAGTCGACGAAATCGTTGAAGGTACCCGGACTCTGGGCGGCCGACACCATGAAACCGTCGGCCTCGCCCGCGGCGAAGGACGCCTCGATCTGGTCGGCGACCTGCGTGGCGGTCCCGACGAACTGCGGTAGCAGCACACCCTGGGCGTACCACTTGCCGATGTCGCGCAGCGTGAGGTTGTCGCGGTTGGCCACCCGGCGTGCGGTGTCGAACAAGCCCTGCGTCCCGGTGACCTGCACATCCTCCACCGGCGCGTCCAGGTCGTACTGGGAGAAGTCGTGGTCGGTGTGCACGCTGAGCGTGATCAGCCCGGAGATCGGATCCGCCAGCTCGTTGTGGAAGGCTTGCTTCTCCCGCGCGATCGACTCGGTCTCCCCGATGAACGGGATGAACGCCGGGAAGATCAGCACCTGATCGGGATTGCGGCCGAAATTGCTTGCCCGCGACTTGATGTCGTCATAGTAGGCACGGCGGCCCTCGGGGGTGGGGTCGATCTCGAAGATGGCCTCGGCCCAGCGGGCGGCGAAATCGCGACCGGTGTTCGAGGAGCCGGCCTGGATCAGCACCGGCCGGCCCTGCGGCGAGCGCGGCACGTTCAGTGGACCCTTGGTGCGGAAGAACTTCCCCTCGTGGTCGACGCGGTGGATCTTGTCCGGGTCGGCGAAGACCCCGGTGCTCTTGTCGACCACCAGTGCGTCCGGATCCCAGGACGACCACAATTCGAGGGTCGCGCGCAGGAACTCGTCGGCCCGCTCGTAGCGGAATTCGTGGTCCAGGTGGCTGTCCTGGCCGAAGTTGTGCGCCTCACTGGCCGTCAGTGAGGTCACGATGTTCCACGCCACCCGGCCGCGGGTGATGTGGTCCAGGCTGGCGAAGATGCGGGCCAGCTCGTAGGGGTGGAAGTAGGTGGCGGACTTGGTGATGGCCACACCCAGCTTGGAGGTCACCGCGCCGATGCTGGCGGCGACGATGGACGGGTCCAGCGTGGCGGTGGCCTGCGTCCCGCGCCGCAGCGGTTCGGTGATGTCGCGGCCGTACTGGGCCGGCGCGGCCAGCAGGTCGGCGAAGAACACGAAGTCGAACTTGCCGCGCTCCAGGATGCGCCCGATGCGGTGGTAGTACTCGGGGGTGGTGAAATCGGTGTCGCTGCCGGGATGGCGCCAGGCGGCATGCGAGTGGGTCACCTGGGAGGCGATCTGGAATCCGCCGAGGTGCAGCTGCGTGGGCATGTGTCGTCACCTTTCTTTGCGATGTGTGGCGCCGCACCCGTCCGGCGAAAAACCGGGGGGGGGCCCCCCAAAGCAGGGGGGTGTGGGGGGAGGAAATAGCCTTTGGCGGCCCCCCGGGGGGGGGGGCGCGGGTTATGGGCGCCCC
>NZ_MVHJ01000017.1 GCF_002086115.1 Mycolicibacterium bacteremicum
CCCCGCCCCGCACCGCCCACCCCGGCGGGTGAGGACGGCGCGACGACACCGGGCGGCCCGACCATGGTGCTGCTCTTCACCGCGGGCTTCGTCACCTACAAGGTGTGGCGGTTCCGTCGGCGGCGCGCCAACCGCCGCTGACCTCAGCCCACCGGCACCGGTTCCTCATCCGCGGGCGTCGGCCGCTCGCGTGGCGCCCGCCGTCCCGAGGGCCACCAGTTGTACCTGCCCACCAGCACCGCCAGCGCCGGCACCGTCAGGGTGCGCACCAGCAGGGTGTCCAGCAACAATCCGACGCCGATGATGAACCCGCCCTGCACCATCGAGCTGATACTGGAGAAGCACATCGCCAGCATCGGCGCGGCGAAGATCATGCCCGCCGAGGTGATGACGCTGCCGGTCGCGCGCACCGTCTTGATGACGCCGGAGGAGATGCCGTGCGGCGATTCATCACGGATCCGCGAGATCAGCAGCATGTTGTAGTCGGCGCCGACGGCCACCAGCACGATGAACGCCAGCCCCGGTGTGCTGGCCGCGATCTGCTGACCGGCGAACACCTGTAGCACCAGTACCCCGATGCCGAGCGCGGACAGGCACGAGATGATCACCGACACAACGAGATACAGCGGCGCGACCACCGCCCGCAGGAGCAGCACCAGGATGATGAACACCACGGCGACCGTCATGACGACGATGAACAGGAGATCCTGGTCGTAGTAGTCGCGCAGCTCGCTGTAATACGGCGTCATACCCGACATCGAGATCGACGCGTCGGCGAGCACCGTGTTGGCCTGCGCCCCCCGCGCGGTGGCCAGGATCGTCTTCACCTGATCCATCGCCTCGGTCTCATACGGACTGAGCGAGGACTCCACCAGATAGCGCGCCGAGTGCCCGTCCGGGGACATGAACACCTGCACGACATCCTGGAACTGCTCGTTGTCCAGGATTTCCGGGGAGACAAAGAAACCGGCCGTGCCCGGGTCGGAGGCGTTGCGCTTCATCGACATCAGGAACCTCGACGCATCCGAGAGCCCCTTGCCCAGTTCGTCGGTCTGCTCGTCGAGCACCTTCACGCCCTCGGCGAGCTGGCGGCTGCCCTCGGCCAGCGCCGTGGCGCCCTGGTCGATCTGGGCGATCTGGGCCTGCAGCCCGCCGGCGCCGCCGGAACCCAGTGTCGAGAGCACCTTGGACGCCGCGTCCAGGGAGGGCTGCACCTTGTCGAGCACCTCCACGACGCGCTGCCAGCGGTCCCGGTCGGCGGCGCAGGCCGGATCCATATCGCAGTTCGGGTTGTTGCGCAGCGTGCCGACCACGAACCGGGTGAATTCCAGTGACTCCTTGAAGCTCTGGGCGTCGGTGACCACCGGCCCGCCGGGCATCTGGGGTAGCAGCTCGGAATTGGTGAGCTGGCTGCGGACATCGGACATCGTCTTCTTCAACCCGTCGAACATCGACGTGGCCTGGGTCAGCTGGGCCCGCACGGAGGCCAGGCTGTCGGCGAGCTTGTCCGCTCCCCCGGTCAATTGCGCACGCGCATCGGTGCTCTCGGTGATCTTGTCGGTGGCATCGGCCAACCGGCTGCCGATCTCGCCGGCCTGGAAGCTCAGCGTCGCCTGCTCCAGGGGCTCGCCGGTGGGCCGGGTGACACCGCGCACGGTCTCGATATCGGGCAGCTGGCTGACCCGCTGCGCCAACTGCTCCATATCGGCCAGCGCCTCGGTGGTCCGCAGATCATGCGGCGACTGGATGAAGATGTATTGCGGCGCGGTGATACTGGCCGGGAAATGCTCCTCGATGGCGGCCATCCCGACATTGCTCTGCGCCGACGGGGGCAGCGCGGTGCGCGCGTCGTAACTGGTGTCCATCGCCAGCACGCACAGCGCCAGCGGCAGCAGGATGACCAGACTGCCGACCAGGTGCGCGGTCGGGCGCCGCACGATGCGGATCGCCGACCGGCGCCAGAACGTCTTGGTGAGTTCGCGCCGGGGTTTGGCCCAGCCGCGCCGCCCGCACAGCACCAGGAACGCCGGCAGCAGCGTGATCGAGGAGACGAAGGCCACCAGGATCGACACCGCCAGCGCGGGCCCGGCGGTGGAGAACACCTTCAGGGTGGTGAACCCCATGCCCAGGAACGTCACCGCGACGGTCGCCGCCGATGCCGCGATGACCTTGCCGATCGCGGTGATCGCCTGTGCGACGGCGTCATCGGGGGTCAGCCCGGCCCGCAGGTATTCGTGGTAGCGACTGATCAGGAACACCGCGTAGTCCACGCCCGCGCCGATCATCATCGCCGACATGAACACCAGCGTCTGCTGCGAGATGGCCAGCCCCATCTCGGCCAGCGCGGCGACGATCTGCGCGGCGGCCACCTGCGAGATGGAGATGGTCAGCAGTGGCAGCAGCATCGTGACGATGCTGCGGTACACCACCAGCAGGATGATGAGCACCAAACCGACGGTGACGGTTTCGATCAGCCGCAGGTCGCGCAGCCCGATCTCTTCGCGTTCGGCGACGGTCGCGGTCAACCCCGTCATGTGCAGTGTCAGATCGGATCCGGCCACCGTGTCCTCGACGGTGTCCACCACCCGCTGATAGGCGTCGGTCGATTCCGGCGAGCCCAGTTCGCCGACGATGCCGACCGGGATGAACCAGGCCCGGTCGTCCTTGCTCTGGAACACCTCGCGCAGCGGCGGCTGGCTGACGAAGTCCTGCACCATCACCACATCGCGGGTGCTGTCGTGCAACCGGTCGACCAGTCGACGGTAGACATCCTCGTCGGCCTCGGTGAGACCGTCGTCGTTGGTGAGCACCACCAGAGCGATGTTCTGGATGCCCGGTTCGCCGAAGTCCTCGGTCATCTCCTTGGTGGCGACCATCACCGCGGCGTCGCCGGGCAGCATCTCCTGGTCGCGGTCACTGGCCAGCTGGATCAGCGGCGGGATCGTCGACGCGAGCACCGACACCAGGATCAGCCAGCCGATGATCACCATCCACGGCCGGCGCACGATGACGCGGCCGATGACCCCGAAGAAGCCGTTGACCGTCCAGCCCCGGGCGGCGCCCTCGGGCCGGGATGCGCGCAGTTTCACGGCGCCTCGCTGCCGAGGACGGCCCGCAGCGCCGCACCGTAGGTGTACAGGGCCGCGGCGTCGAGCATGTCCTGGTGCGAGCAGTCCGCCGCATGCACGCGCACGGCGCCCTCGACATGCGGTTGCCAACGGCGCTGCAGATACCCGGCACGGTCGGCGCCGTCGCGGTCGGCGGAGAACAGCACGAGCTCCCCGCGGAACACCCCGGCCGTGTGGCCGCGGTAGTGCGCGATGTTGGCGTCGAAGTTGTGCACCATCTGATCGAGCATGGCACCGAGGTCAAGCCCGCCGCGGTCACCGAGGATCTCGTCGAGTTGGCGGCGGTCGACCGCGGGCGCGGCGTGCTCGCTGAGCGTCGGTTCGGCGTCGAGCAGCACCAGCCGATCCACCACGGCGCCGCGGCGCTGCAGTTCGACGGCGATGGCGTGGGCGAGCACCCCACCATAGGACCAGCCGAGCAACCGGTACGGACCCTCGGGGTGGCGCTCCTGCATGCGGTCGGCGTGCCGGGCGGCCAGCTCGGCCAGCGATGCGGCATCGGTGTCACCGGGTAGCTGCTGGATGCCGATGACCGGAGTGTCGAGCACACCGGCCAGCGCCTGGTAGGGCCAGCTGACCCCGGTGACCGCGTGCGGGGTGAAGACCGGGGTTCCGGTGCCGCGGTGCAGGATCTGCAGCGCCGCGATCGGCTGCCCGCCGCCGGTTCCGCCGTCCAGCTGGGCGCCCAGCGCGGCCACCGTGGGCGCGGCGAAGACCGCCGACACCGCGAGGTCGGCGTCCAACTTCTCGTTGACGGCCGCGACCAGACGCATCGCGGCGATGCTGTCGCCGCCGAGATCGAAGAACGACTCGTCGACCGACACCGTCGCCGGGTCCAGGCCCAGGACCCGACCGAACACCTCGGCCAGCACCCGCTCGGTCGCGGTGGCCGGGGCGCGGTAGGTGCCGGTGAACTCCGGGGCCGGTAGCGCACGGGTGTCCAGCTTGCCGTTGACGGTGACCGGCAGCGCCGCCAGCACCACCACGGCCGCGGGCACCATGTAGCCGGGCAACCGCTCCTTCAGGGCGGCGCGCACCGTCGCGGGATCGGCAGTGCCGGTGACATACCCGACCAGGCGCGGCACACCGGGCTGGTCCTCGCGGACGATCACGGCGGCCTGCTCGACCCCGTCGCAGGCCACCAGCGCCGCACGCACATCACCGAGTTCGATGCGGAACCCGCGGATCTTGACCTGTTCGTCGGCGCGGCCCAGGTACTCCAGCTGCCCGTCGGCGCCCCAGCGCGCCAGATCGCCGGTGCGGTACATGCGCTGTCCCGGTGCGCCGAACGGGCATGGCACGAAATGTGTGCCGGTCAGGGCGGGCCGGCGGCCGTAGCCGACGGCGACACCGGTGCCTGCGACGTACAGTTCGCCGACCATGCCGATGGGCACCGGCCGCAGGAACTCGTCGAGGACGAAGGTCGCCGCACCCGGTACGGGTGCCCCGACGGGCATCGGCCCGCCCGGGGTCAGCGGTGTACTCGACGACGCGTAGACCGTGGATTCGGTGGGGCCGTAGATGTTGATGAGCGTGCGGCCGTCGGCGCTCCAGCGGTCGACGAGTTCCTGGCGGCACGGCTCACCACCGACGAGCAGCGTCATCTGCTCCAGCCCCTCGGTGGCCAACAAGGCGGCCGCCGAAGGGGTTTGGCCGAGCGCGGTGACCCGTTGCGCGATCAGCAGGGCGTGGAAGTCATCGGGTGCGGCGGTGACCGTCTCGGGCACCACCACCAGGCGCCCGCCGTGCAGCAGCGCCGCCCAGATCTCGCCGACCGACCAGTCGAAGGCATAGGAGTGGCACTGCGCCCACACCTGATCCGGGGACCCCGCCAGGACCGGCGCCGAGAACTGTCCGGTGACGTTGCGATGGTCGACCACCACACCCTTCGGGACGCCGGTGGTGCCCGAGGTGTAGATGACGTAGGCCAGGTCGTCCGGGGCGGGCGGCGGTGGCGCGGTGGCCGGCTGCGCGGCGATGCGCGGATCGGCGACATCGACCACGGGCAGCGAGCCGAACCGCTGCGCCAGATCACCGGTGGTGACCGCGGCGACGGGTGCGGTGTCGGTGAGCATGAAATCGCGGCGGTCGGTGGGCATCGCCGGGTCGATCGGCAGGTAGGCCGCACCGGTCTTGAGCACCGCCAGGATCGCCACGATGGCCTCGGTGCGCCGGGCGAACATCAGCGCCACGAACTCCCCCGGCCCGGCGCCGTGCCCGATGAGCAGGTGCGCCAACCGGTTTGCCGCCAGCTCCAGTTCGCGGTAGGTCATCGGTGCGCGGTCCGGGCAGGTGATCGCCACCGCGTCCGGGGTGCGGGCCGCCTGCGCGGTGAACAGCTCCGGGATGGACGCCGCCGCCGGTGCCGCCGTCAGCACCGACCGGTGCGCGAAGCCGTCCAGGCCTTGGCGTTCGGCGTCGTCGAGCAGGTCGACGGTGGCCAGCGCGCGGCCCGGGTCGGCGCTCATCGCGGCCAGCAGCCGCTCGAATCGTGCGATGAGCGTGTCGATCTCGGCGCCACCGAAGATCTCGGTGTCGTATTCGACGCGCAGGCCCAGCTCGGTGCCCGGGGACACCTGCACGGTCAGCGGGTAGTGGTTCTGTTCGTGTGCGTCGAAGTCGGTGACCGCGAGCGCGTCGCCGACGCCGGCGGCCGCCGCACCCAGCGGGTAGTTCTCGTAGGCGAACATCGTGTCGAACAAGTGGTCCTGACCGGTGATGCGGTGGATCTCGGCCAGCGCCAGGTGCTGATGGTCCAGCGTGGTGGTGTGCGCGGCCTGCAGTTGGTCGAGCAGGCCGGCCGCCGTGGTGTCGGTGCGCACGCTCGCCCGCACCGGCACCGTGTTGATCATCAGACCCACCATGGCGTCGGCGCCGGCCATCTCGGTCGGCCGGCCCGAGACCGGGGTGCCGAACACGACATCGCGCTGTCCGGTCAACCGCATCAGCAGCTGAGCATAGGCGCTCTGTAGCACGATGTTGACCGTCGTCCGCCGGGCGCGCGCCAGTTCGCTTATCGCGGCGGTGGTTTCGGTGGACAGCTGGAACGAGCGGACGGCCCGCTCACCCTGCGGGTGCTGTCTTCCGATCAGCGTCGGGGTGTCGAACCCGGCCAGCAGCTGCGACCAGGCGGCCCGCGCGGCGTCCGCATCGCGGTCGGCCAGCCAGGTCACGAACGACCGGAAGGACACCGCGCCGGGCAGGTGCCGGCCCTGGTAGGCGGTGAAGATCTCGTGCAGCAGGATCGGCAGCGACCAGCCGTCCATCACGATGTGGTGGTTGGTCAGGATCAGCCGGTGCCGGTCGGTGCCGGTGCGCACCACCGCCACCCGCAGCGGCGGCTGCTCGGACAGCGCGCAGACCGCGGCGCGCTCGGCGGCCCGCAACCGCTCGATCTCGGCGGCCGAGCCCGATTCGACCAGCTGCCAGCCGGCTTCGGGGGCGGCGGAGATGACCTGCACCGGTTCGTCGAAGCGTTCCTCGAACCGGGCGACCAGATGCGGGTGCCGCCCGATCACCGTCTGCACGGCGTCGCGCAGCCGGTCGGTGTCCAGCGGCCCGGCCAGCGTGAGGTCGAGTTGCACCGCGTACAGATCGGCGCCCTCGGTGGTGGTGGCGTGGAACAGCAGACCCTGCTGCAGCGGTGTCAGCGGCAGGATGTCGACGACCGGGTACCGCTGCTGCAGGTCGTCGATCTGGTGCTGGGTCAACCGGGCCGGCGCGATATCGGACGGGGTGAGCCCGCCGCCACCGGCGCGCACATGGGCGCTGATACCGCGCAGCGCCTCGAACCACAACCGGCTCAGCTGGGCGACCTGATCGTCGTCGAGCACCGAGGGTGCCCACGTCCAGTTGGCGTGCAGCTGTGGACCGTCGGCGGTGTCGACGGTCGCGGCGTTGAGTTCGACGGTGTGCATGAGCGGCATCGGTACCGCGGTGCTGACGGCGGTGGCCGCCGACCCGTCGGTGGCCGGCCGCCACAGCTCGCCGGTGAGTTCGGCACCACCGGCGAGGCGGCCCAGATAGTTGAACCCGATGGCCGGTTCGGCACCGTCGAGGTCGACATCGGCGCGCAGGTAGCGCAGCAGCCCGTAGCGGAGCCCGTCCGGATGGGCGCGCAACTGTTCCTTGGCATCCTTGAGCACCGCGCCCAGCGCGGGGTCGCCGGCGCATACCTGCGCCCAGGTGAGCGCTGGGATATCCAATGCCACCGGATATTTGGTGGTGAACCAGCCGACGGTGCGGGACAGATCGATATCGGCGGCCAGTTCCTCGTGCCGGCCGTGGCCCTCGACATCGATCGCGATGCGCGACTGGCCGACGAATTCCGCTGCGGCGAACGCGAAGCCGAGCAGCAGGATGTCGTGGATACCGGCATGGAACGCGGCCGGCGCATCGCGCAGCAGGGTCTGCACGATGTCGGGGTCATCCAGCGATAGCGACAACCGCCCGGCGGTGGCGTAGGTGTTGGCGCCGGCCGCCGGCAGGGCGGCGGGGGTGTCGGCGATGCGGCGCCAGGTGTCGGCGTCGGCCAGCACATCGGCCGACCGCGCGTGCGCGGCCAGCACCTGTGACCACCGGGCGAACGAGGTCCCGGACACCGGCAGCGCGACGGGCGCCCCGCTGTGGTGCTGACCCCACGCGATGTTGATGTCCTCGAACAGGATTCGCCAGGACACGCCGTCGATCGCGAGGTGGTGCACGATGAGCACCAGCCGGCCGGCGTCGCGCGCCCACAGTGCGCGCAGCACCGCTCCGGCCGCGGGGTCGAGTTCGGCACGGGCCGCCAGCACCGCCTCCTCGGACACCTCGTCGACGATGTGCAGGCAGGTCGCGGCATCGACGGCGCCGGGTTCGGAAACATGCAGGGCGGCACCGTCGGCGCGCAGCCGCAGCATGGCGTGCCGATCGAGCAGGGCCTGCAACAGGATCCGCACATCGGACTCGGTGGCCGCGGCCGGTGCCTGCAGCACCACGGTCTGGTTGAACTCGCCGGTCGGTCCGTCCACTGCGTCGAGCCAGCGCATGATCGGGGTGGCCACCACCGGCCCCACGCCCTCGTCGAGGGCACCGGCGTCGTCGGCGGTGCCGACCACCCGGGCCAGCCGCGCCACCGTCTGCTCGACGAAGATGTCGCGCGGCCGGCAGCTCAGGCCGGCCGCCCGGGCGCGCGCCACGGCCTGCATCGACATGATGCTGTCGCCGCCCAGTTCGAAGAACGAGTCGTCGACCCCCACCCGCTGTAGGCCGAGCACCTCGGCGTAGATGCCGGCGAGCGTCTCTTCGACGGCGCTGCCGGGCGCCCGGTACCGGTCGGGTCGGTCGTAGCCGGGCGCCGGCAGGGCGCGGCGGTCCAGCTTGCCGTTGGGGGTCAGCGGCAACGCGTCGATGGTCACGATGGCGGCGGGCACCATGTAGCCCGGCAGCCGGGTGCCCAGCACCTCGCGGGCGGCGGCGGTGTCGATATCGCCGACGACGTAGCCGACCAGCCGCTTGTCGCCGGGTCGGTCCTCGCGGGCGATCACGACGGCTTGGCGCACCCCGTCGAGTGCCGCCAAAGCCGTTTGCACATCGCCGAGTTCGATGCGGAAGCCGCGGATCTTGACCTGCTCGTCGGCGCGGCCCAGGTACTGCAACTGACCGTCGGCACCCCAGCGCACCAGATCGCCGGTCCGGTACATCCGCTCCCCCGCCGCGCCGAACGGGCAGGCCACGAAACGGGACGCGGTCAGCTCGCCGCGGCGCACGTAGCCGGCGGCCACGCCGGTGCCGGCCAGGTACAGCTCGCCGACGACGCCGACCGGGACCGGCCGCAGCCAGGCGTCCAGGACGAAGGAGGCCGCCCCGGGCACCGGAGCACCGATCGGCACCGCGCGCGTGGCGGTGTCGGTCTCGGCGCGCAGCGGCGCGCTGACCGTCGCGTAGATGGTGCCCTCGGTGGGCCCGTACGCGTTGAGCATCGTGATCCGTGGGGCCCAGCGGTTTACGAGCTCGGCCGGGCAGGCCTCGCCGGCGACCACCAGGGTGGTCACGTCCAGCCCGTCCGGGGAGAGCATCAGGGCCGCCGAGGGGGTCTGGGTCAGCACGGTGACCTTTTCGGCGGCCAGCAGCGTGTGCAGGTCCTCCGGTGAGCGGGCCACCCATTCGGGCACGACCACCAAGCGACCGCCGCGCAGCAGCGCACCGAAGATCTCCCACACCGAGACGTCGAACGCCAGCGAATGCCACTGGCTCCACACCCCGGCGGGGGCCAGCGCGTCACCGGCCTCCCCCAGCAGGCCGATGACGTTGCGGTGGGTGACGGCAACACCTTTGGGCACACCGCTGGTGCCCGAGGTGTAGATCAGGTAGGCGATGTCGCCGGGATCCGGTACGGGTAGCGCCGCGGTCGGTTGGGCGTGCAGCGCCGGATCGTCGAGATCGAGGACGATCGGTGCGTCGAGCCGCTCGGCCAGATCGGCGGTGGTGAGCACGGCGACCGGTCGGGCATCGGCGAGCACGAAGTCGATCCGGGCCGGCGGCAGCGCGGGGTCGATCGGTAGATAGGCCGCACCGGATTTGAGTGCGGCAAGGATGGCGGTGATCGCCTCGGCCGAACGGTGCAGCAGCAGCGCGACGGTCTGCCCGGCGCGGGCGCCGCGCGCGGACAGCAGATGCGCCAACCGGTTCGACAGGGCGTCGAGTTCGGCGTAGGTCCAGGTGCGGTCGGTGCGCGGGTCGGTCAGCGCCGGCGCGTCCGGGGTCCGGGCGACCTGGGCGGCGAACGCCTCGACCAGCGATACCGGGCTGTCCGGCGCGCCGGACAGCGCCGCGGTGTGGCCGAGGGCGTCCAGGCGGGCCCGCTCGTCGTCGTCCAGCAGCGCGACCGTCGACAATGGCCGGTGCGGGTCGGCGGTGGCGGCGGTCAGCATCCGCTCCAGCCGGTCGATCAGGGTGGCGACGGTGTCACCGTCGAACACGTCGGTGCGGTACTCGACCTCACCACCGATCCCGGCGGGTGCGCCGGCCGCGCTCCAGCGTTCGGCCAGCGAGAAGGTCAGATCCATCCGGGCCGACTGCGTGGTCAGCGGTACCGAGGTGACGTCGACACCCTTGAGTCCGGGTCCGCCGGCGGCGTCGTGCAAGCCGGTGAAGTTCTGCCAGGCCAGCATGACCTGGACCAGCGGGTGATGGCTCAGGCTGCGGGCCGGGTTGAGCGTGTCGACCAGCACCTCGAAGGGCACGTCCTGGTTCTCGAAGGCCTCCAGGCTGCGGGTGCGCACCTGCGCCAGCAGATCGGCGAAGCTGGGATCGTCGGCCAGGTCGGCGCGCAGCACCATGGTGTTGACGAAGAAGCCGACCAGATCGTCGAGTGCCGGGTCGCGCCGCCCGGCGATCGGGAAGCCCACGGCGACATCGGAACTGGCGGTGACACGGGACATGAGCGCCAGCAGCGCGGCCTGGATGACCATGAACGCGGTGGCGTTGTGCGCCCGCGCCACCCGCCCGATCGCCTCCTGCAGGGCCACCGGCCAGTCGACGCCGACGGTGGCGCCGGCCATGTCGGCGATCAGCGGGTAGGGCCGGTCGGTGGGCAGTTCGAGGCGCTCGGGCAGCCCGGCCAGCGCCTGCTCCCAGTAGCTGAGCTGCCCGGCAACCCGGCTGTCGGCATCGTGCAGATCACCGAATTGCGCACGCTGCCAGAGCGTGTAGTCGACGTACTGCACCGGCAGCGGCGCCCAGTCCGGCGCCTGGCCGACGCAGCGGCCCGCGTAGGCCAGGCTGAGGTCGGCCACCAGCGGCCGCAGCGACCATCCGTCGGCGGCGATGTGGTGCAGCACCGTCACCAGCACGTGGTCGTCCTGCGCCACCCGGAACAGGGTGACCCGCAGCGGGATGTCGGTGGTCAGGTCGAAGGTGTGCCGCGCCGCCGCGGTCACCGCGTCGTGCAGCCGGTCGGCCGGCCAGTCGGCGGCATCGATGACCCGCCAACCGACGTCGGCGCGTTCGGCCGGTACGACCACCTGCTCGGGGGTGCCCTCCGGCGCAATGAACAGGGTGCGCAGGCTCTCGTGCCGGGTGACGACGTCACCGAACGCGGCCCGCAGCGCCTCGCTGTCGAGCGGGCCGCTGCACCGCAGCGCCGAGGCCATGTTGTACACCGCCGACGGCCCCTGCAGCTGGTCGACCAACCACAACCGGTTCTGCGCGAAGGACAGCGGGATGACGGCGGGTCGCGCCGTGGGCACCAGTGGCTCGCGCTGCGTGCTGCCCTGCTCGACGCGCTGCGCCAGCTGGGCGACGGTCGGCGCCTCGAACACCGCACGCACCGGCAGGTCGACCTCGAGGGCGGTGTTGATCTCGGCGATCAGCCGCATGCTGGACAGCGAGTCGCCACCGAGGTCGAAGAACGAATCGTCGACGCCCACTGCGCCGATACCCAGGACGCGGGCGAAGATACCGGCCAGCACCTGCTCGGCGATGCTCTCCGGGGCCCGGTGCGGGGCGCCGGTGTAGTCGGGCTCGGGCAGGGCGCGGACGTCGAGCTTGCCGCTGACGGTCAGTGGCAGGGCAGCGACGACGGTGACCGCCGAGGGCACCATGTAGTTCGGGAGTCGCTCGGCCAGTGCGGCCCGCGCCGCGGCCGGGTCGGCCGGCCCGGTGACATAACCGAGCAGCCGGGTACGACCGGCCCCGTCGGCGCGCACGATCACCGCGGCGTGCTCGACCCCGGGCAGGGCCGCGAGCGCGGAGCGGACCTCGCCGAGTTCGATGCGGTAGCCGCGGATCTTGACCTGATCATCGGCGCGGCCCAGGTACTCCAACTGACCGTCGGCGCGCCAGCGGACCAGATCGCCGGTGCGATACATGCGTTGTCCGGCAGGCCCGAACGGGCACGGCACGAACCGGCCCGCGGTCAGGCCCGGTCGCTGCCGGTACCCGACGCTGACTCCGGCGCCCGCGACATACAGCTCACCGGCGGCTCCCGGGCGGACCGGCCGCAGCCAGTCGTCGAGCACGAACAGCGCCGCCCCCGGCGGCGGGGTCCCGATCGGCGGCACCCCGGTTCCCGGCCGCAGCGGAGCGCTGGCCGCCGCCCAGATGGTGATCTCGGTGGGGCCGTACAGGTTGACCATCACCCGGTCCGGATGCGCGGTCCAGCGGTCCACCAGTTCCGGCGGGCAGGCCTCGGCCCCGACCATCAGCGTCACCGCGTCCAGTCCGTCGGTGGGCAACATCGCTGCCGCCGAGGGGGTTTGGCACAGCACGGTGACCCGTTCGCGGACCAGCAGAGCGTGCAGGTCGGTGACCGAGCGCGCGGTGGCGTCATCGACGACGACCAGTCGGCCGCCGTGCAGCAGGGCACCCCAGATCTCCCATACCGAGAAATCGAAGGCGTAGGAGTGGAATTGCGACCACACCTGCGCGGCGGTCAGGTCGATGCCGATCTGCAGCCCGTCGAACAGTTGGGTCAGGTTGCGGTGCGCGATCGCGACGCCCTTGGGCCTGCCGGTGGTGCCGGAGGTGAACATCACGTAGGCGATGTCGTCGGGTCGCGGGGACGGCAGCGCGCCGACGGGTTCGTCGGTGTCGTCGTGCCCGATGTCGATGACCGCCAGCGGGTGGCGGTCGAAGCGGTCCGCCAGCGCCGCGGTGGTGACGGCCGCCACCGGTGCGGCGTCGGCGATCATGACGTCGATGCGCGCCGCCGGCATGGCCGGGTCCATCGGCAGATAGGCCGCACCGGCTTTGAGCACCGCCAGGATCGCGATGACCCCCTCGGCCGAGCGGGGCATCAGCAGCGCGACAATCCGGCCGGGGCCGGCACCGGCCGCCACGAGACGTCCGGCCAGCCGGTCGGCGGCGTCGTCGAGTTCGGCGTAGGTCAGCGTCCGGTCACCGCAGACGACCGCCGCCGTCTGCGGGGCGGCGGCCACCCGCGCGGCGAACAGCTCGGTGACCGTTGTCTGCGAACGGCTTTCGGCCAGGACGCGGTGGTTGCCCCAGCCCGCGAGCAGGTCGGTGGCGCGCGGGTCGAGCACCGGGATGGTCGCGAGCGCACGCTGCGGCTCGGCGGTCATGACGGTCAGCACCGTGCTGAACCGATCGGTGAGCGCAGTGATGTCGGCGGCGTCGAAGACCTCGGTGTCGTATTCGATGCGCAGCGTCAGGTGCGGGCCGGGCTGTGCCTGCACCGTCAACGGGTAGTGGCTGGATTCGCGCGTGCTGACGTCGGTGACCGTGAGCTCGTCATCGCCGGACAGCGCTTCGGCGTTCACCGGGTAGTTCTCGTAGGCGAACATCGTGTCGAACAGCTGATCGTGCCCGGTGACGCGGTGAATTTCGGTGAGCGCCAAATGCTGGTGATCCAGGGTGTCGTTGTACGCGCCGTGCAGCTGGGCCAACAGGTCCGCGGTGGTGGTGGTCGCGGCGCTCCTCGCCCGCACCGGCACGGTGTTGATGAACAGCCCGATCATGGTCTGCACGCCGGCCACCTCGGCGGGCCGGCCGGACACCGTGGTGCCGAAGGTGACATCGGATCGCCCGGTGAGCCAGCCCAGCGTCTGAGCGTAGGCGGCCTGCAGCACGGTGTTGGCGGTGGTGTGGTGCGCGCGCGCCAGGGCGGCCACCGCGTCGGCCATCCCGTCGGCCAGCGTCGCGGTGTGCACGGCGCGCGGCCCCGGCGCCGCCCGTCCCGGCGCGGCGACCAGGGTGGGCTCGTCCAGATCGCCGAGCAGATTCGCCCAGCCCGCGCGTGCCGCGTCGAGGTCCAGTGCTCCAAGCCATTCCAGATAGCCCCGGTACGGCGCGGCGGCGGGCAGCCGGTGTCCGTGATAGCCGGCGAAGATCTCGCCCAGCAGGATCGGCATGGACCAGCCGTCGAGCACGATGTGGTGGTTGGTGAGCACGAACCGGTGTCGGTCGGCTGCGATGCGGATGAGCGCGGTGCGCAGCGGCGGCCGGCGGTCGAGGTCGGCGACGGCGGCGCGTTCCTCGGCGCAGATGCGCTCGATGCCCGGATCCTCGGCGCCCAGATCGACGACGCGCCATGGCACATCCGGGTCGGCGGGGACGACCTGGACGGGCCCGGGCTGGGTGAAGTGCGCCACCAGATGGGGATGGCGCCCGATCACCGCGCGCACGGCCGCGCGCAGCCGCTCCGGATCCAGCGGACCGGTCAGCTCGATGCCGATCTGCCCGGCGTACAGGTCCTCGGCGCCCTCGGCGGCGTGGAAGAGCAGTCCCTGCTGGACCGGGGTGAGCGGCAGGATGTCGGCGATCCGGTGCCGCTGCGCCAGGTCGTCGATCTGCTGCTGGTTCAGCCGGGCCGGTGCGATGTCCGACGGGGTGAGTCCGCCACCACCGGCGCGGACATGCGCGCAGATACCGGCCAGCGCCTGGAACCACAACCGGTTCAGATCGTCGACCTGATCGCGGTCCAGCGCCGACGGCGCCCAGGTCCAATTCGCCTGCAGTGTCGGGCCTTCGGGGCCATCGACGGTGGCCGCACCCAGTTCCAGGGTGTGCATGAGCGGCATGTCGACCGCCGCGGCCGACGCCGTCAGCGACCAGTCGTCACCGGGTCGCCAGAGCTGTTCGGCGAGCCCGGACAGCCCGGTCTGGCGGCCCAGGTAGTTGAACCCGATCGCCGGGTCGGCGGCGGGTAGGTCCACGTCGTGGTTGAGGTGGCGCAGCAGTCCGTACGTCAGCGCGTCGGGGCGGGCGCGCAGCTGCTCCTTGATGCCCTTGAGTTCCGCGCCCAGTGCGTCGGCACCGGCGGCGACCTGCGCCCACGGCAGCCGGCCGGCATCCAGGGCGACCGGAGACGTGGTGGTGAACCAGCCGACAGTGCGGGACAGGTCGATATCGGCGGCCAGTTCCTCGTGCCGGCCGTGTCCCTCGACGTCGATGCACACCGTCGGGGTGCCGGTGAATTCGGCTGCTGCCAGCGCGAATCCGATCAGCAGCAGGTCCTGCACCCCGACGCCGAACGCCTTGGTGGCGCGCTCGGACAGGGTGGCGGTGGTCTCGGCGTCCAGGAGGGCGGTCAGCTGCCCGGCGGCGGCGAAGGTGTCGCTGCGTGGTTGCACCGCGGGCAGCGCGGGTGGTGTCGCGGCAATCCGTCGCCAGGCGTCGGCGGTGTCGACGACGTCGGGCCGGTGGGCGTGCTCGACGAGCAGTGCCGACCACCGCTGCAGGGAGGTGCCACCGGCCGGTAGCTGCACCGGCTGCCCGGACTGCAGCTGACCCCAGGCGATGTTGATGTCCTCCAGCAAAATTCGCCAGGATGCGGCGTCCACGGCCAGGTGGTGGATCATCACCACGAGCTGCCCGGTGGCCGGTACCCAGACCGCGCGCAGCAGTGCGCCGGCGGCCGGGTCGAGCCCGGCGCGGGCCTCGGCCAGTACCGCGTCGGTGACCGCGGCGGCGGTGTGCAGGCACGTCCCGGCATCGACGCTGCCCGGCTCCCCCGCCTGTAGCGTGGCGCCGTCGATCCGCCGCAACCGCAGCGCGGTGTGCCGGTCCAGCAGCGCCTGCAGCACGGCCAGCACATCGGCTTCGATGACCCCGGCCGGTGCCTGCACCAGCATGGTCTGGTTGAACTCGGTGGTCGGCCCGTCGACATCGTGCAGCCAGCGCATGATCGGCGTGGCCGCCACCGCGCCGACACCATCGTCGATCTCGGTGGCGCCGGTGCCGGTGCTCACCGCACGGGCCAGCCTGGCCACCGTCTGCTCGACGAAGATGTCCCGGGTGCGGCAGTTCAGCCCGGCCGCGCGAGCGCGGCTGACCACCTGCATCGAGGAGATGCTGTCCCCGCCGAGATCGAAGAACGATTCGTCGGTGCCGACCCGCTGGACGCCCAGCACGTCGGCGTAGATGCCGGCCAGGATCTCCTCGACCGCCCCGGCGGGCGCCCGGTATTCACCGCTGCCGTAATCGGGTGCCGGCAGGGCCCGCACATCGAGCTTGCCGTTGGGGGTCAACGGGAGTTCGGCCATCATGATGACGGCCGCGGGGATCATGTACCCGGGCAGCGTGTCGCCGAGGGCGTCGCGCACGATCGCGGGGTCGGCAGCGCCGGTGATGTAGCCGACCAGCCGCTTGTCGCCCGGGCGGTCCTCGCGGGCGATCACGACGGCCTGCTCCACCCCGTCGAGCGCGGCCAGCGCCGTGCGCACGTCACCGAGTTCGATGCGGTAGCCGCGGATCTTCACCTGCTCGTCGGCGCGGCCCAGGTAGTCCAGTTGCCCGTCGGCCCGCCAGCGCACCAGGTCACCGGTGCGGTACATGCGTTGTCCGGCAGGGCCGAACGGGCATGCCACGAAACGGGCGGCGGAAAGGCCGCCGCGGTGGACGTACCCGGCGGCCACCCCGCTGCCGGCGATGTACAGCTCGCCGATCACGCCCTCGGGTACCGGACGCAGCGCGGTGTCGAGCACGAACAGCGCGGCGCCGCCGGCCGGTGCGCCGATCGGCACCGCGGAGTCCGCGGTCAGCGGCGTGCTGACCGCGGCGTAGATGGTGCCCTCGGTGGGGCCGTAGGCGTTGATGATGGGCCCGGGCCAGCGATCCGCCAGCTCGGCCGGGCAGGCCTCACCGGCGACGATCAACGTCACCCCGGCCAGCCCGGCGGTGGGCAGTGCGCCTGCCGCCGACGGGGTTTGGCTCAGCACGCTGACCTGCTCGGCGATCAGCAGGGCGTGCAGCTCCTCGGGAGCACGCGCCACCGACTCGGGAACCACGACCAGCCGCCCGCCGTTCAGCAGTGCGCCGAAGATCTCCCATACCGACACGTCGAACGCCAGCGAGTGCCACTGCGACCACACCCCGGAGCGGGGCAGACCGTTGGCACCGGTACGCAGCAACCCGACGACGTTGCGATGGGTGACGGCAACGCCTTTGGGCACACCGGTGGTGCCCGAGGTGTAGATCAGGTAGGCCAGGTCGTCGGCGGCCGGGCCGACGGGCGCGGTGCCGGGCTGATCGGTCACGGCGCCGTCGTGCACGTCGAGCACGGCGCCGTCGTACCCGTGCAGCTTCGCGGCGAGCTCGGCGGTGCGCAGGACCGCGACGGGCGCGGCATCGGCCAGCACGACCGCGATGCGGGCCGGTGGCAGCGCCGGGTCGAGCGGCAGGTAGGCCGCACCGGATTTCAGCACCGCCAGGATGCTCACGATGGCCTCGGCCGAGCGCGGCAGCAGCAGCGCCACGGTGGCACCGGGCCGGGCACCGTGGGTGGCCAGCAGATGCGCCATCCGGTTGGCCGCGGCATCGAGTTCGGCGTAGCTCAGCGACCGGCCGGCACAGGTCAACGCGGTGGCATCCGGGTTCTCGGCGACCGTGGCGGCGAACAGCTCGGTGAGCGACGCGGCCGCGGCGGGTAAGGCCAGCATGTCGCGGTGGCCCAGCGCGTCCAGCCGGGCCCGCTCGGTGTCGTCAAGCAGGTCGATCACCGAAAGCGGTTGTGCCGGTGCGTCGGTGACGGCGTCGAGCACCCGCTGCAGCCGTTCGACAAGGCTGACGACGGTAGCGGCGTCGAAGATGTCGGTGCGGTATTCGACGGAGCCGCCGATGCCGGCGCGCTCACCCTCGGTGGTCCACAGTTCGCCGAGGGAGAAGGTCAGATCCATCCGCGCGGTCTTGGTGTCGACCGGCAGCGGTTCGATGTGCAGATCGCCCAGCGACAGAACCGAATTGCTGTCGCGTTGGCCGGGTAGGTTCTGCCAGGCCAGCATGACCTGGACCAGCGGGTGGTGACTCAGGCTGCGGGACGGGTTGAGGCGTTCGACCAGGACGTCGAAGGACACGTCCTGGTTCTCGTAGGCTTCCAGGCTGCGTTGCTGCACCTGGGCCAGCAGGTCGGCGAAGGTGGGATCGTCGGCCAGGTCGGCGCGCAGCACCAGGGTGTTGACGAAGAAGCCGACCAGTTCGTCGAGCGCGGCGTCGCGCCGGCCCGCCACCGGAACGCCGACGACCACATCGGTGGTCGCACCGACCTTGGCGAGCAGCACCGCCAGCGCCGCCTGCACGACCATGAAGCCGGTCGCGTTGTGTTCCCGGGCCAATCGGGTGATACGGCGCTGCAATTCGGCAGGCCACCGGACCGGGATGACCCCACCGTGCTGCCCGGCGACCAGCGGGTGGGGCCGGTCGGTCGGCAGCGGCGACCGCTCGGGCAGCCCGGCCAGCGTGCGCTGCCAGTAGGCCAGCTGCCCGGCGATGGGACTGTCCGGGGTGTCCAGTTCGCCGAACTGCCGGTGCTGCCACAGCGTGTAGTCCACGTACTGCACGGGTAGCGGCGCCCAGTCCGGTGCCTGCCCGGCGCACCGGCAGGCATAGGCCACGCTGAGATCGCGGGCCAGCGGGGTCATCGACCACCCGTCGGCGGCGATGTGGTGCACCGCGGCGACCAGGATGTGTTCGTCGCGGACCCGGCGGAACAGGTGTACCCGCAGCGGGATCTCGGCGGACAGGTCGAAGGCGTACCGGGTCGCGGCGTGGGTGGCCAGGTCCAGCTGTTCGTCGGTCCAGCCGTCGGCATCGGTGAATTGCCATCCACATGAGGCGTTCTCGGCGGGCAGCACGACCTGTTGCGGGACACCGTCCGGCGCGATCAGCAGGGTGCGCAGGCTCTCGTGCCGGGCGACGACATCGTCGAGCGCGGCGCGCAGCGCGGCGGTGTCCAGGTCGCCGCGCAGCCGCAGCGTGGTGGCCATGTTGTAGACCGCCGACGGGCCCTGCAGTTGTTCCAGGAACCACAGTCGGTTCTGTGCGAAGGACAGCGGGATGACGTCCGGTCGCTCACCGGCCGCCAGTGGTTCCAGCGGGCTGCTGCCGTCGGCGATCCGCGGTGCCAGTTCGGCGATGGTCGGCGCCTCGAAGATGGTGCGCACCGCCAGGTTGGTGTGCAGGCTGGTGTTCACCGCCGCGATCAGGCGCATGGCGGTGATGCTGTCCCCGCCCAGGTCGAAGAACGAATCGTCGACGCCGACAGCAGTTTCCAGTCCCAGCACGGCGGTGTAGACACCGGCCAGGATCTCCTCGACCGCGCCCGTCGGCGCCCGGTACACCCCGGCAACGTAGTCGGGCGCGGGTAGCGCGCGGGTGTCCAGTTTGCCGTTGGCGGTCAGTGGCAGGGCGTCGAGCACCACGATGGCGGCCGGCACCATATAGGCGGGTAGCCGCGAAGTCAGCGCCGCACGCACCTCACCCGGCCGGGCCGATCCGGTGACGTACCCGACCAGACGTGTATCACCGGGGCGGTCCTCGCGGGCGATGACGGCGGCCTGATCGACCCCGGGCGCCGTCGCCAGCGCGGTCTGCACGTCACCGAGTTCGATGCGGTAGCCGCGGATCTTGACCTGCTCGTCGGCGCGGCCCAGGTAGTCCAGCTGCCCGTCGGCGCGCCAGCGCACCAGATCGCCGGTGCGGTACATCCGCTGTCCCGCCGGCCCGAACGGGCATGCCACGAACCGGGATCCGGTCAGCCCGGTCCGGCCGAGGTACCCGGTGCCCACACCCGGTCCGGCGACGTACAACTCGCCGATCACCCCGGCGGGCACCGGCCGCAGCCAGGGGTCGAGCACGAACAGCGCGGCGTGTGGCACCGGCACACCGATCGGGATGATGCCCGGCGCGGCCGGCAGCGGGGCGCTGATGGTGACGCACATGGTCGTCTCGGTGGGTCCGTAGGCGTTCAGCATGACCCGGCCGTCGGCGGCCCAGCGCGCCACGACCTCCGGTGCGCACGCCTCGCCGACCGCCACCAGCACCGCGGACTCCAGACCGTCGGACGGCAGCACCGCTGCGGCCGAGGGGGTCTGGGTCAGCACGGTGACCCCGCCGGCGACCAACAGGCTGTGTAATTCGGCGACATCGGCGGTGGCCGCCGGCGGGACCACGACGACCCGACCGCCGCGCAGCAACGCCCCGAAGATCTCCCACACCGACACGTCGAAGGCCAGGGTGTGGGCATGGCTCCAGACACCGCCGGCGGGCAGTCCGGCGTCCAGGGTCGCCAGCAGCTGCGTCACGTTGGCATGGGTCAGTCCGACGCCCTTGGGCACCCCGGTGGTGCCCGAGGTGTAGATGACATAGGCCAGGTCATCCGGCGCGGGTGCGGGCAGCGCGGTGAGGTCCCCGGTGTCGGGCACATCGTGGATGTCGATGACGGGACGACCCGCCGCCAGGTGCGCGGTGTCACCGTCTGCGATGGCGGCGACCGGTCGGGCATCGTTCATGACGAAGTCGATGCGCTCGGCCGGCCAGCCGGTATCGATCGGCAGGTAGGCGGCGCCGGTCTTCAGGATCGCCAGGATGGCGATGATGGCCTCGGCCGAGCGCGGCAGCAGCAGCGCGACCGTGGCGCCCGGGGCCGCGCCGTGGCGCGTCAGCAGGTGCGCCAGCCGGGTCGATGCCTCGTCGAGTGCGGCGTAGGTCAGTGACCGCTGACCGCTGATGGCCACCGCATCCGGGATGCGCGCGACCTGCTCGGCGAACAGTTCGGGCATCGAGATCGGTTGCGGTGCACCGGTGAGCGCGCCGGCGTTGCCCAGGGTGTGCAGCCGGGTGCGTTCGGTGGGGTCCAGCAGGTCCAGCGAGGCCAGCGCGCGTGCCGGGTCGGTCGTCATCGCGGTCAGCATCCGCTGCAGTCGGTCGACCAGGTGCGCCACCGTCGAGGCGTCGAACACGTCGGTGCGGAACTCGACGATGCCGCCGATGCCGGCGGGCGCGCCGGTCGTGGTCCAGCGTTCGGCCAGCGAGAACGCCAGATCCATGCGCGCGGCATGGGTGTCGACAGGCAGCGGGGTGATCTCCAGCTCGCCGAGGACCAGCCCGGCGGCGGTGTCGTCGTGCTGCCAGGGCAGGTTCTGCCAGCCCAGCATCACCTGCACCAGCGGGTGGTGGGTCAGGCTGCGCGCCGGGTTGAGCCGCTCGACGAGCACCTCGAATGGGACGTCCTGGTGCTCGAAGGCGGCCAGGCTCGCGGTGCGCACCTGCTCGATGAGGTCGGCGACGGTCGGGGCGCCGGCGAGGTCGACGCGCAGCACCAGGGTGTTGACGAAGAATCCGACCAGGTCGTCGAGCGCGGTGTCGGAGCGCCCGGCAATCGGGAAGCCCACGGCCACATCGGTACTGGAGCTGATCGCCGACAGCAGGGCGAGCAGCGCGGATTGCACCACCATGAAGTTGGTGGCGTTGTGTTCGGTGGCGACGCGGGTGATCTGCTGCTGCAGCTCGGCGGGCCAGTCCACCTCGATGGTGGCGCCGCGGTGATCGGCCGCCGGCGGGTAGGGCCGGTCGGTCGGCAGGTCGAGGTGCTCCGGCAGGCCGGACAGGGCGGCCTCCCAGTAGGCCAGCTGCCGGGCGATCGGGCTCTCCGGCTCGTCGATGTCACCGAGGTGGGCGCGCTGCCACAGGGTGTAGTCGACGTACTGCACCGGCAGCCGTGCCCAATCAGGTTGCCGTCCTGCGCTTCTCGCGGCATAGGCGGCCCCGAGGTCGGTGACCAGCGGTCGCAGCGACCAGCCGTCGGCGGCGATGTGGTGCACGACGCCCACCAGCAGATGCTCGTCGTCGGCGACCCGCAACAGTGTTGCGCGCAGCGGGATCTCGGCCGACAGGTCGAACGCGTGTTGGGCGGCATCGCCGATGCCGGTGTTCAGCTGATCGGGGGTCCAGCCGGTGGCATCGACGGTGTCCCAGTCCACGACGATCTCCCGGGCGGGCAGCACCACCTGCTGCGGCACGCCATCGGTGGCGGTGAAGACGGTGCGTAGGCTTTCGTGCCGGCGGACCACATCGGTCATGGCCGCCCGCAGCGCGGCGGGGTCGAGGGTGCCGCGCAGCCGCAGCGCCACCGCGATGTTGTACACCGGCGACGGTCCCTGCAGCTGGTCGACGATCCACAACCGGTTCTGCGCGAAGGACAGCGGAATCTGTGCGGGCCGCTCGACGGGCACCAGCGGTTGGCGCTGTACGGCGCCGCGGTCGATGCGCTGGGCGAGTTGCGCGACGGTCGGCGCCTCGAAGACGGTGCGCACCGGCAGGTCGGCCGCCAACGCGGTGTTCACCGCGGTGATCAGGCGCATCGTGGACAGGGAGTCCCCGCCCAGGTCGAAGAACGAGTCGTCCACGCCGACCCGCTCCAGACCGAGGATGTCGGCGAAGATCTCGGCCAGGGTCTGCTCGACGGCGCCGGCCGGCGCCCGGTAGCGGGTGCTGTCCTGAAAGTCCGGGGCGGGCAGTGCGCGGATGTCCAGTTTCCCGTTGACCGTCACCGGCATCTCGGGCACCGCCAGCACGGTGGACGGGACCATGTAGCCGGGCAGGGTGTCGGCCAGCGCGGCACGCGCGGCGGCCGGGTCGGCGGTTCCGGTGACGTAGCCGACCAGGCGCTTGTCGCCGGGGGTGTCCTCGCGGGCGATGACCACCGCCTGCTCCACCCCGTCGAGGGCGGCCAGCGCCGAGCGCACCTCGCCGAGTTCGATGCGGTAGCCGCGCACCTTCACCTGGTCGTCGGCGCGACCGAAGTAGTCCAGCTGACCGTCCGGGCGCCACGACACCAGGTCGCCGGTGCGGTACATCCGCGTTCCCGGTTCGCCGAACGGGCAGGCCATGAAACGCGTTGCGGTCAGGGCGGTCCGGCGCAGGTAGCCGACGCCCACGCCACGGCCGGCCAGGTACAGCTCGCCGACCACCCCGGGTGGGACCGGTCGCAGCCATTCGTCGAGTACGAAGAAGGCGGCACCGGCGGTGGGCGACCCGATGGGCGGTGCCCCCGAGCCTTCGGTCAGCGGCAGGCTCTTGCAGGCCCACATCGTCGTCTCGGTGGGTCCGTAGACGTTGACCATGACCCGCCCCGGCGCCCAGCGGTCCACCAGTTCCGGTGGGCACGCCTCGGCGCCGATCACCAGGTCGACGTCCAGGCCGTCGGCGGACAGCACCGCAGCCGCCGACGGTGTCTGAGTCAGCACGGTCACCCGTTCGGTGATCAGCAGGTCGTGGAAGTCCTGCGCCGAGCGGGCGATATCGTCGCCCACCACGACCAGGCGGCCGCCGTGCAGGAGCGCGGCCCAGATCTCCCACACCGAGAAATCGAAGGCGTAGGAGTGGAATTGGGTCCACACCTGGTGTGGCGCCAGGTCGATTCCGATGTCCAGGTCGTCGAACAGCTGCACGACGTTGCCGTGGTTGACGGCCACGCCCTTGGGCACCCCGGTGGTGCCGGAGGTGTAGATTATGTGCGCGAGATCGTCGACGGCCGGGCCCGGTGGTGCGGTGGCCGGCTGCGCGGCGGTATCAACGGGACCGGTGTAGGTGATCACCGGGGCACCGTGGATCCGGTCGGCCAGCGCCGGGGTGGTCAGCGCCGCGACCGGTTCGGCGTCGGCGAGCATGAATTCGATGCGGGCATCGGGGATCGCGGGATCCATCGGCAGATACGCCGCACCGGATTTCAGCACCGCCAGGATCGCCACGATGGCCTCGGCGGATTTGCCGAACAGCAGCGCCACCGACCGGCCGGGGCCGGCGCCGTGCGCGATGAGCAGGTGCGCCAACCGGTTGGCGGCCTCGTCCAGTTGGGCGTAGGTCAGGGCGGTCTGTCCGCAGACGACCGCCACCGCGTCGGGTGTGCGGGCCACCTGGGCGCCGAAGCGTTGCGGCACCGTGGCCGCGGTGTACGGCTGGTGCAGCACGGTCCGGTTGCCCCAGTGGTCCAGCCTGGCGCGCTCGACATCGTCGAGCAGATCCATCGAGGACAGCCGGCGCTGCGGATCATCGGTGAGCGCGACCAGCATTCGCTCCAGCCGCGCGACCAGCGCCTGCACCCCGGCTGCGTCGAAGATGTCGGTGCGGTACTCGACGGTGACATCGAGTCCGTCGGGGTCACCGTCGCCTGTCCACCGCTCCCCCAGCGAGAACGCCAGATCCATCCGGGCGGTCTCGGTGTCGACCGCGATCGGGCTGACCTGCAGGTCGCCCAGCGCCAGGCCGGCGGCGTCCCCGGGTTGCCAGGCGAAGTTCTGCCAGCCCAGCAGCACCTGCACCAGCGGGTGTCGGGTCAGGCTGCGGGTCGGGTTGAGCCGCTCGACGAGCACCTCGAACGGCACGTCCTGATGTTCGTAGGCGGCCAGGCTGCGGCCGCGCACCTGGCCGAGCAGCTCGGCGAAAGTCGGGTCCGCGCCGGGGAATTCGTCGAGCTGGACGCGCAGCACCAGGGTGTTGACGAAGAAGCCGACCAGATCATCCAGTGCGCTGTCGCGCCGCCCGGCAATCGGGAAGCCCACCGCGACATCGGTCGACGCACTGATCTGGGCGAGCAGCGCGGCGAATGCCGCCTGGATCACCATGAAGGTGGTGGCGTTGTACTCGCGGGCCACCCGCCGAACCTGCTGCTGCAGGTCGGTCGGCCACTGCACCACGACCCGGGCGCCGTGGTGGTCGGCGACCGCCGGATGCGGGCGGTCGGTCGGGATCTGCAGCTGCTCGGGCATCCCCGCCAGCGCGGTCTCCCAGTAGGCCAGCTGCGCGGCGATCGGACTGTCCGCGTCGTCGAGCTCACCGAGCTGGGTGCGCTGCCACAGCGTGTAGTCGACGTATTGCACGGGCAGCGGCGCCCAGCCCGGCGCCTGCCCCACACACCGGCCGGCATAGGCCAGACCGAGATCGCGGACCAGCGGGGTCACCGACCAGCCGTCGGCGGCGATGTGGTGCACGACGGCCACCAGGATGTGTTCGCGTTCGGCCACCCGGAACAGGGTGGCGTGGAACGGTATATCGGCGGACAGGTCGAAGGTGTGCCGCGCCGCCGCGCCGACCTGCTCGTCGATGCGCTCTTCCGGCCATCCGGCGGCATCGACGCTCTCCCAACCGATATCGGCATCCTCGGCGGCGATGACGACCTGTTGCGGGGTGCCCCCGGGCGCGATGAAGCGGGTCCGCAGCGATTCGTGGCGGGCGACCACATCGTTGATCGCCAGCCGCAGCGCATCGGCGTCCAGGTGTCCGCGCAGCCGCAGCGCGACTGCCAGGTTGTAGATCGGGGACGGGCCCTGCAGCTGGTCGAAGAACCACAACCGGTTCTGCGCAAAGGACAGCGGGATGACCTCGGGACGCGCACCGGCGACCAGCGGCGCGAGTCGGGCGGCATCCCCGCCGACCCGCGGGGCCAACTCGGCGACGGTCGGTGCCTCGAAGATGGTGCGCACCGACAGGTCGGCGTCCAGGCTGGTGTTGATGGCACCGATCAGTCGCATCGCCGACAGCGAGTCCCCGCCGTGGTCGAAGAAGGAGTCGTCGACGCCGACCCGCTGCAGTCCCAGCACGTGGGCGAAGATGTCGGTCAGGATCTCCTCGACGACACCCGAGGGTGCCCGGTAGCCGTCGGCCTCACCGAATTCCGGCGCGGGCAGCGCACGGCGGTCGAGCTTGCCCGAGGAGGTCAGCGGCATCTCGTCGAGCACCACGATGTGCGGCGGCACCATGTAGTCGGGCAGCCAGGTGCTCAACCGCTGCCGGACCGCGCTGACCTTGGTGGCGCTGTGCGGTTCGTTGGCGTGCGCGGCGTGCGGCGCGGGCAGGTACAGGTCGGTCAGTGCCTGCCGGTCGGCGGTTCGCAGGAACACCGCGTCCACCGTGCCCGGTTCGCGACCCCAGGTGACGGCCACCCGGTGGCCGAACTCCTCCCCGAACGTGTAGAGCTCGTGCGGTGTGAGCGAGAGGGTTTCGGCGTCGGCCGGTGCCCCGGACGTCAGGGACTGCTCGAGCCGTACATCTGCGAGCACCCCGGCGCGCGGGATGCCGGTGACGCGAACCGCGTCCGTGGCGGTGAGCTCGGCGCGCAGGCCGGCCACATCGGCGACGTCCGCCCACGCCCGGACGGGGACGTCGGCCGCCGAGCGCACCGCGACGGGGCCCTTGTGGATGACGACGTCATAGCGGTAGCGGCTGAGTTCGTTGTCCGACGCTTCGCGTTTGACCTGGATGTCGACCCCGGCGGCCGCCTCGTGACGCTCGACCAGAGAGGTGAAGAACTCCGGTGCCAGCAGCAGTTCGGGTTCGCCGAGCACGGCGTGCTGGACGCGTTGGCGGATGACGGCGGCGTCGAGCTGCGCCCCGGCGTGCCGCGCCATCGCGATACCGGTCTGGAACGCGTTCTGCAGGCTGTGGTTTCGGACGTCGCCGATGAACAGCGTCCCGCCGGGAACCAGCAGGTCCAGCGCGTTGTCGATGACCTCCGCCAGATACGCCGCGTTGGGGAAGTACTGCACCACCGAGTTGATGACGATGGTGTCGAAGTGCGCGTGCGGCAGCCCATCGGTGACATGGGCGGGACGGGCCATCAGCTCGACGCGGTCCCGCCATCCGATGTCGTTGTGCTGCAACGCCCGGGCGATGGAGTCGACGACGACCCCGGAGATGTCGGTGCCGACGTACTGTTCGCAGCTGCCGGCGACCTGGGACAGCAGCAGGCCGGAGCCGACGCCGATTTCCAGTACCCGGCGGGGTTGCAGTGCGAGGATCCGTTCGACGGTGCCTGCCCGCCACTGGCGCATCTGGTCCAGCGGGATGGCCTCGCCGGTGTAGCTGCTGTTCCAGCCGCGGAAGTCGTCACCGAACCCGGGCGCCTCGATATCGGCGCCGTACAGCTCGTCGTAGATGCTCTGCCACTCCCCGACGATCTCGCTGTCGTGGCCGTCGTCGCGGCCGGCATCGGTGGCGTGTTCGAAGGTGATGTAGGCGACCAGTTGCGAACCGGCGGTGCCGTGGTGGACGGCGGCGGCAGCCTGGCCGACCTGTGGGCAGGCAAGCAGCGCGCTCTCGATCTCGCCCAGTTCGATACGTTGCCCGCGCAGCTTGATCTGGGTGTCCACCCGGCCCAGATAGTCCAGGGTGCCGTCGTCGTTCCACCGGGCGAGATCGCCGGTGCGGTACATCCGCTCACCGGGGCCGCCGTGCGGGTCGGCGACGAACCGGTCCGCGGTCAGCCGGGCCCGGCCGATATAACCGTGCGCCAGCGCCGATCCGGCCAGATACAGTTCGCCGACCACGCCGGCCGACACCGGTCGCAGGCCGGCGTCGAGCACCAGGGTGCGGGTACCGGCGATCGGGGATCCGATGGAGACCGGGCGCTCGGGTGCCAGCGGGGTGCCGGCCGCCCAGATGGTCGACTCGCTCGGGCCGTAGGCGTTGAACATCCGCCGCCCGGGAGCCCAGGCCGCCACCAGCTCGTCCGGGCAGGCCTCCCCGCCGG
The DNA here is from genome assembly GCF_002086115.1 of Mycolicibacterium bacteremicum. Taxonomy (GTDB): domain Bacteria; phylum Actinomycetota; class Actinomycetes; order Mycobacteriales; family Mycobacteriaceae; genus Mycobacterium; species Mycobacterium bacteremicum. The sequence continues at coordinate 27,370 of NZ_MVHJ01000017.1, forward strand.
TCACCAGGGTGTCCAGGCAGTCCAGGCGGGACCGGTCCAGCGATGCCGCGACCGTCGGGGTGAGCAGGGTGGCGCTGACCCGATGGCGCTGCATCAACGCGGTCAGCGTATCGCCGGCATAGACGTCCTTGGGCGCGACGACCAGCGCCGCACCCGATCCGGTGGCCATCAGGATCTCGAACAGCGACGCGTCGAAGGTCGGTGCGGCGACCATCAGCACCCGCGACTGCGGGCCGAGTCCGTACATGGTGCGTTGCGCCGCTGCGGCTCCCAGCAGCCCGGCGTGCCCGACGGCCACGCCCTTGGGCTCACCGGTGGAGCCCGAGGTGAAGATGACGTAGGCGGTGTCGTCGATGCCGAGCGCGGCCGGGCGGTCTGCATCGGTGAGCGCGTCACCGGTCACACCGGACAGGTCGACGGTGTCGATGCGCAGCACCGGGCGTGTCCCGGCGCCGGCGACGGTGTCGGCGCCGGTCGTCAGCACGGTGACCGCGCGCACCGAATTCAGCACGGTGGCAATGCGTTCCACCGGATGGGTGCGGTCCACCGGCACATAGGTGCCACCGGCCTTGAGTACCGCCCACCAGGCGGCCACCAGTTCGGCGCTGCGGTCCAGGGTTACGCCGACGGCGCATCCGGGTCCGACTCCGGCGTCGATGAGTTTGCGCGCCAGGCGGTTCGACCAGGTGTCGAGGTCGCGGTAGGTCAGCTCGCGGTCACCGTCGATGATGGCGGGGGCATCGGGGTCGGCGGTCACGGCGGCGGTCAGCAGGTCTTGCGCCAGGCCGACGGGCGCCCGTACCCCGGCACCGGACCACTGGGCCAGCCGGCGCTGCTCCTCGTCGCCGAGGATGTCGATGGACAGCAGCCGCTGGGTGGGGTCGGCCGTCATCGCCTGCAGCAGCCTTGCCAGCCGGGCGATCAGCGCGTCGATGGCGCCCGCGGTGAAGACATCGGTGTCGTATTCGACGTGCAGGTTGAGCTGGTCACCCGGCAGGGCCTCGACCGTCAGCGGGTAGTGGTTGAACTCGCGGTTGCTGAACTCGGCGATCGCCAGATCGTCGACGCCCAGCGCCGCACCGGTGTCCACCGGGTAGTTCTCGTAGACGAACAGGGTGTCGAACAGTTGCTCGTGGCCGGCGGCGCGGTGGATGTCGGCCAGCGCGAGGTGCTGGTGGGCCAGCGTGTCGTTGTGCGCGGTGTGCAACTGTTCCAGCAGTTCGGCGGCGGTGGTGGTCGCGGTGATGTTCGCCCGCACCGGCACGGTGTTGATGAGCAGGCCGATCATCGATTCGGCGTCGGCCATGTCGATCTGACCCAATCGGGACCGGGCCGTGCCGAAGGCGACGTCGGTGTGGCCGGTCATCGAGGTGAGCAGCACCGCCCAGGCGCCCTGCAGCGCCGTGCTGACGGTGGTGCGGCACGCACGGGCGAGTTCGCCGAGCGCGGTGGTGGTCTGCGCCGGTATCTCGAAGGCGGCGAAACCGCGTCCGCCCCGGCCCAGTCGGTCTTGGCGCCGGTGCGGTGCGGCCACCAGCGTCGGGGTGTCGAACCCGGCGAGCGCGCCGCGCCACGCATCGCGCGCGGCGTCCAGATCGCGGTCGGCCAGCCAGGTGAGGAAGGTCCGGTACGACGCGGCCGCGGGTAGCCGGGTGCCGGCGTAACTGGCGAAGATCTCGCGCAGCAGGATGGGCATGGACCAGCCGTCCAGCAGGATGTGGTGGTTGGTCAGCACGAACCGGTGCCGGTCGGCGCCGACCCGGATCAGCATGGCGCGGAACGCCGCCTGGTTCGCCAGGTCGCCGACGGCCACCCGTTCGTCGGCGCACAGCCGGGCGATCGCGTCCTCGTCGGGTTCACCGCTGAAATCCAGGTACTTCCAGGCGATTTCGGGATCTCGCAGCAGGATCTGCACCGGTTCGTCGTAGTCGGAAATGAACTGGGCCGCCAGGTGCGGGTGGCGGGCCACCACGGCCTGTACGGCCCGGTGCAGTCGCTCCGGGTCCAGCGTGCCGGTCAGGGTGAAGTCCAGTTGCACCGAATACATGTCGGCGGACATGTCGGCGTGCGCGCCGCCGGTGTGGAAGAGCAGACCCTGTTGCAGCGGAGTGAGCGGCAGGATGTCGGCGATGCGATGCCTGGCGGTCAGCTCGTCGATCTGCGACTGGGTCAACCGCGCGGGAGCGATATCCGAGGGCGTCAGCCCGCCCCCGCCGGCGCGCACGTGCGCGCAGATACCGGCCAGCGCCTCGAACCACAGGCGGTTCAGCCGGGCGACCTGGTCCTCGGCGAGCACCGAGGTAGCCCACGTCCAATCCGCCTGCAACCGCGGCCCTTCCGCGGTGTCCACGGTGCCGGCGTTGAGTTCGACGGTGTGCGGCAGCGGCATCGGCAGCGCCGAGGCGGTCGCGGTCAGCGACAGTCCGTCCGGACCGACCCGCCAGGTGTCCTCGTCACCGTGCGTGGCGGTGGCGGCCAGCCGGCCGAGGTAGTTGAACCCGATCGCCGGGTCGGCGCCGTCGAGTTCGACATCGTCGTTGAGGTAGCGCAGCAGGCCGTAGGTCAGCGGGTGCGGCAGCGCCCGCAGCTGCTCCTTGGCGCGCTTGATCACCGCGCCCAGCGCCGCGCCGCCGGCCGACACCTGCGACCAGGACGGTACGTCGACCACCAGGCCGACGGGATACTTCGTGGTGAACCAGCCGACGGTGCGGGACAGGTCGACATCGGCGAGTTCCTCGTGCCGGCCGTGGCCCTCCACGTCGACGAGGATGCTCGGCTCGCCGACGAATTCGGCCACCGCGAGCGCGAATCCGATCAGCAGGATGTCCTGCACGCCGGCGTGGAAGGCCGCCGGTGCGGCGCCGAGCAGGGTGCGGGTGTTCTCGGCATCCAGGCTCGCCGAGACCCGGCCCGCCGTGGCGAAGGTGTCGGCCTCCGACGGAGCGGGCAGCGCGGCGGGGCGGACGGCCCGTCGCCAGGTATCGGCGCTGGAGACGACGTCGGGGTGATGGGCGTGCTCGGCGAGCAGTTGCGCCCAGCGCTGGAACGAGGTGCCGGTGGGCCCGAGCTCGACAGGTCGTCCGGCGCGCCGCTGGGCGGAGGCGATACTCAGATCTTCCAGCAGGATTCGCCAGGACACGCCGTCCACGGCGAGGTGGTGGATGATCAGTGCGAGCTCCCCGCGGGCCGGCGCCCACAGCGCGCTGAGCATGTTGCCGGTCGCCGGGTCCAGGCTGTCCCGCGCGGACAGCACTGCGTCGTCGGTCAACTCGTCGACGATGTGGATGCAGTCGCCCGCCCGGACGCTGCCCGCCGCAGGGATGTCGAGGGACCCGTCCTCGCCGACCCGCAGCCGCAGCGCCGGGTGCTGGTCCAGGACCGCCTGCAGCGCCGCCTCGACCTCGGCGCGATCCGCTCCGGCGGGCGGGTGCAGCACCATGGTCTGGTTGAAACCCGCCGCCCACCCGTCGGGACCACCGAGACCGCCGAGCCAGCGCATGATCGGGGTGGCGGTGACGGCGCCGATGCCGTGATCGATGGGGGCATCGGGATCCGCGCCCGCGCCGATGACGCGGGCCAGCTTGGCCACCGTCTCCTCGACGAAGATGTCGCGGGGGCGACACGTCAGGCCGGCGGCCCGGGCCCGTGAGGCGACCTGCATGGACATGATGCTGTCGCCGCCGAGTTCGAAGAAGGAGTCGTCGACGGAGATCGCCGCGGGATCCAGACCCAGCACCTCGGCATAGATTCCGGCGAGCAGTTTCTCGGTCGACGTCTCAGCAGCCCGGTGTTCGGCACCGGCGTACTCGGGCGCGGGCAGGGCCCGGGTGTCGAGCTTGCCGCTGGAGGTCAGCGGGAGCTCGGGCAGCACCACCACCGCGGCGGGGACCATGTAGCCGGGCAACCGCGCGCCGAGCGCGGCGCGGGCCTGTGCCGGGTCCACCGCGCCGGTGACGTACCCGACCAGCCGCACATCCGCGGGCCGGTCCTCCCTGGCGATCACGACCGCGTGCTCGACACCGTCGAGACCGGCCAGCGCCGCGCGTACCTCGCCGATCTCGATGCGGTAGCCGCGGATCTTGACCTGCTCGTCGGCGCGGCCGACGTACCGCAGCTGACCGTCGGCGCCCCAGTAGACCAGGTCACCGGTCCGGTACATGCGCTGCCCATCGGACGCGAACGGGCATGCCACGAAACGAGATCCGGTCAGCCCGGACCGGCCGAGGTAGCCGACACCCACGCCGGCACCGGCGACGTAGAGTTCACCGATCACCCCGGCCGAGACGGGCCGCAGCCAACCGTCGAGAACGAACAGTGCCGACCCCGGCGCCGGCGCCCCGATCGGGGCCGGCCCGGATCCGGCCTGCAGCGGCGCACTGACCGAGACGTAGATGGTGGTCTCGGTCGGCCCGTAGGCGTTGATCATCACCCGGCCCGGCGCCCACCGATCCACCACCGCGGCCGAGCAGGCCTCACCGCCCATCACCAGCGCCGTCGATTCCAGGCCGTCGCGGTCCAACACGGCGATGGCAGAGGGGGTTTCGGTCAGCACAGTGACGCGCTGGGCCACCAGATAGTCGTGGAACTCCTCGGGTGCGCCGACGATCGACTCGGGGATCACCACCAGCCGGCCGCCGCGTAGCAGTGCGGCGAAGATCTCCCAGACCGAGAAGTCGAACGAGTAGGAATGCCAGTGCGACCAGGCCTGCTCCGCGGTGGCGGGCAGCCCACCGTCCTGCGAGGCGATCAGCTGGGTGAGGTTGTGGTGGGTGATCGCCACCCCCTTCGGGGTTCCGGTCGTGCCGGAGGTGTAGATCAGGTAGGCGATATCGGCCGGCGACACCGCGACCGGCACGGCCGCGGCAGGGTGGTCGGCGGGTTCGGTGATGTCGATGACCCGGCCGGCGAAATCGCCCAGCCGGTCGGCGAACTCGGCGTGGGTGACGGCGGCCGACGGGGCGGCGTCGGAAAGCATGAACGCGATGCGGGACGCGGGTAGCGACGGGTCGATCGGCAGGTAGGCCGCACCCGTCTTGAGGATCGCCATGATGGCGACGACGGCGTCGACCGTGCGCGGCAGCAGCATGGCGACCACCTGCCCCGGGCCGGCACCGTCGCCGATCAGGCGCTGCGCCAACCGGTTCGACGCCTCGTCGAGCTGTGCATAGCTCAGTGCGGTGTCGGGTCCGCTGAGCGCGACGGCGTCGGGGGTGGCGCGCACGTGGGCGGCGAACATCGCCGGGATGGACATCGGCGCACCGGCCGCATCGCGCAGTGTCGACCAATTGCCCAGTGCGGCAAGGTCGGCGCCCGGGGCGCCGGGGTCCACGGTGGACAGGGCGCGGACCGGGTTGGCGGTCATCGCGGCCAGCACCCGCTGCAGCCGGCCGGCGATCTCGGTGACCGGCACGGTCGCGAAGGCCGGGTCGCTGCCGAAGGTGCTCAGCAGCAGGTCGTCACCGGCGCCGGTGAACATCAGCCCGGAGCCGCGACCCAGACCGGACATCAGGACGGCCGACGCGGTGGCGCCACCGAACGGCACGGTGAACGCCGACGGGAGGAAGTCGATGACGGGGCGGTCGGCCACCTCGCCAGGTGCGCGCATATCGACTTCGCGTTCCAATGCCTCCACCGGAAAGCGCTGATGCGCAACGGCTTCCCGGATACGCTCGTCGACGTGGGCGCAGAAGTCGGCCACCGACATCCGGGGTGACAGCTGCAGCACCAGGGGAACCACCCCGGCCACCATGCCGGGCAGGGTCTTGGATTCCGCCTCGACGCGGCGGCTGACCGGGAAGTCGAAGACGATCTCGTCCCCGTCGGCGAAGAGTCCGCGCAGCATCAGTGCGCATGCGGCGGTGATGAGGGAGGATCGCGGGATGTTCTGGGTCTGGGTCAGTTTCTCGACCCGGGCCAGGATCTCCGGATCCAGCGGGATCCGTTCCAGCGCGAGGTCCGGCTCGCCGGCGGCGATACCGGCCGCCGCACGTTCGCGACCGTAACCGCTGGGCAGATGCTCGCGCCAGTACGCCTCGTCGGCGGCGTAGGCCGTGGAATCCTCGTAGGCGCGTTCCGATTCCAGCAGGTCGGTCAGGGAACCGAACACGCTCGGGGAGATCGGGGCGCCGGCGACGGCCGCGGAGTAGATGGCCGCGATCCGCTGACACACCAGCACCATGCCGATACCGTCGACGACGATGTGGTGTGCGCAGACGAACAGGTAGTTCTTCGTCGGGCCCGCCCGGAAGAGCGTGAACGTGTACAGCCGGCCGTCCAGCGGCATCGGCGTGCGCTGGATGTCCAGCGCGTGCCGCATGGCCTCCCCGGCGGGGTCGGCCGATTTCCGCAGATCGATGACCGTGAGCTCGGCCGGCGCATCGTCGGCCAGGCGTTGGTACACCCGACCGTCGTCCTCGAAGAAGCTGACACGCAGCGGCTCGGATTCCTCGACGACACGGCGGACCGACCACTTGAGGGCACGCCGGTCCAGGGTCCCGTCGATCTCGACGAACAGCCCGAGCTGCCATTCCGTGTCGGACTGACCCGTTTCCTGCGCCAACCAGATGTCCAGCTGCGCACGGCTGACCGGTGCGGCTACTTCACCAGTTTCCATCCCCACCCTCGGATCGCGAATTCGGCCCACCGGCTCGCTCAGTTGGCGGCCAATCGGTCACGCAGACTCTTGGGTCGGATATCGGTCCACTCGCGTTCGATGTAGTCCAGGCATGCGGCACGGTCGTCCTCGCCGAAGACGACACGCCACCCGGCCGGGACGTCGGCGAATGTCGGCCACAGGCTGTGCTGCTCCTCGTCGTTGACGAGCACCACGAAGCGGCCGTTGTCATCGTCGAACGGGTTGGTGGTCACGCTGCCTCCGAAATAGTTGGCGAATAGGACGATTCATGGCGGTGGCCGCACCGGTGACACGCGCCGGGTGCCGTCGATGTGTTTCCTGAGGACACCGCCGCCACCGGGTTCGGCAGTTCAGTGCGGGTGTCGCCGACATGCGGGGCGTTGCCCGGGCCGGCCGGGACGGAGCAGCCTCCGGGGCTCCCCGAGAGGATGGGCGCAGGTGAACCCACAGACGTCAAAGCGAAAACAACCTTCTCCGCGATAGCGGCACTCGGGTGCAACCGGTGTGGTGCCGAGACCGGATTTCGTTCCCGCACATATCCAATCATCACCTCCCGCCTGGCAACCACCCGGGCGCGAGCATACCCAACCTCACCGCGACATCGAGCCGTGTCAAGACAAAAACCGCAGGCCGTGCAACGCCGATCCGTCGCGAATTGACCTGTGCGAAAATTACTGCGGCGCAGTCAGATGCGCACACATCGGGTCGACGCGTCGTCGACCACCGAAATCGGATCGGCGAAACCGTCGAATGCGCCCCCGCCGCGCCCTATTGTGATGCTCATGCGCCCAGCAAAGACGCTCACCGATCTTCGACGGCGCACCGCAGCAGGGGCGGCCTGCGCGCTGACCGCTGCCGGCCTGGGCATGTCATCGTTGGCCATGCCGCCCACTGCCGCGGCGGAGGTCGCGCCCGACCAGGTCGCGCTGTCGACGCTGGACGAGATCGTGCGCGGCGATTTCCCGGCCGCCGCGGCGGAGTTCAACCCGACCATGAAGATGTTCCTGTCGCCGCCCGCGCTGCAGCAGTCCTGGGACATGTATCAGCAGATGTTCGGGCGCTATGTGTCGCACGGCATGCCGGAGAACATCGCGCGCGGTGACGCCACCGTCGTCAACGTGCCCCTGCAGATGGCGCAGCGTCCCGGGCAGTTCCGGTTGACGGTCCAGCCCGACGGAAGCGTCGCCAGCCTGACCTTCCTGCGTGAGGGCGTCCCGGTCCCGTAGGCCCGGCTCCATCCCCTGTCTCCGCGACCGACCGCGTCGGTACACGACACGCCGATCGAGGCGCACGGTGTGCGGCCACTCGTCACGAACAGGCCTTGCGCGGTACCGAAACAAAAAGTAACGTCACTTTCAGTTTTATGGTTTCCGACTGCCGAGGAGCATCATGGAATCCTTCGTTCACCTGCGCAAAGGTAAGACACCCAAGCGTGTGCACGCCGATCTCGACGGCCTCAAGGACGACGAACTCGGCCGCGGCGGATTCGTCGGTCGCACCGCCAACATGTATCGGCGCAACGACCCGACCGCCTACCGCACCGTCGGCCCGCTACGCCCGACCGACGTGCTGTCCTCGGAACTCAAGCCCGGTGATGCGACCGACGCGCACGGTGGCCCGCTGCTGATGTTCGCCAACGACGACTGCCAGGTGCTGCTGAGCCGGCGCAGTGAGCCGATGCCATTCTTCGTGCGGTACGTCGACGGCGATCTGTTGGTGTTCGTGCACAAGGGCGCCGGCCTGCTGGAGACCGAGTTCGGTCCGCTGCGCTACCGGGAGGGCGACTGGGTCTACATCCCGAAGGCGTGCACCTTCCGGCAGATCCCCGACGAAGAATCGACCTGGCTCATGATCCAGGCCACCGACGACTTCCGGGTTCCGCCGGCAGGCACGCTGGGCCGACATTTCCCGTTCGACCCGGCACAGGTGACCATTCCCGAACCCTCCCCCATCGACGATGACGGCAGGGAAGAGTACGAGGTGCGGCTCATCCACTCACCGGTCGACGGGGTGGGCTCCACTTCCTTGTTCTACCAACACAATCCCCTCGACGTCGAAGGGTGGCGCGGCGACAACTTCCCGTTCACCTTCAACATCGAGGACTACACCGTCATCACCTCCGAGAGCGTGCATCTGCCGCCGACGGTGCATCTGTTCATGCAGGCCACCGGGGTGTACGTGATGAACTTTCTGCCCAAGCCCGCCGAGAGCGTGCCCGGCACCGAGCGCACCCCGTGGTATCACCGCAATGTCGACTACGACGAGATCGCGTTCTTCCACTCCGGTTCGCTCTACGGCATCCCGATGCCGCCGGGGCTGGTTTCGCATGCCCCGCAGGGGGTTCACCACGGTGCACCGGAGAAGGCCCGCGAGCGCGCCCGCCGCAAGTTCGACGACTACGACCGGGTGGACTGGTCGGTGATCGCCATCGACACGCGACGCCGGCTCGTCCCGTCCGCCGAGATCCTCGCCAATGACCTGGGGCAGCACTGATGAGCGCCTGCGCGAAGAACAGCCAGCACTGATGAGCGCCTGCGCGAAGAACAGAGAGCACTGATGACAACGACCGAAGCACCCGTGAAGCACGAGTACGACCGCATCCCGTATCTGGTCGCCTACCAGAACACGGCCGCGGTGCGCGACGTCTACGGCGGTGTCGCCGAACTCGTGGTCCTGGAGAGCTATCTGCTCAAGCCCAAGGCCAAGCCCTCGGACACCGTGCTGGTGTTCATGCATCCCATCGGCGGCGGCGCCTACCTGCCGATGATCAACGCCCTGGCCCGCGCTGGCCACCATGTCATCTACTGCAACAGCCGGTTCCGCGGCACCGACTCCGCGCTGTTGATGGAGAAGGTGGTCGAGGACCTCGGCGAGTGCATCAAGGACGCCAAGAACCGGCTGGGCTACGACAAGGTGGTGCTGGCCGGCTGGAGCGGCGGCGGCTCGCTGTCGGTGTTCTATCAGCAGCAGGCACAGCATCCCACCGTCACCGCCAGCCCGTCCGGCGACGGCCCGGACCTGACCACGCTGGGCCTCATCCCCGCCGATGCCATCCTGTTGCTGGCGGCGCACATCAGCCGGCACGGCACCATGACCGAGTGGATGGACGCCTCCATCTTGGACGAGTCCGACCCCACCGTCCGCGATCCCGAGCTCGATCTGTACAACCCGGACAATCCCAACCAACCGCCGTACACCCAGGAGTTCCTGGACCGCTACCACGCGGCGCAGATCGCGCGGAACCGGCGAATCACGGCCTGGGTCAAGGAGAAATTGGCCGAGCTCAAGGCGGCCGGCCGCCCGGATGACGAGTACGCCTTCGTCGTGCACGGCACCATGGCCGACCCGCGCTGGCTGGACCCGGCGGTGGATCCCAACGAACGCACCCCGGGACAGTGCTATCTGGGCGATCCTCAGGTGGTGAACATGAGCCCGGTGGGTCTGGCCCGGTTCTGCACCCTGCGCAGCTGGCTGTCACAGTGGAGTTATGACGACGCCAACGGCGACGCGGTCAAGGCCGGACCCGATATCGCGGTGCCCACGCTGGTGATCGGCAACCTGGCCGACGATGCCTGCACGCCCAGCCACACCCGCCGGCTCTTCGAGGCGATCGGGCACCCCGACAAGGAGATGCACGAGATCCACGGTGCCAACCACTACTACTCCGGTCCCGATCAGCGCGGCACGCTGCGTGAGGCGGTCGGCATCTGCACCGACTGGCTGCACCGGCACGGGCTCTCGCAGTGATGACGCACCGGCGAGCAGACACAAACGTGCACATTTGGGCAGGATGTGCGGCGAGTTGGCGTTCCCCCGCAACCGGGAGGTGCCCCCAGCTCGCGGAGAGGCCGGGCACATGAGTGCGGCGGTCACGGGACCGCTCGATGGTATCCGGGTGCTGGAGCTGGGCACCCTGATCTCCGGTCCGTTCGCGGCGCGACTGCTCGGCGACATGGGTGCCGAGGTCATCAAGATCGAGTTGCCGAGCACCCCGGACCCGCTGCGCACCTGGGGGCAGGCCGAACTCGACGGGCACCACTTCTTCTGGACGGTGCATGCCCGCAACAAGAAGGCCGTGACCCTGGATCTGCGCACCGCCCGCGGCCGGGAACTATTCCTCGAACTCGTCGACCGCAGCGATGTGATCGTGGAGAACTTCCGCCCCGGCACGCTGGAGAAGTGGGACCTGGGCTACGACGTGCTCAAGGACCGCAACAAGGGCATCATCCTGGTCCGGGTCTCCGGCTACGGGCAGACCGGGCCGGATGCCGGTAAGGCCGGCTACGCCTCGGTGGCCGAAGCCGCCAGCGGCCTGCGCCACATGAACGGCTTCCCGGGCGGACCGCCACCGCGGTTGGCGCTGTCCCTCGGTGACAGCCTGGCCGGGATGTTCGCCGCCCAGGGCGCGCTGGCGGCGCTGTACCGGCGCACCGTCACCGGCGAGGGCCAGATCGTCGACACCGCGCTCACCGAGAGTTGCCTGGCCGTCCAGGAATCCACCATTCCCGACTATGACGTCGGCGGCGTGGTCCGCGGCCCGTCGGGAACCCGGCTGGAGGGCATCGCGCCGTCGAACATCTACCAGAGCGCCAACGGCAGCTGGGTGGTCATCGCGGCCAACCAGGACACCGTCTTCCGCCGGTTGTGCGCGGCGATGGGCAATCCGGACCTGGCCACCGACGAAAGGTTCGTCGATCACGTTGCGCGCGGGCGCAATCAGGACGAACTGGACAAGATCATCGGCGACTGGGCGGCGCAACGCCGCCCCGAGGACATCATCGCCACACTCTCGGACGCCGGGGTGATCAGCGGCCCGATCAACACCGTCGCCGAGGTCGTCACCGACCCGCAACTGCAAGCCCGCGGCATGATCGCCGACCACTGGGACGAACGGATCCAGCGCAACGTCAAGGGGCCGGGCATCGTGCCGGTGCTCTCCGAATCCCCGGGCACCATCCGCAGTTCCGGGTCCGCGCGGCCCGGTCAGCACAACGACGAGGTCTACACCGGCCTGCTCGGTCACACCGCCGAGGAACTCGAATCCCTGCGTACCGAGGGGGTGCTGTGACGATGGATCTGCCCGGCAAGGTCGACATCCGTGAGGTGTGCCTGCGCGACGGCCTGCAGATCGAGGCGCCGATCCCGTTGGCCGCCAAGATCGAGATCCTGGAGGCCATCGTCGCCACCGGCGTCCGGGAGGTGGAGGCGACCGCCTTCGTGTCCCCGTCCAAGGTGCCCGCGCTGGCCGACGCCGCCGACCTGGCCGCCGAGTTGCACCGGTTCGCCGGAGTCGAGTTCTCCGCACTGGTCGCGAGCGCCAACGGCGCCAAACGCGCCGTCGCCGCCGGGCTGAACTCCATCGAATACGTCGTATCGGCATCGGACGCGCACAGCCGCGCCAACGTGGGACGCGACACTGCGGAGTCGACCGCGGCGATCGCCGATGTCACGCGCATCGCCCACGACCACGGGGCCGCCGTCGAGGTGATCATCGCGACGGCCTGGGATTGTCCGTTCGACGGCCCCACCGACCCGCGCCGCGTCCTCGAGATCGCCACGGCTGCAGTGGAGCTGGGGGTGGACCGGATCGCCATCGCCGACACCATCGGCACCACCACCCCGGTCCGGGTCGGCGCCCTGGTCGAGGCCATCCGGCCGATCGTCGACGGGCTGCCCCTCGGCGCGCACTTCCACAACACCCGCGGGGCCGGATTGGCCAGCGCGTTCGCCGCCGTGCAGGCCGGCATCACCCGGTTGGACGCGTCCATCGGCGGGCTGGGCGGCTGCCCCTTCGCACCGGGTGCCAGCGGCAACATCGCCACCGAGGATCTGGTCTATCTGCTGCGCGACAGTGGTATCGCCACCGATGTCGACCTCGGTGCCGCCATCGCGGCGGCCGGGGTCGCCCAACGGGCCGTCGGCCACGAGCTTCCCAGCGCGCTGCTGCGCGCGGGGGACCGAATCGTGGGCTGAGATGGCGCAACCCTCCGGCGCGCCGGCGCCGCTGACGGCCAAGGGCCGACAGACCCGGGAGGCCATCGCGCTCGCCGCCCGGAAACTGTTCGCCGAGCGCGGTTTCCACGGCACCACCCTGGCCGACATCACCTCGGCGGCCGGCAAATCCGCCGCGGTGTTCTACCGGTACTTCGACGACAAGGAGGATCTGCTGGCCTCGCTGGCCGAGTCCTTCCTGCACGATATCGTCGAACCGTCCGGTACGAAGGTCCCGCTGCCCGACTCCCCGGCCGATACCGACTATTTCCACACCGTGGTCACCGGCTACTGGAATCTGTTCAAACGCAACATCGGCATCATGATCGCCGTCGCCCAGCTTGCCGCCACCCAGCCGCGATTCGCCAAGGTGCAGCACCAGTTCCGCCGGTTCGGGATGGACATGGTGGCCGAATCGGTGCGCCGCGCCCGCGAACAGGGTTACGCCCAGGACCTCGAAGCCGAACACATCGCGGCGGCCATTGCGCTGCTGTTCGAGAACTTCACCGTCGTCGTCGTCGGAAATCCGGGAACGGAATTGCAGATCAGCGACGCCGACGCCATCACCACCTTGTCGACGATCTGGAAGAAAACCCTGTACGGCAACTGAATCGAAAGAGGTCAACGTGGATTTCGCCCTACCGGAACATCTCCCGGGTCTGCTGGCAGAGATGGACGCCTTCATCGAGGCCGAGATCAAGCCGCTGGAACGCGAGAACATGCAGTTTTTCGACCGGCGCCGGGAATTCGCCCGCACCGACCTCGACAACGGCGGCGTCCCGGCCCGGGAATGGGAGGACCTGCTCGACGAGATGCGCCGCCGCGCCGATGCCGCCGGCTGGCTGCGCTACGGGCTGCCCGAGGAGTTCGGCGGCCGCGGTGGCTCCAACCTGGACATGGCCGTCATCCGAGAGCACCTGGCACACAAGGGACTCGGGCTGCACAACGATCTGCAGGACGAGTCCTCGATCGTCGGCAACTTCCCGCAGGTCATCATGATGAGCACGTTCGGCACCGAGGTCCAGAAGGCCGAATGGATCGAAGCCATGCTCACCGGGACCCGATCGATGGCGTTCGGCCTCACCGAACCCGGTCACGGCAGCGACGCCACCTGGCTGGAGACCACCGCCGTGCGGGACGGCGACGACTGGGTCATCAACGGCTCCAAGCGCTGGAACACCGGGGTGCACCGGGCCACCCACGACCTGATCTTCGCCCGTACCTCCGGCGAGGCGGGCTCGGCGGTGGGTATCACCGCATTCCTGGTGCCGACCGACACCCCGGGCTTCACGGTGCCGTACTACTGGTGGACCTTCAACATGCCCAGCGATCACGGCGAGGTCGAACTCACCGACGTCCGGGTGCCGTCGGATGCGGTGCTCGGTGAGGTCGATCACGGCCTGGCGGTCGGCCAGACCTTCCTGCACGAGAACAGGATTCGCCAGGCCGCCAGCAGCCTGGGCGCCGCGCAGTACTGTATCGACCGCGCAGCCGGCTACGCCGGGGAACGTATCGTGTTCGGCAAGCCGCTGTCGGTGAACCAGGCCGTGCAGTGGCCGCTGGCCGAGTTGCAGACCGAGGCGCAGATGGTCCGGCTGCTGGTCTACTACGCCGCCTGGCACCTGGATCGCGACCACCACATGGAGGTCTCCGACAAGGTCTCGATGGCCAATTACCGCGCCAACCGCCTGGTGTGCGAGGCCGCCGACCGGGCCATGCAGATCCACGGGGGTATCGGCTACAGCCGGCACGAGCCGTTCGAGCACATCTACCGCCACCACCGCCGGTACCGGATCACCGAGGGCGCCGAGGAGATCCAGATCCGCCGGGTGGCCCAACGGATGCTGAAGTTCGGCCACAAATGACCGATCAGGGCGAGCTCGCCGACCGGTTGGCCACGGTGCTGGGCGCCGAGCGCGTCACCGACCTGCGCGTACTCACCGGCGGCGCGAGCCGGGCCACCTGGGCGTTCAGCGCCGACGACCGGCCGCTCATCCTGCGCACCGGCCCACCCGACGATGTGCACGCCGGCATGGAACTGGAGGCCGCCGCGCTGCGCCGGGCGGCGGCCGCCGGAGCGCCCGTCCCCCAGATCCTGGCCGCCGACGATTCCGGTGCGATCGTGGGCGATCCCTACCTGATCTGTGACTTCATCGGCGGGGAGACGATCGTGCGCAAGATCGCGCGCACCCTCGACGACACCGCCCGCGCGCGGCTGCTGAACCAGTGCGCGCAGGCGCTGGCCGCCATCCACCGTGCCGACCCGGACGGTATCGGACTGTCGCCCACCGACCCGTTGACGGAGTGGCGCACCCAACTCGACGAGATGGGCGACACCACAGCGATATTCGAGTACGCCTTCCGGTGGCTGGAACACCATCGGCCGGCGCGTACACCCCCGGTGCTGGTGCACGGGGACTTCCGGATGGGCAACCTGATCGTCGACGACGACGGGCTGGCCGCCGTGCTGGACTGGGAGCTCACCCACATCGGTGAGGCACTCGACGACCTGGCCTGGTTCTGCATCCGGGCCTGGCGGTTCGGCGCCCCGCGCCAACTCGGCGCCGGCGGGCTGGGCAGCATCGAGGACTTCGTCGCCGCGTATGAGGCCGCCGGCGGCGCCGCGGTCGACCGCAGCGCGCTGCGCTGGTGGCTGGTGGCCGCCACGCTGCGCTGGGGTGTCATCTGCCGCTATCAGTTCGAGCGGCACCGGTCCGGGCAGACCCGCTCGGTGGAGCTCGCGGCGATCGGGCGCCGGGTCTGCGAAACCGAATACGACCTGCTGAGCCTGCTGAAGGGAACACCGTGACGGATCTGCACTATCGGCCCACCGCGGCCGAACTCGTCGCCGCCGTCGCGGAGTTCCTGGAGGGCGAGGTCCGGGCGAACACCGGGCCGAACAGTGGGCTCGCCGATGCGGCCGCGCTCAACTTCCACGCCCGCGTCGCCGCCAACGTCCTGCGCACCGTCGAACGTGAGTTGCTCGACACCGAGCCCGCCCCCGCACTGCTGGGTTTCGCCGATGAGGCGGCGCTGGCGGCGGCCATCCGGGCCGGGGATCTCGACGGCCGCGACGCCGAGCTACTGCCCGTGCTGCACGCCCTGGTGGCGCGTCGGGTGGCCGTGGCGCATCCCGGTTACGAGCAGGAGTGAGCGTGCGGGCGGTGAGCACCGCCTGTTCAGATCCGGCGCACCCGGGCCAGCCAGGCCGGCTCGTCGACCACCGTGCCGGCCGGCAGGCCCAGCAACGGCGCGTGCGCCTCCCCCACCACCCCGCGGTAGGTGGTGGTGGTCAGCGACTCCAGCTCCCAGCCGACGGCGAAAGCCGTCCGGATCACCTCTTCGCCGACCTGTGGCCCGAAGCCGCGGCCGGTATCCGAGAGCGCCAGCAGGTGCAGGTACCCGCCCGGGACCAGGGCGCGGTGCACGCTGTCGACATAGCGGGTCCGGTCGGCGTCGTCGAAGATGTGGAACAACGCGCTGTCCAGGATGGTGTCGTATACGCCGTCGAGGGTGAACGCATCGCCGATGTCGAAGCGGGCGTCCACCCCGTGCGCGGCGGCGTTGGCCCGGGCCTGCTCGATGGCGTGCGGCGCGAAGTCGACACCGCGCACGTCGTAGCCCAGCCGGGTCAGCGCGATGGTGTGCTCACCGAGCCCGCAACCGATGTCCAGCATGCGGCTGCGCAGCACGCCGGTGCGCTCCAATGCCAGCACTGCGGGCTGCGGCTCACCGATCACCCAAGGCGCGGTGTGTGTTTCGTAGGCGGTGTCGAAGTGTTGTCTCATGCCGCCAGTGTTCAACCTGAATGGGAGTTGAGGTCAAGTACATGTCGACAGCCTTGAACAACACCGCGGACCGACTGTTCGGGGCCATCGAACGCGGTGACTACCCCGACGTCGAGGCGCTGTGGGCCCAGGACGTCCTGGTGTGGCACAGCGGCGACGCCGCGGACAACGATCGCGCCCGGGCCCTGAAGGTCATCCGCTGGTTCCTGCGGGTGACAACCACGCGCCGGTACGAGATCCTGGATCGTGAGTTCTTCGACGGCGGGTTCGTGCAGCAACACATCCTGCACGCCGCGGCCGGCCATGGCGCTTCGATCCGATTGCGGGTATGCATCGTGATCAAGGTGGGCACCGAGGGACTGATCACCAGGATCGACGAGTACTTCGACCCCGCAGAGATGGCGCCGTTGCTGGGCCACTGAGGAGCACAGATGGACCTGCAGGATTTCCAGGGTCGTTGGCTGCTGGATCCCGAACGCACCACGATCACCACGCACAGCCCGACATTCTGGGGGTTCGTCCACGTCAAGAGCGTGTTCAGCGCCCTGGACGGCCGCGCCGAGGTCGAGGACGACCGGCTGACCGGCACGCTGCGGATCGATGCGGCCTCGGTACGCACCGGCATCAAGCGCCGTGACACGCATCTGCGGTCGGCGGAGTTCTTCGATGTCGAGGCGTTCCCGACGGTGGAGATCGTCGCCGAATCCGGTGAGGTCACCTCGCCGTCATGGGTGACGCTGCATGTACGGCTGACCGCGAAGGGACGCGAGCAGGAGCTCGACCTGCCGACGCACGTGCGCAACCTGGGCGGGGGCGCGGTGCAGCTGAGCACCACGGCCACCCTGAATCGGCGCAGCCTGGGTGTGGACGGCAATCTGCTGGGCATGATGGGCGACGCCGCGGGCGTCGAAGCGGCCGCGGTGTTCGTCCGGCAGCCGTAGCATCGGCGCTGTGGCCGACCCCGATGCGCAGCTGCGAATCCTGGTGTACAGCTCCAACAACCGCACCAGGGATCAGGTGCGTTCGGCGCTGGGCCGGCGTATCCACCCCGACCTGCCCGAATTGAGCTATCTGGAGGTGGCGACCGCCCCCATGGTGGTCAGCCGGGTCGCCGAGGGCGGCTTCGACCTACTGATCCTCGACGGCGAGGCGACACCGACCGGCGGCATGGGGCTTGCCAAGCAACTCAAGGACGAGATCGAGGTGTGCCCGCCCATCCTGGTGCTGACCGGGCGGCGTGACGATGCCTGGCTGGCGTCCTGGTCGCGCGCGGAGGCCGCGGTGTCACACCCCGTCGATCCGATCCGCCTCGGCGAGGCGGTGGCCGACCTGCTCCGGTCGACTTCGTAGTTCGGGTGCGAGTAGTTCAGATACGAGTAGTTCAGACACGAGCATTACAGCACGAAACACACTGTGGCCGTTTGCTCTTCATCACCCTCGCCGATGAGGGTGGGCGACCCAGCTGTTGACTGAAATCCTATCGGAAATGCGGCGCCTCGACCGTCGACGTGTCTAAGCTGTGTTCTAGCTCACATCGACAATCCACCGAGAGAGCGGCACAGACATGAACGTCTACACACCGATTCTGGTGCTCGGGACGATCGCGGCGGCGTTCGCCATCGTCTCGGTGGGTATCGCCACGTTCATCGGACCCCGCCGCTACAACCGGGCCAAACTCGAGGCCTACGAATGCGGCATCGAACCACTGCTGCCCGCGGCGGACGCCAAGATCGCGACGGGGCAGCGATTCCCGATCAAGTATTACCTGACGGCGATGCTGTTCATCATCTTCGACATCGAGATCGTGTTCCTGTACCCGTGGGCGGTGTCCTTCGACTCGCTGGGCCTGTTCGCAGTCGTGGAGATGCTGCTGTTCATGCTCACCGTCTTCGTGGCCTACGCCTACGTATGGCGCCGAGGTGGTCTGTCATGGGATTAGAAGAACAGCTGCCGGGCGGCATCCTGCTGTCCACCGTGGAGAAGGTGGCCGGTTATGTCCGCAAGGGGTCGCTGTGGCCGGCCACCTTCGGCCTGGCCTGCTGCGCCATCGAGATGATGGCGACCGCCGGACCCCGGTTCGACATCGCGCGCTTCGGTATGGAGCGGTTCTCGGCCACCCCGCGCCAGGCCGACCTGATGATCGTGGCCGGCCGGGTCAGCCAGAAGATGGCCCCGGTGCTCCGTCAGGTGTACGACCAGATGGCCGAGCCCAAATGGGTTCTGGCGATGGGCGTCTGCGCGTCCTCGGGCGGGATGTTCAACAACTATGCGGTCGTTCAGGGCGTCGACCATGTCGTCCCGGTGGACATCTATCTGCCCGGTTGCCCGCCGCGGCCGGAGATGCTGCTGAACGCAATCCTGAAGTTGCACGCCAAGATTGCCGAGATGCCGCTCGGGGTGAACCGCGCCGAGGCGGTGGCCGCCGCCGAACAGGCCGCGCTGGCATCGCCGACGACCATCGAGCTGACGGGGCTGCTGCGATGAGCGACGCGTGCGGAGCGAACAGACAGATGACATGCGAGACCCGAGCCTGCGAGGGAATCGCATGACCGAGCAGCAGGACCGCGAGGTCATCGGTACCCGTCGGGGCATGTTCGGGGTCACCGGCACCGGCGACACCTCCGGCTACGGTCGGCTGATCCGCGAGGTGGCCCTGCCGGGCAGCTCGCCGCGACCGTACGGCGGTTACTTCGACGAGGTGGTCGACGCCCTGGACGCGGCGCTGGGCCGCCACCGGTTCACCGACGCCGTCGAACGCATCGTGGTATTCCGCGACGAGCTCACCATCGACGTGCGCCGCGAGCACCTGCTGACCGTGGCGCAGACCCTGCGCGATGATCCGGCCCTGCGATTCGAGCTGTGCCTCGGGGTCTCGGGTGTGCACTTCCCCGCTGAGCAGCACCGCGAACTGCACGCCGTGTACCCGCTGATGTCGATCACCCACAACCGGCGGATCCGCCTGGAGGTGGCTGCGCCCGACACCGATCCCCGTGTGCCGTCGCTGTTCTCGGTGTACCCCACCACCGACTGGCATGAGCGCGAGACCTATGACTTCTTCGGCATCATCTTCGACGGGCACCCGGCGCTGACCCGCATCGAGATGCCGGACGACTGGGTGGGGCACCCGCAGCGCAAGGACTATCCGTTGGGCGGCATCCCCGTCGAATATCACGGGGCCCAGATTCCGCCGCCCGACGAGCGGAGGTCCTACAACTGATGACGATCGAGACAGATCCGCCCGTGGTGATGGTGGGCGGCCAGGACTGGGATGCGGTCGTGGCCGCGGCACGCGAACACGCCGGCGAACGGATCGTGGTCAACATGGGTCCGCAGCACCCGTCCACCCACGGTGTGCTGCGCCTGATCCTGGAGATCGAGGGCGAGACCATCACCGAGGCCCGCTGCGGTATCGGCTATCTGCACACCGGCATCGAGAAGAATCTCGAATACCGCACGTGGACACAGGGTGTCACGTTCGTGACCCGGATGGATTACCTGTCCCCGTTCTTCAACGAGACGGCCTACTGCCTGGGCGTGGAGAAGCTGCTCGGCGTCACCGACGACATCCCCGAACGCGCCAGCGTCATCCGGGTGATGTTGATGGAACTCAACCGCATCTCCAGCCATCTGGTCGCGCTGGCCACCGGCGGGATGGAACTGGGCGCCATGTCGGCGATGTTCTTCGGGTTCCGCGGCCGCGAGGAGATCCTGGCGCTGTTCGAGACCATCACCGGGCTACGGATGAACCACGCCTACATCCGGCCCGGCGGGCTGGCCGCCGACCTGCCCGATGAGGCCATGCCGCAACTGCGCCGCCTGCTCGAGGTGCTGCCCGGTCAGCTGCGCGACCTGGAGAAGATGCTGCGCGAGAACTACATCTGGAAAGCCCGCAGCAAGGGTATCGGCTACCTTGACCTGACCGGCTGTATGGCCCTCGGCGTCACCGGACCGGTGTTGCGCTCCACCGGGTTACCGCACGATCTGCGCCGCGCCCAGCCGTACTGCGGTTACGAGACCTACGATTTCGACGTCTGCACCGACGACGGCTGCGACGCCTACGGGCGTTATCTGATCCGTGTCGACGAGATGAAACAGTCGCTGCGCATCGTCGAGCAGTGCGTGGCGCGGCTCAAGCCCGGCCCGGTCATGCTCACCGACAAGAAGCTCGCCTGGCCGGCCGATCTGAAGCTCGGCCCGGACGGTCTGGGCAACTCGCCCGAGCACATCGCCAAGATCATGGGCTCGTCGATGGAGGCGTTGATCCACCACTTCAAGTTGGTGACCGAGGGCATCCGGGTGCCGCCCGGGCAGGTGTACGTCGCCGTCGAATCACCGCGCGGCGAACTCGGCGTGCACATGGTCAGCGACGGCGGGACCCGGCCCTACCGCGTGCACTACCGCGACCCCTCCTTCACGAATCTGCAGGCGGTCGCGGCGATGTGCGAGGGCGGCATGGTCGCCGACGCGATCTCCGCGGTGGCGTCGATCGACCCGGTGATGGGCGGGGTAGATAGATGACAACTGTCGATCTCACGCTCGGCCAGCGGCCCGACGAGGCCGGACCACCGATCAGCGCCGGCCCGCAGTCCTATCCGGATGAGGTGACGGCCGGGTTGGCTGCCGATGCCGCGCAGATCATCGGGCGCTACCCGGTGGCCCGCTCGGCACTGCTCCCCCTGTTGCACCTGGTGCAGTCGCAGGACGGCTATCTCACCCCCGCCGGTATCGCCTTCTGCGCCGGTCAACTCTCGCTCACCCCGGCCGAGGTGACCGCGGTGGCCACCTTCTACTCGATGTACCGGCGCACCCCGACCGGTGAGTACCTGGTCGGGGTGTGCACCAATACGCTGTGTGCCGTCATGGGCGGTGACGCGATCCTGGAGGTCCTGCAGGATCATCTCGGCATCCACGCCGGGCAGAGCACCCCGGACGGCTCGATCACCCTGGAGCATATCGAATGCAACGCGGCGTGCGATTTCGCGCCCGTCATCATGGTCAACTGGGAGTTCTTCGACAATCAGACGCCCTCCGCAGCAACCGATCTCGTCGATACCCTGCGTTCCGGGGCCGTCGTGGCACCCAGCCGCGGCGCGCCGCTGTGCACGTTCAAGCAGACCGCCCGCATCCTCGCCGGATTCCCCGACGAGCGCCCGGGTGCCAACGACGGCGCGCCCGGACAGGCGACGCTGGCGGGCCTGCGCATCGCCCGCGAACGCGGTATGACCGCACCCGAGTCCGGCACGCCGGCCCAGGTGCAGAAACCGGATGACGAGCGCATCGCCGAGGAGACGCTGCGCGATCAGCCCGCCCCCGCCCCGTCCGTCGACGTACCGCCCAGGAACGGGGACCGCCCGTGACGCTTGCCCCCGTACTGAGCGCGCACTGGGATGACCCCGATTCCTGGACGCTGGCCGGCTACCGGCGCCGCGGCGGATACGAGGCCATGCGCACGGCACTGACCATGGATCCCGACGACGTGATCGCGCTGGTGAAGGAGGCCGGGCTGCGCGGGCGCGGCGGTGCCGGGTTCCCGACCGGGCAGAAATGGTCGTTCATCAACCAGGACGATCCGAAACCCAAGTATCTGGTCATCAACGCCGACGAGTCCGAACCCGGTACGTGCAAGGACATCCCGCTGCTGATGGCCAATCCGCATGTGCTGGTCGAGGGCGCGATCATCGCCGCGCACGCCATCCGCGCCGCGCACGCCTTCATCTATCTGCGTGGTGAGGTGGTGCCGGTGCTGCGCCGGTTGCAGGGTGCCGTCGCCGAGGCATACGACGCCGGTTACCTGGGAGCCGGATTCGACCTTGTGGTGCACGCCGGGGCGGGGGCCTACATCTGTGGCGAGGAAACCGCCCTGCTGGACTCGCTGGAGGGCCGGCGCGGCCAGCCCCGGTTGCGCCCGCCGTTTCCGGCCGTTGCCGGTCTGTATGCCTGCCCGACGGTGGTCAACAATGTCGAATCGATCGCCAGCGTGCCCGCCGTCGTCGCGGGCGGAGTGGACTGGTTCCGCTCGATGGGCTCGGACAAGTCGCCGGGTTTCACGCTGTACTCGCTGTCCGGGCACGTCACCCGACCGGGTCAGTACGAGGCGCCGCTGGGTGTCACGCTGCGCCGGCTTCTCGACTACGCCGGCGGGGTGCGGGCCGGCCACGAGCTCAAGTTCTGGACTCCCGGCGGATCGTCGACCCCGCTGCTGACCGCCGAACACCTCGATGTGCCATTGGATTACGAGGGGGTGGCCGGCGTCGGATCGATGCTGGGCACCAAGGCCCTGCAGATCTTCGACGAGACCACCTGCGTGGTTCGTGCGGTCCGGCGGTGGACGCAGTTCTACGCCCACGAGTCCTGCGGCAAGTGCACCCCGTGCCGGGAGGGCACCTACTGGTTGGCCCAGATCTACGAACGCCTGGAGACCGGCCACGCGGGCCCGGAGGACATCGACACGCTGCTCGACATCTCCGATGCCATCCTCGGCAAATCGTTCTGCGCCCTCGGTGACGGCGCCGCGAGCCCGATCATCTCCTCGATCAAGTATTTTCGCGACGAGTACCTGGCCCATCTGGGGTCGGGCTGTCCGTTCGATCCGCACGCGTCGACCGTGTTCGCGACCGCGGAGGCCGGCCGGTGACCATTTCCCCGCGAGCAGACGCAAAACTGCCCTTTCAGGGCCGAAAAGGGGCAGTTTTGCGTCTGCTCGCCGAGAGGAAGGGGGCGCCCGCATGACGCTGGCCGGACCTGCCAAGGACACCGCCACCGTGGAGATGGTGTCGCTGACCATCGACGGCCACCAGATCAGCGTGCCGAAGGGCACCCTGCTGATCCGCGCCGCCGAGCTGATGGGCATCCAGATCCCGCGCTTCTGCGATCACCCGCTGCTCGACCCGGTCGGCGCGTGCCGCCAATGCCTGGTGGAGGTCGAGGGCCAGCGCAAACCATTGGCCTCCTGTACCGCCACCGTCACCCCCGACATGGTCGTGCGCACCCAGCTGACCTCCGAGATCGCCGACAAGGCCCAGCACGGTGTGATGGAACTGCTGCTGATCAACCATCCCCTGGACTGCCCGGTCTGCGACAAGGGCGGCGAGTGCCCGCTGCAGAACCAGGCGATGTCCAACGGGCGGGCGGACTCCCGCTTCACCGACGTCAAACGGACGTACCCGAAACCGATCAACCTGTCCGCGCAGGTGCTGCTGGACCGCGAACGCTGTGTACTGTGCGCCCGCTGCACCCGGTTCTCCGATCAGATCGCCGGTGACCCGTTCATCGAGCTGCTGGAACGCGGTGCGCTGCAACAGGTGGGCATCGCCGGTGACGAACCGTTCGACTCGTACTTCTCCGGTAACACCGTGCAGATCTGCCCGGTCGGCGCCCTCACCGGTACCGCCTACCGGTTCCGGGCCCGCCCGTTCGACCTGGTGTCGTCGGCCAGCGTCTGCGAACACTGCGCGTCGGGGTGCGCGCAGCGCACCGATCACCGGCGCGGAAAGGTGTTGCGCCGGTTGGCCGGTGACGACCCCGAGGTCAACGAGGAGTGGAATTGCGACAAGGGGCGCTGGGCATTCACCTATGCGACCCAGGGCGACCGGATTGCCACCCCGCTGATCCGTGATGCCGACGGCAGCCAGCGCCCGGCCTCCTGGTCCGAGGCGGTCGCCGTCGCGGTACGCGGTCTGACCGCGGCCACCGGCCGGGCCGGGGTGCTGGTGGGCGGCCGGTCGACCATGGAGGACGCCTGGGCCTACGCGAAGTTTGCCCGGATCATGCTGGGCACCAACGATATCGACTTCCGGGTCCGGCAGCATTCGGCCGAGGAGTCCGAGTTCCTGGCCCACGCCGTCGCCGGACGACCACACGCGGTCAGCTATGCCGATCTGGAGGCGGCACCGGCGGTGCTGCTGGTCGGATTCGAACCGGAGGAAGAGTCGCCGATCGTGTTCCTGCGGCTGCGCAAGGCCTTCCGCAAGCGTGGCCTGCCGGTGACGGCCGTGGCACCGTTCGCCACCCGGGGGTTGGCCAAGATGGGTGGCCGGTTGGTCACCGCCGCCCCGGGCGCCGAGGCCGACGTGCTGGCGGGTCTGCACGACGACCTGCCCCCGGGCACCGTCATCCTGGCCGGGGAACGGATCGCCGCCGCACCGGGTGCCTGCTCGGCACTGTGCGCGCTGGCGGCGGCCACCGCAGCCCGCATCGCCTGGATCCCACGCCGCGCCGGTGATCGCGGTGCGCTGGAGGCCGGCGCCGTGCCGCACCTGCTGCCCGGCGGGCGGCCCGTCGCCGACGATCGCGCACGCGCCGAGGTCGCCGCCGCCTGGAATGTCGAGGACCTCCCCGCCGATGCGGGGCGCGACACCGACGCGATCCTGGCCGCCGCCACCGCGGGTGCCCTGCAGGCCCTGCTGATCGGCGGGGTGGACGTCGACGACCTGCCCGACCCGGAGGCGGCGCTGGCCGCCGTCGACGCCGCACCGTTCGTGGTCAGCCTGGAACTGCGGCACTCCCCGATCACCGACCGCGCCGATGTGGTGTTCCCCGTCGCGCCGGTCGCCGAGAAGGCGGGCACCTTCGTCAACTGGGAGGGCCGCCAGCGGTCGTTCGAGGCCGCCCTGCCCCCGGCGGCCACCGCGGACATGCGGGTACTGGCCGCGTTGGCCGACGAGGTCGGTGTCGATCTGGGCCTGTCCGACACCGCGACCGTCCGCGCCGATGTCGACCGACTGGGCAGCTGGGACGGAACCCGGCCGCCCGCGCCGCAGGCAACCCGTCCCGAACCGGTCGTGCCGGGGCCCGGACAGGCAGTTCTCACCGGGTGGCGGATGCTGCTCGACGGCGGCCGGATGCAGACCGGCGAACCCCATCTGGCCGGCACGGCCCGCCCCGCCGTCGCCCGGATCTCCGCGGCCACCGCGGCCGAGATCGGTTGCGCCGACGGTGATGCGGTGCAGGTGTCGACCGAACGCGGCGCACTGACCCTGCCGGTCGCGGTCACCGAGATGCCCGACCGGGTGGTGTGGGTGCCGCTGAACACGTCCGGCGCGGCGGTCTACCGCACGCTGGAAGCGCCGCTGGGATCGCTGGTCCGGATCGAGGCGATGTGAACTACCCGACGCTCGATTCCTTCGGTCACGACCCGTGGTGGCTGATGCTCGCGAAATGCCTCGCCATCTTCGTGTTCCTGTTGCTCACGGTGCTGGTCGCCATCCTGGTCGAGCGCAAGGTGCTGGGCCGCATGCAGTTGCGGTTCGGCCCGAACCGGGTCGGCCCGTTCGGCCTGCTGCAGAGCCTTGCCGACGGTGTCAAGCTGGCCCTGAAGGAGGGCCTGATTCCGGCCGGGGTGGACAAGCCGATCTACCTGATGGCACCGGTCATCTCGGTGATCCCGGCGATCATGGCGTTCGCCGTCATCCCGATGGGCGGTGAGGTCTCGGTGTTCGGGCACACCACCGCGCTGCAGCTGACCGACCTGCCGGTCGCGGTGCTCTACGTGCTGGCCGTCACCTCCATCGGCGTGTACGGCATCGTGCTGGCCGGCTGGGCCTCCGGGTCGACCTACCCGCTGCTGGGCGGTCTGCGATCCAGCGCCCAGGTGGTGTCCTATGAGATCGCCATGGCACTGTCCTTCGTGGCGGTGTTCCTCTACGCCGGCACCATGTCGACCTCGGGAATCGTTGCCGCCCAGCACAGCACGTGGTTCGTGTTCCTGCTGCTGCCGTCGTTCCTGGTGTATGTGACCTCGATGGTCGGTGAGACCAACCGGGCCCCGTTCGACCTCCCCGAGGCCGAGGGCGAACTGGTCGGCGGGTTCCACACCGAGTACTCCTCACTGAAATTCGCGATGTTCATGCTCGCCGAGTACGTCAACATGACGACGGTGTCGGCGCTGGCCGCCACGATGTTCCTCGGCGGCTGGCAGGCCCCGCTGCCGTTCAGCCTCATCGACGGCGCCAACTCCGGGTGGTGGCCGCTGCTGTGGTTCGTCGCGAAGGTGTGGGGCTTCCTGTTCCTGTTCATGTGGCTGCGGGCCACCCTGCCCCGGATGCGCTACGACCAGTTCATGACGCTGGGCTGGAAGGTGCTGATCCCGCTGTCGCTGGGCTGGATCGTCATCGTCTCGATCACCAAGACGCTGCGCGATCAGGGCGCGCCGGCCTGGACCACGGCCGCGGTCGGTGCCGCCGCGGTCGCGGCGCTGGCACTGGCCGTCCTGATCCGCCGCGCGCTGCGCCGCCGAGCCGTCCCGCACTTCACCCTGCCCACCGACCCGGATGCGGTGAGTTCCTTCCCGATTCCCCCGATTCCGAGCCCGCCGCGCATCCAACCGAAGGAGTACTCCGATGTCCAAGGTCGGTGACGCACTTGCCGGTTTCGGTGTCACGTTCAAGGCGATGCTGCAGAAGCCGATCACCGAGCAGTACCCGGAGAAACCCGGACCGGTCGCCCCGCGCTACCACGGGCGACATCAGCTCAACCGGTATGCCGACGGCCTGGAGAAGTGCATCGGCTGCGAATTGTGCGCCTGGGCCTGCCCGGCCGACGCCATCTTCGTCGAGGGGGCAGACAACACCGCCGAGGAACGCTTCTCCCCCGGCGAACGGTACGGACGCGTCTATCAGATCAACTACCTGCGCTGTATCGGCTGCGGACTGTGCATCGAGGCCTGCCCGACCCGCGCGCTGACGATGACCAACGACTACGAGATGGCCGACGACAACCGCGCCGACCTGATCTACGGCAAGGACAAACTGCTGGCCCCGCTGGCCGACGGCATGACCGCGCCGCCGCACGCGATGGCCGCCGGCAGCACCGACGAGGACTACTACCGCGGCAACATCGGCGCCCAGGGGCTGGCGCACGAGTCGGAGACGACGCGATGACGGTGACGTCGACAAGTGAGGCGGTGGTGTTCTGGGTACTCGGCGCGTTGGCGCTGATCGGCGCGATCGGCGTGGTGGCCGCGCCGAAGGCGGTGTACTCCGCGCTCTTCCTGGCCGTCACCATGATCAACCTGGCGGTGCTCTACATCGCCCAGGATGCCGTGTTCCTCGGTGTGGTGCAGATCGTCGTCTATACCGGCGCGGTGATGATGCTGTTCCTGTTCGTGCTGATGCTCATCGGGGTCGACTCCTCGGAGTCGCTGGTGGAAACCATTCGCGGACAGCGCATCGCGGCCATCGTCGCCGGGCTGGGCTTCGGTGTGCTGCTGATCGGCTGCATCGGCAACTCTTTCGTCGACGGGACGATGGGCGGATTCACCGGACTCGCGCAGGCAAACGGCGCGGGCAACGTCGAGGGCCTGGCGGTGCTGATCTTCACCCGCTACGTCTGGGCGTTCGAGCTGACCAGCGCGCTGCTGATCACCGCGGCGGTCGGCGCGATGCTGCTGGCTCACCGGGAGCGGTTCGACCGGCGCAAGACGCAACGCGAACTGGCCGCCGAGCGGTTCGCCCCCGGCGGGCATCCGACACCACGGCCCAATCCCGGTGTGTATGCCCGGCACAACGCCGTCGACGTGCCGGCGCGACTGCCCGACGGCACCGCCGCACCCACCTCGGTCAGTTCGGTGCTGATCCCGCGCACCCGGGAGCGTGACCAGTGAACCCGGCGAACTACCTCTACCTGTCGGCACTGATCTTCACCATCGGGGCGGCCGGAGTACTGTTGCGGCGCAACGCGATCGTCATGTTCATGTGCGTCGAGCTGATGCTCAACGCCGCCAACCTCGCCTTCGTCACCTTCTCCCGGATGCACGGCCACCTCGACGGTCAGACGGTCGCCTTCTTCGTCATGGTCGTCGCCGCCTGCGAGGTGGTCGTCGGGCTGGCCATCATCATGGCCATCTTCCGGGCCCGCCAGTCCGCCTCGGTGGACGCCGCCAGTCTGCTGAAGAACTGACATGGACACGCTGAGCTGGCTGCTGATCGCCCTGCCGCTGGCGGGTTCGGCGGTGCTGCTGCTCGGCGGCCGTGCCACCGACGGGTGGGGGCATCTGCTCGGCTGCGCCACCGCGCTGGGCTCTTTCGCGCTGGGCGTGGTGCTGTTCGCCGACCTGCTGGGCCGGCCCGCCGAAGACCGCGCGGTGACGCAGACGCTGTTCAGCTGGGTGCCGGTCGGGCAGCTGCGGGTCGACTTCGGCCTGCAGGTCGATGCGCTGTCGATCTGCTTCGTCCTGCTGATCACCGGGGTCGGGTCGCTGATCCACCTGTACTCGGTGGGCTACATGCGGGCGGACGCCGGTCGTCGACGTTTTTTTGCCTACCTCAACCTCTTCCTGGCGGCGATGCTGCTGCTGGTGCTCGCCGACAACTTCCTGGGGCTCTACATGGGTTGGGAGGGTGTCGGTCTGGCGTCCTACCTGCTCATCGGCTTCTGGTCGCACAAACCCAGTGCGGCCACGGCGGCCAAGAAGGCGTTCGTCGTCAACCGGGTGGGCGATATCGGCCTGGCCGTCGCGCTGATGGTGATGTTCTCCTCGGCCGGCACCGTCTCCTACGCAGGCGTGTTCGCCGCCGCCCCGCAACTGTCGGAGGGCACGCTCACCGCCATCGGACTGCTACTGCTGCTCGCGGCGTGCGGTAAGTCCGCGCAGGTGCCGCTGCAGTCGTGGCTGGGTGATGCGATGGAGGGCCCCACGCCGGTGTCCGCGCTCATCCACGCCGCCACCATGGTCACCGCCGGGGTCTACCTGATCGTGCGCGCCGGGCCGGTGTTCAACCTGGCACCCGCCGCGCAGGTCGCCGTCACGGTCGTCGGTGCGGTCACGCTGTTGTTCGGCGCGGTGATCGGTTGTGCGAAGGACGATATCAAGAAGGCACTGGCCGCCTCGACGATGAGTCAGATCGGCTACATGGTGCTGGCCGCCGGACTCGGTCCGGTCGGCTACGCAGTGGCCATCATGCATCTGATCACGCACGGGTTCTTCAAGGCCGGGCTGTTCCTCGGAGCAGGTTCGGTGATGCACGGGATGAACGACGAGACCGATATGCGCCGCTTCGGCGGGTTGCGCAAGGTCATGCCGATCACCTTCGTCACCTTCGGCCTGGGCTACCTGGCCATCATCGGGCTGCCCCCGTTCGCCGGGTTCTTCTCCAAGGACGCCATCATCGAAACCGCCTTCGGCGCAGGCGGTGTCAAGGGTGTGTTGTTGGGCGGGGCGGCGCTGCTGGGCGCCGGGATCACGGCGTTCTACATGACCCGGGTGATGTTGATGACGTTCTTCGGCGACAGCCGCTGGCACGACAACACTGCGCACCCACACGAGTCCCCCGCGATCATGACCGCCCCCATGGTCATCCTGGCCCTCGGATCCGTCGGCGCCGGCGCGCTCCTCGCGGTCGGCGGCGGTCTGGCGCACTGGCTGGAACCCGTCGTCAACCCGGGCGGCACCGAGGTGCACCACGTCATCCCGGTGTGGGCGATGACGGCCGTCATCCTGACCGTCGTGGCGATCGGCGTTGTGATCGCCTACCGCATGTACGCCACCCGGCCGATCCCCGAAACCGCACCGGCGGGTTCGGCGTTGACCGTCGCCGCACGCCAGGATCTCTACGGTGACG
Source organism: Mycolicibacterium bacteremicum (assembly GCF_002086115.1). GTDB lineage: Bacteria > Actinomycetota > Actinomycetes > Mycobacteriales > Mycobacteriaceae > Mycobacterium > Mycobacterium bacteremicum. The sequence continues at coordinate 57,339 of NZ_MVHJ01000017.1, forward strand.
CCCTCAACGAGCGGGCCCTGATGCGTCCCGGTGCGCAGCTGACCGCCGGGCTGGTCGAGATCGACGACGAGGCCGTCGAGGGCGCCACCCGCGGGCTGGCCGCGCTGATCGCCGGTACCTCGCGGCGGCTGCGGGGCTGGCAGACCGGGTTCGCCCGGTCGTATGCGTTGTCCATGCTGGCCGGCACGGTCCTGGTGATCGGGGCGATTCTGATGGTGAGGGTCTGGTGAACGGGATCGGCTGGCTGACCGCGCTGTGGGCGGTGCCGATGGTGGGCGCGGCGATCGTGATCCTGCTGCCGTCCAAGCTGTTTGCCCGGTGGGCCGCGCTCGCGGTGTCGTTGGCGGTGCTGGCGATCGCGGTGCTGCTGGCCGTCCGCTTCGACCCGGCCGGGGCGCAGTTCCAGTTCGTCGAGGATTACCCGTGGATCCCCAGCTTCGGCACCGGGTACATCCTCGGGCTGGACGGTATCGCGCTGGCGCTGGTGGTGCTGACCGCGGTGCTGGTGCCGTTGCTGATCGTGGCGGGCTGGAACGACGCCCGGGACGACAGCCGGGCGCGGTCCAGTCAGACCTATCTGGCGCTGACGCTCGCCGTCGAGGGCATGGTGCTGATCTCGCTGATGGCACTCGACGTGCTGCTGTTCTACGTGTTCTTCGAAGCGATGCTCATTCCGATGTACTTCCTCATCGGCGGCTTCGGTGGCGCCAACCGGTCCGGATCGGATGTCGCCGCCGGGGCGGCTCCGAAAGCGGCAGTGAAGTTCCTGCTGTACAACCTGTTCGGCGGGCTGATCATGTTGGCCGCGGTGATCGGGCTCTACGTCGTCACCCTCGACGAACTCGGCGGCACCTTCGACTTCCGGGCGATCGTGGCCGCGGTGCAGAGCGGGCAGCTCGCCGTCGACCCGGCGCTGCTCAACGCGCTGTTTTTGGGCTTCATGTTCGCCTTCGCCGTCAAGGCGCCGCTGTGGCCGTTGCACCGCTGGTTGCCCGACGCGGCGGTGGAATCCACCCCGGCCACCGCGGTTCTGATGATGGCCGTGGTCGACAAGGTCGGCACCTTCGGCATGCTGCGGTACTGCCTGCAACTGTTTCCCGACGCCACCAAGACCTTCCAACCGGTGATCATCACGCTGGCCGTCATCGGGATAATCTACGGCGCCATTGTCGCGATCGGTCAGACCGATGTGATGCGGTTGATCGCCTACACGTCCATATCGCATTTCGGTTTCATCATCCTGGGCATCTTCGTGCTGACCAGCCAGGGCCAGTCCGGGTCCACGCTGTACATGGTCAATCACGGCATCTCCACCGCGGCCCTGTTCCTGATCGCGGGATTCCTGGTGTCGCGCAGAGGAACCCGGGTCATCGCCGACTACGGCGGCGTGCAGAAGGTGGCTCCGGTACTGGCCGGCACCTTCCTGGTGGCGGGGCTGGCGACCCTGTCACTACCCGGTCTGGCGCCCTTCATCAGCGAATTCCTGGTGCTGATCGGCACATTCGGCCGCTTCCCGGCGCTGGCGGTGATTGCCGCGCTGGCGTTGGTGTTGTCCGCGATCTACATCCTGTGGGCCTACCAGCGGATGATGACCGGCCCCGTCACCCGCGACAACGAGGGCCTGCGTGACCTGATCCCCCGCGAACTCGTGGTGGTCGCGCCGTTGATCGTGCTGCTGCTGGTTCTCGGCATCTACCCCAAACCGGCGCTCGACGTCATCAACCCCGCGGTCACCCACACGCTGACCACACTGGATGTCGACGATCCCGTCCCGGCGACCGCGGAAGGGGGCGGCCGATGAACGTCGAGGCACCGCACATCGAATACGGGCAGCTGTCACCGCTCCTGATCGTCTTGGGCGTGGCGGTGACCGGCATCCTGGTCGAGGCGTTCGTCCCGCGCCGCCACCGGTACGGCACCCAGCTGGTGCTCGCGCTGGGCGGTCAGGCCGCCGCGCTGGCCGCGGTGGTGTCGGTGTCCGCCGGCCTCGGGCCCTCGCCGGGTAACAGCGCGGCCGTCGGCTCACTCGCGGTGGACCGTCCGGCGCTGTTCCTGCAGGGCCTGCTGCTGGTCATCGGCATCCTCGGTGTGCTGCTGGCTGCCGAGCGGCGCATCCCCGCCTCGTCCGGTGGCGGTCTCGACGGGTTCACCCCGCAGGCCGCCGCGGTGCCGGGCAGTCTGGCCGAGAAGGTCGCCGCGAAAGCCGTTGTGGCGCAGACCGAGATCTTCCCGCTGATGATGCTGGCCCTGGGCGGCATGATGATCTTCGGCGCCGCCGACGATCTGCTGACCATGTTCGTCGCCCTGGAGGTGCTGTCGCTGCCGCTGTACCTGATGTGTGGGCTGGCGCGGCGGCGACGGCTGGTGTCGCAGGAGGCGGCGCTGAAATACTTCCTGCTCGGGGCCTTCGCGTCAGCGTTCTTCCTGTACGGCATCGCGCTGCTGTACGGCTACGCCGGCGGTTTCCGGCTCGACGATATCGCCACCGCGATCGAGCGCGGCGACGGCGGCACGGCGCTGGCGTTGGCCGGGGTCGGCCTGGTGGCGGTGGGCATTCTGTTCAAAGTCGGTGCCGTGCCGTTTCATTCGTGGATTCCCGATGTGTATCAGGGTGCCCCGACGCCGGTGACGGCGTTCATGGCCGCGGCCACCAAGATCGCGGCGTTCGGCGCGATGCTGCGCATCTTCCATGTCGCCCTGCCCGGCCTGGCGGGCGACTGGCGGCCGATGATGTGGATCATCGCCATCGTCACCATGGTGGTCGGCACGCTCACGGCCGTCACACAGAGCGACGTCAAGCGGATGCTGGCCTACTCCGCGGTGGCCCACACCGGTTTCATCCTCACCGGCGTGATCGCCCTCAACGATGCCGGGGTGTCGGCGACGCTGTTCTATCTGTTCGCCTACGGTTTCAGCACGCTGGGGGCGTTCGCGCTGGCCGGCCTGGTCCGCCGCGCCGACGGCGAGGAGGAGACCACGCTGGCGAACTGGGCCGGGCTCGGTCGTCGTCATCCCGTGGTGGGCGTGGTGTTCTCACTGTTCCTGCTGGCCTTCGCCGGTATCCCGCTGACCAGTGGGTTCGTCAGCAAGTTCGCGGTGTTCAAGGCGGCCGCCCAGGGTGGGGCCGGCGCGCTGGTGGTGATCGGCGTCATCGCCAGTGCGGTGGCGGCGTACTTCTATGTGCGGGTGATCGTGCTGATGTTCTTCACCGATCCGCCCGCGGACGCGCCCGAGGTGGTGACGCCGAGCGCGCTGACCATGGGCGCGGTGACGCTGACCGCGGCCGTCACCTTCGCCCTCGGCGCGCTGCCGCAACCGCTGCTGGACCTCGTCAACGACGCGCAACAGTTCGTGCGTTAGGCCACCGCGTCGCGTACCCGGCCGGCGATCAGTTCGTACATCCCGCGGGTCACCTCGGTGGCGTCGCTCATGATGTTGTAGCCGTGATCGACATCGGGGACCTCGACGTAGTCGACGAGGGCGCCGACGGTGTCCAGGCTCTTGGCGTACGCCGCCGCCTCGTCGCGCAACCGGTCGTACTCGCAGGCGATGATCAGGCCGGGTGCGATACCGGCGATGTCGTCGGCGTTGTCGCCCCAGGCCGGGGAGGCCAGCGGATCGCGGCGGCGTTGCCGATCGGGGATATAGGCGGTGTCGAAGACCTCGCCCATCCAGGGTTTCATGATGGCCTGCGCACCCCGCGGTGACCGCTTCTGCCCGGTGGCGGTGACCAGGTCCAGCGGCGCATAGTGCAGCACCTGCAAGGCGATCGGCGGGCCGCCGCGGGTCAGGCTCAGCCGCGACACCGCCGCGGACAGGTTGCCGCCGGCACTCTGGCCGCCCACGCACAGCCGGGCGCCGGGCCAGTCCCGCTCGGCGGACCCGGCCCAGGCGACGACGTCGTAGAGCTGCTCGACGGCGGTCGGGAACCGGTGCTCGGGGGCCAGCAGATAGTCGGCGTTGACCACCACGACGTTGGCGCGGGCGGCCAGGAACCGGCACCACGGATCGTCCTGCTCGCGGTGCCCGACCACGAATCCGCCGCCGTGGATGTTGACGTACACCCCGTCCGGGACACCGTCGGGACGGTAGACCGTGGCGGCGGTGTCGCCGTGCCGGGTCGGGATGCGCACCTGCGTGGTGTCGGCGGTGATATCGGCGAACCGCACCCCCGGTTTCGGGGCGGGGTTGACGAACCGGGAGAACAACCGGGCCAAGGTGTCGGCGATGACGGGAGTCGACAACAAGGACACGACGGGGCAACCTCCGAAAATGAGGGAAATCGGGTGTACCCCTCGACCATACGCATAGGTTCGAGCGCATGAGCCTGTTGCTGATCTCCGACCACGGCGCGGTGCGGCTGCTGACGCTGAACCGGCCGCAGGCCCGAAATGCGCTCAGCCGCGACTTGATCCGGGAGTTCCATGACGCGCTGAAGTCGGCCGATGCCGACGACTCGGTGCGCGCGGTAGTGATCACCGGCACCGATCCGGCGTTCTGCGCCGGGGTGGATCTCAAGGAGGCCGCGCGCGACGGGCTGAGCTATTTCGAGGAGTTCCGCTCGCACAGTTGTATCACCGCGGTCCGGGAGATGCGCACGCCGATCATCGGCGCGGTGAACGGGCCGGCGTTCACCGGCGGGCTGGAGATCGCCCTCGGGTGCGATTTCCTGGTGGCTTCCGACCGCGCGGTGTTCGCCGATACGCATGCGCGCGTGGGTATCCTGCCCGGCGGCGGGATGACTGCGCGGCTGCCGCAGGTGGTGGGGTTGGCGATGGCCCGCCGGATGTCGATGACTGGTGAGGTCGTCACCGCCGAGCGGGCCGAGCGGATCGGCCTGGTGACCGAGGTCGTCGCCCACGACCGGCTACTGCCGCGGGCACTGGACCTGGCCGGGCAGATCGCCGAGGTGCCGGGCCCGACGATGCTCGCACTCAAACAGATCTACACCGAGGGTGCCGCGGCGGTGATCGACCCGGCGCTGGACGCCGAGGCCCGTATCGCCTTTGCCCAGGATCGAGATTTCGACGGGCTCGGCGAGCAGTTCCGCGCGGTGAGCGCGCGCAACAAGAGCCAGATGCCGCGTTAGCGCATGACGCCGTGCACGACGATGGCCGTCGTCTGCTCCACCCACTCGTCGTCGAGCTCTTGACCCGGGGTGAGCAGCATCCGCAGCAGCGTCGCCCCGCCGATCAGCTCGATGAGCCGTTGCGGGTCGACGCCGGTGTGCACCTCGCCGCGCTCGATCGCGTGCTCCAGCCGCAGCCGGACCACCTCGAACAGGCCGGTGAACCGGTTCAGCACCCGGTCGTTGAGGTCGGGGTCGGCGGCCATGTCGGCGATCAGCCCGGGCAGCGCGGCCCGCACCACCGGACTGGTGAACACGGCACCGGCGGCGGCGATCATGGCGCGCACATCGGAGGCGATATCCCCCTCGGGCATGCTCAGCGCGGTCGGCGCGGTGGGGAACGCCGCCTCGTGTACCAGTTCGGCCTTGCTCGACCAGCGCCGGTACAACGCGGTCTTGGTGGTGCCTGCGCGTTCGGCGACGGCGGCCATGGTGAGATTCGAATAGCCGATCTGGACAAGGAGTTCCACGGTCGCGGCCAGAATGGCCGCGTCGATGCGGGGATCGCGCGGCCGGCCGGCGCCCTTGTCAACCGGGGGCAAGTCTGCTTTCATAACGCTACCCACCGTATCGTAATTCGGGCCGGAAGGATGCACCGTGGCGAACGAACCGGCTGTCGAGGACGTCAGCCGCCTCCAGCGCTCCAATCGGGATACCAGCACCCTGCCACAGGTGCTGTCGCAGTGGCTGGCCACCGTGCAGCCGGACCGACCGGCACCCCAGGTCACCGTCGAGAGCGGGGTGGACGCCAACGGCATGTCCTCGGAGACCATCCTGCTCACCGCCCACTGGGCCGACGGCGACGCGCAGCGCCTGGTCGCCCGCGTCGCACCGACGCAGGCCGACGTCCCGGTGTTCTCCTCCTACCGACTGGACCATCAGTTCGAGCTCATGCGACTCATCGCCGAACTGACCGACGTCCCGGTGCCGACGGTGCGCTGGATCGACACCGGCGGCGAGGTACTGGGGACGCCATTCTTCGTCATGGACCGCGTCGCGGGCGACGTGCCCCCCGATGTCATGCCCTACACCTTCGGCGGCAATTGGTTCGCCGACGCCACCCCGGCCCAGCAGCGGCAACTGCAGGATTCCACCGTCGAGGTGCTGGCGAAGCTGCATACGATTCCCGATGCAGCCCAACGATTCGCCTTCCTCACCGAGGCCGACCCGCCCGGTGACACCCCGCTGCGCCGCCATTTCGGGTGGCTGCGGCAATGGTATGAGTTCGCGGTGCCCGACATCGGCCGCTCGGCACTGGTCGACGAGGCGCTGACCTGGCTGGCGGACCACTTCCCCACCGAGGTCGCCGCCGGTACCCCGGTGCTGGTGTGGGGCGATTCCCGCATCGGCAACGTCCTCTATGACGACTTCCGGCCCGCCGCGGTGCTCGACTGGGAGATGGCCACCGTCGGACCACGCGAGCTCGACGTGGCGTGGATCATCTTCGCGCACATGGTGTTCCAGGAACTCGCCGGCCTGGCCGGCCTGCCCGGGCTGCCCGGGGTGTTGCGCGAGGATGATGTCCGCGCCAGCTACGAGCGACTCACCGGCGTCACCCTCGGCGAACTGCGCTGGTTCTACATCTACTCCGGGGTGATCTGGTGCTGCGTGTTCATGCGCACCTCCGCCCGCCGGGTGCACTTCGGCGAGATGGACCAACCAGAGGATGTGGAATCCACGTTCTACCACGCATCCCTGCTACGACGACTGCTGGAGGAGCGCTGATGCTCGGTCCGATGGACGAATACCCGATCCACCAGGTCCCGCAACCGATCGCCTGGCCGGGATCCTCGGACCGCAACTTCTATGACCGGTCCTACTTCAACGCCCACGACCGGACCGGCGACATCTTCATCATCAGCGGTATCGGCTACTACCCCAACCTCGGGGTCAAGGACGCCTTCCTGCTGGTGTCCCGGCGCGGAGGCGGCAGATTCGGCAGCGGCGGCGACACCCAGACCGCGGTGCACCTGTCCGACGCCATCGACCAGGATCGGCTCAACCAGCACGTGCTCGGCTATCGCGTCGACGTCCAGGACCCCCTGCACCGGTTGCGCATCACCCTCGATGAGACCGAGGGTATCGCCGCCGACCTGACCTGGAACGGACTCTGCGATGTCGTACAGGAGCAACCGCACCTGATGCGCCAGGGCAACCGGGTGACCCTGGACGCGCAACGCTTCGCCCAGTTGGGTTTTTGGAGCGGATATCTGGAGATCGACGGCGAGCGCATCCCGGTCGATCCGGACACCTGGATCGGGTCGCGGGACCGGTCCTGGGGCATCCGGCCGGTCGGCGAGGCCGAGCCCGCGGGCCGGCCGGCGGACCCGCCGTTCGAAGGCATGTGGTGGCTGTATGTGCCGATCGCCTTCGACGATTTCTCGATCGTCATCATCATCCAGGAGGCGCCCGACGGGTTCCGCTCGCTCAACGACTGCACCCGTATCTGGAAGGACGGCCGGGTCGAGCAACTCGGCTGGCCGCGGGTCAAGATCCACTACCGGTCGGGCACCCGCATCCCCACCGGCGCCACCATCGAGGCGACCGCTCTGGACGGCTCGCCGGTGCACTTCGAGGTGGAATCCAAACTCCCCGTTCCCATTCACGTCGGCGGCGGGTACGGCGGCGACTCCGACTGGATCCACGGCATGTGGAAGGGTGCGAAGTTCACCGAGCGACGCACCTATGACATGACCGACCCGGCGATCATCGGCCGGTCCGGGTTCGGGGTCATCGACCATGTCGGGCGCGCGGTGTGCACCGAGGGTTCGGTGACCTCGGAGGGCTGGGGGCTGTTCGAGCACGGGGCGCTGGGCCGCCACGACCCGTCCGGGTTCGCCGACTGGCTCACCGTCGCGCCGTAGCCACGCCTCAGAACGCCGCCCAGCACAGTGCGGCGGCGGCCACCGCCTCGACCAGGCAGTAGAACCAGTTGGGGTAGAACGACGTCCGGTCCCCCAATACCCCGGAGATGGCGCGGCCCAACGCCATCCCGGCCAGCGCCACCCCGACCGTCAGCACGATGCCGGTGCCGATGCCGGCCGGCGCCGCCAGTGCGTAGCCCAGCACCCCGGCCATCGCGATACCAAAACCGCCGTAGACGGCCCGCACCTCGGCGCGTTCGGTGTCCGATGCCACCGCGAAACCGAAGGGGCGCAACATCGCCGCGGGCGCGGCCAGGGCGTAGAGCCCCATGCCGGCGAAGAACACGGCGACCATCACGATGATTGCGCCTGCCACGGTAACCTCCTTGTCAACGGTGTTCGAGGAGTCCAGCATGTCAGCGCCCGAGGTGACCGCGCTTCCACAAACCTGCTATCCGGCGGTGTGGATCTGGCCGGGCCAGGCCCTGTACTCCGGCCCCGCACTGGGCCTGGAGCCGCACTCCGGGTCGGCGTGGTGTCTGGCGGTCGGGGTCGACGCTCCGCTGACCGTCGACGTCGAGGGTGAGCGCATCACCGCCCGCACCGCCCTGATCCCGCCGCGGCTGACCCATCACCTCGTCATGCCCGGACCGCTGGTGTCCTGCTATCTGGATCCGGCGTCGCAGCGAAGCAGGGCGTGCCGCAACCAGTTCGACGATATCCGGCACGGTATCGGTGTCGGGCATGCCGCCGAGCACCGGCTGCTCCGCCCGCCGCGTGACGATGACGATGCGCTGCGCTGGTTGGACGCCGCCGCACCGTCGGAGCTGCACCGGGCGGATCCACGGATCCAGTTGGCGGCCAAGCAGATCCGCGACGACCCGGCGGGCGCACCGTCGGCGGCCGAACTCGCCGCCGACGCCGGCCTGTCCGAATCCCGGTTCCTGCATCTGTTCACCGCCGAAGTCGGTACCAGCCTGCGCCGCTACCGGCTGTGGTGCCGGCTGATGCGCGCCGGCGCCGAACTGGCGGCGGGCGCAAACCTCACCACCGCGGCCGCCGAGGCGGGCTTCGCCAGCCCCTCCCATCTGTCCGACCGGTTCAAGACCACGTTCGGGCTCTCGGCGACCCAGTTGCTCGCGACGGGGCTGGCCGTCCGGCTGCCGTGAGCGTGCGCAAAGTTGTGCGCGATGTCGGCGTGTCGGGGAGCAGACACGCACGCTCGCCGGGAAGTGGGGGACGCGTCAGGCGCTGACTTCGGCGGGTGAGGCGGGCGCGGCGGGCGCAGCGCTGCGGCCGGTCTGCACCCGCCCGAACGTCATCGACTCCTCGATCCGGTCGAACCGGTGCTCGAAAGCGTCCAGGGCGTAGTTGTGCCGGACCTTCCAGGGCCGGCGGGTGCCCGACTTGGGCAGCGCATGCAGGGCACGTTTGACGTAGCCGGCATCCAGGTCGAACGTCGGCTTCTCCGGCATGGCCTGCGAGCCAAGGTGCGGGTAGGCATGGGTGTAGCCGTGCGATTCCATGTAGGCCAGCAGTTTGGCCACCGCGCGGGCGGTCATGTCGGCACGCAACGTCCACGACGCGTTGGTGTAGCCGATGCACCACGCCATGTTCGGGACGTCCTCCAGCAGATACTCCTTGTAGACGAACCGGTCGGTCGGATCGACCGGTTCGCCGTCGACGTGGATCTCGATGCCGCCGAGGGCCTGCAGCTGCAGACCGGTGGCGGTGACGATGATGTCGGCGTCGATCCGCTGCCCGGACTGCAGCACGATGCCGTCGGCGTCCATGTGATCGATGTGGTCGGTGACCACCTCCGCGCGGCCGGCGCTGATGTCTTCGAACAGGTCGCCGTCGAGCACCAGACACATCCGCTGATCCCACGGGTTGTAGCGCGGCTTGAAGTGCACATCGACCGGATAGCCGGCCGGCAGCGCGCTGATGGTGGCGTACCGGATCAACTTGCGTCCGGCGTTGGGCAGGGTGCGGAAGAAGACGTAGTACAGGTAGTGCAGCCACGCGTTGCGGAAGCGCACCACCTGATGGGAGATCCGGCGCGGCAGCACCTTCCGGACCGCCTCGGTGGGCTTGGGCACCGCGGGCATCGACATCATGTAGGTCGGTGAGCGCTGCAGCATGGTCACATGGGCGGCCGTCTCGGCCAGCGCGGGCACCAGGCTGATCGCGGTCGCGCCACTGCCGATCACCACGACCCGCTTGCCGGTGTAATCGAGGTCCTCGGGCCAGAACTGCGGGTGCACCACGGTGCCCGCGAAGTTCTCGATACCCGGGAACTGCGGCGTGTAGGGCTCGTCGTAGTTGTAGTAGCCGGTTCCGAAGAACACGAACCGGGCGCGGTGGGTGACCTGCGCGCCGTCGGTCTCGGCGTGCACCGTCCACGTGTCGGTGGCCGAGTCCCAGTCCACCGACGACACCGTGGTGCCGAATCGGATGTGCCGGTCGATACCGTATTTGCGGGCCGTGGCCACCAAATAGTCGCGGATGTCGGCGCCCTCGGCGACATGCGCGCGACCGGTCCACGGCTCGTAGGGGAAGCTCAGTGTGAAGATGTCACTGTCCGAGCGAATCCCGGGATAGCGGAACAGATCCCAGGTGCCACCGATCCGTTCCCGCCGTTCCAGGATGGTGTAGGACGCCCGCGGGTTGCGTTCGGTGATGCGATAGGCGGCGTTGATCCCGGAGATGCCCGCCCCGATGATCAGGACGTCGCTGAACTCGGGTTCGGCAGCCTCGTCGTGCTCGGCCATCGGACAACCTCCTCGTGGTCCTGTCCCGTACCAACCACCATAGGACCTCAGGTGCGCAATGCGTCAACGATCTGGGCCAGAGAATCCGCGTCGATGGGTCCGGGCTGGTAGATGCAGATGCGGTCGGAGATGCCGTCCACCCGGTCGCGGATGTGCGCGGCGATCTGGGCCGGGGTGCCACAGGCGGCGATCGTGTGCAGCACGTCGTCGTCGATCAACGCCCCCATCTCGGACCATTTGCCCTGCTTGGACAGCGCGTTGAGCTCGGGCTGCAGCTCCCCCCACCCGTGCACGTCGAGCACCGGCCGGTAGGCCGGGGTCGACCCGTAGAACGCCAGCAGCTGGCGGGTGGCCCGATGGTCGGGATTGGTATCGGAGCTCACCGAGACGATGATCTCCGGGACGATCGCCAGATCGGAGCGCTGCCGGCCGGCGGCCGCCAGCCCCTCGTCGACCGCGGCCATGGTGACCTCGTGCAGGAACTTCTTGTTGCCGAACGGCATCACCAGCAGCCCGTCGGCGTGCTGCGCGGTGGCCTTGGTCAACCGCGGCCCCAGCGCGCCGACGTAGATCGGCGGCGGCCCGTACGGGTTGTCGCGCGGGGTGAACGTCGGCGTCATCAGGGTGTGCCGGTAGAACTCGCCGCGGAAGTCCAGCCGCTCCCCCGTCGACCAGGTGGCGAAGATGGCGCGCAGCGCGCCGACCAGTTCGGTCATCCGCGCCACCGGCTTGTCGAAGTCGGCACCGAAGCGCTTCTCGATCTGGGTGCGGATCTGGGTGCCCAGGCCCAGCGTGAACCGACCCCCGGTCAGGATCTGATGGTCGATGGCCTGATGGGCAAGATGAATCGGATTGCGCGGGAACGCAATCGCGACATTGGTCATCAGGTCGAGGCCACCGACGGTCGAGGCCAGCGTCAGCGGGGTGAACACATCGTGCGGCCCCTCGAAGGTGAAGACACCGCTGGCGCCGGCTTCTCGCAGTTCCTCGGCCCGCTCGACTGCCCCCAACGGTCCGTACAGCGCGGTCATCACCTTCACAGCCGGTCACCCTAGTGTCATCCACGCCGGAAAACGGGCATATGCCCACGACAGTTCGTCCAGACGGCACACTGGACACGTGACCGATGTGATCGTGGTGGGGGCCGGATTCGCGGGACTGGCGACGGCACGTGAACTGAGCAGGCGTGGGCACGATGTGCTGGTGCTGGAGGGCCGCGACCGGGTGGGCGGCCGGTCCCACACCGCGACGGTGGCCGGTGTCCCGGTCGATCTGGGCGCCACCTTCGTCGGTCCCACCCAGGACGCCGTGCTGGGGCTGGCCGCCGAGCTGGGCTGTGACACCGCGCCGACCTACAGTCGCGGCAAGAACCTCATCCACTGGCACGGCAAGGTGCGCTCCTATCGCAGCACCATCCCCAAGCTCTCGCTGATCGAGTTGCTCGACGTCTCCCGCATCCAGTGGCGTTTCGACCGGTTGTCACGGCTGATACCGGTCACCGACACCTGGGCGGCACCGGCGGCCGCGCGGTTGGACCAGAAGAGCCTGGAAGGCTGGCTGCGCGCCGTGCACGCCAGTGCCTCGACCCGCAATCTGATGGCGATCATGGCGCGGGTCACCTGGGGGTGCGAGCCCGACGAGGTGTCCATGCTGCACGCGGTGCGCTACGTCAAGGCCGCCGGCGGGCTCGGCCGGATGCTCGACGTCAAGGGCGGCGCTCAGCAGGACCGCTTCCCGGCAGGCACCCAGCAGATCGCCCAACGGATGGCCGCCGAGCTCGGCGATGCGGTGCGCACCGGCGCTCCGGTGCACCGGATCACCCGCACCGACAACGGATATGCGGTCGAATCGGGTGCCGGTGTGCACACCGCGACCGCGGTGGTCATCGCCATCCCGCCCGCGCACCGCGGCGCCATCACCTTCGAGCCGGCGCTGCCCGCCGGCCATGCCGAGCTGATCCCGAACTGGCCGCAGGGCAACCTGAGCAAGGCGTACGCCGCCTACGACCGACCGTTCTGGCGGGCCGGCGGCTGCTCGGGCGAGTCGCTGTCCGACGACGGGCCGGTGTTCATCACCTTCGACGTCAGCCCCGGCGATGACGGGCCGGGTGTGCTGCTGGGGTTCGCCGCGTCGCGGACCTTCGATGTGCTGTCCCCCGCCGACCGCCGCGAGCAGGCGCTGCGCTGTTTCACCACGCTGTTCGGCGAAGCGGCGAGCCGGCCCATCGATTATCTCGACCACTGTTGGAGCGCAGAGCCTTTCGCGCCCGGCGGTCCCACCGCGGCGGTCCCGCCCGGATCGTGGACCGCGCACGGCGCCCACCTGCGGGCCCCGGTGGGGGGCATTTTTTGGGCCGGCACCGAGACCGCCGATCAGTGGACCGGCTTCCTGGACGGCGCGGTGCGCTCCGGTCGGCGCGCCGCGGCCGAGGCGAGCGCCTACCTCACGAGCTGAGGCGATGGCCGGCCACCGAACCGGCCAACCCGCGCAACCGCTGATTCACCTCGTCGGGGCATTCCAGGATGGCGCAGTGCCCGCCGGCCAGTTCGACGAACCCGGCGAGGTTGGGGGCGTGATCGGCAATGTGCCGGGAGGCGTTGATGGGCAGCAACCGGTCCCCGGTGCTGCCGATCACCAGTGTCGGGACCGACAGGTTGGTCAATGAGATGTGCTGAGCGCCAAGCCCATCGACCAGTACCCGGGCCCATCCGCCACGCCCGGCCGGCGGTGTCGTGGCGAACAGCCGGTACACCAACTCGCTCACCTCGGCATCGGCGTCGGCGCCGACGGCGAGATAGCCGACGAAGCGCCTGTTGGCCCGGTCGGCCAGCTTGGGTACCCGGGTGGCCCCGAAGGTCTTGAGCAGCGAGCCCGCGGTGCGCACGCGGGTCGCGGCCAGCGCGGCGGGCACCCGGGCCAGCTGGACATCGCGCAGCAGGTCACCGGTGCTGGTGTTGATCAACGCGACGGCGTCGGCGCAGCGGGCCACCCGGCGCGGATAGCGCTGCGACCACGAGGTGATCGCGATACCGCCCATCGAGTGACCGGCGATCACCGCGCGCTCACCGGGTGCCAGCGTCGCGTCGAGCACCGCATCCAGGTCGGCGGCCAGGTGGTTGAGGCTGTAGCCGGTGCGGCGTCGCGGCGTCTCGCTGCGGCCGTGGCCGCGATGGTCGTAGGCGATGACCCGGTAGTCACCGGCCAGGTCGGCGATCTGGTGCGCCCACACCTCGATCGCGCAGGTGATGCCGTGGGCCAGCACGATCGGGTAACCGTCCGCGGGCCCGAAGACCTGGGCGTGCAGGCGGGTGCCGTCGGTCGAGTGCACCTCGACGGGGCGTCCCTGGGGAATCGCGGGCAGCGTCACAGCGGGCTCCAATCATCGGCGTCGTTGCCTGGAACGGGGAGCTTAACCCGCCGTCAGCAGGACCGGCTTGATCACGGAGCCGGATTTCGCTGCCGCCCAGGCCCGCTCGAAGTCGTCGAACGCGAAGGTGCGGACCAGCCGATCCAACGGCAGCGTGCCGTCGCGGTGGTACTGCGCCAGCTGCGGGATGAACACCTGCGGGTCGCTGTCCCCCTCCACGACACCGCGCACCGTCAGGCCCTTGGCCATGATCAGCGTCACCGGCAGTTCCGCGGTCGGCGCGCCCAGCCCGACCAGGGCCAGGGTGCCGCGCGAGGCGAGCACGCCGACCGCCGAGGCGATCACATCGGGCCGGGCGGTGGTGTCCACCGCACCGGCCACTCCCCCGGTCAGCGCCATGATCTCGGCGGCGGCGTCGGCGACGGTCGGGTCGATGGTGGCGGTGGCGCCGAATTCGGCGGCCAGTGCCCGCCGCTCGGCGATGGGGTCGACGGCGATGATCGTCTCGGCGCCGGCCAGGCGGGCGCCCATCACGGCCGACAGGCCGACGGCACCGGCGCCGAAGACGGCGATGCTCGGGGCCGGGCCGATCACGTTGAGCACGGCGCCGACGCCGGTCTGCACGCTGCAGCCCAGCGGCGCGGCCAGCGCGGGATCGATGCCGGCGGGCAACGCGACGGCGTTGCGACTGCCGGCGATGGCATGCGTCGCGAAGCTGGACTGGCCGAAGAACCCGCCGGTGATGGGCGCCCCCGCCAGGCGCAGCGCGCTGGTCTCGTCGCGGCGACCGCCGCGCATGTTGAGATTGGTCGACTGGTCGCAGTAGGCGGGCCGGTCGGTGGCGCAGTTGGCGCACGATCCGCAGCTGGCGAAGGTGAGCACCACCTGGTCCCCGGCCCGGTGCGTGGCCGCCGGTCCGGCCGCGACCACGGTGCCCGCGCCCTCGTGTCCGAACACCATCGGTGTCTTGGCGACGATGGCGGCCATCGTGATGTCGGTGTGGCAGATGCCGACGGCGTCGATGCGCACCAGCACCTCGTCGGCGATCGGATCACGCAATTCGACGTCGGTGAGCTGCGGGTCCTGCCCGGCTTCCAGGAGTACCGCGGCACGTGCCTTCATCACTTGACGCATGTTAAATGGTGAGTCATGCGCGCAATACAGATACCCCGACTGGACGGGCCCGAGGCCGCCGAGCTGGTGGACATCGACGAACCGGGCACCGACGGTGTGGTGATCGACGTGCATGCCGCGGGGGTCGCGTTCCCCGATGCGCTACAGACCCGCGGGCTCTACCAGCACAAGGCGCCGCTGCCCTACATCCCGGGTGCGGAGGTCGCCGGCGTGGTGCGCAGCGCCCCCGACCGCTCCGGGTTCACCGCCGGTGACCGGGTGGCCGGACTGTGCATGCTGACCGGCGGGATGGCCGAGGTGGTGACGCTGCCGCCGGACCGGGTTTTCGCACTGCCCGACAGTGTGTCCTTCGAGGCCGGGGCAGGCATCCTGTTCAACGATCTGACGGTGCATTGTGCGCTGCGGACCCGCGGCCGGCTGGCCGAGGGCGAGACCGTGCTGGTGCACGGCGCCGCCGGCGGTATCGGCACCTCGGCGCTGCGACTGGCCCCGGCCTTCGGCGCGGGACGCACCATCGCGGTGGTGAGCACCGAGGCCAAGGGCGAGATCGCCCGCGCCGCTGGGGCCACCGATGTCGTGTTGGCCGACGGCTTCAAGGACAGCGTCAAGGAGCTGACCGAGGGCCGCGGCGTCGACGTCGTGCTCGACCCCGTCGGCGGGGACCGGTTCACCGATTCGCTGCGCTCGCTGGCGCCCGCGGGTCGACTGCTGGTGGTCGGCTTCACCGGCGGTGACATCCCCACGGTGAGGGTGAACCGGTTGCTGCTCAACAATGTCGACGCGATCGGCGTCGGGTGGGGCGCCTGGGCGGCCACCCATCCCGGTTACCTGGCGGAGCAGTGGACCGAACTGCAGCCGTTGTTGGCCTCCGGGGCGATCAGTGCCCCCGAGCCGGTCGTGTATCCGTTCGACGAGGCCGGCGCGGCGATCGCTTCGTTGGAGAACCGCACGGCCGTCGGCAAGGTCGTGCTCAGGGTCCGCTGACGACCGGCAGGATCAATCGGGATTGCGGCCCGACCTCGTGGGTGGTGCGCACCAACCGCGTTGCCGTCCATACCGGTTCGCCGGTGCCCGGGTTGCGCGCGTAGCGCGGGTAGGACCCACCGGCGATGGACACCCGGATCCGGGACCCGGCCGCGAAGCGGTGCGCGATCGGGTCGAGATGCAGGCGCAGCGGTCCGTCGTCGGCGGGTGTGCGGCTGACATAGCCGTCGCTGACATTGCGGGACCGGCCGTCGGCGCCGACCTCGCTGATCCGCACCGCGACATCACACCAGCCGGTGTCGGTGCGGTGCGCCAGCTCGACCCGCGGGACGCCGATCACCTCCAGTGGACCCCGCAGAACCGTTCCGGTGAACGTGATGACGTCGTCGCGGGCGGCCGATGCCGAGTCGTCGGTGTAGCCGCGGGGCGCGAACAGCAGCCGGCCACCGATGGTCGGGGTGGGATCGGCGGGGTCGTAGACGAACCGGGCCGCCGGCCCGGGCACCGGGTCGGCGGTCAGCGCGGCACGCGGCGAGAGATGCAGGGTGCGGTCCTGTGCTGCCGGCGGCCACACCGGCAGGTCGCGCCATCCCGGCGCCGCGCGATCGGCCGGGCCGGCGCCGTCGCCGGTGACGAACACCCGGACCCCACGTGGCCGGTGACCGGCCAACCACCGCAACGACTCTCGCAGCACATCGCCGCCGCCGTCACCGTGCGTCCACGGCCCGACCAGCAGGGTCGGCTCGGCGCCACCGTCGCGCAACGCCCGGTACTGGTCGAAGGTCTGGGTGAGGAAGACGTCCTGCCAGCCGGTGACCAGCAGCACCGGTGTACGGGTGCGTTCCAGGGCTCGACCGAGCCGGCTGGGTTGCCAGTACGGATGCGTGACGTCGGGGGTGCTCAGCCACGACTCGTGCCACGGGGCGCGGCCCTTGAGGATCTTCGCGCCGGCCTCGCGCAGCGGCACCGTCTGCAGCGGACGACGCAGCCGGCGCGGCATCGTCGTCATCCGCAGGACGGTGCGCAGGGTGCCGCCGTCCTCCTGGGTGGCCACCTGGTAGCTCCAGGACAGGAAGTCGGCCAACGCGAACGCACCGGTGCTCCAGCCGGATTCGGCGAAGTCGTGCGGCGCCATCCCGATCACCGAGGTATCCAGCTCCGGTGGCGGGTCGGCCAACAGCGCCCACTGGGTGAAACCCAGGTAGGACGAGCCGACGGTGGCCAGATGTCCGTCGAACCAGGGCTGGGTGCGCAGCCAGACCACCGTGTCGGCGGCGTCCTCGGCCTCGGCGTGTCCGGGGTGGAACTGCCCCCCGGAGCCGAAAGTGCCCCGCACGCTCTGCATCACGACCCGGTGGCCGCGCTCGGCGTAGACCGCGGCGGTCACCGCGGCGGGCAGGTTGGTGCGACCGTACGGGGTGCGGATCAGCACCGTGCCCACCGGTTCGGCATCCGGGGTGAAGACATCGGTGAGCAGGTGCACACCGTCGCGCATCGCGACCGCGATATCGCGGTCCACCCGGTACCCGGTGCTCGCCGGCGGCAACTGCCAGCGCATGCCGGTGGCGTGGGTGGCCAGCCGGACGAGCGGGCCGGGTCGGATCTGTCGCGTGGTGGCCATCACCGGTCATTGTGTCCGAATCGACGCCGTAATCGCACACCCGCGCCCGCTTCGATGGCTACCGTCGAAGGTATGCCCAGCTGTCTGTTCCGTCCGGTGCTCGCCTCCTGCGTGGTCGGGGCGGCGGCACTGCTGGGCGCACCGACCGCGGCCGCCGACGAGCGCACCGAGACCGCCTATCTGAATGCGCTGCGCACCGCCGGCATCGTCCCGGGCTTCTACACCCCGGGCGCCGCCATCGCGAGCGCCCAGAAGCTGTGCGCCACAATGGATGGCGGTGTCGATCAGCTCGACGTCGTCGACGTCGTGATCGACGGCGACCGCGTTCCGGAAGACGTCGCGACGTTCGTGGTCGGCACGGCGACCATCGCGTTCTGCCCGTGGAACTCGATGAACGGTTAGCCGGCGCCGACCTCGAGACCGCGTTTGACCTCCAGTCGGCGCAGCTTGCCCGACGAGGTGCGCGGCAGCGTGCCCGGCTTGACGAACACCACATCGGCGGGCACCACCCCGCACCCCGACGCCACCTCCCGCATCAGTTCCGCACGGGCACCCGCCTCATCGGGTCCGCGGAACTCGGCGGTGACGACCAGTCCGGGACGCACCGACCCCTCGCCGATACCGACCGCCACCACGGCGCCTTCGCGCACACCGGCCACCCGGGCGGCGATCCGCTCGACCTCGGCCGGGAAGATGTTGCGGCCGGCCACCGTGATGATCTCCTTGGCGCGGCCGCAGACGACCAAGTCTCCGTCGACCAGATAACCGAGATCGCCGGTGCGGAACCAGTCCTCGGCGCCGCGCGGGCGCTCGCCGAGGTAACCCGACATCATCGACGTCCCACGGATGGCGACCTCGCCGATCTCGCGATCGGAGACCTCGGTCGCGCCGCCGTCATACGGCTCGATGCGCACCTGCATGCCGTCGATCGGCACGCCGAGCACGGCGTGCCTGCGGGGCGCGCTGCCCTCGGCGGTGATGAACGTGGTCTCGTCGATGCGCAGCCCGTCGCCGGGCACGGGAACCGTCACCGCGCAGGTGGATTCGGCCAGCCCGTAGGACGGCGACAGGGCACCCGCCGAGAATCCGAAACGCGCCATTTCGACGGCGAACCGCTCGGTGAGTTCGCAGTCGATGGGCTCACCGCCGTTGAGGGCGAAGCGCAGCGCCGCCAGGTCGACATCGCTGACGCGGCGCGAGTACTTGCCGATCATGCCGTAGGCCATGTTCGGTGCCGCGGTGATCGTGGCGCGGCTGTCGGACAGCCAGTTCAGCCACCGGAACGGGGAGGCCTGGAACGCCGCGGTCGGGGCCTGCCACAGCTCGGTCCCGCCAAGGGCGCCCGCCAGCAGGAAACTCAGACCCATATCGTGATAGAGCGGCAGCCAGGAGCAGCCGACATCGCCGGAACGCACCCCGATGCGATTGTTCAGACCGCTCAGGTTGGCCAACACCGAGGCCGGCGGCAACGCCACCGTCTTCGGTGTGCCGGTCGATCCGGCGGTCCCCTGCAGGATCGCCGCCGGGGCGTCCACGTCGGCCGGCCGCAGACCGGAGGATCGTTGCGGAAACGCCAGCTCCGTGAGCTCGGCGATGGCCGGCCCCTCGTCGGCGGTGCGAATCCGGTCCAGGTAGTCGCCCTGGCTGGCGACGAGTTGGACGTCGATGCCGCGGAACCGGGCCTGGGTCGCGCGGGCCCACTGCGTGATATCGGCCCCGCGGACGGGGCCGGGCAGGATCGAGACGGCGGCTCCGGCGTAGAACGCGCCGATGACGGTGGCGATCAGTTCGGCGGTGGGGGCACCGACCAGGCCGATGCGAGCGATCTCCTGGTCGCGCAGTCGTTCGGCGGCGTTCTCGGCCCGGGCATGGATCTCCTGCCACGGGTGGCGGGTCCACGTCGAGTCGGCGAGCAGGACCAGATCGCGGTCACTGGCGGTCAGGGTTGCGGCCAGGGCCGAGGCCAGCGTGTTCGTCATCGGCACTCATCCATGGCTGAAAACTATATGACCTTTGCTCTGAACGGGCCCCTACGCTGACGCCGGTGACAATTCACACGTCGATGCGGTGGTCGCGGCCACATCATCGACATGTCCGAAAGATGAATCCACACTGCACAAGTCGCTGAGCGGGCACTCAGCAAGCTCAGCCAGGGGGCTGGACCGGGGCGGGTGCCCCCGGTGGCGGGGGCGGCGGCGCCGGCTGATCACCGTCGGGGTTGCACAGCTCGTCGAGTTTGGTGTTCTCGGTGTCGGCATCCTGTAGGCGCTGTGTCTGGGCGGGGTCACTGGTCGGGATCTCGGCGATGGCCGCCGCGCCCACATCCATCAGCGTGTTGCCGAAATTACGCGCCGCCTCGGCGAGTTCGTCGGGGGTGGCGGGATCGACACGGTTGAGCAGTAGCTGCCCGCCGCCGAGCAGCGCCAGTCGGGCGTTGGCGGCGACGGCGATGGCCGCGCCGAAGTCGGCCTGACCCTGCTGGGGCTGCAGCGCACTGCTGTTGGCGACGCCGACGCTGACGAGCGCGAAGGCGTCACACACCTTGGCCTCGGCCTGGTCGCGCTCCTCCTGGCTGAAGTCCTCGGGCGGCTGAGCGGCGGCCGGGGTGTCCGGCCCGGCGTTGACCGGGTTGCGCCACATGTACGCCGACGCACCGAGGGTGGCGATGGCCACCAGCATCGCGATCACGGCGATGACCGCCGGACTGCGCGACGATTTCCCCTCGTCGTCGGCGGCCGTATCGACCTCGGTGTCGTCGACCTCGGGTTCGTTATCGTCGGGCACGCCGGCAATCGTAGCAACGCCGGGTCCGCCGGCCGGTGCCCCGCGGCCCGGGCTTTGTGCACGTCATCGGGTGCGCAGCGCGGCGTCCAGGGCGGACATCAGCTGGGCCACCCGGCCCGGCCCCGGCCTCGGCGCCGGATAACGGCGCAACACGTCGACCACGCCGGCGTCCATCTGCCGCCGCGTCACGTCGAGCACCCGCGCCGCCGCCTGCGGCCCGTCCGCGATCTCTGCGATGCGGGCGGCGTTGGCGTCCGCGCGCAGGATGTGGCCCACCTGATGGGCCTTGGCGATCGGGTGCAGGTACGCCGCCGAGGCGGCATCACCGGCCGCCTGGGCGGCCAGTCGCGCCGACTCGGTGTCGGCCTCGGCGGCCGCGCGGTGTGCATCCATCGATGCGCTCCGTTGCAGGCCGCTGCGTGGGGCTCCCGCGATGAACACCCGAGCCGCGTCCACCGCGCGGCGTGGCCGCGGGTCGTCGGGGTGTGCGCGCTCGTAGATCGGCAGCAGCGCGTCGGCGGTATCGGCGACGTGGCGCGCGACCAACCGCAGTTCCTCGACGGACAGGTCGAAGTCGGCCACGGTGACGATTGTGCCCGTCAGCCCGACCGAGCAGGGCCACCGGATACCTGTCACTTGACAGAAACATTCGACGCGCGTTGTTAACAGTCCCCGAATCATCGGTTACATCAGCGCAACCACCGCATCGCATCCGCCCCGAAAACTGTCACCTGACAGAAAGTCCGGTCCCACACGGACTCCCGACTGCGTGAGAGTGATCAGTGAGCACCACTGTTTCGAGCACATCCGAGACGGCCACCACCGCCGGCGCCCGGGCGCATGCGCGCGCCCAGCACGGCCGCACCGCCGAGTTCATGCGCCATCAGCCGGCATCGACCTCACCCTCGGCGCCCGCCGGCGTGCCCGCCGGTGCGCTGGTGTGGTCGGAAACCGTTGCCCCGAGCGGATATACCAGCGCGGTACTGGCCCGCGGCACCCGCATCCGGCTCACCGACACCGACGGCGACGCCTGCGCGCACCTGCTGCTGCACCGTGCCGACGCCACATATGAGCGACTCAACGTCGCCGACACCGTAAAGGTGCCCTGGCAGGCCTACCTCGGCACGGGCCATCCGTTGCTCAGCGGGTTCGGACGGGCCCTGGCCACCGTCGTCGCCGACACCTCCACCCGGCACGACGCCTTGACCGGAACATCCACCCGGACTGGTAATACGGAGCGCTACGGGGCGGCAGCACCGGAGTCGGCCTCCCCCGCCGGCCGCGAGTTGTTCACCCTCGCCGCGCTCAAGCACGGAATGGACCGTCGCGACCTGCCACCCTCGGTGTCCTTCTTCCAGGGGGTTCGGGTCGACGCCGACGGCACCCTGCGATGGCTGGGCTCCGCCGGCGCCGGCACGACGGTGGACCTGCTGCTGCATGTCGACGCCATCGTGTTGCTGGCCAACACCGCCCACCCACTGGACCCGCGCCCACGGTTCACCTGTTCCCCGTTGCAGGTACACGCCTGGCCGGCCAGTACCGACCTGGACCGACTGGTCAGCGGAGACCTGTTGGGGCCGTTGGGTCCCGAACACACCCAGGCCATCGTCAACACCGACGCCGACCTCACCGCAAGGGGACAGCTGTGACCACTGTGGACATTCCCGCCCTGATCCCGGGCACCGTCGTGCTCGACGAACACGTCCCCGCCCGCGCCTCCTGGTCGGCGATCGTGCGCGCCGGCGACGTGCTGACCATCGTCGATCTAGCCGGAAACCAGGCCGTCGACTGCCTGCTGTACTCGGCCGCCGACACCGGGGTGCGGTATTCGGCACCGGAAACCATTCGGCGCCAGGGCCGTATCGCGCTGACCACCGGCTCGGTGCTGCGCGCGGACACCGGTGATGCACTGATGACGGTCGTCGCCGACGAGGTCGGCGTGCACGACACCCTCGGCGGGGCCTGCTCCAAGGAGTCCAACACCCTGCGCTACGGCCAGCACACCCGCGCCCAGCACGGCTGCCTGGACAACTTCCTGATCGAAGGCTCCCGGCACGGCCTGTCGGCACGCGACATGGCAAGCAACATCAACTGGTTCATGAATGTGCCGGTGGATCCCGACGGCGCGCTCGGCATCGTCGACGGGCTGTCGGGCCCCGGCAAGCGCGTCGCACTGCGCGCCGATATCGACACGCTGGTACTGGTGTCGAACTGCCCGCAGATCAACAACCCCTGCAACGCATTCGACCCGACGCCGGTCCGGATGATCGTCACCCGAGGAGGAACCGGCGCATGAAGCACACCGTCCTGATCGCCAACCGCGGCGAGATCGCGGTGCGCCTGATCCGCGCCGCAAACACACTGGGCATGCGCACCGTCGCGGTGTTCTCCGACGCCGATCGGGGTGCACCGCATGTCGCGCTGGCCGACCGGGCCGTGCGGATCGGGCCCGCCGCTCCGCGCGACAGCTATCTGCGCACCGACGCCATTCTCGATGCCGCCGCGGCCACCGGGACCACCATCGTGCACCCGGGTTACGGTTTCCTCTCCGAGGACGCCGATTTCGCGGCGGCCGTCGAAGCTGCCGGCATCGCCTTCGCCGGGCCGAGCCCCGCGCAGCTTCGGGAATTCGGCACCAAGCACACCGCGCGGACGGCGGCCCGCGCCGCCGGCGTACCCATCTTCGCCGGTTCGGATCTGCTCGACGACCTCGACGCCGCGGTGGCCGCCGCCGACACCATCGGCTATCCGGTGATGCTCAAGGCCACCGGGGGCGGTGGTGGCATCGGTATGCAGGTGTGCCGCCACGCCGATGATCTGGGGACGGCCTATCAGCGGGTGGTCGCGCAGGCCGAGCGCAGCTTCGGTTCCACCGGGGTGTTCGTCGAGCGCTACGTCGAGAATGCCCGCCACGTCGAGGTGCAGATCTTCGGCGACGGCACCGGAAGGGTGCTGTCGCTGGGCGATCGGGACTGTTCGCTGCAGCGGCGGCACCAGAAGGTCGTCGAGGAGGCACCTGCCCCGGCGCTGCCCGACGCCGTGCGTGCACAGTTGCAGGCCACCTCGCGGGCGCTGGCCGCCGCGGTGCACTACCGCTCGGCGGGCACCGTCGAGTTCGTCTACGACCCCGTCCGCGAGGAGGCGTCGTTCCTGGAGGTCAATGCCCGTCTGCAGGTGGAACATCCGGTCACCGAGGCCGTCACCGGTGTCGACCTGGCCGGCTGGATGCTGCGCTTGGCCACCGGTGACACCGCGATGTTCGACGACCATCCCTGCGGTACCGTCGCCGTCGCCGGTCACGCCGTCGAGGCGCGGATCTACGCCGAGGACCCCACCCGCGACTACCGGCCCAGCACCGGCACCATCACGAAGGTCGGATTCCCCGACCCTGCCGGTCACCCCCATGTCCGGGTGGACGGCTGGGTCGCCGACGGCACCGAGGTCACCGCCTCCTACGACCCGTTGCTGGCCAAGGTGATCACCGTCGCCGACGACCGCGACGCCGCCCTCGACCGGCTCGCCGAGGCGCTGGCCAAGACCGAACTGCACGGAATCGAGGTCAACATCGGCATGCTCGGCGCCGCCATCGCCCACCCGGATGTGCGGGCGGCGCGGCACAGCACCGCCACCCTGGCCGACGTGCGCGACCCGCGGCCGCGGATCACCGTCGAGCGTCCCGGCCTGCTGACCACCGTGCAGGACGCGCCGGGCCGGATCGGGCTGTGGCAGGTCGGGGTGCCGCCGAGTGGTCCGATGGACGATCTGTCCTTCCGGCTCGGCAACCACGCGCTGGGCAACCCCGAGCAGGCCGCCGGCCTGGAGTGCACGGCGTCCGGCCCGGCCCTGCGGTTCAGCCACCCCACCACGGTGTGCGTCACCGGGGCCGAGTGTCTGGTCACCGTCGATGGCGTGCCCGTGCCGATGTGGGAACCGATCGAGGTACCCGCCGGCGGCGTGCTCGACATCGGCGCGGCCGAAACCCTGGGCCTGCGAACCTATCTGCTGCTGGCCGGCGGGCTGGACGTCCCCACCTACCTGGGCAGCGCCGCCACGTTCACCCTCGGCCGGTTCGGCGGCCACGGCGGTCGTGAGCTGCACGCCGGTGACGTGCTGCGCACCCGCACCGCGACGGCCGGGTCCGCCGGCCCGGTTCCGCAGGAATCCCGCCCGGTGTTCGCCAGGGAATGGGAGCTCGCCGTCACCGAGGGTCCGCACGGGGCACCGGAGTTCTTCACCCGCAACGACATCGACACCCTGTTCGACGCGTCCTACCGGGTGCACTTCAACTCCGCACGCACCGGGGTACGACTGGAGGGCCCGAAACCGCAGTGGGCCCGCCCCGACGGCGGCGAAGCGGGACTGCATCCGTCCAACATCCACGACAACGCCTATTCGGTGGGCGCGCTGGACTTCACCGGGGACACCCCGATCCTGTTGGGCCCGGACGGCCCGAGCCTGGGCGGATTCGTCTGCCCGGTCACGGTGATTGCCGCGCAGCGCTGGAAACTGGGCCAGTTGCGGCCCGGCGACACCGTGCGCTTCGTCCCGGTGCGCGCGGCGGCGGCCCCATCACGCAGCGCGCTCGGCCCACGTCGGGTGAGCCCGCTGCCCCGGGGCGGCGACGGTGACGACGGTGTGCTGGCCCGGCGCGCGGGTGTCGACGGCGCACCCGCGGTCACCTACCGGCGCAGCGGCGATGACAACGTGCTGATCGAATACGGGGATATCGTCCTGGATCTCGCGCTGCGGGCCCGGGTACACGCCTTGCACACCCGGCTGGACGGCAGCGCCAACGGCATCCTGGACCTGACGCCGGGCATCAGGTCGCTGCAGGTGCACGTCGACCCCGATGTGCTGCCGGTATCGCGGCTGCTGGGGCTGCTGTCCGAGATCGAGGACGAGCTGCCGGCCTCCTCGGAGCTGGTGGTGCCCAGCCGCCAGGTCCGATTGCCGCTCAGCTGGGACGATCCGGCCACCCGGGAAGCGATCGCCAGGTACACCTCGGGAGTGCGCGACGACGCGCCGTGGTGCCCGTCGAACATCGAATTCATCCGTCGCATCAACGGTTTGGCCGACCAGGCCGAGGTGTACGACACGGTCTTCGCCGCCGAGTACCTGACACTGGGCCTGGGTGACGTCTACCTGGGCGCACCGGTGGCGACCCCGCTGGATCCCCGCCACCGGTTGGTCACCACCAAATACAACCCGGCCCGCACCTGGACCGCGGAGAACTCTGTCGGCATCGGCGGTGCCTACCTGTGCATCTACGGTATGGAGGGCCCGGGCGGCTACCAATTCGTCGGACGCACCACCCAGGTGTGGAGCCGCTACCGGCACACCGCGCCGTTCGAGCCGGGCAGCCCCTGGCTGCTGCGGTTCTTCGACCGCATCTCCTGGTACCCGGTCTCGGCCGAGGAACTGCTGGAGTTGCGCGCCGACATGGCCGCCGGGCGCGGCCATGTCGACATCACCGACGGCACCTTCTCGCTGGCCGAGCACGACCGGTTCCTGGCCGACAACGCCGCCGACATCGCGGCGTTCCGCGACCGGCAGGCCACGGCATTCGCCGCCGAACGGGCGGCGTGGGAACGGGCCGGTGAATTCGACCGTGCCGAGCGGGCCGCGTCGAACGCCCCGGTGGCCACCGACGACCTCGTGCTCAACGACGGTGATCACCGTGTCGATGCGCCGTTCTCCTCCAGCGTGTGGAAGGTGGATGTCGCGATCGGCGAGCAGGTCGTCAGCGGCCAGCCGCTGCTGGCGCTGGAGGCGATGAAGATGGAGACGGTGCTGCGCGCACCGTCCGACGGTGTGGTGACCCAGATCCTGGTTTCGGCCGGGCATCTGGTCGATCCGGGCACCCCGTTGGTGGTCGTCGGCACCGGCGGTGCGGCATGACCGCGGTAGATCGGGTCCGGGCCGCCTACGCCGCCATCGAGGCCGCCGACCGCCCGGAGGTCTGGATCACGTTGCGCCGGTTGGCCGATGCGCTGGACGACGCCCGTGCCGTCGATGCCGCCGGCCCCGGTTTGCCGCTGGCGGGTCTGGTCGCCGCGGTGAAGAACAACATCGACATCGCCGGCATCCCGACCACGGCGGGCTGCCCCAGCTACGCCGACGGGCCGGCCGATACCGATGCCACAGTGGTGGCCCGGTTGCGCGCGGCGGGTGCGGTCATCATCGGGGCCACCAACCTGGACCAGTTCGCCACCGGCCTGGTCGGCGCCCGCAGCCCCTACGGCCCGGTGCGCGACTCCCGCCGCCCCGAATACATCTCGGGGGGCTCCAGTTCGGGCTCCGCAGTGGCGGTCGCGCTCGGCCTGGTGGACATCGCGCTGGGCACCGACACCGCCGGCTCCGGCCGGGTGCCCGCCGCCCTGCAGGGCATCGTCGGCATCAAACCCACCCTCGGTGTGGTGCCCACCGACGGTGTGGTGCCGGCTTGCCGGTCCTATGACTGTGTGACGGTCTTTGCCCGCGACCTGGCCACCGCCGACGCCGCCATGGGCGTGATCGGCGGCGGGGCCCGGCCGTTCCCGCCGGACGCACCGCTGGCGGCGCCACCGGCGACGCGCGTGGCGGTGCCCAAGGAGCTGCCCGGACTGTCCGCCGAGTGGGCAGAATTGTTCCGCGGCGCGGCGCAGCGACTCGGGGTGGACCTGGTCGAGATCGACCTGGAGCCCTTCCTGGCTGCGGCCCGGTTGCTCTATGACGGTGGGCTGGTCGCCGAGCGGCACGAGGCGGTCGGGGCGTTCGTCGACGCCCACCGCGACTCCCCCGACCTGGATCCGACCGTCGCCGCCATCATCGGGTCCGCGGGCGCGGTGCCGGCCACCCGGCTGCTGAAAGACCGGGTGCGATTGGCCGAGTTGACCGCCACGGCAATGGCCGAACTCGCCGACTGCCATGCCCTGCTGGTGCCCACCACGACCGGGCATCCGACGATCGCCGAGGTGGCCGCCGACCCGGTCGGGGCGAACTCGCGGATGGGCGTCTACACCAACTTCTGCAATCTGATGGATCTGTGCGCCGTCGCCGTACCGGCCGGAACCGATTCCGCAGGAGCCCAATTCGGGGTGAGCGTGCTCGCCCGGGCCGGCGCGGACGCGGTGGCCCTCGACATCGCGCGGCGGCTGACCGACACGCCGACGACCGCGGACCCGTGGCCGGTGCGGGCCGGGTTGGACGCCACCGTGCTGCTGGTGGTGGGTGCGCACCTGCGCGGCCAACCGCTGGCCTGGCAGCTCGACGACCGCGGCGCACGCTGGATCGGTCCGGCGCGCACCGCACCGCACTACCGGTTGGCCCGGCTGGACACCGAGCCACCCAAGCCGGGTCTGGTGCGGGTCGCACCCGGTGCGGGGACCACGATCGCCGGCGAACTGTGGTCGGTGGGCACCGCGATGCTCGGTGACTTTTTGGCCGCCCTGCCCGCCCCGATGGCGCTGGGGCGGGTCGAGCTGTCCGACGGTAGCGAGGTCGTCGGCTTCGGGTGCACCCTGCAGGCCTGGGAATCCGGTGTCGACATCACCCACCACGGCGATTGGCCGGGTTATCTGCGTCGGACACGTCCCGGCACCGCCGCCACCCGGTCCGATCTGACGCACCGCTGCTGGCGGCGCACGGCGATCGCCCTGCCCGACAACGAGATCGACACCACCACCGAGGTGCACTGGTTACAGGCCGGTGAGCTCTACGTCGACCTGCGCACGCCCGCGGACATGGCGCCGATCACCGGCACCTCGTTGGACACCCTCACCCGGGACGACCTGGTGCAGCTGTGCCGCCAGCAGGCCTTCGCCGGTCACCTCGGCGAGGACGACGGGGTGTGGACCTGGCACCGCGAGCTGGATCTGCATCCGGCCGCGGATCTTCCCGACCGGGGCCGGTTGCACCTGGCCGATGGCGTCCTGGTCGAAACCGGAGTCGGCCGGGACTATCACGAGGACTGGGTGACCGACGAATACTCCTCCGGCAGTCTGGAATTGCGCCTGCACGATGCCTCCGGCCGGCTCGGCATGCTGCTGCGGGTCGGGGACCGGTTCGGGTTCGTGCGCGGCCGCGATATCGGCCTGGACACCGGTGCAGCTGCCGACCTGGCCGCCGCTGTCGGCGCGGTCGAGCTGGACATGGCCCGGACGTTGCTGGACATGGAGGTCTCCCTGGGTGTGGTCGACCGATCCGGTTGGCACATCACCCGTTCGACGTTGCCGTTCCGGATCGGCGATGACCTGGCCCCCGATCTCGGGGCAGCCGAGGTGAGCACCGCCGAGCGCGATGCCGCGGGCGCCGGTATCCGGCGCCGCTGGACCGTGGTCGCGCTCGACCGCTCCGATGACCTTCTTCCCCTTTAGGACTCGATATGACTGCTGATTTCACCGAGGTACCGGTGCTCGACATCGCCGCCCTGCTCGACGAGGACGATCCCGGATACGCGCGGGCGGTGGCCGAGCTCGGTGACGCCGCCCGCCGGGTGGGTTTCGCCCAGATCGTCGGCCACGGAATCGATCCCCGTCTCTTCGATGACCTGCTGGCTGCGACCCGGGCGTTCTTCGCCCTCGACGAACAGGAAAAGCACCGGGTGCACATCGGCCGGTCGAGCAACCACCGGGGTTACGTCCCGCCGGGTGAAGAGGTTTTCGCCGCCGGCACCGTCGACGCCAAGGAAGCCTTCGATCTGTCCCTCGACCTGCCCGACGACGACCCGCGCTATCTGGCCGGCCATCCGCTGCTGGGGCCCAACCAGTGGCCCGCGCTGCCCGGGTTCCGGGAGGCCGTGACCGCTTGGTACGACGCGGTGTTCGCGCTGTCGCGCCGGTTGCTACGCGCCTTCGCGGTCGCCTTGGGCGAGCCGGCGGACCGGTTCGACCGCCATGTCACCGCCCCGCCGTCGCAGCTGCGGCTGATCCACTACCCGTTCGACCCGGCCGCGGCCGACCGCCCCGGAATCGGTGCGCACACCGACTACGAGTGCTTCACGTTGTTGCGCCCGACGGCCCCCGGCCTGGAGGTGCTCAACGCCGCCGGGACATGGATCGACGTACCGCTCATCGACGGAGCCTTCGTCCTCAACATCGGTGATCTGCTGGAGATCTGGACCAATGGGGAGTTCGTGGCCACCACGCACCGGGTCCGCAAGGTCGCCGAGGAGCGCTACTCCTTCCCGCTGTTCGTCAATGTCGATGACGACACCGAAGTCGCACCGCTACCGGCGTTCGCCGACAACGGCAGGCCGGTACGTGCACCCGTGATCGCCGGCGAGCACCTGTTCGCGCAGACCGCCCAGAGCTTCCGCTATCTGCAGGAGCGTCTCGCCCGAGGGGAGGTGACACTGCCCGAGGGCGCCCATCCCCTGGCGACTTTCGGCCGCAAGGCCCTCGCCACCCACTGATCTGCACCGCACCCGAATACTGCCCGGCAACGTCGCCGACCCACCACTCCCTACTCCCTCTTGGAGTCCCGCCATGATCATTGCCGGCGTTGCCGTCTTCCTGCTCATCCTCACCGTCAGCGGTGTCATATCCGCCCGCCGCGTGCGCGGCGACTGTTCGAACTATCTGGTCGCCGGTCGCGCCCTGCCCGCGGTACTGGTGACCGCCGTGCTGATCGCGCAGCCCGTCGACTCCAACGCCACCATCGGTAATGCCGATCTGTCAGCGGCTTTCGGGTTCTGGGCGGGCGCTGCGCTGCCGATCGGTCTGGCGCTGTGCCTGCTACTGATGGGCCTGTTCTTCGCCAAGCGGATGCGCGCAGCCGATGTCGTGACGCTGCCCGAGTACTTCCGCAACCGCTTCGGCCGCAGCACCGAGGTCGCGTCGTCATTTCTCACCATCGCCAGCTTCATCATCCTGCTGGCCGGGAACCTGGTCGCGGTCGGCTTCCTGCTGGAGCGCTTCCTGGGTGTCTCGTATGCCTACGCCATTCTGCTCACCATTCCGCTGGCGTTGCTGTACACCATCAGCGGTGGCATGTTCGCCTCGGTGTACACCGGTGTCGCCTGCGTCATCGTCAATGTCATCGGCGTTGCGGCACTGGTGGCGTGGGTGGCCACCACGCACGGCTTCAGCGCTCCCGAGGGCATGGGCGCCGGCGATCTCGCGCAGCTGACCTCCAGCGATTCCGGAGCGGTGATCAACTGGGCCACCATCATCGCGCTGGGCCTGGGCAACCTGGTGGCCATCGACCTGATGCAGCGGGTGTTCTCGGCCCGCACACCGGGCGGTGCGCAGAAGGCATGCTTCGCGGCTGCCGCCGGACTGCTGATGCTCTGCATCCCTTTGTCATTCGTGGCGCTGGCCGCCGTCAGCATCGTCGGTGACGATGTCGCCGACGGTCCGATCCTGTACACGCTGCTGGGCGGGTACGCACCGGCCTGGTTGGCCATCGTGGTCATCTCGGGCCTGCTGGCGGCGACATTGACCACCATCAGCGGAATTCTGCTGTCCACGGCGGCGGTGCTGATCCGCAACATCCTGCGCATCGACGCGGATGCGGTCACGATGACCCCGCGGGTGCTGACCGCCACCCGATGGGCCACCCTGCCGATGGCCGTACTGGCGGGCATCGTCGCCCTGCGGGTGCCGCAGACCGGCATCCTGCTGACGCTGGCCTTCGATCTGCTGCTGGCCAGCCTGGTGGTCCCGTTCATCCTCGGCCTGTACTGGTCGCGCGGCGGCGCCGCGGCGGCGTGGGCCGCGATCGTGGTCGGTATCGGGGTGCGGATGACCTTCTTCGTGCTCACACCGACGATCTACGGCGTCGACAACACCCTGTTCTTCATCCCGAACGACCTGGTGACGGCGTCGGCCGACGGATGGAGCACCCTGCTGGCCGGGGCGGCATCGTTGGTCGCCTACCTGGTCGTGGCGTTGTTCGCGACGAAGCGGACAACCGCCGAGACCGAGCAGGTCGAGCCGGCACCCGCACCCGAGGTGCTGACGGCGGCCCGGTCCTGAGCCGGGACACATCGGCGGTGGCGCACGTGTCGAGCCTGTCGGACTGGCAGGATCGGCACGTGCGCACCCCCGCGAGCGGCCGTCCCCGACTGGAGGGGCGCAAACGTCCCGGCCGGACCGCGCGGGACGAGGTGCTCGACGCGGCCGCCGAGCTGTTCACCACCTCCGGTGTGGCGGCCACCTCGACACGGCAGATCGCCGAGGCCGTCGGGATCCGGCAGGCCTCGTTGTATCACCACTTCCGCACCAAGAACGACATCCTGGCCGCGCTGCTCAGCGGCACCGTGGTGTCGTCGCTGACCGCCGCGCGGCAGCTGTCTGACCGGACCGAGCCGTCGGTGGTGCTGTTGCACGCCCTCAGCTTCCTGGACTGCCGCCTGCTGTGGGACAGCCCCTGGAATCTGGGCATCCTGTATCTGCTTCCCGAGGTGCGCGACCCGCAGTTCATCGAATTTCATCGGCAACGCACCGAATTGCGCAACGCCTACCGGGAGCTCTCGACGCGGGTGATAGCCGATATCGCCCCGGCACCCGGCGCCCTGGACGTCAGCGGGGACGCCGATACGGTCTTCCGGCTGGTGGAGAGCTTGCCGAACCTGCGTGCCGACGGCCTCGGCGAGCCGGATCAGCCCGCGCGGACCGCCGACCTGGCCGTGCACCTGCTGGGCTGGCGCGGCGACTGGGTTGCCTTGCGGGCCGCCGCGCAGGTGGTGGCCGCCGAGGTGACCGCGCCCACCCCGGCGTGACGACGTTGGCGGCGGCGCGAACGTCGCGTTGAATGGATGCATGCCCTCGATCGAGGAATGGCCATCGCTTGCCCATGAATACGACCTGGCGCAAGCGATGTTCGGCGCGCCGGGCCGCCGGCATGTGTCGGCGTGGTTGGCCGAGGAGCTGGCCCGCACCTCCGATGACGCGTTCGCCCGCTCGTTCTCCGATCACATAGATCTCCCCGGGGTGACCTCGTCGGACTACCTGCAGCGCATGGTCCGCACCGAGGGTGGAGAGCTGTTGGGCGGGATCAGGTTTCAGGGACGCAACATCAGCAGGCCGTTCGTCGAGATCATCGCGCACACCTTCGATGATGTGGATGCCTTGGCGCACTGTGTGGCCGCGGAATGGACGGAGTTCGCGCCGAAGGCGCTGCGGCTGCGGGCCCGGCCGGCGACACTGGACGGTCCCGACATCGTGCTGGATCAGACGGTGCATGCCGCGCGCTGCCGCGATCTGGGAGTGCCCGACCCGCAGGTTCAGCTGACTCCCTTCGCGCGGGTCGAGGACGCGTTGGCTCTGGTGCGTGCCCGCTACCGCACGCTCAATCCGGTACTGGCCCAGAATGTGGCGGCCGCCGGCTTCGACGATCTGCGCACCTGGCATGCCGCGGGGCAGCTGCATGCGATCACCGTCGCCGACGCGGTGGTCGGGGTGCTCGCCGTTGTGCCGGGCCGCGTCTGCTGGATCCCCGGCGCCGAGATCCATGAGGAGGTGGTGGACACCGATCATGCCGGCCACCACTACGCGAGCCAGGCGCAGCGCCGATGGGCCGCCGATGTCAGCGCCGACCGTGACCAGCACCTGATCGGCACCATCGACGGTCTGAACATCGCCTCCCGCCGAACCGCCGAGGAGGCCGGCCGGCCGCGCGTGCTCGACCTGGTGTTCGTCGCGCTCACTCCACGCCGGACGGCATGACACCCCGGCATCTGAGCCGAATCCGCAAACGCGGATGTTCTATGCTTTCCTGACCGCATACGCGGATCGAGGAGGTGTTTTGTGTCCGCAATCCGGATCAAGGATGCGGCGGCGTTGCTCGGGGTGAGCGATGACACGGTCCGTCGCTGGACCGATAGTGGCGCGCTGGCCTCCTTCAAGGACGAGGCCGGACGCAAGGTCATCGCCGGCGATGTGTTGGCCGCGTTTGTCCGCGAACAGGCCGCACCCCCGGCGGACCCGACCGGCGCCAGCAGTTCGGCGCGCAACCGCCTCGTCGGACTGGTCACCAGGGTGACCGCCGACCGGGTGATGTGCGAGGTCGAGATGCAGTGCGGACCGTTCACCGTCGTGTCCCTCATGAGCACCACCTCCGCCCAGCAACTGGGTCTGGAACCCGGTGCGCTGGCCGTCGCCGTGGTCAAGGCCACCAATGTCATCGTCGAAACCCCCGGAGGGATGTCGTGAGAACGATCGCCGCCGTGACCGCGGCGCTGGGCGCCGTGACGCTGCTGGCCGGCTGCTCGACGCCGGACACCGCAGCGCCGGACAGCGGTACCGGCGAGCTGACGGTGTTCGCCGCCGCCTCGTTGAAGACGACGTTCACCGAACTGGGCGCCCGTTTCGAAAAGGACCACCCGGGAACGACGGTGACCTTCAACTTCGCCGGGTCCTCGGATCTGGTCGCGCAGTTGACCCAGGGCGCGCCGGCCGATGTGTTCGCCTCGGCGGACACCGGCAACATGACCAAGGCGGTCGACGCCGGCATCGTCGACGGGGCGCCGGTCGATTTCGCCAGCAACACCCTGACCATCGTCACGCCACCCGGAAACCCAGCGCGGATAACGACTTTCGCCGACCTCGCCAAGCCGGGCATCCAGGTGGTGGTGTGCGCTCCCCAGGTTCCGTGCGGATCGGCGGCCGAGAAGGTGGAGAAGGCCACCGGCATCACCCTCGCGCCGGTGAGCGAGGAGTCCGCGGTGACCGATGTGCTGGGCAAGGTCACCTCCGGGCAGGCCGATGCAGGTCTGGTGTATGTCACCGACGCCGCCGGCGCCGGCGCCAAGGTCACCAGTGTGCCGTTTCCGGAGTCCGCCGATGCGGTCAACACGTATCCGATCGCAGCGCTCGCCGACGCCGGTAATGGCGCAGCCGCAGCACAGTTCGTCGATCTGGTCACCAGTACCGCCGGCCAGGAGGTGCTGTCGTCGGCGGGCTTCACCGTCCCGTGAGATCCGGCCGGCTTCGCGGCGGGGTATGTCAGGTCGGCTTGCCGGCCTGGATCTACCTGCCCGCCGTCATCGGCGCACTGTTCGTGATCCTGCCGCTCATCGCGGTGCTGTCGCGAATCGACTGGCCGAACTTCATTCCACTGGTCACCTCCGAATCGTCAAGAGCCGCACTCTGGCTGAGCCTGCAGACGGCGAGTGCGAGCACCATGGTCTGCGTACTACTGGGGGTACCGATGGCGCTGGTCCTGGCCCGCGGCCGGTTCCCCGGGCAATCGGTGCTGCGGGCCCTGGTGCTGCTGCCATTGGTGTTGCCGCCGGTGGTCGGCGGTATCGCATTGCTGTACACGTTCGGCAGACAGGGACTGCTGGGCCAGCAACTGGACCTGTGGGGTATCCGGATCGCCTTCTCCACCACGGCGGTCGTCCTGGCGCAATCGTTCGTGTCGCTGCCGTTTCTGGTGGTCAGCCTGGAAGGTGCGCTCCGGTCGGGCGGTTCGGGCTACGAACAGATCGCGGCCACGCTGGGGGCACGGCCCACCACCGTGCTGCGCACCGTGACGCTTCCACTGGTGCTGCCCGGCCTGATATCCGGTGCGGTGTTGGCGTTCGCGCGTTCCCTGGGCGAGTTCGGGGCGACGCTGACCTTCGCCGGGTCGTTGCAGGGGGTGACCCGGACGTTGCCGTTGGAGATCTACCTGCAACGCGAAACCGATCCCGATGCGGCCGTCGCGTTGTCACTGTTGCTCATCGTGGTCGCCGCGGTGATCGTGATCGCCTCGGCGCGTAGGCGTCTGGCGGGGCCGCTGTGAGCGATCTGCGGGTGCAGGCCCGCTTCCGGCAGCGCGATCTCGACCTCGACATCACCCTGGCCGACGGCGAGGTCCTCGCGGTACTGGGACCCAACGGTGCCGGGAAATCGACTCTGCTACAGCTGATCTCCGGGCTCATCCGGCCCGATGCTGGCCGGATCAGCCTCGGCGACACCGTCCTCACCGATACCGCCACCGGCACGTTCGTTCCCCCACACGCCCGCGGTGTGGCGATGCTGTCCCAGCAGGCAATGCTGTTCCCGCACATGACTGCCGAGGCCAACGTGGCCTACGCCCCGCGCTGTCGGGGGCTCTCGCGGTCGGCGGCCAGGGCTCAGGCCCACCGATGGCTCGCGGCCGTCGGCGCCGAGGAGCTTGCCGCGCGCAAGTCCGCCGAGCTGTCCGGCGGGCAGGCGCAACGGATCGCGGTCGCCCGCGCGCTGGCGGCACAACCGCGGCTGCTGTTGCTCGACGAGCCGATGGCCGCCCTCGACGTCACGGCCGCCCCGGCACTACGTCGGTTGTTGCGCGAGGTCCTGGGGCGCGGTGTCGCTCCGCTCGCCCCGGCCAGAACCGCCGTCATCGTCACCCATGATCTGCTCGATGCACTCGCCATCGCCGACAAGGTGGTCGTCATCGACGGCGGCCGGGTGGTGGAACACGGCCCCGTGCGTCACGTGCTGAGTGCACCGCGAAGCGACTTCGCCGCGCGTATCGCCGGGGTGAACCTGGTCTCGGGAGTACTCGCCGAGCCCGGTGTGCTGCGCACACAGTGGGGCGCAACCTTTTCCGGCCTGGGTGAGCTCGCCGCCGGCACGCCCGGCGTCGCACTGTTCCGCCCCTCGGCAGTCGCGGTGCACCTGAACGCCCCGCATGCCAGCCCACGCAATGTCATCGACGTGCAGATCGCCGAACTCGACATCCATGGCTCCACCGTCCGGGTCCGCGGCGCCGAGCAGCCCGACGGCAGCACGGGCCTGGCCGCCGATATCACCGCCTCCGCGGCCGCCGACCTGGACCTGCAGATCGGGCAGCGGGTGTACTTCGTCATGAAAACGCAGGAAGTGCAGCTTCATCCGGCGCTGATACCGATGATGTAGGGATGCCAGACCAACCCGTGCCCACGCAGCAGCCCATCCGACCGCTGCGGCTGGCGATCATCGTCGGAGCGCTGGGCGTGGTGTTCGGTGATATCGGCACCAGCCCCATCTACACGTTGCAGACGGTGTTCAACCCGGCCGACCCGCACCCGGTGCCGCTGAGCGAGGCGAACGTGTACGGGGTTGTGTCGCTGATCTTCTGGTCGGTCATGGTGATCGTCACCTTCACCTACGTCACCCTGGTCATGCGCGCCGACAACCACGGCGAGGGCGGCATCATGGCACTGATCACGCTGTTACGGCGTGGGGCCGGCACGCGCGGTCACCGCACCGCGATCGCGCTCGGCTTCCTGGGTCTCTTCGGTGCCGCCCTGTTCTTCGGCGACTCGATGATCACCCCGGCGATCTCGGTGCTGTCGGCGGTCGAGGGCCTCAAGACCATCGAACCCGGCCTCAAGGACTGGGTGGTACCGATCACCGCCGTCATCATCGTCGCGCTGTTCAGCGTGCAGCGGCAGGGCACGGCGGTGGTCGGGCGGTTCTTCGGCCCGGTGATGATCGCCTGGTTCGTTGCGATCGGCGCGTGCGGGGTGATCGGCATCATCGACAATCCCGGGATCCTGGCCGCGCTGTCTCCCACCTACGCCATCACCTTCATCGGCGGACACTTCCACATCGCCTTCTTCGCCTTGGCGGCGATCGTGCTGGCCGTCACCGGCGCCGAGGCGCTCTACGCCGATATGGGGCATTTCGGTCGGCGGGCCATCGTCATCGGGTGGCTGGGCCTGGTGCTGCCGGCCTGCACCCTGAACTACTTCGGTCAAGGCGCGTTGCTGCTGCGCGACGACAACGTGCACAGTGCGCCGTTCTTCCTGCTGGCCCCGGAGTGGGCGCGGTTGCCGCTGGTGCTGCTGGCCACGGCGGCCACCGTCATCGCCTCTCAGGCGGTGATCACCGGCGCGTTCTCGGTGGTGTCCCAGGCAGTGCAGCTCGGCTATCTGCCGCGGCTGCGCATCACGCACACCTCGGCCAAGGCGATCGGCCAAATCTACGTCCCGTGGATCAACTGGGTGCTGATGATGTCCGTGCTGACGTTGGTTTTCGCCTTCCGATCCTCGGCGGCGCTGGCTTACGCGTTCGGCATGGCGGTCAGCGGAACGATCACGATCACCACACTGCTGTTCCTCTACTACGCCCGGCAGGAGTGGAGGTGGCCGCTGTGGGCGTTGTTGATCGGAGGCGGCGCACTGCTCATCGTGGATCTGATGTTCTTCGCGGCCAACCTGACCAAACTGGTACACGGCGCGTGGTTGCCGTTGGTGATCGCGGTGTTCGCCTTCACCGTCATGACGACGTGGCAGCGCGGCCGTCACCTGGTCACCGCATCACGCCGGGAGATCGAGGGGCCGTTGCGTCCGTTCATCGACGAGCTTGCCCACCGACAGCCCCCGTTGGACCGCGTCCCGGGGACCTCGATCTTCCTCAATCGCAGTGACGACACCACGCCGCTGGCGATGCGCACCAACGTCGAGCACAACCATGTGCTGCACGAGCACGTGATCATCGTCGCGGTCGAGACGCTTCCCGTGCCCAGGTTGTCCGACGAGCAGCGCATCACCGTGGACGCCCTGGGCTACCGCGACGACGGGATCGTGCACGTCACCGTGCACGCCGGATACATGGAACGTCCCGACGTCCCAAGGGCGCTGCGGATGCTGCCCGCCGAGGTGACCGAGGGCGGCATCGATCTGGACGACGCGTCGTACTTCCTGTCCCATCTGGAACTGGTCGTCGGTGACAGCACCGACATGATGGGCTGGCGCAAGCGGCTTTTCGTCGCCACGTCGTTTCTCACCGCCGATGCGGCCGGCTATTTTCACCTGCCACAAGACCGGACGATCCTCGTCGGGTCACGATTGGATGTCTGATCCGACCCTGCCGTGTGATCCGGGTCACAAAGAAGTTAGCATCGTCGTACGCCTTGGGTACCTGAGGCGGCGACGAACTTTACGGAGCGGGTTGCTCCAGGCCCACGGAACGGCCCCGGTGTGTTTCCCGGGGCCGTTCCAATGTTCGGGGCACTTCCTTGAATCTCGCCCATACGCCGAATGAACTCCGCACTACAACGGCCGGGAACATCGCGTCTCAAAGTTATCCACAGGGGCGGAAGATGCTACGCCGCGTGTCAGTGCAGGTCGGTAGAATCGCACACATGTTCGAACGATCGGAGCTGTCGGCCATGAGCGATGACGCGCTCATCGACGCCGTCAGGGCCGAGACCCAGGCCGAAGCCGCCGCCGCGGCCCGCCGGCTGGCCGTCATCGCCGAAGTCACGTCGCGTTGGTGCGATGACGAGGACGAGTTCTCTGCACTCAAGCTGATCGACGGTTG